>CAWGER010000001.1:0-331284 GCA_963821655.1 uncultured Solirubrobacteraceae bacterium
GAGACCCTGGCACGGCCGATGACCTGCGCGACGGTCATCCGCGCGTAGCCCACCTCCTCGACCGCCTCCATCGCTGCGGCAAGCATGCGGCTGCGCTGAATCTCGGTGACCTGAACGCGTGGCAGCCCACTCGGACCCGGACGCAGCCGGGCAGTCGTTGCGGGTGTCTTGTAAACCGAAGCCATGGATTTCTGGGCGATCGTCCTGGTTAGCTGGATAGTGCACGGCACCCGCTCGAGTCGTTGGACCTCAGCGGGCTGAGCGCGCGAGCAGGACTCGCCTCCTCGGGCGCTTACGAAATCCTTACGGTTCTGAACAATTAAGTCGAGACCCGTCTCCCACTTTCTTCTGCCGCTATATGCGGCCTTCTGATGGCTCGCGCACGGACGATCGAGGCCCCGGCGCGCGAGCCGAGACGCAGCCACAAACAGACGCTCCCAACCAACGGAGCTGGCCGTGGATGGCCGTTGATAGCGGTGGCGAGCGGCGGCGGTCCTAGGACCAGACGTCCTTGTAGGAGTTCGTGGCGGCTATGCCTCCGCGTTTGTGGCCCACCCGCAGAGTGCGGCTTGCCATGATCGTCGCCGCGACCAGGCGCCCGCTGGGCTGAATCCGAACAAGGCGGCCGTTCGGCTGGCGCACGAGCGGGCACTCACGATCGACGCCCACCACCCGCGCGTTCGCGGACATGCGATCCAAGCGTGCGTACTGAGCTGCGGTCACCGCTCTCCCTTCCGCCAATCAACGCTACTCCCCATCCGGAAGGGACCAAACCCCGCAAGAGGCTCCAACGACGCATTTAGCGGAGTTTTGTCTCGAGCGAGGTCAGACCGGCGAAGCTAGTCGCGGGGATCGTCTCGATCGGACGCCACGGCCAGCGCTATGCCGAGCGCCTCGGCTTCGGCGTCCCAGGCGACGAGCATGTCCACAATCGCCTTCGGGAGCTCGTGGACTCCCGTGGGTGCGTCGGAGTGGCTGGGCGGTTCCATTAACCCCCCACGTCGACCGCCACTCGCCATGACCTTAGGGGCGCGACCGATCTTGCGCGGGACACGGGCGCGAGACTCGCTTGTGTCGGGCGGCTGCTCGGAGTATCGTCCGAAGTGAACTGGCCCTGCGGTCAGAATGCCGGCCGAAGCCCGAAAGCCGCCGACAGCGCCTCTGGCGCTAATGGAGGAGGGGAGTCGAGGCCAAGGCGTTCATCTGCGGGGCCAGCGCTTTGCGGTTGCTGGCCCGCCTCCTTCTTTGTCGTCCCCCGCCGTGATCCACGCGGATCACGCGCTCGGCGGCCGTCTATGCTGCTTCGTCCACCCCAACGATGGGAGCTTTCGTTGCTGTACGTCGGCCTCGGCATCATCTACGTTTTTCTATTGATCTTTCTCGGCGTCAGAACGATCAAAAACGGCCACTGGATCCTGTTCATCATCGGATTTTTCATCCCGTTGGTCTGGATCGTCGGCGGGATGCTGCCGCCCAAGGGCATGTCGCGGATGGATGCCATGTACGAGGGGCGTGATCGGTCGAGCTAGGCGCGATGATCACAGTCAGGCGTCTCTACTACAGGTTGGCAGGCCATCTCCGTAGGTCTCGATCGAGCACGTCGAGCCTCTGCTCAGGCTTCGCCGGATTCGGCCAGTAGAGGCGCTCTCCGGCGACCGGCACGTCCATCGGGCAAGTATCGCGGCCCGGCAACGACAGGCGTATCCTCCCCTGGGTGCGATAGCTGGCTGGCTCTGTCGCTTCCGACGTGCGACGCGACTCCTCCCGTCGAGCCGGCGGCCTTCACGCTCGTCGCCCTCCGCGAGGCGTTGCCGGTAGACGGCGCTAGGCTTTAGGCAACGCCTCCTCCGTGTCCCAATGGAAGATGTGTTGTGGGAGCCGCCGACGGGCGGCTTCCGTGCTTCCCGGTCCCACGGTCGGTCCTACGGGACTCTGAGAACGACGAAACCCCCGCATAGTACGGGGGTCTCTGAGATACCGCTACCGGGATTCGAACCCGGGTTTCCGCCATGAGAGGGCGGCGTCCTAGTCCCCTGGACGATAGCGGCGCGAAATCGATCGGCACGAGGCTAGCAAAGCGCTCGGAGCCGGCTCCGCCTCGACCGGCCGTCGGTCGCGGGTCCCGCGAAATGACGGGTAGTCGCGCGACCGTCCGGACCGTTCGCGGCGCGTGCGCTATCTTCGCTTGCCGTCGCGCGCGGATGTGGCGGAATTGGTAGACGCGCACGGTTCAGGTCCGTGTCTGGGCAACCAGGTGGAGGTTCGAGTCCTCTCATCCGCACTTTGAAAAAGCCCTGCTAAGCAGGGCTTTTTTGATGGACTCAGACCATACGGGCCGTTCCGCGAGTGTGCACACTATTCTCACGTGAGAACAATGCACAGTCGTGTGCACATCCTTGGACGCTCAGGACGCCGCCCGGAGAGGGCCTGTGGCGCCCCGTCGAGCCGCCTTGCCAAGCGACGTGGCGGGCGCCTTAAGGAGGCTCGGGGCAGCCACCCGGCCCCAGCTGGAGCCGAAGGGCGGCTCGGGGTGAGCGTGCAGATGGATCGCGGCGGCTGGCTCGTGCGCTGGCGCGACGGATCGCGCCGCCAGCGAGGTAAGCGCTTCTCCAGCGAGGAGGCAGCGCAGGCGTTCGACTCGGCCCTGAGTGAGATCACGCCAGGCGAACGTCAAGCCGGCGCGACCGGTCGCGCCGGCGGCGTCTACCCCTACGCAACCAAGCAGGGCACCCGTTGGTACTTCAAGGTTCGCGACAGCAACGGCATCCAGACGAGCAGGCGCGGTTTCAGCAGCGAGAAGGCCCCACGGGCGCGGCCCTCGCTGAAGGCGACGCTCGCCGGGCACCGGCGGCCCCGGCGCCTGGCCCGAGGGCCAGCGCGCCGATGCCGAGACCGACCCCGAGCAACCGAGCGACGTGGATGTCAAGACGTGACACGGCGGCAATCGCGGCCTCAGCCAGCGAACGTCGGGGCAAGCGAGACAGTCTTGGCGTGGATGAACGTGCCCGCCACCTCGGCACTCGCGCAGCTCGGGCTGCGCATCGTAACCTTCGCCGTCAGCCGATGGACACCGAAGCTGAGCCTCCGGGCGTCGGGCCAGCACGATGAAGAAGACCATCACGACGTCCCCGAATGGATAGGCCATCGTAACGATCCCCCCCATGTTGTGACGTCGGCGCTGCGCGACAGTGGGCTAAGGACGAGCGTCTAGCTGAGGAACAGCAGCGCCGTGGCAACCACCAGGCCGTCGAACACCGAACGGGCCTTGCGTGTGCCGCGGCCGCTCATCGCCGGGTGCACGACAAGCGCCGCGACCGTAAGCGGGATCGCCGATAGGTAGCCGAGATCCGCCCACGACGGCACGGGTACTTCCTCGGTGAGGATCAGCGCGTAGTAGCCCCAGATGAGCTCGGCGACCGTCCAGGACGCGGTGGCGCAGCCCAGCAGCAACCAGAACAAACGCATCCGCCCACCATGGCGAGCAGCGGCGCGGAAGCACAACGCACACGCGGTCAGGGCTGCGAGCGGCGTGGCGAGGTCGTCGACCCAAAGGGTTACTCTCGCCGCCCGCCCGCCACGCGCCTACCCGCGCTCCAGCATCCCTGCGCCGGCTCTGCCTTCCAGGCTCCCCACAAAGCCATCCCTGCCGCTCAGCGTCGCCCCGCTCCGCTTCGCAGCACACAGTTCCACCCACGGTGACATCGTCTACCGCGTATACGCAGGTCGCGAAAGTCGCGCGGTGGTTGAGGTAAATCGCGATCGAAGCAGTCCTTCGCGGGCGGGTCACCCGGCAGGTCGTCCCCGCTCACCGCAACACGAAGGGCCCAGCCGACGCTGATGAGCGTCAGTCTTGAGGATCTTCCACGCGCGAACGGCCCCAGTCGAATGCGGACTCGGCGACCGCAACGGCGAGCACTCGATCGATGGGCGAAGCCTCCGTGTCATAGCGCCACCCGCCGGCCCACGGTGTGAGCCAACTCGACGTTGCGACATCGGCCGGTAGCGGCTCGAGCTCCGCGCAGAGCGTCGCCAGATACCCGAGGTCATGGGTCATCGGAAGCTCCACCTCGCGACTGGCCAGTACAGCCTTGATCGACTTCTCGACTGTCTGCTGAGCGTGAAAGCCGATCACGTGATCGGCCTGGGCCTGATCGGAAGCCAAGACGCGTAAGGCAGTCAGATCGCCGGCCGCCTTGTCCAGCAATAGGCGTGCCACCTCGAGATGCTCAGGTGTGGGCAAGCACCCGGCCCTCGCGCAGCGCGCGGTCGACGACCGTGCCGCGCACCATGGCGCGCCGGCGAGCCACGTCCTCGGCAACGACGACCACGTCGATTGGCGTCCGGAGGTCGTCGAGCTCCTGGCGCAGCCGGGTGGACTCCGCAGCGAAGTTGTCGACCGCGGGCTCGATTACGAGCACGTCATAGTCCGAGCCGGCGCCAGCCCCACCCCGGGCACGCGATCCGAACAGGACGACCTGCGATCCGGCCGGGGCGGCGGCGGCCAGCCGGCGGCCAATCTCCGCTATGACCTCCGTCTCCGTCATGCCAGGGACGGTAGAGCATGCACCCGACTGGCTCCGAGCCCGCGAGCGCATCCAGTAGCCGCCGACGCCCGATCTTCTGAGAACACTTTGAGAACATCCACCCCTCGAGATGCGTCAAATGCGTCCAGAAGAACCCGCAATTTGGGCGATCTGCACGCCGCTGAAGCCATCTACGTGCGGCCCAACTGGTTCAGGTCCGTGTCTGGGCAACCAGGTGGAGGTTCGAGTCCTCTCATCCGCATTTCAGGGAACGTACGATCGAGCTCGAACCCGCGGAGCCGCCCGCCTAGAAGCGGCGCCGCAGCGGCTTCGGTCCGTTGCGGGTGTGTCGAGCCAGAGCCGGCCACACCCTCGTCGCCCGCCTCGCCGCCAAACACGCTCACCGCTGGTCCGTGACAGTGCGGGCGCACGCGACGACGGCTCGTCCCTCACGCCGTTCGAGGTCGCCCTTCCGCTCGGCGGTATGGACGGCATGCGCTCGGGCGGATGGCGTGGCATTGAGCAGCGAGGTGGGATCGCCGAGGCTCGTTACCAACGCAGCCAATTCGACGCTGTGGCGCTGGAGGCAGGACCGCAAGCGCTCGACCTCGCTGACTTTCGCTCCCGCAAGCCCATACCAGTTGCTCGGCAGGCCGCCTCCCAGCGCAACGACGACCACGCCAAGGGCGATCCAATGCGGTAGGCGAAGGGTACCGAGGAATCCGCTCATGTCGCTCAGCTCCGAGCCAGCGAAGCCTACATTCTTCCGCAGAAGCTGGCTACGCGACGGGCTTCAGCGAAGCCGAGATCGCTGCCGGGCGACCGAGACTTCCCCCGCCGGGCAGCGCCGGTATCTCGGTGGGGTCGCTTCGGTGCCTGGTCATCGTCTCAGGGTTGCGGAAGCCCCTGCCCGCCGCTGAGACGCCCGAACTGTGCGAGAGCACCCGCGCGCTCGATGGCCTCAAGCTCCTCGCCCCTGAAGACGTCACGGAGCGCGGGCTGGGGGTCGCCGTCGGGCGCGTACATGCGCGCCGCGAACGGCCAGTCGCTGCCGAACAGGAGATGGCCGGGCTCGGTAACAGCGGCGACGGCCTGCAGAGCAGGTGGGTCGGCGATCAGCGCCGTGTCGTAGAAGGACCCTGCGAGCGACCTGTGGGCGCTGTCCGCCGTGAGCAGAGCGCAGCCGGCAGGCAGCCCCAGGAACGGGCCGAGCTCTTTGGCGGCCGCCGATGCGGCGGCGAGGCGCGCGCGCAGCATCGGGAGGGTGCCGCCGCCGTGCGCGAACTGCCAGCGGATGTGCGGGTGGGTCTCGAAGACTCCGTTGACCAGGAGGGATATGAATGCGCGGGTCGTGTCGAACGGGTACTCGGCGATGAAGCCGGGCACGGACAGGTCGGGCTTCAGCTCTGCGGCGATGGAGGCCGGGTGGACCATCACCCAGGCGTGGCGCCTGTTCAGCTCTGACAGGAGCGGCTCGAATGCCGGGTCGCCCGGGTAGCGGCCGCCGTAGCTGGAGAGCAGCCCAACACCGTCCAGGTGCAGGTCATCCAGAGCCCTGACGGTCTCGCGCGCGCGCCTGCTCTACGTCGCTCATCGAGAGGACCGCGAACGCTCCGAACCGGTCGGGGTGTTGGCGCACCACCCCTGCTGCGTAGTCGTTGCATTCGCGTGCAAGCGCCGGCGCGAGCTCGTGGTCCACGAACTCGACGCCGGGATCGGAGACGGAGAGCATCTGTACTGCGATGCCGTGAGCGTCCATGAACTCCAGTGCGAGCTCCGGTGTCCACTCGGGAACCGGGATGCCGCCGATGAGCCACATCTCGGCCTCCTGCAGCGCCTCTTTGTACGCGGGCGCCAGGTAGTGGGCGTGCACGTCGATCCGGTGCGGACCGGGCCGGCGGGTCTGTCATGGTGTGTCCTCCTCGGGGTCGATTGCGTCGGGCATCGGTCTGCGTGCGATCTCGGCGGCCTCGGCGGGATCGAGCCCGAAGCTGCGCAGCACGCCTTCGGCGTGCTCGGAGTCGGCGTGCTTGCCCAGTTCGCCGAGCAGGACGGCGTGCATCACCGCGATGAGGGCGCCTCCGCTCGCGCGCAGCGCGAGCCTGGGATCGACGACTTGGAAGCGGCCTGCGGCGATGCCAGCTCGCAGATCACGCATCGCCGGCCTGCCGAGGACGTCGTCGGTCACGCGGTAGGGGACGTCCAGGCGCACGAGCAGCCGCGCCCACTCGGGCTCCTCCCACGCGAGGCGCACGAAGTGACGGTGCGCGACGCTGATCGCCTCGGCGGGATCGTCTATCCCGGCGCGCCTTGCCTGCATGCGGCGCAGATGCTCGGCGAGCGTCTCATGAAGCAGGGCCGCCAGGAGCTCATCCTTGGTGTCGAAGTAGTTGTAGAAGGATCCGATCGCGACGTCTGCGGCCTCTGCGATCTCGGCGACCGTCGTCGCGTCGAACCCCCGCTCTCCGAAGAGGCGCTGTCCTGCGGCGAGCAGCGCGCTGCGCGTGCGCGCCTTGCGCCGCTCGTTGCGTCCCGGGCGGGGCTTGCGCTCGACTTTCTCGGCAGCCATCGGTGCAGTATGCACGCGAGCCATATACTGAGTATATACTCAATCTTGACTTTCTATTCAGTCACGGGTATGTTCGCCGCCATGACCACTTCGAGCTCCACCTCAAACCAGCCAGGGCTCCTTCGACGAGGAAGTGCCGGTCCTGATCGTCGGCGGCGGCGGCGCAGGCCTCACGGCGTCGATGCTCCTCGCCGGCCTGGGCGTGAAGACGCTGCTCGTCAGCGCGCTGCCAACGACCTCCAGGCTGCCGAAGGCGCACGTGCTGAACCTGCGGGCGATGGAGATCCTTCAGGACGTAGGTGCCGCGCAGGAGATCGAGCGGCGCAGTACGCCTGCGGAGGCGATGGCCGCCACGGCCTTCTACGCGGGCGTCGCGGGAGGCCACGGCTACGGCCGGCGGATCCGGCGGGTCGAGTGCTGGGGCGCAGGCGGCGCCGACGAGAACTGGGCGTCGGCGAGTCCGACGCGGCAGATGAACCTCCCTCAGATCCGCCTGGAGCCGGTGCTTCGCGACCGCGCCGAGGAGCTCTCGCCCGGGCGGATCCGCTTCGGGAATGAGCTGATCGAGCTGAGCCAGGACGCGGAGGGGGCGACCGCCGTGATCCTTGAGCGCGAGACAGGACGCGAGTACAGCGTCCGCGCGCAGTACGTGATCGGCGCTGACGGGGGCCGCACCATCCCGGGCCTGGTCGGCATCGACTATGAAGGGCTCGGCGTCCTCGGCCGCGCCGCGACGATCCATGCCACGGCGGATTTCTCTCAGCTGCTCGGCGATGAGGACGTGCTTCTGCGCTGGTGCCTCTCGCCGCAGGCGGGCACCGGCGTGGTGATGGTGCCGATGGGACCCGAGCACTGGGGCACGCGTTCGGAGGAGTGGGTGATCCACCTCAACTACCAGCCCGACGATCCCCGCGCGGAGTCCGACGAGGCGGTCGAGAGCGACATTCGGGCCGCAATCGGCATCGGCGATCATCCGATGCAGATACACATGATCACGCGCTGGACCCTCGAAGGGGTCCTGGCCTCCGGGTTCCGCGCCGGGCGCGTCCTGCTCGCGGGCGACGCCGCCCACCGCCACCCGCCGACCGGAGGGCTTGGCCTGACCAGCGCGATCCACGACGTGCACAACCTCTGCTGGAAGCTCGCCGCCGTCATCGCCGGCCACGCCGACGAGGCCCTGCTGGACACATACGAGGCAGAGCGCCGCCCGGTCGACGCTCGCAACGTCCAGCGCTCTCTGGAAAACGCGGTCAACCACCTGCAGATCACGATGGCGCTTGAGCTCAGCCCCGACAGCAGCGAGCAGGAGAACTGGGCGCGACTGCAGCGGCTGTGGAGCGGTAGGCCGGAGGACGAGCCGATGCGCCGAGAGGTGCTGCGCCTGATGCGCGCCTCCTCGATGGAGTTCGGCGAGCTGAATGTCGAGTACGGCTACGCCTACGACTCTGCCGCGGTCGTCGACGACGGCAGGGCCGCGCCCGAGCCGCTCGACGACGTGCGCATCTACGAGCCGGGCACCCGGCCGGGCTCGCCGCTGCCACACGCGTGGATCGACGATGAGGACGGCGAGCGCCGGCCGATCAAGGACCTCGTTGCCCCGGGTCGCTTCTTGCTGATCGCCGGCGAGGAGGGCCACGCGTGGTGCGAGGCCGCCCGCGAGCTCGCCCACGCGCACGGGCTCCCGATCGACACCGTCCGTATCGGCCACATCGAGGGCGAGGTGTTTGACCCGCGCTGCACGTGGCTGCGGCGCCGAGAGATCGGCCCCGAGGGCGCGATCCTCGTGCGCCCGGACCGATTCGTGGCGTGGCGCAACGTCGGACCGTCCGAGGACCCGGCGGAGCAGCTCGGCGGAGC
The DNA here is from genome assembly GCA_963821655.1 of uncultured Solirubrobacteraceae bacterium. GTDB lineage: Bacteria > Actinomycetota > Thermoleophilia > Solirubrobacterales > Solirubrobacteraceae > Palsa-744. The sequence continues at coordinate 8,950 of CAWGER010000001.1, forward strand.
GCTAACGCAGATCCTGGCGCGGCCCCTCACGGTCCATGACGCGGCCGCAGCGAACTGACCCAACCAGCTATCGGAGGCAGACGGATGACCGACACAGCCGTGATCCAACCGAAGTTCCACCACGTCAACCTGAAGACGACGCGCCTGCAGGAGATGATCGACTGGTATCGGATGCTGCTCGGCGTGGACGTGCAGTTCCAGGCCGATGACGGTGCGTGGCTGACCAACGACGCCGCCAACCATCGGATCGCGCTGCTGGCATTCCCGGGCTTCGTGGATGACCCGGAGAAGGAGACCCGCACCGGAATGCATCACAGCGCCTTCGAGTACGACAGCTTCGAGGATCTGAACGCGAGCTACCTGCGCCTGCGCGAGGCCGGGATCACACCCGACATCTGCCTCGACCACGGGATGACGTTCTCCTACTACTACAAGGACCCCGACGGCAACTACGTCGAGCTGCAGTGCGACATCTTCGGCGACTGGGCGAAGTCAAGCGCCTGGATGCGCGAGAGCGACGAGTTCCACTCGAACCCGATGGGCACCTTCGTCGACCCCGCGCTCGTCGCGCAGGCCGCCACCGAGGGCGCGACGCTTGCCGAGATCCACGAGCGGGCGAAGGCGAAAGAGTTCTCGCCCGGGGAGGCCCCCGTCGACATCCCCTACGCGGAGTAACCGATGCGCCTACTCACATTCGACGACGGCAACGGCCCGCAGGCTGGCGTCCTGATCGACGAGGACGTCGTAGCGAGCGGGGCGACCATATAGGCTCGCCGCGAAATGTTCGACTACCCGGAGACGAGGTATCTCGAGCGCGAGGGCGAGGCCGCTGACCTCGCGGCGTGAGCGCTCCCTGTGTGGTCGAGAGCCCCCAATTCGTTAGGTCACACCCTTGTCCTCGGCGAGCGCCTGGCGCAACGTGACCTCGAATGGAGCGGGCTCGACGTCGAAAAGCCTGCGAGCGGAATTCTCGGTGACGACCGTTTCGGTGCTGAGCCCCTCGATCAGCGGTCGCGCGACACCCGGGTCGACCGGTGTCACGAGACCGATCCAGAGGGACGACAGCCACGGTGTCAGGAACGGGACCGGGATCTTCGGACGCGGACGCTTGCCGAGGGCGAGCGCCATCACGTCGAGCATTTCGCCATAGGTGAGAACGTCCGGGCCTCCGATCTGCAGCTCGCGCCCTGTCGAGGCCTCGACCTCAGGCGCTTGCGAGAGGTAACTCAGGGCGTCATCGATTCCGATCGGCTGGGTCCTGATGCTGAGCCAGGCGGGAGCGATCATCGCGGGCAGGCGCTCGACCAGGTAGCGGAGCGTGCGGTAGGACTCGCTTTCGCTGCCGACGACCATCCCGGCGCGGAAGTAGGTCAGCGGTGGGCCATGTGCCTCGAGTTGTCTGGCGGTCTCGTGGCGGCTGCGCAGGTGCTCCGAGCCGGGGTTATCGCCAAGACCGCCAAGGTAGATGACACGGCCGATGCCCTCCTGCTTTGCCATGCGCCCGAATCCCTCCGCCGCCCGTCGCTCGCGTTCTGCGAAGCTCGAGCCGTCGCCGCCCCGGCCCATCGAGTGCACCAGGTAGTAGGCGACATCTACGCCGCGGCCGGCGCCCGAGAGCGAATCTGGACGAAGCACGTCGCCCACGTGGACCTCAAAGCCCTCGTCGAGCAGCGCGCGAGTGCGAACAGCGTCGCGGTTGCGGACCAGACAGCGCACCTCATCGCCGCGTTCGCGCAGGCGGCGGGTGAGGTGCCCGCCGATGAAGCCGCTGGCACCGGTGACGAGGGCATGCACGTGAACTCAAACCTAGCCGACGCGAGCAGCCCGACACGGCGAGCCCATGCGTCAAGATCGGCCCTGCGAGCGGCTTGAGCGGCCAGGACGAACAGCGTGATCAACTCGCTGCTTGACACGATCCTCGGCCGGACGGTCGTTGCGGACTACACGGGCCCCGGCCATCGCATCCGCAGGGCCGGTACGTGAGCGCGATCGTCTGGTTCCGGCGCGACCTGCGCCTGCACGAGCACCCTGCGCTGCGGGCGGCGCTGGACGCCCACCAACACGTCGTGCCCGTCTTCTGCCTCGATGACCGCCTGCTCCACGGCCGCCACGCGTCCGGCCCACGGACGCAGTTCCTGCTCGAATGCCTGGCCGACCTCGACGTGTCGCTGCGCAGGCGCGGCAGCGGCCTCGTCGTTCGCCACGGTCCCCCTGAGCGCGAGCTCGCAGCGCTCGCAGAGGAGATCGGGGCCGAGGAACTCCACTTCAGCGCAGACGTAAGCCCCTTCGCGCGCCAGCGTGGGGAGCGCGTGCGAAAGGTGCTCGATGCCGCCGGGCTCGCGCTTCTTGGCCACCCTGGCCTCAGCGTTCTGAACGACGTCGGTGCACCGCGAACACAGGCGGGCAAGCCCTACGCAGTCTTCTCCGCGTTCCACCGTTCGTGGGAGAGAGCGGGCCGGCGCGAAGTGCTGGGTGCGCCGCGCCGACTGCCGGCGCTCCCATCGGGCCTCGCCAGAGGCGAGATCCCGTCCCTAGCCTCGCTCGGCCTCAAGCAGGAGGTGGACGAACCTCCCAAGGGCGGAGAGCATGAGGGGCGCAAGCGGCTCGAGCGGTTCCTCGCGCGCGATGTTTCGGGCTACGGTGAGAACCGTGACGCGCTCTGCAGCAGCTCCACTTCGCGGCTGTCGCCCTACCTGCATTTTGGCTGCGTCTCCGCGCGCGAGGCAGAGAATCGGTTGAGGTCGGATGGCGGGTCCGCCGCCTTCCGTCGTCAGCTCTGTTGGCGCGACTTCTACCATCACGTGCTGCACCATTTCCCCCGTAACGCCACCTCAGAGTTCCAGGAGCGCTACCGCGGAAAGATCAAGTGGAGTCACGCCGAGCTGCGGTTCGTGGCGTGGTGTGAGGGGTGCACCGGCTACCCGCTCATCGATGCGGGCATGCGACAACTGCGGCGCGAAGGCTGGATGCACAACCGCGCCCGACTCGTGGTCGGATCATTCCTGACGAAGGACCTCGGCATCGACTGGCGCTGGGGGGAGCGCCATTTCATGCGGCTGTTGGTTGACGGGGACGAGGCCAACAACAACGGTAATTGGCAGTGGATCGCCTCGGTCGGGACCGATCCCCAACCGGCCTATCGCCGGATCTACAACCCGACGCGCCAGATGGAGGCGTACGACCCTGACGGAAAGTACGTCCGCCGCTACGTTCCGGAGCTGACATACGTCCCCGACGACTACATCCGCGAGCCGTGGGCGATGCCGGCACGTGTGCAGCGCGAGGTGGGCTGCGTGCTGGGGACCGACTATCCGAAGCCGATCGTGGACCATGCCAATGCCAGGCGGCGGGCGCTCGAGCGCTACAGGATCGGTTAGGCCTCGTGGGCCACCAGATCGGAGCCACGCAGGCACCCGAATTTGCCTCCGAGGAGCTCGAGAGGGTTCAGCTCGCTGGGCTTGACGCGCGTTTCGAGCTGGAAGACGTTCGGGTGTGCTCGGCGTCCCTTGTCAAGGTGGACGCGGGCTCGGGACACGTCCGGCGGGTGGATCTGAAGGACGTCGATCTCGGCGAGTCCAAGCTCCGAGCCGTCGAGCTCGTCGATGTCATTGCTGAGCGTATCGACGCAGCTAACGGCGACTGGGGAGGTGCGCAGCTGCGGCGTACGCTGTTCAGCGATGCGCGGCTAACCGGCCTTAGCTTTGCTGAGGCACGGATGCAGGAGGTGAGCTTCAAGGCCTGCAAGCTCGACTACGCCAACTTCCGTCATAGCGAGATCGAGCGGGTGTCCTTCGAGGATTGTGTGCTCACTGGAGCGGACTTCCAGGGGGCGAGCATCAAGGCCACGGTTTTCTCCCGCTGTCGGCTCGTGGAAGCCGATTTCTCCAAAGCAGTCATGTCGCTCGTTGACCTGCGAGGCTCGGAGCTCAGGCTCGCGGGATCTGTGCTCGGGCTTCGTGGCGCGATCATCGACCCGTTGCAGCTCATGGAGCTTTCTCGAACGCTCGCGCAAGAGCTGGGGATAACGGTCGAGGACGTCTAGGGAAGCGAGCGTGAGCCGCTCGTATGACGCTCTACGGTCAGCCTGTAGAGGGTCATCGGATTGTCCAAGTCGGGTCATTCCAATGTCCGAGGTCGGCCGCGTCGTGTCCACGCTACCGGCTAGCGGTCGCGGCACGCAACCCCAAGATGACCAAAGCCTGACAAGCCCAAGACTGGCAGTGGCTTCACGGCGTGCGCTGGTCGCCCTGCTGCTTTCCGCGCGAAGCGATGGTCACCGCTGAGCGTGTCACGCTGCTGCTTGTCGTCCGGACCACGCGTCTGGAACAGAGCTCAGCCGACGCTCGCAAAGTGTGGCAAAGGACTAGCGACGGCGCGACGACCGGATCGCATGCAGAGGGGCCGCCATGAGGCTCACGCCGCCGGGGAGGGATCGGGCAGCGCGTACCATTGGTCACGCAAGCGCATGTCGAGACGGCGGCTAGCGATAGTCAGCCGCCGTCCCGATAGCCCGGCAGCACGCTCGGGGCAGCGCCGTGCCGGCGCTTCAGACGGATGCGATCTCCCGAACCTGGGTCAGTCGAAGGCTGTTGCCTGACGGGTCCCGGAACCCGGAGTCGATGCCATACGGCCGGTCCTCGGGCTGCTCGGTGAATTCGACGCCGCGCGCCTTGAGCTCCTCGTAGGAGGCGTGGCAGTCGTCGGTCGTGAGGAAGACAGTCCCCGCGAAGCCCTTCGCCATCAGGCTCCGCACCTGCTCAGCGGTCTCGGGGTCCATCACCGGTGGGCCGGGGATGGCCATCAGCACGATCGAGAAGTCGGGCTGCCCAGCCGGGCCGACGGTCAGCCAGCGGAAATTGCCCATCTCGGCAAGGGTGACGTCGGCTCGCACCTCCATGCCTAGCTTCTGGGTGTAGAACGCGAGCGCGTCGTCCTGGTCGTGGACCCACAGCTGCGCGTTGGCGATCTTGATCATCGGTTGCTCCTAAGGGTTGATGGGAACGGTTGCTGACCAAGCTAGTGCAGCGCGGGCTGGCTGTCTTCTCGAAACGTGCGGTGTCGCGGGCGCCCGTGAGCGCGGAGGACACACGTCGGGACGAGCGCGTGTTGGGCTGCCGGCGGGAAGTTCGCGCGATAGGTCGTTGGAGACATACCGTAAGTCCGGGTAAAGCTGGTCGTGAACGAACCGACGCTCCGCAATCCCACGGAGAAACAAATGTCGGCGACGGACCGGTCGGTGGTTCGCAGGAGCGCGGCGGCCCGCTCCAAGCGCCTGGTCAGCAGGTACGCGTGCGGCGACTCGCCGAAGGCTCGCCGGAACTCGCGACTGAAGTGGGCACGCGACAGGCCCGCGGCGTGTGCCAAGTCGTCCACGTCGAGCGATTCGAAATAGCGGCTGTCGGCCGCGTCTTTCGCGCGAAGCAGATGGCGTAAAGGCGGGACGAAGGCCATGCCTCGAGTATCGCACCAACATGTCTCGTGGACGATCGCTCGCTTCGAGCCGCTGCCGAATGCCCGCGAGTCGGGAGCGAGTGTCTGACGCGGCCCGCCCGAGGCGCCCGCTCGCGGGAGCTGCTGAGCGCGACGACGTGATCACGCCCGCTTCGCCCATGCGTAAGCGATCGTCTCCCGAGCGTCAGACGACGCGATCGAGAATCGTCCTAAGCGACAGGCTACACCCCGTTCGCCACACGCTCGCAATGCCGTCAAAGTATCAGTGTCCCGGCAGATGCGGGGGCAGGACTTCGACCGACCGCGCCCAACCAGGCGGTCCGACACGCGACCGCGAGTCTCGCAAGAACGGATGGGACGATGGCGCTGAGCGGATGACCGCGAAGGCTGCAGCGAAAGCATGCGCCGTGCCCCCGGTCCGTCTAGCGCAGCACGCCTGTATGGCCGATCGAGTAACGCCCGGGTTGGGGCCAGACGCTCGGACTGCTCGCGCTCGCCGCGGTCGCGGCGCTCAGGATCGGCGCCCAGACCTCGCCGGATCGAAGTCGCCGGCAGCCCTCGAAGTCATGATGCCCGGCAGCATCACGTCGAGGACAACCGCGTCATAAGGCGTCGATTCTGCCATCCAGACGGCGTCCTCGCCGCTCGCGGCGACGTCGGCGGCCAGTCCCGCCTTGCGCAGCCCGCGCTGCAGGGCCGCGGCTAGCTTGACCTTGTCCTCCACGACCAGTATCCGCACGGCTTCGTTCGCCGCTGGCGATGAGACGCTCGCATCCATGCGAAACGGCAGCCGCGCAGTGCTGAGAGGGGTCGCGGGCTGGCTGGGTATCGACGCTCTCCCCGCAAGCTCTAACCGGCGCCGGCAACCGCCGAACTGTTGCTTCATGCGACCCCGCACGTCTCGCGCCCTCGCTTGCTGGTACGTTGACCGCGTGGAGACCCGGGTAGGCCAGACCCGACTGATGCTCCTCGGCGCAGCGATCGCGACTGCCTGCGCGTTGACGCTTGCCGTGCTGCCAGCTACCGCTGGCGCCGTGCTCCCAGGGCCAAACGGGAAGATCGTGTTCACGAGCGGTCGCGACGACTCCCCGACGACCTTCGACAGCAACCACGCGCAGCTCTGGGTCGCCGACAAAGCGGGCGGCGTGCCTCACCGAGTGACTATCCAGAACATCGAGCACCGGCACGCGAGCTGGTCGCCCGATCGCACGAGGCTCGCGTATGCCGCTGGCGACGCGGGCACGGGATTCTGGGACATCTACATCCTCGACGTCACGAAGCCGGCGTCGGGCACCAATCCCCTGGACATCACGAACACCCCCGGAGTTGCCGAGGACCGCCCGGCATGGTCGCCGGACGGCACGCGGATCGCCTACCAGAGCAACAACGTCTCAGGGAACATGATCGTCGTCCAGAATGCCACCGGCCCGGAAACAACTGTGCTCGTCACGGGCGGCGCGAACCAGAACGTGGAAAAGCCCGCGTGGTCACCGAACTCGCAAACCATCTACTACAACTTCGACACAGAAGCGGGCGCCGGGGTCAACAACGACATCTTCACGATCCCGGCCAACAGCGAATACGGCCTGGGGACCGCTCCGGTGGTTACCGGCATCGAAGACGACTACCAGGCCGCTGTTTCACCCGACGGGCAGAGCCTGTGCTTCACGCGGGGCACGTATGGGACGACCAAAGCGACGGTGTGGCGGTCCACCATCACGGGCACGAACCAGACTCTCATAGCGAACAGTGGGCTGGGCGACTACAACTGCGCCTGGTCGCCCGACGGGGCCAAGATCGCCTACGTTCAGGGGATCTTCACGAACGGTGATCTCGAGGTGAAGAGCTCCGACGGATCGGGGTCGGCAACGGACCTCCTCCCCAACGTCGCAGGCCGTTTTGACGGCAACCCGGACTGGGCGCCGAACCCGAGCCCGACCTGCGCCGACTCCTCGGTCACGGTGGGCTTCAACGCGTTCGCGCTGGTCCCGCTCGGCTGCACCGACCCGGCTCCCGAGAACGATGTTGTGACCCGGTCGATCGTGAGCTCGCCCACGCACGGCAACCTCGCAAGCGTGATCGGGAACTCGGTCCTCTACACCCCGGGGCTCAACTTCCTAGGAACCGACCAGCTCACGTTCAAGGGCAACGACGGCACTTCGGACTCCAACGTGGCCACCGTCAAACTGACGGTCACCTCAACCACTCAGCCGCCGGCGATCACAGCCGCGAGCCTGACCAACAGGCGCTTTCGGGTCGCCACCAAGGACACGGCGATCTCGGCCAAGAAGATCCCTCTCGGGACCAACTTCCGCTTTACGCTGTCGGCGCCAGCGAAGCTGCGGATCGCGATCACGACCCCGGCGCCGGGATTGCGCCGCGGCGGCAGCTGCAAGGCACCGACCAATAGGCTCAAACGGGCGCACGCCAAGCGCTGCACCCGCACGATCACCGTCGCCACCCTCACCCGTGCCAACGAGCCGAAGGGCACCGATAGCGTCGCCTTCAGCGGGCGCATCGGACACCGGGCGCTCAGCCCCCGCGGCTACAGAGCGCTCCTCAGCGCGAGCAGCGCCGCAGGGCGCTCGATGCCTGTCACGCTGAGCTTCACAATCGTTCGCGGCTAGTGCGCACCGCAGCGGCACTCGACGGACGGAGCGCACGCGAGGTCGACGCAGACCCGACGCTATCCGCCCCCGCGGTGCTGCTCTTGTGGGAATCCGCCGCTCCAGGGCGGCGAACTGCGCTCGATCCTCTTAGACGTAGCGGCAGATTCGCAAGAACGTGGGAATGATCGCTATGTCGTGGGCGTCTTTGCCCTTGAATGGACCACAGCCGCCAGACATCTGATGCCTTGCTGGAGTCATCCTGCGGGGCCCCAACCAAACTTCACGCGCGGTTGGGCTGAAGGCTTTGACGCCGGTACGACGATCCTCGGCGGACCCTGACGACGTGGCGCACATAGCGTCAGCGAACCGGGACTTCGTTCGCTCGATCTGCGCGCACTGGGAGCACGGGGACTTCAGCTCGGCCGAGTGGGCGGACGCCGAGATCGAGTATGTGCTCATCGATGGGCCGTCACCTGGCCGTTGGACGGGGCTGGCTGCTATGGGAAAGGCCTTCCGCGGGGTGCTGAACGCCTACACGGAATACCACGTCGCGGCTGAGGAGTTTCGCGAACTTGACGACGAGCGGGTTTTGGTCTGTCACCGCTATAGCGGGCGCGGCAAGACGAGCGGCTTGGAGATCGGGAAGATCGCGTCGAAAGGGGCGGACCTCTTCCACGTCAGTGATGGCAGGGTAACGAGGCTCGTTCTCTATTGGGACCGAGAGCGCGCGCTCGCCGACCTCGGCCTCGCTCCGCAGGGCGGCACCGCGGCCTCGTAGTCGCTGCCGCGTTGGTAGCAAAAGCACGAGAAGAGCGAGTTGGACCTCGGAGCCGTATGTTGAACCCACCCGCCCTGTCAGATGCCGGCCCGCCGAAGGAAGTCGATCACCTCTTGGGCACAGCGCTCCGGCTCGTGCTCGAAGAGGAAATGACGCGCGTTCTCGAGCAACACGAGCTCGGCGCCGGGAATCTCGCTCGCGAAGCGCGACGCGTAGTCGCGCGGGAGGTAATCGTCCCGCTGGCCCCAAAGGACCAGCGCGGGCACACCGAGCTCCGCGAGCCGTCCCTGGTAGGGCTCGAGCTCGTTGAGGTCGAAGGAGCGATAGAGCTCGAGCATCCCGCGCCGGCCTCCCGGGGTTGAGAACGCCTTCCAGTACTCGTCCACCGCTCTCTTGTCGATCCCGTTGGAGACCATATCGAGCAATGTGGCGAGTCCATCGCGGGATAGGCTGTCCGGTGATGGGCGCCGTTGTTCCGGAGGGCCTTACTGAGGCATCACGTAGGCGCCGGCGAGCGCACAGATCTCGGCGTATATGCGATCCCCTCGGGACTCATCGATAACGGGCTTGCGGATGCTCTCAAGGACCCACTGCTGCTGCGCGTCCGTTGACGACGCCTTGCCGTGGAGGTCGATGGCCGTCGTGGTGAAGTCGCGCACGAACGTCTCGAAGATCAGGTCGACGACGTCCTGCGGTGTGCCGTCAAGCTGCGCCTGTTCGAGGATCAGCTGTGCATACGGGATGAGCGTGAACAACTGCGCCAGCGACTGCTGGAAGTCGAGGTCGGTCGTCATCTGCTCGGGCGTCAGAAGAGCCTCCTCGAGCATTGTGACGAGAGCATCTGCCTGCTCGCGAAAACGGGCGACGTTGGGCGTCGCGGCGAAGGCGTCGAAGATCGGGCGCCAGTCCGGGAAGGTGATCTTCCCGAGCCCGCGGGTTGGTCCCTGAGCGAAGAGAAAGGCGTCGTCGGCGGCGTCATGGCGCGCCGGCGGAGCGTCGAGCGCCTCGTTCCCAAACAGGTAGTTGGGGAGGAACTTGAGCGTCAGCGCGCGGTTGACGTGGACCGTCCCCTCGAGCTTGGGCAGCCCGTCGATGATGTTCTTGGCGCTCTCGAAGTAGCTGTCACGCTCGAAGCCCTTGGCCGAGATCACCTCTGCGAGCAAGCGCACGATGCGCTCGCCCTCCGTCGTGACCTGCAGCTTGTTGATCGGGGTGAAGAGCAGGTAGCGGCGATCCGCGCGGCTGGCGCTGCGCACATAGTCGACCGCGCGCTGTCCGTACAACTTGGCTGCCAGCAGCCGCGCGTAGGCCTCGGAGAGGATCCGCCTGACCTGGCCGAACTCGGTGACGCGCTTGCCGAACAGGACCCTGCCCTCGGCCTGGGTCACCGTCTCATAGAAGCAGTGCTCGGCCATGCCGACCGAGCAGAAGCCGAGGTTGAACTTGCCGACGTTGATCGTATTGAGCGCGGCCTCGAACGCCTCGACACCCGTGTGCAGCACATCCTCGGCCAGGACCGGATAGTCCTCGAGGTCGAACGCGCTCACATACAGCTGCCCGTACACGACGTTCGAGACCAGCTTGTAGGCCGGGTGGGCGCTGTCGACCGCGAAGAACACGTAGCCGTCTGGGCCCTCCACGTCCACACGGCGACCGAACACCGACACCATGCGCGCCACGTTGCCGTTGCCGATGTAGTACTTGCCGCCGGTGGCGCGAAAGCCATCGGGGCCGTCCGGAGTCAGGATCATGTCTGTCGAGTAGATGTCGGCACCGTGGTCTCGCTCGGAAAGGCCGAACGCGAACACCGCTCCATCCTCGAGCAGCTGCGCGGCGCGCATCCGAGCGACATCGTTATCGCTCTGCCAGATCGGGCCGAGTCCGAGGATCGTGACCTGCCACGCGTACCAGTAGGGCAGGCCGTAGAAGCCCAGGATCTCGTTGAACACCGCGTTGCGTGCGGTGTCCCAGCGCTTGTTCGGATCGCCGCCGGCCTCCCGCCCCGGAGTCAGTAGCGTGGCAAACGCACGCTCGCGCGCCAGGAACTCGATGAAGTCCGTGTACCAGACGTCGGTGCGCACCTCCGACGTGAGACGGGCCTTGCCCTTGGCCTCAAACCAATCGATCGTGGCGCGAAACAGCTTCCGGGTCGCCGGATCGAACTCGGCGGCGTCGTAGGTTCTTGGGTTCAGGAGTCGGGCGGTGGTGGAGGCGACGGTAGTGGACACGCGTGAAGCTTCTCATATAGCCGCCCGACGCCGAGGCCGGTTCAGCGCGCCGGTGCCAGACGAGCGGAGCTCGTCCTGAGCGAGCGTGAGCTCACCGCTAGCTGAGACCCCACTTGTCGCTCGAAGGGCGTGGCGGCGAGCGTAGCCTTGCGAGTCTGGCGCCGCTCGGTAGGTGCGCCGCTAAGACGCGACGACGCTCGCGCAAACCAGGCCCGGCACTGCTGGTTTTCATGGACGAGCGAGCGTCCCGGCAAGGGCCGCGCTCACGCTCGCGTTGTCGTTTGCCCGCTGAGCTCCTCCGCGAACGTTCAACACGTCCAAGAGGAGCGAGCGAGGTGAGATCGGTCGGTATGGGCAATCGGATTGGATCAGTGCACCGCTCGATGTTCTGTGACGGTCGCGATCGCGCGAGGATGGTCGAGGAGTTCGCTCGCTCAGGTCGGGTCGACGACGACACCCGAGCAACTGGAGCTGTTCGCCGCAAGCCTTGCACCCGCGGCGATCGGGTAGCGCTCGAGGTCGTCGAGGTAGCGCCTGGCGAGCGCTTCGTCGCGGACTCGCTTGAGCGGCACGTCGCGCGGGTCGTGCTGTCGTGAGCCCCGCCGATACGGGGATCCGCGCCAGGCGGCGCGCGAAGACCGATCGCCATGGACGCGCGCACGCTCGCGAGGCTGTTGGCGGCCGGCGAGCTGGTGACGGCGGTGTGGTCACCAGACTGAGCGCTGCCGGCGTGATGCGCAGCAGGTCGTCTGTCGCGGCGTGAGCAGCTCGTGCGCGCCCGCTCGACGCGCGAAGAACGAGCATCCACGCCGATGCTCGATGCGCCGGCTCGGTGGGGCGCCCACCGGTGATCTGACCTGTTCGGGGTCAAGGGGCGCCGCTGGCTTGAGGAGCTCGATCTGCCGCTCGAGGAGCAGAGACGATCGAGGCGTGCCTGCGCCACGTCGAGTTCCTGGACTCAGAGATCGCGACGGTCGAGCGCCAGATCGCCTCCGAGGCCCTTGTCTCGGCTGAGATCAGGTCGGCTGATGACGGTGCCCGGGGTCAACGTGATCTGCGCGGCGAGCTTCATGGCCGCGGTCGGCGAGATCCGCCGACTTTCAAAACCCCCGCGCGCTCACCGGCTATCTGGGCCTTGACCCGCGCGTCTGCCAGTCAGGCTCAGCGCCCGCGACCGGCGGGCATATCTACAAAGCAGGGCTCTGCCTCGACGCGCTGGGCGACTGGTCGACGCGGCGTGGTCGGTCGATCGCCAAGCCCGGCCCGTTGCACGCCTTCTATGCGCGTATCCGCGCGCGGCGCGGACATGGGATCGCCGTCGTCGCGAGTGCACGCAAGCTCGCCTGCCTGTTCTGGTTCTTGCTCACCCGCGGCGAGGATTACGCCCACCAGCAGCCATCGCTGACCGCGCGAAAGCTTCGCCTGCTCGAGATCCGCGACGGGGCCACGACGCTGAAGGGAACGCCGACCGGCGCGCGAGCGCCATCAGGCAGGCGATGCGCGAGGCCGAGCGCAGGCTCGGCAAGCAGGCCGCGGCGCCAGAGTCGCGCAGATCGACATCGCAAGAAGAGCTCACCGAGGCGATCTGGCACATGCTCACCAACAACGAGCCCTTTGCTCCCGCTCCGGGAGGCGTCACTCTTCGTCTGGCCGCCTGACGGCCCTGTTGGAATTGCGCCCCCGGAGCCGGCCTCCAATGACGCCTGGTCCTCCGACGAGGAGGCGATAGAGAGATGAGCGCCGCTCGTGACCACCAACCCGCGCGACGCCCATGACCCTGCACCGCCGTCCCCATTTGACAACCGAGCCTTCTTCATCGGACGAAGCCCAAGCGCGTCGGCTGAGGGTCAACAGACGCTTGCATCCGCGGCAGTAGCCTGGCTAGCGTGAGTGAACATGACGCGAATAGGTTGGCAACGGCGTCACCCGACCGTGGAGAGTCGCTGCCAGAGAGAGATCCGAGCCTAGCGACACGTCTAAGTCGCTTTGTGCGAGCGGTCCGTGAAGGCGACGAGGCGATGGCGCAGGAGATGGTGCTGCGTCTGAGCCAGTCGCACCGCATGCTGACGCCTCTCGCGTTCGTGGTCGGCGGCATCGCGATGCTCTTCACGGGACTGAAGCTGCTGCTGTCAAACTGGCGGCTCACGCTCGTCCAGATCCTTCCAGCCATGTGGATCTGGCTCGCGATGTACGACCTGAAGGCGCACGCGCTCCACGGCAAGTCCCTCAACGTGCTGCGCGGCCCGATTCTGATCCCGATCCTGCTCGCGATCGCGGCCATCACTGCCGCCAGCTTCTTCCTCAACGCCGTATTTGGGTTCGCGATCGTCCAATCTGGTAGCCCCAAGATCCGGCCGGCGTTTGAGCGGGCTCGATCCCACCTCAAGCTGATCCTTGGCTGGGGCACGGCCGTCGGCCTGCTGCTCGGCCTGTCGATGACCGTGGTGACCCGGTGGGGGCGACCGTGGTTTGGGATCTCGCTTAGCGTCGCAATCGGGGTGATGATGGTCTGCTACGTCGCCGTCCCGTCGCAGCTGATCGGTGTCAAGTCGGTCTCCTCGCGCCGCGACAAGCTGACCGCGACGGCCGTGGGTGGGGCTCTGGGTACGGTGGTCTGTACGCCGCCCTACCTGCTCGCTCGAGTTGGCATCCTCATGCTCGGCTCCAAGGTGCTTTTTATCCCCGGCATTGTGGTCCTGACACTTGGGGCCACGCTCCAGGCGGGTGCCACCGGGGCGGTCAAGACCATCAAGATGAGCGCAAAACTCGCCGCCCCAGATCACCCGAGACCGCTCGACCCGGCGGTTGCCAGCCCCCAGCCGTCAAGGACCGAAACCAGCTCGCCGCGCTAGCGCGTGCCGGGCGAGCGAGCGCCCTGGCAAGGCCCGCGCTCACGCTCGCATGGGACGAGCACGAGCACTGATGCGCATCGGCACCGACACTTTCGCAATGCGCCGGATAAGCAGGCGTACCCTCGGATCCGCCGCCATCCACTGTGTGAAGGGCGGCCCTTCAGGCGGCGGATGCTCGAAGCGCCTCGGCCCGCTCCTTGACGCCGAGCATAAAGCGACGGGTCATGATGAACGCCGCGGGCTCCATGACGCGCATCGCTAGCCACCAGAGCGGTGTGTTTGGGACACGCTCCGTGCCGCGGTCAACCAGTCGGGTGCGTTGATCGTCGACTGGGTAGAGGCCGAACTGCCACGCCCACTTAATGCCGTGAGCGTCCAGGCTCAGAGCGAGCGCGCGAAGCGGCTCCAGAACCGAGACGGTGAGCTCGTCGCGTCCCCAGGGGATCTTGTCGCCCACTGCGAGCTGCTGAAACTCCGGGAGGATGCGAGTCGCGCTCGGACGATCGAGGAAGCCGAACAGTCGGTCGAGCCAGTCGTAGCTGTACAACCCGCCCCGACCGGTCCCCATCTGCACCAGCCACGGCCAGATGTCCTCCGGAGGCGCATTACGATCACCGCGCCGGTAGCCGTGTTGGTGGGATTGGCGATCAGCGCATCGCCGGGCATCACCCGCGCTAGCTCGTCAGGTGTCGTCCCCCACCGGCTGAACCAACGCCGGACCGGAAACCAGTAGCCAAGCGAGAGCGTTAGGAGTGCGACAAGCATGAGACGCCCCTCCTGCGGCGTGCGGAAGGGCAGGTTCCGCAGCCAAGAACGATTCGCCATTCTGCGTCTGTGGGCGCCGCGCTTCCCGGTGCTGTATCGAATCGCCTCATAGACGACGGCGCGCCGTCCGTCGATCACCCGCCGCTCGATCCGGGTCTCATCGAATTCCGGTATGCGACCTCCAGCGAACACTCGGACGAGGCTACGCCAACGAACCCGTCGCCGGGCGATCACCGCCACGACGGACGCGGCCGACCCGACGGGCTAGCTCAAAGAGCGTTGCTCGTGAGCCAAAGGAGCGGGCGGGGGAACGTCATCATCCACGCGGGACACGGTACTCCGTCCTCCGGGGCGTGCAGACCGGCTCGTACCAGCTGACTGTTATGTTGGCGCGGAGCTGGCCCTGCGGCCAGAACGCCGGCCGAAGCCCGTAAGCCGCCGAACGCGCCTCTGGCGCGGACGAGGGGTGGAGCGGAGGCAAACAGCGCTTACTGCGGGGCCAGCGCTTTGAGGGAGGGCGCCCCGAAGCGGCCGAGCGGCGCCGCTTACGAGAAGTCAGTCACCACGTAGACCGGACGTGTGACGCGTGTCGGAGGGTCAGCGCCGTCGAGGGTGTGCACAACAAAGGACTCTTCGCGTCCATGGTCGAGGATCGCGACCACCACGTCGCCGCCGTGGGGCAGGGGTCTGCCCACCTCGATCTCGCAGTCGCACCCCTCGAAGCGACAGTCCAGCTTGAAGATTCGTCGTGGCCTCGCCGCACAGCCGACCGCGATCTGCGAACGCTCGCGCAGCTCGCTGTATGCCGCCTCAGCTCCCTGGCTGTCAGACTCGAGGCCGGCGAGGAAGAACTGGGTCACGGGCGCGATCCTTGGGACGGTCGCGGAGGAAAGCGCTTGCGCTCCTGCGCGGTCATCTTCCGGATCTTCAGCGTGCCATTCTTGACTTGGCGCTTCATGTCTTCGAGTTTCACGCGGCGCTTCTCATCTGCGCGTTCTGCATACGTGGGCATGGATCAACGTTAGCGCGTTCAAACTGGGTTCGAACGTATTCCGTGCCCACGCTGCTGCTGGTTCGCGGCGAAAGCGAGTGCATCGGCGGAAACGGGGTCGCGTCTCACAACTGCTGTAAATAGCCCCGGAGCCGTCAACGTGACGGCGTAGGTTCCCTCAAGTCCTGCAAAGACGAAGAAGGAGGCCTACGCCGTGAGACGTACCGTACCGCCGTCGGCGGAGATAGAGGAGCAGATTGACCAGTTGCTCGCCGTGGGAGTCGGCGAGAACCCGCGGGAGTCGCTGTCGAGTCTCGCCAAGCTCGGCGCCAGATTGATCATCCAGCGGGCTGTGGAGGACGAGTTCGACGCCTGGCTCGGGCGCGCCAGGTATGACCGCCGGCCCGACTATCAGCGGGGGCTTGAGAACTATCAGTCAGGGCTGCGCAACGGCTTTCGCCCGCGCAAGCTGCAGACCGCCGAGGGCGAGCTCTCAGTGGAGATCCCGCAGATCAGACAGGCAGCCGAGCCGTTCGTCTCAAAGCTCTTCCCCAGGGGAGCCAAGCTGTTGCGCACCGAGCCCCTGCGGGCGATGGTGATCGGCGCGTTCGTCAGGGGCCTGTCGATGCGCGACATCGAGTCGCTGTGCGAGAAGGCGGGACTCGGGAAGCTCTCGAAGTCGACCGCCTCGCGGCTCTGTTCAGAGCTCCGTGAGCGCTTTGAGCAGTTCAAGCGCCGCGACCTCTACGAGGTCCACCTGGCCGCGCTGTTCGTGGACGCGGTCTTCCTGTCGGTCCGCCCTGAGGGGCCCAAGGAGGGCGTGCTGGTCGCCTGGGGCTTCACCGAGGAGGGCGAGCGGGTGCTGCTCTCGGTGATGCTGGGGATGCGCGAGTCCCACGAGGACTGGCTCGCCCTGGGACGCGATCTGATCGCCCGCGGGCTGGGTGCGCCGCTCTTGATCGTCGCCGACGGCGCTCCTGGGCTGATCAAGGCAGTCGAGCAGTGCTGGCCGGCCTCAGAGCGCCAGCACTGCTGTGTTCACCGTGTGCGCAACCTGCTGGCGAAGCTGCCCGAGCGAGAGCGAGAGCGCGTCCGAGGCGCCTACTGGCAGGCGCTTGACGAGGCGATCGACGAGCAGGACGGCAGGCAACGACTGAAGGCCCTCGTCGGGGAGCTCGACAAGGCCGGCTTCACCGCCGCCGCAAAGTGTCTGAATGACGACCTCGACGCGCTCGTCGTGCACCTGCGCTACCCGACCAGACACCGCCGGCGCTGGCGCTCGACAAACCTGCTCGAGCGTTCGCTCGGCGAGGTCAAGCGGCGCACCAAGGTGATGGGCCGCTTCCCCGGCGAGACCAGCTGCCTCACCCTCGTCTGGGCGGTGCTCGACCTCTACATGTCGCACGCCACCAACGGCGTCAGGTTCAACCAACTCGAGCGCCAGCGGCTCAGGCGGATCAGATACGAAGGCAACGAACCAGCAGCCCCCGAGGAGGTGAGCGCCGCGTAAACTGAACACCACCGGGAACCTGAGCCGGGGTGAATTTACAGCGGCTTTGGGACGCGACCGGAAACGGCTCACACTGTCGGATTGGACGAGCTTCGGGCGTAAACGCAGGCTCAGGCGACGCCCGCTTACGCCGCGCGAAGCAGGCGTCGCGGCGTCGCTGAACGGTCAAGGGTCTGCTGACCGCCAACGTCGAGGGCTCGAACTCGAGATTCCAACGAAGATTTCGCGGCTGCTACGACGCCGGCGGCGTATAGTTGCTCCGACCGAAGTCGAAACTCGGAGGTGGCTTTATGGCGTCCTTGTTCGGACACTTTGATGTTGGGGACTACGACCAGTGGAAGCAGATGTTCGACTCCGATCCGGCAGGCCGCAAGCAAGCCGGCACTGGGCACAGGATCTATCGCAGCGTTGATAACTCCAGCGACGTCTTTGTAGCGGTGGAGTTTGCCTCGGTCGATGACGCGAAGGCTTTCCGGGAGCGTTTGCTGGCGTCGCCAGCGCTGGACAACGTCAACGTAAAGACGCCACCGACGGTGGTGGAGGAGGCGGACGCCGCTTCGTACTAGCGAGCGGCGCGTTCAAACCTCGAGCCGCGATCGCCGGGGATTGCGACAGCCGACCAGTCACAGCGCCACGCTTGCGCTGTGGACGAGCCGCGGTCGTACCGGCACAGGCCCGCGACGATCGCTTGCGGCCGAGCCGGCGTCTGGCCGGCCTCAGCTCACGCGCTCGAGCATCGTCCAACCCGAGCGTGGCTTCAATGGTGGCGAGGGCGCTACGCGGATTGCCGGTCCGGGTAGAATTGGCGCCCAACTCGGGAAGGGAGCGCCCCGGCCGTTTTGGAATCGCCACCCTCAGAGTTCGTCGACGGCTTTCGCGGGCAGCTGCTGTCGCCCGCCGATGACGGCTATGACGAGGCCCGCCAGCTCGTCAACGGGATGATCGACAAGCGGCCTGCCTTGATCGCCCGCTGCGCGGATGTCGCCGATGTGATCAGCGCGGTGAACCACGCGCGCACCGAGCGCCTGACGCTCGCGGTGCGCGGAGGTGCGCACAACGGTGCCGGGCTGGCGAGCTGCGATGGCGGCCTGGTCATCGACCTCTCCTCGATGAAAGGCATCCGGGTCGATCCCGACGCGCACGGTGCGCGTCGAGGGGGGCTGCACGTGGGGGGACGTCGACCACGCGACCCACGGGTTCGGTCTCGCCACGCCCAACGGCATCATCTCTACCACGGGAGTTGGCGGGCTCACCCTCGGCGGCGGCATCGGACACCTCCCCGCAGATGCGGGCTGTCAATCGACAGTCAGCTGACTGACTGTAGAGCGTCATCCCGACGCCCGGGTTACGTCACGGGATGTCCCGCCCGCGTCATGGGGTGTTAGACCGGGCACAACGTGCGCCCGGTCTGACAGCAGGCCCTGACGACAAGCGTTTGGCTTCGCGCCACTCGTAGCCGGCAGGAACAGAACAGCCGAAATGCCCAGAACGACCACGCCCGCCATGCCAGCCACCCATGCACGACCACGCCGACTGCCTGTCTCTGTGTCGTGCTGGCCCTAACGCGGATCGCGACACTAGCATCCGCGCGTTGGCGAACGCGTCTGCCGCGACATCCACGACGCGAAGGTCACTAAGCCGCCATGGACGCTTCCTACGGATGTCAAGCGGCGCCTATCGCACCCAGGCACGACCCCCACCGAGCTGGCGCGTGAGCTTCCGTTACTAGTCGAACACACCGATAGGAGCAGCCCGCGCAACTGCTTTCCGGGCCCTGGGCGAAGCAGGCGTGATGGCACCGTCGGGCGCCGGGCGATGCGCTCGTTGGGCCCCGATCGCGGCTCTCGCTGCTCTAGGGTCTTCAAAGGCGCTGTCCTGCCCCTCGCCTTGGCGTTCGATTCGTGGCCACGCCGTCCACCCCCCCACTCACACCACAGTTCCGGGCCTGGCTGGAGCACGAACATGACTGGGGCAGACGCGCGGTCCACGCGATCACACGGCAACGCCGGCTACTGCTCGCGGAGACCCACGGGCTCGAACGGTTCACGCTACGCATGGCTCTCGTCGACTTGACGGGGTCCGTGGCGAGATGGGCACGCGGTCTGGGCGACGGACTCAACAGGGTGGGCCATGCCGAGACTGCCGCGCTGTTCGCCGTTAGTCCGCCGTTCGCGGCTACTGATCCGACTACCGACGACTGCGACCAGCTTGCCGAGTATGTCGAAGCGCGCATGGAGGCGTTACGCGATTTGCTCGCTGAGGATGCCCCGTAAGCCGGGTAGCTCCGAGCGAGCATCCCGGCGACGGCCGCGCAGACGACCGAGCGCGTCGCTTAACACTGTTGCTTTCGACGACAAAAGCGACGGCCTGACGTTGAGCGCCCCGCGCAGCCGCTCGTCGTCAGAGGCTGTCGCTCAAATGCGGCGCGAGCTGAGGAGCGAGGTGCGTGTTGATGGTCGCGTGCGGCGGTTGCCTCTGGGGCAGCCCTGCCGTTCGGGAGTCGTTTGTTCAGGCCCCGGCGGCGGCTATTTGGTGCTTGTGGAGCTTCAGGAGGTTGTGGGTGGCGGTGAACTTAATCGCCGCTGCTGAGCGAACGGCCGATCTTGCGCTCAGGCGCCCGAAGCGAGTCGATCCGGCGGTTGAACTTCGTGTTGGCGAATACGGGCTCGATCATCGCCTTGCGTGTTTCGGTAGAGCGCGCCACCGAGCTCGCCCTCGAGCAGGCTCGTCGCATGTGCGCGTACGACGCCGCCGTCCCATCGCTGGCGCTGATGCCTCGGCGTTTGCCCGCGTCGCGGTCGGGATTCAGGCACCTGGACGCCTTTGTTGATCACACCCTCCATCTGCTGTTGATGCCAATAGCCGGCGTCTGCGACGACAACCGTCGACCGGCTCGTTGATACCCTCGCGCTCAAGCGTCTCCCTGGGCGGCAATGACGCATGCGTTCGCAAGTGCGCGAAGTCGGAGGAGCTCGGCATTCACCTCGGCTGCGCATCACGATCTGCTGCGCAGTGCTGGCGACCGCCTGCGCGTTATAGCCCTGCATGTACCCGCGCGGGGTCTTTACGTTCCTTGAGTCAGGGTCGGTGATGTTGACCTTCCCCGCCGGCGTCTCAGGCGGCTGATACGGCTCGGCGCTCCCAGTCCGAAGCGCCGGCCAGATCGCGCATCACCCCACGCGCGCGATAGGCCTCGTAGGACGGCGTTTGCCTCAGCACTCACGCTCAAAAGCACCCGCTCGCCCTGCTCGGTGAAGCCCCAGGCGACCAGCTTCGCACTCCTTCGGCCGCTCGGGGCGGACCGACAGGAAGACCGCGTCGAACAGGGCCGCCAGCTGGACCTCGTAGAGGTCGCGGCGCTTGAACTGCTCAAAGCGCTCGGTGCGCGTCTGAGCAGATCGCGCGCCGCGGTCGACTTCGACGAGCCCTCGCCGGTCTGAAGCTGCGGCGGAAGCTCATCACCGCGCTTCTCCCCGCAGAGCTCGTCGTCGCGCCGATCGGTCTCCGCGGCCGCAGCCACGATTTCACGCGCCGATCAGCTCGTAGTCACGGTTGGAGTGCTGGCGTCGGTGCGCGAGCAGCTTCGTGCCCATCGGGAAGCGCTTTGAGACGATCGGCTCGGCGGCTTCACCTGATCCTGCGGCATCCGCGCACAACGAGAGCACCTCGCCGATCAAGCCAGCCAGCGCCTGCCTCATGGCGCACCACGAACCGTGCGATCGTGGCGTGATCCGGCGTGATAGTTTGCCGCAGGTCACCCGGTAGGCGATGTCCTCGACGCACCTGCGCTCAATCCCACGCGAGGAGCTGCTGACCCAACGAGTAGGACTCGTACATCAAGAGCGCGCTGGACGATCATCGCTGGCATCGTGCGCCGCGCGACCGTGAGCGCGTCCGCGCGGTAGGAGGCGTAGAACGCCGACAGGTCCATCAGCCCACCGATCCGACTCTTCAGCACCGAACCGACGGCGAGATGGTACGTCTCACGGCGTAACCACTCCCGCAACGACTTACCGGACATTGAGCAACACCTGATCGCCGATTACACGTCGACGGCAAGTTGTGGCTCATCCACTGCAGTTGCTTGAGACGCGACCGGACGGCGCCCCTTTGCGCGACAGCCACCGTCCCGAGCGGCAGTGCGCGGTTCCCGGCGCGCTTGCTCTTGTGCCAAAGCAGCACTCAGTCGCTGCCGACCACGGGATGGTCGACGCCGACGCAGAACGTCGGGCGCCTGGTGCCAGAGCAACGCGAGCAGCTGGTCGGCCTGTGCCTGTATGGCTCCCGCTGGCGGCCCGACCGCTATCAACCACCGCACCGCACGGGACCCCAGCGTGCGAGCGCGCAGGAGCTTGGCGAGGATCATCAGATCGACATGCAGCTGGACGCGCTCCAAGCCGCGCGCGCGACGGCGCGAGCGCCAACCGACCGACGTACGAACCGGGCTCGTGCCACGGCTGATCCCGACCCCGACCGCGTCACGGTCTGCCCGAGTCCCGACGGACGAAGGATCCCTCAACGCATGACGAGCGGAGCGGCGATGTAGCGGCGTGCAAGCCGGTAGAAGAGCCCGCCGTCGGTCTGTGCGCTGGTTGTCCCGGGGGCACCGCCGCCAAAGAGCAGGCCGATCACGCCCGCGTCGCGGGTGGCCTGCAGGTGCTGGCCGGTGGGATCTTCGAACCACCATTGCAGGCGGTTGTCGCGGTAGTGACCGGACGTTTCGTTGAGGGTGGTATTGCCGAGGGGCAACTGCCACAGCACCACGGGGGTATGGGTCCGACGCGTGAAGCCGCCGATGTAGACGTCGTGGCGACCAAAGTCCGCTGGTTCCCAGGCCGTGTTCGGATTGCCCTTGACGGTCCGGTAGAAGCCGGCGTCGCGGTTGGTGATGTCATTGAACACGAGATCGAAATGCGCGTGCAGCGACGCATAGAACGCGGCCGAGGTGGCGGCCAACGCATCCATGTGCGCGAGTGAGGGCTTGGAGTAGGTCGGGTCCTCGCCTGTTCCCCAGACGCTGAGATGCCAGGCGAGCAGCACGTGCGGCGCGAACCGATTGCGCAACGCGATCAGGTGCCGGGCAAACGAGCGCGCGAGCGCGGTGGCTTGCGCCTGCTCCAAGAAGCCCCACAGATCCGGCTCGATCTGGATCACGGCGAGGTGGCGCCGGGCGGCCGGTGCCACCCGGCGTAGCAGCAGGCTGTAGTCGGCCCAATAGGCACGCATCGTGGCTGGGTTGCGGAGGTTGGAGACGTCCCGTTCGAGCTCGCCCCTGCCCCGCGATGGTCTTGAATGAAGTAGCTGGTAGTAGGTCAGCACCGGGATCATGTGCTGGGCGATCGACTCACGCACATACAGCGAGGCGAACGTCCCGTTGCGGTTCCACGTCGCCCATCCCTTCCCGGTATTCACCCCGCCGGCGAGGTACTGATAGCGCGCGTCGAGCGAAACCCGCGCATGTAGATGGGCCGCGTCGCCGGGCGGGTCGGTGAGCCCGAGCACGAGATGATGCGGCCAGCCGACCGGCAACGCAATCAGCGAGATCAGCGATATCAGTGCACGGCGCATCTGTCCCTTTGTTCTGATCGAGCTGCGTACTGACCGGCTAAACCGCCGTCCCCGCTGCGCGTGAGCTGCCACCGGCCCCAGCGCCAGAAACCATCGATCTCCAGCTCGAGAGAGAAACTGAGGGCAATCCGGATAACGACGATGATGCCAAGGACGCCGACGCTTTCAAGGGTCGGGTCAACGATTATCGTCCGGACGATGTCGACGATGATCAGGACCTCGAGGCCCACCAGAATGCAGCGGCCCAGGGTCCGGCGCAGTTCGTCCTAGGACTCGCGCGCCGTCTCGGGGCGCAGGGCCCGGGATACGAACACGAGGAGCGCAGCGAGGCCGCCGAGAACCAGATCCCCGCCCCGAACGCCTCAACGACTTTGACGACTTCTGAGATCACCTGGTCGTAGCTCATACTCAAATCGATGCTATCCGCGCTCCAGGACGGGGACAGGGCGACGGCGGCTCGAGCGGCACGGGCAAGGCCCGACGCTCTGCGAGCAGGCGTTCGCGGCGCTTGGCGCGACAACGGCGGAGGCGCTCCTGATCGGCGCGACCTGCCCGGGTTGAGCCACGGGCAGCATGCTCGCCGGTCCGTCGCTGCCGCAGCCTCTACAAGAGACTTATCACCGTGCCTTGACTCAATAGAAGCGTCCACGTAGGCGAAGCAGAAGGGGCCGCCCTCGCGTCCACCCGGGGCTGAGGGGGACCGGCGGTTCACACTCCGCTAGTCGATTACCAGCGGAATCCCTCCCTCAATCCGGCTGCGCCGCGTTCGGGCGTGGCCTGCGACTGGGGCTAGGCTTTGTAGGGTTCGATGACCTTGTGGGCGCAGCCCACGAGGCTGAAGTGACGGTTCTGGGGCAGGAAGCGCATCACCAGCCTCTTCAGCCCGGGTCCGTTGCAGTAGACGGTGCCGTAGCCGTAGACCAGCGCGACATGGTCGTTTCCCGCCCGCGTCCAGATCACGTTGTAGCCGTGGCTTGCGTACAGCCAGTCGTTCCCCGCGCCGCCGTGAAGAAAGTCATGCTGGGTCGAGGGCTGACCGCTTGGGTGAGAATCGCCCCAGATCACGTCCCCCTCGTTGCCGGCCCAGATCGTGTCGTTGCCGTGGCCGCCGAGCAGCTCGTTGTGCACGTGCCGTTCTCCACGGATGACCCCGCTTTCGTTGTTCGGGTGCCCCTCGTGATGTTCATCCGGCGGCCACCCCGCGTGACTGGCATCGCCAAGCGCCAACCCGTTCGTGCCGAGCGCGGCGCTTGCCGCCAGAGGCAGGCCGAACGGGGCTGCCCGGCGTGGCGAGGACCGGGACACCCACCAGGCCCGTCGCGGTCGTGTGGTCGACGCCGACCCTTCCGCGACCGAAGCTCACGGCGCCGCCTCCTTTCGAGCAAGAGCAGTAGCGGGAACGGGGTCCGGCCACCCGCGCCGTGGCCAAAGAACTCGAACGTGGCTGGTCCCGATGTTCAGGGATGTTCCGGCACGCAGATGGTTGCGCCACGCCCCGATGTCGTTATGGGACGGAGCCAATCGTGCGGCCTTGTACCGACAGAACGGGCACTTGTGTACGGATTCGCCTCTCCCGCCGGCGGAGCAAGATGGTTCCCGGGATTGTGTCGCATGCCCCTGGCGTGAGCTTGCAACCTCGCACGAAACCGGCGTAATGAGAACTCGATACACACTTCCGACGGCGGCCGCGACGTTGATGCTGCTTGCGCTCGCGGTCGCTGGCGCTGGGTCGGCTGCGAAGGCCCCCGGCCATGCAGCGGGCACTGCGCCGTCTTGGCGGTCGCTCCCAAAAGCTCCGATCGCGGGGCGTCTCAGCGCGAGCGCCGTGTGGACCGGAAGGGAGATGATCGTATGGGGCGGCGTGACCAGGTACCCGTACGGGCAGGCTGAACCGCGACGGCAATCCGATGGTGCTGCGTATACGCCTACGACCCGGAGGTGGCGAAGGATCGCCAAGCCGCCCTCCGGGGTTCTCGGCGGGGGCGGAAACGGGGCTGCGTGGACCGGCCAGGGGATGGTGGTCTGGGCGGGCAACTCGCCAGAAGGGCCCGCACGCGGCGCGGTTTACGATCCGCGCACCAACACGTGGCGACGCCTGCCACGCGGTCCGCTCACCGTTCGGGAACAGTACGTGTCGGCCTGGACAGGCACGGAACTGCTCATCTTCGGCGGCCACACGGGCGACATCGCGACGCCCGCATGCTGCGGCCGTCAACCCACGAACAGGACACTGGCGGCGGCTGCAGGCTCTCGACTCTGTCAAGGGCCTGGCGGTAGCCACCGGCGCAGTCTGGGATGGGCGCGAAGCCTTCGTGAGCGGCACCGGGGCCATCGTTGCCTTCAACCCCAAGACGGGCAAGGTTCGCAGGATCGACCTGGCGCAGGCCCCTGTCGAGCCGCAACAGCGCGCCCAGCTGAGCGCGATCGGCTGGACCGGAACCGACGTCGTCTTCTCGACGGGCGCCGAGACGTCGTCCCAGGCCATCGGGGTCGCCCTCTACAACCCGACCACCGGTCATTGGAAGAAGGCCAGAGCTGCACCGTGCACGGGCTCCACGCAGGTCGCCTGGATCGGCGACCGTCTCGTGGCTGCGTGCGGGACCAATGGCCTCGAGATCTACACCCCGCGCACCGACAGCTGGCGCACGATCAAGAATGGGCCGTCGCCGCTTAGCTCCCACGGAGATAGCGCGATCGTTTGGACGGGAACCGACCTGATCGTATGGAGCGGTTACGTGAACAAGCCCGGCAACCCGACCCCCACCGAGGGTGCCTCAATCAAACTGAAGGGTTGACCTCCGTCGCGCTCGAATGCTTGAGCGTTCTCGGTCCGCGCCGGCGTAGCTGCTGCTTTCGCACGCATTGCAAGTGCCAGGCAGCCCCGGCTCCGCAGTTGCGCTAAGGACGACGTCCAGGCACGACAGCCGAGGACCACCGGCAGACGCTCGCTTACACGGCGCATTGCAGAAGTCTCGGGGCGCACGAGCGTCCGTGCTCCTGCTCGTCCAATCCGGGACGACGGCCCTCGAGGTCGCGTCCCAGAGCTGCTGTAAATTCACCGCGGCTCAGGTTCCCGGTGGTGGTCAGTCTATGCGGCGGTCACCTCCTCGGTCGCCTCCTCGGGAGTCGTTTGTTCATTGCCCTCGTATCTCATCCGCTTGAAGCTTTGGCGCTCGAGCTGGGTGAACTTGATGCCGTTGGTGGCGTGGCCGATGTAGAGGTCAAGCACGGCCCAGACGAGCGTCAGGCAGCTGCTCTCGCCGGGGAACCGGCCGATCACCTTGGTGCGGCGCTTGACCTCGCCGAGGGATCGCTCGAGCAGGTTCGTTGATCTCCACCTGCGGCGGTGGCGTAGCGGGTAGCGCAGGTGCACGACGAGCGCGTCGAGGTCCTCATTCAGGCACTTGGCCGCGGCGGTGTAGCCGGCCTTGTCGAGCTCTCCGATGAGGGCCTTTAGTCGCTGCTTGCCGTCGCCTTCGTTGATGGCTTCGTCAAGCGCCTGCCAGTAGGCCTGACGGACGCGTTCGCGTTCGCGCTCGGGCAGCTTGGCCAACAGGTTGCGCACACGGTGAACAGCGCAGTGCTGGCGGTCTGATGAAGGCCAGCACTGCTCGACGGCCTTGATCAGCCCCGGTGCGCCGTCTGAGACGATCAGCATCGGCGCTCCCAGTCCGCGGGCGATCAGATCGCGCCCCAGGGCGAGCCAGTCCTCGTGGGACTCGCGCATCCCCAGCATCACGCTCAAAAGCACCCGCTCGCCCTCCTCGGTGAAGCCCCAGGCGACCAGCACGCCCTCCTTTGGCCCCTCGGGGCGGACCGACAGGAAGACCGCGTCGAGGAACAGGGCCGCCAGCTGGACCTCGTAGAGGTCGCGGCGCTTGAACTGCTCAAAGCGCTCGGTGAGCTCTGAGCAGATCCGCGACGCGGTCGACTTCGAGAGCTTCCCGAGCCCGGCCTTATCGCACAGCGACTCGACGTCGCGCATCGACAGGCCGCGCACGAACGCGCCGATCACCATCGCCTTCAGCGGCTCGGTGCGCAACAGCTTCGTGCCCCTCGGGAAGAGCTTTGAGACGAACGGCTCGGCGGTTTCCCTGACCTGCGGGATCCCCACCTCGAGCTCGCCCTCGCCGGTCTGCACCTTCCTTGGGCGAAACCCGTTGCGCAACCCTCCCTGATAGTTGCGCAGGCCCCGTTGATAATCGGGCCGGCGCTCATAGCGCGCCCTGCCGAGCCAGGCGTCGAACTCGTCCTCAACAGCGCGCTGGATGATCAACCTGGCGCCGAGCTTCGCGAGCCCCGAGAGCGCCTCCCGCGGGTTCTCGCCAACTCCAACGGCCAGCAGCTCATCGATCTGCTCTTCTATCTCCGCCGACGGCGGTACGGTACGTCTCACGGCGTAGGCCTCCTTCTTCGTCTTGCAGGACTTGAGGGAACCTACGCCGTCACGTTGACGGCTATCGAGGCTATTTACAGCAGTTACGAGACGCGAGCGGCCTCTCGACGGTCACTTTCGCCCGCTCTCTCAAAGCGGGCGTCAGCCGCAGCTCCACGGAGAGTTGGCTAAGGCCTTCACGTGGAATGCCGATACCAGCTGTAGCGGCGCCGCGTGTCCGTGCCCGATGTACCTCCTTAAGTCAAGATCCCGCGCTCTCGCCGTCGCTTTCATTGCGATGGGCTTGGCCATCGCATTTGATGCGATCCATGCGCTGTTCGGCCTCGGTCATCCCTCGCTGGATGGCTTCGCCAAGGACGGGGTCTACACCGCGATCGAGCTCGTTGCAGTCGGCGTCTGCGCCGCCCGAGTTCTTCAACGGAAGCAAGACCGGGTCGCGTGGATGTTGGTCACCGTCGGTCTGCTGACCTGGACCGGAGGTGACTTGGTGTGGACGACTTGGCTCAACAACGTCGCCAACCCTCCAGATCCCTCGATTGCGGACCCGCTCTATCTCGCGATGTACCCGGCCTTCTATGCCGCTCTGCTTCTACTAATGCGATCGCAGTTCCGTCACGCCGGCGCGGCGGTGTGGCTGGATGGGATTGTCGTGGGACTGACAACGGCGGCGATCGGCGCGGCCCTGATCTTCCCGGCTGTTCTCGGCGCGAGCAAGGGCAACGCGGCTGCGGTTGGGGTCAACCTCGCCTATCCGCTGAGCGACTTCTTGCTGCTCGTGTTCATCGCGCTCGGCTTCGCGCTGTCCGACTGGCGGCCCGGGCGACAGTGGATCTTGCTGGGACTCGGGATTGCCGTTTTTGCCTCTGCCGACATGATCTTCCTCTACCAGGAAGCAAAGGGGACCTACGTCGCTGGCCGCATCCTCGACACGATGTGGCCGGCATCCATGGCCATTCTGGCACTGGCGGCGTGGCAACCTGCTCCGAGGAGGATGCAACGCAAGGTCGTCGGACGACACACCATCGTTCTCCCAGCGGCCTTTGGCGTCATCGCACTCGCCTTGCTGGTCAGCGCGGCGCTGCATCCGCTGACACGCCTGTCGGTCGGCCTGGCTGCCGGGGCGATGCTGGCGGCCGGCGCGCGCGCGGCGCTCACCTATCTGGAGAACGTGCGGATGCTCCAGCGCCAGACGCGCGATGCCATCACCGATGCGCTCACCGGTCTCGGCAACCGGCGACGGCTCATTGACGATCTCGACGTCGCCGTTCAACGCGGCCTCGACGGTGAACCGTCCACGCTTGGCTTCTTTGATCTGGACGGCTTCAAGCGCTACAACGACAGCTTTGGCCACGGCACGGGGGATACCCTGCTAGCCCGCCTGGGAGCGGCGCTCGCTGCTGTAGTTGCGGGTCAGGGGGAGGCATATCGGCTCGGCGGCGACGAGTTCTGTGTCCTGCTTTCCGGTCGCGTTCCTCGTAGTGACGCTCTCGTGGCCAAAGCCCTGGCGGCGCTCGCAGAGCAAGGGGCTGGCTTCACCGTGACCGCCTCGTGTGGTGTGGTGATCGTGCCGGAGGAAGCGAACACCGTGACCTTGGCGCTCAATTTGGCGGACGAGCGGATGTACGCGCAGAAGGGAGCGGGGCGCGCAACCGGCTCTCAGACTCAGAGCGTCCTGATGCAGCTACTCACCGAGCGCGAGCCCACGCTGCACAATCACCTGCGCGACGTCGGCCTGTTGGCGGTCGATGTCGGGCGAGCCTTCGACCTCGACTCAGAACAGCTCGATGAGCTGCGCCGAGCGGGGGAGCTCCACGATCTCGGCAAGCTCGCCCTCCCAGAACAGATGCTGCACAAGTCCGGTCCACTGACTGATAGCGAGCAGCTCTTTATGCGCCGACACACAATCATCGGAGAGCGCATTCTCAACGTCGCACCCGCGCTGCGCATGGTCGCGCGCCTGGTTCGCTCGAGTCACGAGCGATGGGACGGAAAGGGCTACCCGGACGGCCTAGCCGGAGTGGCGATCCCGCTGGGCGCGCGGATCATCGCCGCATGTGACGCCTACGACGCCATGATCGCTGACCGTAGCTACCAGGCTGCTCGCTCGCCCGATGAAGCCATAGCCGAGATCAGGCGACACGCGGGAAGCCAATTCGACCCAGAAGTTGTCGAGGCACTTTGCGATCACTTGGAAGGGCAGCCGTCATTGCGCGTTGGCGCGAATACAGAAGAGCTGCCGCACGCCTCGGCGGCACACGCACAGAAGTCGCAACTCGGTCGCTGACCGGCGGAAGCTCACGATCTGCCGGCACCGATGCGGCATGTCAGTTCCATGCCCGCTCGCGTCTGCGAACGGGTCGTCGCCGACGGAGCCTTGAACGGCAAGACAGTCTGGGGCGATCCGCAAACCCCCGCCCTGGCCGCTCCTTTGCAGCCGATGCAAAAGTCTCCGGGGACGTGGCCAGGTGCTTGCTTCGGACCGCCATGAAGGAGGGCCTCCTCGGTGGCAAGCTCCGCTTGTCATCGAGAACCAACCTCGAGGAGGCCCATTTACATGTTGCACGCTGGACAAAAAGGAAAGTCGCAGAACACGCACCAGACAAATTTGTAGTTACTAGACCGCCGCCCGCCTCCTGCCCCTGATCGCCACGGAGAACCCGAGAGAGTTCGACTCGTGGAGGTAGCCGGGGCGCTCGCCGAACTACCCACCGAGCCCTCCTACTTCGAGACGATCCGGGCAACGGGTCGTCGCCTTTGAGTCAGCCGGCTGAAGGCTCCGCGTCACCCTCTGGGGAGAGGCCGAGGTCGGCGAACGCGCCACGCTCGGACGATTCGCTGACGAAGCCTATGCACGGAGTCCGCCACTCCCATTCAGAGGGAGCGGCGGACTCCTTCGCCTCCGCGCGGCTTGTGACCGCTCGACTTAGAGCGTCACTTGCACAGCGGGTTCGTAGGCACTCCTTGGCACGGCTTCGGCATGGTCGGCTGTGGCGGGGGAACCGGCTGTCCGACCGGTTTCCTCAGCGCCGCGGCTTCTTCCTGCGCCGCTTCGATGTATTGGTAGACCCCTTCGAAGACACCGCCGGGGTTGGGGGTGGTTGCGTTCTGGCAACCCCATGTTCCTTGGATTTTCGCCGGGAACGTGGCGCCGGTGAACACGTTGTTGCTCACGCAGTTGTTCTTGGACTGCGATTCTTCGCCCAGGAAAGCTTCCATGGCGCCGCTCGCGAGCGTCACGTCGCCGGTGAAGGGCCCGCCGTGATAGCCATTGTGGGCGAATACGTTGTTGCTGATCCGGTTCCCGGCCAGCTGGAAGAAGATCCCGTCGACGGGGATCTCGATGCCGAACAGTCCGGTGTTCGAGTTGTTGCTGATGGTGTTCTTTTCGACCAGATCGGCGTAGGTCGACGGAAGGATGACGCCCGTGCCGACCGCCCCGCGTGCCGTGGATGCGTTGACCGGCACCGAGAGGTTGTTGTTTGCGGTTATCAGGTTGTTGCGGATGATCGTACACCGCGCGATTTTGGTCGAGGTGATGATCGGTGTGGGGGTTTCGGGTTGTTCGGGCCGGTTGCATCGCCCATCCTGCGGCGGGGGTTGGTCGCCAGGGGCTTCCGAGTTCGGCACCACGCCCACCGAGTTGTTTCGGAACACCGAGTTTTCGATCGTTAGTCTGCCCCCCGAGTTGGAGCCCGAGTAGCCCAGCGAGTTGTTTTCCATTACCGCTCCGGTGATGGTCGCTTCGCATTCTTGACAGGCGCCCACGTACATGCCCGAGTCGTTGAACCCTGACGCATAGATGTGGTCCCAGGAGCCTTTGGTCTCGTGACCCGTGAAGATCCCATAGCCGCCGTTCAGCCCGGTGTCATAAGCGGTCAGATAACTTCCGTACCAGCCGTGCGCCCCGATTTTGTTCGAGTTCGCACCGCCGTTCCACCAGATCTCGTTGCCGCAGCCTTCCTTCGTGCATCCTGCGACTTCATCGAAGTTACGCACCGTCAGGTTTTCCACCCAGACGTTGTTGGCCTTGTAGATTTCGATTCCGTTGCCCGCTTTTTTCTGTCCGTCAAGGATCACGGTGTTGCGGTTCATGCCGCGGATCCAGATCCCGGAATGGGCGCTCGTGACCGTGACTTCTTCCTTATAGACACCCGGTTCGATGAGTACCCAGTCGCCTGATTTGGAGGCATTGACGGCGGCCTGAATGGTTTTGAAGTAGTGGGGGCCGGCAGGATGGCTCTTGCTGACGATGTTGACTTGGGCCCCTCCGCCGCCGCCCGAGGCGCCGGCGACGCTAGCGGAAGTGCCGAATGCTAGAACCACCAGTGCAACTGCAGCTGCGTGCCACGGCCTTGCAAGCCCGCGTGGCGGGCGAAGTCGATACCAACGCGTGGATGACATCTTGTCGTCCTCTCTCCTGGATATGGGCGGGTGCTGCTCCTCGGTGGATGCCGGCCTGCGGGGCAGGCACTTCAAGCGTGCTGCGTTCGTGCGGCTGCCCCGCGCCCCGCAATGCTCCAGACCGCAGCTAAACCCTAGATTTATGGGGATTGTACATGGCTCGTGGCGAACTGCACGACCACGCTCATCCTCCCTATCCCGAAGGACCGCCCAGGGGGGTCGTCCGGTGTCCGGCGGGCACCCACCGTCGAGCAGGAGACCCCGCTTCCAACGGCTGGTAGCTTGGACACGTCGTGACGGATTTGTGACAATGGGATGACCCTCTACAGTCAGCCGCAGCCGGTGTTGTTGCCGCAGCTGGAACACGTGTAGCAGGATCCGGTCCGCTGCATCATCCCCCCGCACTGGCTGCACGCGGGCCCAAGATCGAGGCCCTGCAGACGCGCGGGCACCACGGGTGGCGTGTCGGTCAGCGACGCCGTCGGCGCGCTCGCGCCGCCGTTGCCCTCTGAGGCCTGGGGAGTACCCGCGGGGCGCCTCGTCCTCGGGCTCACCTTCCGCGCTGGGACCGGCCGTGTCGGAGGCCGTCACCGACTGAACGGCATCCTGCGCGGCCTTGCGGGCGCGCACCTCGGGCGTGAGGATTCCCAGGTCCTCCTGGGCGTCCACGTCCAGGAAGCGGGACGCCAGCCAGCGCATGATGTAGTCGGGCATCGACTTCGCGAACGGGATCTCGGGGTTGCCGGTGATGCCCTCGGGCTCGAACCGCATGTAGCTGAACTTCCGCACCAGTGTCTCCAGCGGCACGCCGTACTGCAGCGCGATCGAGATCGCCGTGGCGAAGGAGTTCATCATCCCGCGCAGCGTCGAGCCCTCCTTGCCGATGTCGGTCAGGAAGATCTCCCCGATGCTGCCGTCCTCGTACATGCCGGCCGTGATGTAGCCCTCGTGACCGCCGATCGAGAACTTGTGCGTTATCGACTGGCGCTCGCGCGGCATCCGCTTGCGTCGCGGACCGGCCTCGGCCAGCGCTTTGCCCACGGCCTGCTCGACGATCTCATCGACATCGACCGGCTGCTCCACACCCTGCCTGTGCTCGTCAGAGTGCTGCGCGTCCGTGCGCAGCGCCTGCGCGGTCTTCGACCCGTCGCGGTAGATCGCCAGCGCCTTGATCCCCAGCCGCCAGGCCTGCGTGAAGGCGTCTGCGATGTCGTCCGCCGTGGCCTCCGCGGGAAGATTCACGGTCTTGGAGATCGCCCCGGAGATGAACGGCTGCACGGCTCCCATCATCTTCAGATGGCCCATGTGCGAGATCGCGCGCTCACCCACGGCGACGTCGAACACCGGCAGGTGCTCCTCGTTCAGGCCCGGCGCGCCCAGGATCGTGCCGTGCTCGGCGAGGTGGGCCTCGATCTGCTCGACCTGCTGTTCGGAGTAGCCGAGGGTCTCCAGGGCCAGCGGCACCGTGCGGTTGACGATCGTCATCTGTCCGCCGCCCACGAGCTCCTTGAACTTGACCAGGGAGAAGTCCGGCTCGACGCCCGTCGTGTCGCAGTCCATCAGGAAGGAGATCGTGCCCGTGGGTGCGAGCACCGTGGCCTGCGCGTTGCGGTAGCCGTGACGCTCGCCCAGCTCCACAGCCTCGTCCCATGAGCGCCTGGCCGCCGCCAGCAGCTCGCCGTCTGCGCTGTCCTCGGCAGGAATCACGTAGGAGGCATCGCGGTGCATCCGCATGACGTTGTTGTGTGCCTCGCGGTTCTCTCCGTAGCGCTCGTACGGCCCGATCGCCGCCGCAACCTCCGCCGAGCGGCGGTAGGCCCGGCCGGTCATCAAAGACGTGATCGCTGCCGCCGTCTCGCGGCCGCTGTCGGAGTCATAGGGCATGCCGTTGCTCATCAGGTAGGCGCCCAGGTTGGCGTAGCCGAGGCCGAGCTGGCGGAACGCACGGGCGTTGACGCCGATCTCCTCGGTCGGGTAGCTGGAAGGGCCGACCACGATCTCCTGTGCGAGCAGCATCACGTCCACCGCGTGCTCGAACGACTCCACGTCCAGCGTCCCGTCCGCTCGGCGGAACTTCATCAGGTTCAACGAGGCCAGGTTGCAGGCCGAGTTGTCGACGTGCATGTACTCGGAGCAGGGGTTGGACGCATTGATCCGCCCCGAGTTCGGCGAGGTGTGCCAGTGGTTGATCGTCGTGTCGTACTGCATGCCCGGATCGGCACAGCGCCACGCAGCCTCGGCGATTTCGCTCATCAGCTCACGCGCGCTCACGGGCTCGCCCACCGGCTCGCCGGTCGAGCGGGCGGTCAGCCGCCACTCGCCGTCCTCCTCGACGGCGCGCATGAACTCGTCGGTCACCCTGACGGAGTTGTTCGCGTTCTGGTACTGGATCGACTTGAAGCCGTCGCCGTCGATCGACATGTCGAAGCCGGCATCGCGCAGCGCGGCGGCCTTGTCCTCCTCCCTGGCCTTGCACCAGATGAACTCGCGGATGTCCGGGTGGTCGACGTCGAGCACGACCATCTTCGCCGCGCGCCGCGTCTTGCCGCCGGACTTGATCGTGCCGGCCCACGAGTCGGCGCCACGCATGAACGAGACCGGTCCCGAGGCGGTGCCGCCCTTGGCCAGCGGCTCCATCGACCCGCGGATGTTCGATAGGTTGATCCCCGATCCCGAGCCGCCCCTGAAGATCATCCCCTCCTTCGTGTTCCAGTCGAGGATCGACTCCATGGTGTCGTCGACCGAGAGGATGAAGCACGCACTGCATTGAGGGCTCTCCTCGAACCCCACGTTGAACCACACGGGCGAGTTGAACGCGGCCATCTGGTGCAGCAGGATGTAGGTCAGCTCGTGCTCGAACGTGTCGGCCTGCCGGGGGTCCGCGAAGTACCCCCGCTCCCGCCCCCAGGCGGCGATCGTGCCGGCCACGCGGCCGATCATCTGCCTGACCGAGCTCTCGCGCGCCGGGTGGCCGAGCTGTCCCCGGAAGTACTTCTGGGTGACTATGTTGGTCGCGTTCTGCGACCAGGAGGTCGGAAACTCGACGTTCTTCTGCTCGAACGCCACCCGGTCGCCGTGGCCGATGCGCGCGTCGCGCACCTCCCACTCCACCGTGTCGAACGGATGCACCCCCGGGGAGGTGAAGAAGCGCGGTACTTCGAGCGCGCCGGAGGGCGCCGTCTCCTGGGGTGTGCTGGTGTGCGGGGTGGGGTTCATCGGCCTTCCTTTTCTGCTGCGCCGGGCGTCGCGGACGCCTTCTGGAAGCTGTTGTCGGGGCCGCGCATCATCCCGCTCGGGGCGGACGGAAAAACAGTGCAGCAGTACCCTGATTTTAGAAGGCCGGCCGCCCTGGAGCCGGACGAATCGAGCCCCTCAGCGACCCATTCGCACCCAGTCGGTGAATTCCGCCCAGGTGGCCGATGCGCGGAAGCCGGCCTCGGCCAGGGCGTGGCGCAGGGAGAGCATCCACGAAGCTTCGTAGGCCCGCTGGCGGGCGACCGCCCAGGCGATGCAGGCGAGCACGAGCACCGCGGCCAGTACCGCGATCACGATCGCGCCCGTGGAGACGGTGCTGGTGGGGACGGCTGCGCCGAACATGCACGCCCATGCTAGTCCCGGGTGCCGGCGTGCTGCAGCAGGTCCGCCACGGCGGCGAGCGCGTCCGCGAGCACCCGCTCGGGCGTTTGGGCGGCGTCGATCGCGCGAATCCGCCCGGGCTGTTCGCGGGCGAGCTCCTCATAGGCCGCGGCGATGGTGGCGAAGAAGCCCTCGTCCTCGCGCTCCAGCCGGTCGGGCTCGTGTGCGCGCTCCTGCTGGCGCGCACGTCCGGCGGCCGGGGAGATGCGCAGCAGGAGGGTGCGGTCGGGCTGAAGGGGGCCGGTGGCGAACAGGTTGATCGCGGCCACGTCCTGCACCCCCAGCCCCCGCCCGGCCCCCTGGTAGGCCAGCGAGGAGTCCACGAACCGGTCCAGCAGCACGATCACGCCCTCGCGGAGCAGCGGTTCCAGGCGCTCGTGCACGAGCTGGGCGCGCGCGGCGGCATACAGCAGCGCCTCCGCGCGCGGCGAGACCGCGAGCGCCGGATCTTTGACCAGGGCGCGGATCCGCTCGGACACGGGCACCCCGCCCGGCTCGCGCAACAGCTCCACCGCGTGCCCGCCCGCCGCGATCTCCCGGGCGAGGGCCTGTGCGAGCGTGGACTTGCCCGCGCCGTCCAGCCCCTCGATCGTGATCAGCCTGCCGCGAGCCACTACGGCACCGTACCGTCTGGAAGGATGGCCCCCGTGACGCCTCCGGATTCCACCGCGGCCCTGCCCGCCGACTCCCCGACGGCGCTGCCGGGCATCGACGCACACCCGCACGCGCGCGCGGTGCTCACGCCGGGGCTGCCGCCGCAGGGCGATCCCTCGCACGCGTACCTGTTCCACGGCCCGGCGGGAACCGGCAAGCGCGCGATCGCGCGCGCTTTCGCCGCCGCCCTGCTCGCCGACGGCGCGCAGGATCCGGACCGGGTGGCCGAGCGGGTGGAGCGGGGCGCGCACCCGGACCTGACCTGGGTGACGCCCTCGGGCGCCTCAGAAATGCTGGTGGCGGACATCGAGGAGCCGGTCGTGGCCGCGGCCGCGCGCACGCCGTTTGAATCCTCGCGGCGGGTGTTCGTGATCGAGGCCGTGGACACGATGAACGACGATGCGGCCAACCGCATGCTGAAGACGCTCGAGGAGCCTCCCGCGTTCGTGCACCTGCTGCTCCTGACCGACCGCCGCGAGGACGTCATGCCGACGATCGCCTCGCGCTGCCAGCACGTCCGCTTCGATCCGCTCCCGCCGGCGCGCATGGCCGAGCTTCTGACGGATTCACAGCCCGAGCATGCGCGGGCATGCGCGGCCCTGGCGCTGGGGGATGCGCGGCTGGCCGCGCACCTGGCGGGCGAGGAGGGCTCAGAGCTCAGGGGCAGTGCCGAGGATCTCGTGCGCGCGGCCCTTTCGGGCACGATGGGCGAGCGTCCGTGGAGGAGGCTGCTGGGCGCGGCGCGGGCCGCGGGGACGGCCGCGGGGGAGGAGGCGCAGGAGCGGATGACCGCAGAGCTCGAGCTACTGCCCGGCAAGGAGCGAAAACGCTACGAGCGCGAAGGCGGTGACGCGAGGCGCCGCGGCGAGCGACGCGTGCGCACGCACACGCTCGAGATCGGGCTGAGGCTGGCGGAGCTGTGGCTGCGCGACATGCTGTGCATCTGCGAGGGAGCCCCCGAGCTCGTGTATGCGGTGGATCGCCGGGCCGAGCTCGAGCAGGACGCCGAGGCCCTGGGCGGCGACGGCGCGCGTGTGCGCAGGGGGATCGAACTGGTGGGGGAGACGCGGCTGAGCCTCGGGCTGAACGTCTCTGAGGAGCTCGCCCTCGAGGCGCTCGCCTATCGCCTCCAGGACCTCTTTCAGGGGTGAGGCGATCGAGTGCTCACGCGTCGGCGATGGGCCCCAGGTTGGGCTCGAGCCCGTAGGTGTCGAACGCGAGGAAACGGGAGAACTGGCGGTTCTCGGGCCCGTGGAAGTCGGCCGAGCCGGTAGTCAGCAGGCCGAGGGTGTGGCAGCGCTCCGCCACCAGCTGTGTCTGCTCGCGCGTGTGGGTGACGTAGAAGGCCTCCACGCCGTCCATGGAGAGCGCGCGGAAGCGGTCGATGGTCGCGAGCACCTCGTCCGGCTCGGAGACATCCCAGAAGGGGTGCGCCCACACCGCCACGCCGCCCGCGTCGTGGATCGCGCCCACGGCCTCCGCCACGGTGGGCGTCCGGCGCAGGCGGAAGGCCGGGCGGCCCTCGACCAGGTAGCCCCTGATCATCGAGCCGACCTCATCGATGCCCTCCCCCTTCAGCCGAGGCGCGTTGGCCGGGCATGCGAGCACCGCCTCGGCCAGGTGGGGGCGGCCGATCGGCTGGCCGGCCGCCCGGCGCGCGTCGAGCTGCCGTTCGTCCAGCTCCAGCCCGAGCTCTGACAGGGCGGCGGCCATGCGCATCGTGCGTTGCTCGCGGTCTGCGCGGAACTCGGTCAGCCGTTCGGTGAGCAGCGGGCCCTCATGATCGATGCGGTAGCCGAGGATGTGCAGTTCGCGGGCCGCCCCGGCGCCGGAGGCGCCGTCATCAACGGAGGAGATCTCCACGGCTGAAACCACCCGCACGCCGCAGCGCTCACTCGCGGCGAGCGCCTCGGAGACGCCGCTCACCGTGTCGTGGTCGGACAGCGCCAGCAGCTCAACGCCCGCGTGGGCGGCGCGCTGCACCACCTCGGCCGGCTCGAGCGCGCCGTCGGAGTGGGTGGAGTGGGATTGCAGATCGAAGCGGAGCGCCACCGGCGGGACGGTATGCGATCGCCTCAGTGGTTCGCGTGGTGGCGGCTGAGCTCGTCCGCGGGAACGGCCAGGCGCATGGCGACTTGGTGCGCGAGATAGCTGCGCAGGGCGCGCACCGCGGCGTGGTAGCCGCGGGCCTTGCCGGACAGGGCGCGGACTCCGCAGGCGTCGATCGCATCGAGGTCGGCATGCGCGGCTTCGGTGTCGGCGGCGCGCTGGGATGCCTCGATCCAGAGGACCTCCAGGTAGGCGTGCGCCGCGCCCAGCTGCTCCTCCGGGAGGGAGTCACGCTGCTCGAGCTCGCGCAGCACGGGAAGCACCTCGTGGTTCAGCCAGCCGTGCTCGGCGTGGGCTCTCAGGAGCAGGCAGACGTCGGATAGCGGAGAGGGATCTGGGGGGTTTGTCATGCGGAGAGCGTCCGTGCTCTGGATGCAGCGGGGGAGTACTTCTGGCTTCGACCTGCCGGGGTCCAGGCTTTAGAACATGCGGTCAGTTTCCACGCTTCTCGCGCGATCGCCCGCATGGCGCGCGCGCGGACTCAAGAAATCGTGATCGATGTACCGATGAGATGAGAGATGAACACCGTTGGCTCCGACCACACCGGCCGCACGGCCGGGCAGTATGCGCGCGCGACCGTCATGCGCCTGCGCATGCGCACTCTGGTCACGCTGGGGGTGATGGCCGTGGCGACCGCGCTGCTGGGCCGGGCGTTCGGTCTGCACAGCGTGCTCTTCCTGGCCTCGGAGATCGCGCTGCTGGTGAGCATGTTCGTGATCTCCAGGTACGTGCTGCCGCTGCTCGACCGCCAGGACCGCGGCGCGACGGGCGAGGAACAGGTGGGGGGACTGCTCGAGGAGCTGAAGGAGGGCGAATGGCGGGTCATGCACGACGTGACCCTGGGGCGGGGCAACGTGGATCACATCCTTGTGGGGCCGGCCGGGGTGTTCACGGTCGAGACCAAGAGCCACCCCGGACCGGTGCGTGTGGGACGGGTGCACGGGCGCACGCTCAGCCAGGCCCAGGCGCAGCGACGTGCGATCGAGCGCGTGACGGGCGTGAGCGTGGAGCCGCTGATCGTGTTCAGCCGGGCGTGGGTGGACAGGCCACTGGCGCGCAGGAAGGGTGTGCGGGTGGTCCCCGCGCGGATGCTCGTGGGGTATCTGAACAGACGCCGCCCGATGCTCTCGCCGGAGGAGATCGAGCGGGTGGACGGGCTGCTCGACGCAGCGCTCACGGATCGCGCGGGCGAACCCCGAAGGGGGTAGCGTGTAGGGCATGGCGACCACGGCGCCCTCCACGGCGATGGGCCGGGCGCAGACCGGGGAGATCCCCTCGGTTGAGAGTCGGCGGCTGCCCCCGGGCCCGAGGGCGCCGGCGATCCTGCAGACGCTGGCATGGGCGGTGGCGCCGACCTGGGTGATGGACCGTTGCCGCGAGCGGCTGGGGGATACGTTCACGCTGACGTTCGCCCCGAGCGGGATGAAGCTCGTGATGGTCAGCGATCCGGAGGCGGTGAAGACGGTGTTCACGGCGCCGCCCGAGGTGGCTCCGTCGGCGGCGGGCAACTCGCCGGTCGCGCCGATCATGGGGCCGAGCTCGGTGATCGTGCTGACCGGACCCGAGCACCTGCGCCAGCGAAAGCTCCTGCTACCCCCGTTCCACGGCGAGCGGATGCGCGAGTACGAGGACGTGATCGTGGAGGCGACCAGGCGGGACATGGCGGGGTGGCCGCTGGGCAGGCCGATGCGGCTGCAGGAGCGCACGCGCAAGATCACGCTGGAGGTGATCCTGCGGGCCGTGTTCGGAGTGGAGGCAGAGCGCATGCAGGCGCTGCGGGATGCGATATCGGGACTGCTGAAGCCGGTGCATCCGGTGGCGATAGTGCTGTTCTCGATGCGCAGGCCAAGCCTCGAGCGTCCCACGGGCGCGATCGGGCGGGCGCTCGACCGCCTGGACGCGGTCGTGTACGACGAGCTGGGGCGCAGGCGCCGCCAGGAGGACCTGGCCGAGCGCACGGACATCCTGTCGCTGTTGATGCAGGCCCGCGACGAGGACGGGCAGGCGATGACCGACTCCGAGCTGCGCGATGAGCTGGTGTCGCTGCTGCTGGCCGGCCACGAGACGACGGCCACGTCGGTGGCATGGGCGGTCGAGCGGCTGGTGCGCCATCCGGGCAAGCTGAGCCGGCTGATGGAGGAGATCGACGGTGAAGCGGACGGCGGCTCTGATGAGTACATGACGGCCGTCGTCAACGAGACGCTGCGGGTCCGCCCTGTGGTGCCGATCGTGGCCAGGATGCTCCAGGACGATCTGCAGGTGGGGGCGTATCGCCTGCCGCCGGGCACGCGGGTGGTGCCCTCCATCTACCTGACCAACCGCAATCCGCGCGTGTATGAGAGCCCCGAGGAGTTCCGCCCCGAGCGCTTCCTTCAGAGCGGGCCGGAGACGTTCTCGTGGATCCCGTTCGGCGGGGGGATCCGCCGGTGCATCGGCGCATCGTTCGCGCTGCTCGAGATGAAGCTGATCCTGCGCACGGTGCTGTCAGAGCTCGAACCCAGCCTGTCCGGGCATGCGCGCAGATGGCGGGGCGGCGAGTGGAACCGCCGACGGGCGATCACCCTGGTCCCGGCCGCGGGCGCGCGGGTGGTGTGGCAGAAGAGGCGCGCAGGCTGAGGATGATGAGGGCCGCCCCAGGGCGGCCCGGCGTGCGTTCGCGGTGAGGGGCCCGGGCCCGGCACTGAAGGCGCGCGATCCCGCGGGCCCGGCGATCCCGGCCGGGGTGGTGGGTAGCGTGGGGAGGATGCAC
This sequence comes from uncultured Solirubrobacteraceae bacterium, assembly GCA_963821655.1. Lineage (GTDB taxonomy): Bacteria > Actinomycetota > Thermoleophilia > Solirubrobacterales > Solirubrobacteraceae > Palsa-744. The sequence goes on from CAWGER010000001.1 coordinate 49,647, forward strand.
ACGACTGCGCCCACGCCCCTCCCGGCGCCCGAGCAGGCGGCCACGCCGGCGCCCGAGGAGCTGCTCGCGAGGTTCGGCCTGCAGGAGTTCAGGCCCGGCCAGCGCGAGGCGGTGCAGGCCGCGCTCTCGGGGCGGGACAGCCTCGTGGTGATGCCGACGGGGGGCGGCAAGTCGCTGTGCTACCAGCTGCCGGCGCTGGCAGCCGAGGGCGACCCCAGCAGCCCGCTGGTGGTGGTCGTGAGCCCACTGATCGCGCTGATGTCCGACCAGCTGCGCCGGCTCGAGCAGGCGGGCGTGAGCGCGGCGATGCTGGCCTCGGGGATGGAGGAGGGTCACAATTCGCAGGCGCTGAGGGATATCTCCTCGGGCGTCACCCAGCTGGTGCTGGCGGCGCCCGAGCGGTTCGCATCGGGCGCGTTCCGGGACGCTCTGGCGCGAAGAAACGTTGCGCTGTTCGTGGTCGACGAGGCGCACTGCGTGGCCGAGTGGGGCCACGATTTCAGGCCGGACTACCTGCGCCTGGGGGACGCGATCGAGTCGCTGGGAAGGCCGGCGGTGATGGCGGCCACCGCGACCGCCACGCCCCGGGTGGCCGAGGAGATCGCGGCGCGCCTGGGGCTCAGCGACTGGGTGTCGATCCGCTCGGGCTTCGACCGGCCGAACGTCACCTTCGACGTCGTGAGCCTGGAGGGCAAGGGCGCGGTGGCGCGCAAGCGCGCGGCTCTGATGCACGTCCTGGGCGATCCCGGCGCAAGGCCCGCGATCGTGTACTGCGGCACGCGCAAGGACACCGACGAGGTGGCGGGGATGCTCGCCGGTGAGGGGATCGCGGCGGTGGCCTACCACGCGGGCATGAGCCCGCAGGCGCGGCGGGACAGCCAGCAGGCCTTCATGGAGGACCGCGCGGAGGTGGTGGTGGCGACGAACGCGTTCGGCATGGGCGTGGACAAGGCGGACGTGAGGACGGTCGCGCACTGGGCGCTGCCGACGAGCCTCGAGGCGTACTACCAGGAGGCCGGACGGGGCGGGCGCGACGGGGAGCCGGCGCGGGCGATGCTGCTGGCGGCACGGATGGATCTGGGCCGGCTGATCAGGTTCATCAACGAGCGGGAGACGAGCGTCGAGGACGTGAAGCGGTACGTCGCGGCGCTGCGCCGCCGCAGCGAGGACGGGGTGGTGGCGATCGGCCGGGGAGAGCTGCGCGAGCACGAACGCGTGCTGCTGTCGATCGCGGAGCGGGCGGGCGCCGTCGAGCTCGAGCCGGGCGGGGGGGACGGCCTGCTGGTGACGCTCACCGGCCGCGGCAGCCCGCGGGCGGCATACGAGGCGATCAGGGCGGCCAAGGACCGCGGGTGGGAGTCCTACCGGTCGATCGAGCGGTACATCACGGGCAAGGAGACCTGCCGCAGGCGCCAGATCCTGGACCACTTCGGAGACTCGCAGCCGGGAGCGCCGAGCGGGCGCTGCTGCGACGTGTGCGACGCCGACGAGGCACTCGAGCTCCTCATGCGCATGCGGCCCGCCGCCCGGGCAGCGGGCGCGGCGTCCCGCGGGCGCGGCGGGCGGGCGGCCGGGGAGCCCGCGGGCGAGCCGGTGGACGAGGACGAGTTCGAGGAGCTGAGGAAGTGGCGGTGGGAGCGGGCGGAGGGCAAGCCGGCGTTCACCGTGGCCGCGAACGCGGTGCTGGAGGAGGTGCTGCGCCGGCGCCCGAGCAGCATCGAGGAGCTGATCGAGATCCGCGGGATCGGGCCGGCCTTCTGCGAGAAGCACGGCGAGTCGCTGCTGGCGGCGCTCCCCGCCGCGCGGGGCGGACCCTAGCCCAGCCGATAGGTCACGAGGCCCTCCGCGATCGGGGTGCCGGCGGCGTCGGCGACCTCCACACGGCAGAAGCACACGCCCTTTCCGCGACGGGAGATGGTCGCGACGGCCCGCAGGTCGGTCCCCTTCCCGGGCGAGAGGAAGCTGACGGAGGCCCCGACGGTCCCCCAGCGGATGCCCTTGCTCGGGTCGTGGGCAGACCAGGCCGCCATCACGGCGGCGGTGTCGATCAGGGACATGATCGCCCCGCCGTGAACCACGTCGCCGGCGGTCACGAGACGCTCCTGGAAGGGAAGCTCGACGATCGCCTCATCGGGTGCCATGGACTCGATGCGAAGGCCGAACAGGCCGATCATGGGCGAGTGCTCGAACCAGGCGCGCGCCAGCTGCTCGCCGGTGGGTTCCGCCGAGCTCATGCGCTCGCCACCGTCGGGGCCGGATGCGGATCGCGGGCACGTGCGTGGGCGATGAGCTGGGCGAAGCGCTCGAGTGCGTCCATGTGCCCATCGACCTGGCCGATCCGAACCACCACGTGGCGCGCGCCGGCGGCGAGGTAGGAGGCGAGCCAGTCGACGCAGCCGTCGATGTCCCCGCCGTAGAAGGCCTGCAGCTGCCCCATCACCTCGAGCGGCAAGCCGTAGTAGCGCTGCGCGTACTCGTCGAGCGTCGCGTCGGCCCGCTCGCGGTCGTCGTCCAGGGCGACGGTCACATACAGGGCCGGGTGGGCATCTCCCGGCGATCCGCGTCCTCGGCCGCTGCCCGCACGTGCGCCCAGCGCTCGGAGTACAGCGCCGGGGTGGGCGAGTAGGGAAGCCAGCCGTCGTACACCCCGCCGGCGTGGACGAGCCCGCGCTTGCCCTCTCCCGCCAGCCACAGCGGCGGCCCGCCCGGCCGGTGCGGCTTGATCGAGAGCGTCACGTCCTGCAGGTGGGTGTAGCGTCCGTCGAACGTGACGGCCTCCTCAGCGCCCGCGCCCTGGTCGCGCCAGAGCAGGCGACAGATCTCAACCGACTCGAGCAGCCGGCCCACGCGCTCGGTGAAGGGCACCCCGACGGCCGCGAACTCCGCTTCGGTGGCCGGGATAGGGGAAACCGGCGCCGAGGCCGAGGATCACCCTGCCCCCGGCGAGCTGATCGAGCGTCGCCACCTGATGGGCCAGGAGCAGCGGATGGCGGAGCGCTGCCACGAGGACGGCCGTGCCGAGCGTCACCGACTCGGTCTGGCCGGCCAGCGCGGACAGCAGGGCCAGCGGCTCAAGGCGGGGCCGGGCGAGCAGGGAGTCGCCGGCCCACAGCGAGTCAAAACCCAGCCGCTCGGCGGCGCGACCGAGCTCGAGGAGCGACCGCACGTCCGGCCGGTCAACCAGAACCTGCTCGCGGGTGGGGAGCAGCAGCCCGAACCGCACGTCGTTGGCGTCGCCTGCGAACATCGCCGACAGTCTGCCACCTGGGCGGCCCGTTGGTGGGCGCCGAGCGCCACAGGACAGCTAAGGTTTGAGGCCGATCAGCAGCGCATGCGCCGACGTAGCTCAGCTGGTAGAGCACTTCACTCGTAATGAAGGGGTCCGGGGTTCGAGTCCCCGCGTCGGCTCTGGAAAAGCCCAGTAAATCAAGGGCTTTTCGCTTGAGCGCTTTCGCGCCAGGTTTCGAATATGTCCCTAATGGGACATGGCCGCAGTTGGTTCGCTTTCGCAATCCGGGCCCTCGGGGCACGTGTCCCGCGCGGACCGGCAGCGCGGACCGGTGTGGTACGCGAAGTACCGGCTGCCGGACGGCCGGCAGGTTCAGCGCAAGATCGGCCCGGCCTGGTCGGGGCGCACGCGGCCTCCATCGGGCTATTTCACCAAGCGTCAGGCCGAGGACGACGAGCTGCATGCCGATTGGGAACGCGCCCGACGGCGGGAGTCGCTCGATCCGATCGAGCCGCTGCCCTAAGATCGAGCGTATCGCGGACATTCCCCCACTGGTTCACATCACTCGGGCAGAGGTCATCGGGGACCACTCGGTGCGTCTTACGTTCGAGGACGGGACGATCGGCGACGTCACCTTCGACGAGAGCTACTGGACGGGCGTATTCGAGCCGCTGCGCGATCCACGGCGTTTCGCGAGGGTCTCGGTGGAAGGCGGCACGATCACATGGGCCGAGGACGGCCTGGACATGGCGCCGGAGCCGCTTTACGCCGAGGCTCGCGAGCGGCGCGTGTCAGCCGCCCCAACCCGATAGTCGCTGCACCGGCGTGACGATCATCAACGCGATGGCCGCCGCGTAGCTGGGCATCCCGCGACAGGTCGTGACTGGCACCTCGAGACCCCGCCGACGCGTGTCGCGACGGTGTCGCGAAGGCTGTCGGGCAGCGCGTCAGGCTCGCGACAACTTCGCGCCACGGTCGCGCGCCTGGTTTTGGCTCTGTAGAGGGCTTGGCCTGCCCCGGGAGGCCAAGCGGGCGTGGTGCGGTCGGTCACGGGCGGCGGCTAGCCTGGTTCACGGGTAAGGCTAGGCTGATGTAGATTCGCCACGTGGAAGCAGGCGCTGCGATCACGGTCGAGGGCCTGCTGGTCGAGCGGGGCGGGCGCGCGGTTCTACACGAGGTCTCGCTCTCGGTCGCGAGCCGCTCGGTGACCGGCTTGCTCGGCCCCAGTGGGTGTGGCAAGTCGACGTTGATGCGGTCGATCGTCGGGGTGCAGATCGTCGCCGCGGGCAAGGTCATCGTGCTCGGGCAGGCCGCGGGCGTGGAGGAGCTGCGCCGCCGCGTGGGCTACGTGACTCAAGCTCCCTCGGTCTACTCCGACCTCAGCATCGAGGAGAACCTGCGCTACTTCGCCGCCATCGTCGGTGCGAGCCGCGAGCGCATCGCGGAGACGATCGAGACCGTCGGCCTCGGTGGTCGCGAGGGCCAGGTCGTTGGGACGCTCTCGGGCGGTGAGCGCTCGCGTGTCTCACTGGCCACGGCGCTGCTGAACAAGCCCGAGCTGCTCGTTCTCGACGAGCCGACGGTCGGACTCGACCCGGTGCTACGGGCCGAACTGTGGGCCTCGTTCCACGAGCTGGCCCACGACGAGGGAACCACGCTGCTGATCTCGAGTCACGTGATGGACGAGGCGAGCGAGTGCGATTCGTTGCTGCTGATGCGCGATGGCGCCCTGCTCGAGCAGACCACGCCGGACGAGCTGCGTGCGCAGACCGGCAAGGACGACCTCGGCCAGGCCTTTCTGGCGGTCATCGAGCGAGCCCAGCACGAAGCCGAAGCACGATCGAGGGCCGACGGATGAGCGCGCGCACGACCCTCGCCACGGCCCGGCGCGTGCTCTGGCAAATTCGCCGCGACCCGCGAACCATCGCCCTCTTGCTCGCGGTTCCTACCGCCCTGCTGATCCTTCTCTACTTCGTCTTCGAAGGCCGGCCGCACACTTTCCAGAAGATCGGCGCGCCGTTGTGCGGCCTGTTCCCCTTCATCGTCATGTTCCTCGTCACCTCAATCGCAATGCTGCGCGAGCGCACGACCGGGACACTCGAGAGACTGATGACGCTGCCCGTCGCCAAGGCGGACATCCTCTTCGGCTACGGCGTTGCCTTCGGCATGCTCGCCGCGGTGCAGGCCGTGATCGTCTGCACCGTCGGCTTTCTCGTCCTGGGCCTCGAAGCTGCCCACGGTGCCTGGCTCGTCGGGTTGCTCGCCGTCGCCAACGCGCTGCTGGGCATGGCGCTCGGCCTGTTCGTCAGCGCCTTTGCTCGAACCGAGTTTCAAGCGGTCCAGTTCATGCCTGCCTTGATCTTCCCCCAGATGCTGCTCTGCGGTCTGTTCGTATCCCGAAACGAGATGGCCGGGTGGCTCCACACGCTCTCCTGGCTCATGCCATTGACCTACGCCTACGAAGCACTGGCCCGCGCGACAAGACCAGCTCCTCTCGGCGGAGCGTTCGCCGCGGCCGTGATCGCTGTTGTCGCGTTCACGCTCGCCTCGCTCGGCCTGGGTGCCTTGACCCTGCAGCGGCGGACGCCGTGATGACACTACGCGCGCCGGTCGCTCAGCATTGGCTCGGTGACGGTCCGGACTGAGCCAGAAGGTGCTCGACCTCGGCGCGTCGGGTGCTCGAGAGCACGGGCCAGCCGGGCTCGTACCCGAACACCTCGATGAGCGGCGCCGAGCCGTAGCGCTCGCTGACGATTTCGATGTGTTCGGGTGTCACCAGCGCCGGGTGCTCCACGCCGCAGGAGCGCGACCAGGGCGAGGAGCTCGGCGCGCAGCGCGACCAGGTAGTTGGCTGCGCGACTTGACTTGAGCTGTGGATCGAGCCCATGCATGAGCCAGCGCGACTGGGTGGCCACACCGGTCGGGCAGCGGCCGGTGTGGCAGCGCTGGGCCTGAATACAGCCGATCGCGAGCATCGCCTCACGGCCCACGTTCACCAGATCGCAGCCCAGCGCGAAGGCGAACAGCGCAGAGTCCGGGAATCCGAGCCGGCCTGAGCCGATGAACACGACGTCCTCGGCCAGCCCCGCGCGCGCGAAGGTGTCATAGACACGGGCGAAGCCCAGCTTGAAGGGCAGTGCCACATGGTCGGCAAACGAGAGCGGCGCGCCGCCGGTCCCGCCCTCGCCGCCGTCGACCGTGATGAAGTCGGGTCCGCCGCCGGTGACTGTCATGCGCTCGGCGAGCGTCTGCCAGAAGCCGCTCTCGCCGACGGCGGACTTGATGCCGACCGGCAGTCCCGTGTCCTGAGCGATCAGCTCGATGAACTCGATCAGCCCGTTGACGTCGGAGAACGCCGAGTGCGCGGGCGGGCTGACACAGTCTTGGCCGGCGGGCACGCAGCGGATGGCGGCTATCTCCGGTGTCACCTTCACGCCAGGGAGCAGTCCCCCGAGGCCGGGCTTGGCTCCCTGTGAGAGCTTGATCTCGATCGCCCGCACGGGCGCCCGCTCGACGTGTTCGCGCAGACGCTGCAGGCTGAAGCGGCCGCGCGCGTCGCGGCAGCCGAAATATCCGGTGCCGATCTGAAAGACGAGCTCCCCGCCGTGACGGTGCGCGCTCGCGAGGCCGCCCTCGCCGGTGTTGTGAAGGCAGCCGGCAAGCTGCGCTCCGCGGTTGAGAGCCTCTATCGCGACGGGCGAGAGCGAGCCGTAGCTCATGCCGGATAGGTTCACAACTGACGGCGGGCGAAACGCGTGACGCCGTTGATGGCCGGCGCCCATGACCTTGCCAGCCGGAGCTCTGTAGAGGGGGGCACCGCCGGGCTTGCCGGGAGCAGGCGCGGGCGCGGGGAACGGCGAGTGCTTGATGATCAGCAGGCTCTCGACGGCCTCCATCTCATCGTCGGTTCCGAACCCGAACACGTTCGGTATGCCCTCAGAGGACGCATAGATCCAGCGCCGCTGATCGCGCGAGAACGGGCGCTCCTCGTTGTTGGAGGTGACAATGTACTGACGCAGCTCGGGGCCGAACGCCTCGAGCGCGTAGCGGAGGTGCCCGAGTATGGGGAAGTTGCGCAGGATCGCGCGCCGGCGCTGAAGCAGGTCGTAACCCACCACGCCCGCGAGCGCAGCGGCGACGGCGCGAGAGCGAGAGCTGTCGAGCAATGCCACGGTCGGTAGGCAGCCTTCCAGAAATCGACGTGCATCGCCGTTGCGAAAGCGGGAGCGTGGCAGTCGAGCAGGTGTCCCGTCGTCCGCCCAACGGCCGCCGGACTGTCGAAGTAACCTCGGCGGTCCAGTCGGTACGTGAGCGGCGCGGAGCGCGCCCGCGGATGGTCAGTGGCTCTTGTGGTGGATGATCTGTACGCCGTCGGCGGGGTACACGATCGACTCGTGCTGCTCGTCCCAGCGCACCTTGTAGTGCTCATGCCCGGGCTCGCCGAGGATCTCAACGATCTCCCCCCGACGGGCGGGCTCACCGTGGATGCCCCGAGTTTCAAGCCAGTCACCCACGCGCGCCGCGGCTGGTGTTTTCTTCGCGCTCATGTGAGGATTGAACCATCTCGAACGCCGGAGGGCATCGGCGACCGGCCGCCCCGCACACGCGGCGATCTACCAACCCCGCGCAGGCGCGTGGCTGTCGCCGGTGGTCGCCAGAGCCATGCCTCCAGCCCGGCGTTCGCCTGGCCGGCCGAGGCAAAGGTCGGCGAAGGCGCGGTCGCCGTGGTCCGATCTACGATCAGGGCTGGTCGAATCACACGATGAGGGGGAGCGAACATGGTTGCCAACAACAGCATCTCAGCCGTTCTGGTCTCGACGGATCTGGAGACGAGTCGGGGCTTCTACGAGAACAAGGTCGGCCTGAAGCTGTCGCCCGGGACAATCAAGAACCATCTGCTCTTCGACTGTGGCAACGGCACAACGCTGTTGATCTACGGGCGCCCCGGTGGCAACAAGGCCGATCACACCCAGGTGCGCTTCTGGTCGACCGACATCGACACCGATGTCGCTGAGCTGGTCGATCGGGGAATCGAGTTCGAGGAGTACGACATGGATGCGTTCAAGACGATCAACCATGTCGTGACGTCGGCCGGGATCGGCCGTTCTGCCTGGTTCAAGGACCCGGATGGCAACACGATTGCGCTCTTCCAGCCCGAGTGATCACGGCCGACGGGCTTGGGCCGAACCCGACGAGAGCCAGCCGAATTGCCGCTCTTCATCTCGCTCCACCGAGGTGGAAGCGGCCTCGCTGCTCTGCACGGTCAGACCTTTTTCGGGACGTTGCCACTGAGAGTAAAGATGACCCGCATCGCCTTGTGCCCGAGATCGGCGGTGGGATCGAACATGCACGGGCAGCCGCCATCAATCACAGCTATCCCCTGCTGGCGGCCATAGTCGGCCGCAGCCTCGGAGACGCTCCCGGCGCCGGGTCCGCGGTGCATCCACACGTGCTTGATGCCCAGGTCGGCGCACTCGCGCATCGTCTCCTCGGCGATCTCGGGCTTGGTTGCGATCACCACCGCATCGACGCCGCCGGGGACCGAGCGCAGGTCGTGGTAGCACGGATCGCCCTCGACCTCGTCTGCGTTCGGATTGACAGCGAAGACCTCGTAGCCCCGCCCTCGAAGGCGCTGGTAGACGACATTGCTTCCGTGATTCTTCGGCTGCCTGGAGACACCCGTGACGGCCACCCGCTTGCTGGCCAGAAACTCCGACGCGGCCTCCTTGATCTTTTGCATACCTGCAGCCTCCTTCCAGAGAGGGCGGTTTCACCCACGCCGCGGTAGGGCGTGGCGGACAGCTAGATCTTGTGGCGGCGAGCGCCGCGGCACATCGGGGCGCGCACGGATAAATCTGCGGCGGAATACGTACTCGGCTGCCATTCGACCCGGTGCCCGATCACGTCTGCTTTCCATGGGAATGCGGGTGCGCGCGCCGCGCTGTCTGACACGCCCGTTTTAGAAGGCGATCCCGATCACCGTGAGCGTTGCCAGCGCAAGCAGCACCGCGGCTACTGTCAGCCACATGACAAGCGGAGAGGAGAGGTGGTCGTGGCCGCCCCTGCGCAGCGCCGCCGCAACGTGGTTCTGGCGCACCCCACCGATCACCAGGATGGCGACCGCGAGTGCCCCGTACCCGACACCCAGCACCCTCAGCGGCCAGCGCGCACCTCCCGTGAGACCGGGCACGATTCGACCGACTCCTATCGCTACGGCAGTGGCCGCCACCCCGGTGCGCCACCAAGCAAGCCACGTCCGCTCGGCTGCCAGCCAGGTGCGCTGGGAGTCATCCGCATCATCCGGATTGCTCAGATCGGACTCGGGCACCACCGTCATCGAACCAACTGCACAGGACGGCATAGAACTCAGCGCCTATACAACCGCTCTCTGATTGTCTTCACGGGCTGACCTGCGACGAACAACCTAACGAACCCGGCAACGGTGCCTGAGTAGCGCCGGCCGCTTAGCGATTGGGTTTCGCCGCGATGCGCGTGGGCGACAAGCGACGCGTTGCGCGTTGCGCGGCTGAGGCCGAGCGTCGCTCGGCTACGGAAGCGATGCCTCCCAGCGCGAGACGGAGTAGGGGACGCCGGTGGGCCCTCCGACCATGAAGATCGTCGTGTCGTCGGCGGTTGCTCGGGCGGCGCGGAGCAACGCCGGATCGCGCACGAAGACGATCGTCCCGACCGGCGCGTCGATCTCCTCGCCGTCGACGGTGAAGAGCGCGTGTCCGGTCACCACGGCGAAGAGCTCCTGGTGGCCGTTCGTCTTGTTCTCCTCGTCGTCGGCCTCGTGATGCTCCTCGATCATCTCGTCGCCGGCGTTGCCGGTCGCAGCGTTGACGCCGAACGCCTGGACGTCGAAATGGCGACGGACGAGATGGAACGCGCCGTCGTTGATTTCCGGGTTCCCGGGGTCGACCTGGGCCAGGGTGTCCACGTCGGTCAGGCGGACGGAGCCGTACGGTGCGCTGCGGGGATCGCTCATGGCGCCGATACTGCCACATTCGCGCTCGGTCCTAGCCGATGTACCCGTCGCCTGCTTTCGCCCGTCCGGCCAGCCCCATCATGCGGCTTCACATGATGGGGGCTGGCCGGTCAGGCCCGCAGGGGCTCCTCTCCGAGCAGCTACGGCGTGATGCGCACGACTTGGCCCGTCGGGCCACCACCGCTGTTGGCGGGCGCGATGCTCCAGTTCGACACGTACAGAGCGCCATTCGATCCGACAGCAAACCCGTTGGGGAACGAGAGGGGGCTGTCAGCCTGTCCGGGGCTGTTCGAGACGACCGGGATGGGTGCGGTGCTGTGGGGGGGAACCCGCACCACGGCTCCCGTTGCCGGCGCGAAGCTTTCGAACCCGAGCGTCGAGAACTCCGTGGCGTAGAACTGTCCGTCGGAGCCGAATCCGCAGCCCGTCACCGCGGTGAGGCCGCTCGCCCACACTTCCGGCTGCTGACCAGGCACGACGCGCCAGACGATCGACTTGCCAGGCCCGTTGCCTCCGCCCGTCAGCTCTCCCACGTACAGGGCGCCGTCAGCGCCACGGTCGACGCAGGTCGGAACCGCGTCGGAGACCGGTGGGTTCGGGAAGAACGCGACCACGCTGACCGATCCGTCCCGCCTCACTCGATCAAGCGTGTTGGCACCGGCGTCGGCGACCCAAACTTGGCCCTCCGAGGCAAGCACGCCGTAGGGGTTCGCGTCGGGGAACTGTTCGGGAACGAGTTCTTTGTGTTCCGTGGTCCACTGGAAGTCGAAGTGGCCAACGTCCGCCACTACCTTCGTCTGACCGCCGGGGTGAACCTTGATCAGCCGCCCCAACTGGGCGCTGGCTTCTTCAATCGTTTTTGCCGACAGGAATTTGCTGGCCACGGGTGGAATGCCGTCTGATGACTCGCCCACGATCCCGAACAGGCCGCCGCTGTCGCGCACAGAGACTCCGTCAACACCGAGCGCGGCCGAGCCGTCGGGGCCGGCGAGGGAGACCATGCCGGTGACGACACGATGTACACCCCAGGCATCGATTCTGCCTATTCCGCTCGTGAAGCCGACACAGGTTGCTTCTTCTGGCGGTTCCGCCGGAATGCATTCCGTGCCGCCGTGGCCGGCTTCGGCGACATACAGTTGGCCGTCTTGCCCGAACGCCAGTCCCCTTGGGTTGTCCAGGCCGCTTGCGACCGGGGTGACGGTCGGCCCCTTTGGGTGGGGATGCCTGTGGTGGTGCCTTCGATGCTTGCCCCCCGCCCATGCAGGGCTGGATGCGACGCATGCGATGCACAACGCCATTGCACAAGTAGTGAGTACCCGTCGAAATCCAGACACGTCCATGTCTCCTCTCCTCTTCGACACAGATCCACAGGATCTGCCTGCTCGGCAATCGCTCGGCGAGGCAGGCCGATTTCGGCCCCGTCTCGCGCAAACGGGCGAAACGTATACAAAGCGAGCCAAACCTTAGCGTAGGTCAGATGCCTTTGCGGGCGGGCTGCCGGGCGGATCGAACAGACCCTCCGAAGCGGAAGGCACACGCCATCGGTGGCCGTCGGATGAGCCAGGCCCACTCAATGGCGAGGCAACGGCTTCAGTTGCGCGAACCCAAGCTCTTACGATACTCCGAGCTTCCCCGTGGTGGGGATTAAGCCCTGGCCAGGATGCTGGCTGCGAAGTCAATCCCTCACGATAAGGAGTCAACATGTCCAGCATCCGCAGCAAGCTCATGACGGCGGCCGCCATCGGCGCGGCGGCGATCAGCGGAACCGCAATTGCCAGTGCCGCTACCAGCGGTTCGTCGTCGTCCTCATCCTCTACGACCACGGGGCAGCCGCCGCAGTCGTCCATCCACCCGCCCGCGCCGCGAGACCCGTCGCAGGCAGGCCACATGGCCAACGGCAGGACCGAGACGCTGCTCAGCGGCGACACTGCGGCGAAGGTCAAGGCCGCTGCGGTCGCGAAGGTGTCAGGCACTGTCGAGCGCGTCGAGACCAACGTCGACGGCAGTGCCCCGTATGAGGCGCACATCATGAAGTCCGACGGCAGCGAGGTCGAAGTTCAGGTCAACAGTGACTTCACCGTCGCCGCTGTCAACACGATGGGCGGCCATCCGTAGAGCCTCGGTCGTGCTGGTGCTGGGACCTCTCTACGACGCCGACCATGTGAGCCTCCCAGCGCGGCCCGGAACTCCCGGGTCGCGCTGGGATCAGCGAGCGTGGCGGTGGTCGTATAGCTGTCTGGCCCAGAGGTAGGAGGCGACAGCGATGCCGACGCTCCACGCGATCGCGCCGATGGCGTTCCCGCCGATCGCCCGGCATTCAGCTCGTCCTGAGCAGCGCCCCCGTTGCCCGGTTCAACCGGTGAATGCCGGACGGCGAATGGGCCGAGGTACGGAGCGGACCTTCACGACCGCCTCCCCCGAGACGCGGCCCGCACCGCCCCCGGCATCGGCAGCACCGGCGTTGATCACGGTGCCGGCCCGTGTCGGCACGGCGGTGAGGAAGAACGCGACGCTGCGCCCCGGAAGGAGTTGCGCCGCGCGGCAGGAGACGGCGGCGCCCTTGGTGCACGCGAGCCGCCCCACTTCGACGCTACGCAGACTCAGGCCGTGGGGCAGGCGGTCGGTCAGGCGCACAGCGAGCGCCGAGCCAGTGCCGCTGTTGCGCACGGTGAGCCGGTAGCGGATCGGCTGGCCCACGACCACCAATGACGTGTCGGCGGTCTTCCGTATCCGCAGTGCGGGCCTTGGGGCCGACGGGGGCGGATCGGTGACGCAGTCGCGTGCGGCTGGATCAGCAGCCGCCACCGAGGAGCCCCCGTCGGGTCCTACAACCGTCCAGGTTGGTCTGCTGGATCGAGCTATGCCCGCCAGCGTGAACGCCTTCTCGACGTTGCCGGGCTCGAAGTCGCTGGGCTGGCCGCGATCGACCGGCGCGGGCTCGAAGCCGTTACGTGGACCGATGGCGATTGGCAGCGTCCGGCTGCCGGGGTTCTCGTAGCCGAACGTGGCGCTGTATGTGTGCCCCTGCGTCGTCACGCATGCCAGGAAGACCCCGACCGAGCCGGGTGGTGGCGGTGTGACGTCCGAGCATTTCGTCGGGGAGTACCAGCTGGCGCTCGCGGTGCGCGTGCCCTGGTACGCCAGGGTCCAGACGAGCGTCGTCGCGCGTGGCGTTCCACTGACCACGAAGGCTTCCTGCGTGTTCCCCGGCGCGAACAGCGTGGTCTGCCCACGGGCCTGCGGATCGGGCGAGAAGCGGTTGGCGAGCCCGACGGGGATCTCGACGGTCGCAGGGTTTGGGTTGTCGTAGCCGAACGTCGCGTCGTACGTGCCGTCGGCGTGCTGCGCGACGCACTTGACGAAGATGCCGACCGGCTGCGCGGGCGGCGGCGGTTTCGTGCACAGCGGTGACTCGACAGTCGCCGTGGCGCTGCGCTCAACCCCCGCCCCTCGAACGGTCCAGGTGCTCGGCGCGCCCTGCGGCACGCCCGTGACGGTGAAGGCATCGTCAACCCGACCAGGCGAGAAGACAGACGGCTGTCCGCGATCGGGGCCGCCAGGCGTCACCGCGTTGGCCGAGCCGATCGGCACCGTGATCGCCGTGGCCTCGTCGTTCTGGTAGCCGAAGGTCGCGTCATATGTCCTGCCGGCGCGTGGCTGTACGCACGTCACGAAGACGCCCGTCGTCGGCTTTGGCGCGACCGGGTTGCACGGCGGCGTGGCGGAAGACGCGGTCGCGGCGCTCGTGACGCCGGCGAACCGCACTGTCCAAGTGACAGTCGTGCCGAAAGGGGCGCCGGAGACGGCGAAAGCCTCCGCGACGCGCCCGGGTTGGAAGACGGTGGGCTGTCCCCGCCCGGGACCCCCCGGCTGCACCGCGTTGTCGGTGCCCACGGCGATCGTGCGCTCGATGACGTTCTCGCTTTCATAGCCGAATCGCGCCGTGTACGTGGCGCCCTGGCCGACATCGATGCACGTCGCGTAGACACGGATGGGCTGCTCGGACGGCGGGGCGACGCACCCGTTGTTCCACGTCGCCTGCCCGGCGGCATCCCAGTTCTGCCCGGAGAACCCGGGAAAGGGCGGAATGATGTCGTCCGGGTGCTTCTTGGCGTGGCCGTTCAGCGCGCCCGACTGCGACACGGTGATCTGCACGAACTGCGGACCTCCCACCTTGTGACAGAGAGTCACCCTGTCCGACTTCGCCGCCCGAGAAGTCGACGCCGACGCGACCGGGGCGGCCAGAGTCACCGAGCAGGCACACAACATCGCAGCCGCGAGCAGCGATCCAGCGGAGGGCCTGGGCCGAAACCGCATCCCACGACGCTAGGTCAACAGAAACCTGGAAACGTCCGATCCACTTGCGAGTGGACGGATGTTTCTATCGACCCGCGCGGGTGGTGACCGCGAACGGCCGCAGCGCCGGCAGCAAGCAATGGCAGGTGAAGTGGTACTGACGCCCGGGGGCGACGAGAGTGCCGCAGTGCGCCGAGCAAGCAATCGTCCGCCGGCCGCCCGCTTACGTTGCGACAGGAGTTAGGCTGACCCCGCATGCTTGTCAGCTTCCAAATGCTGCCCGAGCAGCCGGCGCAGGAGCTCCTTGATGCGGTTGCGCTAGCCGACACGCTCGGCTACCACGCCTGCTACAGCGCCGACGAGATCTACCACAAGGATGCGTGGCTGCTACTTGCCGCCCTCGCCCAACGCACCGAGCGGATCCGACTCGGCCCCTGCGTCGCGCCGATCTACATGCGGGAGCCGACCTACATCGCTCAGCTCGCGGCCACGCTCGACGAGCTAAGCGACGGTCGGGCCGAGGTCGTGTTCGGGATCGGCAACATCGCAATGCTCGAGCAATACGGCGTCGAGTGGCGCGAGACACGGCCGATCGCTCGCCTGCGCGAGGCCCATCACGTCATGCGCACCGTCCTCGACGAGGGTTCGATCGACTTCGAGGGCGATTTCTACAACTACTCCGGAGTAACGACTGCAGCCCGACCCGTGCAGGAGCACCTGCCGCTGAAGATTGGCGCGATGGGAGGACCGAAGTCGATGGAGCTGGCCGGCGAGATCGCCGACGGCCTGCACACGGCCTGCGCGTACTCACCGGAGGCGCTGGGCTACGCGGTGAAGCACTTTCGGGCAGGGGTGGACCGCGCCCGCCGAAGCCCTGATGGCCTCGATCTCGGTGACTCCCTGCTCGGGGCGATCGCACCTGACGGCGAGGTGGCCCGCCGCGCGGGGCGAATCCTGGCAGCGTTCTACATCCCCTCGATGCCCCCGGCGCTCCTCGAACGCCACGGGATCGAGCCAGATCTAGTTAGGCCCGTTAACGAGGCCTTCGCAACGGGCGACGTTCAAGGCGCGCTTGAAGCGACTCCGGAGGAGGTTGCCGATCGGATCATGGTGGCCGGTACCCCGGAGGACTGGGTGCGGTGGCTGACGGAGACCTATGCTCCCCCTGGCCTCAACCACGCTCTGGTGTCGTTCACGGATCCGTTCACCTTGAAGGCTTGGGCCGGGATGGAGGTCGAGGGCTTACCCGATTTGGGAGAGCAGGTTCGGATCGTCGGCGAGCAGGTCATCCCCGAGCTCGGAGCGCTTTGAACGGGGTGCCACTGGTCGCTCGCAGTCAAGCGGCCCAGAGCCGCGGCTCCCAGGAGTCGTGGACTCGACTTGGCTCCGTAGACTGCCCGCGTGGCCTCACGCCGAGAGATACCGCAGTCGGGGATCTTTGCGCTCGGGACCTCCTCTCACGCTTATCTGGAGTTCGATCTCGCTGTGGGCGCCGATCCTGAAGCGCTCGTTGCGGGCCTTGCCGGGCTGCGCGAGCCGCGCATGACCATCGGCGGTGTGAACCTGGTGCTCGGCTTTCGCCCCGAGCTGTGGAGAGACGCACTCGGAGCTCCAGCACCCGAGGAGCTCGATGGGTTTGTTGACGCGGTCAGCGGAAGCGACGGCTTCACGATGCCCGCGACGCAGCACGACGCGCTCCTGTGGCTGGCGGGCAGCGCGTATGACGTCATCTTCGACGAGGCCCGTAGCGCGATCTCGGTGCTCAACGGGGTCGCGTCAGTGGCAAGCGAGGTATCGAGCTGGCCTTACCGCCACGACCGCGACCTGACCGGCTTCATTGACGGCAGCGAGAATCCCAGCCTGGGGCTGGCACCCGGTGTCGCACTCGTGCCCGACGGCGTGCCGGGCGCCGGCGGGTCGGTCCTGCTGCTGCAGCGCTGGGCGCACACTGCGCGAGATTGGGAATCGCTGTCGGTTGAGGAGCAGGAGGCTGTGATCGGTCGTACCAAGCCGGACTCGGTGGAGCTTGACCCACGCCCCGAGACCTCGCACGTGGCGCGCACCGACCAGGACGACTTCGGTGACATCTTCCGACGCAACATGCCCTACGGGACGGTCACCGAGCACGGCACGATGTTCGTCGGGTTCGCCGCCGAGCAGGCTCCCCTGCGCAGGATGCTGGTGAGCATGGCGGGCGTGGACGGCCCACGCGACGCGCTGACCCTTTACACCAGGCCGCTGACCGGGGCCTACTATTTCGTGCCCGCGCTCAGCGCTCTGGCCGCGTATGCGCCGGAGGATGCATAGGGCATTCGCCCGATGCGGGCTCGGCGACCCGCCCAGATACTTGCCTCGACATCGGCGTCGACCCCCGGCGCCGAAACGACCACAGGAGGCAGACATGTTCCTTGCAACTACCACCGTCGAGGACTACGAGCGCTTCGAGCGCATCTTCTCGACAAGGGGCGCCGAGAAGCGGCGGCAGCACGGGTCAAAGGGTGCGCGGGTGTTCCGTGACCCAAACGATGAGAACCGGGTCTGGGTGCTGTTCGACTGGGACGCGGATGGCTGGCAGAGCTTCGTCTCGGACCCCGACGTCCCGCCGATCCTGCAGGAGGCCGGGCACAAGAGCCGGCCCCAGGTGGCCACGGTCGGCGGCAGCTACGACGCGTAGCGCGTCCCGGCCAACTCACAACTAACCGTTCACGTCACGGTCGCTTCGACCGAGATCGGAGAAACATCATGCAAGCATCAACACACACACTCGGGCGACCCATCAGGGTCGGAGTGATCGCCGATCAGACTGGCCCGCTGTCGTTCATGGGCATCGCAGATGCCAACGTCGCTCGTATGGTGATCGAGGAGATCAACACCGCCGGCGGCCTGCTCGGCCAGCAGATCGAGCTGTACCTCAAGGACGGCGAGACGACCGACGGCGTCGCCGAAGCCTGCGCCGCGAAGCTCGTCCAGGAGGACCAGGTCGATGTCATATTCGGTGGCATCTTCAGCTCGACCCGGCAGGCGATCAAGGCTGCCGCCGTGGTGGAGGGCAAGACGCTCTACATCTACCCGGAGCAGTACGAGGGACAGGAGTGCGATCCGCTGATCTTCTGCACTGGGCCGGTGCCGGCGCAGCAGGTGGACCCGCTGATCCCGTGGCTGATGCAGCAGACGGGTGCGAAGAGGTTCGCGCTGCCGTCGGCCGACTACATCTGGCCACGGGTCATGAACGAGAAGGTGCGGGGACTGGTCACAGCCGCAGGCGGGGAGATCGTCGAGGAGGACTACTACCCGCTCGACCACACCGACTACGGTGAGGCGATCGAGAAGATCATGTCCGGTGGCGCAGAGGTGGTCTTCAACACGATCGTCCCGCCCGGAGTCGTGCCGTTCTTCCAACAGCTGCACGACGCCGGCTTCGCCGACCGGGGCGGACAGATCGTCTGCACCTACTTCGACGAGAACTGCCTGGCGCTCGTGCCGCCCGAGCAGGTCGAGGGCCTGTACGGCTGCCTCGACTACTACCAGGGCGTGGACGACCCGTTCAGCAAGGAACTGCTCGAGCGCTACGACAGGCGCTTCCCCGGCAGCGCCCTGCTCACCGGGGGCAGCGCGTGCTCTGGTATGTACAGGGGGCTGAGGCTGTGGGAGGCCGCCGTCCGGGATGCCGGCTCGCTCGATCAGGGGGACGTCATCGCCGCCCTGGACCACGCCAAGATCGCCGTCGGACCCGGCGGGCCCGCGGAGATGGTGCCCGGCCAGCATCACGTGAGGATGAACATGTACATCGCCCAGGTCCGTGAGGGCGCCCTCGAGATCGTGAAGAGCCTAGGCGTCGTCGATCCCGATGAACCGACGGTGCCTGCAT
This sequence comes from uncultured Solirubrobacteraceae bacterium, assembly GCA_963821655.1. Lineage (GTDB taxonomy): Bacteria > Actinomycetota > Thermoleophilia > Solirubrobacterales > Solirubrobacteraceae > Palsa-744. The sequence goes on from CAWGER010000001.1 coordinate 68,028, forward strand.
TCGCGCACGCTTGAGCGGACCGCGCGCTGGCCGAGCACGCGGCGGACAGGCTCGCCTCGACGACCGAGGGCTCCGGACTCCCCGGGGCCCTCGGCCCGACCTCTGCACACGCTCGACGCCTGTCGCGGCTGTCTAGGGTCTCAATAGCGAACAACCTCCGGCTCGGGTCAGGCGATTGTCGTTATGTACGCGCCGACCAACTCTGCCCTCTGTTGATCGACGGGGCCCTCCCGTCTGTCGCCGTGTCCGTCCTGAAAATGGGCGAACGCGGCGCTCGAAGCGATGGGATTGACCTCATCGTCTCCGTGGTTATGAAAGGAGAGATGAACAAACGAATCGTCGTCGAGCCGTAGCACGATGTAAGTCACGGAGTCCGGCCTCGTCTCAGCAAGCTCGGCAAAAACCCCCTCGACCCGCCGCTGGTTCTCATCGGCCGCATCGCCCGACGACATTGCGTAACGGGTTACCAAGCGCTTATTCACGAGTCCCTCGATTCGATCGGAATACTTGACCCTGGGCGCATTCTAGGGCCGCCAGGAGTCCCCTCTGACATCGTCTACTCGTCCGCTATCCCGACGGACTCGAGGGCCTCTGACAGCGAGGCGTACGCCTGAACTCGAATGGCCATGCCGTCGCGGAAGGTCCATACCAGCGCAAATTGCTGCTCAACGGGGATCGCCGTCTGCCTGCCCTTGGCGGTCAGCCGGGCAGCGACCACCACCGACTCACCCACATCCCAGAGCCGGTCCGCGTGAAAGCGAATCTCGGCCATCGCCTCTTCAAACGACTGGAAGTAGCGGCGAATCCCATCGTGGCCGCGATAGGTGTCGGGCTCGGCTGAAAGCTCCGGAGGTACGACCCCTTCGAAGTCCGGGTGCGTAAACGCGATGACGCGCCCGAGGTCTCCGCTGTTGAACGCTCCGAACACGTCACGCAAAGCCTGGACATTGTCCTGCGACATCGCCCTAGCCTAGGTGCCGAGAAACGCCAGCACGGCCAGCACGCGGCGATGGTCCTCGGCGGCCGGCGACAGGTTGAGCTTGGCGAAGATGCTCGTCACGTGCTTCTCGACGGCGCGCTCGGAGATCACGAGCGCCTCGGCGATCGCCTGGTTGCTGCGTCCCTCGGCCATCAGTCCGAGCACCTCGCGCTCGCGCGGAGTCAGCTCGGCCAGCGGGTCCTCGATCCGGCGGCGGCCGAGCATCTGCGAGACGACCTCGGGGTCGAGGGCCGAGCCGCCCTCGGCCACTCTGCCGAATCGCATCGGCGAAGCGCTCCACGTCCGAGACGCGGTCCTTGAGCAGGTAGCCGACGCCGGCGGCGTCGTCGCTCAGCAGCTCTAGCGCGTACTCCTCCTCGATGTACTGCGAGAGCACCAGCACGCCGGTGTCCGGCATCTCTTCGCGGATCGCGCGCGCCGCCAGCAGGCCCTCGTCGGTGTGGCGTCGGCGGCATGCGGATGTCGATGATCGCGACGTCGGGCTTGTGCGCTCTGGCCTTGCGCATCAGCTCCTCGCCGTCCCCCGCCTGCCCGACCACCTCGAAGCCCGCCTCCTCGAGCAGGCGCACGATGCCTTCGCGCAGCAGCACCGAGTCCTCGGCGACGATCACCCGCATGGAATCCTCGCCCTGAGGACGGTGCCCTCGCCGTCGGCGCTCGTCAGCTCGAGCCCGCCGTCGAGCGCCGCGACCCGATCTTGGAGTCCTCGCAGCCCCGAGCCCCGCTCCGCGTCGGCGCCGCCGACGCCGTCATCGCTGACCTCGACCTCGACGTGGCCGTTGTCGCGCGCCACGCTCACCGTCACCCTTTGCGCCCTGGCATAGCGGGCCGCGTTGGTGAGCGCCTCGGCGACGACGAAGTAGACCGCCGACTCGATCGAGGACGGCAGCCGATCCTCCGGGGTCTCGAGCACCTCAACCGGCACCGGGGAGCGACCGGCGAGACCTTTGAGCGCTGCCTCGAGGCCGCGGTTGGTGAGCACCGCCGGGTGGATCCCGCGCGCCAGCTCGCGCAGCTCGCTGGTCGCTTCGCTCAGCTCGTGAAGCGATGCGTCGAGCAGCTCGGCCGCCTGCCGAGGGTCGCGCTCGATTCGATCTCGTACCAGGCGCAGGTTGATGCCGAGCGCCATCAGCCGCTGCTGTGCGCCGTCGTGCAGGTCTCGCTCGAGTCGGCGCCGCTCCTCGTAGCCGGCCTGCACGATACGCAGGCGCGAGGCCTGCAGCTCGGTGACCTTTGCACGTAGCTCGGCGTCCAGCCGCTCGTTTCTCAGCGTCAGCGCCGCCGCGGCGCCCACTGCCTGGACAAGTTCGTGCTCCTCCGCAAGATCGGCGACGTGCACGATCGCAGCGACCCGCCGGCCCTCGTGCTCGATGGTCGTGGCGATCTTTCCCCTCGGCGGCGGATCGACCCGCATCGGCCGTCCTTCGGCGTCTACGTAGGAGCCCTCGCTCGGCACCCAGTAGGCGAGCTCCAGGGTGCGGTCTCCAAGCGCCTCCGCCAGTGCGTCGCGCAGGGCGCCGACGACCTCCGCCGCCGCCGAGCTGGCCGACGAGCGAGCTGATCGCCTCGGCTTGGCTGAACCGGGATCGCAGCAGGCCGAGCGAGGAACGCGAACGGAAGGCAGGCGATAGACCCGAACAGGGCCAGGGTCAGCGCGTCAGCGATGTCGCTCGACAGGTCGGCCTGTTCGACGATCAGGCTCGCCATCAAGCAGCACGAAGGTGAGGCTGCCGACGGCGAGGACCGGGGCGAACGCCCGCGCTTGACTCGGGGTGCTGCCACGCCAGCGTCGGTAGAGGACCGCCACCACGGCGCCCAGCACCGCGACCGCGATGTCGATCTGCGCGCGCGCTGATCACCCTGGCAGCCTCGGAGTGATGGATCAGCAGCGGATTGGCTGGGCAGCGGGTGCAGCCCGCCCTCGCGGGATCGGTGAACACGAACACGGCGAGCTGCAGCGACCGATCGTGTTGAAGTAGGCGATGGCGACCAGGAGACGGTCCAGCCGGCTCTCCAGCTGGCCGGACGGGAAACGACAGCAGCAGGTGCACGAGCAGGGCGTAGATCAGCACCTCGCCGAGCGAGCCGACCGTGAAGACGACGCTGTCGTTGGAGAAGGCCAGCGCCTTCACGCAAGCCGCTGAAGCCGACCGCGGTCATCAGCGGACCGATGTTGTTTCCGGGACGCCGTCTCCAGACATACAGCCCGGTGCCCGACGAACCCCCAGCCGATCGCGAGCGCCAGCGCCGCATAGGCGCCTCGGTCGGTGTTGTGCCCGCCGTTGAGGACGACCAAGAAGCGTGCCGATCCCCATCACGAACGCAAAGGCGGCAAGTCCGACCAGGGGGCGGCGCGGGCTGGTCATCTGATCAGCAAGGCGATCGCCTCGGCGCTCAGCTCGCTCTTGGGGACGAAGCCGCGCGCGCCGCTGGCGCCGATCGCCTCGCCGAGGTCGGCGGAGTCATGGCTCGAGACCAGCACGATCTGCGGGATAGGACCGCTCGCGTTGAGCAGTCGCCTCGCGACCTCGAAGCCGTCGACGTCGGGTAGCCGCACGTCGAGCAACACGAGCTCCGGGCGCAGCTGCTGGGCGGCCGCCAGCGCGCCGACACCGTCCTCGGCCTCCCCGACGACCTCGTAGCCGTCGGCCTCGAGCATGCGCCGGGCGCTGGCGCGGAAGCTCGGGTGATCATCGACGATCAGAACGGTCCTCGCCATCGACGCTGATTCTCGCGCATGGCGCAGCTCAGATCCATACGGCTGACCGTACCGCTCGGGCGGTCAACCGAACTACTACCGGCCTCCAGCCGAACCTCCAGTGGCCTGCCAGCCCCCTGGTTGGGCAGCTCCCCGCTCGGCAGTCTTGCGCCATGTCCGAAAGCAAGCCGAACGGAGGATTGAGCATGAGAGCTGAGACCATCGCGGCCCCCGCCGCGCCGACGTCGAGCGATCGCCACGAAGCCGTCAGGCAGCACTCGGCTATGGCCTTGCCACCGGGCGAGCGTGCGCTTCCCCGCTCTGCCGTCACCGCTCCCGCGGTCGCTCTTCGCGACGTCCGCAAGGTCCATGGCCACGGCGAGGGAGCGGTCGTTGCACTCGACGGGATCAGCGTCGGGCTCGCGCCGGGGTCGTTCACCGCGATCATGGGACCGTCGGGGTCGGGCAAGAGCACTTTCCTGCACGTGGCGGCGGGGCTGGACCGCCCGACCTCCGGCACCGTCGCGTTCGGGGGCACCGATCTGGCGCGGCTCAGCGAGCGGCGGCTGACGATCCTGAGGCGCGAGCGGATCGGGTTCGTCTTCCAGGCCTTCAACCTGATGCCGTCGCTCACGGTCACCCAGAACATCGCGTCTGCCGCTGCGCCTGGACGGTCGGCGCGCGCGGCGCTCGCAGGTGCGCGAGGTCGCGGCGCGGGTCGGACTGGAGAAACGCCTGGGCCACCGTCCCTCGCAGCTCTCCGGCGGACAGCAGCAGCGGGTCGCGATCGCCCGCGCGCTCGTCACCCGGCCCGAGGTGGTGTTCGCCGACGAGCCGACCGGAGCGCTCGACACCCGCACCGGACGTGGCGTGCTCGCGCTTCTGCGCGAGGTCGTGGATGAGGACGGCCACACGGTCGTGATGGTCACCCACGACCCCGTGGCCGCGGCGCACGCCGACCGCGTCATCCTGCTCGCCGACGGGCGGCTCGCCGGGATGCTCGACGCTCCCAGCGCCGACGCAGGTCGCCGAGCAGCTCGCGCATCTGGGGGGCTGAGCGCATGCTGCGTCTCGCCCTCCTCAGCGCTCGCGGCCGGCTCGGCACGTTCACCGGCGCGCTGGTCGCGCGTGTTCGCGTCGGCCGTGCTCGTGATGGCCGGCGGCATGACGCTCGAGTCGGCGCTGCGGACCCATCCGCCCGTCGAGCGCTACGCCGCCGCCACGGCTGTGGTGACCGGACAGCAGATCGTCGGCAGCGAACACGACGTCCCGCTGGGTGAGCGCGCCCGCGTCAGCTCCACGCTCGTCCGCTCGGCTCGCCGCCGTCCCCGGAGTCCGCGCCGCGATCGGAGACGTGTCCGCCCCGGCATGGCTCGGCGGCCGGACCACCGTCGCCCACGGCTGGGCCAGCGCAGCGCTGACGCCCTACGTGCTGAGCGCCGGACGCCCGCCCGACGGGCCCGACGAGGTCGTCACGGGCTACCGTGCCGCGCTCGGCTCGAGGCTGCGCCTCGCGTCCACCGAAGCCCCCCGCACCGTCACGGTCGTCGGCGTCGCTCGCCCTCGCCATCCGGTCGCGGCAGCGGACGGCGATCTTCCTGACCGATGCCGAGGCAGTCCGGCTGGCCGGTCATCCCGGGTTCGTCGACGCGATCGGAGTGCTCGCCGCCCCCGGCTTCGACGCCTCGCGCCTGCGCGCCGCGAGCAGCGGCGCGGTGGTGCTCACCGGCGAATGCGCGCGGCCGGGCCGAGTATCCCGAGCTCGCAGCAGGCGCGGACCAAGCTGATCGCCGTCGCCGCGTCGTTCGGCGGACTGGCGCTGTTCATCGCGGTGTTCGTCGTGGCCAGCACGATGGGTCTGTCGATCCAGCAGCGCGAGCGGGAGATCGCGCTGCTGCGAGCGGTGGCCGCGACTCCCGGTCAGATCCGCCGCATGATCGCCTGGGAGGCGGCGATCGTCGGCCTCGTGGGCTCGGCGGCGGGAATCTGGTTCGGGGCCATCCTCGGCCGAGCGCTCGGCCATGCGCTCGTGCGCCACGGCATCGCGCCGTCGAACCTCTCGGTCAACGCCGACGGGCTGCCGATCGCAGCGGCCGTCGGCGGCGGAGTCGCGGCGGCGCTGCTCGCAGTCCTCGCCGCCGGACGGCGCGCAGCGCGCGTGCCGCCGACCCGCGCGCTCGGCGAAGCCGCGGTCGAGCCGCGGCTGCTGGGCCCAGGGCGCCTGATCGGAGGCGCGCTGGCGCTCGCCGGCGCGGTGCCGCTGTTCGCCGTCTCGACCACCACCGGCGCCCCGGACACGGCCGCGGCGACATCGGAGCTGACCGCGCTCTTCCTCGTGGTGGCGGTCGGCCTTCCTGGGCCCGATCGTGGCACGCGTCGCCGCCGGGCTGCTGGGACCATCGCTGGCGCGGCTCTCGCCCGTCGGAGGGTTTCTGGCATCGGCGAACCTGCGCACCGCCACGCGGCGCTTCTCGTCGGCCAGCACGCCCCTGGTGCTCACGGTCGCGATGAGCTGCACCCTGCTGTTCAGCACGACCACCGAGGATCACGCCGTCACCCAACAGCGACGGGCGGGCCTCGCGGGCGAGCTCGCCGTCACGAGCACCGGTCCCGGGCTGCCGGCCGCGGCCTGGCCGACGCGCGCGCCACTCCGGGAGTGCGCTCGGCGGTCGCTCTGACCCCCACGACACTCGGCCCGAGCCTCGGGGTCTCGCGATGAAACCATCTCCGCCGTGGTCCTCGACGGGGGCCAGGGCGGAGGACTCGACGTCGGCGTGACCGCCGGATCGCTGGCGGCGCTGCACGGCGACACGATCGCGCTCGGACGTCGCCGCGCCGACGCCGCGCACGCCCGGGTCGGCGACCGCGTGGCGGTCATGCTCGGCGACGGGACCCGCACTCAGGCCACGCGTCGTGGCGATCTACACCCGGGCCCTGGCGTTCGGCGACGCCGCTGCTCGCCCCCGAGCTCGCAGCCGGCCACCAGACCAGCCCGCTGCTCGGGACGATCCTCGTACAGACCGGCGACCCGGCCGCCGTCGCCCGGCGCCTGCGGGCGTTGGCTTCTCGGTATCCCGGACTGCGGGTGAGCGACCGGGCCTCGCTGACCACCGCGGCCGACGCCGACCGCGAGACCAACCGCTGGCTCGGTCCGCTGTTCGTCGTGCTCATCTTCGCCTTCACGTCGATCGCCGTGGTCAACACGCTGACGATGATCGCGCTGCAGCGCGGCCGCGAGCTGGCGCTCCTGCGGCTCGTCGGCGGCACCGCGCGGCCAGGTGCGCTCGATGGCACGCTGGGAGGCCGGCCTGATCGTCGACGATCGGGCTGGGGCTCGGCCTGGCGATCGCGGCCGCGGCACTGCTACCCGCTCAGCCACGCGCTGACCGGCAGCATCCGTCCGTACGTGCCGCCGGGCCAGCTCGCGGCGATCCTTGGCGTCTCGGCGCTGCTGGCGTTGCTGGCCTTGGCGCTGCCGACGCGGCGGGCGCTGCGCTCGCGGCCGGTCGAGGCAATCGGGGTAGGGGAGTAACCGCTCCAATCGGCGTATTGGAATAACCGCTCATCGTGCCACCCACAGACAAGAACACCACCAGCCAAACGTCAACGGCCGCAGCGATCGCGGCCTGAAAGGACGGCCCATGCATCCCCCAAGCAGTCGCCCCTCGGCACCCGTCGAACCTGCAAGCCGGAACCTCGCAGCGCGAGCCGGTCGCTGGAGCGCGCAGCATCGCAAGACTGCCATCTGGGGATGGCTCGGGTGTGTGTTCGTGGTGTTCATGATCGGGAACGCCGTGAGCACCGTGACGCAGGAAAACTCGCAGAGCGGGGTCGGCGAGTCAGGGCGTGCGTCGGCGACCGCCAACACCGCCTTCCCCAAGCATGTGAGCGAGGAAGTTCTCGTTCGCAGCGCCAGCGTGCGCGCGACCGACCCTTCCTTCCGAGCCGTCGTTGAAGATGTCCAGCACCGGCTGGCAGCGGCGCCCTACACGCGCGCGTTCGCGAGCCCCTATGCGGCGGGAAACAGGGCGCGAATCTCAGCCGACGGGCACTCGGCTCTGCTGCGTTTCGAGATCGCAGGGACGGAAAGCGAGGCGCAGGACCGGGTCGCCGCGACCCTGACGGCCACGAGCGCTGCGCAGGCCGCACACCCTGCCTTCACGGTCGCGCAGTTCGGTGAAGCGAGTGCCGAAAAGGAGATCGGGGATGTGATCGGCAAAGACTTCCAGCGGGCGCTCGTCACATCGTTGCCCATAACGCTCGTGATCCTGCTGATCACCTTTGGCGCCCTGGTCGCCGCGAGCATCCCGCTCCTGCTGGCGCTGACCGCCGTGATGGGAACGATCGGCGTCGTCGCGCTGATCAGCCAGCTCTCGCCTGTCGACCAATCGATCAACGAGGTCATCCTGCTGATCGGGCTGGCCGTCGGCGTGGACTACTCGATGTTCTATCTGCGCCGCGAGCGCGAGGAGCGCGAGCGAGGCGCGAGCGAGGACGCATCCCTCGCGGCGGCGGCAGCGACCTCGGGGCGGGCGGTGCTCGTCTCGGGCCTGACGGTGATGCTGGCGATGGCGGGGATGTACCTCGCCGGTGCACCCACGTTCGAATCGTTCGCGACAGGGACGATCATCGTGGTTGCGGTTGCCGTGGTCGGCTCGCTGACCGTGTTGCCGGCGCTGCTGGCATGGCTGGGTGATCGCGTCGAGAAGGGCGGCGTCCCGATCATCTCCCGCACGCCCTGGAACGCGGGCGAGAGCGGACTCTGGGCGCGGGTGCTCAACCCCGTCCTCAGGCACCCCGCGGTGTCGGTCATCGCCGCCGGCGGTGTGCTCGTGGTGCTCGCCATCCCGGCATTCAGCCTCCACCTGGCGGTCCCCGGCATCACCTCCCTGCCCCAGAACCTGGCGGTCGTGAAGACCTACAACAAGATCCAGGCGACGTTCCCGGGGGATGCGATCCCGGCCGTGGTGGTGGTCAGCTCAAAAGACGTGACCTCGCCTGAAGTGGCGCGGCAGATACTGGCTCTGCGGGCACAGACCGCAGCCAGCCCCCTCTTCAAGCAGCCGAGCACGCTCAAGGTCAACCCGGCGCACACCGTCGCCCAGATCGAAATCCCGATGGTCGGCGACGGCAACGACGCGGCATCCAACGCGGCGCTCGCTCAGCTTCGAAATCACCTGCTGCCCGCCACGATCGACAAGGTGCCGAACACGACCGCCGACGTGACGGGCCAGACCGCCAGCTCGAAGGACTTCAACGACACGATGAAGGCGCACGCGCCGGCCGTGTTCATCTTCGTCCTGACCGCTGCCTTCCTGCTGTTGCTGGTGACGTTCCGCTCGCTGGTGATCCCGATCAAGGCGATCGTCCTGAACCTGCTCTCGGTCGGTGCCGCGTACGGCGTGCTCGTCTGGATCTTCCAGTACGGCCACCTCGAATCGCTGCTCGACTTCAAGTCGACTGGCGCCATCACATCATGGATGCCGCTCTTCCTGTTCGTGGTCCTGTTCGGGCTGTCGATGGACTACCACGTCTTCATCCTGTCGCGCATCCGCGAGGCCTTCGACCGCGGAAGCTCCACCGAGGAAGCGGTGGCGCACGGCATCAAGAGCACCGCGGGCGTGGTTACCAGCGCCGCGGTGGTGATGGTCTCCGTGTTCGCGATCTTCGCGACCCTGTCGCTGCTCATCTTCAAGCAGCTCGGCGTCGGCCTGGCCGTGGCGGTCCTGCTCGACGCGACGCTCGTGCGCGGCGTGCTGCTGCCGGCGACCATGAAGCTGCTCGGCGACTGGAACTGGTACCTGCCGAAATGGCTCGAGTGGCTTCCCCACGTGGGACCGGGCGACGGCGGAGGACTGCCGCAGGAGACGCACCGGTCCGCACCTCCAGGCAGCACCCGCGAGTTGACCTCTACGTAAGCTGGTGTGGCGGCGGCGTTCAGCCGGCTACTCGCGAGGGCCGGCCTCTACCCTGCCAGCCCCGCGGCCTTGAGTGCCGCGTCCACGTCCCAATCGATTCGGACTCGCGTAATCCGGTTGTCGCTCTCGAAGTCCATAGCGCACACGAATGGCTGATCCAACTCGATACCGCTGCCACGCCCTCGCCCGTGGAGGCGGCCGATCTGGACTACCGCGGTGCCCGCCTGACGCACGTCGTCGATGTGCACCTGCCACTCGGCGAAGTGCTCATCGACGTCGCGTACCCACTGTTCGATCCCCGCGTGACCTCGATAGGGCTTGCCCGCCACGGATGAGAACGGCGACTCCAGCTCAACCGCAGGATCGAGGTACTCCGTCGGGACGCTTCGAACACCTTCGTTCCAGAGGTCGGTGAGCGCACGCGCCGTCTCGACGTTGCTCTGCGACATCGCACACCATTATCCCGCAGTTCGGGCGAGCATTGGTGAACGACGAAGGTGCCACTCGCCAGTGCTTCGGCCGGAGGCGAGGCGGGAAATCAGACCCCGCCCGTGGCCGGGCTATGCGCCGATCCTACTACGCAAGTCAAGTGCCGCCGACGCGGACAATTGCGACGCCCGCGGGCGTCGCCGAGGTGCCCTCGCCGCGCCCCGCGGTGCCCGCCCAGAGGTCGCGGGCCCTCACCTCAGGCCGGTGACCTCTGAGCGTCCCGCGCACGCAGTCGGTCAGGGGTTGAGACGCTTCTTCAGCGCGCTCGCGGCCGAGAATTTGGCCGCCTTGCTCGCGGCGATGTTGATGGTCGCACCGGTGGAGGGATTCCGTCCCTGCCGAGCGGCCCGGTGGCTGACGCTGAACTTGCCAAAGCCGGCAAGCGCGACCTCACCCCCACCGGCCAGCTCGTCGGAGACAACTTCGATCGTCGTCTCCAGCACCTGCCGGGCTTGGCTGGCGGACAGTCCATTGCGCTGCGCAACCTTCTCAGCTAGGTCGTTCTTGGTCATACCACTCCCTTCTCGAGTGTCGTTGCTTCCAGCAGGCTAACCGCTGGTGAGGACGACGAGGCCCGCAAACGCGGGATGTACGCCCCAGAAAAGCCCTAATTTCCGGGGAACTTGACGGGCTCTCGGGCCGTGAGGTGCCCGTCCAGGCGCCGATCCGCGGAAATTCGGCTCTCGCGGGGCTCGAGCCGGCCGGCGGCGCAGGCCGCCCACAGGACCGTCAGCCACGTCCCGCAGGCCAGTCCCACGTGCACCCAGACCAGCTCGGTCGGAAGGTGGGTCTCGTACTGGTCGAGCCCCACAGCACCCTGCAGGGCCAGGAGCACGCAGAGCACCGTCAGCGACTGCTTCAGCAGTCGAATCGGTCGAGCGCCGGCGTGCGAGCCACCAGATGGCGACCGCCGCCAGGCTGAACACGAGCGCGATCTCGGCGTGGCGGTGGATGACGAAATCCATCGTTCCCCGCCCGTTGAAGTCCAGGCGGTTGATCTTCTGCCCGGGCGAGCCCCCGGCGTGAGGGCCGGCGGCGGTGGCGGCGGTCCCGGCGAAGATCGTCAGGGCGCCGAGCGCGGTCAGCCCACGCACCGACCACACGACCACCCGATCGGTGGCGCCCCCCTCGCGCTCGGCCGGCTCGCGCGAGCGCCAGGCGAGCACCACGGCCGCGACCAGGATCAGCATCGAGAGCGCGAAGTGGCCCATGACCCAGCCGTAGTCGAGCGCCCCCTTCACGGTGAAGCCGCCGAGCACGGCCTGTCCGACGACGCCCAGCGGAAGCAGCGCCGCCAGCCACACCAGGTCGCGCCGGTAGGGCCGGCGGCGCAGCGCCAGCACCCAGGCCGCCCCGGCGGCGATCGACACCGGGGCGGTGATCACACGGTTTGAGAACTCGATCACGGCGTGGGTGTTCAGCGGGGGGTAGGCGTTTCCGTAGCACTTCGGCCAATCCGGGCAGCCGAGGCCCGAGCCGCTCAGGCGAACGGCGGCGCCCGTGATGACGATCAGGGTGAGTGCACCCAGCGCGATGTAGGCCACGACCACGTACTGGCTCGGGGTGACCGTGTAGCCGTTGGTGCGCTCGCGCAGTCTCTCGAGGCGGGCGTGCATCGCCTTAAGGATGCCACTGAAAGGGCAGCTCGCCGGCCACCTCGCGCAGCCGTGGCGCCGTTCGGTCGCGCTCGGAGACGATCAGCTCGTGCACGGGCAGTGGCCAGTCGATCCCCACGTCCGGGTCGTCCCAGGCGATGCCCCGCTCGAGGGACGGGTCGTAGTAGGCGGTCTGCTTGTACAGCACGTCCGCCGTCTCTGAGAGCACGCAGAACCCATGGGCGAAGCCCACGGGCAGGTACAGCTCGTGCATGCTCTCATCGTCGAGCTCCACCGCGGCCCACTGCCCGTAGGTGGGCGAGCCACGGCGCAGGTCGACGCCCACGTCCAGCACGCGTCCCCGCGCGCACCGCACGAGCTTGGCCACGCCGTCGCCGACCTGGAAGTGCATCCCCCGAACCACACCCCTCTTCGAACGCGAGTGGTTCTCCTGGACGAACAGGTCCTCCTCGGGAATCCCCGCCTCGGCGTGCCACTGGCGCCTGTAGGTCTCGCTCAGGAAGCCCCGCTCGTCGGAATAGACGGCGGGCTCGATCACCACCAGGCCGGCGAGACGGGTCGGGAGCACGCGCATGGGCGCCAGAGGGTAGCCGCTACATTGGCCCCATCCTGCCGACCCAGCCAGCGAGGCCGCCGACACCAGAGCGCTCCTGGGCGCCCGGGCCGGCTGACCCAATGCTCGCCGAGGGCGCCGTGCATGTGTGGCGCGTCGACCTGACGGCGGTGCCGGATGAGATCCTCGAGCTGCTGGACGGCGAGGAGCGCGCGCGCGGCGAGCGCCTTGCGAGCAAGCGTGACAGCCGGCTGTGGATGAGCTCTCGGGGCGTGCTCAGGGCGCTGGTGGGCCGCTATGTGCAGAGGGACGCGAGCACGCTGCGGTTCGCCACGGGGGCACACGGCAAGCCGGAGCTCATGCCTCCTTCCGGGCGGGAGCCGAGGCCGCGACTGTCCTTCAACCTCTCCCACTCGGGGCAGCTTGCGCTGTACGCCTTCGCCGCGACGGGCTCCATCGGGGTGGACGTGGAGGTGCCGCGCCGGCCGATCGACGAGGTCGCGCTCGCCGCGCGCGCGTTCGGCCCGGCCGAGGCGCAGCGTCTGGAAGGACTCGACCCGGCTGAGCGCCGGTCGGAGTTCCTGCGGGCCTGGGTACGCCACGAGGCCGGGCTCAAGCGCCGAGGGACTGGAATCGGCCGTGCGGGCGCAGGGGACGCGACCGGGCGCGCGCCGTGGATCGCCGAGCTCGACGTGGGCCAGGGTGCGGCCGCAGCCGTCGCGCTCGAGGAGCCGCCGCGCGAGCTGCGCTGCTGGGACTGGCGCCTCTAGTCGCCCTTGGCAGCGGAAACGGGCGCCGGGTCCTCGGCTGATCAGCGTGGCAGCCGGGTCCTCGGCGGCCGGCTTGGCGTGGAAGATGACGTAGCGGAACACCACGAAGTTGATCACGGGCAGCGCGGCCACCATCACCAGGTAGACGACCTCGGTGGGAACACCCAGGGCCGACGGCAGCACCGAGGTGCAGGCGGCTGTCAGGCCATACCCCGACGGCGGCGGCGGCCAGGTAGCGGCCGGCCTGGTGGTGCATGGGCAGCGCGTAGTCCTCGTTGTGGGTCCACACGAACACGCGGTAGAGCGTGAACTGGACCACCATCGCGACAGCCGAAGCCGATCGCCAGCGCGACCTGGAAGTGAACGCCGACGACGTCGGCGAGCACGATGGTGGTGGTCACGTACACAACCACCACGACCCCTCCCGCCAGCAGGAAACGCACGCCCTGGCCGAGCAGGCCGGAGCTGGGCGACCGAAGGCTTCGAGCCGCTGAGCGCACACGCTGACCGGCGGCGCCCGGTGCTGTGGGAGGTTGCGTCACGTAGTTAACGGTAGAGGACGCACCCTGGCCGACCGGCTCGTTCGCAACTCGCCCACCGGCGCGTCCGCTCCCGAGCGAGGTCGCATGATTGCGGCCGAGCTAGAAGATCTTGACAGCGATCGTCTGGCTGACGCTCTTGCCGGCAACCACCGCGGTGAGCGTTGTTGAGGCGCCATGATTCCTGCGGATCAGGTTGATCAACTTCGAATTCACGCGGATCGGCAGGTGCGTGGTCCTGTTGGCGGTGAGGCTGAAGCCGGTGCGCCCGTAGGTGGTGTGCCCGCGGTTGGTGCTGAGGGTGGCGACACCATTGCACGGGGTAACCCTGCAGAAGAGCGCGACCGCGACGATGCGCGAGTGGTTGACCCCGTCCGTCTGGGGGCTGACCCTGATGGGGGCAAGGACAGGGGGACGATCTCGTTCGCCGCCGGGGCAGACGTAGCGCGCGTCCGGCCCGGTGCCGAGCGTCACCCGCATCATCAGTTCCTCGTTGCGGTTGGAGGCAAAGCCGTCCATGGCGCTGGTATCCGAGGACGACAGCGGGGCGCCGTTGCCGGTGCCGTTGTTGCGGATGAAGGAGTCCATCGTCGAGCCCCTGACCGCACCGATGACCTGGTAGGGAACGCCGTTGCGGTAGATGTTCTCGACGTATCCGCCGTCGTCGTTGAACGCGACGTAGTCGCCGGCGCTGACGCACAGGTTGGTGGGTTCATACGTGGTGACCGTCGACCCGCCCGCTCCGCCGACTCCACAGATGGGGATGTAGAAGGGCTGTGAGCTGATGTTGACCTTGGCGCCTCCACCGGGCAGCGGCGAGAGGTCCTGGAAGTGGATCTGGGTCATCGGCGTGGGTCCGCCGGGCGCGGCCTGCGCGCAGCCCTCGAGGCTCACCTTGACGGCCTGGCCGCTCGCCGGAACGCGCGGGTTGCCGGCCGCCTGCGTGACGTTCCAGAGGGCCATGTCCGCGCCGTAGTGATAGGTGTGGAAGATGCCGTTGGGCGCGTCGGGGCGGGAGGAACGGGCGTGTTGGTGCCCGGATAGCCGAGATTTTCGGCGGTGTTGAGCGTGGCCGGCACCGACAGCGGGCTGCCGAAGGTCGAGATGGCGGCCGGGCTGGTGGCCGGCGCGAGGATTGACAGAAGTCCGGCGAGCGAGACCCCGAGAAGCAGCAGACGGACGTGACATGGGACGCGGATCGGCACACGGCGGGTCATTGCTACCTGTATCGCCAAGGTCTGCTGCTACTTGACCGGACACGCCGAAAACCGGCGGATCGGCGACGTACGGGTCGATGAGTCCCGGGAGCGCGAGGTCTGCCTTTCTCCACGTCAACGCTTACGTGGTCGGAGAGCCTGCTGCTTGGAACCTCGCCCGTCGCATGCCCGAGGCAGGCGTGCGCTTCGAGTATGTGGATCGCATCGTCACCAGTTACTACGTCGACGAGAACGCGCCCACGATCGGTTGGTGGCGCGAAGAGGATCAAGCGCGGAGCCCTGGCGTCGCTCAGCCGATACGCGACAGGGAGGATGAGGCTTGCGAGAGCGCCACCGGTCAGATCTTGTCAGCCCGGGGCAGGGACTATCCCGTCGATCGTTATTATGCGCCGCTATCGCTGGTCTAGCGTCACCACGTACTGAGCTCCCACCCAGCGGAGCGACTTGCGCAGCGTCATTCGTTCTCAGACGTATCTGCCCGATCACTGTGACATGTGCCAGAAAGAGGCGCGAACGATGAAGCGCGGGGCAACATTGTCAACTTGGAGCATCGGCAGGGCCCTGCTTTTGGCTCTCCCCTTTTTCGTGATTCTGTTGAGCCTGATGGTGTGGGTTACAGCTGTATCGCGGAGCGGCTTCTGGGCGGACGACTTCCTCAACCTCACCCATTTTGCTCGATCGCTGGGAGACTTGTCGAACGACCGTATCAACGATGGCCACTACATAATCAATATTTTTTGGGCTGTCGGCACCCAAGCTTTTGGTTCCGGATCCGCTGTCCCGTTTCTGTTGCTAAACACGCTTGTCTTTGTGACCGGCTTGGTCACGTGGCTGCAGACTGGGAGCAGGACAAGGTGGAGCTCCGTTGAGGCATGGTGGGTGGGCGGACTGTTCATCGCGACTGCCGCTTGGCTCCCGACGGCCTTGTGGTCCTCGAACATCACGCACTCGGGCGGGTTTCTTGCCCTCGGCGTCGGCTTGATGAGCCATGAACGATGCATGAGGGCTGGATCGGCCCCCCGCACAGGGCTGTGGTCTCTGGCCAGCGGCGCGGCGTGGACATTCGCGATCGTGAGCAATGTCCTTTACATCGGCCTTTTGCCTCTTGCCGGCTACTGTGCATTTCACCAGGTGTTGCAACTTCGACGATTCGGGGTCACTACGGCTCGGGCCAGCGTCGCGGTGGGCTTCTGGAACCTGCTGGTTCCGGTCGTCTACTTCGCGGCTATTGCCTATCCCGCTACGACGGCCAGCCGCGTGTATGCAACCAACGGATTGCGATTTGTTCACCAAAACTTCGACTTTTACAAAGCAGCCCTCGCTCCGACAAGTCTTCTCGCGGCCGTGTACATCGCGGTACTACTACTCGGAGCGGCAGGAGCCCTCGCAGCAGTAGTCCGGCGAGACTGGTTTCCCATGGCGGTGTTTGCTGCCGCGGGCGCGACAGCGCTTCCCGCGCTGGTTCAGAGTCAGCAACGGGAGATCCACTATCTCGCGATGCCACTGCTCCTTGTCTTTAGCGCATTGGCTGCTGGCGCAGGTACTTTGCTGCTCGGACGGTCCAAGCTTCTGTGGCTGAGGGGCGCACTGTTTCTGGCCGCCCTCGCGACACTCGTACTCTTGTTTCGACAGGGCTCGGATGTTCGTGCGTACTTTGTGCAATCTCCATATGGAGGTCGGCTTGCAGCGTTCCGCTCCGAAGTCGCGTCACGGACGCCGGAAGGGAGCGTCATATGCGCGAAAATGAACCTCGACGCGCAACACCAAGCGCTCTTAGTCGCCGAGATGTCGGGGGAGAGCGGATTTTTGGTGCCACCGATCAGCGCAGCTCAAGCCTTTCTGATCGCCTCAGGCGAGCCATGTCCGGCCAGCGGAGTAGTCGCGGATATTGTCGTTGGCCTCAACGGGCGAGGTGATTTTGTCGCGGGTTAGGGAGGCCGCCCCGAAGACGTATTCGTCGCCGGGAGCAGCGCGATCCCCCTCCTTGGGGGGTGCCCGTTCAGGGTCAACCGCCTTAAGAGCCCCTTGATCCGGGCGCAACGGGCGTTTCAGGCATTGGGCTTGCGCAGCGCAACGATCCCGTCCCAGACGGTCATCGCCTCGATGTCCAAGACATCCCCGACTGCATCGGGCTGCGCCCATCGCACGGTGCCACCGGCCGTGTGATCGACCAGGCGCTTGACCACGCCTACGGCTCCGCTGTCGTGACTCGGCATGGGAATTGGCGCGGATACCTCCGCCTGCATGGCCGTTGTGGAGCTGTCGAGGGTCGACACATCTAAGAAGGTTGAGATCTGCCCTCCATCGTGCCAGTCCGGTAGATACCCGGTGCCCCAGTCCTCGAGGCAGTACAGGCCGCCTGAACGTAGGTGCTCGGGGTAGAGAATCTGAAGCGAGCGAGCACTTGTGATGCCCATGTGAGACGCATCGTCGACAATCACGTCGAAGCCTTCTGGGGCGTGCGCCTCACGTAGACGCTGCATGAGCGCAGCATCAGTCTGGTCGCCGCGCACGATGTGCACGCGCCTTCCGAGTTCTAGGTCGGGTGGACGGAGGTCGACGCCGACGATGGTGGCTCGTGGGAAAGCATCGCGCCACATTTCGAGCGAATGACCGCCCCACACGCCGAGCTCGAGCAGCGCAAACCGGCGCCGGCGCAGGGGAGCGAGCAGCTGCTCGTAGATCGCGAGATATGGATGGGGCTTCACGGCGGCGTCTGCCGGCCGGCTTGCAGGGAGCCGTAGCCACCCCTGGCGGCGCGCTTGGCGTCGCAGGCTGGTGACAGCCTGGCGCATTTGGTGGGCTGGCTTCGGCATGTAACGTGGTCGGCCCTGCGGAAGTCAAGTATGACCGAGCGGCCGACGCTCCGGTAGGCTCGAGCTCGACCTCGCATTGGTCCTCTAGCGCCGGAGAGATCGCGCTGGCGTTCCGGGAGCCTCCGCTTGTCAATGCCGCTGACGATGCGCAGATCCGTAGCACCATGCGCCGGACCCGCGTATCGCCAGACCTAGCTAAGGCATCGTCACTATTCTGATCCGCGGTGGAGATCGATCAGATCAGAGCAAACCTCGGCGCGCAGGTCGAGCGCTTGCGCGACGCCCGCGCGGAACTGGGCAACGGCTTTCCCTGGTACCCGTACGACATTCTCGCCAACGTTGTGCACATCGATCGCGATGCTCTCGGGCGAGAACCGGAACCTGGAGCGATTGACCCAAGGCTTGCCGGTCGCCGACATCGGTGCCGCCGACGGCGATCTCGCCTTTGCGCTGGAGGATGTGGCGGGTTGGCAGGTCGACATTTTGGATACCGCCGCAACAAACATGAACGGCCTTCGCGGAGCCCGAGCACTTCGCGACCACCTTCGTTCGCAGGTGGCCGATCCACGATGTGGACCTCGATCGCCAGTTCACGCTTCCCCGTGAGCGGTACGGACTCGTGTTCCTCCTCGGCATCCTGTACCACCTCCAGAATCCGTACTACGTGTTGCGTGAGCTGGCCGCACGATCATCTCATTGCTTGCTCAGCACCAAGGTGGCGCGCTTTGCAGGGCCCTCGCGCACGCCGATAGCTGACCTGCCGGTTGCCTACCTTGTCGCGCCTGACGAGACCAACAATGACCCCACCAACTATTGGATCCTCTCACCCGTGGGCCTGGAACGGCTTGCTCAGCGAGCGGGCTGGTTGATCCTCGACCGACTGAACGTTGGCAACACGACCGACTCAGACCCGGCAACTCCCGAGAACGACGAGCGAATGTTCCTGCTCTTGCGTAGCACCACGAGCTAGGCCTCTCGGCCGGCGAGCATTCGATCCGACGGGCCGGCCGCCAGAAGCTCACGCATCCGCTCGTCAAGGACCTCCAACGAGCAGTTTGCCGCGACCAGCCGCTGGCCTCCACGCGAGAGCGCCTGCCAAAGCGCGTCGTCCTCGGCGACGCGCACGATCCTCTCGGCCAGCGCCTCTGTCGCGTCCCCGATGAGCATGTTCTCGTCGTCCAGACCCTCGAGGCCCTCGGCGCCGACCGGTGTTGTGACGACGGGAAGCCCGGCGGCCATGCCCTGGGTGATTTTGCCCTTGACGCCCGGCTCCAAAGCGGACCGGCACCACCATCGCTCGCGCGGACTCCAGCAGCGGGCGTGAGATCTGCGACCCAGCCCCGTACGTCGACCTGCGGACCCGGCCAGGTCCTCAACCTCCCGCGAGGGACTCCCGCCCACGATCGTCACAGGCAGCTCGCCGACCATGTTCCACACGAGGGGCATCACCTCGCGCACCAAGATAGGTCGACGGCGTCCACGTTCGGCGGATGCTCGAAACCGCCGACGAAGAGCAGGCCACGTGCGCCCGGCGACTGGGGGGACATGTCGCGGCGTTCTCGTGGATCGTGGGGATGATCGTCACCCGAGCGTCCGGCACGTGGCTCACGATCTGGGAGCGCTCGTCATCGGTCACCGTGACCGTGATGTCGCTCGCTCGGACCATCGCGAGCTCGAGCTCGAGCAGGGCTGCGGCCTTCGGGCCCTGAGCGGGAATCGACCCCGTTGCTCCTGACAGCGTCGGGCCTGCCCAGCGAGAACCGACGCGACTCACGCACCCAGTGCAGGTCGACGGTGTCGTAGATCACGGTCGCCGAAGGCGCGAACTCCCGCACGGAGTCGAGCCATCGACTGGCAGAGTGAGGCCGCGACAGGATCGCGGCGGCCAGGCTCGGCCCGATGTCGGCGAACTCTGCCAGCAGGTCGACCGGACCAAAGATCACCTCGACGCCGAGCCGCTGCAAGTCACGCGTGTACGGCTGGATGGGCGCGAAGTTGTCGGGAAGAAAGCGTAACGGCGTAGCCCAGGCGCTGAAGGGAGCGCACGATCTCGAACATGCGCAGCGACCCCGCGTCGCGGTCCCACATGGGCACGCGGAAGTCGACGACGAGCACGTGCGGCGCCGCGATGACGGGTCGCGGCGCGGCGCGTCGTCGCTCGCCCGGTTGCAGGTGCTCGGCCTCGAGCACGGCGTGCCACTTCTCGACGAACTTGAGACGGTTGGCCTCCTGGTAGCGCTTGTGCCCGGACTGCGGGTCGGTCCCCGCCGTGGCTCCCTCGACATGCATGACGACGGCGCTCGGCTCGTAGAACACCCGCCACCCACGCTGGCGCGCCTCGAGGCAGAGGTCGGCGTCCTCGTAGTACATCGGCTCGTAGCGCTTGTCGAAGCCACCGATCTCACGCCACAACTCGGTGCGAACCAGCAGTGCGGCTGCCGAGCCGTAGTCGATCTCGCGGGAATACTCGTACTGGAACGCTCCCGGGTCATCGCCTCGGCCGAAGTTGACACCGGTCCCGTCACTCCAGAGGATGCCTCCGGCCTCGCTCAGCCGACCGTCGGGAGACACGAACTTCGGCGCCACGACACCGACCGAGT
Source organism: uncultured Solirubrobacteraceae bacterium (assembly GCA_963821655.1). Classification (GTDB taxonomy): domain Bacteria; phylum Actinomycetota; class Thermoleophilia; order Solirubrobacterales; family Solirubrobacteraceae; genus Palsa-744. Next base: position 88,244 of record CAWGER010000001.1, read on the forward strand.
CTCGCGATTCGGCGCAGTCGAGCATGGCCCGGAGCCACACGGGCGGACACCTCGATGTCGTTGTTGCACAGCACGAGCCACTCTCCCGTCGCGATGGCTGCGCCGCGCGTTCATGCTCCGTATGTAGCCCTCGTTCTTCTCGTTGACGAGAACCCGCGCCCCGCTCACGACTTCGAGCAGCCGTTTTGTTTCCTCGTCGGCGGCATCGTCGACGAGAATGACCTCATAGCCGACCTGATCGGTGTTGTCACGGATCGTTTCCAGGCAGCGGCGTGTGAGATCGGCGCGCGAGTGAAGCGGGATGATGAGCGAGACCGTCGGGCTGCTCGAACGTGGGCAGGTTGATCGGCTCGCCATCGGCCTGGGTCGGCGGCGCTTCGACCGCGGCCTCAGGCCTGGCTGGTCCCATCAGGCGCCCGCCCAACCGCAGCAGCGTCCTCAGCGCGCGTACAGAAGCTGAGTTCTCGCCCACCGTCGAGAACAGCACGGCCCCGTACACGCTGGAAGGTCTGCCAGGTCACAGACTGTCTCCACCCGCTGGGTCAGTCGCTGCGCCTCCTCCAACTGGTGACGCAGATCGCCCGCGGCGGCCTCGTTGGCCTGAAGACGAGTCCGAACCCCGGCGATCTCTAGTTGGAGGTGGGCGACACGCTCGTCTCGGTGTATGAGTTCCAGGCGTTGCTTCTTCAGCTCAGCATCTTTCGCGAGCTGGTGACCCCGTGCGCGCCTGCTCTCGGGCGTCGGCCTCTTCGCGTTCGGCGACTATCGACCTCGCGGCTCGCGCTGCGTCCCGTTCGGTTTCGCGCACCAGCTCGATGCCACAGTCTCCGAGCGTGGATCCCGACGGCGCGTCGGGCAGAGGTGCATTGGACGCGAGGGCAACGAGGTACAGGCCGGCGGGCTCGCCGGCGATACGCCACTCCTCGCCGGCGCGCTCGATGAAGAATGAGGACGCGGCTACTCGCCTCTCGGCGTCGACAAGCGCTCCAAGGTGAGAGCCGGTGATGGTTCTCTGACCCCAGACAGCCCACGTTGGTGAACGACGCCCCGAGTAGCCCGGTGAACTCCTCGCTCGTCAGCTCGCGCTCATGAAAGGGATTGACCTGACCCGTCGTCTCGCTGTAGAGGCGCCGGTCCGGAGTCGAGACGATGAGCAGGCCGTCGGGAGCGAGCACGCGTGCGACCTCGGCAAGCATCCGCTCCTGGTCGGCAAGATGCTCGATGATCTCGAACGCGACCACCGCGTCAAATGACCCGTCGTCGAACGCCGACAGGTCGAGTGCGCTACCCACCTCGAAGGAGACACGCGGGACCGGACCAGTTCAGGCCGGCGTGCTCGACCGTGCGCTCGTCGACGTCTACCCCCGAACCTCGCTGGCATTGTCGGCGAGTATCGAGGCTCCGAACCCCTCGCCGCTGCCAAGGTCGAGGACACGCTTCCCGGTGACGAGCTGCGCTGCCCACAGATAACGGTGCAGATGCTCGTAGACGACCTGTACGTCCGGGCTCCACGGCACACAGCGCTCGCCGGTCCACTCGATCAAGCGTGGCGCGCCCGCGCGCCTGCGCAGACTCATCGTGTGGTCCGTCGCACGAGGAGTCGCGCCTGACCGGGGATGCTGTCGGGGAGATGTGGTGCAACCGCGTGCATCGGGCTAATTCCTACGATACCGCCAATCAAGAGGGCGGCAACGGGCCTCCGTCGGGTAGCTGCGGCGAGTTCGGGGGAGCCCACGGTACGCTTCCACGAATGCCACCAGCCATCGAGCGCTCCACCGCCGATCGTCGCCGAGTCGGTCAGCAAGACCTTCCGCGTGCCCGCAGGAGCGCACTCACACGCTCAAGGAGCGCGCGCTCCACCCGACGCGCCGCACCCGCCACGAGACCTTCAAGGCGCTGAACGACATCTCCTTCGACGTTCGCCAGGGCGAGTTCTTCGGCATCGCCGGGCGCAACGGCAGCGGCAAGAGCACGCTGCTGAAGTGCCTGGCCGGGATCTACGGCGTCGACAGCGGCCGGATCTGGATGAACGGGCGGCTGTCGACGTTCATCGAGCTCGGCGTCGGCTTCAACCCGGATCTGGCGGCGCGCGACAACGTCGTGCTCAACGGGATCATGATGGGCCTCTCGCCGCGCGAGGCGCGGGCGCGCTACGACGCGGTGATCGACTTCGCCGAACTGCGCGAGTTCGAGGAGCTCAAGCTCAAGAACTACTCCTCGGGCATGCACGTGCGCCTTGCGTTCTCCGTCGCGATCCAGGTCGACGCGGACATCCTGCTGGTCGACGAGGTGCTGGCGGTCGGCGACGCCGCCTTCCAGCAGAAGTGCTTCGACGTCTTCAACCGCATGCGCGACGACGGTCGCACGATCGTGTTCGTCACCCACGACATGGGCGCGCTCAACCGCTTCTGCCACCGCGCGCTGCTGCTCGAGCGGGGCTCGATGGTCCACCTCGGCGAGCCGCACGAGGTGGCCGACCGCTACCTGGAGCTCAACTTCGGGCGCGACCCCGAGGCGCCGAGCAGCCGCACGGAGGAGCGCGGCGGCGACGGCGAGGCGCGGATCGTCGAGGCCTGGATCGAGGACGAGCGCGGCGAGCGACAGGCATCGCTGCCCCAGGGTCAGCGGATCACGCTCAAGGCGCTCGTCAGCTTCATGGTCGACGTGGAGGACCCGGTCGCCAGCGTGTACGTGCTCAACGAAGATCACGTCGCGATGATCGTCGCCACGACGCTCGCGCGAGAACGAGCGCAGCGGCCGCTTCGCGCCGGCGAGGAGGTGCTGTTCTCGTTCTCCTTCGAAAACGTCCTCGCCCCCGGGCGCTACAACCCGCTCTTCACGCTCGCCCACCGCGGCACCGGGCTGGACCTCATGGACCGCTTCGAGGGCGGCATTCTCGTTCGTGGTCACCGGACCCGAGGCGCATGGGTGGACTTGTCGACGTTCCGGTCGACGTGAGCGTCGCCGCGCGGCCAAGCGTCGCCCTCCGAGCAGGTGCAGGCTTGAGCTCTGAGGCCGTTCCATACGAGGGCCTCGGACGTCCGATCAGGGGCCCGCGGGCGCTGACCGACGACTGGTCGCGCTTCTGGCATCTCACGTACAACATCGCCCGCAACGAGTTCAAGCTGCGCTTCTTCGGCTCGGTGCTCGGCTATGTGTGGCAGCTCGTGCGGCCGCTGCTGCTGTTCGGCGTGCTGTACGTGTTCTTCACCAAGGTCGCCCACGTCAACAATCGGCAACGCCCCGGGCAGGAACACTACGGCGCGCAGCTGCTCGGCTCGATCGTGCTGTTCACCTTCTTCGCCGAAGCCACCGCCGGCGCCGTGCGCAGCGTGCGTCGATCGCGAGAACCTCGTGCGCAAGATCCAGTTCCCGCGCATGGTCATTCCGCTTGTCGGTCGTGCTCCTCGCGTTGTTCAACCTGGCGCTGAACCTGATCGTCGTGCTCGATCTTCGCGCTCGCCGAAGGCGTCCGTCCGATGCTGCAGCTGGCTGGAGCTGCCGCTGATCCTCGCGATGCTGATCGTGTTCTCGACCGGCATCGCGATGCTGCTGTCGGCGCTGTTCGTGCAGCTTCCGCGACATCCAGCCGATCTGGGACGTGATCAGCCAGATCCTCTTCTACTGCTCGCCGGTGATCATCTCGGTCGAAACGGTCCGCGAAAAGGTGAGCCCGACGCTGCTTCACCTGTACATGCTCAACCCGCTCGCCGTGGTCTTCCAGCAGTTCCGCCACGCGATGATCACCCACGCGCACGCTCAGCGCCGGTGAGGCGCTCGGCAGCTGGGCCGCGCTGCTCGCTCCGCTGGCCATCGTGCTGGGACTCTTCGCTCTCGGCTTCTGGGTGTTCAATCGCTCGGCGCCCCTCGTCGCCGAGAACCTCTAGCCGACGCCGGGGCCGGGCCGCTGAGGACCGCGCCCTGAGCCGCCCGTCGCGCCTCGCGAAACGCCCGGCCGCCTGCTCGGGGGTGCGCGGCAGCCGCGCCGGCGCCAGGCCGCGCCGGCGGTCGACCGGCAGGCGCGCGCCGGCGGCCAGCGCTGCGCAGCATACGCTCGCCCGCGCCGCAGGCCCTCGTGGCGGCCCGACGTAGCGCCGCGGCTTGGTGGCGATCATGTTCATCGAGACCCCTCCCCACACGTGGTTCAGCCAGGACAGGTAGACGCGCCGGGCGAGGCCGACGTGACGCAGCGCGAAGCCCAGCCGCCGTGCCGAGGCGCCTGAGCCGGGAGGCGTCCGGTGCTCGAGCGGCGAGCTCGGCGTCGCCGAAGAACGCGCGGTAGTGCGGCTCGGTGACCTCGGTCAGGAAGCCGGCGCGCATCGCCTCCCAGCGGTAGCGCGACGCCCAGTGGGCGTGCTCGTAGCCCTCGTACTGCTCCACGCCCTCGACATGGACTCCGTGCGGGTCGCGCAGCGTCTTGAGCGTCTCGTTGACCATCAGCAGCCGCCCTCCCGGGCGCAGAACGCGGAAGATCTCGGCGAAGGTGCGGCGCAGGCCGCCCGCGTCGTTGTGGTGCAGCACCTCGCAGCAGTACACGTAGTCGACGCTGCTCGACGCCAGCGGAATGGCGTCCATCGAGCCGAGCACCCGCTCGAAGAACACGTGCCCGTCGTCGATGAAGTACTCGGCTGTGTAGAGACCCTGGAGCTCGGCGGTCGCGATGTCCAGCGCGATCGCACGCAGGCCGCGCTCGGCGAAGTGGTTGGCCGCCCAGCAGGTGTTCGAGCCGACGTCCAGGATGCTCTGACCGGCCCTGAACGGGACGGTCGTCAGCAGCTGGTGCATCGAGCGCGCCTGCACGTACCAGTAGCCGTGCTCGATGTCGGGCAGCCGACGCACCGATCTCGCGGTCCCAGCCCGCCGCCGCGCATCTGCTCGGCGAAGCGCTCGAGTCCCGCTGCCTCGGTCGAGGATGTGCTGTGGCGGCTCGTGCAGCAGCTCGGGCACGCCGCGGTGCACCGCGAACTCGATCCCGCACGCACGGCAGCGCACCGAAGCCCTCACGCACCTCGCGCTCGTCGCTCGCCTCGACGCACAGCACGAGCGTGTGCTCGCGCCGGCAGGCCGGACAGCGCAGCTGCTCGACGAACTCGGCCTTCACGATCGCCGTCCGGCGGTCCTCGCACCCTCAGCCGGCCGCGCGCTGCGCCTGAGCCACGGTGTCTCCGTCGGGTTGCCCCGAGGACACTGCCAGCGTCATCCTGGGGCCCGGGGCCGGTGCCGCATCGAGATCCACCCGTGTTGGCCGGGCCACCTCCTGCAGGAACTCCTCCAGCGCGTCGATCCGCCGCTCCCAGGCGTAGTCCTTCGCCGTCTCTTCTCCCGCGCGCCCCAGACGCTCGCGCAGGGCCCGGGTCGGTCGAGCGCGCGCGCAAGCGCCGCGCTGACCGAGTCGCGGTCCGGCTCGGGCATCAGGCAGTTCTCGCCGTCGACGCAGAAGTCGCGGTTGCCGTGCGCGTCGGTGCAGACGACCGCGCCGCCGGTCGCCATCGCCTCGAGCGGCGGCAGGCAGAAGCCCTCGTGCGTGGAGGTCTGCACGAACACGGTCGCCCGGTTGAACAGCTCGTTGACCTGCTCGTCGCTCGGCGACTCCACGTAGCGCATGCCCGCGTCCGTCGCCAGCTCGGGCTCGATCCCGAACAGGCACAGCTCGGGGGGCTCGCGAGCTCCGTCGCGCCGGAGCGCCCGCCACGCGTCGATCGTCAGCGGCAGGTTCTTCAGCGGGTTGGAGCGCCCGAGCGCGAGCACCATGTCCGTCGCGGCGCTCCACGTCCTCGAAGCGGGCGGAAGGTCTCGAGGTCGATCCCCGGCGGGATCAGCTCGGCGTCGAGGCCCAGCTCGCGCAGGCGCTCGCGGTTCCAGGAGGAGATCGTCATGTAGCGGAACTCCGGGCGGTAGGAGTCGATCACCGCGTGGCGCGCGCGCTCGTCGTCGGGGTAGTAGGAGGTCTCGATGTCCTGCACGAAGTAGACGGGGATGCCGTGCAGGACGCTCGCGCGCCACACCGGCGCGGCGGTGTTCCACCAGGTCGCGACCTTGATCGCGTCCAGCGTCGGCGAGCGCCTCGACGAGCTCGTCGTAGTCCTCGAAGCTGTGCACCGGCGCGCGCAGCTCGAACCAGTCGGGCGGGTCGCCGAGCGTGTACAGCGCGACCTCGTGCCCGCGGTCCGGCAGGCGGTTGAGGTGCTCGAAGATGTCGCGGTGCCCGCCGCCGATGCCGGTGCCCTCGGTCACGTAGACGACGCGCAGGGCGCCGACGTCGGTGCGCACCGTGCGCGCGTCGAAGAAGTCGCCCCAGCGCTCCCAGAACAGCCGCTGGGAGGTCGCGCTCGCGCTCGCCCAGCTCGGTGCCGCGCGTGACCGACTCGTGGTGGACGAGGCGCGCGGCGGGGAAGTAGAGGACGCGAAAGCCCGCCTGCCAGGCGCGCAGGCACCAGTCGACGTCCTCGTAGGCCATCGGGTAGCCCTCGTCGAGCAGCCCGACGCGCTCGATCACCTCGCGCCGCACGTACATGCACGCGCCGGTCACCGCCAGCGCCGGCTCGGCTTGACAGGCCGGACCCCAGTCCTCGGGCTTGAAGCGGTAGCGGTGGTCGAACCACTCGGGGGCGTCGCGGTTGCGCACGGTGCCGCCGAACTGGATGCGCCCGTCGGGGTAGAGCAGCTGCGCGCCGACGATGCCGACGTCCTGCTCCTGGGAGGCCGCGTACTGCAGGCACGCGAGCCACCCCGGGCGGGCCTCCACGTCGGAGTTCAGCAGCGACCACGTCGCCTTCCCGTCCTGACGGCGCGCAGGCCACGATTGACGTTGGCGGCGAAGCCCGCGTTCTCGCTGCCCGCGACGACCTCGATGCCCGCGATCCGCCCGAGCGCGGCGAGGTGCTCGGCGCCGCTCGCGTCGTCGGCGACGATGATGCGCGCCATCCCGCGGGGCACCGTCTTGCGGATGCTCTCGACGAGCGTTGCCACGCGCTCGGCGTCGCGAAAGCTCGGGATCACGATGTTGACGGGCCTGCCGTGCTCGCGATACCAGGCCAGTCGCGCGGCGCATCTCGCGGTCGCGCGCGTGGGTGCGCAGCCGCAGACGGTGCTTCAGCGGGGTGAAGCGCAGCGGGAAGGTGAGCGCCCGAAACAGCAGCGTGCGCCAGCCCGAGGTAGTGGTAGGTCAGGTAGATGCGCCGGCGCAGCCCGCCGAGCGGCCCCTGAACGCTGCCGTCGAGCGCGGCGTCGCGCGATCGACTCCGGCTGACTGATCGCGGACGTGTGCGCGTCGTGTCTCTGTGATGTCGTCGTCGGTCACGTGGGCCTGTGGCTGGCTGGCAATCGGGGAGTCGGTCGTGCGGGCGCGATCGAAGTCGAGCGGCGCGAAGCCCGCGCGCCGCTCGAGCGACAGCCGGCGCCGCGATGCCCGGGGGGAGCCGATCGGCCCGCGAGCCGAGCAGCGCGCCGGCGAGGCGTACAACATGGTGACGGCCCGCCGCCGCGCAGCGTCGCGCGACGGCGCGACGGCGAGGCCCCCTCGCGGATCAGCTCGCGCGCGAGCCTCTCCCAGCGCCCCCCGCAGCTGCCGCGTCAGATGCGCGGGCGAAGCCGGCTCGCGCCAGCCGTACACCTCGCGCAGCCCGCGCCACTCGTCGAAGCAGCGGCGCAGCTCCTGGACGGCCGTGTAGTCGTGGGAGTGCAGCACCGCCGCCTGCGGGACGAACGCCTTGGCGTAGCCGGCGCGCAGCATGTCGATCGCGAGCACGCGGTCCTCGGCGTAGGGGACCTCGCGAAACGGCACCCGCTCCCAGGCCGACGCGCGCGATGCAGGCGTTTGCGTCGGTGAAGAACCCGCGCCGCGCCGATCAGCTCGACGGCCGGACGCCGAGCGCGTCGACGGTCCTGCTCGCGCAGCCGCTCAACCCGCGGGCGCCCGTCGGGCGCAGAGCGAGGCGAACCAGTGCTCGAGTTCGACGCGCACCGGAGCGGCGGCGTCGGGCGCGGGCGGTAGGGCCCGTAGACGATCGCCGACGTCCGTCGGCGAGCTCGAAGCCGCCCAGCAGGCGCTCGAGCCAGCGCTCGTTCGCCGGCTCGGCGTCCTGGGTGAGGAACGCCACGCGCGCGCCCGACGCCTCTCTCATCAACAGGTTGCGCGTGCCGCCGTGGCTGAACTGCGACGGGGAGATCTCGAGCACGCGCGCCCCGTGCTCGCGCGCCAGCTGCACCGATCCGTCGGTCGAGCCCGAGTCGCACACGAGCAGCTCGTGCTCGACCGTCTGGCGCGCCAGCGCCGACAGCGTGCGCTCGAGCAGCTCGCCGCCGTCGCGCGTGGGGATCGCCACCGTGGGGTCAGACTCGGGCATGGTCAAGGCTCGGCATGGTCAGGCGTAGAACCCGGTCAGCGTCAGCAGCTGCGAGGCGTAGCTCAGCGCGAGCATAGCCACGAGCAGGCCCGCGCCCGCGAACAGCGCCCAGCGACGACCGAAGGCGTGCAGCGAGGCCACCACGAGCACCGCCAGCGGGGCGATCGCCGGAAACGCGTAGCGTCCGAATTCGGCGACGAACGGCCGCGCGCCGGTGGTGTAGAAGGCCGCCTCGAAGCCCGCCACGACGGCGATCGGCATGAGCAGCAGGAGCCCGGTCTCGAGCAGGCGGCGGCGCACGAACGCCCACTCGCGCCGAGCGGCGACCACGGCCAGGACGGGGACGATGAGCATCGCGACGAGGATCACCACGTACACCCAGTGCGGGAACAGCACGTCGTACCAGCCGAAGGCGCCCCACCCGCGTTCGACGAAGATGACGAACGCGGGGAAGTTGGTGGTCTCGAAGTGCGGCGCCATGAACGACAGGCGCGGCAGGAACACCTGCCACAGGTAGCCCAGGTAGCCCAGCGGGTGTTCGAGGGCGCCGCTGGTCACCGCCCACGGCCGAGCCGGTACCCGGCGTATTGCCCTGCGACTGTTGAAAGACGCCGCTCAGATGAGCCGAGAGCTCGCGGACGACCACCGCGCCAAGGACCAGCCCGCCCCACCCTGCCGCGTCCGAGCGACGGTGATGGCGCCACAGCGCAGCGAGCAAGGCGATCCCGGCGACCGGATAGAGCGCGTAGGCCGTGCCCTTGACGATCGGCAGCAGGATCAGCAGCCCACCGGTGAGCAGGCCCCAGGCGGAAGGTGCAGACCGCGTCGCAGCATCCGTATCAGCAGCAGCTCCAGCGCGGCCGCGCCGGCGTTCACGCCGACGTCGTTGTTGACCGCGCCCGAGATGAACCCGTACATCGGCTGGAAGGCGACGAGCAGCGCGGCGAGCACCGCCAGCCACGGACGCCCGGGCGCCAGCTCGCGGACGAGCAGGAAGGTGAACAGCACCGTGAGCGCGCCGATCAGCGCCGAGGTGAGGCGCATCAGCGTCAGCTGCGAGAACGGCGATGAGCTCGCGATCACGTAGGCCGGGGCGAGCGCCGCGTAGTAGATCGGCCCGTGCGTCGCGGCCGTCTCGTTGCCGCCCCCGTCGGAGGCGCGCGGATGGAGCTTCGCCACCTGGGCCTCGTAGTAGCGCTCCTGCGATGACAGCCAGGGCAGGCGGGTGTCGCCGACCTGGTGGTCGGTGAGGAAGCTCATGTCTTCCAGAGCGAGATTCTCAGAGCTCGACCAGCGCGCCAGCGGCGATCCGGGGTTGCGCGACGGCGCGTGACCGCGCTCGACGAGCGACTGCGTGTAGGCGAAGTGATCGACCTCGTCCGGGGCCTGAAAAGGAGGCGTTATGAGCGCCCAGCACGCGAAGTTCAGAGCGGCGATGGCGAACACCCAGGCCGCGAGCCGGCGCGGCGTGCGACCTTCGGCAGCGAGCGCCAGACAGCGCACGGCCGCGAGCGCCAGCCGCGGGTAGCAGGACGAGCAGGATCAACACGTACAGCCACGGCCCCACGAAGCCCGGGCGGAACAGCGAGGCGCGGCGCAGGATCGGGCCGGCGCGCGACAGATAGCTGCGCTGCGCTCCGGCAGCCGGCAGATACCAGACGGCGATGCGCGCCGCGAGTGGGCGCCCGCTCGCGGTCGGAGGATCTGGGCTCGGGACGGCCAGCAACGGAGTGCCGCCCCAGTTGACGACGCCGGCGGCCGTCAGGCACAGCGATGCCCGTTCCGCGGCTGGCAGCGCCGGGATCGTGAACACCGCTGCGCTGATCCGGTTCGCGGGGACCACCAACGGGCCGAGCGCGCCCGCGACGGTGCGCTGGTGCGGACCGCCGGTCGTGAGCGCCATCTTCAGCGCCGGGCGAACACGGGTCTGCGAGATCAGCTGCAGACGCAGCCGACCGGTGCCGGCCGGGATGTGCAGGCCGGGCACGCAGACGGGCGCACCCGCCGGTGTCTGGATGACGTAGGTGTAGGCCTCGACGTTGTTGGTGCCGGTGTAGTAGTCGCGGGGGCGCAGGCAGTAGAAGGCGGCCAGCGCGAACAGCGGCACCGCCGCGAGTACCGCCGCTCGCCATACGCGCGGGTCACCGGCGAACACGACCGCCGGAATCCGGCGCAGCGGCCGCACGCTAGCGGCGGCGCAGACCGAGGATCGACAGCAGGAAGGACGAGAAGAAGATCTGGATCCCCACGATCAACAGCGAGGCGGCGATCACCGCGAGGCGTTCGTCGGCGAGCGAGCCGAGGCCGTGCGCGATCCACGTCGCCACGATCACAGCGCCCATGACCAGCCCGATCAGGATGAAGACGCCGCCCAGCAGCAGGCCGTGCTCGAGGCGGAAGCGCGCGCGCATGCGATCGAACCAGGGGTCCTGCTCGCCCATGAAGTAGGTGCCGTAGGCGTGCGCGCACAGGCCGAGCGCAAGCACCTGCGTGCCGACGATCATCAGCAGCGCGCCGCCGATCAGCGCGTGCAGGCCCCACGCCCGCCCGAAGAAGTCGAGGCCCGCGCCGACGAACACGACGATCAGCGTGCCAACGCCGGCCAGCACGGCGCCGGGCACGATGAACAGGTGGTTGGGGCTGTGCACGAGCAGGAAGCGCAGGTGGCGCCAGCCGTCGCGGAAGCTCGACAGCTTGCTCTCTCCGCCGCGCGGGTGGTACTCGATCGGGAACTCGGCGATCTTCAGGTTCTCCTTCGAGGCCCTGATGACCATCTCCGAGGCGAACTCCATCCCGGTCGTGCGCAGGTCCAGGCGGGGCAGCACGTCGCGGCGCAGCGCGCGCATGCCGCAGTGGGCGTCGTTGACGCCGGTGCGGAAGAAGAGGTTGAGCAGGCCGGTGAGGATCGGGTTGCCGACGTAGCGGTGCAGCCACGGCATCGCGCCCGGCTGGATGTTGTCCATGCGGTCGCCGATCACCATCTCCGCGCCCTCCTCGAGCGCCGCGACGAAGCGGGGGATCTCGTTGAAGTCGTAGGTCAGGTCGGCGTCGGCCATCACGATGTAGCGGCCCTTCGACGCCGCGAACCCGGCCAGGTAGGCGCTGCCGTAGCCGCGCCTGCGTTCGACCACCACGCGCGCGCCCGCCTCGGCCGCGAGCCGCGCGGAGTCGTCCTCGGAGTTGTTGTCGGCGACCACCACCTCGCCCTGCACGCCCATCTGCTTGAGCGCCCCGAGCGCGGCGGTCACGCACGCCTCGATGTTCTCGGCCTCGTTCAGGCAGGGGATCACGACCGACACGAGCACCCCGGAGCGATCCTCGGCGTCCGTGGCGACGGGGGGCTTGGTCTGGACGGCTGTGCTCATAGCGGTACTCGGCGCCCTGGTTCCCGAAGCGCGTGGGTGCCCGGGGCGGGCGCGGGTCATGCGGTTATAACGCGCACGCGGGCGGAAAGTGCGCGCGTATTCGCGAGATGATGCTACCGCTATGCGCGTCTGCGTCGTCTATGACTGCCTCTTCCCCCACACCGTCGGGGGCGCCGAGCGCTGGTATCGCAACCTCGCCGAGCACCTGGCGGCCGAGGGGCACGAGGTCACCTACCTGACGCTGCGCCAGTGGGATCGCGGCGAGCGGGTCGACCTCGGCGAGGGCGTGCGGGTCGCCGTCGCGGGCCCGCGCATGGCGCTGTACACGGCCGGCGGGCGGCGGCGCATCCTGCCGCCGCTCGTGTTCGGCGCTGGGGGTCTTCCTGCACCTGCTGCGCAACGGCCGCCGCTACGACGTCGTCCACACGTGCGCCTTCCCCTACTTCTCGCTGCTCGCCGCCGCGCTCGTGCGCCCGTTCATCCGCTTCGAGCTGATGGTCGACTGGTTCGAGGTGTGGAGCCGCTCCTACTGGCTGGACTACCTCGGCGGCGCGGCTGGGCGCGTCGGAGCGCTCGTGCAGCGGCTCTGCGCGCGCGTGCCGCAGCGCGCGTTCTGCTTCTCCGAGCTGCACGCCGAGCGCCTGCGCGAGGAGGGACTGCGCGGCCCGGTCACGGTCCTGCGCGGACTGTACGCCGGAACGACCGAGCCGCCCGCGCCACGCCCGGCCGACCCGCTGGTGCTGTTCGCCGGGCGGCTGATCCCGGAGAAGCAGGCCACGCTGGGCGTGGCCGCGATCGCGCTCGCCACAGCCCGGATCGAGGGGCTGCGGGGGGAGTTCCTCGGCGACGGCCCCGAGCGCGCGGCTCTCGAGGCGTCGATCGCCGAGCACGGCCTGCAGGAGACCGTGTCGGCGCCGGGCTTCACCGACGCGGACACGCTCGAGACCGAGATGCGCCGAGCGCTGTGCATGCTGCTTCCCTCCCGCCGCGAGGGCTACGGCATGGTGGTCGTGGAGGCGGCCGCCCGGGGAACGCCCAGCATCGTGGTCGCGGGCGAGGACAACGCGGCCACGGAGCTGATCAGGAGGGCGTCAACGGCACGATCGCCGCGCGTCCCGATCCGCAGGCCGTCGCCGAGGCGATCGTGCGCGTGCACGAGGCGGGGATCGCGCTGCGCGAGAGCACCGCGAGCTGGTTCGCCGCAGAACGCCGAGACGCTGTCGCTCGAGCACTCGCTGCGAATCGTGCTCGAGAGCTACGCGGACGCGAGCGCGCGGGCGTAGCTCTCGAGCGTCAGGCGCGCGGTGCGCTCCCAGCGTGAACTCCCGCACGCGCTCCAGGCCGCGGGCGCGCAGCTGCTCGCGCAGCGCGGGGTCCTCGAGCAGCCGGCGCGAGCGCCTCGGCGATGGCGCGCCTCGTCGTGCGGGTCGAACAGCAGCGCCGCGTCGCCGGCCACCTCCGGCAGCGAGGAGGCGTTCGAGCAGGCGACCGGCACGCCGCGCGCCATCGCCTCGAGCACGGGCAGGCCGAAGCCCTCGTACAGCGAGGGGAACACGAACGCCTGCGGCGAGCGCCCACAGCCCCTCGAGCTCCTCGTCGGAGACCCATGCCGGGAAGCGCACGTCGCGCGTCGAGGCCGAGCGCGCGTGCGCGCGCGCGCAGCTCGGCCTCATGCGCGGTGGGATAGCCGGGGAGCACGAGCACCGGGCGGCCCTCGGCGGGAAGCCGCGCGAGCGCGCCGATCAGCGCGAGCAGGTTCTTGTGCGGCCGCTTGGCGGACAGGCTCAGGACGACCGGACGCTCGCCGAGGTCGAACCGCGCGCGCACCTCGCCCTCGGCGAGCGGGACCGCGCGCTGCACGGCTGCCGAGGCCGAGCGGCACGACGTCGATGCGCTCGGCGGGGACGCCGAGCAGCCCGATCAGGTCCTCGCGCGTGCTCTGCGAGTCGGCGATCACCCGGTCCGAGCGGCGCGCCGCCCAGGGCACGAGCACCTTCATGCCCTTGTCGCGGATGCCCGCATGCGCCTCGGGAAAGCGCGCGTAGATCAGGTCGTGCACCGTCACCACCCGTGCGAAAGCGCCCCCACAGCGGGCGCGGTGCTCGCAAGGCTGTGCACGAGGTCCACGCCCGCGCGGGCCGCCAGCCGCGGCAGCAGCGTCTGCTCGCCGAGCACCCACTGCACGCGGTTGCGCGCGTTCACGGGCACGGTCACCGCCGGCAGCAGCTCGCCCCACGGCCCGTCCTCCGGCGGCGGCCGCCTCGCGGTTGATGAACGCCGTGAAGCGCATCCCCGGGGGCGCCTCGGCGAGCAGCGCGGGGATCAGCTCGCGCGCGGCGACCTCCATGCCACCGGTCTCGCCGGGGACGAGGAAGATCAGGTTCAGACCGACGTGAGTGAGCTTGGCGGGGTCCACGAAGCGTGCAAGGTTATCCGCGAGCCAGAGGCTAGGATGGGCCGCCCTGCCGCTCACAATCGACATCGTGATCCCGACGTCAGGACGCTATGACCTGACGGCAAACTGCCTGTCGCATCTCGCGCGACAGACCCGCCCGCACACGGTGATCGTCTCCGATAACGGCGGCAGCGGCGAGACCGCCGAGCGTATTGGCCGCGAGTGGCCCGCAGTCCGTCTGATCCGATCGGCGGACAGGCTGAGCTTCGCTGCCGCGTGCAACCGCGGAGCAGATGCGGGGGACGGCGAGGCGGTGGTGGTGCTGAACAACGATGTGTACTGCCGCCCCGACTGGCTCGAGCGCCTGATCGCGCCGCTGGAGGCCGAGCCGGCGACGGGCTCGGTCGCGTGCCTGCTCGTACAGCCAGGCGAGCACGTCATCGACAGCGTCGGGCTGTGCGCCGACCGGACGCTCGCGGGCTTTCCGCGCCTGGCAGACCTACCGGTCGCTCGAGCCGCCGATGCACGGCCTCGACTCGCGGGACCCGCGGGCGCAGCGGGGGCATACCGGCGTAGCGCATGGTGCCAGGCGGGCGGGCTCGACGAGGCGATCTTCGCCTACGCCGAGGACCTCGACCTCGCGCTGCGCCTGCGCGCTGCCGGCTGGAGGGCATCCGTGGCGCCCGAGGCGGTGGGGATGCACCTCGGCTCGGCCACACACGGACACCGCACTGGCTCGCAGCGGCGCCACGCGGGCTTCGCGCGCGGCTACCTGCTGCACCGCTACGGCGTCCTGCGAAGCCGTGAGGCGCTGCGGGCGCTCACCACCGAGGCGGCTGTCGTTGTCGGCGACGCGGTCCTCTCGCGTGACCTCGCAGCCCTGTCTGGACGAGTCGCCGGCTGGCGCTCGGCGAACGGCCTCGCCGGCCGCAGCGCGCCGGCCGATGCGCTCGATCCGGATATTGGGATACGGGACTCGTTGGCGATGCGCATGAGCATCTACGCGCGTCGCTGAGCGACGACACGCGTCGCGGGGCGACGACTCGCCTGCGATCGGGCCAGCTTTACGGCGGTGCGCATCCGCGGCGTGTAGTCTTCCGACCCGTTCGGCCGAGCGGCTGTGGGATAGGGCCGCACCTGATCGCCTTGCGACCGTGGATCTCTTGACATCTCTTGACTAATCGCAAACCTGCACCACGCACCAGTCTGATCACGCGCACCACGTGTCGCATCTGCGACTGCCCGCACCTCGCGCCGGTGCTGTCGCTCGGCGAGCAGCGCATCGCAGGAGCATTTGCTGATCCGGGTGGCGATCAGCCCGTCGAGCGTGCAATTCCGCTCGAACTCGTGCGCTGCGACATGACACGCGACCAGGAAGCCTGCGGCCTGATCCAGACCAAGCACACCGTCCCGGGTTCGATTCTCTACAGCTCTTACTGGTATCGCAGCGGGGTCAACCGCACGATGACCGAACAACCTTCACGGCATAGCTCATGGGGTCGAAGCGGTCATGCCGCTGGAGTCCGGTGACCTTGTCGTCGACATCGGCTGCAACGACGGCACCCTGCTGGACGGGTACAAAGCTGAGGGGCTGCGCTACCTCGGTTTCGACCCCTCCGATGTTGCGCGGTATGCGATCGCCAAGGGATACGACGTCGTCAACGACTTCTACTCCGCGCAGGCTCTGCGACAGCGTCGGCCCGACCAGAAGGCCAAGGCGATCACGAGCATCGCGATGTTCTACGACCTCGAGCACCCGCGCACGTTCGTCGCCGACGTCGCCGAGGCGCTCGCGGAGGGCGGGATCTGGGTCATCGAGTTGCACTATCTGCCGATGATGCTTGAGGCCAACGCATTCGACGCGATCGTGCACGAGCACCTCGAGTACTACTCGCTCGCCGTGATCGAGCGACTCGTGGGCGAGGAGGGACTCGAGGTGGTGTCCGCCGAGCTCAACGACATGAACGGCGGTTCGATCCGGCTGTTCATCGGACATGCCGGCCAGCACGAGCGCACACCCGAGCAGCTCGAGGCGCTGACGGCACTGCGGGTGAACGAGTTCGAGCTGGCGCTCGACTCACCCGAGCCCTACGAGGAGTTCCGGTTGAGGCGCAGAACGGGTGCGCGACGACCTCGTGGCGATGTGCAAGCGACTTCACGGCGAAGGCAAGAAGATTCATGTCTACGGCGCTTCGACCAAGGGCAACACGATTCTCCAGTACGCGGGTATCGACAGCGGCCTGATCGAGGCAGCCGCCGACCGCAATCCGGACAAGTACGGCTCAGAGACGATCGGTACGAAAATCCCGATCATCAGCGAGGAGGACTCGCGGGCGATGAACCCTGACTACTACCTCGCCCTGCCCTGGCACTTCCTCGACGAGTTCCTCGAGCGCGAGCAGGAGTTCCTCGGGCGAGGAGGCAAGTTCATCGTGCCGCTACCCGAGGTGCGCGTCGTCGGAGCGTCCTGATCGAGACAGTGACCGATCTCAAGGACCGGTACACGCTGCGAGTAGTCATGAAGGCCACGCGCGGAGTGTGGTCGTAGATGAGGCGATAGAGCCGGTCTATCGGCGTCCGATCGCCATAGGCCTTGGCTGCGAGGCGGTCGACGACCGGCACCTCGTCGGGATGCTCTGTCTCGCTTTTGAACTTCAGATCGAGCGCGAGCCAGGGAGGAAACTCGTTTCTCACCGCTCGGCGGACATGGCGTGCCTCCATGCTGCCGGCCGGAAAGCACGCGTCGGCCAGCCGGTGGTAGCCGTCGATCGCGATCGCATGGCGATTGACGAGACCCTTATCCAGGAATGAGTCGTTCTCGGTGCGCTTGTAGAGATACGCCGTGGGGAGGTAGTGCAGCCGCAGTCCGCTGGGGATCATCTGGAAGAAGCGCGCGACGTGCGCCCAGAGACTCCCCACGAACTCCTCGTCCAGACCGATCGCATCCCAGCGCGACTTCTTGAAGGTCAGCGAGCCGGCAAAGCTGAAGAACGCGGTCGTCGTCTGTGCGCGTCTGAAGTAGCTCCTGCGATCGCGCGACCGAGAGAGATCGAACTGCGACTCGGTCTTGATCCTCGAGACGCGATGATCGGCCAACGGCCGCATGTCCAGCGTGCAGAGCGTGAGACCGCAGAGGTAGACGTCGCAGCCGCTGTCGAGGTTCTCGAGCATCCACGCGATGGCGCCCGGCTTCATCACGTCGTCGGCGCAGAAGAGCCAGCAATACTCACCTTCGGCGAGATCGACCGCGCGGGCCATGTCTCGATCGATGCCGCCCCGCTTCTTGCGGTGCTCGTAACGCAATGCCGAATAGCGTCGTTGCAGGGATTCGACGACGGCGGTGGTGTCGTCCGTCGATCCGCCGTCGAGCACGACAACCTCGACGCCCTCCTCCAGTTGGGGCAGGATGCTCTCGAGCGTCTCGCCGATGAAGGCGCCGAAGTTGTAGGTCGGAATGCAGATGGACAGGCGCTGCCGTGTCTTCGCGCGCTCAACTCGCATGACCTCGTCGGAGCGAGCGAGCTCCAGGCCGGTGCGTGGTGCAGGTTCGCGATTAGTCAAGTGATCCACCGTCGCAAAGCGATCAGGCGCAGCACTATGCCACAGCCGCTCGGCCGAACGGGTCGGAACACTACACGCCGCGGATGCGCCGCCCTCGAGGAGCCGACCGGTCACGGCTGAGCCGCTGGGGAGCGCCGAGTCGCCGTCATTTACGAGGGAATCCTGGCCGAGCGGGGAGAGCGCAGTCCATGCATGAGGTGACCGAACTCCGGCGGGAAGCGGCCCAGCAAGAAGATTACGGCGATGTAGGTAAGAGCCCCTGCAACAGCTTCCACCAGCGAGCTCTCCCCGACCAGGCGGCCGACGAGGATGCTGGCGGCGGCGGCGACGGCGGCCACGGGCAGGACGCCGAGGGGCAGTCCGATCCCGGGGCGCGCACGGATCAGAGCTAGGACCGTTACAAGTGCGAGGGTGGCCTCCGCGCCGACGGTTGTCACCGCGCCGCCTTCGGCGCCCAGGGACGGGATCAACAGCAGAGACAGGGACAGCGCCGCCGCGAGCCCCGAGGCGTTGGCAACCAGCAGGACACGCTGGCGCCCCAGGGAGAGCATGGGATAACCGCATGCGACCGCCACGAAGGTGAACATCACGGCCAAGCCCTGGATTCGGAGCACAGCGACAGCGGGATGCGCGCTTTGCCCCGCCAGCACCTCAACGATGAAGCCCGCGCCAAGCTCGAGACAGACCGCCAGCCAGACGCCTATCAGCACGGCGAGCTCGAACATGCGTCGTGTAGCGTGCCCGAAGCGCTCCTGGTCGTCACGTTGGGCACGAACCAGGATCGGGAAGGCGGCCACCATTACCAGGACCGGCACACCGATCAGCACTTCCACCACGCGGAAGGAGACAGCGAAGTAACCCGTCTGTACCGCCGACGCAAGCAGCGACATGATGATCACCGTCACACGGAAGTAGACGGTGCTCAGTGCGACCGCGACCCCGAGGACGAAGGTTTCCCGCAAGAGAGGCCACGCCACGCTCGCATGAAAGGCTGGGCGCAGCGGAAACAATCCCTTTACAAGCCGCATGCTGACGAGCAGCGCTATTAGGCCCGCCGGGATGGTCACGGCGAAGAAGCCCAGGAGATGGGCCCCTGCGATCACGAGGGCGATGATCAGGACGACGCCTATCAGCTGGCGTAGAAACTCCACGAGCGTGACCCGGCCGAAGCGAAGCGTGGCCTGCAGTGACACATCCAGCAGATCCTGCGTGACCTGGAAGGCCATCCCGATACTCACCAGAAAGGTGCCGAGTACAAGGTCTCGCCCATAGCCCGCGAGTGCGGCAAAGGCAACCGCTGCGCCTACGCTAACGATGCTCAAGCCCATCCTGACGCCTAGCACATTTGCCATCAGTCGGGAGCGCTCGGCGCCGGAATGGCTCGCGTAGTTGCGCAGAGCAATGGCGTTCACTCCCCCCTCGCTCAAACCGCCGACGATCGTGACCAGCGCGAGGATGGTGATGTAGCGCCCGTATTCGACCTGACCGAGGTGACGGATGAGCAGCGGCGCGGATATGAGGCTGAGCAGAATGCCGAGAACGTAGGCACCGCTGCGCATCGCGCCGCCGCGCAACGCAGCCGGTCCTGCCTGCTCTGTGTCCAGCACGTCCACGGCTGGGCCCTTGGGCTCCAGAGACGTTGAGTCGGACGGCGTCATGAGCAATGATCGTACGGCCGTCGACGGGCGCCCTCACTTCCTGCGCCTCGATCCGGGCTAGGCTATGGCACGTTGACCGACGCTCGCGCAACAGAAACCTCCGACCAGACTTCCTCGCTCGAGTTCGCCGTCTTGCTCGAACAGAGCCAGATCGCCGCGGCGACCCGCGAGCTGCAAGAGCAAGGTCTCCTTGACCCGGCACCCGCCGTCGGCGCCGCGGGCCGAATGGTCCGGCGCCTCCTGCGCCGCCCTGATCCCGCGCTCGTGCTCAAGACCTGGGACGTGCAGCGGTCCCTGGAGGCTTTCGTCGCGCGGCTCGACCCATCTGAGGCCATTCTCGACATCGGCTGCTTTGCCTGTGACATGCTGCCGGCTCTCAAGCGGCTTGGCTATCGCAACCTGTTTGGGATCGACCTCAATCCGGCCGTGCAGCGGATGCCCGACGCCGACGTCATCACTTACACCGTCGGCGACCTCCTGTCCACCCCTTGGCCCGACGGTCACTTTGCGGGCATCAGCGCCATCAGCGTAATCGAGCACGGAGTGCCGGACGACGAGCTGTGCCGCGAGGTCGGCCGCCTGTTGCGTCCGGGGGGTGTCTTCGTCTTTACGACCGATTACTGGCCGCAGAAGATCGTCACCACGGAGCGCATGTTCGACCGCGACTGGCGTATCTTCGACGAGACCGAAATCGAAGCGCTGGTTGCGAGGGCGGAAAGCCACAACTTACATCCGGCATCGGACCCGGGCAGCGTCATCCGGGACATCGGCAGCCCGCCAATTCATTTTGCAGGCAAGGACTACACGTTCCTCTACGGAGCCTTCATTCGCGGCGACGACTAAGCAGATTGCGCAGGACGCCGAGTGATCGCGGTGCTCGGCCCGGTCGTGAGTGGCGGGCCCGTCGACGTCCCCCCGGCGCGACCACGGCTTGGACGATCTCATCCCAGCCGAACGAGAGCCCGCGCGCTCCCGCGCGAACCTGCGCGGCAAGGCGTTGGTTACTCAGCAGCTGGTCGATCGCACTCGCCAGCATCACGGGATCCTCTGGGTCGACGAGCAGCGCCGTCTCGCCGTCGCGCAGCCAGGGCGGGGTCTGCGGGCCGCGCGTAGTGATCACAGCCGCGCCGTTGACGAGCGCCCCGAGCAGGCTCGTGTAGCCGCTCTCGGCCCCGCCGCGGTAGGGGAGCACGACAGCATCGACCACGCGCAGCAGACGGCCGGCCTCGTCGTCGCCTATGAAGCCCAGCCAGCGCACGCGCTCGCCGAGCCCCAGCCGCTCGATCTGGGCGGCGACATGCGCTTGGTAGGGGTTGGCGGGATCGAGCGAGCCGGTCGCCACAAGCAGGGCGTCGGTCCCCGCAAGCGCTTCGAGCAGCTCCTCGAATCCCTTTGTCGCAGCCCAGAGGAGACCGATAAACCCGATCACGGGACGCTCCTGCGGCGCAAGCGCTGCGCGCATGCGAGCGTCTGCTTGTGGATCGGGGGCAGCAACCGGGACCGTTGAGGGGTTGTGCCGCACGACCGTTCGTGCGGCGACCGACGGATAGCGGGTGACGATCGCGTCGCACTCGGCCTCGGTCACCGCCACGATCTGGTCTGCTGCCAACAGTGCGAGCCCCAACAGGCGGTGCTCATGCTCATTGGCGCGGATGAACTCGTGCACGACGAAGACCGTCCGTGGCCGTCCGAGCAGCGCCTTCGCCAGCCCCGGAATCAGGTACAGCAGCCGCACATAGCTGCCGTCGACCACCACCGCGGGATAGCACGACACGACGACATCGGGACGTGGCCTTGCAAAGCGTGGCCAGGCTCGCAAGAACTCTCGGACACCCCAGTTGCGCAGTGGCGGCAGCACGCGCGGAGGCCCGTCCGTGGTGGTCGTCGACGCCGCGCCGGTGATGACGGTGACGTCGTGGCCAGCACGGACGAGCGCCTGCGCGAGGCCGCGCGTGTAGGCACCGACCCCGCAGGCGACAGGCGGATAGGAGGGGTTGAAGACGAGGATCCTCACTCGGGCGCACGCAGATCCTTCAGCATCGGAATGCGAGCGCCTTCGGTGGCAACGGTCCTCTCTCTCCGCCATCAGCCAGGGGCTGGTCGCTGTCGAAAGGGAGCGTGGATACCATTCGGACGCAGGATATTGGACCGTCGGCGTCCCGCCGCCGTGCGAGAATCATTCGCCCGGGGGTCATCGTGGGACCGTCGACTCTCCCACATGCACATCGCGCTCGTCAACCATCACGTCGGCGGAAAGGCGGGCGGTGGCGGTGGCGTGCGGCTGATGCTCGAGCTCGGGGCCGGACTCGTCAATCGCGGCCACCGCGTCACCGTCGCATGTCACGACTTCCTTCCCGGCAGCGAGTTCTCCTACGCGGCGGATCAGCTCGAGATCCGGTCGGTCAGGCGTGGCGCCTTCGAGCTGCCCGTCGGCAACAGGGCGCTGGCCCGCCGCTTCTGGCTCGACATGCCGAAGGTAGCCCGGCTCGTCCCGACCGATGCAGACGTCGTCAACGCCCACGACTGGCCCGCGCTCCGGCCCGGGCGCATTGCCGCCGGGCGCTTGTCGGTCCCGCTCGTGTGGACTCGCAACAACGAATCGCTGTGGGAGCGCGCAATCGTGCCGAAGCAGACGATCATCGGCGAGCGCCCGCCGCTGCGCCGGGCGGTGCAGGCTGCCCTCACCTGGCCCGATCTGCTCGACGCCCGCCGCGCCAGCGCGATCGCGGTGCTCAGCGCCCAGCAGGTGGACATGGTCCGTCGCAGCTATCACAGGGATGCTCTCATCGTGCCGGTGGGACCACCGGCACACTTCTTCGATCCACCGGACCGGGCGGCGGCCCGAGCCAGGCTCGGCGTCGGAGACGACGTCTTCCTGGTCGTGGGCATGGGCACCCTCGTCGAGCACCGGCGCTTCGAGGATCTCCTTGTGGCCATGTCGCTGCTGGCCGACGATCCCTCGATCCATGCGCTGATCGCCGGCTCCGACCACGAAGACCCCACCTACGCGGACCGTCTGGCCGCGCAGATCGTTGCGCGCGACCTGAGCGACCGCGTGACGCTGCCGCGACGATCGCTGTCCGACGACGAGCTGAAGGACACGTACGCCGCCGCCGACGTCTTCGTGATTCTGAGCCAGCGCTACGCGTGGGGTCTCGCGCCGCTTGAGGCGATCGCCTCGGGAACGCCCGTGATCCTCACGCCGGGCGCGGGAGTCTACGACGTGCTCGCCGGCCGCCCGGGCGTGCAGGCGGTCCCGCAGGAGGACCCGCAAGCGACGGCGGACGCGATCCGCCGCTGGCGCTCGGGCGCCGGCAGGCGGGGACTCGAGTCGACGCGCGCATGGCTGCGCGAAGAGTTCGCGCTCGACGTCTACGTGGCGCGGATGGAGCAGATCTACGCGGACGTCGTCGCCGCCGATCAGCGCAAGCGCGTCGGCTCGGGCTGAATCAGCTTTCGGTAGGCCTCATTGCGGCATGGGCCGGATATCAGGCCTGAAGCGTCTCGATCTGGCCCAGCGTCACCGCGCGCATGTCCGACCCCTCACTCAGCGCGCGGTACCAATCGACGATGCTCTGGAGCGCTGCGTCGAGGCCCACCAGCGGTCGCCAGGCTAGGCGCGTGCGTGCGCGGGAGGAATCGAGCTTCAAGTAGCGGGCCTCGCCCGGATGCGGACCGCCGTCCACAGCCCAGCGGAGCCCCCCCGGCCACAGCTCTGAGAGGCGCTCGACGATCCAGCCCACCGGGCGGGCGTCCTCCTCGGCGGGTCCGAAGTTCCACCCCGCGGCATGCTCGGGCGAGTCCCACAGGGCCTGGGCCAGCACCAGGTACCCGCTGAGCGGGTTGAGCACGTGCTGCCACGGGCGGATCGAGTTGGGGTTGCGCACGCGCGCCTCCTCGCCGGCCAGCGCCGCCCGCACGATGTCGGGCACGAGCCGGTCGGTGCCCCAGTCCCCGCCCCCGATCACGTTGCCCGCCCGCGCCGAGGCCAGCCGGGCGCCGTGCCGGGCGATCGCCGATCCGCCGGGGTCCGATCGCCCTGCGAAGAAGGAGCGGCGGAAGGCCTCTGTGACCAGCTCCGAGCACCCCTTGGAGGCCGAGTACGGATCGTGGCCACCCATCGGCTCATCCTCGCGATAGCCCCACTCCCACTCGCGGTTCTCATAGCACTTGTCCGAGGTCACGTTCACGATCGCGCGCACGCCGTCCCCGTGCGCGCGCACGGCGTCGAGCACGCTGACGGTACCCATCACGTTGATCTGGAACGTCTCGCGCGGATCGAGGAAGGAGCGGCGCACGAGCGACTGCGCCGCCATGTGAATCACGACCTCAGGCTGCGACGCCGCAAGCGCCGCGGCCATCGTCTCTGAGTCGCACACATCTCCCTCGATGCTCTTCATGCCCTCCCCCACGCGCGCCAGCTCATACAGCGACGGCCGCGTGGGCGTGCCCGCCGAGAAGCCCGTCACCCGCGCACCGAGGGACTGCAGCCAAAGGGCCAGCCACGCCCCCTTGAACCCGGTGTGTCCGGTGAGCAGGACGCGGCGATCGCACCAGAAGCCCGGCTCGACGGCGCCGGCGCCCGCTCGCTCGCTCCGGGCGCTCACGCCGTCAGGACCAGATCTGCCATGGAGCGTCTCCTGAGCGCCACAGCTGCTCGAGGTCGTTGCGGTCGCGCAGCGTGTCCATCGCCCGCCAGAAACCCCCGTGGCGGTAGCAGGCGAGCTGGCCCTCCTGCGCGAGCGCGCGCATCGGCTCCTGCTCCCACACGGTGTGGTCACCGTCGATGCACCGGTCGATCCCCGGCGACAAAACGAAGAAGCCGCCGTTCGCCCAGCCGCCGTCCCCGCGCGGTTTCTCATCGGATTCGCGCACCCGCTCCCCCTCGATGTCGAGTGCGCCGAAGCGTCCGGGTGGCTGCACCGCGGTCACCGTGGCGCTCGTGCCCTGCTCGCGGTGGAAGGCCACCAGGGCGGTGATGTCGATGTTCGCGACGCCGTCGCCGTAGGTGAAGCAGAAGTCCTCGTCGCCCACGTAGGAGAGGACCCGCTTCAACCGCCCGCCGGTCATCGTCTGCTCGCCGGTATCCACCAGCGTCACGCGCCACGGCTCGGTCTCGGAGCGATGGACCTGCATGTCGCCCCGGGCCAGGTCGAAGGAGACGTCGCACGTGTGCAGGTAGTAGTTGGCGAAGTACTCCTTGATCAGGTAGCCCTTGTAGCCGAGGCAGATCACGAACTCCTCGATCCCGTGGGCGGCGTAGATCTTCATGATGTGCCACAGCATCGGCTTGCCGCCGATCTCCACCATCGGCTTGGGACGCGCGGAGGTCTCCTCGCTGAGTCGCGAACCGAAACCGCCCGCCAGGATCACCGCCTTCACGGCGCCCAGGTTATTGAACGCCCCCGGCCCCAGTGCCGCCGTCAGGACTCCCGCACGCCCACCACGTTCGAGGAGCCGGCCGCGAACGGGAAGTTCGATTCGGGTTCGCACTGCACCCGGAACTGGTAGTCGGCCGGACCGGGGAACTTGAAGCGATAGCTGGCGCGGTAGCGCCCCCGCGCGTCGGTGCTGATCACGTCGAACTCGATCCACGAGCCGCCCGGAGAGCGCGCCTCGAGCACCAGCTTCTTGCCGCCCGCCGGGATCGGGCCGCCGAGCAGCCGCCCCCGGAAGAAGATGGTGCGCCCCACGCTCGCCGTGTGTGGCGCCACGCGCAGCACAATCCCCGCACGCACTCCGAGCGCCAGCGTGCCCGTCGTTGCCGCCGGCTCGTCGCCCAGGTGGGTGCGGTAGCCGAAGCGCAGCGTGCGCGATGAGACCCCGCCACGCACGCGAACGCTGAAACGCCCGTCGCGGCCCGTGCGCACGCTCGCCATGCGCAAGGGCCTTGCGCCGACGTACGCCGGAATCGCGACCACGTCGATCAGCGCTCCGGAGATCGGCACGCCCCCGGGCCCGGTCAGGCGCCCGTCGACCGTCGCCGAGCCTCTGAACCCGCGCGTGATCCGCGTCTTGCGCGTTCCCTTCCAGGCCACGCTCAGCCGCGCCTGCGCGGAGGCGTTCATCCCGTTCGCCGGGCCCGGCGGGGGCGGGTTCGCGACCGTTATCTGGCGGTCCAGCACCGGCGCCGAGTTCCCGGCGGCATCGATCACGCTCACGATCAGATGGTGGGGGCCGTTCGGAGCCCTGGTCGTGTCGAAGGGCACGATCGCGCTGACCGACGCCGGGCAAGGATGCACGTACAGGAACGCCGCCAGCCCGTCCGTCGTCTGGCCCACGTTCCTGCACCGCCCGCCGTTCCCGTCCACCACCGTGCTCTGCACCACGCGCCCGTCGACGCTGAACACCGCCTCGTACACCCCCGAGCCGGGATCGGCGGCGCTGAACGTCACGTCGCTCGCGCCCCGCACGACCGGCGCGCTCGCCAGTTCGCCGCTCACGTTGCTCGCGCTCGGGCCCCCGTTCTGTTCGAGCACGATGTCCGCCGCGTACACGCGCACGACGGCCGCGTAGCCGCTCGCGTCGTGTTCGCCTTCCCGGCATTTGAACCCCGCGACCCCACCGCACGAGGCGATCGCGTACAGATGGGAGCCCAGGTTCCCGGCCGGCACGACCACGCGATTTTCAGCGGACAGGGGCTGTGAGGGGTTGCCTCTGCCGGGACACACCACTGCCGCGCCGCATTCTTCGAAGATCGCCGTTTCGGTCGGCCCGGCGAGCCAGAACTGGTAGGTGGCGTTGACCATCGCGCCGCCGGCGGCGTCAGCCGCGCGCCACACCGTCGCGCCCGCGATGCTCTCGCCGGCGGGGGCGTCGAACGCCCACCTGGCCACATCGGTGTTGGCCGTGCGCGTCGCCTGCCCGAGCGCCGCGAGGAGCGCACCGCCCGGCTGCGGGACAGGTGTCTTCGGCGTAGGCGGCCGTCCCGGCCGCGGAGGAGCTCCACCCGTCCGCCGGGGCGCCATCGCCCGCGGGGGTCCGGCACGCGTACACGTGGTACTGCCCGGCCTGCGCGGAAGCGGTGGCGCTCGCCAGCGCCACGGCCCCCATGAGCGCTGCCTTTGCCACCCGCAAGGTCATCTCAACCCCATGTCGCTCCGGGAGGCCTCATGCCCCCCCTCCCAACTAAGTCTCCCAGGTCCCCCGCAATGCCGCCGGCTGTGGTGGCCGGCGCCGCCATCGCTCGAGGAGGGATGAGCGAACGCGTCTCCCGGACGTCAGAGGGTGAACCTGATCGGGAGCTCGGCCAGGCCGTAGATGCCCGAGACGCTCTCGAACACCGGCTCGCCGTCCAGCTCCAGCCCGTGCATGCGCTGGCAGAGGAATGCGAGTCCCTCCTGCAGCTCGACCCGGGCGAGGTTCGCGCCGAGGCAGTAGTGCACGCCGGCGCCGAACGTCAGCGGGCGGGCGCGGCCGTAGTCGGCGGTGATGTCGAAGCGGTCCGGGTCGCTCGCCCCGGCGGCTCCCTCGACGTCGCGGTTGCCCGTGAACGCGCACACCATCAGCACCGTCCCCTCCGGGAACGTCACGTCGCGGAAGGACACCTCCTCGGTCAGGATCCGCGCGGTGAACGGCGTGATCGGCTCATACCGCAGCGCCTCCTCGACCGCCCGCTCGGCCAGCGAGGGGTCCTCGGCCAGCAGCGCCCACTGCTCGGGGTGTTCGGCCAGCAGCCTGATCGCGTGCGCAAGCTGGCTCTGGCTCGTGTCGACGCCGCCCACCAGCACGTTGAACACGAGGTTGATGCACTCCACGTCGCTCAGCCGATCGCCCTGCTCCTCCGCCTCGATCAGCTTCGAGATGAGATCGTCGCCCGGGCTCTGCCGGCGCTCGCGCACGAGCTCCTCGGCGTACTCGTAGAACTCCTCCACCGCCTGGTAGATCTCCTCGAGCTCGCTCGCCATGCTGATCGCGTCGAACTGCCGCTGGATCCAGTTCGACCAGTGGTGGAGCCTCGGGGCGTCCTTCAGCGGCGCGCCCATCACGGTCGCGATCGCCAGCGAGGGATACGGCTTGGCGAACGCCTCCACGAACTCGCACCGGAACGAGCCGTGGCCCGGCTCGCCGTTGGACCCGGCCGCGGAGGACGCGGTCGCCTGCGCGAGCAGCTGCTCCAGAAAGCCCCTCATCGCGGGCCGGTAGCGCTCGACCGCGCGCGGCGACAGCGCCGGGTTCACGAGGCTGCGCAGGCGCGTGTGGTCCGGCCCGTTCACGTGCAGGATGTTGCGCCTCATCTGCTCATACAGCGGCCCCTCGGTCACCCCGAAGATCTCGGCGATCTTCATCCCCGGGAAGATCGCCGCGCGCGTGCGCAGGAAGAACTCGGCCGACTCGCGGTCGAGCACCACGTACCCGAACGGGCCTTCGGCGAGCCAGCCCTGGGCGCGCAGCTCGGCCATCCTCTTGTGGAAGCGCTCGCCCCGCAGGGACGGCTCGGTGTGGTCGAATGCGGGGAGCTCGAGCTCGCTTACCAGTGCCATGTGCCCATCCTGTCAAATCGATGCGATGCGGCCGGCACGCGCGGGGTCGCGCGCGAGCTTCTTGCCCGGGTTGAGCAGGCCCTTGGGGTCGAACGCGCGCTTGATCTGCTCGTGCAGCTCGACCGCCCGCGCGTCCCACTGCGCCTCGAGCAGGCCGCCCTTGAGCCAGCCCACGCCGTGCTCGCCCGCGACCGAGCCGCCGAGCGAGATCGTCAGCGCGAACAGCTCCTCGCCGACCGCCTCGGCCGCGTCGAGCTCCTCCTCGCGCGCCGGGTCGACGAGCAGCGTCGCATGCACGTTGCCGTCGCCCCCGTGCCCCCACGCGCACGAGCGCAGCCCGTGGCGCGCCGCGATCTCCGCGAAGCGCTCGAGCCCCTCGCCCAGGCGCTCGACGGGGAACGCGACGTCCTCGCTCACCTTGGCGCCGCGCACGGCCGTGACCACGCCGTTGAAGCCGTCTCGCCAGCGCCACAGCGCGGCGCTGTCGGGCGGCTCGCTCGATCGCCACGGCCACGCCCCCGAGCACCTCCACGAGCGCGGCGCGCTGGGCCTCGGCCTCCGCGCGGGTGCCGTCGACCTCGACGATCAGCGCGAACCCGGCACCGGCGGGCACCGCTCCCGGATACCCGCCCGCGACCATCTCGAGCGTCTCCCCGTCGATGAAGTCGAGCACCGAGGGCTGGATCCCGGCGGCGAGCACGTCCAGGATCGCCTCGCAGCCCTCCGCGCGCGTGCGCAGGAACACGACCAGCGCGATCGCCGCCTCGGGCGCCGGCAGCAGGCGCAGGCGCACCGCCGTGATCACCCCGAGCGTGCCCTCGGAGCCGATCAGCAGGCTCTTCAGGTCATAGCCCGGCCACGTCCTTGCCCGCCCAGCCGCCGAGCTGCACGAGCTCCCCCGGCGCCAGCACCGCCTCGAGGCCGCTCACCCATGCGCCGGTGACGCCGTACTTCAGCGCGTGCGGCCCGCCGGCGTTGGTGGCGACGTTGCCGCCGATCTGCGACTGCTCGGAGGCGCCCGGGTCGGGGCCGAAGAACAGCCCGTTCTCGCGCGCCAGGCGCTGCACGTGCCGCGTGCTCACGCCCGCCTCCGGCAGGATCCGCCACAGCGCCGGCTCGAGCTCGCGCACCGCCCGCAGGCGCTCGAGCGAGCACACGACGCCGCCCTCCGTGGGCACCGCTCCGCCGGTCAGCCCCGTGCCGCCGCCCCGGGCGATCGACCGGCACGTCGTGGTCGTAGCACCAGCGCACCACCGCGGCCACCTCCTCGCGCTGCGCCGGCAGCACCACCGCCTCGGCGCGCCCCTGCACGCCCCGCCGGCGCGCCGCGTCGTGGTTGTAGGGCGATCCGGGCGGCACCTCGAGCACGTGCTCGGCGCCGACCAGCCGGCTCAGCTCACGGTGCATCACAAGGGCCGAGGCTAGCGGGCTCAGGTAGCATTGGGTCGGTCATGGCGGTCACCCCGAAGCCCCCCGCCGGAGGCAGCCGAGCCGAGCTTCCGGACTCTCTCGGGCGAGCCCGTGCGCGAGCTCTACACGCCCGCCGACCTCCCCGCGGGGATCGGCGGCCCGGACGATCCCGATCGGGCGGCCCGGCTCCTACCCGTTCACCCGCGGGATCTACGAGTCGATGTACCGCGGGCGGCTGTGGACGATGCGCCAGTTCGCCGGGTTCGGCACGAGCGAGGAGACCAACGAGCGCTTCCGCTACCTGCTCGAGCACGGCCAGACCGGCCTCTCGACCGCATTCGACATGCCCTCGCTGATGGGCCACGACTCAGACCACGCGCGCTCGCTCGGCGAGGTCGGCCGCGAGGGCGTCGGCGGTCGACACGCTCGACGACATGCAGACGCTCTTCTCCGGGCATCGACCTGGGCGAGGTGTCCGTGTCGATGACCGATCAACGCGCCCGCCGCGATCATGCTCGCCTTCTACGTCGCCGCCGCCGAAGGCGATCCGCTCGGCGGGCGCGGGGCCGATACCGCGCGAGCGCCTCTCCGGGACGATCCAGGCGGACATCCTGAAGGAGTACATCGCCCAGAAGGAGTGGTGCTTCCCGATCGATCCCGCCATGCGCCTGTGCGGGGACATGATCGAGTGGTGCACCCGCCACATGCCCCGCTGGCACCCGATCTCGATCTCCGGCTACCACATCCGCGAGGCCGGCTCGACCGCCCAGCAGGAGCTCGCGTTCACGCTCAAGGACGGCCTCACCTACGTCGAGCAGGCCGTCGAGCGCGGCCTCGACGTCGACGAGTTCGCCCCGCGCCTGTCGTTCTTCTTCAACGCCCAGATCGACTTCTTCGAGGAGATCGCCAAGTACCGCGCCGCGCGGCGCATCTGGGCGCGGGAGCTGCAGCGAGACGTTCGGCGCGAAGAACCCGCGCTCCTGGCAGATGCGCTTTCACGCCCAGACCGCCGGGCGTCAGCCTGACCGCCCAGCAGCCGCTCAACAACATCGTGCGCACCACCATCGAGGCGCTGGCCGGCGGTGCTCGGCGGCACCCAGTCGCTGCACACCAACTCCTACGACGAGGCGCTCGCGCTGCCCACCGAGGAGGCCGTCACGATCGCGCTGCGCACCCAGCAGGTGATCGCGCACGAGACCGGCGTCACCAACACGGCCGACCCGCTCGGCGGCTCCTACTTCGTCGAGGCGCTCACCGACGAGATGGAAGCGCGCGAGCTATGAGTACTTCGCCAAGATCGACGAGCTCGGCGGGCATGGTCGAGGCGGTCAAGCTCAACTACCCCCAGCGCGAGATCGCCGACGCGGCGTTCGCGCTGCAGCAGGAGATCGACGGCGGCGAGCGGATCGTGGTGGGCGTCAACCGCTACGCGCTCGAGCAGCGAGGAGCCGATCCCCACGCTGCGCATCGACCCCGCGCTCGAGCAGCAAGCAGATCGGCCGCCTGCAGGCCGCGCGCGCGAGACGCGACGGCGCCGTCGTCGAGCGTGCGCTGGCGGCGCTCCGCGAGGATGCGGCGCATGAGGACCGCAACCTGATGGAGCCCCTGCTCGCATGCGCTCGCGCACACGCCTCCGAGGGCGAGATCGTGCAGTCGCTGCAGCAGGTGTTCGGCGACTACACCGAGACGCCCGTCTTCTGAGCTCACATCGCAACTTCCAGCTGCCGCGTCGTGTCCCCTGGCTAGGATCGACCCGCCGAACCGCGGAAATCGCCCTTGGAGGCTCGTTGACCCACCACCGACTTCGCAAGGGGCTCCTCGCAGGCGGCGTGCTGGTGGTCCTGTCGAGCGCCGCCACGCTCGCGCTCGCCTCCAGGCGGATCGCCGCCGAGCAGGCCGCCTTCCGCGCCCCGGCCGCCGCACGGTGCGTGCCGGCGGCGCTCAACCGCTCCGACGTCCTGCCCGGAACGAGCCTCGTGGTCTCACCGCTGCCCGGCTCCTACGACGCCTCCCCGCGGACGCAGATCAGCCTGCTGGGCGCGCCGGCGGGGGCGCTCAGCAGCGTGCACGTCCGCGGATCGCAGACCGGGAAGCACACGCGGTCGCCTTGCCGGCTACAGCCAGGGCGACGGCGCGAGCTTCGTCCCCTCTCGCCCGTTCCGCCCCGGCGAGACCGTGCTCGTGCGCGGGAAGGTGAGAGACAGGCGCACGCAAGGAGCCGTTCGCCTTCCACTTCGTCGTCGCCAGGCCCGACAACCTGCCCTATTCACGGCCCACCCCTCCGTCGGGCAAAGACCCCCTCGAGGTGCAGCACTTCCACTCACGCCCCGACCTGAAACCACCGGTCATGGCAGTGACCGCACGTTCGCCCCAGACGGCCGGAGGGTTCATGTTCACCGCCCCGTACGTCGGGCCCGGCAAAGCGGGACCGGCGATCTTCGACGAAGCCGGCAATCTCGTGTGGTTCGACCCGCTGCCGGCGAACATCGCGGCGGCCAACCTGCAGGTGCAGCAGTACGGCGGCCGGCCGGTCCTGACCTGGTGGCAGGGATACATCCCGCCGCAGGGCTTCGGTGAGGGCGAAGAGGTGATCGACAACGGCTCCTATCAGCAGCTCGGACGCGTCCACGCGGGCAACGGCTACAAAGCCGACCTCCACGACTTCCACATCACGCCGCAGGGCACGGCCCTGCTGACGGCGTTCGGCCCGATCGACTGCAACCTCTCCACGATGGGAGGCCCGCGCGGCGGCGCGGTCACGCGACAGCATCATCCAGGAACTCGACCTGCGCACGGGGCTCGTGCGGCGCGAGTGGCACAGCCTCGACCACGTCGGCCTGAGCGAGTCCTACAGCCTGGCGGAGCGGACGAGCACGCAATGGCCGTACGACTACTTCCACGTCAACTCGATCGATGAGCTCCCCAACGGCAGGACCCTGATCTCGGCGCGCAACACATGGGCGCTGTATGAACTGAACACCCGCACCGGCCAGGTGCTCGTGCGGATCGGGGGCAAGCGCTCGAACGTCAGGCTCTCCCGGGGCGCCGCCACCGCCTACCAGCACGATGCCAGCGTGCTGCCGAACGGGACGATCAGCATCTTCGACAACGGGGCGGTGCCGAAGGTCCACCACCAGTCGCGCGGGATGGTGATCGAAGTGAACCCCCGCGCCAAGACCGACAGGCTGCTGGCCCAGTACCTGCACCCGGGCGCGCTCTCGGCCGACAGCCAGGGCAACATCCAGCTGCTCGGGAACGGGGACCTGTTCGTCGGCTGGGGCTCGAGGCCGTACTTCACGGAGTTCAGCGCCGCCGGGCAGCTCCTGTTCGACGCCCACCTGCACGGCTCCTATCAGTCCTACCGCGCCTACCGCTTTGGCTGGACGGGCACCCCCACGGGCGCCCCGGCGATCGCCGCGATCGCCCGGAAGGGGCGCGGCCCGGTCGTCTACGCGAGCTGGAACGGAGATACGCAGACGGCGAGCTGGCGCCTGCTCGCGGGGCCCTCCGCGCAGCAGCTCGCACCCGTCAGCACCGTGGCCCGCAACGGCTTTGAGACCGCCATCGCCGCGCCCGGCCCGGAGCCGTATGTGGCCGTGCAGGCGCTCAGCTCGTCAGGCGCCGTGCTCGGCACCTCCCGCACGATCGCCGGCTGACCGCCACGTCCAGGCGGTACCCTTGATGTTCTCGATGTCAATGAGAGGTCTGTAAGACAGTGGCCGTGCGCAACGTCAGGCCCAAGTCAGGAAAAGGGCCCCCGGCACCCAGGATCAAGAAGGGCGCCGCGGGAGCGCACAGCGACCCCGCCGAGCGCTACAGGCGGCTGCCCACGGGCACGCACGGACTCGACCCCGAGGAGGTCCAGCGCGACCAGCGCGAGCGGCTGCGCACGGCGATGATCGAGCTGATCGCCCGGCGCGGATACCGGGCCGTGCGCATCCTCGACGTCACCAAACTCGCGCGCGTCTCGCGGCCGACCTTCTACAGCCTGTACGCCGACAAGGAAGCCCTGTTTCTCGATGCCTACGACGAGATCTCCGGACGTGCCGCGGCGACGGTCATGCAGGCCTATGAGGCGAAGGGCTCCCCGGAGGAGCACCTCGAGCGGGGGATACGCGCGTTCTGCGAGCTGGCCGCAGCCGAACCCGAGGGAATGTCGCTGTTCGTGCTGGGCGCCTTCGGCGCGGGAGCCAAGGCGCTCGAGCGGCGCACGCAGACGCTCGAGGCGCTCGAACTGATGATCCGTACGAGCAGGAATCCCGCCGCGGCGGAGGGAACACTCGACCTCACCGTGAAGGTTCTCATCGGCGGCACCCGCGAGGTGACGGCCGCGCGCCTGCGCCGTGGCCGCTCCGGCGAGCTGGGCGATCTGGCGAACGAACTCGCCGCCTGGGCGGCCTCCTATCCGCTGAAGCTCCCGGTCGGGCTGGAGCGCCCCGAACCCACGCGACGGCCCCGATCTCAGGTCCCCGAGGACCTCGTCTCCGAGCGCGCGCAGCGCGCGCAGGGCCGCCTGCCCAGCGGCCGTCATGCCCTGTCCAGGAAGCTGGTCGAGAAAAGCCAGCGCGAGCGGATCGTCGACGCGACCGCGGCGGCCGTTGCCGCGAAGGGGCTCGCCGGCCTCACGATCCCCGAGATCGCCCGCCGCGCGAACGTGTCCCACCAGACCTTCTACGAGATCTATGAGACCAAGAACGACGCCTACCTCGGTGCCCTGAAGGTCGGCATGCACCAGGCCCTGCTCGTGGCCGGCGAGGCATACGACGCGCACAAGGACGACTGGCCGCGCGCCGTCGCGGCCGGCCTGCGCGCGCTGATCGACTACCTGGCCTCAGAGCCTGCCCATGCCCACCTGAGCCTCGTGGACACCTTCGCCGCGAGCCCCGACGCGATTCACATCCGCGACAGCGCCCTCGACTCCTTCTCCGCCTACCTCACCCCCGGCTATGCGCTGGCCGGCAAGCGCCGCGCCGTGCCGGCGATCGCCGCCGAGGCGATAACGGGGGGCATCTGGCAGATCCTCCACGACTACGTGGATGCCGGACGCGTCGCGGATCTCCCCGACGTCGTGCCACAGGTCATCTACCTGGCGCTCGTCCCCTTCATCGGAGCAGAGGCAGCGGCCGGCGCGGCCGGCTGAATCGCCGCTCCGTCAGCGGGGTCGTCTGCGTCAGCTCAGGGCCGCTCCGTGCAGGCCTTCGGCCGGGCGCTCGCGCTCGTTCCACCATTCGTTGACGACACCCAGCGCGCCGCCGATGATGCCCTCCCTGAAGGACAGGGTGTCGTTCAGGCGCGGCAGCGGTTCATCGGGAACCTCCACCTCGAGGAAGCGGCACAGCGGGTCCCAGCCTTCGGCCGGATCCCACACGAGCAGGCGATCGGCCGGCACCGTGGCCTTGACGGAGTCGTTCCAGCGGTTCATCACCGCTGCGAGGCCCTCATCGGTCGAGGTGTCTCCGGCGAGCACGCCCGTCTCCGTCCTCCCACGTGATGCGGCGCATCAGCGCGGTGTAGCGCTGCCACAGCGGGTCGAGCACCGCGCGCGCGTCGGATACGTGGTGGATGACCGAGTCGCCGTGGAAGAGCCCCCACACGGTCGCGCGCATGCTGCGCACCCAGGCGTCTGAATCGCGCACGCTCAACAGGACCTTGGATTCCGGGTAGTAGTCCATCAGCTCGCGGTAGTAGCGGGCAGAGGGCCAGTCGACGGTCGAGTGGGCATCGCCGAAGATCTGCTCCCAGTCGGGTGAGCCGTCGGCGACGCTTTCCCACAGCGGTAGCCCATTCTCCAGGTCGGCCAGCAGATCGCGCATGTGGTAGCACCTGCCGAACCCGAGCTGTTCGAGGGCGACCGTCTGGGTGGTCGTCGCGGTGCGCATAAGTCCTGCTCCGATGACTTGCATAGACCCCCTTCGAGTTTTCCGCTTTCTATCAGCCCATAACCCGCAGATGGCCGCTTGGATCATCAGTTGACGGAATTCTTCATATTGGGTGAACGGGCCGTCCGGACCCACGGGCGGCTCACCCCGCCACGCGCAGATAGGCGAGCACCGCGAGCACCCGCCGGTGGTCGTCGTCGCAGGCGGGCAGGTCGAGCTTGGAGAAGATGTTGGTGATGTGCTTCTCGACGGCGCCGGGCGTGACCACGAGGCTCTCGGCGA
The DNA here is from genome assembly GCA_963821655.1 of uncultured Solirubrobacteraceae bacterium. Lineage (GTDB taxonomy): Bacteria > Actinomycetota > Thermoleophilia > Solirubrobacterales > Solirubrobacteraceae > Palsa-744. The sequence goes on from CAWGER010000001.1 coordinate 123,622, forward strand.
TCGCCGTGTTCGAGCGTCCCTCGGCCATCAGCTCGAGCACGTCGCGCTCGCGCGCGGTGAGGCGGGTGAGCGCGTCCATCGACCCTTCACGCGGCACGAGCAGCTGGGTGACGACCTGGCGGTCGAGCACCGTGCCGCCATCCGCCACGCGCGCCAGCGCGTCGAGGAATGCCCGCACGTCGCCGATGCGCTCCTTCAGCAGATACCCGATCCCGGCCGTGTTCTCGCCGATCAGCTCGCTGGCGTAGGCCGTCTCGACGTACTGGCTCAGCACGAGCACTCCCAGCTCGGGCTGACGCCGGCGCGCCTCGATCGCCGCCCTCAGCCCCTCGTCGCTGAACGTCGGCGGCAGGCGCACGTCCACGATCGCCAGATCCGGCTGATGCCCGGCGATCGCCCGCAGCAGCCCCGGCCCGTCCTCGACCTGGGCGACGACCTCGATCCCGTTCTCACGCAGGAGCGCCACGAGTCCCTCGCGCAGCAGCGCGAGATCCTCGGCGATCACTACCCGCACGGAATGCTGACCTCCACCACGGTCCCCTCGCCGCTGTGGCTGTCGACGCTGAGGCTCCCGTCGAGGGCCTCCACGCGGGCGCGCAGGCCGGCGAGGCCGGAGCCGCTCGGGTCGGCGCCGCCGCGCCCGTCGTCGCCCACGATCACGAGCAGCGACGCGGCGCTCGTCGCTGAGGCGAACCCAGCTGCGCCGCGCGCCCGCATGCTTGGCGGTGTTCGTGAGGGCCTCGGCGATCACGAAGTAGACGGCGCTCTCCACGGCCGGAGCATGGCTGCGGCGCGTGTCGGCCGTCCCAGCCGGTCGGGAGTCGGCCCAGCGTCGGCTCCATCGGGGGCCAGCCGCCCGTCGGGCGCCGCTCGCTCGGGCGCCTCCCGGAGCAGCGCGATCTCTGAAGACTCTGCGACTCCTGCCCCGGGTGCGTTCATCTCTCAGAACATGTTGACCCGGAGGAGCCCCGCGGTCACTGCGGCCGGCCACCGGAACACGGAGGCTCTCCCCCCAATCTGAGAGGGGGATAACCGGAGACTCTCGCCCGCGACCGGGCGGGCGCGGGCGCTCAGCCCGTGCGCACGTCCAGGACGATCTTGCCGGTCGCGCGGCGCTCGTCGATCGCCTTCAGCGCCTCGGCCGCGCGCTCGAGCGGGAACCGCTCGCCGACGATCGGCCGCACGACGCCGTCATCGACCATGCGGTTCACCGCGGCGCCGATCTCGCGGTTGAGATCGGGCTTGCCCATCACGTAGGCGCCCCACCCGGCCCCCACGACCTCGGTGTTGCCCAGCAGCAGCCGATTGACCTTCACCTCCGGGATCGACCCGCCGGTGAAGCCGACGACGATGAGACGGCCGTCCTCGCGCAGCGAGCGCAGGCTGTCGGTGAAGCGATCGCCGCCGACCGGGTCAAGTACCACGTCGACGCCCCCGTTGGACAGGGCCTTGACCTCGTCCTTCCACCCCTCCTTCAAGCGCACGACCTCATCGGCGCCGGCCGCCTCGGCGACCTTCTGCTTGTCCTCGCTCGAGACGAGGGCGATCGTGCGGGCGCCCACGCCCTTGGCGACCTGCAGCGACGCTGTGCCGACACCCCCGGCCGCGCCGTGGACCAGCACCGTCTCGCCCGCTTTCAGGCGTCCGCGCAGCATCGAGCGCGAAGTAGGCGGTGTGATAGTTGAGGATCAGACCGGCGCCCTGCGCGAAGTCGAGCTCCGGCGCCAGCACGAACGTGAAGAACTCGGGCGCCACGGCCGTCTCGGCGAAGCCGCCGAGCGCGCAGAACGCCGCCACACGGTCGCCCGCCTTGACCTGGGCACCCTCGGGCGCGCTGCGCACCACTCCTGCAACCTCGCTGCCCGGCACGAACGGCAGCGGCGGTTTGAGCTGGTACTCGCCGCGCGTCTGCAGCACCTCGGGGAACGAGACCCCGGCGGCGTGCACGTCGATCACGACGCCCGCGCCAGGGGTGAGCGCATGCGAGGGCTCGGGCTCTCCGAGCTCCAAGAGCGCGAGCGCGCTGTCGGGACCACTGAGGTCGACGATCTGGACTGCCTTCACGGCGGGGATTATGTCCGAAGCGGGCTGGCGGGGGGATCCCTGAACGGCGAGCAGGGAAGGAAGCAGGGCGGAAGGGGTCTTCACCGGTGAGGCCGTCACAATCTTCGAGGCCCGAAACCACAGATCTGGAGGAACTCCCTTGAAGCGAACCTACATGCTCTCGGCCCTGCTCTCGGCCCTGGCCCTGGCGGGCATCATGAGCTTCTCAGTGGCCGCCGGCGCACAGGGCGGCTCCCCGGCTGCGCACTCCACGAGGGCTGCCAGCGTGCAGTTGCGCAAGACCGGTATGGGCAAGATCCTCGTTGACGCCTCGGGCTTCACGGTCTACGAGTTCACCAAGGACAGCCGCAACAAGAACACGTGCGTCAAGGTCAGCGGCTGCTCGGCGGTGTGGCCGGCCCTCACCACCAGCGGCAATCCCACGGCCGGCCCCGGCGTGAAGGCGTCCCTGCTCTCGACGATCAAGCTTGCCGGCGGCGTCAGGCAGATCACCTACGCCGGGCACCCGCTCTATCGCTACTCCGAAGCCACCGAACGCGCGGAAACCTCCTACATCGGCGTATCCCACTTCGGCGGGAAATGGCTTGCGGTGAACGCGGCAGGCGGTGCCGTCAGGTAGGCCTCGGGAGGAGGCGGCGGTGCACTTCAGAAGAGCGCGGACAGCGCCTCGACGAGCCCGTGCAGCTTGTCGGGGCCCCGCGCGAGGTCCAGCTGGCGCACGGACCTGGGGGTGGCGGCAGCTCTCAGACGGGGTTGCCGGCGGGTGCGGTCCAAAATCGCGCGCTCTGACTTGGACGGCGCCGGCGCGCTCAGCGCTGAATCGCCCTCACGAGCGACGGCGCTCAGAACTTGTCAGGCGTGTCGAGCTCGGTCCAGAACGCCGGTGTGGGCTGCTCGCTGACGCCGGCTTCACCCATCAGCTCGCCGATCCCCGGAGTGGAGCCGAAGAACTCGAGAAACTGCTCCTTGCTCTCCCACTCATCGACGACCAGCACCTCGCCGTCGCCGCCGTAGAAGCGGTGGGACAGGCACCCCATCGACTTCCCCTTCTGAGAAATTGCGATCGCGCGCTCGGCGTCGCCGTTGACGACCTCCAGAAATCGCGCCGGATCAACCTTGATGCGCAGCCCCATCATCACTGACATGAACAGATCTCCCGGGTCGGTTGTGAGGCAATTCGATCAGAGGCGGGAAAGCGTGTCAACATCCGCCCGTGCAGCAGCTGACCTACCTCGCTGCCTCCGAGCTCGAGTGGCAGGAGGTCGCAGCTCCCAAGCTCGACTCCGATCGCGCCGCGCTCGTCCGCCCGATGGCCGTCGCCACGTGCGACCTCGATCTGATGATCGTGGCCGGGGAGTCGCCGTTCCCGGGCCCGTTCGCGCTCGGGCACGAGTGCGTGGCCGAGGTCATCGACGTCGGCGACGGCGTCCGCGCCATCCAGCCGGGCCAGCGCGTGAGCGTCCCCTTTCAGATCTCGTGCGGCGACTGCGCCGCGTGCCGGCGCGGGCGTACCGGCAACTGCCAGAACGAGGGTCCGATGTCCACCTACGGGTTCGGGCCGGCGGTGCAGAGATGGGGCGGCTTTCTGTCCGATTCCGTGCTCGTGCCGTTCGCGGATCACATGCTGGTGGCGGTGCCCGAGGAGCTGGAGGCTGCTGCCGTCGCGAGCGCCTCGGACAACATCAGCGACGCCTGGCGCACCGTCGGACCAGCGCTCGAGGAGGAACCAGGGGCGCCCGTGCTCGTGGTGGGGGGCGCCGGCGCCGGGTCGATCGGGCTGTACGCGGTGGCAATCGCGCTGGCCCTCGGCTCCGAGGCCGTCACGTATGCGGACCTCGACCAGGGCCGTCTGGACCTCGCCGCGTCGCTGGGCGCTCGGCCGCTCGACACGCCCTGGCCGAAGCGGGTGGGACCGTTCCCGATCACCGTCGACGCCAACGCCACCGAGGAGGGCATCCGGCTCGCGCTGAAATCCACTGCGCCGGACGGGATCTGCACGAGCACGGCCATCTACTTCGGCGAGCAGCCCGAGCTGCCGCTGCTCGAGATGTACACGAAGATCGTCACGTTCAAGACGGGCCGCGTGCATGCGCGCCCGATCATGCCCGCGGTCCTGGACCTGGCCGCACGCGGAACGCTGCGCCCCGAGCTGATCACCACCCGCGTGGTCGACTGGCCCGACGCCGGCGAGGCGCTCGTCGCACGTGACTGGACCAAGCTCCTGATCACGCGCGAGTGAAGCACGGTGGCGCTCGTTGCGCTTTCGAGCCGGCTCGGTTAGGCTCGCGTCGTGTTCACCTCGATCGTGGTCGGAACCGACGGCTCGAGCACCGCAACGCAGGCGGTCCGCGAGGCTGTCGACGTCGCCAGCGCAGTGGGAGCGACGTTGGAGCTCGTGAGCGCGTATGCACCCGTTTCCGAGCAGCGCCTGCGCGCTGAAAGGCGCAATGCTCCGTCCGACGTGCAGTGGGCGATCAACCCGCGCCAGGAGGTCGAGGCGGCGCTCGGTGAGGCGGCGGACATCGCACGCGAGGCCGGAGTCAAGGTGAACACTCACGCGCGCCAGGGCGACCCGGCCGACGCGATCCTCGACGTCGCCGAGGAGCAGAAATCCGACCTCGTGATGCTGGGCAACAAGGGGATGACCGGTGCCAAGCGCTTCCTGCTCGGCTCGGTGCCCGACAAGGTCTCCCATCACGCCCCCTGCTCGGTGCTGATCGTCCGCACGACCTGAGCCGGTCGCGTCCTACCCCCGGCGTGAGGCGCTGCGCACGGCGCGGCGGATCGAGAGCGCAAGCAGCCCGAGCACGGCCGGTGGCATCACCCACCAGGCCGAGCTGCCGAGTTCGGCGATCACCGCGGTGACGAGGAGTGCCACCACCACCCCGAGCGCGGTCCGCCAGTCGTCGCCCACGACGAACTCCCACACGCCGGTGAGGAACGCACGCGTGCGCGTCATGCGCTCTCCGCCTGGTTCGCGCCGGCCGCCGCCGCGGGCTGGGCGCGCGCAACCGCTGCACGCGTGACCGACGCGCCCGCAACGCGCGCCATGGCCAGCGAGGTGCCCGCGACCAACAGGATGATCGCGGGCAGGGACCCGTCACCCGCAGGCCAGTCGGCACCCGCGCCCTCGGCTCCCCAGAACATCCCGAACGAGCTGAGCATCACGCCCACGGCGAACTTCAGCGCATTCTCGGGTACCCGCGCCAGCGGTGCCCGCGCGGCGACGCCGGCGGCGATCACCAGCAGGACGGCCAGCACGGCCGCGGCGGCGGCCAGACCGACGCGATGCTGGTTCGCGCCGAATGTGAGCACGATGAAAGCGACCTCGAGGCCCTCGAGCAGCACGCCTTTGAAGGAGATCGCGAACGCGTAGCCGTCGAACCGGTCGTGATCGGAGACGGCGGTACTCGCAGCCTCGGTCTCCTCGGCGTAGGCCAGCAGCTCGTCGTGCTTGGCCTTCAGCCCGGCTGAGCGCAGGATCGCCTTGCGCAGCCACTGCAGGCCGAAGATCAACAGCAGGCCGCCGACGCCCACGCGCAGCACGTCAATCGGCAGCGACGTGAGCGCCGGGCCGAGCGCGAGCACGATCACGGCGAGCGCGAGGGCCGCGGCGCCCACCCCGAGGAGAGCCGAGGACCAGCTTCTGGTCGTCCCCACGGCAAGCACGATCGTCAGCGCCTCGACCGCCTCGACCGCACATGCAAGGAACACCGACAGGGCGAGCCCTATCTCCGTGCCGCTCATGACTCTTCGATCTTCGCGCCTACTCCGGCACGCCGGCGGCCTGGGCCACCCCGCATGTCGCTCAGAACTGCAGGAACGTGCTCCCCTCGGTGATCACCGGCGGGGCAGCCGTCGCGCTGACGTTCTCCTTGACCCACTCGGCGGCGCGCCGGGAGGACTCGTCGGTGCCGGCCTTGTCCTGGCAGGCGGTGACGGTCATGCCGCCGCCGTCGCTCCGAAAGGCCGCGTAGCTGACGAAGCCGGGCACCCCGCCGATCAGGTCCTTTACCTCCTGCTGGCGCTGCTCGATGCGCATCGAACAGCTCCGAGGCAGCCCTGCCCGGAATAACTCCTCACAACAACGTACATGTCGCCTCCCTGTCCGGGTGGCTGTCGCCGCCACCCCGGTTGTAGCGGTGCAACCTATCCGACCCACCATCCCGGGCGAGACCCGCCTACCCCTCGAGGCCCACGGCCTCGAGGGCCTCGCTGGGGTCGGAGTACATCTCGCTGCGGACCTCCCTGCCGTCGCGCACGGTCCACACCTGGGCGAAGTGCATATCGACCGCCATCCCGGTTGCCTTCGACCGGCCGCTCTGGTGGGTGACCACGACAACCTGCTCGCCGGCCTCGTGGAACGCATCGATCTCGATCGTCCAGTCGTCCCAGGCGCCTGTCCACTCCCGGATGAAGCGACGCGCTCCCTCGATGCCGTCATAGACCTGCTCCTCGGGCCAGCCGTCGAATTTCGACATGTCCCAGACGAAGTCGGGAGCGATGAACTCCTCGGTGAAGTCTCCGTGGGCGAGGAAGTACTCGTAACCGCGCTGAACGACTTCCAGGCTCTGCTGCGACATCGCCTGCCCCTCCGCTCGGTTTCGCGATCGCTTCACGACGTCCGCCCAGTATCGCGCAGCCGGCGTCGGGTTGGCGAGCTTCCTCGAGGCGAAAGATGGGGCAAACGCCTCATCGCCCAGACCGCGCTCTTCGCATAACGTTCAAGGCAGGGGATCCCGACGGTCGCTGAAGGAGCGTCGAAACGAGGGAGAGGAGCAGCTGCGAGCATCGTCATGCTCCGCAACGTGACCTCCAATGCCTGACGGCTCGGGTCAGGAGCGCGCGAACTGCCCGTGGAAGCCGAACGGGATGTGATGGGGCACCTCGGCTCTCGCCACCTCGCCGAGCGTCTGGGCGTCCAGCACGAGCAGAAACGACGTTCCGCGCTCCGCGTTGAAGACAACCGAGAGCAGGACTCCCTGGTCCTCTGATCGCGCGTCGGGCGCCGCGACGAACACGGGCTCGCCGGGGTAGCAGCCGGGCTCGCTCCAGCGCGTCGCCCTGCGCTCCTGCACGTCGATCATGACGATCTCGTCGAACCAGCCGGTGCCCCCGTCGAAGCCCGCACCCCATGTGTAGCGGTACGGGCGCTCGTTGTTGCGCGCGTAGTTGATGCGGGGCAGGTCGATCGACACGTCGGTGATCCGCTCGCGCGCGACGGCGCCGGTGGCGGTGTCGAGCTCGAAGCGCTCGAGGTGGGGAAGGCTCGTGATGTGCCCGCCGTCTCGCAGGCGGCCGAGATAGAGCTCGGTCACGATGCTCGCATCATCGAAGGTGCAGAGGTCCACGATCACCCTGTCGCCGTCCTCGTAGGCGTTGACGTGGTGGAAGGCGAAGCAGGCATCGGTCTCGAACGACGTGCTTCACCTCGCCGCTCTCGCGGTCGACGAGCTGGAATCGCGTCGGCCGATCGGCGTGCCAGGATTCGCAGGCGGCCGAGATAGAGCTCGGTCACGATGCTCGCGTCGTCGAAGGCGCAGAGGTCCACGATCACCTTCTCGCCGTCCTCGTAGGCGTTGACGTGGTGGAAGGCGAAGCAGGCATCGGTCTCGAACACATGCTTCACCTCGCCGCTCTCGCGGTCGACGAGCTGGAATCGCGTCGGCCGATCGGCGTGCCACTTGTAGTTCTCGATGTAGGGGCGGCCGCTGGTGGCCAGCTTGAACGGATTGACCGTGAACGGGAACTCGGCCAGCACGAAGAAGCGCTCGGTGAGGCCGAACGAGTGCATGTACGCCGGCTCCTTCACCGGAAAGGAGGCCACCGTCTGCGGCTCGCGCGCGCCGGGCGCAAGCACGAAGAACCTGTACTGGTTGCGCGGGCCCAGCTTGGCCGCGTAGTTGAGCATGGCGCCGTCGCCACGGCGGCCATGCGGATGGGCGGTCGACAATTGCCCGGGCGCCTCGTAGGCCACACCGACGGTCTCGAGCGTGCGTGCATCGAACTGAACGGCCAGGGGCGTCTCGGTCATCGCGATGTAGCGCTCGCCCAGTTGCGTGAGGTTGACGTTGGTGTTGTCGCTGATCTTGGGTGAGAACATCGACTGCACCCGCTTGAACAGCGATCGGCAGGGGTCGGTGGCGAACTCGCTGTACTCGATCTTGTGGGTGTCGCGGGCCGCCTTGTAGGCCTCCGTCTGCAGGAACTTGTTCGCGTATGAGACCTTGCCGTCGCTCATCTGGAAACGGTGCAGCATCGCGAAGCCGTCGAACCAGTGGTTGAGCGTGCGCTCGCCCACATCCCACTGCGCGGGCGCCACGCGCACGAGCGAGCCCGTGAGCCACGCGGGAAGCTGTCCGGTGAGCGGGAGGCCCGCAATGTTGACCTCGTCGCGAAGGTCGGCGAAGCCGGCGCTGGCCGGTGCCACATCGGTGGCGGGCGCGGGCGCCTGTGCACTCTCGGTGGCGGGATTCATGGCGTTCATCTCCAGTCGGAAAACCGCGTTCGCCCTGGCGTGAGGGCTCGAGGCCGATCCTACAGCCCCGCTTCTCACCCTGCACGGGGACGCCGACTATCGTCATGGGGCATGCGCAGCTCGTCGCAGCCCACAGCCATGGGCTCGTCTGCCGGCGCGAACCAGCCGCGTCCGGAGCCGGAGATGGTCAGCGAGCAGCTCGAACGCTGGCTGAACAGCGACGGGGAGAAGACCCTGGGCAGCCTCATCGGACTGTTCCAGGAGAAGAGCTTCGCGATCCTGTTCGTGCTCCTGCTCGGCGTGCCGGCGCTGCCACTGCCCACCGGCGGGCGCCACACACGTTTTCGAGATCATCGCCCTGCTGCTCGCCCTGCAGCTGATAGCCGGCCGCAAGGAGATCTGGCTGCCCCGGCGCTGGTGTCGCGCTCGAGCTGGCGGGGGACAAACAGCAGCGCTTTCTCGCCGGTCTCATGAGGATGATCCGCCGCCTCGAGCGCATCTCCCGGCCCCGCCTGCGTTTCCTGTTTCACCATCGCCTGAGCAACATCGTCTTCGGCCTGCTCGTGATCGCCGGGACCGTCGGCGCCTTCCTCGCCCCGCCCTTCACGGGACTCGACACCCTGCCGGCGCTCGGCGTGGTGCTGCTGTCGCTCAGCGTGCTGCTCGAGGACATCGTCGTGCTCGTCGCGGCGCTCCTCGTCGGCGGCGCGGGCGTCGTGCTCGAGGTGGTGCTCGGCAGCGCGGCGGTCAACGCCGTCGGGAAACTCTTCTGAGACGCAGTCCCGAGCGCCCCGCCGGAGGCGCTCGGGAAGTGTCGTGCCGTCAGCAGCGACGAGCTACTGCCCGGCGCTCGGGTCGATGTTCTGGTTGAGCCGGAACACGTTGGTCGGGTCGTACTCCCGCTTGAGCGCCAACAGGCGCGCGTAGGTGTCGGCGCCGTAGGACGACCGCGCGGAGTCGGAGTCACCGAGGAAGTTGACGTACGCGCGACCGGTCGATGCCTCGGCGGCCGAAGCGACCACGTTCCGCGCCCATTCGGTGTGCGCGTTGGTGGCGTCCGAGTCCTGCCAGCCGGTCACCACGTTCAACACGTACGGCATCGAGCGCTCGGAGAACGCCGTGTCGCCTTCGCCCACGCGGCCCACGGCGCCGCCCATCTGGTGCACGTGGATCTCACATTGGGGACCGGGCGCCGACAGGTGCTGCTGGTGCAGGCCCTCGATCAGCTGATCGTCGAGGCGAGAGAGGTTGGTCGCCTTGAAGTAGGCCTGGATCCCCTTCGGCCACAGCGGATCGATCAGCGACTGCATCGCCGTGTACGGCATCGGCCCGAGCAGGTCGGCGACCGGCTCGGCCGCCTCGCGGAACGAGCGAACCTGGCTCTCGGCCTCGTCCATCGAGCCGGCCGAAACAGCGATCAGGGCGATCACCTTCCTGCCATGCCACTCCTCGGGGATCACGGGCAGCGGCGGCGCCGTCGTCAGGTTGAGCGCCGCTGTGATCTCGTCCGGAACGGATGGAGCCCACTCGCGGAACAGGCGCATCAGCTCGATGTCGTGCTCGGCCGAGAAGAAGATGATGCCGGCGTACACGGTTGGCCCGAGCGGGTGCAGCTCGAGCTCGAACTGCGTGACGATGCCGAAGTTGCCCGCGCCCCCGCGCAGGCCCCACAGCAGGTCGGCGTTCTCGCTCTCGCTCGCATGCACGAGCCGGCCGTCGGCGGTCACCACGTCGGCGCTGAGGAGGTTGTCGCAGGCGAGGCCGTGCTTGCGCATCAGCCAGCCGATTCCCCCGCCGAGCGTGAAGCCGGCGACGCCCGTGGTCGAGACCAGGCCGCCGGTGGTCGCCAAAGCGTGCGCCTGCGTCTCGCGGTCGACATCGCCCCAGATGGCTCCCGGGCCGACCTGGGCACGCCGCGCGTCCGGATCCACGCGCACGGAGTTCATCGCCGACAGGTCGATGACGAGGCCGCCGTCGCAGGTCGAGAACCCGGCGACGCTGTGGCCGCCGCCGCGGACCGCGATCGCGAGGTCGTTGCTGCGCGCGAACCCCACCGCGGCAATCACGTCTGCGGCACCGCTGCAACCGACGATCACCGCCGGGCGCCGATCGTCATAGAGACCGTTCCAGATCCGGCACGCCTCGGCGTAGCCGTCATCGCCGGGCCGCAGGACCTGCCCGTGGATCGCGTCGCGTAACTCCTGCACCGTCGCCTCCCCCAGCACCGGGGTGATTGTTCCAGTTGTGTCCGTCGCGCTCATCTCTGCCTCCGTTTGGTCGTGGCTCTACGGGTAGTGGTACCCGCCGCGACTTTGCGTGGCCTTTGCCGACCCTTGGCGAGACTTTGCACACGCGCCTTCATGGCCTCGGCACCGGGCTCATCGCCTGCCTCCGCGTAGCGCTCCCGGGCCAGCTCGAGCAGGGCGCGGGCCCGCTCGGGCTCGCCACGCAGCTCAGCCACCTCCGCGAGCGTCGCGACCGTGACGGCGATCCAACCCAGGCGCTCGGTCTCTGCGACCACCGCGCGCGCTTCCTCGAGCGTCGCCTCGGCGTCATCCAGACGCCCGCGCGCGATCGCCAGATCGGCCGTCCGCCACAGCGAGCTCACGAGCCCCCAGCGATCGCCGGCACGGCGGAACAGGTCGCGGGCCTCGGCGAGCGGCAGCTCGGCCCGCTCGTAGGCACCGGCGACGGTCTCCACGAGCCCGACCGCCGCCAGCGCCATCCCGACCCCCCGCCGGTCGCGCATACCTCTGCGCAGCTCGAGCGCCCGCTCGAGATGGGAGCGCGCGGTGCCCGGCGAGGCCTGCCCGAGCTCCAGGTAGGCCTGGCGCACGAGCACGTCCGCCTGCCCGCGCTCGTCGCTCGTCCGGGCCAAGTGCTCGGCGGCCTCCTCGAGGAGTGCCCGGGCACGCTCGGGCTGATCGCGCAGACGCGCGATCGTGGCCTGGTTGGCGAGCACGTAGCCGATCGCCGCATCGCACGAGATCTCCACGAACGGCTGCAGCGTCTCCTCGAACACGACCCGCGGGCCGAGCGGCGCCGAGGGGTGGGCGCCGCGCGTTTCGGCGATGTTCAACAGCGACTGAATCCGCTCGGGGGAGTCGGCGAGCGCCCGGAAAGAGTTTCCGCTCTGCACCAGCAGCTCCTCGGCGCCCGCCAGATCGCCGAGCAGCCAGCGCGCCACGCCGAGGGAATACACCGAGACGGCCTCCCAGGCAGCGAATCCCTCGCGCCGCGCCAGCTCGCGGGCCGGCTGGAACAGGTCCACGGCTCTCGCCCCGTGGTCGAAGCTGACCGCGCACTCCCCCAGTCGCTGCAGCGCGCGCCATTCCCCCCGTGGGTCGGCAAGCTCGCGGGCGATCTCATGGCTCTCCTGCGCGTGCGCCGCGCCACACGCAAGCGTGCCGGCGCGGTAGTCGATCGCCGACGCCGCGAGCAGTGCCGTTGCCCGCAGCTCGGTGCGCTCGGGAGCCGCCGCGAGCGTCAGCGTCAAGCGCCGATGTGCCTCCTCGAGGTCGATCCGGCGCATCCAGAACGGCAGCAGCAGCACGCAGTAGCTGAGGGCTTCGTGCGGGTCGCGGGCCAGCAGGGCGTCATGTGCAGCCCGCAGATTGGCCGCCTCACGGTCGAGCCGCGGGGAGTTGCCGTCATGCTCGAGGAGGGCCAGCGCCCAGCGCGCGTGACGGTCGGCAAGCGCCGCGCTTTCACCCGCCTGCACGAGCCGTTCCCGGGCATACAGCCGCACCGTCTCAAGCAGCCGATAGCGGCGCTCGTCGCTCGTCGGCTCACCGCTGACGAGCGATTTCTCCACGAGCCGGGCCAGCACGTCGACGACCGCCGCGACTTCCAGTCCATCGCCGCCACACACCGCCTCGACGGCGGCGAGGTCGAAGCCGCCGGCGAATATGGACAGGCGGCGCAGCAACAGCTTCTCCTCCTCCTCCAGCAGATCGTGGCTCCACTGGAGCGTCGCCGCCAGCGTCTGCTGGCGAGTCGGTCCCGCACGGCTGCCCGTGCGCAGCAGCCGGAAGCGGTCGTCCAGACGTTCTGCGACCGTCGCCGTGCCGAGCGCGCCGAGCCTCGCGGCGGCGAGCTCGAGCGCGAGCGGCAGGCCGTCCAGGCGGAAGCAGATCCGCGCCACATCGGTGGCGTTCCCGGCATCGATCACGAACCCCGGCAGCGCATCGGCGGCGCGCTCGCTGAACAGGCGCACGGCCTCGTAACGGAGAAGCTCCTCGGGCGCGAGCGGCTGCTCGGGATCGGGGATCGCCATCGACGGCACCCGGAACACGACCTCGCCCGCCACGCGCAGCGGCTCGCGGCTGGTAGCGAGGATCGTGACGTGAGGCGCCGCGCGCAACAGGGCGTCCGTGAGCTCCGCGCTCGCAGCAAGGACGTGCTCGCAGTTGTCGAGGATCAAGAGCAGCGTTCGCGGGGCGAGGAAGTCGGCGACGCCGTCGAACGGTGAGCGTCCCGGGAGCGCTCCGACGTCCAGCGCCGCCGCCACGGCGGCCACGACGGGCTGCCCCTCTCCGACGGGCGCAAGCTCCACGAACACGGCGCCGTCCGTGAAGGAGCCCTCGGCCTCGCGGGCCAGCTCCTGGGCGAGCCGCGTCTTGCCGGCGCCGCCCGTGCCCGCCAGCGTCAGCAGCCGGGTTCGCGCCAGCAGGGCCAGCAGCTCCCGCAGCTCGTGGTCACGACCGACGAACGAGCTCGCCTGTGGCGGAAGGCCCGAGGCTCGATCGTCTGAGACGCACGCCTCAAGCTCCGTGTCGAGCTCGTCGCGGAGGAGCTCGAGCTCCTCGCGCCGCACGCCGGCCCAATCGTCGTAGCGATTCTCCGGGAGCAGAACGCCTCCGTACAGCGACAGCGCGGCCCGGTAGGCGCTGGCAGAGCCGGCCCGGCGCGCGTGCGCTGCGGCCCGCTCGAAGTCGTCGACGTCCACATCGGCGTGGAGCGTCAACAGCTCATCGCGTAGCGCGATCACCTCGGCTCCGAGCGCGCGGCGCGCCACGTGCACCACCTGGTGAAGGTTGTTGGCCGCCGCCGCCGGGTCACGTTCGGGCCACAGCGCATCCATCAGCTGCTCGCGGTGCAGGCGATGGTCCGGGGCGAGCGCCAGCAGCTTGACCAGCTCGCGGCCCTTGCGAAGCCGCCACAGCGACTCGGCCACCGGCTCGCCGTCGACCATCGCCGCGAACCCGCCGAGGAGCTTGATCGTGACGTCACCCGACGACTGCTGGTGATCATCGGGCTTGGGCTGCAAGCGTCGACCCCCCAATCGGGATGTGAGGAACGGGAGCGACGGGACTCGAACCCGCGACCTCTGCCGTGACAGGGCAGCGCTCTAACCAACTGAGCTACGCCCCCCGCGTTCTGCGTGGGAGATATCCCGCGAGTCCTTTCGCGCACTCGCCAGTATGTCAGAGGCTTGGCCCGCGCCCGTCGCCTCGCCCGGGCCGGCTCCCGCTTCGGCCTCACCGCCCGGGCGATCGGGGGATTGGCCGGCTGGCCAGTCTTGCACTAGGCTCTGTGCCGTGGCGCTCGTCGGTCCACCTCCGCTCCTTCACTCGAACCCGTTCTCGATGCTCCTGCGCGACCTGCGCGACGAGCGTTCCTCCACCGTTCCGTTCCCGCCCGGTGAAACCCGCTTCTCGATGGCTCGCACGCGGCGCTTCGCCGAGGAACCCCTGCCGATGCTGCTCGAGTCCTACGAGCGCTTCGGCCCCGTGTTCACGCTGCGCCTGTTCCACGGCAACGTCGTGTTCATGCTCGGGCCCGCGGCCAACCACTACATCACCGTCTCCCACGCCGCCAACTTCACCTGGCGGGAGGGACACTTCCGTGATCTCATCGGCCTGATGGGCGACGGGCTGCTCACGATCGACGGCGAGTTCCATCGCCGCTCCCGGTTGATCATGCTGCCCGCCTTCCACCACGACCACATCACCGCGTCGGTGGACCTGATGGTCGAGGAGACCAACCGCGCGCTCGATCGGTTCACGCCCGGCACCCAGATCGACCTTTACGCCTGGACCCGCAGGCTCGCCCTGCGCGTGGCCATGCGCGCGCTCTTCGGCCTTGACCCCGACGGCGAGCGCGCCCGCGCGATCGACGCCGCCGGCCTGTTCGAGCGGGCCCTCTCCTTCTACTCCTCCGACTACGTCCTGCGCGTCCTGCGCGCTCCCTACACGCCCTGGGCGCGCATGCAGCAGGCCGCACGCGAGCTCGACACGCTGATCTACTCGGAGATCTCCCACCGCCGCAACACGGGCGAGCGGGGCGAGGACATCCTCAGCCTGCTGCTCGATGCCCACGACGAGGACGGCACCAAGCTGACCGACCTCCAGATCCGCGACGAGGTCATGACGCTCATGTTCGCCGGTCACGACACCACCACCTCGACGGTCTCGTTCATGTTCTACGAGCTCGCCCGCAGCCCGGACATCGCCGAGCGGCTGATCGCCGAGCAGGACGTGCAGCTGAAGGACGGCCAGCCCACCGCCGCCCAGCTCACCTCCGGCGAGCTCACCGAGCTCGAGCTCGTGCTGGAGGAGACGCTCGCGCAAGTACCCGCCCGCCTGGGTCGGACCGCGGCGCTCGATCGAGCCGTTCGAGTTCGAAGGCCACACCGTCCCCGGGCGAGCATTCGTCAACTACTCCTCCTGGGCCAGCCACCACCTGCCCGACGTGTTCGCCGACCCCGAGGAGTTCCGCCCGGACCGTTTCACGCCCGAGGCCCGTGCCGCTCTGCCCAAGGGCGCCTACGTCCCCTTCGGCGGAGGCTCGCGCACGTGCATCGGCATGCGCTTCGGCCAGCTCGAGGTCCGTACGATCGCCACGATCATCCTCTCGCGCTTCACGCTCTCACTCGCCGACGACTTCCAGATGAGCATCCGCCAGATGCCCACCATCAGCCCCAAGGAGGGCCTGCCCATGGTCGTCCACCGTCGTGCCACCGCGGCCCGGGCCGATCTCTCAGCGGTAGCCTGAAAACGCCCGCGCCGGGCCACCCGGCTCTGAACGGACTCCGCCCCGGTGACGATCCTCAGCGAAGGCTCGCCCCAATCGTCAGCCGATAGGTCAGCGGGCTGGCTGCGTACACGCTCGCCCCCACTCCCAGCACGTACACGTGCGGATCGGAGAACAGCGTCAGCTTCAGCCCGGACAGGAGCAGCCCCAGCGGATGCACGACCAGCCTGCCTTCGCTCGCGCCCGCCACCGCATCCACCGAAGCCCGCAGGCCGAACAGCCCACCGGCGGCCCGCACGCGCACCGCGCCGCCTTCGCTTGAGAGGAGCTGAACGTCGAGACCTTCCGGCAGCGCGGCACGCACGTCCGCCGCGGTGGCCAGAGCCTGCCCCGCGAGCGCGCGACCGTGCTTTGAGAAGCTCACATCGCTCAGCTGAAGCGGCCCCTCCTTGACCCGGGAGGCCGTCATCCGAATGCTGCTCATGCCCCGCGCTTCCCACAACAGCTTCGCCGTCTGAGCCGGGCTCAGCCTCAGCGTCCCCGCCCTCACCCTCACCGAATCGGCGCTCCCCCACAGAAGCTTCACCGCCGGCCACGCCTTCACGCTCACGCTTTCCACCGTCCCGTAGCGGCCCACCCGGGATGAGATCCGGCTGGCGGCGATCCGCGGCAGGAACACCTGCGCCAGCACCAGTAGGAGAACCACCCCTCCCGCGAGGAACAGGCCGAGCCTGATCGTCCTTCGACCGCCGTTACCGCGCCCCATCTCCCGCAAGCCTCGCACGCGCGGCGGCGTGGGCGGGACTGCGGGCCCGCACCCGGCCCGGGCCGCCGGCCGCGAGGTTCCCGCTAGCCTTGAGTTCCCCGACCCGGGCGCGTAGCTCAGCTGGCTAGAGCACCTCGCTTACACCGAGGGGGTCGCCCGTTCGAGTCGGGCCGCGCCCATCCTCCTGTTGACCCTCACGCCGCCAACCCCGCCGACCGTCCACCGCCGCCGATGACCGACGTCCCCACCCGCATCGCCGTGATCGGCGCAGGCCCCGCCGGCTTCTACGCCGCCGGGCACCTGCTCAAGGCCTCCGAGCAGTTCGAGGTCGACATGATCGAGCGCCTGCCCACGCCCTGGGGCCTCGTGCGCTCGGGGGTCGCCCCCGACCACCCCAAGATCAAGTCGGTCACCCGCGTCTATGAGAAGACGGCCGCTCACCCGCGCTTCCGGTTCTTCGGCAACGTCCATTTCGGCGAGCACGTCTCCCGCGAGGATCTGCTCGAGCACTACCACGCGATCCTCTACGCCACCGGTTCGCCCGTCGACCGGCCTCTGGGCATTCCCGGCGAAGACCTCCCCGGCTCTCACGCCGCCACCGAGTTCGTCGGCTGGTACAACGGCCATCCCGACCACACCGACCTGGAGGTGGATCTCCTCTCCGCCGACCGCGCCGTGGTCATCGGCAACGGCAACGTCGCGCTCGACGTTGCCCGCATGCTCGTGCTGGCCCCCTCCGAGCTGGCCCCCACCGATACGGCCGACCACGCGCTCGAGGTTCTCGCCCGCAGCCGCGTATCGGAGATCGTGGTCATCGGCCGCCGGGGACCGGCCCAGGCCGCCTTCACCAACCCGGAGCTCCTCGAGCTCGGCGAGCTGGCCGACGCCGACGTGATCGTCGACCCGGACGAGCTCGACCGCGCGCTCGCGGTGTCCGACCCCGACGCCGAGGCCAACACGATCTCCCGCCGCAACGTCGAGATCCTCCGCTCCTACGCGGACCGGCCTGCAACAGGGCAGCCCAAGCGCATCGTGCTGCGCTTCCTGCTCTCACCCACCGCCCTGCTCGCAGACGAGCACGGCCGCCTCGGCGCCGTCGAGCTCGTCCACAACGAGCTCGTCCCCGCACCCGGGGGCGGCCTGCGTGCGCAGCCCACCGACAGGAGGGAGACGATCCCGGCGGAGCTGGCCTTCCGCGCGATCGGCTACCGCGGCGTTCCCCTTCCGGGGGTTCCCTTCGACGAGCGCACCGGCGTCATCCCCAGCGATGCCGGGCGCATCATCGACCCCTCCACCGGCAGCCCCCCTCTCCGGCGAATACGTCGTCGGATGGATCAAGCGGGGCCCCTCCGGCGTGATCGGCACGAACAAGCGCGACGCCCAGGAGACGGTCGACGCGATGCTCGCCGATCTCGCACCGCCCGTCGACGGCGACGGTCCATCGCCAGGGCGCGAGTCCACCCACGTCCCCGCATCCCCCGATGCGGCATCGGTGGAGGCGCTCATCCGCACACGCCAGCCCGACCTCGTCACATACGAGGCCTGGGAAGCCATCGATCGCCACGAGCGAACCCTCGGCGAGCCCGCCGGCCGGCCGCGCGTCAAGCTCACCCGGATCGAGGACATGCTCCGTATCGCCGCCTCCGAAGGGCCCTCCGAGGACTCATAGGCGCGGAATCCCGCTCGATCAGGAGCATCCCATCTGCCACACTGTCGCCCGCAGGCCCCGTTAGCTCATCTGGTAGAGCGCCGGACTTTTAATCCGGTGGGGCGAGTTCGAGTCTCGCACGGGGCATCACGAGAAGTACCTGCAAAACCACACATTCACGCTTCCGGCCAAGTTGGCCGTCCCGGCCGATTGCAAACCGATTGCTAACGCGCGGTTTGCGCGGAGCCCGCCAGGGGCGCATCTTCCTTTGAGCGCGCCCTCCTTGGCGCGTCCCCCCACATCACACTGTCTGCCTATCCCCAGTCTGCGAAGGTTCGGCGGACGCTACTCCGGTCATGACTGGACCTCGGCTTAGATCGCTGCAAGATCCGCAAATTGCAGGTTTGTTTTGTGCGGATTCCCAGGCCGGATTCGGCCCCCCATTTGCTACTTCGACTTGCAAACAACGAGCGCCTGGTCCTTTTCTGCGCCGGACAACGGCGAGGCATTGGTGACTTCGACACAAACTTCCCTCGCAACATTGTGTGCCGCTTCGAGCGGGCTGTTTCCCGGGCCTCCTCCACCCTCGTCACAGTGACCTAAGGCTTTGGTCCGCTGGCTCGCCGTGAGACTCGGCACGGCTTCGACCGTCGTCTTGCAGGCTGCGACTACTTTGTCGATTTCCGCCTGGTAAGCGGACGTCGTGCTCGTTTCGGTAGCCGCTGGGCTCGTTGAGGTCGAACCGCTGCTGCTGCTGCTACCGCAACCCGCAACGAATGGTCCGCCGAGAACTGCGACCACGAGCCAGGCGGAGAGTCTTCCGATCATTGTTCCCCCAATCGTCGGGATGGATGTTCGCTACTGGCCTCGGTAGCGGAACCTCACCTGCCACTGCTTGTTGCCGCTTGAGCTGATGGCCGTTCACCTTGACCTCGATGTTGCCGTCAGCCGCCGCACCGCGCGATCCGGTCGCATTCATTCGCAGACCACACCGCTGCACTGCGCGGGCTGACCGTTGCCGTGCGCGCGATTCCCGCCGCCATCGATCGTTCCTTCGATCGCAAAGATGCCCCAGGCAGCATTGCTATCGGTGTGGTTGCGCCTAACGACGTTGCCCGGCGACCTGAGATCGATACCGTTTTCGCCACTGTTGGTCACGAGGTCGTCTTCAATCAGGTTGTCGGACGGTCCCATGCTGGTCAGTTCTTCAAGCGGTGGGTTCCCCATGCCATCGCTGGAGGTCAGACCGACGACGACGACGCCGTCTTCCGTGGCGCCGCTGATCGTGTTGTGCGCAACCGTCGTTTTCCGAACTGTACCGCCGTCGTACTCCGCCAGTCCAATACCGATCGCTTCCTCCCCCTCTGTGCCTGGCACAAGGACCCTCAGGCACTGCGTGTAGACATCCGTGTGCCGTCCGAAACGCCCACGAGGCCAAGCCAGTCTTACCCCCGTTCAGGGCCTGCACGGCTGCTTCGGCCTTGCACCGACCGATGGCGACGTTGGAGGCTACTCCCTCTTAGCTCGTTAGGCAACCGACCGAACGGTCCTCCACCGGGCCGCAGCCCTTGCCCCGGCGCCCAACTCACGGGGCATGCGGCGCAACCTCGCAGTTTCCGGGGAAAACCCGGGGCGTCAGCAACTTCGCGAGAGGGGTCACGTTCATGCCAATTGACTTTGCTCCCGCTCGGGGCTCCCTCGCCCGCCAGCGGGAGCAAGGTCGATCATTCGCTCAGGCGTG
Organism: uncultured Solirubrobacteraceae bacterium; assembly: GCA_963821655.1. GTDB lineage: Bacteria > Actinomycetota > Thermoleophilia > Solirubrobacterales > Solirubrobacteraceae > Palsa-744. The sequence continues at coordinate 143,294 of CAWGER010000001.1, forward strand.
GAAGGTGGCGCTGGAGGCCGTCGAGGACCGGGAGAGGCGGCAAGTCCTCAGGGAAACGCGGCCGGCGTGGCAGGACGGCTACGAACGGCGCGAGTCCAAGATCGCGGAGCTGGCGTGACGATTTGCAAACGGATTGCAAACCAACGCGCCACAAATCGACGTCACAGGACGTCACGAGCAACCCCGCCAACAGCACAAATCCCCTGCAAATCCCTATCTCCACGCCACAGGCTGTTACGGGGTGGCATGGCCGTCAACGGACTTTTATCCGGTGGGGCGAGTTCGAGTCTCGCACGGGGCGCTAGAAAAGACCTGCTTAGCACCGAAGTAGTCCCCGCCCTCGACCGTCGTGTCGCCAACGCTCACGCCGATCCGTAACCCGAGCTTCGCCTCGGCGCGGCGGTTCCGCGCCTCGACGGCCTGCTGCATCTGCGCCGATGCTGGCAGAAGGCGCCACGCCGCCCGAAGATCCTCGGCATCTAGCCGTTCCGGCCGCCCAGACAACCGAAACCGAGCATGATGCGCTCCAGGCGCCTGCGTGGCCGCTCGCCACTCCGTAGTCCGCCACCGGCGCATGCGGGCTGCAGACGGATGACGCGCGGCGGGTGGACACCTAACCTCGAGCCATGTCTCTGGGCAGCCGGCATTTCAAGCTCTCGCGGGGCCTCATCGCCGCGCTCGTCCTCGCGTCGCTGCTCGCCACGCCGGCTGTTGCCGCGGCTCCCCGCGCCAAGGGCATCTACGGCGGGGTGATCGTCGTCGGCCGGGGTGTCGCCGGGGCCAGGCTGGGCATGACGCGGGCCCAGGTGATCGCGCGCCTCGGACCGCCCGTGAGCGAGATGCCCAATCGGGGCATGAGCTACGAGGCCCTCCCGCCGAAGAACCCGCACGGGCAGCTCGACATCGCCCTCCAAGGGGGGCGTGTGCGGATGTTCATCATCTCGCCGCGCAGCACGTGGCGCCTGGCAAACGGGATCCACATCTTCGCGAGCGGCGCAATCGCCCGTCTCATGCACTGTTACGGCCACCGTCTGAAGCCGACCCGGATCGAAGACGGCGAGCGTGCCTATCGCATCACCGAACGCTACCTCGGCCGCACCGTCTGGACCGAGTTCTACGTCGAGCATTTCGGGTCCAGGGCGAGCGTGTACGGCTTCGACCTGCTCTTTCCGCTCACGCGCTGACGTGGCCCCGAGAGCGGGGAGCGGGCTCTGCTCCACTGAAGCTCTAAGCTCGCGTAATGCGGCATTCGCGCACAGTGGGAGCGCTTCGCGCAGCCGCCGTGGGGGTGGTGATGGCGCTCGGGCTGCTGCTCTGCGCGGCCGTCGCGGGGGCCAGCTGGACGCCGCCGGCGACCGTAACCAGCGGCGGCCCCTTCCTCGCCGAACCGCGCCTGTTCGCCGGGCCGGCGGGCGAGCTGCTGAGCTGGAGCTACTTCACAGGCCTCGCGCCGCACCAGACAGCAGGCGCCGGCTATACGGTGGCGGGGACGGGCCGGCCCTTCACACCTGCGCGGCCCTTGCCGCACGGCTTCAACGGACGCACGCTGGTGGACCTCGGGGACGGCCATTTGGCGCAGTTAATCCTCACGCCCACCGGCCTCAACACGAGCGCCGCTGCCGTCGCGCTCGGCTCCACCGCCGGAGCATTCGGCCACACGCTGAGCGTGCGCGGGTCGGTGTTCGCCGACAGGGCCAGTCTCGCTGGCGACGCGCGCGGTGACCTATTGCTGGCCTGGATCTCCGCTGACCGCCACGGCTACCATCGCCACGTGTGGGCGAGCGTGCGCCCCGCCGGCAGGGCCTTCGGGCCGCCACAGCTGCTCAACGGCTCCGCCGAGTCGGAAAGGGTGCAGGCGGGGGTAGGCGTCCACGGTGCCATGGCGATCGCTTTCGCGGGCAAACATCCGCACGGGCGGATGTTTGCCCGCGTGCGCGCTGCTGGCCACGGCTGGGGTTCCCAGCAGAAGATCGGGCCGGCGGCGCAGGGCACGGAGAACGATGTCTCTGTGTTCGTCGCCGCGGGCGGCGAGGTGGTCGTCGCCTGGTATCACACGCAGCTGTGCGAGGGCGGATGTGTATCGCCGGGGTATGTCCATGTGGCGGTGCAGCCAGCGCGCGCACTACGGTTCGCACCGGCGCAGCTGCTCGAGCGCAGCGCCTACGGCCTCATCGGAGCGAGCGCCGGAATCAGCCTCGCCCCGGCGCTCGTGGCGCCGCCCCGCGGAGCGCCGCTTGTCGTCTTCCTGGCCCGGGCCGGCTCCCCGGGCGCGGGCCCGGCGCCCGTGCCGACCGCTGTCATGGTCGCAGTTCCCTCCGGCTCGCGCTATGGCCCGGCGCGTACGATCTCGCCGCTCGGGCAGGAAGAGGCAGACGTCGCCGCAGCTGCTGGCCCGAACGGTGTCCTGGTCACGTGGATCAGACGGGAACCACCCCCGCGCTACGGGGGACCTGTGATCGCCGCTCTCGGCGACCCGCGCAGCGGCCGCTTCGGCGCGCCCGAGCAGGTTTCGCCGAGCGAAGGATCACTGCTCGCTTTACCCGTGTTCAACCCCGCCGGCCGCTGGCCCGCAAACACCATTGCGCCGTGGACCGTCGCATGGACCGCGCGGCCGTTCGGTGAAGTCGGTGCGCCCGTGACCGAAGCCCTGCACGTCTCCACACCGATTTGCCCACTCCCGCCTGCCGAGTCGGACCCGGCCTGCGCAGGCGTCTAGACTCACCGTCGTCACGGCGGGGACTGTTTCCTCGGAAGGCAGCCCGCGCGATTCGCGTGATAGGCGATGCGCTGTAGTCTTGCCGCCCGTTCAGTCAGCCCAGAGGAGATGCATGTCATCGCTGACCCGAAATGACGCCGTCTTCGTTCTCGATCTCGGCGATGGCGAGAACCGTTTCAACCCTGACTCGCTGGACGCGCTCGAGGGCTATCTCGATGAGATCGAGGCGGCTCCGGCTCCGCGAGCGCTGGTCACCGCGGCGACGGGCAAGATCTGGTCCAACGGCTTGGATCTGGAGTGGATGGCCGCCCATGGCGATGAAGCAATGCCCTTCGTCTCCCGCCTGCACGAGCTGCTTGCTCGCGTGCTCGAACTGGGCGTTCCGAGCGTGGCGGCGCTGCAGGGCCACACGTTTGCCGCCGGGGCGATGCTCGCGCTGGCGCACGATCAGCGCGTGATGCGAGCCGACCGCGGCTTTTTCTGTCTTCCGGAGGTCGACATCAACATCCCGTTCACCCCGGGCATGACCGCGTTGATCGCGGCGCGCCTCCCGACAGGCACGGCACACGAGTCGATGACGACCGGCAGACGCTACGGAGGCTCCGACGCGGCCGCCGCAGGCATCGTCGGCGATGCGATCAGCGAGGCGGACGTGCTGCCTCGGGCCATCGAGTGGGCGGCTTCAGTCGCCGACAAGGACCCGGACACGCTGCGAACGATCAAGCAGCGGCTCTACAGCGACGCTCTCAAGGCGCTGCGCGCCCCGCAAACCTTCTAGCGGCTCCCTCCGCCTTGGGCGACACGGGACAACCGTCCTAACGGCAGAAGCCCGGCGGAAGCCGGGCTTCTGGGCTTGCAAGTTCTAGGAGGAGCCAAGGGATAGTAGCATTCCGCACGAGCAGTGTCAAGCGAGGGTACCAGCTGCTTGCGTTTGGCAGCAAAGGCAGGGTCTGTCCTGGCGGAGAGGCGCCGAGTTTTGCTGTTCCGGGGTCGCGTCTCGTCACACGGGTGCCGATATCTAGGGCGTGAGTCCCTCGCTGGACAAGTTTCGCCTGAACAAACGCCTCATGGCATACACCGCTGCCGCCATGTACGGGGGGGCGGCCTTCGATGGTTCGATCGAGGGCTTCCTCCCGGGTGATCCCAGTTTCGCGATCGCCCCCGTTCTCGGCTCAATTGTGATCACTGTGGTGCTCGTGCTGGTCGGGCCCCGACTTCCCCGTCGCGCGCTGGCGCCGCTCGGACCGATCGGAGTCCTGCTGATCGCCTACGCGCTGAGCGCGACGCCCGGTGCTGGTGATGGCGCTGTTCTATACATGTGGCCAGTTCTCTGGACCACGTTCTTCTTCGGCCGACGTGGAGCCGTGTCCATCGTCGTGTGTATCGGCGTGGCCCACGCCATCACGCTGCTGCTCCTGCCGGCCGCGAGCAGCTACCCCGGCCGGTGGGTTGACGTGATGGTCTCCGTCTCGGTGGTCTCCGTGGTCATTCTCACGCTCGTGCATCGCAACGACATGCTGCTGACGCAGCTCGCCGACGAAGCACGCACCGATACCCTCACCGGCCTGCTCAACCGACGCGGCTTCGACGAGCGCGCTTCGCTCGAGCTCGCGCACGCGAGGCGCGATCGCCACTCGATCGCCGCGGTCACGTTTGACATCGACTTCTTCAAGCGCATCAACGACGAGTGGGGTCATGAGATCGGCGACCGGGTGCTCGTTCGGATAGGTGAGCTCCTGACCAACCACACCAGGGACATCGACGTGGCTGCACGCTTTGGCGGCGAGGAGTTCGTCGTGCTGCTGCCCGGCTGCACCAGTTCCGACGCCGAGGCCTTTGCAGAGCGCATGCGGCACGCCCTTGCCTCGGACGACTCCACAGGGCTGCCGACCGTGCGGGTGAGCGCCGGGATCCTCGCGGAAGTCGCACCGAGCGGCATCGAGGCGATGCTGCGAGGCGCCGACTCTGCGCTGTACGACGCCAAGCGCGCCGGCCGCGATCGCATCGTGATCGCGGATCGTCAAGACGACGCTCGCGCTCACGTCTTCAGCTGAGTCAGCCCGACACCACCGAAGCGAGCAACGCGCCAAGAGCGCGACGAAGAACAGTGCGGGAGAGCTTTGAGGTCTAGAGCCGGAGGAGCGCCGCAGACCGGTCAGCCGAAGCTGAGCACCTCGCGGCCCCCGGCCTTGTGGCGGAAGCGGGCCGACAGCGTGGCGAGGAGTGTGCCGCCCGAGCGCAGCTCGAAGAGCGCGCGCATGTCGGTCGGGTTTGCTACCGCCATCGTGGCGAGACCGCCGCCGCCGATCGCTTCGTAGCCGGGCCCCTTGCGTTTCTGTCGTCCGGGGGGCCCGACCGAGGCCACCGTCGTCGTCGGGCAAAAATAGCGGGTGGCCACGTGCGGGGAGGCGTGGGTAGGAGTCGCACCGCCGCGTGCGTAGTACAGCGTGAGGGTCAGCAGCTCGTGGTTCGCTACCGTGCCGACGGGGCAGTCGGGGCCCGTGCGGAGGATGAGCTGCGTGTGCGTGACCGGGGGCCCTCCGGCACGGGGAAAGCTGTTGACGGAGCTGTGGACGATCTTGTGGTAGATCGCGGATGGACGTTGCTCGGCGACGGCGTCGAACGGAACCGCGGGCGCCGAGTTATCGACGGGCAGGGCGTACGGGTCGGCGCAAGGGGCCATTTGTTTCCAGTGCGCGCTGATCGTGTAGTGGCCGACGGCCGGAATCGCGAACGTTGCCGCCTGGTCAGTCGCCTGCAGGCTCACGTGTCCAGTCGGCCCGTCGATCTCGATCGTCGCAGAGCCGGACACGACCGACCCATAATCGGGGCCCGAGAAGGTGATCGTGAGCGGGTGGTGGACGGCGACTGGGAGCCCGTGCGGGCGCACGTCCATCGTGCCGGGCAAGACGCCGGGACAGTCCGCCTGGGCGGCGGCGGGGTGGCGCGGCGACAGCAGGATCAGACCGAGCAGCGCGGCGATCAACAGAAGGCGCTTCACGCGGCGCAGCATACTGGCCGGGGCCTCCCGCCACCAAAGCGCTCCGGGCGCGCGAGAACCCGGGCGAGGACTCCATCGTCGGGTCTCTGATTCTCAAGACAGCGACCGACCCTGGGCCTCATGGTCGCGATCAAGCTGGTATGGCGCCTGCTTGGGGACCGTTCGTTGTGCGATCTGGAGCAATCCCAGCTTCGGGCGGCGATGGGGCAACGGCGTCGGCGTCGTGGCCGTTGACCATCTGCATCAGCGGTCCGATCAGATCGATCGGCAGCGGGAAGACGATCGTCGAGTTTTGCTCGCTGCCGATCTCGAGCAGCGTTTGCAGATAGCGCAACTGGATCGTCACGGGATTGCGGCTGATCACGTCGGCCGCCTCGCCGAGCTTCGCCGCGGCCTGGGCCTCGCCCTCGGCGTTGATGATCTTCGCCCGGCGCTCGCGCTCGGCCTCGGCCTGCCGCGCGATCGCGTGCTGCATGTCCTCGGGGATCTCCACGTCCTTGATCTCCACCGCGGTGACCTTGATGCCCCACGGCTCGGTCTGGTCGTCGATGATCTTCTGCAGGTCCTCGTTCAGCCGCTCGCGCTCGGCGAGCAGCGTGTCGAGCTCGGCCTTGCCGAGCACCGAGCGCAGCGTTGTCTGTGCGATCTGCGATGTCGCTGCGAGAACGTCCTGGACCTCGACGACGGACTTGTTCGGATCGACAACATGGAAGTAGGTCACAGCCGTAACGCGGGCCGGCACGTTGTCGCGGGTGATCACCTCCTGGGGTGGGATCTGCTGGGTCACCGTCCGCAGGCTGACGCGCACCATCCGATCGACAAATGGAATCAGCAATACAACCCCGGGTCCCTTCTGATCGAGCAGGCGTCCGAGCCGAAAGACGACGCCGCGCTCGTACTCGCGCAGGATGCGCACCGATGCTGCGGCCAGGATCAATCCAAGCAGCAGGAGCACGCCTAGGACGATGAGGACGACTGTGACGATCATGGATTCAGCTCCCATTGTTCGGCTTTGCGCACGCACAAGGTCAAACCGTTGACGCGTTCGACGACGACTCTGTCGCCGTCGTGCAACTCGGGTTCTTCGTAAATTGGATTCGGCTCGGCGCGCCAGAGCGACCCGTCAACGAAGACCTGCGCCTCGGGGCCGCCACTAGAGCGGACAACGCCGACGTGGCCGATAAGCGCCTCTCTACCGGTGCGTGGGCGTGCTCTCAGTGGGCGCAGGATTCGGCGCCTGCCGAGCAGCAGCAGCGACATGGCTGCACCCGAGGCGCACAGCGCGACAATCAGCACGACTGCCGCGCCGGCGCCCGCGGCTAGCAACAGCAGCGCCACACCGCCGATGGCGGCGGCGATCGCACAGGCGCCGATCAGTCCGCCGGTCGACAGATGCGCCTCGGCCAGCAACAGCACCAACGCCACGACTATCAAGGCGACACCCAGGGCAGTCATGGTTCCAATGCGGAGCTACCACCGTTCATCGCATCCTCAAGCGTATCGCCCCCCGGCCCAGCGCTATCAGCACCGCTCGCCACGCTTGCGGCGCGACGGTGAGGACGGTCTCATGCGGGCTTTAACTCGCCATCAAGGACGGGTGGGAATGTTCCCGCGGGGGATCTACACACCGCAAGATCGACAAGGGAGATCTCATGGCCAGGACCATCGTGACGACCGATCCAAGCGAACTGCGCGACCACCCGTCAAAGGCCCGGATGTCCGGTGCCCGCCGGCTGACACCGCGGCAGAGCCGCCGCTTGGAGAACCTCCCAGATGGCCACGAGATCGTGAGCGTCCGAGACGGCGTGCCCTTCGTGCGCCGCCCCAACGGGCAGATGTCGCGGATGCAACCGAGCGGGCGCCTGGTTGTGACCGGCGTGGTCGAGAGGGTCCAGTCCTACCTGCAAGTTCACGGGTAGCTGCCGCCTGCACGGGCCTGGTCGGGGAGCCCGTGGTCCTTCGTGGCGTCTCGAGCCCCAACTTGTGTCGCAGCCCTAGCGGACGAGCTCGGCCCTCCTCGCACCGCGCATCCCCCTCGCGATGCTGGCACAACCGAGGTGGTAGAGGAGCTTCGAGGGCGGCAACCGGTAGCCGGACTTGGTGTGCGGCGAGTAGCGAGCCGGTCCGTGGTCGTCGGCCGAGAGCCAGCCCGTGTAGATTCGCTGCTCCTGGCCGACCATCCGCGGCCAGAACGCGTGTGACGTCAAGCCGGCGCGACGGCCGCCGAGGGGCACCGAGCCCGACGGGACGTCCAGCCGCAGACCGTCCACGTCCGCGTGAGCGGCGGAGACTGGTACCACCTCGGGCAGGTCATCCGATCCGCACCAGCCGAGGAGCGTATGCGGGAGGCGCTCGGCGTGCGCGGCGACCGCCTCGACGCCGACGCGCGGCCCGGTCCCGCCGCTGGGCTCCTCCTGTGAGGCGGGCGGCGGAGGGCGCTCGGCCCCGAAGACATCTGGCTCCTGGCGCGCGGCGCCATCGGGAAAGGCGACGACCCGTACGACCTCGATGTCGATCGCCACGCGCTGCCAGTAGTAGACGTTGAGAGCGCGACCCAGCGCTCCGCGGGACCTGGGGACGAGGAACCGGTCCCAACTGGGCGTGATCGACTCGAGCCATGCGCGGTCGGGCGTGGGGGAGAACGAGGCGCGCCCTTGGAGGAGTACGAATCCGGGGCGGTCACTGAAGCCGTGCTCGCGGGCGTGGTAGGCAACCGCGACGCCGGGATTCCGCCGCACGCGGTCCAGCTTCTTCCACAGGCCGAGCGAGGTCGTCAGCGTCACCGTCCCCGCCTCGCGGTCACGGAGCCCGAGCGGCGCCATCGGCGCAATCACAACCCCCTTGGCCGGGGTCAGGTAGGCGAACCCGGCGGCGAGGTCGCCGGCGAGAATCTCATCGACCTCATCGCTCCAGCGCACGCCCACGGACAAAGCCTAGCGTCGCAAACCGCCGGCGGTCGGCTGCGGTTCGCCCGCTTCCTGCCGTTCTGCGACGAGGAGGCCGGCCAGCCATCCCGGCGCGCGTCCTCCTTCCGGAGGCTGGATGGACCCGGTGTCGATCCCGCTTCGCGCAATCAGCCAGGCGACCACCGAATTCGAGTTCCACATTTCACCGGCCTTGAGATCATCGCGGCCCCACACCGGTGTCGGAACCTGTGGGACCAGATCGAGCAGCCGGCGTACACGAGGTCGATCGTCGGTGAGTCGGCGGGGCCTCCCAACAGCCTCGTCGACGTCGGGGATGTCTCCGTCACGCCAGCGACGTATCTCATAGCGAAACACCCGAAACCGGCCTGCCCAGCGGGCCCCGACGGGACCTTCGGCGACAACGCCACGCTGCTCCCCGCGCGCGTCGCGAACCGGCGCCTGCTCGATCACGAACCGCGTGGCCTCGAGATGCACTTCGAGCGCCGAGTGGTACAGATCCCTCGCCGGTCGCCGCTCGACCCGCGACGCCAGCGCCTCGAACACCCGGCCGTTGAGTCGAACGAAATGACCACCGGCGCCGAGGGGCAGCCAGTACAGGTCGACCGCGGCCTTCTCAGGGCCTGCCGCAGCGCTGACGGGCGTGCCGATGCCAGGAGTCGCCACGGCGCAACGGTACCTGCAGCTGCGCGCAGCACCCGAACTATGCGTGAACCGGGTTTCGCGCCCGGGGGCGTTTGCGGGCAGGTGGACGTGCGCCGCTCGTGTGCCTTCGCGCCCGCCGGGGGACGTGGACGTGCTCTGCGTCCTCAGCGTCGCTGATGGCCCAGCCGAGCCGCTCGATGAACTGCATCGCCGAGTGATCGGTGCTGAGATGCACCATCTGGACCTGCTCGTCGAGCAGCACGGCGGCGTCGCCTCGCTCGGTCTGGTCGGTTGTCACGATGATTCTGGGCATGGTCTTCCTTCTGAGGTTCGATGGGATGGGGATCGACTGCTGGGCCGGCGCCAAAGCGATGACCCAGCAGTCGAGGGGGTGTCTTGGGTCTCCCCGGACGGGAGAGGGTGTCCGAGAAGACGAACCAGTCCTCGCCGGACTGGAGGAGGCCGCTGAGCGTCAGGGTCGTTTACATCGCCCGATCACGCGGGCCTGTGCCGATGTGGCACATGCAGCACGACCGATCGGAGTCCTGCGTTCGGATGTGCGGGTATGCGTGATCACGGGACATTGCTCACTTAGCGTATCATCGAATATGTACAGACCACAACCCATGCTTCCCGAGATCTTCACCTTCCCCAACCCGGTAAACGAGAAGGCAGGCCCGCACCGTGGCCTTCGTGGTGATGCTCGTCGCCTGCCTGGCGCTGGCCGCCTCCTGGTGACTGGCTGCTCGTGCCAACTGGCCTATGGCTTCATCGCGCGGCGCCCTCGCAGGTCGCCACGCTCAGTCCGCTGGGGCGTGTGGCGAGCCTGGTCGTGGCGCCCCGCCTCGGGCCCGAGAATCCGGTATCCAGGCCCTCGCCGAGCGCTTCGCGCAGGTGATCGGCGCCATCATCACGGTCGCCGCGGCCGTCGCGGCTCTTGCCTTTGCCGCGCACGGGGTCGCCGACGTGCTGCTGGCGCGCGCTCATCGCTCGCCGCGGGCCTGGACGTCGATCTGCGCCTACGTCGCGTCGGCTGCTCATGAACTCTTCGGGGTGTCGTCGATGCGTGCGGGCATCGTGCCGGAGCGGTGTGCGTTGAGTGCGCTCCCGCAGCGCCGCCGCGAGCTAGCTGACGATCGTGAAGCTGAGATGCTTCGGGCTCGAGTGCCCGCCGGCGTTGGTCGCAGTGATGACGAGCGTGTAGCTCCCCGGCTTGAGCTTCTTCGAGCGCGAGATCCGTCCCTGGAAGGCGACCTTGTTCTTGCCGCTGTGAGCGGTGAACGAGAGCGCGCCGGCGGTCACGGTGCGTTTGCAGGAAGGCTTGCCGCCGTTCTTCCCGGTCGGGGCGGCGCACTTGCCGTTGACCCTGCGACCGCCTACCCGCTGAGTGAACGTCAGCCGAGCGCCCGCCTGCTCGTTGAGGGTGAAGGAGAAGGTCGTGCCGACCGGGGTCCCGTTCGTGCCTGCGAACCGGGCGCGCTTGCTGCCGGAGCGCCAGACGGTGTTTGACTGTGTGACCCCGGTGACCGTCGGCGGAGTGCCGGTGGTCGTCGTGCCCGGGGGCGCCTTGTGGGGCGTCGTGGCCGTCGGCGTCGTGCCCGTCGTTGTGCCGGACGCCTGGACGGTGGCGCTGAGGAGCAGACGGCGACCGGTGCTGTTTTCGGTGAGGGCCGCGGTTTTCCCGTCGGGGAGCGAGCCCTGGTAGTAGGCCGTGAGCGGGGAAGTGCTCGACGTGTCGAACAGGACCGCGCTCGATTCGTTGTCGAGGCCGAGCAGGTCTCCGGCCTTGACCGGAAGCGAGACCGTGAAGGTGTTGACTCCGGTTTCTTTCAGGGTCTCGGACGGGCTGGTGCCGGCTCCGGTGTATTGGCCCGGCGTCGCCGCCGGGCGCAGGACGCGCAGCTCGACGGCGCCTCCTGCACTGCCCGCGTTCACCGAGAAGCTCGTCACGGTGCCGTCGAACGGCACTTCGAGTCCTGGGTTCGACACACCTGTGAACGGCACGAATGTGCAGCTGGCGAAGCAGATGTTGGCGCTCGGCGTGCCGCTCGTGCTGCCGAGCGTCACCACCTGGTTCGCCGCGCCCGCGGTGCTGATCGCGAGCGCGGTCGCAAGTCCCGCGGCTGATGCCGCGATTGACGCCACGATGACACCGAGACGGATCTTCACGGTCGAAGCGTACCCCAGGGACCAGGAAAGCCTGTCTTCCTCGAGCTCGTGCGCGGCCCGCCGGCGCGAGCGCCGCCGAGCGGGTATGGTCGCAACCAGATGGCTGACCGCGTCAACCGGCGTCTCTCGGAGCTCGGTATCAGCCTGCCGCGACCGTTCTCGGCTCCGCCCGGTGTGGAGTTCGGCTTCGAGCCGGCGCGCATCAGCGGCGGCCTCATCCATATCTCCGGCCACGGCCCCCTCGATGGCTCGGAGATGCTCCTGCGCGGGAAGGTCGGCGGAGAGCTCGATCTGCAGCAGGGCTACGACGCCGCGCGCCTCACGGGGCTGTCCATTCTCGCGACGCTCGCGCGGGTACTCGGCGACCTCGACCGGGTCACCGGCTGGGTGAAGGCTCTCGGCTTCGTCAACTGTGCGCCCGGCTTCGACGCGACACCCGCGGTCATCAACGGCTTCAGCGACCTGATCCTCGAGCTGTGGGGCGATGAGGGGCGTCACGCGCGTTCGGCCATCGGCGTGGCGGAGCTCCCGTTCGGGATTCCCGTCGAGGTCGAGGCGGTGGCCGAGATCCGCTGACTCAGGCGTCGAGCTGCGCCATGATGAGATCTTCGACGGCGGCCCAGTAGCGCTCCCCGTGCTCGGCGCTCGAGCGGGTCGGGTCGCCGATCGTCCCGTTCTCGGAGATGGAGGCGACACCTCCCGCGAACATCGACCCGACCGCCTCCTGCAGATCGCCGGTGAAGCCGGGAGCGGCGTTCTCCATGTGCACCAGCTCGGGATGGATGACCAGCATCAGCGACGTCTCCCACTCGCCCGCATGCAACCCGCCCTCTCCGAGCGGCACCCCGTACTGCTCCTCGCCCATCTGGGCGATCTGAAAGAGCACGCCCAGATCGGTGAACGCGACGACGTGGGCCTGCTCGGGCTCGTCCAGCTTGGCGATGGCGTCCGCGAGCGGGCCGAAGTTGCCGCCGTGAGTCGGCAGGAGCACGATCCGGCGAAACCCTCCACGCAGGAGCGAGCGCACGAGATCGGCGATGATCGCGTGGTAGGTCTCCTGGGTGAACGACATCGTTCCGGCGAAGCCGAGGTGGTGCTCGGAGCAGCCGACACGCAGCGTCGGCGCGACGAACGCGTCGAGCCGGTCGGCCAGCGTGCGAGCGAGGTGATCGCCGATCAGGGCATCGGTCGCGAGCGGCATGTGCGGCCCGTGCTGCTCGGTCGCTCCCAGACCAACGACGACCGTGTCGCGTCCAGCCTCGATCTGCTCGCGCACCTGCGGCCAGGTGAGCGTGTCGAGCTCGATCATGCTCATGCGCAGAACATACTCCGAGCGCTGGCAATTCCACAGCAGGGGCCCGTGGGCGCACGCCGGCACCGCTCTGCCTGCTCGAAAAGAGGGTGAGCACGCCTAACCCTGGGGTGGCTATGAGTGGGCGCCGGGGCGGACGACGATGGTGGTGTCAACCAAACCACTCCACAAGGAGGAGCAACATGTACAACGTCCGAATCACCACCACCACCGCAAGGCTGATGCGCTCGGTGTACGCCGCGATCGCGATCAGCATCGTCGCCGTGGCGCTCATCGCCACGAGTCCCGCCCACGCAGACACCAAGAAAGGCACCGGAACGACAAGTGGCTGCCAAATCGAAAACGACGGCAGAATTGAAACCGTGCCCGTCGGATCGAAAATCGGCCTGTTCACCTGTGGATCCGATGGCGAATGGCACTTCGGCTGGCTGATCAACGCGATCAGCGCCCCGCACAAGACGGTCAAGCCGGTCAGCACCAACGCACTTCGCCACGGCGTTCTGCGAGTGGTGAAGGCCAGCCGCTGAAACCGCTCTACCCGATAGCCGATACGCGGCCAGCCCCTCCCGTGCGCCGGATGATCGCCACGGGACGGGCGGCCGCTGGCGAGGACGCCCGAGCGCGTCGTCGCATATCTACGCGGAAGCCGTGGCGGCGGCGCCAAGCGGGAAGCGGACGCCGGTCAGCTCCTCTGACACGTCCCACAGCCGGCGCGCCACCTCGGCGTTGCTGGCAGCGCCGGAGCGCCCGACGAGCTTGGCCGGGCCGCGCTGCTCCATGAACCCGCCGGGTCCGGCGAAGCTGTTGCCCGGGATGTCGGCCACCGCCGCGTACAGCGTGGGCAGCGCGCCGCCGTCCTCGTCCTGGGCGAGCAGGCGGTTGCCGATCGATCCAAGGAGGTCGCCGATCCTGCGCCCGCTGCCGAATTGCAGGTTCGTCGCGGCGTAGCCGGGGTGGGCGGCGGTCGCCAGGACATCCGAGCCGGCGGCGGTCAACCGGCGCTGCAGCTCGGCGGTGAACAGCAGGTTCGCGAGCTTGGACTGGCCGTAGGCGCGCCAGGCGTTGTAGCGCTTGTGCTCCCAGTTGAGGTCGTCGAAGTCGATGCTGCCCATGCGGTGCGCGGTCGAGGACACGGTCACAACCCGGCCGGTCACCTGCTCGAGCAGCAGGTTGGTGAGGGCGAAATGGCCGAGGTGGTTGGTTCCGAACTGCAGCTCGAAGCCGTCGACCGTGTGGGTGAGCGGCGGCACCATCACGCCGGCGTTGTTGATGAGCAGATCGACCTCGCCCTTCCACGCCTTCGCGAACTCGCGCACGGAGGCGAGGCTCGCGAGGTCGAGCAGGCGGACCTCGGTCTCACCGGGCATGTCCGCGGCGGCGGCCTGGCCCTTGTCGAGGGTGCGCACGGCCAGGACGACGTGGGCGCCGGCGCCGGCGAGCGCACGGGCTGCGGCGCGGCCGATGCCGCTGTTGGCGCCGGTGACGATCACGGTGCGACCGGTCATGTCGGGGATGTGTGTGCTGCTTGAAGTTGTCATGGCCAACAATGTAGTCGATGTCCACAATGATGTCAACGACAACTTCGTCCGCTAGGCTTAAAGCGGTCATGACCGAGCGCCCATATCACCACGGCAACCTGCGCACGGCTCTGCTCGTCGCGGCGGAGCGCACCGTCCGCGAGCGGGGCGTTCAAGAGCTCTCCCTGCGCGAGCTCGCCCGCGAGGTCGGGGTCAGCCACGGCGCGCCGCGCCGGCACTTCCCCGATCGCCAGGCGCTGCTGGACGCGCTCGCCGAAGCAGGGTTCGCCCGCCTGGGCGCAGAACTGCGCAGCGCGGTGGACGGCGCCGGCGAGGACTTCCAGGCGCGGCTGCGGGCGACCGCGGCGGCGTACGTACGCTTCGCCACGCGCGACGCTGCGCTGCTCGAGCTGATGTTCGCGGGCAAGCACGGCGAGCAGTCCGGAGCGCTGAACGAGGCCGCCGACCGCGCCTTCTCGATCATGCTCGAGCTGATCGAGCAGGGCCAGGACGAGGGTGCCCTGGAACCCGGCGAGCCCAAGCGCGTCGGTCTCGTCCTGTTCGCCACGATCCAGGGCATCGCTGCACTGGTCACGGGTGGCATGGTCGACGCCGACCAGCTCGACGAGCTCGTCGCCGACGCGATCGCGCATTTCCTGCGCGGCTCACTCGCGACGGCCTGAGCGCGGCGATTCATCGCTCGGCTCGCTGCGGCGGACCGTGGCTAGGATCGTCGCGTGAGCGGGGGCCCGAACATACGAGACGCCACGCAGGGTGACGGCGAGGCATGCGCGGCGATCTACCGCCCGTACGTCCTGGACACCGCGATCACGTTCGAGACCGACCCGCCGGCGCCGGTCGAGATGGCGGAGCGCATCGCAGCAGCCGCGCGCACGCACGCGTGGGTGGTCCTCGAAGACGAGGACCGCGTCGTCGGCTACGCATACGGCGGTCCGTTCGCGCCGCGCGCGGCGTATCGCTTCTCGTGCGAGGTCAGCGTGTACCTCGAGCCCGGCCGGCGCCGCACGGGCGGCGGCCGGGCGCTGTACGACGCGCTGTTCGCGCGCCTGGCCGAGCGCGGTTACCGCATGGCGGTCGCAGGCATGACGCTGCCTAACGACGCGAGCGTGGGGCTTCATCGCGCGATGGGCTTTGAGCCCGTCGGCACCTACCGGCGCATCGGCTGGAAGCACGGCAGCTGGCACGACGTGGAGTGGACCCAGCGGCCGCTGGCCACAGGCCAGGACCCGCCCGCCGAGCCCCGCTGACCGATCGCGACAGCGACCCCTCGGCCGATAGCCTTGCGCTCGACGTGCAAGCTGAGACGAACGGCGAGGGGCCGCTGACGCTACTCGAGCGCTGGCTGGCAGACGCGCGGACCGCCGGCGTGCGCGAGCCCAGATCGGTGGCGTTCGTGACCGTGGGACAGTCCGGGCGGCCATCGGCGCGCACGGTTTCGCTCAAGCGCCTGGAGAAGGACGCGCTGGTGTTCACCTCTGCGCTGTGGACGCGCAAGGCGCGCGAGATCGAGGGAAACCCGTATGTCGCCCTGCTGTTCCACTGGCCCGCGGTCGGGCGACAGGTCCACGTCACCGGGCAGGCCATGCTTGCCGAGCGTGAGCTCGGGGTGGAGCTGTTCTCCGAGCGCGATCTCCCCAATCAGCTGCAGACCCTCGTATCGCGCCAGGGTGAGCCGATCGAGGACATCGAGCCGTTGCGCGCCCGACATGCGCACCTGATGGATGTTCTGGAGGCTCCGCCGGAGGCCCCGCCCGATTGGGGTGCGATCCGGGTGGTTCCCGAAACTGTCGAGTTCTTCTCGGAAGCGTCGGACCGTATGCACGACCGACTGCTGTATGAGCGTGCGGGGGAGGGCTGGCAGATCGTGCGCCTGTCGCCGTGAGCATCGCCCCGATAGCCTTGATGGCGACCCGCGCGGATACGCCGCATGTCGCATGAAGCCAGGAGGTCTTTCGCATGAGCCGCTCGCCCGCGACCCCGTATGACGTGAACGGACGCACGGTGTTCATCACCGGCGCCGCCCGTGGAATCGGCGCAGCGGCAGCCGAGAGGCTGCACGCCAAGGGCGCGAACGTCGCGCTCGTGGGCCTCGAGCCGGAGCTCCTTGAGGAGAACGCCGCCCGCCTGGGTGACCGCGCCGTTCATTTCGAGGTTGACGTGACCGACCTCGACGCGCTCCAGCGCGCCGTGGCCGGGACCGTCGAGCGCTTCGGCGGGATCGACGTGGCGATCGCCAACGCCGGCCTGGCCTTCTCCGGGCCGCTGGCCAGCGCCCCGATCGAGCAGGTCGAGCGCACGCTTCGCGGTGAACCTGCTCGGCGTCTGGCGCACCGATCGCGCCGTGATCGAGCAGATCGTCGCGCGCCGCGGCTACCTGCTGAACATCTGCTCGATGAGCGCCGTCGCCCACACGCCGTTGATGGGGCCCTACAGCTCGACCAAGGCCGGCGTGGAGGCGCTCACGGACGCGCTGCGCGTGGAGACCGCCCCGAGCGGCGCTCGCGTCGGCTGCGCCTACTTCGGCTTCATCGACACCGACCTCGTGCGCGCCGCCTACGCGCAGCCCGCGGTCGAACTGCATGAACCGGCGATACGCCCGCGCTTCCTGCGCAACCCGGCACCGCTGTCCACCGCGATCGACGCGATCGAGCGGGGCATCGAACGGCGCGCCTCGCGCCTGTGGGCCCCGCGCTGGGCCGGCGCCGCGATCGCGCTGCGGGGCATCGTGCAGCCGCTGATGGAACTGCGCACGCTGCGCGATCCCGCCCCGCTCGTCGGAGGCGATGCGCCTGGCTGACCCCGCCTCCGAGCAAGATCCCCGAGCTGGATACCCGAGCTGGGCATCGCCGCGCAGGCGCTCACTCCGCGCGCGAGAACTCCCATATCGCGATAGACAGCATCCCCAGCCCGAGCGCCGCGATGACGGCGGGCTCGAGCAGGGTGGGCACGTGCCAGCCCCACCAGGTGATTCCCGGATCGAGCGCGTGGCGGGCGGTGCTGCTCACGTTCAGGTGGGCGAAGATCGCGTGGCGCATGGGCGAGACCGCGTAGGTGAGCGGGTCGAGGCGGTTCAGCACCGCAAGCCACGCGGGCAGCTGCGCGACCGAGAACAGGGCGCCGGAGAGGAAGAACATCGGCATGATGGCCATCTGCATGAGCGCCATGAACGACTGCATCTGGTTGACCCTGGCGGCGAACATCACGCCGAAGGCGGTGATCGCAAACGCCAGCAGCAGCGACAGCGCGAACAGCTCGAGGATGAGGGTGAGTTCGTAGGGGATGTCAACGAGCGGGGCGATCGCGATCACGATCAGGCCCTGGAAGGTGGCCACGGTGGCACCACCGAGGCACTTGCCCAGCACGATCGAGCTGCGCCGCACGGGCGCGACCATCATCTCGCGCAGGAAGCCGAACTCCCGGTCCCACACGATCGAGGCGGCGGAGAACATCGCGGTGAACATCACGGCCATGCACAGCACGCCGGGGTAGATGAAGGTTTTGAAGTTGACCCCGTGGGTCCCGGCCGAGGCCAGCGAGGAGAGGCCCGTGCCGAGCACGAACAGGAACAGGAACGGCTGCACGAGCGAGGTGATGATGCGCAGGCGATCGCGGCTGAAGCGGATCAGCTCGCGTCGCCAGACCACGCGGATGGCGCGCAGCTCGCTGCCGATGCTGCGGGTGGGCACGTGGACCTTCCCGACCCGGCTGCCGCCGGGGCGCGCGGCGGCGTCGGGCGCCGACGGGACGGTGACGGTGTCGGTGGCCATCAGCGCCTCACGATATAGCGACCCGAACGCGCGGCCGAGGCCATCAGCGGTTCATCATGCGGGCCATGTTGCGCCGCATGTCGGTCGTGCCGGCCGATGTCTCCGCGTCGCGGATGGTGGTGCCGGTGTAGGACATGAACACGTCGTCGAGCGAGGGCCGTGAGACATGCACCGAGCGGATCGGCTGACCCAGCTCGGTGAACAGGCGGGGTACGAACTGCTCGCCGTCGGGCACGCCGAACGTGACGGCTCCTTCCGCGACCACGGCCTCGATCCCGAAGCGCTCGCGCAGCGCCGCGATCGCGGCGTCGTCGTCGCCGGTGTGGATCTGAATGCGGTCCGTGCCCACGCTGGCCTTGAGCGCCTCGGGCGTGTCGAGCGCCACGATCTTGCCGCGATCCATGATGGCGATGCGGTCGCAGTACTCGGCCTCGTCCATGTAGTGGGTGGTCAGGAATATCGTGATGTCCTCGTCGCGCTTGAGCTCTGAGATGTAGGTCCAGATCGAGCTGCGGGTCTGCGGGTCAAGGCCGACGGTCGGCTCGTCCAGGAAGAGCACGCGCGGGGAGTGCAGCAGGCCGCGCGCGATCTCGAGGCGGCGCTTCATGCCCCCGGAGAAGGTGTTCACGAGGCTCGACCGCCGCTCCCACAGCCCCACCATCTCCATCACCTGGCGCATCCGCTCGCGCACGACATCGCGGGAGACTCCGTAGAGCTCGGCGTGCAGGCGCAGGTTCTGCTCGGCGCTCAGGTAGCCGTCGAGCGTGGTGTCCTGGAAGACAAGGCCGATGTTGCGCCGGACCTCGTCGCGTTCTGAGACGACGTCGTGGCCCGCCACCAATGCGGATCCCGCGGTCGGGCGCACGAGCGTGCAGAGCATGCTGATCGTGGTCGACTTGCCGGCGCCGTTGGGCCCGAGGAAGCCGAACGTCTCCCCGGCGTACACCTCCAGGTCGATGCCCCGCACGGCCTCGACCTCGTCATAGCGCTTGACGAGGCCGTTGACCGAGACGGCGGCGACGGCCCCGGGGACGAGGGAAGCCCCCGCGCCGGTGTGCTCCGGCGCGGGGGCTGAGTCCGTGCGGCCGGGGGCCGCGCTGTTGAGATGGCTGGACATCTGCAGGGGGAGGCTAGGCGTCGTCCTCCACGATAGAGCTGTCGGGATCACCCTCACCGAGGATCCGGTAGAGGTCCCGGCGGGTCGCCGTGAGCACCTTGCGGGCCTCGGCGAGCTGGGCGTCCGAGCCGGTGCGCATCACCTGTGCGAACGCGAACGCGACCTCGCGGGCGAGCTTGGCCAGCTCGGTCACCTGGTCGCTGACGTCGCCGCTCATCTGCTCCCACGGCGTGGGAGCGTCCTCGCCGCGGTCCTTCAGCTGAGCCTGTCCGGCATCGGTCAGCCGAAACAGCTTGCGCCCGTCTATCTCCTCGGAGCGGATCAGCCCCTCGTCCTCGAGCTGCTGGAGCGCCGGATACACCGAGCCCGGGCTCGGGCGCCAGGCACCGTCGCTGCGCTCCTCCACCTCCTGCATGATCTGGTAGCCGTTGCGGGGCTCCTCGGCGAGGAGCAGCAGCGCGGCGGTGCGGATGTCGCCGCGGCGCGCCTTGCGGCCCCGGCCTCGCCCACGCCCTCCGACCGGGCCCGCCGAACGGAAAGCCGTAGCCGACACCCGGCCCGAAGCCGCGGTGACGGTGGCGGCAGTGCCCGTGACCGGTTGACTGTGTTGTACTTGCAAACATAACTATCTCCTATCAAGATCTGTCAAAGTAAGTCAAAGATATATCACAATAGTCTCGCAATACCAAGTGGGGTTTTTTGATTGGCAGGCTTCGCCTGCGTCGGGTCGGGAAACGAGTGAGAGGGCGCGCCGGCTCCCACCCTCTCGAGTGGCGTGAGCAGGTGTCCCAGAACTACCCCTTGGGTGGCTGGCGCATGCTCGGCCGCGGGGCGACCATGGCAGCATGGTTACCCCGTACGTCCTGATAGTCGCCCTCACGATCGAACTCGTCTATCGCGCATGCGTGCGCCGGCACGTCCGCGCGTATCTCGGGATCGAGACGGGGTCAGTGGCGAAAGTGGCGACGGTCGGTCGCGACCATCGCCACCTGGGCCGCATCCGCGGCGGCGATGACGTCGTCGTCGCGCACCGAGCCCCCCGGCTGGATGATGGCCGTCACGCCCGCGTCGATCGCAAGCTGGGGACCATCGGCGAATGGGAAGAACGCATCAGAGGCGAGCACGGCACCCGCCAGGAGCTGCGGCTGGGCGGCCTGGGCCTTCTCGACGGCAATACGCACTGAGTCCACTCTGCTCATCTGACCCGCGCCGATCCCGATCGTCGCGCCGCCGGCGGCGATCACGATCGCGTTGGAGCGCACATGCCGGCACACCTTCCAGGCGAACAGCAGATCCTGCCACTGCTCCTCGCTGGGAGCCTTGGCGGTCATCACGCGCATCTGCTCCCGCGTCTCTGAGACGACGTCGCGGGTCTGCACGAGCTGCCCGCCGATCACCGGCTTGCCCTCCACCTCGTGCGTGGGCTCGGGCCACTCGGCCAGCTCCAGGAGGCGCACGTTCTTCTTCTCGCCCAGCAGCTCGAGCGCATCGGCGTCGAAACCGGGTGCGAGCAGCACCTCGATGAACTGCTTTCCAAGCTCCTGCGCAAAGGCGCGGTCGATCCGCCGGTTGACGGCGATGACGCCTCCGTAGGCGCTCTGCGGGTCGCACGCGAAGGCGCGTTCGTAGGCCGCCTGCCCGGCATCGGCGATCGCGCAGCCGCAGGGGTTGTTGTGCTTGACGATCGCGCAGGCCGGTGCGGCGAAGTCCTCGACCAGCTCGCGCGCGGAGCTCAGGTCGAGCAGGTTGTTGAACGACAGCTCCTTGCCGTGCAGCTGGCGCACGCCGTCGAGCAGGTGCGTGGGCGAGCCGGTGCGCGCGTAGAAGGCGGCGCGCTGGTGCGGGTTCTCGCCGTAGCGCAGATCGCTCACCTTCTCGAAGGCGTCGCTCCAGGTCGGGGGAAAGCCCTCGTAGACGCGCGCGGCGAACCAGCTCGCGATCGCGGCGTCGTAGCGGGCGGTGCAGGCGAACGCCTTGGCCGCGAGGCGCGTGCGCGTCTGAAGCGACAGCTGCCCTTCCGACTCGCGCAGCTCGGCGAGCACGCTCTGATAGTCGTCCGGGTCGACCACGACGGCGGCGAAGCCGCTGTTCTTGGCGGCCGCCCGGATCATGGTCGGGCCGCCGATGTCGATGTTCTCGACGATCTCCTCATCAGATGCATCGCCGCGGGCGACCGTCTGCTCGAACGGGTACAGGTTCACGCACACGAGGTCCACCTGCTCGATCCCCTGCTCGGCGGCGGCGCCCAGATGTCCGTCGTCGTCGCGCCTGGCAAGCAGCCCTGCATACAGCCGCGGGTGCAGGGTCTTCACGCGCCCGTCCATGATCTCGGGGAAGCCGGTGAAGTCCTCGATCGTCCTCGCCCCGACATCCGCGCGGGCGAGCTCACGCGCGGTGCCGCCGGTGGAGACGATCTCCACGCCCAGCTCCTCGAGGCCCCGCGCGAAGTCGACGATCCCGTCCTTGTCGGACACCGACAGGAGCGCCCTGCGCACGCGCACCTCGCCCGGCAGAAGCCGGATCGATTCCCCCGGCCTGCCCGGTCCTCAGGTCACCTTCGGAGAGCATTCCTAGAGCCTATCCCTCGCCCTGCTCGCCCGCTCGGCCGTCCGTGTCGAGCCGGCGCGGGTTGGCGGGATCGGCCGTGAGCGCGCCGCGCGCGAACAGGCGCACCGCCTCGGCCAGCAGCGAGTGCTCGAGCGGGCGCAGAGCCTTCAGCACCTCCTGCGGCTCGCGCGCGTGCGGCAGCTCGACCGCGCGCTGGAGGATCACCGGCCCGGAGTCCACCCCATCGTCGACGAAGTGGACGGTAACCCCGAACACCTTCACGCCGTAGTCGAGCGCCTGCTCGATCGCGCGCAGGCCGGGGAAGGCCGGGAGCAGGGACGGGTGGACGTTGATCACGGCGCCGGGAAAGCGCGCCAGGAATGAGGAGCCGAGCAGCTCCATGTATCCCGCTCCCACCACCAGTCTGGTACCGCGCTGCGTGAGCCAGTCGGCGAGCGCCCGGTCGCGCGCCTCGCGGTCGGAGTAGTCCGAGCGCGCGAAAACCGCGCGGGGCACGTCCCTGGCCGCGGCGCGCGTCGAGCGCCGGCGCGTCCGGGACGCTCGAGGCGACGGCCACGACCTGCGCCTCGCGCCCGTGGACCGTGTCGAGCAGCGCCTGCAGGTTCGTGCCGGTGCCCGACACGAGCACGGCGATTGCAAGCGGCTCGGCCACGCGCGCCACGATAGCTGTGACCAACCTCACACAGAGCGTCGGCGGCGCGTCCTTGAATGGATGGCGAGGGTGGAGAGCCTTATGTCGAACGTCGGGACAAGGCCAATGCTCACAGCAATCACCATCACCCTCATCATCACCCTCGCACTCGGTTCAGGGCTGCGATTCGGCCGCAAGGGCGGCCTGATCTCACGTCAGCCCTACAACAACCGCTACAACGACGCGACCGGATCGCGCGACGACTCGTTGAGCTAGATTCTCCGCGTGCAGGCCCTTCCCACCCGGGGAAGGGCGAACGCGAAGGGGGAATCCGAATGATCAACGATCTTCGCCGTGTCCTTGCGATCGCGGCGATCGTCCTGACCGCGACGGGCGCTGTCGCGTTCGGCAGTAGCGTCCACCTCGGCCCCGTCAAGGGCGCCACGTACACGGGGATCGTGCACCAGAGACGATCACGCTCAAGGTCGCGAAGAACGGCAAGACGGCGAAGGTCAGCCTGCCGGCCGCTCCCGGCTTCTGCCAAGGCGGCTCAGGCCCCGAGCTGCAGAGCTCGAGGGCCGCTGCGATCTCCAAGCACGGCGCCCTCACGGCGAAGATCGCATATTCCTCGGCGCAGACTCACAAACAGTTCGCGACGGTGACCGTCAAGGGTTCGTTCGAGACGTTCTCCGGGTCCAAACCCGTCTTCCAGGGAAGCGTGAAATCCGTGTTCTCGGCCGCCGCGAGCTGCAACGGACAGGAAAGCTTCCAGGCGACAGCGTCGAAATAGCCCTGGTCAGGCCTGCACGAGGGGGAGGACCGGGGCGTCCTCCTCCAGCGAGTACTTGCCCGCCGCTCCGTCTGAGCCGGCGAGCGGGTACTCGCCGGTGAAGCATGCATCGCAGTGGGTGGCGCGGGTCGCGCCCACGGCCTCATAGACGCCGGCGAGGGACAGGTAGTGCAGCGAGTCGCACCCCAGCTCGGCGGCGACCTCCTCGGTCGTGCGCCCGTGGGCGATCATCTCCTCGCGCGTCGACATGTCGATGCCGTAGTGACAGGGGTGCTTGATGGGCGGCGCGGAGATGCGCATGTGGATCTCGGCGGCGCCGGAGTCGCGCAGCATCTGCACGATCTGACGGGTCGTGTTGCCGCGCACGATCGAGTCGTCGACCACGACCAGGCGCTTGCCCTCGATCACCTCGGGCAGCGGGTTGAACTTGAGGCGCAGCCCGTGCTTGCGCAGCTCCTGCCCGGGCTGGATGAACGTACGGGCGACGTAGCGGTTCTTGACGAAGCCGTCGTCCTGCGGCAGGCCGGCCGCGCGCGCCAGGCCGCGAGCCGCAGGGTTGCCGGAGTCGGGAACGGCGATCACGAGGTCCGCCTCGACGGGCGCCTCACGCCACAGGATCTCCCCCATGCGCCCGCGCGCGACCTGCAGCACGCGGTCGTTCATGCGTGAGTCCGGGCGCGCGAAGTAGATGTACTCGAACACGCAGAACGCGCGCCGGCCGCCCGGCGCCACCATGCGGCTCTCGAGACCGTCCTCGCTGAGCGTGACGACCTCGCCCGGCTCAACGTCGCGCAGGAGCTTCGCGCCGATGATGTCGAACGCGCACGACTCGCTTGCGACGCAGTAGCGCACGTCGCCGTGCGGATCCTCGGGACCGGGCTCGAGGGCGCCGAGCACGAGCGGGCGCAGGCCGTGGGGGTCGCGGAAGGCGACGACGCGGTCCTTGGTCATCGCCACGATCGAGAAGGCCCCGCGCAGTCGCGGGAGCACGTCGGCGACCGCGTCCTCGAGCAGCTCGGCCGGGTGCGTGGCGATCAGCGCGGCGATGATCTCCGAGTCGGAGGTGGAGCTGAAGGTCACGCCCCGCTCGAGCAGCTCATCGTGGAGCTCCACGGCGTTGATGAGGTTGCCGTTGTGCGCCAGCGCGACCTCGCGGCGGGAGCCGTCCGTGCCCTCCGAGCGCTGCACCGGCTGGGAGTTCTCCCACGCGTTCGATCCGGTCGTGGAGTAGCGCACGTGCCCGATCGCCAGCTCGCCGGCGAGCGTGCGCAGGTCGTTCTCACTGAACACCTGGCTGACGAGCCCTAGCTCACGGCGCGTGATGATGTGCCCGCCGCGGTCGGCCGCAGCGATGCCCGCCGACTCCTGCCCGCGGTGCTGGAGCGCATACAGCGCGAAGTACGACAACCGTGACACCTCGTGACCGGGCGCATACAGTCCGAACACTCCGCACTCATCGCGCGGTCCCTCACGCATTACAAACACGCTAGCAGTACTCATGCGAACAGCTCCGCAAGGCCCGCGTGCGCGCCGGCCAGCTCGGCGAGGGTGATCGCCGTGGTGCCGTTCGCCGGCTCCCCGGCGTCCGCCGTCTTGGCCGCGATCTGAATCGTCAACGCATCCCCCCCTACCGTCCCGATCGGCCGCACCGGCGCGCGTTCGCCCAGCTTGAGGAGGGCATCGGCGTCGCCGCTCACAACGAAGCCGCCGGGACCCTCGCCGAACAGGGCGGCGGCCAGCGGCTGCGAACCCGCCGAAGTTCCCCAGAAATCCTCGCGGAGCTCGATGTCCGCGCCGAGCGCGCCCGCCAGGCAGCACTCGGCCAGCGCGATCGCGAGCCCGCCCTCGGCGATGTCGTGGGCGCTCGACACGGTGCCGGTGCGGACCGCATCGCGGACCGCGACCTGCGCGGCGCCGACGGCGTCGAGGTCGACCTCCTCGAGCCCGTCGGGAAGCGGCACGCCCCACAGCTTCTCGAGCTCGCCGGCGGCAAGCGCCGGTGCGAACGGACCCACCACCGCAATCTGCTCGCCCGCCCGCTGAAAGCCCAGCCGCCCGGCCCGGCGCGCGTCCTGCAGGCGGCCGACCATGCCGATCACGGGCGTCGGGTAGATCGGGCCGGCGGCGCCCTCGTTGTACAGGGAGACGTTGCCGCCGACGATGGGAGCCTCGAGAAAGCGGCAGGCGTCGCCGAGGCCGCGCACCGCTTCGGTGAGCTGCCAGGCGATGTGTCCCTTCTCGGGGTTGCCGAAGTTGAGGTTGTTGGTCGTTCCCAGCGGCTCGGCGCCAACGCAGGCGAGGTTCGAAGCGCACTCGAGCACCGCGGCGATCGTCCCCCGGTAGGGATCGGCCGCCACGCGCCTGCCGTTGCCGTCGATGCTCACCGCCAGCGCGGGCACGGGCTCGCCCGCCCCCGGGGCGCTCCCACCCGGCGCCGCCACGCTTCCCGGCGGGTGGATCGCGAGCACGGCGGCGTCCGCCTGCTCGGGGCGCCGCACGGTGCGCGACTGCACGATCGCGTCGTACTGCTCGAACAGCGGCCGGCGCGAGGCGAGGTTGGCCGAGGAGAGAAGCGCGAGCAGCATCTCCTTCGGTGTGGCGTTCGTCGAAAGGGTGGCCGGCGGCGGCTCGATAGAGCGGCTCGGTGGGCTTGACGGGATGCAGGTCATACAGCGGGCAGTCGTCCACCAGCGCGCTGACCGCCATGTCCCCGACGAGCTCTCCGCCGTCGAACACGCGCATCCGCTGCGTGTCGGTGACGATGCCGATCGCCGTCCCGCCCACCTCCCACTTCTCGCACAGGTCCAGCACCGCGTCGAGGCTCGCCGGCTCGACCACGCACAGCATGCGCTCCTGGGACTCCGAGACCATGATCTCGAACGGCTCCATCCCGGCCTCGCGCAGCGGCACGTTGGCGACGTCGATGTCCATCCCGACCGCGCCTTTGGAGGCCATCTCCGAGGCCGAGGAGGTCAGCCCGGCGGCACCGAGGTCCTGCAGCGAGACGAGCAGCCCCCGCTCGAGCAGCTCGAGCGAGCACTCGAGGAGCTTCTTCTCCTCGAACGGGTCGCCCACCTGCACGGTCGGGCGCATGTCGGCGCCCGCGCTCCCGTCGGCGTCGTCTCCCCCCAGCTCGGCCGAGGCGAGCACCGACGCCCCACCGATCCCGTCGCGTCCGGTGGAGGCGCCGAACAGCACGAGCAGGTTCCCCGGCCCCGCCGCCGCGGCTCGCACGAGCTGCTTGCGCGAGGCGAGCCCGAGAGCCATCGCGTTCACCAGGCAGTTCTGCTCGTAGGGCTCCTCGAAGTAGACCTCACCGCCGACCGTGGGCACGCCGATCGAGTTGCCGTAGTGCCCGATGCCGGACACCGCACCGTCCAGCAGATAGCGCGTGCGCGCGCCGGAGGGCTCGCCGAAGCGAAGCGAGTCGAGCACCGCGATCGGCCGCGCCCCGATGGCGAAGATATCCCGCAGAATGCCCCCCACGCCGGTGGCTGCTCCCTGGAAGGGCTCGACCGCGCTGGGGTGGTTGTGGGACTCGACCTTGAACGCGCATGCCAGCCCGCCGCCCACGTCGACCGCCCCGGCGTTCTCGCCCGGGCCCATCACCACGTGCGGCCCCTCCGTGGGCAGGGTTCGCAGGAGCTTCTTCGAGTGCTTGTACGCGCAGTGCTCGCTCCACAGCAGTGAGTACATCGCCAGCTCCAGAACGTTGGGCGGGCGAGCCTGCTTCTCGCACACGAGTTCGTACTCCGCGCGGGTGAGGCCGAGCGCCGCCGCGTCCTCAGCGGTGGGCAAGCGATCGACGAGGACGTGGTCAGGCACGCACGCCCTCCGCGGCCAGGCGCATCGACTCGAAGATCTTGAGCCCGTCTGTTGAGCCGGTCAGCTCATCGACGGCGTGCTCGGGATGGGGCATCAGGCCGAACACGTTTCCGGCCTCGTTGCACACGCCCGCTATGTCGTGCAGCGAGCCGTTGAAGTTCTCGCCCGCCGCATACCGCAGGACGACCTGGCCGGCATCCTCGAGCGCGCTCAGGGTCTCGGGCGCTGCGTAGTAGCGCCCCCAGGAGTGCTTGGCGGGAATGCTCAGCACCTCGCCCCTTGAGCACGCTCCCGTGAAGGCCGTCCCGGCGTTGACGACCTGCAGGGCGAGCTGGCGGAAGGTGAACCGCCGGTTTGCGTTCCCGAGCAGCGCGCCGGGGAGCAGGTGGGCCTCACACAGCACCTGAAACCCGTTGCAGATCCCGAGCACGAGCCCGCCGTCGTTGGCGAAGGCGATCACCGACTCCATCGCGGGCGAGAACCGCGCGATCGCTCCCGCGCGCAGGTAGTCGCCGTAGGAGAACCCCCCCGGGACGATGATCGCGTCGGCGCCCTTCAGGTCGCGCTCGCCATGCCACAACAGCTCGGCGTCGCCCACCCGCCCTGCGGCGCCCAGCGCGTCGACCTCGTCGCAGGAGCCGGGGAACTGAAGGACACCGAACTTCATCTGCAGTGGGCCCTCACGTCACTCGACGATGATCTCGTAGTCCTCGACGAGCGGGTTGGCCAGCAGCTTCTCGCACATGGGCTCGAGCTGGGCCGCATCCTGGACGTCGAGCTCCACGAGCCGCCCGATGTGCACGTTTGCCACGCCGGTGAACCCCAGCGCCGGCAGCGCGCGCTCGACGGCCACCCCCTGCGGATCGAGGATGCCGGACTTCGGGCGGATGAGCACGCGGGCCCTCACGCCCCCGTCCTGTCGACCCACGCCTGAAAGGGCTCGCCGGTGATGAGCTCATACGCCTCGAGGTAGCGCGCGCGGGTACCCGCCACGACATCCGGCGGGATGGGGGGCGCCGGGGGTCGCTTGTCCCAGCCGCTGTGGGTGGCCCAGTCGCGCACGTACTGCTTGTCGAAGCTCGGCTGGGGGCGCCCGACCTCATAGCCCTCAGCCGGCCAGTAGCGCGAGGAGTCGGGGGTCAGCACCTCGTCGCCCAGGATGAGAGTGCCGCCGCCCCCGGCGGAGTCACTCTCATCCAGGCCCAGCTCGAACTTGGTGTCGGCCAGGATCACCCCGTTCGCGCGCGCGTGCTCCGAGGCGAATGAGTACAGCTCGACCGACACGTCGCGCACGCGCTCCATCAGCTGGCGGTCGCCGACGAGCTCCACGGCGCGCTCGAAGTCGATGGCCTCGTCGTGGCCCTCCTCGGCCTTGGTGCTGGGCGTGAAGATCGGCTCGGGCAGGCGCTCTGACTCGCGCAGGCCCTCGGGCAGCTCGATCCCCGAGACGCTGCCACTGGCCTGGTAGTCCTTCCAGCCCGACCCCGTGATGTAGCCCCGCACGACGCACTCGACGGGGAGCATCCGCAGCCTGCGCACCACCAGCGCGCGCCCGCGCGCCTCCGCGGGAACGCCCGCCGTGGCGGAGATCAGGTGGTTGGCCACGATGTGCGTGGTCTTCTCGAACCAGAACGCCGACAGGCCCGTCAACACCCTGCCCTTGTCGGGGATGGGCGTGGGATGGACCACGTCGTAGGTGGAGATCCTGTCGCTGGCGACCATCAGCAGACAGGGACCGGCCGGGACGTCGAGGTTGGGGCCGCTCTGCTGACCGGCCGCCGGCGCGAGCTGATGCTCGGTCAGGCCGTACATCTCGCGGACCTTCCCGCTGGCGATGAGGGGCAGCTCGGCGAGGGTGGTCACGTGAGGCGATGCTACCAGCGGGCTCGGGCGCCGAGGTGTCGCGTTCAGGTGATGTCGTCCAGCCGCGCGAGCACCCTGTCGAGCCGGCCGATGATCTCCTGAGCATGGCGAACGTAGTGGTCGTAGTCGAAGATCGCGTCGAGATCGAGACCGCGCCCGCGCTCGTCCTGTGCGAGCAGGTCGCGCAGGGGGATGCCCTCGTCCCAGGCGCGCTGCGCGAGCTCCTGCACGACCCGGTAGGCGTCGTCGCGGGACATCCCCACGCCGCCCTCCGGACCCTGCGCGCCGACGAGCGCCAGCAGGACCCGCTGGGAGAAGAGCGCGCCGTGGGTGAGCTCGAGGTTCTCGCGCATCCGCTCGACATCGACGGTCATGCCCTCCACCAGCGCGATCGTCGAGTGCTGCAGGTAGTCGAGCAGGATGGTCGAGTCCGGGAGGATCACCCGCTCGACCGAGGAGTGGGAGATATCGCGCTCGTGCCACAGGGCGACGTTCTCGAGGGCCGCCTGGGCGTTGCCGCGCAGCACGCGCGCGAGCCCCGAGATCTGCTCCGCCTTGATCGGATTGCGCTTGTGGGGCATCGCCGAGGAGCCCTTCTGCCCGGCCCCGAAGGGCTCCTGCACCTCCCGCACCTCGGTGCGCTGCAGGTGCCTGATCTCGGTCGCGAACCGCTCCATGCCGGCACCGGCGAGCGCGATCGCGCTCATCAGCTCGGCGTGGCGATCGCGCGCGACGACCTGCGTCGAGACGTCCTCGCGCTCGAGGCCCAGCCGCCCGAGCACGCGCGCCTCGAAGTCGGGGCTGGTCGAGGAATACGTGCCGACGGCGCCCGACACCGCCCCGACGGCCGCCTGGGCAAACGCGCGCTCCAGGCGCAGCGCGTTGCGGTGAGCCTCGAAGGCGAAGCCGGCGAGCTTGACTCCGAAGGTGGTCGGCTCGGCGTGCACGCCGTGGGTGCGCCCGACGCAGAGCGAGTTCGCGTGCTCGCGCGCGCGCCCGTGCAGGGCCGCCACCAGCGAGAACGCGCCCGGCAGGATCACGTCGCCGACGGCACGCAGCTGCAGGGCGAGTGCGCTGTCGAGCACATCCGAGGAGGTCAGGCCGTAGTGGATCCACCGCCCGGCCTCACCGGCCGACTCGCCCAGCACGTCCACGAACGCCGCCACGTCGTGGTTGGTGACGAGCTCACGCTCGTTGACCGCGTCGACGGTGAAACTGGCCCGGCGGATGGCGTCGAGCTCGATCGCCGTGGGCCCCGCATCGCCGAGCAGGCCCGGGAGCTCTTCGCATGCTGCAACCTCGACCTGCCGCCAGGTGTCCATGCGAGCCTCGTCGGTCCACAGACGGCCGAGCTCCGGGCGGGTGTAGCGGGCGATCACTAGTTAGGACCCGAGGATCTGCGAGGCGAGGATGGCCGCGTTGCGCGGGTTGTCCAGGCCGACGCATGCGACGGGCACACCCGGGGGCATCTGCACGATCGAGAGGATCGCGTCGAGACCGCCGGCGGCGGTGAGACGACCTGACAGCGGCACGCCGATCACGGGCAGATCGGTGTGGGCCGCAACGGCGCCGGGCAGCGCCGCGGAGATGCCCGCCCCGGCGATTATCACGCGCAGGCCGCGCATGCGCGCGTTCTTCGCGTACTCGGCGACGACGTCGGGTTCCCGGTGCGCCGACATGATCCGGACCTCGTGCAGGATGTCGCGCTCTTCCAGCTCGCTGGTGGCCTTCTCCATCACCTTCATATCGCTCTCCGAGCCCATCACGATGCCCACGCGCGGACCGTCGACATCGAACTCCTCGAGCTGCGCCTTGACGTCGGCCTCCGCCAACGGCTCGGGCACGAGCGAGATGTCGGGGCCGCCGCCGGGCCGACTCTCCTGGGCGGAGGGGTCCTGCTGCTCCCGATCGCTTCCCGCGGAGGTCATCTCGCGCAGCGCTCCGTCCCCCGCCGCGCGCGCGCAGATGTCGCGCATATGCCGCATCCCGTCGAAGGAGATCATCCCGTCCACCAGCATACGCACGGTCACGGGCGGACACGCGGTCGATGGCCGCAAAAGCATGCATGTCGGCGGCGCAAGCCGGCGCCGCTAAAGCGAAGCAATGAACTCCTCGACGGGGATGGCCGCGAGGGTCTCATAGCGACCGGTCCCGCGCGAGCCCAGCTCGAGCGAGACGCGAGCCATCGTGGCCTCGTCGGGGGCCTCGACCACCGATATGAAGTCCACGTGCCCGAGCGTCGCCCACTGCGCCGTCACGGTGGCGCCCAGCTGCTCGACCTCTTTGTTGACCTCCTGAATCCGCTGCGGGTTGTTCTTGACGGTCTGCACGCCCTCGGGGGTGAGGGTGGAGAGCATGATGTACGTGGGCATGGTGGGTGGCTCCTCCGTCGGTTGCGGGCGATCGCGCGCGGCGCTTTGCGCTCGGGCCTGTTCTACCGGATCGGCGCGTGTCGTGGGCGATCGGCCGGTAGTCGGAGATCCGCGATCGGACGCCCGCGCCGAGTGCGTACGGTGCCTCGATGCTCATCCACACGTCAGGGGGTGGTCGACCAGCTGCTTCTGGATAGGCGGGTCTGCCCCGGCTAGTCGGCGCTCCGCGGCTAGCTGTTCTGGGTAGTTTGGACAGCAGTAATTAGCGAGTTTGCGCCACTCAATTCGAAGTTGCCTGTTTTGGAGGTGCTCCACCGCGGCGCGCAGACCATCGTAACCGTGCTTGAAGCTGGTGGAGCTGATAGCCATACCAAGAGGCAGCGTGTCTCGCCAGTATGAACGAGAAGTGGGTACGACTCGCTCCGCTCGCGCTCGCCACATCTTCCGTCGCGGTGCCGACTGAAGGTTTGTCCGTAAGCATGCATTGGACGACCCAGTACCACCATCGATCTGTGTCCGATGGCAATCACATCGACCTTTGCACTGACGATGAAGCAACCCGCAGGCAGCGTCTTGGACAAGATGGTTGTCGGACATTCCACGGTCCCAGAGGTGAATGTGTCACTTAAGCCGGCACGAGCGAGCTGAGTACCCACCAACAGCCCCATTCGCCCCGGTGACGCCGGTTTCACCGGTAGCACCAGTGGCGCCTTTGGTGCCCGTCGCACCCACACCTCCGGTTTCGCCGGTCGGCGCCGGTTGCCCCAGAGGTCCCCGTCGCGCCGGTTGCCCCAGCGGTTCCGGTGACGCCGTTTGCCCCTGCGGTTCCGGTGACGCCGTTTGCACCTCTGGCGCCGGTCGCACCCACAACGCCGCCTTCATTGGTTGCCCCGGTCGGCCCCGTGGCTCCGGAGACGCCAGTGATTCCCACGACTCCAGGCGCCCCGACTCTCCCCCTGGGACCCTGCTTGTTCCATGACTTCTTCGCCTCGGCCTTCTTGCATTTGGTGGTCCGGCTGACGAGATGCAGGGCGTGGCCCTGCTTCTTCACGCAGGCGTAGATCGTCGTGGCCTCGGCCCAAGGGGCCGTGGCAAGCGCCACGAGCATGAGCAGTACAACCCCTGCGAGCGCCACCATCCCACGTGTGGCAGTTGGTACGGGCATGAATCGCTCCTCGAGTGTCGATGGTTGGCCGCCGGTGTGGCGACGCGCTTCTCGTGAGCGCACACCTGGCGACCTGAGCGAGTCTCGCGTTCCAAACTAGTTGGTTACATCATCGCAGCGCGACCCGCTTGTCCCGGCAATATCCGTCCGCTGCGGCTTTGCTCAGACCGCTGTCGCGGTGGCGCCCGTCGTGGCGTCCGCGGTCTCCAACACCAGCTCCCCATCGGCCACATCCACGTTCACCGTGTCACCAGGGTGAATCTCGCCCCTCAACAGCGCCGTGGCCAGGCGGTCGACCAGCTGCTTCTGGATCACCCGGCGCAGCGGGCGGGCTCCGTAGGCCGGGTCATAGCCCATGTTCCCCAGTAGCTCGCGCGCCTGCTCGGTGAGCGTCACCTCAATGCCGCGCTCGGCCACGCGTTCGACCACGCGGGCTACCTGCAGGTCGACGATCTCCGATATCTGCTCGCGGGTGAGCGCATCGAAGCGCACGATGTCGTCCACTCGGTTGATGAACTCGGGCTTGAAGTACTCGAGGAGCGCGCCGCGCATCTGGGTGTCCGACAGTGAATCCGCGACCGGGATGTTCGAGGTCATGATGAGGACCGTGTTCTTGAAGTCGACGGTGCGTCCCTGGCCGTCGGTGAGCCGCCCGTCGTCCATCACCTGCAAGAGCGTGTTGAACACGTCCGGGTGGGCCTTCTCGATCTCGTCGAGCAGGACCACCGCGTAGGGGCGGCGGCGCACGGCCTCGGTCAGCTGACCGCCCTCTTCGTAGCCGACGTATCCGGGGGGTGCGCCGACCAGGCGGGAGACCGTGTGCTTCTCCATGTACTCGGACATGTCGATGCGGATCATCGCGTCCTGGGTGTCGAACATGAACTCCGCGAGCGCCCGGGCCAACTCGGTCTTGCCGACGCCCGTGGGGCCGAGGAACAGGAACGTGCCGATGGGCTTGTCGGGGTCCTGCAGCCCGGCACGTGAGCGGCGCAGCGCGCTGGCGACCACCTCGATCGCCTCGTCCTGGCCGACGACCCGTTCGTGCAGACGGTCCTCCATGTGCAGCAGCTTTTCGGTTTCGCCCTCCAGCAGGCGGCTGACGGGGATACCCGTCCAGCGGGCGACCACCTCGGCCACGTCGTCTGCGTCGACCTCCTCTTTGAGAAAGACGGGATCATCGCCGCCGCCGCCCTCGTGCTCGGCCGATTCGTAGTCGGCGATCTCTCGTTCGAGCTCGGGTATCTCGCCGTAGCGGAGCTCGGCGGCACGCTGCAGGTCGGCGTCGCGTTCGGCACGCTCGACCTCCACGCGCGCCTGCTCCAGGCGCTCCTTCGCGTCGCTGATGCCCTGAATCGCCTCCTTCTCCTTCCGCCACTGGGCCTTCATCTCCTCCGAGCGCTGCTTGAGCTCGGACAGCTCGGCCTCGATAGCCTCACGGCGTTCCTTGGAGGCGGCGTCTTTCTCCTTTTTCAGGGAGGTCAGCTCGATTTCGAGCTGCATCACACGGCGGTCGACCTCGTCGATCTCGGTCGGCAGCGAGTCGATCTCGATGCGGATCTTCGAGGCGGCCTCGTCGATCAGGTCGATCGCCTTGTCGGGCAGGAAGCGGTCGGCGATGTAGCGATGGGACAGCGTCGCCGCCGCGATCAGCGCGCTGTCCTGGATCGTCACTTTGTGGTGGACTTCGTAGCGTTCCTTCAGGCCGCGCAGGATCGCGATCGTGTCTTCCACCGAGGGCTCGCCCACCGTCACCGGCTGAAAGCGGCGCTCAAGCGCGGCGTCCTTCTCGATGTACTTCTTGTACTCGTCGAGCGTGGTCGCGCCCACCGCGCGCAGTTCACCGCGGGCGAGCATCGGCTTGAGCAGGTTGGAGGCGTCGACCGAGCCCTGGGCCGCGCCCGCGCCGACGATCGTGTGCAGCTCGTCGAGGAACAGGATGATCGTTCCCTCGGCCTCGGAGACCTCTTTCAGGACGCCCTTCAATCGCTCCTCGAACTCACCCCTGTAGGCGGCCCCGGCGATCAGCGCGCCCATGTCCAGCGCGATCACGCGGCGGTCGCGCAGCGACTCGGGAACATCTCCGGAGACGATCCGCTGAGCAAGGCCCTCCACGATCGCCGTCTTGCCCACGCCCGGCTCGCCGATCAGCACCGGGTTGTTCTTCGTGCGGCGGCTGAGTACCTGGATGACACGGCGGATCTCGTCGTCTCGTCCGATCACCGGATCGAGCTTGCTCTGCTCGGCGTCCGCGGTCAGATCACGGCCGAAACGCTCCAGCGGGCTCTGCTCCTCCTCGGGAGCAGCCTGCGCGGCGGGGGAGGTTCCGTTAGGCACTATCGCTCCTCCTGTCGGTCGACGATCGGCGAGGCGGTCGCACCTCGGCGGCGCGCACCAGCTCGACCCCTCCACGGTAGGGAACCACAAGCTCGGCGCGGAAGGAGCGACGCACCTCCTCGAGCTCCTCGGCGAGGCGCACCTGCGCCTTCAGTGCCTGCAGTTCGATCTCTTCGATGCGCGCGTGCATGCCCGCGATCTCCTGCTCCAGGTCGAGCACACGCTCGACGCCCGCCAGGTTCAGACCGAGATCGGCCGTCATCTCCTGGATGCGCCTCAGCTTGTCGACATCCTCGTGCGAGTACAGCCGCGTGCCCTTGGGCGAGCGCTGCGGCTCGATCAGGCCGCGCGCCTCGTACATGCGCAGCGTCTGCGGGTGCATGTTCGCGAGCTTGGCGGCCACCGAGATCATGAACACGCCGCGGTCGGTCGCGACCTGCACGCTCGTGACGCTGTCGCTCGAGCGGCGGCGGGGACGCGGTGCCGCGCCCGTCGGGGGACGCCCTGGCTCGGCCATCAGCTCTCACCGCCCGCGGGCGCAGCCGTAGGAGATCCCGCCGCGAACAGCTGCGCGCGCGGGTTGCCGTTGAGGACGTTCGAGAGCGCATCCACAGCCGCCTGCTGCTCCTCGTTGAGCTCGTCCGGGACATCGATCACGAAGCGATAGCGGATGTCCCCGCGGGCGGGCGTGGCCCCGCCCTTCGCGGATCCGGGCTTCGGCGGTCCCTCGCCGCGCAGGCGCTGGACCGTTCCGTGCTTGGTGCCCGGAGCGACGCGCAGCGTCTTCGTGCCA
Source organism: uncultured Solirubrobacteraceae bacterium (assembly GCA_963821655.1). Classification (GTDB taxonomy): domain Bacteria; phylum Actinomycetota; class Thermoleophilia; order Solirubrobacterales; family Solirubrobacteraceae; genus Palsa-744. The sequence goes on from CAWGER010000001.1 coordinate 178,824, forward strand.
TCCAGCGTCGGGACCTTCACCTCGGCGCCGCGCACCGCCTCGGGGATGCTCAGCGGAACCTCGACCTCGAAGTTGTCACCCTTGCGCGTGAACACGGGCGAGGGCGAGACGTTCACGATCAGGTACAGGTCACCGGGAGGACCACCGTGCGGTCCTGCCTCGCCCTTTCCCGGCAGGCGGATGCGGCTGCCGTCGCGCACGCCGGCAGGGATGTTCACGCGCAGTTTCTTGACCGTGCGCACGGCGCCCGAGCCGTTACAGGTCGGGCAGGGATCCTCGATCACGGTGCCCGAGCCTCCGCACAGCGAGCAGGGCTGGGAGATCGAGAACATGCCCTGTCCCTGGGTCTCGATGCCCCGTCCTTCGCAGCGGGGGCACACCGACGGCGTCGTACCGGGCTTGGCGCCGGTGCCGTGACAGGTTCCGCAGACGGTTCGCATCGGCACCTGCAGCGGGACCTGCGCGCCGGCGACCGCCTGGTCGAAGCTGATCGAGACCTGTGCCTCCAGGTCGGCGCCGCGCTGCTGGCGCTGGCGCTGGCGCTGTGAGCGCGCGCCGCCGGCGCCGCTGCCTCCGAACAGGTTGGAGAGGATGTCGCCCATCGAGGACGCATCGAAGTCGAAGTTGCCGAAGCCGCCGAAGCCGCCGCCCGGGCCGGCACCGGTCGCGAAGGGGCCGGCGCCAGTGTCGTACTGCTTGCGCTTCTCGGGATCGCCGAGCACGTCGTGGGCCTGGGAGATCTCCTTGAATCGCGCCTCCGCCTCCTTGTCGTCCGGGTTGCGGTCAGGGTGGTACTTGCGCGCGAGTTTGCGGTAGGCCTTCTTGATGTCGTCGGCGGTCGCCTTTTTGTCGACCCCGAGCGTCTTGTAGTAGTCGGGACGCGTTGCCATCGAATTCCTCCGGGTTACGCGGCGACGACGACCCGCGCCGGGCGGATGACGGATGCGCCCAGCCGGTAGCCGGGCTGGTAGACCTCCACCACGGTCCCGCTCTGGGCGCCGTTCTCGGGCTGCTCGACGGTTGCCATCGCCTCGTGCAGAGCCGGGTCGAAGGTCTCGCCGACGGGAGAGAAGGACTCGATGCCCACGCGCGCGAGCGCGCCGCTGAGCTCGGAGCGCACCAGGCGCACGCCTTCGAGCAGGGGGTCGTCGTCGTCGGCCGCCTCCAGCGCGCGGTCGAAGTTGTCGAGCGCTGGGAGCAGCTCCTTGGCAAGACCGGCCACGCCCCTCGCCTGGGCGCTGGCCGACTCGCGGGCGACGCGCTTGCGGTAGTTCTCGAAGTCCGCCTGCGTGCGCTGCGCGAGGGCCAGGTACTCGTCGCGCTGGGCTGCGGTCTGCACCAGCTCGTCGAGGTCACCCTCGATCTGGCTGGCCTCGCCGTCGGCGGAGCCGCTCGCCCCGTCTCCCGGCGCTGGCGGCGTCGCGCCCTCCCCCGGTGCGTCCGCACCGGGGGAGACCACGGGCTGATCCTCGTTCGCCTGCTCGGCGTCCACGATCGAGTGCTTGGCGTCGGTCATGGCGCGTTATGCCTTCGGCTCGTCCACGACCTCGGCGTCCACCACGTCCTCGTCGTCCGAGGACGCGCCGGAGTCGTTGGCCGAAGCGCCGTTGCCTGCGGCCGCGGCCTGCTCCTGCGCGCGCTGGTACATCGCCTCGGAGATCGCGTGGAACGCGGTCTGCAGGGCCTCGGTCTTGGCGTTGATCGCGTTCGGGTCCTCCTCCTGCAGCGACTCGCGGACATCCTTGATGGCGGCCTCGATGCGCTCCTTGGAGTCGGAGTCGACCTGATCGCCCAGGTCGGCGAGCTGGCGCTCGGCCTGGTAGGCGGAGTTCTCTCCGTTGTTGCGCGCCTCGGCGAGCTCGCGCGCGGCGCGATCCTCCTCGGCGTGCGACTCCGCGTCGGAGACCATGCTCTTGATCTCCTCCTCGGAGAGCCCGGAGCCGGACTTGATCTCGATCTTCTGCTCCTTGCCCGTGCCGAGATCCTTGGCCGACACGTTGAGGATGCCGTTGGCGTCGATGTCGAAGGCGACCTCGATCTGCGGGATCCCGCGCGGCGCCGGCGGAATGCCGGTGAGCTGGAACTTGCCGAGCGACTTGTTGTAGTTGGCCATCTCGCGCTCACCCTGCAGCACGTGGATCTCGACTGAGGGCTGGTTGTCCTCGGCTGTCGAGAAGACCTCGCCCTTGCGGGTCGGGATCGTGGTGTTGCGCTCGATCAGCTTGGTCATCACGCCGCCCTTGGTCTCGATGCCGAGTGTCAGCGGGGTCACGTCCAGGAGCAGGACGTCCTTGACGTCGCCGGCGAGCACGCCGGCCTGGATCGCCGCTCCCACGGCCACGACCTCGTCGGGGTTGACGCCCCGGTGGGGCTCCTTGCCCGTAAGCTCCTGAACCTTCTCCTGCACGGCCGGCATGCGCGTCATGCCACCGACGAGCACGACGTGCTCGATCTCCTTGACGCCCTTGTCTTTGGCGTCGTCGATCGCCTGGCGAACCGGCGCGACGACCCGATCGAGCAGGTCCGAGGTCAGCTCGGCGAGCTTGGCGCGGGTCAGGCGCGTGTCGAGGTGCTTGGGTCCTGAGGAGTCGGCCGTGATGAACGGCAGGTTGATCTGCGTCTCCTGGGTGGTCGAGAGCTCGATCTTGGCCTTTTCCGCCGCCTCGTACAGGCGCTGCAACGCCATCGGGTCGGCAGAGAGGTCGATGCCTTGGGACTTCTTGAACTCGGCTACGAGCCAGTCGACGACAGCCTTGTCGAAGTTGTCGCCTCCGAGGTGGTTGTCGCCGGCGGTCGACTTCACCTCGAACACGCCGTCGCCGATCTCGAGCACGGACACGTCGAAGGTGCCGCCGCCGAGGTCGAACACGAGGATCGTCTGGTCGGCCTCCTTGTCGAGACCGTAGGCCAGCGAGGCCGCGGTGGGCTCGTTGATGATGCGCTTGACGTCCAGGCCGGCGATCTTGCCGGCGTCCTTGGTCGCCTGGCGCTGATCGTCGTTGAAGTACGCCGGCACGGTGATCACGGCACCGTCGACCGTCTCACCGAGATAGGCCTCGGCGTCGGTCCTCAGCTTCTGCAGGATCATGGCGGAGATCTCCGGCGGGGAGTGCTGCTCGCCGGCCGCTTCCACGCGTGCGTCGCCGTTGGGGCCGGCGACGACCTTGTAGGGGACGATCGACTCCTCCTCGCGCACCTCGGCCTCCTTGCGGCCCATGAAGCGCTTGATCGAGAAGATCGTGTTCTGCGGATTGGTGACGGCCTGGCGCTTGGCGACCGTGCCGACGAGGCGCTCGCCGGAGGCCGTGAAGGCCACGACGGAGGGGGTTGTGCGCCCGCCCTCGGCGTTCTCGATGACGGTGGGCTCGCCACCCTCGAGCACGGCCATGCACGAGTTGGTGGTGCCCAGGTCGATGCCTATGGTTTTGCCCATGTGGGAATGCTCCTTCGAATAAGCTTAATAAATCTGATAGCGAGTGTGGCAGATTTTCTGGCCGAGTTCAAGGGCGCAGGGCGAAAAGTTCGCTCGCAGCGGCTTTTGTGAAGGCTTTGAGAAGGCCCGTAACCTCGACCCACTGCGAGGGTAATGCTCGGTACGTGACCCGGCTGGAGCGCAACGTCAACATCACGGCCGTCGTGGTCCCCTTTCTGGGCGTGATCGCGGCGGCGGTGGTCCTGTGGAATAGCTTCCTCAGCCCCCTCGACCTCGCGATCTTCGCCGCCATGTACATGCTCACCGCGGTCGGGGTGACCGTGGGCTTCCATCGCCTGCTGACCCACCGGGCGTTCGAAACGCGCCGCTGGATGCGCTACACGCTCGCGGTCCTCGGATCGATGTCGCTGCAGGGTCCCGTGATCGACTGGGTGGCCGACCACCGCAAGCACCACACGTTCACCGACGAAGAGGGTGATCCGCACAGCCCCCACGCCGGGCACGGCTCAGGTCTGCGGGGAATGCTCAGGGGCCTGTGGCACGCCCACGTCGGCTGGCTGTTCGAGACCCACGGCCAGGCCTCCTCCAAACGTTTCGCGCGCGATCTCCTCGAAGACCGCACGATGCGACGGATCAACAAGAGCTTCCCGCTGATCGCGCTTTACAGCCTCGCCCTGCCGTTCCTGCTGGGCTTCGCGCTGAGCGGAGGCTCGCTCGTGGCGGGCGGCCTGAGCGCCCTGTTGTGGGCCGGGCTCGTGCGGATCTTCCTCGTGCACCACATCACCTGGAGCATCAACTCGATCTGCCACTTCTTCGGTCGCCGGCGCTTCGAGACCGACGACGAGTCGACGAACGTGTTCTGGCTGGCGCTGCCGTCGCTGGGAGAGGCCTGGCACCACAACCACCATGCCTTCCCGCAGTCGGCGTTCCACGGACTGCGCTGGTACGAGTTCGATCCCTCCGGCTGGCTCATCCTGGGGATGGCGCGCGTGGGGTTGGCCTGGGACGTGGTCAGGGTCACGCCCGAGCGCGCGCAGGCCAAGCTGGCGGACTCCGGTGAGCGCCGGGCCGCGGTATCGAGCACCAGCTCCTAAGCACTACCTCATGACAACGGCGGCCGATGGCGATACCGTCTAGGTATGGATGGCGGTTTCGCTACCGGCTGGCTTGAAACTGCCGACGCCGGTAAAGCCCAAGCTGCGCGGAGTCTCACATGAGGTCGCGTTCTTCGTCTCGCTGGGGTGCGGCGTAGGGCTCATCCTCGCGGCCTCCGACGGGCGGGCGCGTCTCGCGGCGAGCATCTACGCAGTCGCGGTGTCGGCACTGTTGGGTACGAGCGCGCTGTACCACCGGGTGAGCTGGCGTCCCAAGGCGCGACGCTGGATGAAGCGCCTGGACCATTCGATGATCTTCGTGCTGATCGCCGGCACGTACACGCCGGTGGCGCTGCTCGCGCTCAGGGGAACGCTTTCGAACACGATCCTGATCGTCATGTGGGCCGGGGCGCTCGGCGGAGTCATCTTCAAGCTCGCGTGGATCGACGCCCCCAAGTGGCTGTTCGCGGCGGTGTACGTCGCGCTGGGCCTGGTGACGGCGGCGATCTTCGGCGAGCTGCCAGCCACGATCGGGTGGCTGGGCGTGGCCGGGCTGGCGGGCGGCGGCCTGCTGTACATCGTCGGTGCGGTCATCTACGCGAGCGGCCGGCCGGACCCGGCGCCGCGGGTGTTCGGCTACCACGAGGTCTTCCACGCGCTCGTGATCGTGGCCGCCGGCCTGCACTACGCCGTGATCGCGTTCGCAGTGCTGCCGCGCGGCTGAGCGAACTGATCGCGGCTGGGGCACATCCGCCGCAGAGCGCACTGCCCGCAGGCCGGCCGGCGGGCATGACAGGTGCGCCGGCCGTGGCGCAGGAGGTTGACGTGCAGCTCGAGCTCCTCGCCGGGCGGGGTCAGCGCGAGCATCTCATCGTGCAGCCGCGGGAAGGGGGCGCCGTGGGGCAAGCAGGCCCAGGCGGATGCCCACTCGCGAGACGTGGGTGTCGACCGGCACGTCGTGCAGGCCGTAGGCGAACAGCAGCACGCACGCCGCCGTCTTGCGGCCCACGCCCGGCAGCCCGATCAGATAGTCGCGCGCCTCCTGCATGGGCACGCGTGGGAGCCAGTCCAGCGAGAGGCTGTTGGGAGGGTCCCGCGGGTCCTCGGCGATCGCGCGCAGGATCGCCTGGATCCGCGCCGACTTGACCTTCGAGATCCCGCCGGGCCTGATCGCCTCCTCGACCTGGGCGACCGGCGCCAGCATCACCGCCTCCCACGTGGGCATCCGCTCGCGCAGGCGCAGGTAGGCGACATCGCGGTTGCGGTCGTTGGTCGACTGCGAGAGCACCGTCAGCACGAGCTCGGCGATCGGATGGCCGTGAGGCCGCATCAGCGGAACGCCGTACACCGCACGCAGGCGGTCGCGGATCCTCACCACGCGGGCGCGGGTCGGCCGCCTGTAGCTCGCCGCCATCGCTTCACCGTATCTGCCGCGCGGCGTGTCTATATCCTCGCTCGGTGCCCGAGGTGAGCGACAACAGCGCGCAGCTCGACGGGCTGCCGGTCTTCTGGCGCAGCGCGCCCGTGCCGGATGGAGCCGCGGCGGCGGTGCCCCTGTACCTGCACGGCGTGCCCAACAACTCCGATGACTGGCTCCCGTTTCTGGAGCGGACCGGGGGCCTCGCACCGGACCTCCCCGGCTTCGGCCGCTCGGGCAAGCCCGGCTCGCTGAAGTACACGATCGATGAGTACGAGCACTTCATCGAGCGGTTCCTCGAAGAGCGGGGCGCCGAGCGGGTGAGCCTCGTCGTGCACGACTGGGGCGCGGTGGGCCTGGCGTACGCGCAGCGCTACCCCGAGCGGATCGAGCGGCTGGTCGTGATCAACGCGGTGCCCTTCCTGCCCGGCTACCGCTGGCACCGGATCGCGCGCATCTGGCGCACGCCCGGGCTCGGCGAGCTGGCGATGGGGGTGGGCAACCGGCGCACCCTGCGGTTCGCATCCAAGGAGACCAACGCCACGCCGGGGCCGATGCCGGAAGAGTGGCTGCAGAGCGTGCTCGACCACTTCGACCAGGGCACCCAGCGCGCGATCCTGCGCCTGTATCGCAGCTCGCCCTCGGAGGTGCTCGCGGCGGCGGGCGCGAGCCTCGGGAGCCTTGACATGCCGGCGCTGGTCGTGTGGGGCGCGCGCGATCCATACATCCCGCCGAGCTTTGGGCGGGCGTACGTGGGCGCGCTTCCAAAAGCGGAGCTCCTCGAGCTTCCCGACGCGGGCCACGTGCCGTGGCTCGACCGTCCGGACGTGCTCGAGAAGGTGGTGGACTTCCTGGGGGCCGGCGCGGCGTGAACAGCCACGTCTCCGAGGAGCGCCTGACCGGCCTGCCCGAGGAGCGGCTGGCGGCGGCGAGCGCCCTTCTGCGCCTCACACCGGCGTGGATGATCACGGCGGTGTTCGGGCTCGCGTACGTGATCGTCGCGCCCCCCAGCGCCGATCTCGCGGCCGCCACCTATCGCAGCGAACTGTTCGGGCGCAGCGGGTTGACGCTGTGGGACAACGCGTGGTACGGAGGACACCATCTCCTCGCCTACAGCGTGCTCGCCCCCGCGCTTGGCTGGCTGATCGGAGCGCCCATGCTGGCGGCGGTGTCGATGACGATCGCCACCGCGCTGTTCACGGCGCTGATCGACGGCCTGTTCGGAGCGCGAGCGGTGCGCATAGCCTCGATCTGGTTCGCGGTGGGCGCCGCGATCGGACTGCTCGCCGGCCGCGTCCCCTTCGATCTCGGCCTGGCCATCGGCCTCGGCGCACTGCTGGCCGCCCGCTTTGCGACACATCGGCCGGGCCGGCAGGCGCTCGCGCTACTACTCGCCGTCATGTGCGCCCTCGCCAGCCCGGTGGCCGGCGCGTTCCTCGCGCTCGCCGCACTGTCGTGGGCGCTCGGCGGCCCGTCAAGACGGCTCCCCCTCCTGCTGATGGTTGCGGCGCTGGCGCCGATCGCGCTGCTCGCACTGTCCTTCCCCGAAGGGGGCTCGCAGCCGTTCGTCCCCTCGGCCTTCTTCCCGGCGCTCGTGGTGCTCGCTGGTGCTCGCAGCGCTGATCCCTTCTGAGGAGCGGGTGCTGCGCATCGGCGTCGTGCTGTATGCGGCCGTGCTGGTCGGCTCATACGCGATCCCCACGGCGGTCGGTGGCAACGTCGACCGCCTCGGTGCGCTCATCGCGGGACCGCTCGCCGCCTGCGTGCTCGCCGCGCGCTCCGTCCGCGCGCGGCGCATCCTGCTCATCCTCGCTCCCTTCCTTCTGTACTGGCAGGCGAGAGCTCCAGTGGCCGACTTCGCGTCGGCTGCCTCGGATCCGGCCGTGAAGGCCTCCTACTACGCGCCCCTGCTCGGCGAGCTGCACACGCTCGGCGTCGGCTACTCGGCGCGGCCGGCCCGCGTCGAGGTGCTGCCCACGCGCGACCACTGGGAGGCGCGGTTCCTCGCCCCGCACATCGCGATCGCGCGCGGTTGGGAGCGTCAGCTCGATCGCTACCACGACCAGCTGTTCTACGACAAGTCCACGCCGCTGACCTCGGCGAGCTATGAGGCCTGGCTGTCGGATGCAGCGGTCTCCTACGTCGCGCTCGGAGATGCGCCGCTCGACTACTCGGCGAGCGCCGAGGCGCGGCTCCTGCGGGGCTCGCCCGCAGGCGGCGGCGCTGCCCTCGTCCAGTCACGGCAGGGGGTGCCGGACTACCTGCGCCTGCTCTGGCACTCGGCGCACTGGAGCCTGTTCGCCGTCGTGGGAGCTCGCCCGCTCGCGCAGCCGCCCGCAGAGCTCACGCAGCTCGGCAGCGACTCCTTCACGCTCGCCGCGCCGCGGCCCGGGCGCTACGAGGTGCGCGTTCGGTTCACCCGCTACTGGGCGCTCTCGCGCGGGCGGGGGTGCGTGCGCGAAGCGCCCGGCGGCTGGACCGAGCTCGAAGCGTCTCGCGCCGGCAGCCTGCACGTGGTCGTCGACTTCTCGCTCGGGCGGGTATTCGGCCAGGGCCCACGCTGCCGGTGAGCATCTACTAGGCTTCTCAGCGATGGTCGCCCGCGTTCGTGTTCTGCAGGGGCGCCTCCTGCCGCAGGGATGGATGGATCTTCTGCGCCAGGTCGCGCTGTTCGCGGCGGCGTATCTCGGCTACCGGCTCGTGCGCGGTCTGGTCGAGGGGGACGCCAACGCCGCGTTCGCGCATGCCCGTGAGCTGATCTCGTTTGAGCGCACGCTGCACCTGTTCGTCGAGCCGTCCGTGCAGGCGTGGGGGTCCGGCAGCCGCGTGCTGATGGACTCCTCGAGCTGGCTGTACGTCAACGCGCAGACCACGGTCACGGTCAGCGCGCTGGTGTACCTGTACGTGCGCCACAACCGCAACTTCTACTTCGTGCGCAACATGTTCATGATCGCGATGACGATCGCGCTCGTCGGCTACACCGTCTTCCCCACGGCCCCGCCGCGGTTCATGCCCGAGTGGGGCTTCATCGACAGCGTCTCGGACTTCACCGGCGTCCACGTCTCGCACGCCAGCGCGTCGATGAGCGCGCTGTTCAACCCCTACGCCGCGGTGCCCTCGATGCACGTCGCGTTCGCGCTGATGATCGGCTGGCCGCTCGCGCGCCTGGTGCGCCACCGCGCGGCGCGGATCCTGTGGCTCGTGTATCCGTTTCTGATGGCGTTCGTGATCGTGGTCACTGCCAACCACTTCATAGTCGACGCGCTGCTCGGCGCTCTCACCGCCGGGCTGTCGGCCTACGGCGCGCTCTGGCTCGCTCGCGCCCGGCCCGGCGTATGGCGCTTCTCGCCGGCCTCCACGGCCCGTCTGAGCAGCTCCTAGATCGGGAGGATCGAGCAAGGATGACGCCCAGCGGACACGCCCCTCCTCGCGGCACGCCCAACGGCAGCGCACGCGCGAAGGCGGCCGATCGGGAGTCGGGCGCACCGCCTCTGAAGGCGACCGCAAGGGTGGCGCTCACGGCCGGGCAGCGCCGGGAGCTCGTGCGCGACCGGCTGATCGAGTCGCGCCTGACCCCCAACGCGATCTCGCTGACGGGCTTCGCCCTGAACCTGCTCGCGGCGGTGCTCGTGTGGGAACAGCTGTTCTTTCTCGGCGGGGTGGCGTTCATCGTGGGCTCGACGATGGACACGCTCGACGGCCGCTACTCGCGCATGTCGGGCAAGGGCACGCCGTTCGGCGCGTTCCTCGACTCCACGCTCGACCGCGTCGAGGAGGGGATCGTGCTGGCGGCGGTGGCGGGGTACTTCGCGCTGAACGGCAACCGCGTGGCGGCGGCGGCGGTCGTGGTCGCGGTGCTGGCCTCGCTGATGGTCAGCTACACCCGCGCGCGCGCCGAGGCGCTGGGGGTGGAGTGCAAGGTCGGCATCGCCACGCGGCCCGTGCGCGTGGTCATCCTCGCGATCGGGCTGGTCTTCGCGAAAGGTGCCTCACTCGGGCATTTCGAGCTGCTGGAGGCGTCCGTGTATGTATTGGCGGCGCTCAGCCTGATCACCGTGGCGCAGCGGGTCTGGCACGTCCGCGCCCAGCTGTCGGTGTGACCTCGCAGGCGGGGCGGAGTAGTTAGGACGAACTTATGGAAGGACTTTCCACGTGAGCACACACAACAGCAACGACGGCGCCCGCAACGGCGGCTCCGTCTCCAAGAACGGCGCCGCATCCAAGAACGGCGCCGGGCGCTACCAATCCGAGAAGGTGCGGGTGGCGATCATCGGCGTGGGCAACTGCGCCTCGGCGTTCGTACAGGGCGTCCACTACTACCGCGACGCCAACCCCGATGAGCGGGTTCCCGGCCTCATGCATGTCGACCTCGGCGGATATCACGTCCGCGACATCGAATTCACCGCGGCCTTCGACATCGACTCGACGAAGGTGGGCAAGGACCTCGGCCAGGCGATCTACTCGGGACAGAACAACACGATCAAGTTCGCCAAGGGACAGACCGCGGTCCCCAAGAAGCTGGGCGTGCCCGTGTACCGCGGCATGACCCACGACGGCCTGGGCAAGTACCTCAAGGAGAAGATCAAAAAGGCCCCCGGCGAGACCGCCGACATCGTCAAGATCCTCAAGGACACGCATACCGACGTTGTCGTCTCCTACCTGCCCGTCGGCTCCGAGCAGGCCACCAAGTGGTACGTCGAGCAGGTGCTCGAGGCCGGCTGCGGCTTCGTCAACTGCATCCCGGTGTTCATCGCCCGCGAGGACTACTGGGACAGGCGCTTCTCCGAGGCACGCCTGCCGATCGTCGGCGACGACATCAAGTCACAGGTCGGGGCCACGATCGTGCACCGGACGCTCGCGCGCCTGTTCGCCGACCGGGGCGTTGAGATCGAGCGCACCTCGCAGCTGAACGTGGGCGGGAACATGGACTTCTACAACATGCTCGAGCGCGAGCGCCTGGAGTCGAAGAAGATCTCCAAGACCAACGCGGTCACCTCGATCATGGACCACGAGCTGCCGGCCGGCGACATCCACGTCGGACCGTCCGACTACGTGCCGTGGCTGACCGACCGCAAGTGGGCACACATCCGGGTCGAGGGCCAGGCGTTCGGCGACGTGCCGCTGAACCTGGAGCTGAAGCTCGAGGTGTGGGACTCTCCCAACTCGGCCGGCATCGTGATCGACGCCGTGCGCTGCTGCAAGCTCGCGCTGAACCATGGCATCGGCGGCCAGCTGGATGGACCTTCGTCATACCTGATGAAGTCGCCTCACAACCAGCGCCCCGACGACCTCGCCCGAGCGGACACCGAGAAGTTCATCGCCAAGTACTCGAGACGTCCGGGAACACGTGCGAAGGCGAGCGCACCTCCCAGGCGGGCCGCCTCGAAACCCAGAAGCAGCACCCGGCCACGCGCGGCGAGAGTGCGCGCGGCCAAATAGCCGCGCCGCGGCCCCCGGCAGTCGAGATAATGGCGTGGCGATGGCATCGCCGTTCTCCATAGCCCATGTGACCCCGTATCCGTGGGAGGACGAGGAGAACGAGGTCAACGCCTACGTGCACCGCGTCAGCTCGGAGCTCTCGGCGCGGGGCCACCGCGTGCTGGTGCTCGCCCCGTCACGCTCGCAGGAGCGGGTGCAGGACTCACGCAGGGAGCTGCGCGCCCGGCGGGCGACGCCGGAGAGCCTGTTGGAGGGGACCGACGAGGGCACTCCCGCGGTGATCGCCGTGGGCGAGGTGCTCGACGTCGCCGGCAGTGCCCGCCGGCGGGCCTCGGCGCTCTCGATCGACGTGGCGCGCACGGTCGAGGAAGTGCTCACCACTGTCGACCTTGACTTCGTGCACGTGCACGAGCCGTTCGCCCCCAGCACCTCGAACGCGGCCCTGCGCCATTCGCGCGCGCTCAACGTGGGGTCCTTTCACGCCGCCAACGAGCGCCTGCTCTCCACGCTCGTGGCCCGGCGCTTCGTGGAGAGCTTCTTCGGGCGTCTGGATGCCCGCACGGCGAGCCTTCCCGCCACGGTCGAGCTCATGTCGCGGCACTTCCCGGGCGACTACCGCCTCGTCCCCGACCGGGAGGGAGCCGTCGATGCGCTCGAGGACATCTACAACGGCCTTGCCGCGCGCCGTCACCCGACCGGCGGCGATCCCGCCCTCAAGCGCCGCCTCGCGAAACGACCGCTGATCGATGTCGACCTGCACATGCACACCGATCACTCGGGCGACTGCGCGACGCCTGTCGAGGTTCTGCTGGCCACCGCGCACACGCAGGGGCTCGGAGCGATCGCGGTGACCGACCACAACGAGATCTCCGGCGCCCTGGAGGCCCGCGCGCAGGCCGAGGAGGCCGGCGTGAAGGTGATCGTGGGCGAGGAGGTCAAGACCGCCGGCGAGGGCGAGGTGATCGGGCTGTTCATCGAGGAGAAGATCCCCCGCGGGCTGAGCATCGAAGAGACCGTGGCCGAGATCAGGCGCCAGGGGGGTCTGGTGTATGTGCCTCACCCCTTCGACCGGATGCACTCCGTGCCCGACTACGAGCACCTGTCGAAGATCCTCGACGAGGTGGACGCGATCGAGGTGTTCAATCCGCGCGTGGCGATCGGGGCGTTCAACGAGGAGGCGGCGCGGTTCGCCGCCAAGTACAGGATCCTGGCCGGCGCGGGATCCGACTCGCACGTGGCGCAGGGCCTCGGGTCGGTGCGCATCCGCATGCGGGACTTCGACGGGCCGCAGGAGTTCCTGCAGTCGCTGCGCGATGCGGACATCCTCACGCGTCCATCCTCGCTGTTGTACGTGCAGGCGCTGAAGTTCCTGCAGACCAGGGCCACGCCCCCGGCGGCGCGTCAGGCCAGCCGGGCGCGGCGGGTGAAGCGGGTGAAGCGGGTCAAGCGAGCTCCCGGGAAGCGCGGAACGGGCTGATGGAGAGCGCAACTCCTGGTGCACCTTCAAGGACAAGACGGGGCGCCGTCAAATCTCCCGGGTCGATGCCGGTGACCGACGATGAGATCCGCGAGAAGTACCTCGAGCGTGCGATACGCGAGCTGAACACGCTCACGCGCGAGCTGCAGGCGTGCCCGCACTGCCCGCGCGGCAACCTGATGCCGGTGCTCGGCTCGGGCCATCCCCAGGCCGACGTGATGCTTCTGAAGTACTCGCCGCTGCCCTCGGAGATCGAGGAGGGAGTGGCCTTCTACGGACGGGCCGGCGCAGCGCTGATGAAGTCGCTCAAGCGCCTGTCGATCGATCCCCTGGCCGTGTACGGGACGCTGTGCGTCAAGTGCCCGCTCAGCGACGCCTCGCTCGCGGACTTCGCGTGCGTGGCCCGGGTCGTGCAGGAGCTGGCGATCGTGCAGCCCAAGATCGTGGTGGTGATGGGCACGGACGCGCTGGCGGCGCTGGGCGAGATGGACATCCCCCTCGCACGCCCCCTCGAGCCCAGGCTCGGGGAGATCCAGCAGCTCACGCCCATGATCGATGCGCTGTGCGTGCCCAACATCGACGATTCGCTCGACGAGCAGGACGCAAAGCGCGCGTTCTGGGCGGCGTTCCGCACGCTCGGCGACTGGTACGCCGCGCAGCCGCCGTACTAGATCCCGCTCGCTCAGGCCTCGAGCACGATCTTTCCGAGCTTGCCGCCTGCGGCGAAGCGATCGTAGGCGGCCGCAGCCTCGGTCAGGGGATAGGTCTCGGCAACGGGCACCCGTAGCTTGCCGCCCTCGAACAACGGCAGGACCTCGCGCTCGATCCGCCGCGCGACGAGCGCTTTCTCCTCGAACGGCCGCGCGCGCAGCGTCGAGCCGTGGATGCGAGCGCGCTTTCCCATCAGCGCCAGCAGGTTCAGCTCGCCCTTCGCCCCCGCCGCCACGCCGATGATCACGATCCGCCCGCCGCTCGCGAGCGCCTGGAGGTTCTCGGCGAGGTTGGGGGCTCCCACCAGCTCGAGGATCACGTCGAAGGGACCGTGCTCGGCGAAGCCCTCGGGCGCGATCACCTCGGCTCCCAGAGCCGCCACCGCCTCGCGGTGCTCCTCGCGGCGGACGGTCGCGGTCGGCCTTGCCCCGGCCGCGCTCGCGAGCTGGACCGCGGCGGTCCCCACGCCGCCGGCCCCGCCGTGCACGAGCAGGCGCTCGCCGCTGTGCAGGCCGGCCTGGGTGAAGATCGCATCGTGGGCGGTGGCGAACACCTCCGGCAGGCCTCCGGCCTGCGGCCAGTCAAGGCCCTGGGGAACCGGCATGAGCTGGCGCTCGTGCACCGTGGCCAGCTCGGCCTGAGCGCCGCCGCCCACGATCGCCATCACCTTCTCGCCCTCGGTGAAGCGCCCGGCGCCCTCCCCGAGGCCCACGACCTCCCCCGCGAGCTCCATGCCCGGTATGTCCTGGGACGACCCGGGTGGCGCGGGGTACAGCCCCCGCCGCTGCATCATGTCCGCCCCGTTCAGCCCCGCGGCGCGAACCCGCACGAGCACCTCGCCCGTCCCGGGCACGGGATCGGGGTGCTCCTCGATCACGATCTCCCCCTCGCGGATGGTGGCGGCCCGCATCGCGCGAAACCCTACTCGGAGCCGGGCTTCGCCCCATCGCCGCGCTCGAACAGCGCGACGAGCTCGATGTGGTGAGTCTGGGGGAACATGTCGACGGGGCGGACCTTCTTCAGCACCCAGCCGGCCTCCACCAGTTCGGCGGCGTTGGGGGCGAGCGTGGTGGGGTTGCAGGAGACGTACACGATGCGTTTGGGGGAGGCGTCGATGATGCGGTGGACCACCTTCTTGGAAAGGCCCGCGCGGGGAGGGTCCACCACGAGGACGTCCGGGCGCCCGGCGCGTTCGAGGAGCTCGGGCAGCGCCAGGCGGACGTCGCCCGCGAAGAAGTGGGCCTTCGTGATCTCGTTGCGGCGGGCTCCCGCGATCGCGTCGGCCACGGCCTCTTCGACCAGCTCGATCCCCCACAGCTCGCCCGCGCGGGGCGCGAGCGTGAGCGCGATGGTGCCGATCCCGCTGTACAGGTCATACACGCGCTCCCAGCCCTCCAGCCCCGCGTACTCGACCACCACGTCGTACAGCTGCTCGGCCATCTCGGTGTTCGTCTGGAAGAACGCCTCCGGGGAGATGAGCAGGTCGAGCTCGCCCAACCGCTCGGGCAGCCCGGCCTGGCCCCACACGAGCTCGGTGTCGCCCCCGCCGGTGGTCTCGGCGAGGCTGCGCGAGCGCGTCCACAGCATGCCGCCGAGACTGTCGGGAAGGGCCTCGCTCAGCGCGGCCGCCAGCGCGCCGGCCTCGAGCTCGCCGTCGGTGGTGACGATGCGGATCTGCAGCTTGCCCGTGTGCCGGCCTTCGCGCACGACCAGGTTGCGCAGGCGCACGCGCCCATCCGGCGCCGGCCCCGTCCGCTCCCGTCGCACCGCGTCCACGCCCCGGCCGCGGCCACCGCGATCCCAGGCGGTGAGCCCCTGGGCGCGACACCACTCGAGGGCCACCTCGCGGGCGCGGTTGCCCCGCTCGGAGGCGAGCAGGCAGTCCTTGATCGGGGCCACCCGGTTGGCGCCCGCGGGCACGTGGAAGCCGCACACCAGCTCGCCGTCCTCATCGCCGAAGGAGTACTCGAGCTTGTTGCGGTAGCGCCAGGGTTCCACGGCGGGCACGATCGGCTCGAGCTCGAACCCGTCAAGCCTGCCGATCCGCCGCAGCGCTTCGTCGACCTGCGCGCTCTTGATCTGAAGCTGGCGCTCGTAGGGCAGCACCTGCCAGGGCACGCCCGGATGGTCGGCCAGCGGAGCGATCCGCTCGGGGCTCGGGTCGAGCACCTCCAGCGTGCGCGCGTGGGCGTAGCTGCGCTTGCGCTTGTGCACGACCGCGCGCACGCGGTCTCCCGGGATGGCGCCCGCCACGAACACGACGTAGCCGCCGTCCCCGAGCCGCGCGACCCCCTCGCCGCCGAACGCGAGCGAGTCGATCCGCAGCTCGAGCTCGTCCCCGCGCTGCGGACGGGGTGCGCCATCGGGGCGCTCGACGGCGTCATCGGGCGTTGTCGGGTCGGTCGCCGGCGCCTTCATCGCCGCGCCACCAGCAGCTCCAGCAGCGCCTTCTGGGCGTGACGGCGGTTCTCGGCCTGATCCCAGATGTGCTGGCGCGAGCCGTACAGCACCTCGGCGGTGATCTCCTCGCCCGGGTGGGCGGGGAGGTCGTGCATGGCGAAGGCCCCCGGGGCGGCGGCGTCGAGGAGCGCGTCGTCCAGCCGGTAGTTCGACAGCGCCGCGCGGCGCGCATCCGCGGTGGTCTCATCGCCCATGCTCACCCACACGTCCGTGTACACGGCGCACGCGCCGTCGACGGCCTCGCGCGGATCGGTGTGCAGGGTGAGCGACCCGGACGCGCCGGCCGCAAGCTCCAGATCGTCCTCGAGCGAGTAGCCCTCGGGCGAGGCCACCGCGACGTCCATCCCCGCGAGCGTGCCCAGCACCGCGAGCGAGCGCGCGACGTTGTTGCCGTCGCCCACGTAGGCGACCCGCAGCCCCTCGAGCGCGCCGCGCACCTCGCGCAGGGTGAGCAGGTCGGCGAGCGCCTGGCAGGGGTGGTGCAGGGCGGTGAGCATGTTGACCACGGGGACGGTGCTGTGCTCCGCGAGCTCCTCGAGCATCGCATCGGGGCCCGTGCGGACGCCGACGGCGGCGACGTGGCGGGAGAGGACGAGCGCGGTGTCGCGCAGGGCCTCCCCGCGCGAGAGCTGCAGCTCATCGCCGCGCAGCACGACGGCGTGGCCGCCCAGCTCGTGGATGCCCACCTCGAAGGAGACGCGGGTGCGGGTCGAGGGCTTCTGGAAGATGAGCGCCACGCTCTCGACCGGCGAGCGCCTGCGAGGACAGTGGCGCCGCCTTCAACTCCAGGGCGCGGTCCAGCAGCGCGTCGAGCTCGGCGGCGGACAGCTCGGCCCCGGTGAGGAAATGGCGTGGCATGGGCGAGTCAGTCTAGGCTAGGGTAGGAGCACCGATGAGGAGGGGCCTGTCCACGCTGTTCGCCTGTGCCGCACTAGTGCTCGCGGCAGGCTGCGGATCGTCGAGCAGCTCGAGCAGCAGCTCCAGCCACGGGCTCGGTGACCTCGAGCACGTCGACGCCCACCTCCACGAGCGGTGGACTGAAAACGACGACCACGCCCAAATTCGGCACCCCGGCAGCTGCGGCGCAGGTCAAGAGCGGGGCCGTCCACATCCTGTACCACAACATCTCGATCTCGCCGGACACGCTGAAGGTGAAGGTGGGGAGCACGATCACGTGGACCAACCTGGACGCGATCGAACACAACGTCACCAGCGAGGGCGGGCCGCAGAAGTTCGCCTCGAGAACGTTCGGCGAAGGCAGGAGCTTCTCGATCAGGGCGCTGAAGCCCGGGGTGATCCACTACGAGTGCACGATCCACCCGGCTTCGATGAACGGGACGATCGAAGTCGTCAACTAGGGCCGAAGTCGGGCACGCCCTCGTCAGGCGTGGAGGCCGTCGCGTACATGCGACGGGGGATGCGCCCGGCCGTGCGCGCCAGGCGGCCCGCCTGCACGGCGGCGCGCATCGCCGCCGCCATCGCGCACGGGGTCCTGCGCGCGGGAGATGGCCGAGGCGGCCATCACCGCGTCGCAGCCCAGCTCCATCGCGAGCGCCGCGTCGGAGGCCGTGCCGATGCCGGCGTCGAGCACGACCGGCACGTCCACGGCCTCGCGGATCAGCGCGATGTTGTAGGGGTTGCGAATGCCCATGCCGCTTCCGATCGGCGAGCCGAGAGGCATCACCGCGGCGCAGCCGATGTCGACGAGGCGCCGGGCGAGGACGGGATCGTCGGTCGTGTAGGGCAGCACCACGAAGCCCTCGTCGACGAGCTCCTCGGCGGCCCGCAGCAGCTCGGGCGCGTCGGGCAGGAGCGTGTCCTCGTCGCCGATCACCTCGAGCTTGATCCAGTCGGTGGCGAACGCCTCGCGCGCGAGCCGGGCCGTGATGACGGCATCGCGCGCGGTGTGGCAGCCGGCGGTGTTGGGCAGGAGCTCGACGCCCGCATCGGCGAGCACGTCGATCAGCGACCCGCGGCCCGCGGGGTCGACCCGGCGCAGGGCCACGGTCACGAGTTCCGAGCCGCTCGCGGCGATCGCCTGCGAGAGCAGATCGAGCGAGGGGAACCCGCCCGTGCCGAGCAGCAGGCGCGAGCGCAGCGTCCTGCCCGCGATCGTCAGGGCGTCGGCGGCGGGCGCCGCGCCGTTGTGCGAGGTGGACGAGGGGGTGCTCATCGCCCGATCATCCTCCCTGCATCGCGGTGAGCACCTCCACGCGCGCGTCGCTCGCCGAGCGCGAACGACTCCCACGCCGCCCGCGGGACGACCTCGCCGTCGACCGCCACGGCGACTCCGCGCGCGTCGGGGGGGATGCCGAGGTCGCGCAGCACCACCGCGAGGCTCTCGCCCGCGGGCACATCGCAGGAGCGCCCGTTGAGGCTGATCATGAGGCGGCCACGCTCCGGGCGGGCGCGTCGCCCAGCGCGGCGGCTGCGGGCGCCGTGGCGAAGCGCTCGGGCGCAGCAGGCGAGCAGAAGCTCCTCGGCCGGCTCCTCGCCCGCGAGCACGCCGGCGAGGAGCTCGGCCGTGAGCGGCGCGAGCAGGATGCCGTTGCGGTGGTGACCCGTCGCCCAGATGAGGCCCTCGAGCGCGCCCGGGCCGATGACGGGAGCGTTGTCGGGAGTGCCGGGCCGCAGGCCCACGCACAGCTCCTCGATCTCGAGCTCGCTCACGCCGGGCACGAGCTCGTGGGCGTCGCGCAGCAGCTCGTAGACGGCGCCCGCGGTGGGCTGCATCTCGAAGCCGCGCTCCTCGATGGTCGCGCCGAGCACGTAGCGGCCGTCCGCGCGCGGGACGAGATAGCCGCCCTCGAAGCGCACGACCCGCCGCAGGAGCCCCGGCCCGGCCGGATCGCGCAGGCGCAGGAGCTGGCCCTTGACCGGGCGCACGGGCACGCGCGCATCGGCCGGGAGCCCATCGATCTGCGCCGCCCAGGCGCCGGCGGCGAGCACCACCTGCTCGGCGCCCACGAACTCCCTCGCCCTCGCCGACGCTCACGCCGGTGACCCGCGTGCCGGCGGCGTCCGACTCGATGCGCGCGACGGGCGCGTGCTCGCGCAGCTGCACCCCGCTCGCCTCGCACGCATCCCGCAGGGCGGCGAGCACGAGGCGCGGATCGACCGAGTGGTCGTCGGGCGCTTCGAGCGCCAGGCGCACGGTGGGAGCCAGCGCCGGCTCGCGCTCGCGGGCCTCGCTCGGGCGCAGGCGCTCGGCGCGCAGGCCGAGCGATTCGCGGAAGGCGATCTGGCGCTCGAGCTCGCGCGCCTCGTCCTCGTCGCGGGCGAGCAGCAGCGTGCCGGTGCGCGTCAGCCCCACCTCGGCGCCGGCGGCCGCGTGCAGCTCCGCGGCGAAGGCCGGCCACATCTGCGCCGAGCGCAGCCCCAGCTCGAGCAGCCGGCGCCCGGCCTCGCCGAACTCCACCTCGGCCACCGGCGCGAGCATGCCCGCGGCCACGCGCGAGGCTCCCCGGCCGACCGCGTCGCGCTCGAGCACCGTCACCGACATCCCCCGCTCCGCGCGCGCGCCAGGCCACGGACAGGCCGATGACGCCGCCGCCGACGACGACCACGTCTGGGCGGGAGCGATGGTCGGACATACGGCTGATGCTAGCCCGGTGTCAGACTTGGGTCCATGCCCGTCAAGGACCTCGGCGCCGAGCGGCGCGAGCGACTCGCCGCCGCGCGCCTGTACCTCGTGTGCGGAGCGATGAGCGACGGCTCGGGCGCCGGCGGGCGCGAGCTTCCCGCCCTGGTGCGCGCCGCGGTGGCCGGGGGCGTCGACATCGTGCAGCTGCGCGAGAAGCACCTCGGCGACGAGCAGCTCGTGGCGAGTCGCCGACGCCGCGCGGGCCCTGTGCGAGCGGTTGGGCGCGCTGCTGATCGTCAACGACCGCCCGCTCGGTGGCGATGGAGGCGGGGGCCGACGGGGTGCACGTCGGACAGGACGACATGCCGGTGGCCGAGGTCCGCGAGCTCGTCGGCCCGGACATGCTGATCGGCCTCTCCACCCATGCGCCCGCGGAGATCGACGCCGTGGACGCGGCGCTCGTCGACTACATCGGCGTCGGCCCGGTGCACGCGACGCCCACCAAGCCGGGCCGCCCGGCCGTGGGCCTCGAGCTGGTCCGCTACGCGGCCGCGCACGCGCCCGTGCCGTTCTTCGCGATCGGCGGCCTCGACGCTCGCAACCTCGGCGAGGCGATCGACGCCGGGGCGCGCCGCGCGGTGCGTCCTGCGGGCGATCGCCGAGGCCGAGGATCCCGCAGCGCGCCGCGCGGGAGCTGCACGAGCTGCTGGAGGCCGCAGCCCGTGGAGGCGTCGAGTTGATGCAGGGCCGCGCCGGGGACGAGGCTCCGCGCCGGCCTCGAGCCCCTCGCCGCGGACGAGCGCCCGCCGGCGCTGCTCGTCGCCGTCGCGGTGTGCGCCGTGCTGGCGCTCGCCGTGATCGTCGGCGCGGCGACCGTCCACGACCTGAGCCGCCGCGGCGGCTCGCTGCCGGGCGCGCTCTTCCTGGCCGGCGCGCTGGCGCTGCTCGCGCAGGGCATGTACCGGCGGCGCTACTGGGCGGTGCTCGGCTTCGAGGCGCTGCTCGCCTTCCAGATCCTCGTCACCTCGCTCGCGCTGGTCGTCGCCTCGACGATCGCGGCGGCGGCGGGGTGCCTGCTCAGCATCGGCCTCGGCGGCTGGCTGTTCTGGAAGCTCGTGCGCGTGATGGGACGGATCCAAGCCGGGCGAGACGATAGGCTCAGCGCGAATGGCGGCGAGAACTCCTACGAGTGCATCGTGATCGGCTCCGGCCCGGGCGGCTACGTCGCCGCGATCCGCGCCGCCCAGCTCGGCAAAAAGACCGCGGTGATCGAGCGCGACAAGGTCGGCGGGCGCTGCCTGAACTACGCGTGCATCCCCGCCAAGGCGGTGCTGCGCTCGGCCGACCTGCTCTCGGAGATCCGTGACGCCGAGGAGTACGGCCTGAAGGTGAGCGGCGTGGAGGTCGACTACGCGGCCGTGCAGGCGACGCCGCGAGAAGGTCGTCTCGACGCTGACCTCGGGCGTCGCCGGGCTGTTCAAGAAATACGGGATCGACCTGATCGAGGGCGACGCGGCGCTGACCGCCGACGGGGCCGTGAGCGTGGGGGAGAGGCGCTCTCCGCGCAGACCATGATCCTCGCCACCGGCTCGGTTCCCCGCGCGATCCCCGGAGTCGAGTTCGGCGGACGGGTGATCGGGACCGAGGAGGCGTGGGCGCTGCCGGCGCTGCCGGCCCGCCTGGCGGTCGTCGGCGCCGGCGCCTCCGGTGCGGAGATCGCCTCCGGGTTCGCCCGCCTGGGCAGCGAGGTGCTGCTGCTCGAGGCGCTCGACCGCGTGCTGCCGACCGAGGACGCCGACATCTCGCGGCTGGTCGAGCGGGGCTTCAAGCGCCAGGGCGTCGACGTGCACACGGGCGCCCCGGTGGCGGACGTGCAGGTGAGCGCGACGGGGGTGAGCTTCACCTACGGCTCACCCGGCAGGACGGCGGGCAGGCGCGCCCAGGGCGGAGGTCGACTATCTGGTGATCGCCGCCGGGCGCGGCGCCGACGTCGACGGGCTCGGCCTCGCCGAGGCGGGCGTCGAGCTCGACGAGCGCGGGCTCGTGAAGGTGGACGGCGCGCTGCGCACGTCGCGCGCGGGCGTGTACGCGATCGGCGACCTGGTCGCCGGCCCGGCGCTCGCGCACAAGGCCTCCGATGAGGGCATCATCGCCGTCGAGGACTCCGCCGGGCGGGAGACCCACCCGCTCTCCTACGCGGACATCCCCCGCGCGACGTTCTGCACGCCCAACGTCGGCTCGTTCGGCCTGACCGAGGCGCAGGCGCGCGAGCAGGGCTACGACGTGGTCGTGGGCAAGGTGAAATACGGAGCGGTCGGCGGCGGGATCGTTTACGGCGACCCGTCCGGGCTGGTGAAGGTCGTCGGCGAGAAGAAGTACGGCGAGCTGCTCGGCGGGCACATCGTCGGCACGCGCGCCACCGAGCTGATCCAGGAGCTCGTGAACGTGCGCGCGCTGGAGGGCGGCTTCCCCGAGGTGGCGGCGCATCGTCCACGGGCACCCGACGCTCTCGGAGGCAGTGATGGAAGCCGGGCGCGCGGCGGACGGCTGGCTGATCCACGGTTGAGGTCGAGGCTACGCTCTGAGCTTGCCCTTCAGTGCCTCGTTCTACTTCGACCTCGCAAGCCCTGAGGCCTACCTCGCGGCCGAGCGCGTCCTCCACGTGCTTCCCGGCCCCGCCGAGTGGCTACCGGTGCTCGCGCGCGAGCTCCCCGGCGCCGAGCGCTTCGACGCCTTCCGCTGCCGCGAGGAGCGAGGAGATCTTCCGCGAGGAGATCGCCCGCCGCGCAGAGGAGCTTCACCTGCAGCCGCTGCGCTGGCCGGACCCGTTCCCGTTCGACAGCGCCCTGGCGATGCGCGTGGCCACCTACGCCAAGTCGATCGGCCGCGCCGTGCCGTTCGCCCAGGCGGCCTTCCGCCAGGCGTTCGCCGGCGGGCGTGGCCTGGCGGAGCCGGACCACGTGCTGATCGCGGCGGCGGCCTGCGAGATGCATCCGGCCGCGGTGCTGCGCGGGGCCGAGCTGCGCTCGGTGGAGCGCGAACTCGCGAGCGCAACCGCGCGCGCAGCACACACGGAGATCACGGACGTCCCCGCGGTGAGGGTCGGCGAGCGCGTGTTCCTCGGCGAGCGTGCGCTCGACGATGCCGCCGCCCACATGAGCGCCTGCGCGACGGCGGAGCCCCGATGAAAGCCAATCGCGCCTACCGGCTGATCGTCACGCGCGGCGGGGCGCGCCCCGGCGCTGCTCGCCGATGCCGAGCGGGTCGACCACATCGAGGTCGTGGAGATCGAGAGCGGAGAGGTGGTCCTGTTCTGGGACCGGCCGCCGCAGGCCGCCTCGCGGCTCGGGCGGGCGCTGCGCGAGGAGCTCTCGCAGCTGGAGGCGGACGAGTTCCTCGCTCGCTGGAGTACCGTGGAGCGTTGATGGCATCCAGCCTGCCGGAGCCGGCCCACGCGCGCGAGTGGCTGGCGACAATGACGCTCATCCGCCGCTTCGAGGAGCGCGCGGGCGAGATGTACGCGCGGGCGAAGGTCGGCGGGTTCCTGCACCTGTCGATCGGCGAGGAGGCGACGATCGTGGGCAGCGCGCGGGCGCTGCGCAGCGACGACTACCTCATCTCCACCTACCGCTCGCACGGCCACGCGCTCGTGCGGGGCACGCCCCCGGAGAACGTGATGGCCGAGCTGTTCGGGCGCGTGGACGGCTGCTCGCGCGGACGCGGCGGCTCGATGCACATGTTCGATCTGGCCCGCCGGTTCATGGGCGGCTACGGGATCGTCGGCGGCAACCTGCCGATCGCCGCCGGCATCGCGCTGGCCTCGGACCTGCAGGGCACCGACGAGGTGACGCTGTGCACGTTCGGCGACGGCGCCTCCAACCAGGGCACGTTCGGGGAGACGTTGAACCTGGCTGCGCTGTGGAAGCTCCCGGTCGTGTTCATGGTGACGAACAACCAGTTCGGCATGGGCACCGCGCTCGGCCGCCACTCCGCCGTCACGGACCTGCAGCGCAAGGGCGAGAGCCTGGGCGTGCCCGGGATGCGGTGTGACGGAATGGACGTCCTCGACACCCACGAGGTCCTCTCCGAGGCCGTGCGGCGCGTGCGCGAGGATCGCCGGCCGGTGCTGGTCGAGGCGGTCACCTACCGCTTCCGCGGACACTCGATGGCCGATCCCGAGCAGTACCGCACGAAGGAGGAGGTCGCCCAGTGGCGCACCCGCGACCCGATCCCCGCCTTCGGCGAGCTGCTGATCGCGGAGGGCGCGATCGACGCCGGGGAGCTGGCGAGAATCGACGAGGAGGCGGTCGCGCGGGTGGACGCGGCGGTGGCGTTCGCCGAGCAGTCCCCCTTCCCGGCGCCCGAGTCGCTGTATGACGACGTGTACGTGCTCGACGATCAGGTGCGCGGCTCCTACTCGGTCAGGACCACCAGCGGGCTCGCACCCGCACCCGGAGCGGCCGGGCAGCGCGACGGGGATGACAGCAGCACGGGTGAGATCCCCCAGCAGATCACCACCGCGCTTCAGGCCGCAGAAGGCGCGTGAAGATGGCGGAGATGCGCTACCGCGAGGCGTTGAACGCGGCTCTGCGCGAGGAGCTCAGCCGCGACGAGCGGGTCGTGCTGATGGGCGAGGACATCGGCGTGTTCGGGGGAGCGTTCAAGGTGACGGCCGGGCTGCTCGAGGAGTTCGGGGAAAGGCGGGTGCGCGACACGCCGATCTCCGAGAACACGATCGTGGGCGTGGGGGTGGGCGCGGCGATGACCGGGCTGCGGCCGGTGGTCGAGCTGATGACGATCAACTTCGCCCTGTTGGCGTTCGACCAGATCGTCAACCACGCGGCCCACATCCACTACATGTTCGGCGGCCAGGTGAAGGTGCCGCTGGTCGTGCGCATGCCCCAGGGGGCGGGCCACCAGCTGGGGCCCACCCACTCGCACTGCCTGGAGGCGCTGTTCCTGCACGTGCCCGGGCTGCTGGTCGCGGTCCCGTCCACCGCCGCCGACGCCAAGGGCCTGTTGAAGACGGCGATCCGCGACGAGAACCCGGTGATCTTCATCGAGCACGAGTCGCTGTACGGGGTGCGCGGGGAGGTGCCCGAGGATCCGGACCACCTGGTCGGGTTCGGCCTGGCCCGCATGGCGCGGGAGGGCACGGACGTGACGATCGTGGGCGTGTCGCGGATGGCGCTTACGGCCGAGCGCGCCGCGGAGACGCTCGCCTCCGAGCACGGGGTGAGCGCCGAGGTGATCGACCCCCGCACGCTGCGCCCGCTCGACCTCGACACGATCCTGGCCTCGGTGGCGAAGACCAACCGGTGCGTGGTCGTCGAGGAGGGCTGGCCCCACGGCGGCGTGGGCGCGAACCTGGCGGCGCTCATCTCAGAGCAGGCGTTCGACGATCTCGACGCCCCGGTCAAGCGGGTCACCGGCGCCGATGTGCCCATGCCCTACTCCAAGCCGCTCGAGGACCTCGCCTATCCCCACGAGCCCCAGATCGTGGATGGCGCCCTTGCAGGTGCTCGGGCTCGAGGGTACCGTCGCCGGAGCGCCCTGATGGCCGACATCGTCATGCCCCGCCTGTCGGACACGATGGAGGAGGGGACGATCCTGCGCTGGCTGAAGGGCGACGGCGAGCCGGTGCGCCGCGGCGAGGAGCTGGTCGAGATCGAGACCGACAAGGCGACCATGATCTACGAGTCAGACCAGGAGGGCGTCCTTCAGACGGTGGCCGGCGAGGGCGACACGCTGGCGGTGGGGCAGCTGATCGCGCATGTGGGGGGTGTCACTCCAGACGTCGCTCCAGCTGGGAATGGGCCGGCCTCGGAGCCGGCCGGCGTGCTCGCGGAGAGTGAGGTGGCCGCAGCGGGCGGCACTCAGCCCGCCCCGGTCCCCGCACAGGCGCCCGCCTCGCCGGGCAGCACGACCGGCGGGCGCGTCAAGGCCTCTCCGCTCGCTCGGCGGATGGCGCGTGAGAGCGGCGTCGACCTGCACGCGCTGAGCGGCAGCGGCCCGGGCGGGCGGATCGTCAAGGCCGACGTAGAGGGCGCGGGCTCGCCGCCTGCCCCCTCCGCGCAGGCGGGGGCCGCGGCGCAGCCGACTCCCGCGCCCGCTGCGTCGGCACCCGCGGCCACCGTCGAGGGTGTCGCCACGGCCAAGGGGGAGACCACCACGGTCGAGCTGACCCGCACGCAGCAGACGATCGCCCGCAGGATGGCGGAGTCCAAGGCGACGATCCCCGAGTTCACGCTGCTGGCCGAGGTGGACATGGAGGCGTGCGTGACGCTGCGCAGCGAGCTGAAGCGCCTGTCCCAGGCCGAAGCGCCGACGTACAACGACATGGTCGTGAAGGCCTGCGCGCTCGCGCTGCGCGAGCACCCGCGCGCGAACGGCAGCTACCGCGACGGGCGCCTGCAGCTGCACTCGCGGGTGAACGTGGGGGTGGCGGTGGCCGCCGAGGACGCGCTGGTCGTGCCGACGGTGTTCGACGCCGAGGAGAAGTCGCTGGGGGAGATAGCGCGCGAGACGCGCGCCCTGGCCGAGCGGGTGCGCGCCGGCACGATCACCCCCCCGGAGCTGGGCGGGGGCACGTTCACGGTGTCCAACCTGGGGATGTACGGGGTGAGCAGCTTCACCGCGATCATCAACCCGCCCCAGGCGGCCATCGTGTCGGTCGGCGCGCTGTCGGCGCGGGCGGTGGTGCGCGAGGGAGAGGTGGTGGCGCGCCACACGATGACCCTCACCCTCGCCTGCGACCACCGCATCCTCTACGGCGCCGACGCGGCCGAATTCCTCGCGCGCATCCGCGAGCTGCTCGAGGCACCCTCCGCGCTCACGCTGTGAGCAGGGCTCCGGCGTTCCAGGCCATGAGCAGTTCGCGGCGCTAGGCTGAGTTGGGCAGATGAGCGACGCCGATCGATCCTCGAACGAGCTGTGGGTATGCCACCTGGGGGTCGTGCCGTACCTCGACGGGCTCGCGATCCAGGAGCACGTCCGCGATCTGCGCCAGGCCGGGGAGCTCGCGAGACACCCTGCTCCTGCTCGAGCACCCTCCCGTCTACACCCGCGGGCGGCGCTCCGGCGCGGATGAGCTGCCCTTCGGCGAGGACTTCTACCGCGGCAGAGGCATCGAGGTTCTCGACACCGACCGCGGCGGGCGCATCACCTACCACGCACCCGGCCAGCTCGTGGGCTACCCGATCATGGCCATCCACGACGTGCACTCCTACCTGCGAACGATGGAACACGCGATCATCGGGGCGCTCGCCGAGGAGGGCATCGACGCGCGCTCGCGTCACGAGGAGGGGATCGACTACACGGGCGTGTGGGTCGATGAGCGCAAGATCGCCTCGATCGGCGTGCACGTCTCGCGCGGCGTCACCACGCACGGTTTCGCGGTCAACGTCCACGACGACCTCGAGCCCTTCTCGTGGATCGTCGCCTGCGGTCTGCCCGGGGTCGCAATGACCTCTATCGCCCGCGAGTCGCCCGGCGCCTGCGGCCCGGTCTCCGCTCCGT
This sequence comes from uncultured Solirubrobacteraceae bacterium, assembly GCA_963821655.1. Taxonomy (GTDB): domain Bacteria; phylum Actinomycetota; class Thermoleophilia; order Solirubrobacterales; family Solirubrobacteraceae; genus Palsa-744. Next base: position 205,956 of record CAWGER010000001.1, read on the forward strand.
CGCTGACCTGCTTTCGCAGGCGCATGGCATACAGCTTCTGTGAGGCACACGGTCGGCGCCAGCGCCTCGTCTCGGCGCGTCGTCTGGGCATCGACACCACGCACGCCGACCGAGCGCGAGGCTGTACCCGCATGAGCGCCACAAGATCGCGGTCGAACCCCGGCGGGATGGACGTGCTGAGCGTGCTCGGCCCCAACGTGCGGCCCCTGCGCGAGCGCAAGCCGCCCTGGTTCAAGGTGCCGCCGCCCGGCGGCGAGCGCTACCGCGCGCTGTCGGAGCTGATCCGCTCGGAGAACCTGCACACCGTCTGCCAGGAGGCCGCGTGCCCGAACGTGGGCGAGTGCTGGGAGCGGGGCACGGCCACGTTCATGATCCTCGGCGACACCTGCACGCGCCGGTGCGGGTTCTGCAACGTGAAGACCGGCAAGCCCACGTGGAACGACCCGCTCGAGCCCGCGCGCGTGGCGCGCACGATCGCGCGCATGGGCCTGCGCCACGCGGTCATCACCTCGGTCGACCGCGACGACCTACCCGACAAGGGAGCCTCCGCGTTCGTGGGGGTGATCCGCCAGGTGCGACGTCAGGCGCCCGACTGCCAGGTCGAGGTGCTGACGCCCGACTTCCAGGGCCAGGAGATGCCCCTGGCCAAGGTCATCGCCGCGCGCCCGGACGTGTTCAACCACAACGTCGAGGTCGTCCCCCGCCTGTATCCGCTGGCGCGTCGCGGCTCGGAGTTCCAGCGCTCCTGCCGGGTGCTGCGCCTGGCCAAGGAGATGGGCGGACAGGAGGTCCTCACCAAGTCCGGGTTGATGGTCGGGCTGGGCGAGACCCACGAGGAGATGGTGGACACGTTCGCCAGCCCTGCGCGAGCACGGCGTGCAGGTGCTCACCGTCGGTCAGTACCTGCGCCCCTCCGAGCGCCACCTTCCCGTCGTGCGCTACTGGCACCCCGACGAGTTCGCAGCGCTGGAGCAGGCCGCGTACGCGCTCGGCTTCGAGCATGTGGCCGCCGGCCCACTCGTGCGCTCGAGCTACCACGCCGACGAGCACGTGCCCCAGTCCCGTTCCGGCACTGGGCCGCTGGCGGCGCACGCCTAATCGCCCGGGCCCTGGAGCCCTTCCGGCGTACCGGCCCTGGAGCGCCCACCCCCGGATAGGCTCCGCACGCCCTCGCCGCAGCAGCGCGGGCAGCGATGTTCCCACTCAAGGACAACATTCCGCTCGCGCGGTTCCCGCTCGTGACGGCCGCACTGGTGGCGATCAACGTGATCGCCTATCTGCTCGCGATCCGCCACGGCGGCAGCTTCTTCGGAGGGCCGAGCTCGAGCGTCGCGGTGCGCTACGGCGCGATCCCCTACGAGCTCACCCACCCGGGCACGCACTGCTACCCGGTCTCGGTGCCCTCGCTCGAAGGCGTGCACGGCGCCGTGGCCTGTCAACGTGCGGCGGGGCAGCCGCTGGCGGTGGCGATCGGCGTGCTGCCGTCGCAGCCCGCGACCTGGCAGACGGTGTTCACCTCGATGTTCCTCCACGGAGGCTTCCTGCACATATTTGGCAACATGCTCTTCTTGGCGATCTTCGGCCCCACCGTCGAGGACTCGACGGGGCGCGGGCGCTTCCTGGTCTTCTACCTGCTGGGCGGAGTGGTCGCACTCGGCGCACAGGTGCTCGTCAACCCCGACTCGGTCGTGCCGACGCTCGGAGCCTCGGGAGCGATCGCGGCGGTGCTCGGGGGCTACGTGCTTCTGTATCCCCGCGCGCGGGTGCTCAGCCTCGTGTTCATCATCTTCTTCGTCACCATCGTCGAGGTTCCGGCGCTCGTTCTGCTCGGCTTCTGGTTCGTGCTTCAGCTCGTGTTCGGGGCGGCCGGTCTGGCCAGCCCGGTACGGCGGCGGCGAAGGCGTGGCCTACTTCGCCCACGTCGGCGGCTTCGCGTTCGGCCTGCTCGTGATCCGCCTGTTCGCCACCGCTCGCAAACCGCAGCCGCCGCCCGTGCCGGTGTACTGATCGGATGCTGGCCCCGCCGGTGGCGCCCTCCAGATGAACCGCCTGCTCGTCCTCGGCCTGGGGCTATTGTTCATCGCGCTGTTCGCGTTCCTCACGTTCGCCACGGTGGTCGAGGACGGGTTCTCCGTGGCCAGCGTGCTGTCCGTGTTTATCCTCGTGCTGCTGGGCGTGGGGATCATCGGGTCGCTGCGCAATCCTCCGCGCTGACCGCCATCCGATCTCCTCGCCAACCTATGCACCCATACCGGCCTCCTCTCCGCCCATGAGCACCTCTCCGTTCATGACCCCCGGCGACAGTCGCCGCCGCCGTGACCGCAGCCGCGCCCGGCGGCGGCGGCGCAGGCAGATCCTCCTGGCCGGCACCCTCGCGGTCGTGATCGCCGCGGCGCTTGTCGTGATGGCGCTCGCCAAGTCGCACACCACCCACAACTCGGCCACCGCCGCCGCGCGCGCGCCTGGAAGCAACCACGTTTCCACGACCGCACCGGCGACCCTCTCGCAGAGCGGCCTGCCACTCGCGCGGCCCGCGCTGGCGCTCACCGGGATCGCGACCCCCCGCCAGGATCCCGTGCACGTCGCCTTCGTCACTCCTCCCCGCGCCGGCCTGCTCTTCAACGTGAGCACCGGCCAGGTCCTGTGGCAGCGCAATCCCTTCAAGCGCACGCGCATCGCCAGCCTCACCAAGATGATGACCTCTCTGCTGACGGTCGAGTCGGCGCCACCGAGCGCGCACGTGCTCGTGACCAGGCAGGCGGTCAATTCGGCAGGCTCCAAGGTGGGGGTGCTCCCGCTGGGCAAGCACGTGCGGGTCGAGAGCATGCTCTACGGCCTTCTGCTCCCCTCCGGCAACGACGCGGCGATGGCGCTCGCGCAGCATGTCGCCGGCACCGCCGGGCGGTTCGTCAAAGACATGAACGCGAAGGCGGCGGCGCTGGGAATGGGCTGCACGCGCTACGCCTCGCCCTCGGGCTACGTCGATCAGGGCAACTACTCGTGTGCGGCCGACCTCGCCATGCTCGCGCACGTCGACCTCGAACAGCCGCGAATCGCGAGGATCGTGCACACGCTCTCGGCGGCTCTGCGCTTCCCCATCAAGGGCGGCAAGCTGTACCTGTACAACAACAACCCCCTGCTCATCTACCACTACCCCGGCGTGACCGGACTGAAGACCGGCTACACCCTGGCAGCGGGCAAGTGCCTGGTGGCGACCGCGCAGCGCCACGGCGTGCGGCTGGGAGTGGTGCTCCTCAAATCGCCCGACCCGGCCACCCAGGCCGCGCATCTGCTCAACGCCGGGTTCGAGCACGTCTACGGCCAGGCACGGGTCCCACAGCCGCCCATACCCCCCGGGGCCTGAGCCACTCGCCCACACCCCCGGGGCCTAAGCCACTCGCCCACACCCTCCGGGGCCCCGAGGCACTGAATCTGTACACGGGCGGTACCTGTTCCTCTATACTGATTGACTGGTCAGTCAGCCAAAGGAGGACACGTGGATCTCGACGACACCACTGAGCAGGCCGCCTATCGCACAAAGGTGCGGAGCTGGCTTGAAGAGCACAAGGCCGAAGCGCCGGTCCTCCAGGGACCCGGAGCGCTCGAGGACGAGGATGAGATAGTCGCCGCGCGCCGCGCGTGGCAGGGCAAGCTCGCCGAGGGTGGACTCGCGGGGGTGACCTGGCCCAAGGAGTACGGGGGACAGGGCCTCGGCCCGATCGAGTCGGTCATCTGCGGCCAGGAGATCGCCCGCGCCGGGGTGCCCGGCATCCTCGACGCGATCGGCGTCGGCATGCTCGGCCCCACGATCATCGCCAACGGCAGCGACGAGCAGAAGTCGCGCTACCTCGGGCCGATGCTCCACGGCGACGAGGTCTGGTGCCAGCTCTTCTCCGAGCCCGCCGCAGGCTCGGATCTCGCGGCGGTGCAGACCCGCGCGCGCCTTCAGGACGACGGCAGCTGGCGGCTGACCGGGCAGAAGGTGTGGACCACCAACGCCCAGTTCGCGTCCTACGGGCTGCTGCTCGCGCGCACCGACTCCGACGTGCCCAAGCACAAGGGCCTGACCATGTTCGTCGTCCCGATGGACGGCGCGGGAGTGACCGTGCGCGGCCTGCGCCAGATCTCGGGCGAGGCGGAGTTCAACGAGGTCTTCTTCGACGATGTCGCCGCTCGACGCCGGCGCAGTGGTCGGCGGGGTCGGCAACGGCTGGGGGACCGCCTTGACCACGCTCATGTACGAGCGCGTCACGATCGGGCTCGGCGGCGAGGGGATGGGCTACAACTCGACCCGCTTCGCAGCGGCGATCGCCGGCGACGCGCACGCGCGCCGCGACGGCAACGTGCGCCACCAGCTCGGTGAGATCTCAAGCGAACTGCTCGCGGTGAGGTTCACCGGCTACCGGACGTTGACGGCGCTCCAGAAAGGCCAGATCCCCGGCCCCGAGGCGGGCCTCGCGAAGGTCACGATCGTCAACGGCGCGATCAAGGCCGGCGATCTGATCGCAGACGTGTTCGGCCCCGACGCACTGGCCGTGGACAGCGAGTGGTCCTACATGATCTCCTTCCTGCCCGGCCTGAAGTCGGCCGGCGGAACCGAGGAGATCCTGCGCAACACGATCGGCGAGCGCGTCCTCGGACTGCCGCCCGAGCCGCGCCTGGACAAGGGCATCCCCTTCTCGGAGCTGCGCTCCAAGGAAACGGCGGCGGCATGAGCGGGTTGCCCACGACAAAAGGAGCGTCAGCGTGAATCTGTCCCTGTCAGATGAGCAGGTGTTCCTGCGCGAGGCAGCGCGCGGCGCGCTATCACGGTTCAAGACGTTCGAGGCCGCCCGCGAGGCCCTCGACGGCGACGAGAACGCCCTGCCCGACCTGTGGCCGGTGGCGCGTGAGGCCGGCTGGCCCGGCCTCTTGATCGCCGAGGAGCACGACGGCGCCGGCCTGGACGTGTTCGACGCGATGCTCGTGCTCGGCGAGTGCGGCCGCGTGCTCGCGAGCGTGGAGCTGCTCGGCCACCTGCCGGCCACCGCGATCCTCAGCGATGCTCCGGTCGCGGCCGAGTTCCTGCCCGGCCTGGCCAGTGGAGAGCGCCGCGCCGCCTATCTGCCCGCACGACCGCCCGACGACATCGAGGAGCGCTGGAGCAGCGACCCGGCGCATGGCCTCGAGCGCGCCGCTCCGCCGAGCGCCGACGCCACCGACGGCGAGGGACGCGTGCGCCTGAACGGCAGCTTCGCGTTCGTGCCCGACGCCCCCGGCGCCGACGTGCTGGTGGGCGTGGCGCTGCAGGACGGCCAGCCCATCGGTGTGGCGATCCTCGGTGATGCCGCCGGCGTGAAGGTGGAGTCCGTGAGCCGCTACGACTCCACCCGCTCGCTCGGGCACGTGACGCTGAGCGACGCTCCCGCCGTCGTGCTGGACGCCCCCGAGGACTCGCTCGCGGGTGCCTGGCATCTCGCGCAGGCCCTCATCGCCGCCGAGTCGATCGGCAGCGTCGAGACTGCGCTGGACGTGTCTGTCGCGTACGCCAAGGAGCGGTTCACGTTCGGCCGGGCGATCGGCTCCTATCAGGCGATCAAGCACTCCCTGACCGAGGTCCTGCGCCAGCTCGAGAACGGACGCTCGCTGCTGTATTACGCCGGCTGGGCACGCATGGGGGCGCCTCAGGAGTTCCCGCTCGCCGCCAACGCCGCCCGCTCGGTCGCCTCACGCGCGCTCGACCAGGCAGCACGCACGATGATCTCCGTCCACGGCGGCACCGGTGCCACATGGGAGCACGACGCGCCCCTGTACTTCCGCCGGGCCGAGCTGTCCCGCCGCCTGCTGGGCGGCACCTCCGCCGCGACCGACCGGGTCGCCGGCGAGCTTCTGACGCAGGCCAGCGCGGCCTAGCGGCGTACGCGAGCGATGGTGGCGGTCGTCAGGGCCGCCAGCACCGGTGCGCCGTAGGCTGCGTGCACCGCTTCGATCATGGCCGGTTCCACGCCGCAGTTGATGCAGAACCCGTGCTGGGACCAGCCGATCGCGCGCGCCAGCACCTCATCGGCGTAGGTGACACCCGTGGTGTCGTGCCCGTAGTAGTCATACGCCGCATCCCACGCCGCCCCGTTGAGCGCGTATTCCGCCCCGTCGGAGGACAGCAGGTGCCCGGCGGCCATGATCGCGTCGAAGTCGTCGTAGATGGACGGGTGCTTGGCGGTCATGTGGTCGTAGGAGGCGGGGCGCCTGCCATAGATGTAGGAGTTGGCCAGGAGCTTCCAGGTGCTGACCGGGCCGTTGGTCACGTTGAACTGCATCGGGCCTCCGCAGCAGCCGGCGAAGTTCAGCCCGCGGTAGGTGCCGGGCGCGGTGGAGAAGGCCGTCTCCTGCATGTGGATCGACGCCACCAGCAGCCAGTTGACCCCGAACGTGCGTTGGGTCACGGCGTAGATGGGATAGAAGCCTTCCATCCAGCGGGTGAAGATGTGCGTCTGGGTCTGATCGACAAAGCGCCTGGCATCCAGGCGCTGCTGCAGGCTCGACGGCCGCGTCACGATCGCCCCATGCGAATGTCGATGCGCCCGCGCCGCACGCCCGCCGGCCGGGTCCTTGACGCCCGCGCCTGCGAGTACGCTCGCGGCCGCGCCCGCGCCGGGCGTGGGCGTGGCGACCGCCACCGGGACGGCGGGCGGCAGCGCCGAGGGAGTCGAGGACGTCTGGCCGATCAGGCCGGTGAGCACGGCCACCAGCACGGCCACTCCCACTCCTGCCATCAGGCAGGCGATCAGCCACGCGCCGCGTTCCGAGGGAGGGCTCGGGACGTGGATCTCGGGAGTGGCGGGGGCTGGGGAATCGACCACGGTCATCTATTCGGCCACCATCATCGGTTACTACACTTATGCGCACCGAAATATTCGGTATCCACGCTGGACGCGCATAGGCAGCCACTGACGTCGGCGAGCATCCGTGCCGGGGAACGCGCGACGTTGTGCCTACTGTCGGGTTGTGGACTATATGCGCAGACCGGCACTCATCCTCTCGGGGCTCGCGCTGACGGTCGCGTTGGCCGGCTCCGCGCCGGCGCCGGCCGTAGCCATCGCACCCAAGCACAGCGCCACGACGGCACAGCGCCACGTGGAGATCGCCCGCCCGGCGCAGCTCACCGGCGTCCAGCAGCGCTACTACTCGCTGGCGCAGGCCGGCGTCGCGCGCGCCGAGCGCCGCTGGAGCGATCACCGCCGCGGCTGGTACGACGCCCGCCTGGGCGACCGCGACCGCTACCCGCTGGCCACGATCTGGGACATCGTGCCGCTGTTCGAGTCGATCGATGCGATCGCCGTCGCCCAACCCACGCCGGCCAACAGGCGCGCCGTGGCGCGGTTCGCCGCGGGCGCCGAGCGCTATCTGAACCGGGGACTGCGCCCGCTGCCCGGATACTCGCCCTATCCGGGCGACCGCAGCGCGAACACCCAGACATGGTTCGACGACAACGGCTGGTGGGGCCTCGCCTTCCTGAACGCCTACCGCGCCACCGGGACACGACGCTGGCTCGCCGACGCCGAGCGGGCTCTCGGCTACATCGCCGCGGTCGGCTGGGACCGCCGGACGGGTGGCATCTGGTGGAACACCAGCCATCCCTACAAGGCCGGCGAGGCGCTCGCCTCGGGGACGCTCCTGGCCTCGCTCATCTACCAGCAGACCCACGCGGCCCGCTACCTGGCCGATGCGCGCAAGTTCCTGGCCTGGGCGAACACCACCGGATTCTCAAGCGCCGACCGCCTGTATGCGGGCAGCAGCCTTGACCCCACGCCCATCGACTACATCGAGGCGCCGCTGATCTACGCGCAGGCTGTCCTGTGCCAGCTGACCGCAGACCACGGCGACTGCGAACGCCCCGCACCGCTGACGGCCACCGCGCTCGACCGGTTCGGCTACCTGCTCGACTTCTCCCCGCAGTACGACGCGATCTACCTGCAGTGGATGCTCGCCCTGTACTCCCTCAACCACGACCCGACGCTGTATGCGCTGGCCGCCGACAACGCACGCGACGCGCAGACCCGCGCCGGGAACGCGCAGGGCCTGTATCTGCTCTCCTGGAACGGTGAAACGCTCCCGGCCGCATATGCCCAGCCGGGGTCGCTGCAGACGCAGGCGGCCACCACCAGCCTGTTCGCGTGGATGGCCGTGTACCAACCGCCGTCCTGACGGCGCTCAGCCGGTGAGCGACCGCCGGATCACGCGATCAAACACGTGGGCGGGCAAGAGCCGCTTGGCGAGCAGCATCCCCTTCGCCCGGCGACCGACGACGTAGCGGGCCTTCATGCGCGTCGCGGTGAGCGCGCGTTCGATCGTCTCGGCGAGCTCCTCGGGCGGAATGCCGCTCTGGGCGGCGTCGAGCAGCGCCTTCTCCATCCCCGCCAGAGCCGGCCCGTACACCCCCTCGAGCTCCGGCGGGATGCTCACCCGCTCGGCTTCCGCCTGAGCCTTGCCCCAGATCGGCGTCGCGACGGAGGCCATCTCGATCAGCGCCACCTGCACGCCCGAGCTGTGCAGCTCCACGCGCAGTGAGTCGCCGATCGCCTCCAGCGCGTGCTTGGAGGCGGCGTACGGAGCCGTGAACGCCACCGCGACCCGCCCGCCGATGGACGAGACCAGCACGATCCGTCCGCGCGCGCGGCGCAGCGCAGGCAAAAGCGCCTGGGTTACCGCCACCTGGCCGAACACGTTCACCTCGAACTGCCGGCGCAGGTCGTCCATCGTCACCAGCTCGAGCGGCCCGCCGATGCCGATGCCGGCGTTGTTGACGAGCGCGTCCAGCCTGCCGGTAGCAGGACGTCCATCCTGGCCGGTCTCCTGCTCCACCGTGCGGGCGGCAGCGGCGACCTGCTCGGCATCGGTCACATCGAGTGTCAGCGGGACCACACGTCCGCTGGCCGGGGCCTCTGCGAGGAGCCGCTCGCCGGCGGCCGGGTCGCGCACGCCCGCCAGCACCGTCCAGCCGGACCTCGCCAGGCGCAGCGCGGTGGCGCGGCCGATGCCGGTGGATGCACCGGTGATGAGCGCCACTGGCATCAGCCGACCCTATCGGAGAACGGGCCGGTGTGAGGACGGGCGACTGGTCGGTGTGACCGGTCTCACGATGGCGTTAGCAGTTGCTTAAGATGCTGCTCGATCGTTCCTTACGTGAGCATCCGCTCCATCGCCATCCGCACGGTCGCCGGGTCCGCTCTGATCGCCGGCCTGGCAGGTTGCGGGACGAGCCTCCGTGGGGGCTCGGTCGCACGCGCAAGCGACGCATCCGGCACGCCCGCGCTCGCCCGCGCCGAGTGCGCGGCGACGGTGGTGAGCACGCTCGGCAAGATCGGCGAACGCGTCTACAGCGAGGGCGTCTCAAGCGAACGCACGGCCTCGGCGGTGGACTTCATCACGCGCTCGGTCCCCCTGCGCGAAGCCGTCGAACGCAATGACCCGCGGGCGGCGCGAGCGGCCGCGCGGGCGCTGACGGCGACCGGGCATCTGACCAACCTGAAGGTGATCAGTGGCGGCGAAACGCTCACTGAGGTCGGAGCTCCCGGTGCGCTGGCTCCGCTGCACGGGAGCATCATCGGCGCCGCGGGAAGCCCCATCGCCAGCTTCATCGCAAGCGTGTGGGCTGACCGCGGCTTCGTCTCGGAGATCAACGGAATCGACGAGGGGTCGACCGCGCTGCGCGCGGGCACCCGCAGCCTCCCCGGCTCATTCGCGCTCCCGCGAGGCGAGCTGCCCACGGAAGGCACCGTCACCGTACGGCATGTCGCCTACCGCTACACCTCGTTCCCCGCCGCGGCGTATCCGGCGGGGGACCAGCTGCGGGTCTACCTGGTCCGCTCGATCCCGTCGACCGCCGGCCTGTGCGGAGCCACCCCCGAGGACACCCTTGTCAACACGCTCAGTCGTGTCGCGACCCGCATCTACACGGCCGAGGGCGGCCGGCGGGCCCTCTCCGAGGTGCACCGCGTCCAGCACGACCAGGCGCTACTGCGCGCTGTCGCCGCACGCGAACCCGCCGCCACCAGGCAGGCGATCGAAACCCTGCTCAACGAGCACATCGTGCGCCTTCGCGTCAGCGCCGGTGGGCGCCTGTTGTCTGACGTGGGCGGCCCGTTCGTGCTCGCACCCGTGAGCGCTCCGCTGCACCTCGGCGGGCGCGCGATCGGACGCTTCGTGCTCTCGATACAGGACGATGAGGGCTACAAGCGGCTGACCGGGCGCCTGGCAGGGCTGAACGTCCTCATGTACATGGGCTCGAAGCTCGTGAAGAACAGCCTCGGTCCGAACCCCGGAAACGTGCCCGCCAGCGGCACCTACCACTACCGCGGGCACACGTTCCGCGTGTACACGCTGCACGCCCAGGCCTTCCCGTCGGGACCGCTGAAGGTCAACGTGCTGATCCCCATTCCCTACTCCTGAGCGGGGCCTCAGGCCGGCACGAGCGACTTGCGCTTCTCGTTCAGCGCTCCGAGCAGCTGCGCGAAGGCCTTTGAGAATTTCTCCACTCCCTCGCGCTCGAGCGTGTCGGTGACGTCGTCGTAGTCCACCCCGGCCTTGGCCAGCTCGTCGAAGACCGCACGCGCCTCCTGCAGGCCCTGCGCCAGCCGGGCGTGCGGTGAGCCGTGGTCCTGGTAGGCCCTGATCGTTTCCTCGGGCATCGTGTTGACGGTGTCCGAGCCGATCAGCTCGTCCACGTACAGCGTGTCCGGGTAGGCCGGGTTCTTCACCGACGTCGAGGCCCACAGCACCCGCTGGGGGGTCGCGCCCTTGGACGCGAGGAACTCCCACCGCGGCCCCGCAAACACCTCCAGGTAGTGGGCGTAGGCGAGCTTCGCGTTCGCCACGGCGAGCTTTCCCTTCAGCGCGTCCTGGCCGCCGATCTCATCCAGGCGCCTGTCCGCCTCGGTGTCGATCCGCGACACGAAGAAGCTCGCCACCGACGCCACCTTGCGCGGATCGCCGCCGGCGGCGATCAGGCGCTCGATCCCCCGCAGGTAGGACTCGGCCACCGCGGCGTAGCGGCTCAGCGAGAAGATCAGCGTGATGTTGATCGACCGACCCTCGGCGATCACGTCCTCGATCGCCGCAAGCCCTGGCCTGGTCGCGGGGATCTTGACCATCAGGTTCGGGCGCTCGACCTGTTCATGCAGGCGCATCGCTTCACGGAACGTGGCCAGCGTGTCGTAAGCCAGGTCGGGGTCCACCTCGAGCGACACATACCCGTCGCGGCCGCCCCCCTGCTCCCACACCGGGTGGAAGATCTCGCAGGCCTCGCGTATGTCCTGCTCGGCCAGCGTCCAGAAGGCCTCCCTGACATCGAGCTTGTGGTCGAGTTCGCCCAGCTGCTCGTCGTAGGCCTCGCCCGCGGTCATCGCCTTCTCGAAGATGCTCGGGTTGGACGTCGCACCCACGACGGAGTCCTCGTCGATGAGCTCCTGCAGATGTCCCCCGCGGCTGGATTCGCGCGAGAGGTTGTCGATCCACACGCTCTGTCGGAGCTTGGAGAGCAGCGCCAGGGGGGAGTTCTCTGAGGACATCGTCAATCTCCTTTTCGGCTTGGTGTAGGGCCGGCGCGCTCCAGGACGGCCCGGGCCCGCGTCGCGATGTTCGAAGCGGTGAAACCAAGTTCCTTGAGCACGGTGGCGCCCGGCGCGGAGGCGCCGAAGCGGTCGAGGCCGAGCACGTCGCCGTCCGAGCCGACCCACTTCCACCAGCTCATGCTCGACCCCGGCTCGACCGCCAGGCGGGCGCGCACGCCGCCGGGGAGTACCCCATCGCGGTACTCCTGCGGCTGCGCTTCGAACAGCTCCATGCACGGCATCGAGACCACTCGCACGGCGGTTCCCTCGCCTGCGAGCGCTCGCGCCGCCTCGAGCGTCGTCGGAACCTCGGCGCCGGTTGAGATGAGGATCAAGTCCGGAGCGCCCACGGGAGAGCTCCCGTTGCCCGCGGTGAGGGAATCCCACAGCACGTACCCGCCGCGCTCGAGCTCGGAGGCGGGGGCCACGTCTGAGCGGTCGAGCACCGGGATGTTCTGGCGGGACAACAGCAGGGCGACCGGCCCGTCCTCACGCTCGAGCGCCACCCGCCATGCCTCCGAGGTCTCGTTCGCGTCGGCGGGGCGAATCACCCACAGGTGCGGGATCGCGCGCAGCGACGCATAGTGCTCGACCGGCTCGTGGGTCGGGCCGTCCTCGCCAACCCCCACGGAGTCGTGCGTCCACACCCACAGCACGGGCAGCGCCATCAGCGCCGACAGCCGCACGCTGGCGCGCATGTAGTCGGAGAAGATCAAGAACGTCGACCCGTAGGGCTTCACGATCCCGCCGTGCGCAGCCAGCCCGTTCACGATCGCCCCCATCGCGTGCTCGCGGATGCCGAAGGGGATGTTCCGCCCGGAGTGCACCTTCGAGAACTCCCCGCCGCCGGGGAACACGGTCTTGGTCGACTCCACCAGATCGGCTGCCCCACCGGCCATCGTCGGGGCGAACTCGCTGAACGCGGCCATCACCTTCTGCCCGGCCGAGCGCGTTGCGATCTGATCACCCGCCTTGAAGCTCGGGAGCGACTCGCGCCAGCCGTCGCCAAGGCCCCCGGCCCAGGCGCGATCCCATTCGCCGGCCGCGCCGGGAAAGGCCTTCCGCCAAGCCTCGAAGCGCTCGGTCCACTCCGCCTGCGCGGCCGCCCCGGCGGCCTTCAGGGACATGTGCTCGTACACCCCCTCGTCCACCCAGAAGGTCCGCTCCGGGTCAAAGCCCATCACCTCCTTCGTAGCCCTCACCTCCTCCTCGCCCAGCGGCGCGCCGTGCGCCTTGGCGGTGTCCACCGCGTGCGGCGCCGGGTAGCCGATGTGCGAGCGGATCGCGATGAACGACGGTCGCTCGGTTTCGGCGCGTGCCTGCCCGAGGGCGCGCTCGAGCGCGCCCACATCCTCCGAATCCCCCAGCTGTTGGACGTGCCAGCCGTCGGCCTCGAGGCGTGCCGGGTGGTTCTCGCCGTCGAAGGAGATCGAGGTGGTCCCGTCGATCGTGATGTGGTTGTCGTCGTAGCAGACGATCAGCTTGCCCAGGCCGAAGTGTCCGGCCACGGACGCGGCTTCCTGGCTGATCCCCTCCATCATGTCCCCGTCCCCGCAGATCACGTAGACGTGGTGGTCCACGATCTCATGGCCCGGGCGGTTGAACCGCTCGGCCAGGAACCGCTCGGCCATGGCCATGCCGACGGCGTTGGCGAAGCCCTGCCCCAGCGGTCCCGTCGTGACCTCGATCCCGGGCGTGTCGCCGCGCTCGGGGTGCCCTGGCGTGCGCGAGCCCCACTGGCGGAACTGCTTGAGGTCATCGAGGCCCAGGTCAAAGCCGGTGAGGTGGAGCAGGGAGTACTGCAGCACGCACGCGTGGCCGGCGCTCAACACGAAGCGGTCGCGCTCAGGCCACGAGGTGTCCTTCGGATTCAGCCTGAGGAAGCTCCTGAACAGGGTGTAGGCCAGCGGCGCGAGCGCCATCGCGGTCCCCGGATGCCCGGCATTGGCCTTCTGCACGGAGTCCATCGCGAGACCCCGGATCGTGTCGATCGACAGCTCCTGGATCTCACGTTCCGGCGGCATCTTTCTCGATCCTAGCGACGATGGCCCGCTACAGTCCGTGGATCATGCCTGAGCAGCTATGCGATGTGGGCAGGGGCATAAACCTCTGCTACGAGACCTTCGGCGACCCGTCCGATCCGACGGCACTGCTGATCATGGGCCTGAGCATGCAGATGGTCGCCTGGCATGAGGACTTCTGCAGAGAGCTCGCCGGCCGGGGCCTGCACGTCGTGCGCTTCGACAATCGCGACGTCGGCCACTCGACCCACCTGCGGGCGCCCGTGCCGACGATCCCCCAACTGCTCATGCGCTCCAAGCGTGCCGCCAGCTACACGCTCGCGGACATGGCCGAGGATGCCGCGGGGCTGTTGAGCAGGCTCGAGCTCGCGCCGGCGCACGTGATCGGAGTGTCGATGGGCGGCATGATCGCCCAGACGCTCGCAGCGCGCCATCCGCAGAAGGTGCGCTCGCTGGTGTCGATCATGTCCAACACGGGCAGCCGACTTAGCGGGCAGCCGGCACTCAAGAGCTACCCGAGCTTCCTGGCGCGCCCTCCTGTGGGACGGGATGCGTTCGTCGCCTACGCCGAGCACCTGTTCACGGCCTTCGGCTCGCGCGCCTTCGAGCGCGACCCAGGCGAGATCCGCGCCCTGGCCGAAGCCAGCTTCGACCGCGACCACGACCCCGCCGGCCCCTCACGACAGCTCGCGGCGATCATCGCATCGGGCAACCGCACGCCCGAACTGCACACCATCGCCGCGCCCACGCTGGTCGTGCACGGCACGGCCGACCCGCTGGTTGCGTATTCAGGTGGACGGGCGACGGCGCGCGCCATACCCGGAGCGAAGCTGATGAGCATTGCGGGCATGGGTCACGACCTGCCCCCGGCCCTCTGGCCGAGATTGATCGACGCCATCGCCGAGCATGCCCGGCGTGCATCGGAGCCCGGCGAGAGTCACCCATCCCAGCAGGCCCGCCCGATGCCGATGTCGGGCCTGCCGGGATAGGGTCTCCCCCTTTCCCCGCCAGCGTCCCTAGCCGCTGTGGGGTCGCCGACGACAGGTGGGCAGACCCGTCGTCGAATGTGCGCGCCCGGTCGAGCAGCAGCGTCCGCCCGGCCGCACGCGCACAAGCCAGTGAAGGTCCTCGCGACAGTGCGACCGCCGGTACGGCCAGCGGCCGTGAAGCGCGCGGAGCATCCGCTGCTCCTGGCAGGCGAACAGTCTCATCCCCGTCCCTTCAAATCTCGGTCTCGCATCCTGCTTGACCCCAAGCCCATAGTCCAGGCTCCTGCATCGCTTTTCGACCCCACACCATCCGATTCATGTGGCCTCCGAATGGACGGGATCACTCTCCGTTTCCGACATATAAATCACGTTTTACGCAGAATGTCAACCACCGAGCGGGGCCGGCGGCGAGCGTGCAGAGAATCGGCCGGCCGCGCGCTACGCCAGCCCGGCAGCTTCGAGCGCCTGCTGCTTGCTGTTGTAGTAGTCCATGCGCGCGACCATTCCGTCGCGCATCGCATAGACGATCGCGTCCTGGCGCTCCAGCGCAACGCCGCTGCCGCGGCCTGTCGCCTTGACGCGGAGCACCACGATCACCTTCTCAGCGGCGTCGATGTACTCCTCCGCCTGCGCGCTCCACTCAGACCACGCGGTTGCCCAGTCCTCGTAGAGCCAGCGCCGGACGTCTGCGTATCCCCGATAGGCCCGGCCGTCCATGATGTCGTGGTCGAACACCTCGACGTCCTCGTGCATCGTGTCCCAGGCCGGCTCGCCGGTCGCGACGAAACGCTCGAACCCCTTGCGGACGATCTCAACGTTCTGCTGCGACATTGCGTCCTTCGCCAGGCACACGGCTTCGAGGGCTTGCTGTTAGTGCGCCCGGCGGGAATCGAACCCGCGGCCTGCGGCTTGAAAGACCGCTGCTCTTTGGCTCCCCGAAGAGAACCGTTGACCACTGAGCTACGGGCGCGCGCTGGGAATGTCTAGGTGCTCAAGATGCTGCCAAGGTCCTAATCTAAGCAGGCCCGGGCCGAGCACGCCCGGCGCTAGACGAACCGCTTGACGAACTCGAGCGCGGTGTCGGCGACCTTGCGCCATCCGCTGTCGATCGTGAGCGCATGCCCACGGTCGGGGATCTCGACGATCTCGGTCACGCCCTGGTTGCGCGCCTGCTTCTTGTAGGAGGCGTTCGCGATCGCCCACGGCACCGTGTGATCCTTCTCGCCCGAGATGATCAGCAGCGGGCCGCGCTGGGGATTGCGGCTGTCCACCTTCGCCTCGGTCCGCGGGTTGAGGTTGGCGGTGGCCGCCTGGAAGAGCGGCGCGCCGGGCGCCGGCACGGCGAACGTCTGATACAGCTCCTTGGCCTCCTCCTCCGCCACGGCGTTGGCGAATGCGTAGCGGAACTGCTCGTAGGTGAGCGCGACCGCGCGGTTGCGGTTGGCCGGGTTCTGGAGAACCGGCATCGAGGCCTTGAGCGCTGAGATCGGCAGCGGCAGCACGCCCCGGAACGGCGCAGGATCGATCGCCACAGACACCGCGGCGAGCCCGCGGCCGGCGAGGATCTGCGTGAGCAGCCCGCCGAACGAGTGCCCCACCACGGCCGGCTTGCGCTCGAGCCTGCCGATCACCTCGGCGAGATGATCGGCCACCTGGCCGACGGTCTTGCGCGCGAACACCTGCGGGTTCGCGTTCGCCTCATCCACAGTCTCGGGGTCGTCCGGCCAGCCGGGAGCGAGCGCCGTGTAGCCGCCCTCCTCGAATACCGCGGCCCACCTGTCCCAGCTGCTTCCCAGCAGCCACAGGCCATGAACGAACACGACGGGCGTGTGTTCCGTGGCGTTCGCCTTCTCGATCTGCGCGGACTCGCGTGTGGTGATTCCCGCCATGGTCTTTGCCTTTTCTCAGAGGAACCGTGCCGCAGGCGCCCTGGGACGGCTCCGCGTGCGGACATCATCTCATCGGGCGGCGGCCGCGCGCAGCTCGGCGAGCCCGTCGGCCATGCGCTTGACCGGCGCGTAGCCGAGCTGCTCGCGCGCCTTGTCGATGCGGATCGTGCACTCCTGCGAGGAGACCCAGTAGGCGAAGCGGGTCAGCGGCGGACGGCCGGGCAGCGGCAGAAGACGCCAGGCCGTCTCGCCGCTCCTCGCCAGCGCCGCTGCGGCGGCTGCCGGGATGCTGCGCGATGGAGCCGCCACGCCCTGGGTCGCGAGCAGGTCGCTCACGAACTCGCGGAACACGACGGGCTCGCCGTCGGTGACGAAGTAGGCATTGCCCGCGCGCCCGCGCGTGGCCCCCAGCAGCAGGCCCTCGACCGTGTTGGCCACGTGTGTCGTGGAGGTGCGGTGGCGTCCACCGCCGATCCACGCGAAGCGCCCGGCGCGAGCCATCGCGACCATCATCGGCAGCAGTGTCGTGTCACCGGCGCCCCACACGAAGCGGGGCCGCACGACGACCGTCTCGAACCCATCCCGGTTCGCGTGAAGGACCAGCTGCTCCGCGCGCGCCTTGGTGGCGCTGTAGAGCGCGGGCGAGTCCGGCCTGAGGGGAGCCGTCTCGTCGACGTTCACGAGCGGCTGTCCGGCGAGCAGCGCCGCCTCGGTGCCGACGTGCACGAACCGTCGCACGCCGGCCTCGGCGCACGCCCTCAGAGCGTTGCTCGTGCCCTCGACGTTCCCCCGCTCGAAGTCCTCGCGCCTGCCCCAGTCGCCGAGCGTGGCCGCCGCGTGGAACGCGAGCTCGCACCCCTCTGCACCGGCGCGCATCGCGGCCACGTCCGCGAGCTCGCCCTGCACGGGTTCGGCGCCGCGCTCACTCACGCGCTCGCCCGCCGCCGCCGAGCGTGCGAGCGCACGCACGTCGTAGCCGTCCGTGCGCAGGCGCTCGATCAGCCGCCCGCCGATGAAGCCGGAGCCACCGGTGACGAACGCCGCGGTCATCGTGGGCGCAGGCTAGCCCAGTCGGCTTGACCGTGTCACCTGCCCGCCTCGCTGCCCGGCGGCATGGTTCCCACCGGCGGATTTCGGACATGTGCACCGCCGCCGCCATCGCCGTCCGATTCCCGCTAGACGGCCGCGCGGGCGTGTGCGACGGTGTGGAGGTGACCTTCGACTCAGACCACCTCTGGCGGGCCATCGAGGCCGCGGACCCGCGCTTTGACGGATGGGTGTTCTGCGGGGTGAAGACGACCGGGATCTACTGCCGCCCGAGCTGCCCCGCCCGTACCCCCAAACGCGAGAACGTGCGGTTGTTCGCGTCGGCCGCGGCCGCCCAGGCGGCCGGATTTCGCGCCTGCAAGCGCTGCCGCCCGGACGCCGCCCCGGGCTCACCGGAGTGGGATGGCCGCGCGGATCTCGTCGGGCGCGCGATGCGCCTGATCGCCGACGGCCTGGTCGACCGCGAGGGCGTCGGCGGCCTCGCCGCGCATCTCGGCTATTCAGAGCGCCACATCCATCGCCAGCTCATGGCCGTCGTCGGCGCGGGGCCGCTGTCGCTGGCACGCGCCCAGCGCGCGCAGACGGCACGGATCCTGCTGGAGACGACGACCGTGCCGATCACCGCAGTCGCGTTCGCCGCGGGCTTCCACAGCGTGCGGCAGTTCAACGCGACGATCCGGGAGGTCTTTGCGATGACGCCCGGCGAGCTCCGCGCGCGCGCGAGGCGCGGAGCCCAGCCCGAGGAGGGCGGCGCGCTCGAGCTGCGGCTCCCCTACCGGGCGCCGCTGGACGGTGACGGCCTGATCGCATTCCTTCATCAGCGCGCGGTGCCCGGGGTCGAGGAGGTGCGCGACGGCTCCTACCGGCGGAGCCTGCGCCTGCCGCACGGAACTGGCGTCGTCGAGCTGCGACCCGGCGACGGGCACGTGCGGGCGCGCTACTGGCTCACCGACCTGCGCGACCTCGCGGCCGCGATGCAGCGCTCGCGGGCGCTGCTCGACCTCGATTCGGACCCGCGCAGCGTGAGCGACGTCCTCGGCGATGATGGGCTGCTCGGAGATCTCATGGCCAGGGCGCCGGGACGCCGGGTGCCCGGCCACGTGGACGCCCACGAGCTCGCCATCCGGGCGGTGCTCGGCCAGCAGGTCTCACTGCGCGGGGCCGCGACGCTCGCGGGCCGTCTGGTCGCATCCCACGGCGCGCGCCTCGAGCGCCCGCTCGGCGGGGTGACGCACGTCTTTCCCACCGCGCAGGCGCTCGCCGAGGTCGACCCTGAGCAGCTGGCAATGCCGGGCGCGCGGCGACGCGGCCTGCTGACGCTCGCGAGGGCGCTGGCGCGTGGCGAGCTCGTACTGGACGCTGGGGCGGAGCGCGAGGACGCCCGGCGCGGCCTTCTCGCCCTTCCGGGAATCGGGCCGTGGACGGCCGACTACATAGCGATGCGCGCACTCCGCGATCCCGATGCCTTCCCCTCCAGCGACCTCGGCGTCCGGCACGCGCTCGAGCGGCTCGGGCACGATGGCCGCCCCGCCGCAGCCGCGCGGCTCGCCGAGCGCTGGCGCCCCTACCGGGCGTACGCCGTCCAGCACCTCTGGGCCTCGCTCGCCGCGGCCCGGGAGGCGAGGCCGGCGGGTGGTCCGGTGGGTCAGCGGCGCAGGCCCCGGAGCACCGAGTTCGCCGCGTTGTAGCCGTTCATTCCGTGCGCACCCGCTCCCGGAGGTGTCGCCGCGGAGCACATGAACACGCCGGGGATGCCGGTGGCATAGGGATCGACCGCGAGACGCGGGCGGATCACGGTCTGCAACGGAGTGTTGGCTCCGGTGATGATGTCGCCGCCGACGTAGTTGGCGTTGTGCAGGGTCATCTCGCTGGTCGAGCGCACGCTCGTGGCGAGGATCCGCTCGCGCAGTCCCGGAGCGAACCGCTCGATCTGGTTGAGCAGGGCGTCGGTGGCGTCGCCGGTGTAGCCGTGAGGAACGTGCGCGTAGGTCCACACCGGGTGGACGTCGTCCTTCGCGCGCGTGGCGTCGGCGAGCGACTGCTGACAGACGATCACGAACGGGCGCTCGGGCATGCGGCCACGATTGATGTCGCGCTCGGCGACGGCGATCTCCTCGAGGGACCCGGTCACGTGCACGGTGCCCGCCCGGCGCGCGACCTCGCTCGTCCAGGGCACGCCGCCGGCGACAGCGAGGTCCACCTTGAACGCCCCCGGGCCAAAGCGGTAGCGGCGGTACGCGCGGGCGACGCGGGCGGGCAGCTCCTCGCCGGCGATGTCGGCGACCGCGCCGGGCGCGAGGTCGAGCACGACCGCCTCAGCGCCGGGAAGCTCCGACAGCGAGCTCACCCGCCGTCCGGTCTCGATGCTTCCGCCGTGCTCGCGCACGACGGCCGCGAGAGCATCGCTGATCGCGCGCGAGCCGCCGCGCGCGACCGGCCAGCCGTACTTGTGGCCGGCGCAGATGAGCGCCATCCCCACCGAGGAGCTCATCGGTTGTGACAGCGGGGTGAACGCGTGAGCGGCGACGCCGCCCCAGAGCGCACGCGCCTGCTCGGTGCGGAACGCGCGCGCGAGCACCAGCGCCGGCATCGCCGCCGGCAACCCGAAGCGCAGCAGCCGGACCGGATGGCGCGGCACGTGCAGGATCGGGCGCATGATGTCCTCGCTCAGCTCGTCGAAGCCGCGCGACGGCGGGGAGAAGATGCGCTGCCACGCACGCCCGTCCTCACCCAGCCCGCGGGCGGTGTCGGCGAGCGACCGCACGATCACGCCGGCGCTGCCGTCGTCGAGCGGGTGGGCCAGGTCGACCTCGGGCCAGCACCACTCGAGGCCGTGACGCTCCAGCGAGAGCTCGTTCAGCGAGGGTGCGCCGACCGCCATCACGTGCACGGCCGAGCAGTCGTCGTGCAGCAGGCCTGGAAGCGTCAGTTCGCTGCTGCGAGTGCCGCCGCCGATGCTCGCCTCGGCCTCCAGCACGGTCACCTTCAAGCCCGCACGTGCGAGCACGGCCGCGCACGTCAGTCCATTCGGGCCGGAACCGACGACGATCGCATCGCCCACTACATCACCGGCGCACCGGCCGGCCGGGGCGCGCTCGAGCCGATCACCTCGACCGGGAACGTCCCGGTCTCATCGAGCCACGGCTGGCGCTCGACCATGTCCTTGACCTGGACGTAGCCCTCCTCGATCAGCCCGGAGGCGGCGTCGTAGATGCGGTAGTGCTGGCGCTGCTCCTGGGCGGGCTGGGACTCGATGGTCACAATCCGCAGTTCGCCGTCCGCGAAATGGCATCGCTCCTGCACGGCCGCCAGCAGCTGCTCGTTGTGGAAGTGGCCGTCGCCGAAGTTCCAGCCGACGGCCACGCCGGAGATCAGCTCGCCCTCCCGCACGGAGTATGCCTCCACGTCGTCGACGGCCCTGGGAAGCAGTCCGTTCAGCGCACGACCGTGCGTATGCATCGCCCGGAAGGCCAGCCCCTTGGTGAGCAGCAGCTCGGCCATCTCGCGACCGTACAGCTTGCTCAGCTGCTCGACGACCACGTGCGCGGGCTTGACGAGGGCCGCGTCGAGCTTCGCCTCCGCGCCATCCTTGCGGAACAGCCACTGGCTCGTGGCCCAGTTGCCGGCGTAGTAGCGCATGGAGGTGAGGAACGAGATCTTGTCCGGGCGCAGGTTGCCGGCGATCGGTACGACCACGCCGACCAGGACGATCGCGGCGATCAGCAGCGGTTCATCGAGCGTCGAGAACGGCACGTCGCCGTAGTGGCCGAACAGGAACAGCAGCCCGAAGATCATGAACAGGTTCCACTCGAGCGGCACGGCAAGCGGGAACGTCGAGGTGATGTGGACGTGGAAGATGATCATGCCCACCACGGCGATCGTGCATAGCGTCCCGCCCCTGGACACGAGCAGGATGAGCGGCAGCGAGAACTCCATGACCGTGCCGAGATGCGCGGCGAACGAGGCCCGCTGCGATGGCCGCAGGTCGTCGGGATAGTGCTGGTAGAGCTGGCGCTTGGCTGAGCGCGAGCGGTTCCACGGCGTGTTTGAGATCATCACGGCCACGACGAACGGGAAGTGCCTGTTGAGCTTGGACGCCGCCGCGCCCCACCAGATGCACACGAGCACGAGCTGCGAGGCGACGATGAGGTTCCCGATCGGGAACAGAAAGACGAACAGCAGCAGCCCGTACAGTTCCGGGCGCGAGCTCAGGAAGGACACCTTGTCGCGCAGGCCGAGTAGCACGAGGAAGCCCAGCAGGACGGCGATCGCGGTGGTATCCAGGCGACCCGCCGCCGTGCCGGTGACGGCGTCGCCGTTTGCGAGCAACAGGTAGCCCCCGCAGGCAAGCACGCCGGCATACAGCGCCACGTCGAACAGCGTGCGCTCAGAGCCGCGGGTGAGCGGAACGCGCTCTGGAAACGGCGGCAGGCGGATCGTGCCGGGGCGCAGCCAGTAGAGGATGCCGCCGATGGGCGGCATGAACCGGAACGTCAGGGGCATCGATCCCGCGCCCAGCCCGACGAACTCCCACAGCATCGTCCACACCACGACCTTCTGGAAGACGATCGGTTCAGTCCACCAGCTGCCGAGATTGCCGAGGCCCCCCAGCCCCGACGTCGTCGCCGAGATGACCAGGCCCCCTCCGACGGCGAAGATCACGAGCTTGACGATGTACAGCAGGTAGACCGCGGTGGGGACACCGACGCCGTTGACCGCCCAGTCCTGCGCCAGCGGTTTGATCCTCTCGAGCAGGGGTTTCTGCTTCCACTCCTCGATGTCGACGGGCGGTGGGGTGGGAGCAATGAATCCCATGGCGTTCCCCTCTCTCTCTTTGCTCGGTGCCCCGGCCTGGTGGGCCTGACCGTAGTCTTACGCCTAATCCGTGGCGGCGTCCTGATAGCGCTCGAGCGTCGTCGCGTCGTGCGAGCAGATCAGCTCGACCTCCTCGGCGTGGCGCTCGGCAAGCTCGCGCAGGCGCTCGGAGTTCTGCTGTCGGGCCCCGCGGTCGATCTGGTTCATCGCCTGGAAGGCGCGAAGCCCCGGCGGGCAGTGTGGCGGCGTCTCCACCTGACCGTGATGAAAGTAGGCGTCGCCGCAGTGAAGCAGCCAGCCGTTGGCCTGCCTGATCGCAACACCCGTGTGCCCCAGCGTGTGTCCCGGCAGTGGGATCAGCAGGATCTCGGAGTCGCTGTCCGGCAGGATCCGCACGCTGTCGAACCCGAACCACTCATCGCCGCCGGCGGCGTGCTCGGACCAGTGCGGACCGTGCGCCCAGTGGGCGGCTATGTAGCGGGTGCGTTCGCGCCAGCCGGGGTTCATCGCGGCCTCGAGCTCGGTGCCGAGCAGATGAACCTCGGCGTCGGGGAAGTCCGGCAGACCGCCGGCGTGGTCGAGATCGAGGTGGGTCGCCACGATGTGGCGCACGTCGCCGGGCTCGAAGCCGAGCTCGCGGATCTGGGAGATCGCCGTCTCGGCGCTGTCGGCGCGAGGCCGCACGAGCGCCGTGAAGACGCGACCGAGTTGGCGCGGATTGCGGGTGTCCTCGAGGCCGAAGCCGGTGTCGACGAGCACGAGCCCCTCGGCGCCCTCGACGAGCAGGCAGTGGCAGACGCTTCGTGCTTCCCCCAGCAGGCTGCCCTCGCCCGTGAGCAGCCGCGCTCCGCGGGGGCACATCGTGCCGCAGTTGAGGTGATGGATCGCGCGTGGAGACGTGTTCATGGTCAGGGACTCACCGAGAAGTGCAGGCGCGCGTGCTCGAAGCGGTCGATGCACGCGGTGCCGATGGCGGTGGCGGGAGTGAGGCACCCGGCCCGCGCCGGGGTGGCGCCGTCCTCGGAGAGCAGCATCCCCACCTCCCCGAGCATCCTCGCCGTCGCCAGATAGCCGGGGTGTCCGGCGGCCTGCACCTGCGTGTTGATCCCCTTGCCGCCAACCGTGCGGGCGTTCACCGACACCGTCCACTTCCACCCCTCCAAGCGATCCTCGGCGGGCCCGAATCCGGACGCCGGGCCGACCCGTCCCAGCACGCTTGCGACCTGTCGCCTGACCGCGGGCCTCGCGCCGGTGACGCTCCGAAACCCCAGCTGCGTGGCCGCGAGCGCGCCGGCCACTCCCCAGCGCACCGGCAGCGATGCTGCGCCACCGCTGAGCACGACGCCCTCCCGGTAGCGCAGCGGATCGGCGGGGCGCCCCTCGGCCGCGGCGGTCAACGCGGCGGTCAGCTGGATCACGGCGGGATTGATGAAGGCGGCGGGCGCCATCGGGGCGATCACGGCGCCGTCCTCCCCGCGCCGGGGCGCAAGCGAGATCGGGCTGACGCGGCGCACCACGGCGGCGGTGTCGGCATCGGTGATGAGCGCTGCCGGATCGGAGGTGCGCGCGGCGTCCTCGCCGCCCAACACCGCGGACAGGCTCTGGAAGGTTCCACCCGACATCCCGTCGGATGGCCGTGGCGCCCCTCCCGGCGGGATTATGGACACCTCGAGGTCGGCGCTCGCAAGACCCTCATCCCAGCGCTCGCGTGCGGCCTCGCGGGCCAGTGCCACCAGCAGGTCGGGCGGGAGCGCCTCGAATCCGCACACCTGCACGATCTTGACCGAAGCCGCGTTCGCCGGACCGTCGAACTCGTCGATCATCCGCCGCACGAACGGCATCTCACCGGTGAGATCTGCATAGTGGGCGCCGCCGGCGACGCACGCCTCGATGACCGGCCGGCCATACAGGGTGTATGGGCCGACGAGGTTGAGGACCACGCGCGCACGCGCGGCCATCGCGGCGAGCGAGCCCGGATCGCCGACGTCCGCGACGATCGTCTCGGGCGCGGTCACCCCCGCCTGACCCAGCAGCCGCTCGGCCTTGCCGGCATCACGCGCGGCCGCCGCCCAGCGCGTGCCGGTCTCGGCCGAGCGCTCGGCCAGGTAGCTCGCCACGCGGCGGCCGGTGACGCCGGTGGCCCCAAAGACAACGACGTCCAGATCGCGCTCGCTCACGGGCGTGGACGATACATGCACCGCAGAGGACCGGCAGGCATCTACAGTCCGTGATGCGGCCACTCGGGCGTGAGGTTGCCCGCCTTGAACGCCGCCGCCCCGAGCGTGTGGGGATCGCGGCGCATGAACATCGAGATCACCATCTCAGCCTCGATGCGCAGGCGTTCCTCGAGAGTGCGCCCGACGCCGCGCATGATGCTCTCCTTGTCGCTGCGGATCGCTCCCTGCGGTAGCGCCGCGATCTCATGCGCGAGCTGCTGCGCACGCTCGAGCGCCCCTCCTCGCGGCACCACCTCGTTGACAAGGCCGATCCGCTCGGCCTCCTCCACGCCGATGCGCCGCCCGGTGATCACGAGCTCCATCGCCTTGGCGAAGCCCACGACGAGCGGCAGCCGCACCGTCATGCCGTCACCGCCCACGATGTTCCAGCGACGCTCGAGCGCTCCGAACTCGGCGTTCTCGGCCGCGATGCGGATGTCGGCGAGCAGCGCCGTCTCGAGCCCGGCGGCAAATGCGTAGCCGTTGACCGCGGCGATCACCGGCTTGAAGATGTCGGCCTTGCGGGTGTAGCCGCACTCGCCGGGGCTGTTGTGCAGGCCGACACGGTACGCGTCGTAGTCGCCCATCGCAGTCAACGAAGCGGCGTCAGCCAGGTCCCAGCCGGCACAGAAGGTCGTCTCCCCGGCGCCGGTGATCACGAGGACGAACGCATCATCGTCATCACGAAATCGCTCCCAGGCATGGTGCAGCTCCGCGTTCATCGTCCGGTTGACCGCGTTGTGCTGATCCGGGCGGTCGTAGGTCAGGGTCACCACATGCCCGGACTGCTCGTACAGCAGCGTCTCGTAGTTCATCGGTCCTCGCTAGCGTCGGGGCCCTTGGCCCACATGAGTTGATTGGCGAGGGCAGTCTTGCCGAGTATGCTCACGGCGTCCATCTTCTTTGCCGGGAGGCAGCATGCCGAGCCAGACCTGCTTTGTGATCTCGCCGGTCGGCGAGCTGGGCACCGACGCCCGCAAGCGCGCGGATCAAGTCTTCAAGCACGTCATCGAGCCTGTCGTCTCCGGGCTTGGCTATGCGACGAAGCGCGCCGCGGAGATGCGGCTACCCGGAACCATCACCGCTCAGGTGCTGGCAGCCGTCGCCGACTCGGACCTGGTGGTGGCCGACCTGACCGACCGGGACGCCAGCGTGTTCTACGCGCTCGCGATCCGCCACGCAGCCCAACGGCCCGTGGTGCAGTTGATCGACGCGGCGCAGCGGCCGCCCTTCGACCTGGCCGACACGCGCACGATCTACATCGATATCCACGACCCCGACAGCACCGAAGAGGCCTGCGACCAGCTCAAGGACCAGATCGAGGCGGCCGTCACCGCCCCCGTCGAGACTCCCATCGCGTCGGCCCGGTCCATGAAGGCGCTGTGGGAGAGCGAGGAGCCCGCGGCAGCGGTCCTCGCCGAGGCCCTCAGCGAGATACGGGCGCTCGATCAGGAACGCATCCGGCGGGAGGGGCGAGCCCACGAGCAGCGACATGAGCCGCCAGCCCGCCGATCCGACCCTGCCGGCGCCGCCGGGCAGCTCTCCCTCCCGGGACAGCCCCTGTTCCCTGGCCGCCCCCTCTTTCCGGGAATGTCCTCACCGTTGGATCACGGCCGTGCGGTGGGAGTCCCCGGCGAGCATGGCCACGGCAACCACGACGGCAAGCCCGACCGCGGCAGCGACAACGGCAAGTCAGCGCGCGCCGGCGGCAACCACGACGACAAGTCGGCAGCCGGCGCGAAATCCCGCAAGGCCCGCAAGCACCGTAGCTAGCCGCCTATGGCGTCGTAGCCGTCTCTCGGATCGGCCGTGCCACCGGCTCGCACGCGAACGCGTATTCGTCGAACGACGCCTCCAGCGGCTCTGAAGCGCTCGCGGGCGGGGCATCGATCGCGGGTGTGGGCGAGGTGCCGCCGTTGCGCGCGGGTGAGCTGTCAAGGTCGGAGGTTGGCGGGCCGTCCTCGCCGGGTACGGGCGAGGCCTCGGCGACGGGCGCGACGTGGTCCTCGGGCGTCGGCCGGTCGTCCACCTCGGTCGTCAGCCGCTCGTCCGCCTCGGTCGTCGGCGGGTCGTCCACCTCGGTCGTGGGCGGTTCGGCGAGCTTCACGACTCGGCGTGTGCCGTCGAGCAGCTCTGTGAGCGCGTCGTCGATGTCGTTGGCGAGCATGTCGACGTCCGGCAGCGCCTCGCGGTCGGCATACACGCCGAAGCAAGCCTGGTCGTGGATGGTGGTCATGCCGACCGATACCGCGTGACGGTCGGATAGCGGGACCACCGGGTAGGTGGCATCCAGCGGGCATCCGAGCATGTACATGGGCACGGTGGGACCGGGGATGTTGGACACCACGAGGTTGAAGGTGCGGGGACTCGCCATGAACCGCGACAGGGTCTGCTGCACCGTCGTTGGGACGCGCGCCGCGGCCTTCAGCACCAGGTCGGCGCCGTCCGGCTCCCGGTGGCGCTTTCGCCGACTCATGGCCGCGTGCACCCGGTAGAGACGACCCAGCGCGTCCGGCTCGTCGCAGGGCAGCTCCGCGAACACGAAGGAGATGTGGTTGCCCAAGACGTCATCCGCGCTGCGGACGCTGACCGGCACCATCACCTTGAGCGCAACCGGCTCCTCGCCCCGGCGGATCAGGTAGGAGCGCATGCCTCCCGCGACCGCGGCCAGCATCACGTCGTTGATGGTCGTGCCGTACGCACGCTTGACGATCTTCAGCTCCGCGAGGGGCCGCTGGACCCAGGCCAGCCGGCGCAGTGGCGACAGCTGTCCGTTCAGCACGCTCGCGGGCGCGGCGCGCAGCATGTGACTGAGCGCACGGGTCACCCGCATGGCGCCCGCGGCCGTGTGCCGGGCGGCGGGCACCGGCGCGGTCGCCGCGCGCACCGGCCAGCGCAGCATGTCGAGCTGCTGACCGACGAGGTCGCGCACGCCCCGGACCAGCAGCCGCTCCCCGCCCGGCTCCGGCGCGGCGCGCCAGACGTCGGGGTCGCAGACGGCGGGCTCGGGCGTTGGGTCGAGCAGCAGCGAGGCGAGCTCGACCGCGGCGAGGCCGTCGACCATGCAGTGATGGGTCTTGCCGACGATCGCGAATCGCTCATCCTCCTCGCAGATCCACATCTCCCACAGCGGACGGTCGCGGCGCAGCGGCGTTGACATCACCTCCTCGACGAGGTCGTCGAGCGGACCGGGTGCCCGGTAGACGTGGCGCTCTACCGTGAAGGCCTGATCGTCGGTCCACTCCGGTGCGTGCAGCCCGAACGGGACCGATGCGAGCTTCTGGCGGTAGCGGGGGGCCCGCGCCAGCCGCTGCTCGATGTGGTCACGGAGTTCTGAGAAGCCCGGCAGCCCGCCCTCGGCGGGCGGCGAGAACAGGGCGACCCAACCCACGTGCATGTGCGCGTTGGGCGTCTCCACCGCGAGGAATGAGGCATCGAGTGCCGACAGCCGCAGACTGCTCACTCGACGAGCACCAATCGAGGCTGGGCCTGGGGGGCCTGCGCCGTGCGGCCGGAGGAAGGCGCCACACCTGTCGAAGCGGCGGCGCGCGCGATCTCGCTGCGCCCCCACTCGGCGGCGACGGCGAACTCGACCAGCCGGTCGAAGTAGGTGCGCAGCGGCGTGGGCCGTATTCCGTCCCCGCGTAGCGCCACGCGCGAGCGGCGATCGTCAAACACGACCTGCATGGCGAAGTAGGGGAAGAAGATCTCGCTACGCGTCAGCGCGCGGCGGAAGCGCTCATCGCGGGTCGAATAGAGGAGCACCGGGTGCACCACGCGCCGGTACAGCGAGGGATCGATCAAACGGGGAGCCGGACGGCCGAAGAACGAGCTCGCGAGCTCGACGAGGTCGCCGACGGTGCTCACGTGCGCCCCCGCCGTCAGGTGGAAGGTGGCGCCCTCGGCCTCGGGGGCCTGGCTGAGCGCGAAGATCGCGTCGGCCACGTAGTCGACCGACACGACGTCAACGGGCGCATCACGGCGGGCGGGCAGCGCCGCGTAGGCACCGCGCGAGAAGGCGCGCAACGGCCAGTACAGGACGTTGAACGACGCCGTCCACCCGCTGTCGCGGTCGCCCACGATGATGCTCGGGCGCAGGACCGTAAGCGGCAACCGCCCCCACCAGTGGGCGAGCAGGGACTCCGCCTCGAACTTCGACTGCTCGTAGGAGTTGCGAAAGCCCTGGCCCACGTCGAGGTCATCCTCGCTGAAGCACCCAACGTGATCACCCGCGACGTACGCGGTGGAGATGTAGGAGAAGCGCCGCAGGCCGCCCCGGGCGTTGCACCGCTCGGCGAATTCCAGCACCCGCAGGGTTCCCTCCACATTGATCTCGAGGGCATCCGCGAGGGCCAGGTCGAAGGACACGGTCGCCGCCGAGTGCACGACCTCGCTCACCCGCTCGGCGAGAGCGTCGATGTGGGCCCGCAGGCCCAAGCCAGGGCGCGTGATATCGCCCCGCACCGCGACCACCCGCTCCGCGTATGGATGATCGGGCCCGAACAGGCAGAGCAGGGTGCGCTCCATCCGGGCCGCGACCTCATGATCGTCCGCCCCCCTCACCAGCGCGTACACCGGACGATCCGTGCGCTCCAGGAAGCGCGCCAGCAGCTCCATGCCCACGAACCCGGTCGCACCCGTCAGGAACACACCATCCGAGCCCCGATCCTCGGGGGCCTGTCCTGGCGGCCGCGCCCCAGACGTGATCGCCCACGCCTCGCGGCCAAACGGTTCCCCAACCCCTCTGTAGCTCATCTCATTTGGCGTTCCTGTCTTGGCCGGCCAGCAATCTCCACGCCTCCCAAGCGCATGACGCCAGTCCAGATGTTGGATCCGATTGTTCCACCACGGGTGGACGGCAGAACGGCGGCTTCCAGGAAGAACCCGCAACGACCGCAAAACGAATCTTGAGGGGCTGCTCGTCACCCCGTGCGCGGAGACCAACGCGTATCGTTGCCGGCCGTGCCGGAGCGTCGCCTAGCCGTGAACGGGATAGAGCTGCAGGTGACCGACGAGGGCGAGGGCCCGCTCGTCGTGCTGTGTCACGGCTTCCCCGAGCTCGCCTACTCCTGGCGGTGGCAGCTGCCCGCCCTCGCCGGCGCGGGCTTCCGCGTGGTGGCGCCCGACATGCGCGGGTATGGAGGCAGCTCGGCGCCTGACGAGGTGGAGGCCTACGACGTGGTCTCGCTCTGCGGGGACCTGTGCGGGCTGCTCGACGCACTGGGCGAGGAGACCGCGGTGTTCGTCGGGCACGACTGGGGCGCCTGGCTCGCGTGGCAGCTCGCCGTCCTTCACCCGGCGCGCGTGCGAGCGGTGGCCGGCCTCAGCGTTCCCTTCGTGCCCAGATCGCCCGCGCCGCCCATTCCGATCATGCGCCGGCATCTCGGCGAGGACTTCTACATCGTGTGGATCCAGCAGCCCGGCGTGGCCGACGCGGCGCTGGCCCGCGACGTGCGCCGGACGCTCACCACCTCGCGCCAGTGGACGGCGAAGTGGGCCGAGGAGGAGGGCTCGGCGCTCAAACGTCCGGCCTGGATGTCCGAGCAGGAGCTCGCCGTGTACGTCGAGGCATTCGAGCGGACCGGCTTCACCGGCGGCCTGAACTGGTACCGCAACATGGATCGCAACTGGGAGCTCACGGCGTCCGTCGCCGAGCGGCGCGTCGAGCAGCCCGCCATGTTCCTGACCGGCGAGCTCGACCCGGTGCGCCGCTTCATGCCCGCGGAGGCGATGCACGGCTGGGTGACCGACCTGCGCGTGCAGGAGGTCGTTCCGGGCGCCGGACACTGGGTACAGCAGCAGGAGCCCGAGGCCGTCAACGCGGCGCTGCTGCGTTTCCTCAGCGGCGTGTGAGCGCCGGCGCGCCCACGGCGCAGGAGGCCTCAGCCCTTGAACTGAGCCACGAAGCTCACGAGCTCTGGCACGACGGTGGCAGCGTCCTCGCGGTGCGGCCAGTGCCCGGCGCCATCGACGATCAGCGCTCGGCTCGGCTCGGGCAGGAGCGCGGCGGTGCGCGTGAACAGCTCGGGCTCGACGAGGTCGCGCGTGCCGCCCACGATCAGCCCGGGAACCGCGGGCACCTGGCTGGACGACCCGGAGCCCCGGAGCGGCAGGTCGCGGTAGTAGGCGAGCGCGCCCTCGAGCGTCGCAGCCGTTGACAGCGCCCGCTTCACGCGCTGAAGGGACTCGTCGCGCTCGGGCCCGGACCACCCCGGCGCCCAGCGGCGGTAGAGCTTGTCGAGATAGGCAAAGTCATTGCGCTTGCAGCGCCGTGCCGCGGCTGGAAGCTTGAACCCCAGGAAGTGCCGCCCGGCCCAGAGCGACGCGGGAGTACGCGACAGCAGGCTCGGGTGCGGGATTCCCAGCGTCACGATCGCACGCGCCCGCTCGGGCGCAAGCGTCGCCGCGACGTACGTGCATCAACGCGCCCCAATCGTGACCCACGAGCACGGCGCTCGGAGCATCTATCGCGTCGAGCAGTCCCAGCACGTCGCGGCCGAGCGTCTCCGGGTCATAGCGGCGGCCGGGGACGATCGTGTCGGGGTGGTAGCCGCGCAGCCACGGCACCGTGACGTGCCAGCCCGCGGCCGCAAGGGCCGACTCGACATCAGACCACGAGTCGGGCGTGTCGGGAAACCCATGCAGCAGCACGATCTCGGGACCGTCGCCCGCCTGCGAGACGACGTATCGATTCTGGCCGCTCGAGATCGTGCGGAACTCCACCCGGCGGAGTCTAGGAAGTTCCGGCCGGGAGGGAACTTCAGGCGGCCACGTCGATGGCCCAGGCACCTGCGAGGTTCTGGGCGGCCATGGTGTTGATCAGGTCGGCGAAGCCATCGGGCGTCGGCGCGAGCAGCGGCCGCCCGCCGGCCGTGATCGTCCCGAGCACGCGCTCGGAGGCCGTCTGCGGCCAGGTCGATGGCGCGATCGAGGTCGACACCCACGAGCTCGCCGTCGCGCTTGACGAAGCGCCCGGCAACCAGCACGTGCCGGACGTTGGCGGGATTGGCCTGCGCGACCAGGCAGCCGACGGGGTCGGCCATCGGGATCATGTTCAGCCGGCGTCCCCCGACCACGATCACGTCCGCCTGCTTGCCCGGTGTCAGCGAGCCGATGCGGTGCTCGAGGCCCATCGCGTGCGCGCCGTTGGCGGTGCCCCAGCGCAGCGCGTCGCGCACGGTCAGATCGAGCGGCTCGGGCATCTGGTTGCGCGCGTTGAACGCGTCGTTGCGCATGCACCGCTCGAACTGCAGGCCGATTCGCATCTGGCTGAACATGTCGCCGGAGTTGGAGGACATGACGTCGCAGGACAGGCTCGGGCGCATGCCGAACTCGAGCGCGCGGCGGATGACCGGGTGGCCCATGCCCATCTGGATCTCGGTCTCCGGGCTCGATGACACCTTGCAGTCGTTGTCGGCCAGACGGCGGAAGGTGCGCTCGTCGAGGGTGTTGCAGTGCACGTGCACCTGATCTGCGCTCAGCAGCTCGTGGTGATCGAGCTCGGGAATGCCCTTCGGTGGCGAGCGACCCCCAGTTGCAGCCGGTGTGGAGCACGCTCGGCACGCCGAGCTCGCGCGCCGAGCGGGCCTCGGCGATCGTCTGCTCGAAGGGCAGCAGCCCGACCTCGGTCAGCGCCACGCCCATCGTCACCAGGCCGTCGTCCGCCGGCGAGCTGCTGCTCGCGGATGCGCCGGGCGTCCGCGAGGCGCTGCTCGTGCTCGGTGAACACCGGCTCGGCCGCGGGCGCGGGGTAGTAGCCGTAGGCGAACATCGCGCGGATGCCGGCGTCGCGCAGGCCCTGGAGGGCGCCGTCGGCGTGCTCGGGCGTGTTGTTGCAGTGGGAGAAGTCGAGAATCGTCGTGACGCCGGCGTCGAGGGCTTCGAGCGCACCCGACGTAGTTGCCGGCGTACACGTCCTCGGCGGAGCAGTTGGGCGAGATCGACATGCGGATTCCGCGGAAGTAGTCCTCGAGCGTCCAGTCCGCGCAGACGCCCCGAAACGGGGTCTGCCAGGTGTGCCTGTGCGTGTCGACGAACCCGGGCATGACCACGTGGCGCGAGACGTCGAGCACCTCGGCGTCCTCGCACGTCGAGATGGTCGCTCGACCGCCACGATCACGCCATCCTCGATCAGGACATCGCCGACCGGGCAGCTCACCCACGCTCTCGTCCATCGAGAGCACGTAGCCGCCGCGCAGCAGCATCCGATCGCTCACCGCCCCTCCTCATCCAACATGTTCGCCGGCCGCGGAAGACCCACGCCGCCAGCTTAGTCCTCAAGCCGCGTTGGCAGAAAGCGGCGGCAGCGCGGTGGCTTCCGAGCGGCTTCCCCAGTGGTTACGCCGCAGCGTCGCGAGCGCGTACAGGCGCACGGGGATGAGCAGCAGCACGTGCACGAAGCCGTACAGCATGAACACGAGGAAGCTGCTCTCCCGCGTGCGCATGAGCCCATAGGCCGAGCGAAGCAGCGCGATCGCCATGAGCACGACCACCCAGCGGGCGAGCACGCTCGAGTCGACCGCGACTGCCTGGTAGGCCACCGCGACCAGGGCGATCATGAGCATGAAGGGAAGGACGATCTGAAGCAGCAGGTCGAAGGCCAGGTAGGGGTTCCGCCTGTGGGCGAAGCGCGCGGTCCACAGGGCCTCGCGGTAGAAGCTCTTGTTCCAGCGCACCTGCTGTCGCAGGTAGGCACCCAGCGTGTCCGGCACGTTGGTCTTGGCGTGCGCGTTGTCGTCGTAGACCACCCGATAGCCGGCCCGCAGGATCAGGTTGGTCAGGTGGCGGTCATCGCCGAATGTGCACTCGCGACCGAAGAAGGACTGGACCACGTACTCCTCCTTCAGCCCGCGGATCAACTCGCCGCGGAAGGCCGAGAAGGGTCCGGAGCAGCACATCGTGACCCCGAACAGAGACTGCGCGGCCCGCTCCTGGTTGAAGGCCATCCAGTAGCGGCTCGCGATCAGCCTGGTAAGGACGTTCCTGGCCTCGTTCTCGACGCCCACGCTCCCGCTCACGGCTCCGACCCGGCGGTCTGCGAACCGGAACTGGATGCGCCGGATCGCGTCCGGGGTACGCAGCAGCGTGTCGGAGTCGATCGTCACGATCACATCCCCCGTCGCCCGGTCGAATGCGAGCTTCTGAGCCACCCGCTTGCCGCGATTGACCCGCTCCTGCAGCACCGTCCACCCGTCAAGCCGGGTGTACTCGGCGTAGATCGCGTCGTGCTCGGCACGGTTGTCGGAGCCGTCGTCCACAACGATCACCTCGAGCGGACGGTGGTCCTGGCGCGCGATCGACTCCAGGCAGCGGCGCAGCAGCGCGGGCTCCTCGTTGTACACGGGCACGACCACGCTCACGCTGCGCTCGTCCCCGCCCATCGGAGTCGTGCTCGAGCCGCCGCCCGTTCAGCACATGTTCGGCGTGGCCGAACACCAGCTGCACGACTATGTGTATCGGGGCGAGCGCCCCGTAGATCAAGAAGTAGGTCACGTCGCGGTCTGTTGCCGTGCTGAGGGAGGCGTACTTCTGGTCCCTCGGGCCATCGACCACCGCGGCGCTCACCTTGAGGAGGAGGCCAAATGGTGCCGCTGTTTCGGATGCGCCCGCGGCCGCAGCGGGCTATTTCGAGCAGAGCACGTAGGCGGTGACAGTGCCTTTGGCGGCGGCATCGCTGTAGCGCCAGCCGGTCGGCGCTGCCGAATACGAACCGTTGCCCGATGTCGGCGGAGTCGTGGTTGAGGAGTTGACCGGACCAGACTGCGTGTAGAAGTCTTCGCTGTTCGAGTTACTCCCGCCCCCGCCGAGCGCAACGTCGCCGGACGGACAGGATGCCGTGACGCTTTTGGCGGAGCCGCTCGAGGTGGCGTAGACGACAACGATGCTCGCCGACACCGATGGGCCCGTCGCACCGGTGGCTCCCGTCACACCGTTGCTCCCGGCTTTACCTTCCACACCGGCAGCTCCTTCTTTTCCGGTCGCCCCCGTCGCGCCGACTTCACCTTTGGCGCCGACTTCACCGGTGGCTCCTTTTTCGCCGGTGGCGCCGGCTTTGCCGGCCGCGCCGGTCGCGCCTTCGGCTCCGGTCGCCCCCGTCGCGCCCTGCGCTCCGGTCACACCCTGCGCTCCGGCCGCCCCGTTTTCACCATTTTTGCCGGGGGCACCGGTTTTGCCTTCGGCCCCCGTGGCTCCGGTCACCCCGGACACGCCCTGCGATCCGGTTACTCCAGTTACTCCAGTCACTCCCGTCGCTCCGGTCGCACCGGTCGCTCCCGTCGCTCGCTGCACCCTGTGCCCCGGTGACTCCGGTCGGCCCCTGTGCTCCGGTCGCGCCCGCCACGCCTGCCGCACCCTGCGCCCCGGTCACCCCGGTCGCACCAGTCACTCCAGTTTCCCCGGTCGCACCAGTTGCGCCATCTGCACCGTTTTCCCCATTGCCGCCGGAGCTCGCAGCTTTGCCTTCGGCGCCTGTTGCTCCGGTCGCTCCCGTTTCCGCCCTGAGAGTCCCACTTCGCCTTCGGCCCCCACTTCGCCTTCAGCCCCGGTGGCTCCTGTCGCGCCGATCGCTCCTTCGGCTCCTGTCGCACCCGTCTTGCCGACGTGGCCGGTCGCGCCGGTCACACCTCTGAGGCAGAGTGGGACCGCCTTCAGATGTTTTCCCACCACCACGACGCAGGGATGCAGCCCCGTGGCGGCCTGAGCGCGCGGCGTGAACACAACCAGGCCGAGCGTGACGGCGGTGACGGCGAGCAGGCTCAGTCCCGCAGCTACTCGCTTGCCAAAGGCGTGATGCGCGCGCTCGGTGGTGCGCGTGGCTGTCCTGCCTTTGTGCATGGCTTCGCTGCCCTCCATGGCTTCCTCGCTTCCTCCAAGTCATGCGGAGATGCTTCCCTGCCCTCCGAGGGACGCAGGCTAACACGTGCAATTGGGTGCGTCAAGAAATGCAAGCCGGCTGAACGGTTACCGCCGCCCGACTCTCACACCTCGCCGTCCCGGGCCTCCTGAAGCAGCACGGGGTGCTGTGCGAGGTAACGTTCGGTTACGGAAAACCGGGGATGGGTGTTCTCCGCCTCCTCGATTTCATCGACGGTCGCGCCCGCCTTGAGCGCGACTTCGCGCCGCTTGGATCCAAACAGTGCTCGCTCCGGTGTGGGCGCCTGACGAATTGCCTCCAGCGCTCGCTCCTTGGGGGACCGTTGGTCATGAGTCATCTGCTCAGTCCTTTCGTTGGGGCGGTGTTGCGTCAGGCGGGTCTACTGCAAGGACCAGACGGAACTCCCGGAGCAGTGACGTTGTTGGAGCGTCTCCGCACGGCCGCCGCAGTCATCTGCCCGGCGGCCGTGCGGCGTCGCGGTCTCGGCCTACATCACCGCATGGACCTCATACACGTCGACGCTGCCGCCGGCGTCCAGAACCGGGCAGCCCTTGGCGAGCTCGGCGGCGCCGGCGAGGCTGTCGGCCTTCATCACCGAGTAGCCACTCAGCCCGGAGCCGGCGTTGTCGCCGACGCTGCCGTTGGAGCTGACCGAGGCGGACCCGGCGAACGGGTTGCCCGGATCGACGATGGCGCCGCCCAGCTTGCCGAACCAGGCACCCCATGCGGCCATCAGCGCCTCACGCTCCGCGTCCGTCTCTGCCATCCCTCCACCTCGGTAAGCCATCAGATAGTTACCCATCGCTGTAGACCTCCCTTTCGCTTGGAGCGCACCCAGGTGAGCGCGCCCGGTCGTGTGGTGACATCAGCTGTCCTCGCCCCGGTAGAAGATCCGGCGCGCGAGATTGTCGAGCGAGCCCTCCCAGCCCGCGCCGTGACCGACGCGCGACTCCTCCGAGGCCAGCTCTGAGTGGTCGAGCACCACCGTCGTACCGTCCCCTTCGGCGCGGAATTCGACGCTTACGACGCTCACCTCGCCGGGGTGAGGCCCGTCCTTCCCCTCCCAGCACCAGGTGTAGACGAGCCGGTGCGGCCGGTCCACCTCGCGATACTCGCCGCCCACGGCGTACACCCGGCCGCTGACGTCGTCCTGCATGCGCAGGACGTAGCGGCCCCCGACGCGGAGATCGACCTCGCATCCCGGGGACGTCCAGGTCGGCTGTGCGGCCCACCAGCGCTCGAGCACCGTGGGGTTGGTCCAGGCGTCGAACACCTCCTCCGGCGAGGCGGCGAAGGTCCGTTCCAGCCGCAGTGTTGCGAGGTCGCTCGGGTTCATCCGGCCTTGTGCGCGCGTTGCTCGGCCAGGTACTCCTCGACCACGTCGAACTTGCGCTCCCACAGGGCACGCTGGTCTGAGATCCACGCGTGCGCATCCTCCAGGGCGTGCTCGGTGAGCCGCAGCCGGTGCGTGCGCCCGTCGATCACGCGCACGATCGCGCCCGCCTCTTCGAGCACGCGCAGGTGCTTGCTGATCGATGGCTTGGAGACGGGGAAGTCGCGCGTCGCTTCGCCGACGGTCATCTCGCGATCGCCGAGCCGCTCGATGATCCCGCGGCGGATCGGATGAGAGCACGCCGCAAACGCCCGGTCGAGGGTCATTTGGTTAGCCACAAGGCTAACTATAGTGAACCGCCCCTGAGCGTGTCAAGGCGCGGGCCGCTCGATAAGCTTCTGAGGGAGAGGGGATGGATATGGCTGTCACTGAATTGAACACGGACAAACCGGGGGCACTTGGCGCGACGACGATCGCCGAGGCGTTTCGCATCACCGCCGCCGAGCGCTCCGAGGACGTCGCCATCCGCACGAAGGGGGACGCTTTCAGCATCACCTGGGGAGCACTGCGCGAGCGCGTCGACGCCCTGGCCGGCGGCCTCGCGAAGCTGGGGCTCCAGCGCGGCGACACGGTCGCCCTGATGTTCTCCAACCGCCCGGAGTTCCATCTCGCCGACCTCGCGGCGACGATGCTCGGCGCGACGCCGTTCTCGATCTACAACACCTACGCGCCCTCGCAGATCGCCTACCTCGTCTCCGACGCGGACGCGAAGATCCTCATCTGCGAGCAGCAGTATCTGCCGCAGGTGCTCGAGGCGCGCAAGGAGCTCCCGCATCTCGAGCACGTCATCGTCGCGGATGGTGACGCGCCTGAGGGTACGCTCGCGCTGAGCGACGTCGAGGGCTCGAACCCCGAGTTCGACGTCGACGCTGCGGTTGCGCAGATCCAGCCGACCGACGTCCTCACGCTCATCTACACCTCGGGGACGACCGGCCCGCCCAAGGGCGTGCAGCTGCTTCACAGCAACCTGCTCGCGGGCGTCGTGGCCGTCGAGGCCCTGATCGACCTTCCCCGCGATGGCCGCGTCATCTCGTGGCTGCCCAGCGCCCACATCGCGGAGCGAAACGCACACCACTACATACCGATCGTCTTCGGCCTCGAGATCACCTGCTGCGACGACCCGCGCCAGGTTCTCTCCTACCTGCCCGAAGTGCGTCCGAGCTGGTTCTTCGCGGTCCCCCGCATCTGGGAGAAGCTGAAGGCGGGGCTCGAGGCGATGATGGCCGGCCAGCCCGAGGAGCAGCGCGCGAGCATGCAGGACGCGCTCGACGCGGGGCTGGCGAAGGTGCGGCTGGAGCAGCGCGGAGAAGAGGTGCCGGCCGAGCTGGCCGAGCAGGTCGCCAAGGCCGACGCGGAGGTCTTCGCAGGGCTGCGCCAGATGCTCGGGCTCGACAAGGTGGAGGCGATCAACGTCGGCGCCGCGCCCACCCCGGTCGAGGTTCTGGAGTTCTTCCACGCGATCGGCCTGCCCCTCGCCGAGCTGTGGGGCATGAGCGAGACGTGTGGTGCCGGCACGGTGAACCCGCCCGGGGCGATCAAGATCGGCACCGTCGGGCCGCCCTCTCCGGGCGTGCAGATCAAGCTCGACGAGGACGGCGAGGTGCTCGTCAAGTCCGACGTCGTGATGCTCGGCTACCGCAACCTCGCCGAGAAGACGAAGGAGGCCTTCACCGACGACGGCTGGCTGCGCACAGGTGACATCGGCGCCTTCGACGAGGACGGCTACCTGACGATCGTCGACCGCAAGAAGGAGCTGATCATCAGCGCCGGCGGCAAGAACATGTCCCCGGCGAACATCGAGGCGGCCGCTGAAGTCGGCTTCACCGCTCATCGGTCAGGCCTGCTGCATCGGCGATATGCGCCAGTACAACACGGCCCTCGTCGTGCTCGACGCAGACTTCGCACCGGTGTGGGCGGCCCAGCAGGGCATCGAGGACACCTCGCTTGAGTCGCTGGCGCGCGACGAGCGCGTTCGCGCCGCCATCCAGGAGGGCGTCGACGCGGCCAACACCACGCTCGCCCGCCCTGAACAGATCAAGAAGTTCACGATCGTCGAGGGCGACTGGCTGCCGGCCGGCGATGAGCTGACGCCCACGATGAAGCTCAAGCGCAAGCCGATCGCCGAGAAGTACGCGAGCGCGATCGAGCAGATGTACTCGGGCTAGTCCGCCCGCGCCCCGACATCAGCTCCTGAGCGGGGCCACGTCCGCCGAGCCGGCCTCCGGTTGACGGCATCCGTGTTGGCCGGACCGAGCATGAGCCCCATGCCGGCCCCGGCGATGATGATGTACTCCTGCTGGGAGCCGAAGCTGAGGCCCGTCACCTTCCCGGCCCACAGCCAGAATCCCACAGCATTCTCCTAACTTCCTACGAGTTCGGCATTCCCGCAGACCTGCCCAACCGCTTCACGCGGACCCGCCCAGGCGGGCCACGACCCCGGGGTCCAGGGACTCGATCGATCCGAGCACGACATCGGCGCTCGCCAGCGCAGCAGCGTCCGGCGGGAAGTCCCTGTTGGGGATCGCGATCACGCGCATCCCGGCCGCCGCGGCCGCGCGCAGGCCGTTGGCCGAGTCCTCCACCGCCGCGCAGCTCGCGGGCTCGCAGGAGATCCTCCGCGCCGCCTCCAGGTAGACGTCGGAGGCAGGCTTCCCATGCGCCACCTCCTCGGATGAGACGGTCGCCTGGAAGCAATCGGACAGGGCGGCCAGCTCGAGCACCAGCGCAATGATCGAGCGATTCGCCGAGGAGGCGATCGCCAGGGGCCAGCGCGGTGCGAGCGAGGACACCGCCTCGCGCGCACCCGGCAGGAGCGGCAGCCGCTCGCGGTAGAGGCGTTCGAGGCGCTTCACCACCTCCGCGGAGATGGCCTCGGCGCTCATCGGAACCGCCGAGCTCCTCGTGCATGTAGCGCGACCACTCGAGCGAGCTCATGCCCATCATCGCCCGCTGGGCCTCGGCTCGCCAGTGTCCGCCGCTCTCCTCGGCCAGCCCGCGGCGGGCTTCGTTCCAGGCCGTCTCGGAATCGATCAGAACCCCGTCGAGGTCGAAGATCACCGCTGCCGGCCCGCCGCCTCGCGGGCCCGTCACGACCTCAGCCGCCCATGGGCGACGGCGGTATCCGCGTCTCCCCGGTGACCTCGGGGATCAGCATCGCGACGTCATCGACGAAGCACCAGGACCACTCCTCGCGCGGCTGCAGCGAGCGGATTATCGGGTGGGCGCTCGCACGCGCGTGGGCGCTCGCGTGGCGGTTGGGCGAGTCGTCGCAGCAGCCGACTTTGCCGCACTCGAGGCATATGCGCAGGTGCAGCCACGGGTCACCGGTGAGCAGGCACTCCTCGCAGCCGTCGACGGCCTCGGGGAGCTCTGTGATCCGGACATGGTCGAGATGTGTGCAGGTGGCCATGACGTCCTTTCGTCAGGATTGGGTGAGCGGGAGCTGCACGCGAAACGTCGTGCGGCCGGGTGAAGCGTCGAGTGTCAGCGAGCCGTCGTGGCGGTCCACGACGATGCGCCGTGCAGTGGCGAGGCCGAGTCCCGTCCCCTTGCCCACGTCCTTGGTCGTGAAGAACGGATCGAAGATCCGCCCGGCGAGGTCCTCGGGGATCCCGGGACCGTCGTCTGAGATCTCGACCACCGCGCAGCTGCCGTCGTGCCGGGTGGTGATGGTGATCGTCCCGCGCTCGCCGAGCGCGTCGATCGCGTTGTCGAGCAGGTTGGTCCACACCTGGTTGAGCTCGGATCCGCGCACGGTGAGCTCCGGCAGCGTGCGGTCGTAGTCGCGCACGACCTCGATCGCCGTGTGCTTGAGCTTGTGCGCCAGCACCGTGAGCGTGGTCTCGAGTCCCTCGTGCAGGTCGACCTCGACGAGTCCGCCGCGATCCATGTACGAGTAGGACTTGACCGCCCCCACGAGCGTCGACATGCGTTCGGTGGACTCCTCGAGCTCGCCGGCGAGCCGCCCCGCCGTCAGCGTGGCCGCCACCCAGCGCAGCGCCGCTTCGTTGGCCGGACCCGCCAGCTCCTGCACGCGGTCGAGCCACGCCTCATCGACGCCCGCGACCGCCAGCGGCTCGGCCAGCCGCCATGGCTCCTCGATGCCGAGCGCCTCCAGGCGCGCGAGCACCTCGTCTTCGGCGTCGGCCGCATCCAGCGCGTCGAGCGCGGAGGCGGAGGTCCCCCGCTGGAAGGCCTCCTGCTGCAGGTGCACGAGCTGCTCGGCCTCTGAACGCTCCACCCCCGCCTCGACGAACTGCGCCATCGCCGAGCCGATCACCTCGAGCGCCTCGGTCAGCTGTGCCGCCGCTCGGCGCGCCGCGGCGGCCGGGTTGTTCAGCTCGTGCGCGAGGCCCGCGGCCATCGTGCCCAGCGAGGAGAGGCGCTCGCGGCTCTGCTCCATCTCGGTGACCTTGCTCATCACCGGCGCGACCTGGCGCATCACCCGGCGGTGGATCGCCTGCTGGGCGAAGGCCAGCCGGCGGAAGTCCTCCCCTGGAACCACCGCCATCCGGCACGCGGTCTCGGCCTGCATGCGCGCCCCGAGCCCGCCGCCGGTTAGCACGGCGATCGCGCCCATCCACGTCGGCGCCCGGTGGCGGCCGACCGGCTCGGTGCGCCCCTGATCGACGAGCAGGGCCTGCGCTTCGCCCTCGAGCAGGAGCTGAAGGCCCTGCGGCGGCTCGCCCTGCTCGGCGATCAGCTCGCCGGGCTCGAGGTGGTAGGGCCGCGCGACGGGGACCCACTCGGCGAGCTGTGCGTCGTTGATCTCGTCGAACAGGTCGACCCCGCGAAGCTCCTCGAGCGTGACCGGGGCATCGGTGACGGGAGCGCCGCTCACGACTCGAGGAGGTATTCGTGGATGAGCGACACGGCCATCGAACCCTCGCCCACGGCGCTGGCCACGCGCTTGATCGAGCGTGCGCGCACGTCACCGGCGACGAACACGCCCGGCACCGTCGTCTCCAGCACGAAGGGCTCACGCCCGAGCGGCCAGCCGTTGGCCTGCGCATCGCGGCCGGCCAGGATGAACCCCCGCTCGTCGCGGGCGAGGACACCCTCCAGCCAGTCCGTGCGGGGGGAGGCGCCGATGAACACGAAGCACGCATCCGCCGGCAGCGTCTCCTCGCCGTTCGGGCCGTCGATGCGCACGCGCCGCAGCCGACCCTCCTCCTCCTCGGCGGCGGTGGCCGTGCTGCCGGCACGGACGTGGACGTTCGCGAGCCCCCCGATCTGCTCGATCAGGTAGTGGGACATCGACTTCTCAAGCGAGGAGCGCACGAGCATCGTCACGCTGGCCGCCCAGCCCGCGAAGTACACAGCCGCCTGGCCGGCCGAGTTGGCGCCGCCGATGACGATGATGTGCTGGCCGCTGCATGCACGGGCCTCGGTCATCGCCGCCCCGTAGTAGACGCCCGCACCGGTCATCTCCGCGAACCCGGGCGTGTCGAGCTGGCGGTAGGAGACGCCGGAGGCGACCAGCACGCAGCTCGCGCTGAGCTCGTCGCCGCCGCTGAGCTCCACCAGGCGCGCGGCACCCTCGGCGCGCAGGCCGACCGCCTCCTGCACGGTGAGCAGCTCCGCGCCCAGGCGCCGCGCCTGGTCCGTCGCCCGGCGGGCGAGGTCCGAGCCGCTCAAGCCCGCGGGGAAGCCAAGGTAGTTCTCGATCCGGCTCGACTGCCCGGCCTGGCCGCCGGGGGCCTCGCGCTCCACCAGCACAGTCCTCAACCCCTCCGAGGCCCCGTACACGGCCGCCGCGAGACCCGCGGGGCCGCCGCCGACCACCACGAGGTCGTAGTGGTCCTGCGCGGGGGTACCCGCGACCCCGAGCCGCTCCGCCAGCTCGAGGATGGTCGGGCGCTCGAGCACCGTGCCGTCCTCGAGCACCGCCACGGGCAGGCGGTCCGCCGGCACGCCCACGACCGCCAGAAGCTCGCGCGCCTCGGCGTCGCGCTCGACGTCGAGCCACCGTGCCGGGACGCGGTTGCGCACGAGGAAGTCGCGCAGGTCATGCGACTCCCGCGAAAAGCGATGGCCCACCACGCGCACACCGCCGGCCTCGAGCGCCGCGCCCGACTCCCAGGTCGTGAGCAGATCCTGGACCACCGGGAACAGCTGCTCCTCGGGGGGATCCCAGGGCTTCAGCAGGTAGTAGTCGAGCGCCACCTCATTGATCGCCGCGATCGCAGCCTCGGTGTCGGCGTACGCGGTCAGCAGCACCCGCTTGGCATCCGGCACGATCTTGCGCGCCTCGAGCAGGTACCGGGTGCCTGGCATCCCCGGCATCCTCTGGTCGGCGATCAGCATCGCCACCTCCTCGCCGCGAGCGCTCAGCTCGCGCAGGATGCCAAGCGCCTCTTCGCCGGATGTCGAGCGCAGGATGCGGAAGTGCTCGCCGAAGCCGACCCGCAGGTCACGTGCCACCGCGGCCAGCACCGCCGGCTCGTCGTCGACCGCCAGGATCGCCGGACGGCGCTCCCGCACCTCGGGCTCGGGCTCGGTGCTCGTGCTCGTTGCTGTGCGCTCTGCCTGGGCGGACATGGCGCCGATCACATTAATCGGTCCGCGATAATCGCCGGCACATGGCCGCTGCGGAGACGACCCGATACTCCGGCCGCACCGCCTGGGCACGGAACCTCGCCACGCCCGTTCGCGACTTTCTGAGCACCGAGACCGGAAGCGCGATCGCGCTGCTGGGCGCGGCGATCCTCGCCCTGATCTGGGCCAACGGGCCATGGTCTGACTCCTATGAATCGCTGTGGACGACCGAGCTGTCGATCCGGATCGGCGGCGGCGGGATCGCGGCGGACCTGCGCACCTGGGTTAACGAGGGCCTGATGACGTTCTTCTTCCTGGTCGTCGGGCTCGAGGCCAAGCGCGAGCTCGACGTGGGCGATCTGCGCGAGCGCAGCCGACTGGCGATCCCGGTCCTCGCAGCGATCGGGGGCATGCTCGTGCCGATCGCGATCTACCTCGCGTTCAACGCAGGCGGCCCAGGCGGGGGCGGCTGGGGCGCGGCGATGTCGACCGACACGGCCTTCGCGCTCGGCGCGCTGGCGCTGCTCACCCCCCGCCGCGCCACCCGGCTGCGCGTGTTCCTGCTCACGCTCGCCGTCGTCGACGACCTCGGCGCGCTCGGGGTGATCGCCACCGTCTACTCCAGGCACATCTCCATGCCCGCACTGCTCATCGCGATCGGGCTGTTCGTGCTGCTCCTGGCACTCCGCTACGCGCCGGC
The DNA here is from genome assembly GCA_963821655.1 of uncultured Solirubrobacteraceae bacterium. GTDB lineage: Bacteria > Actinomycetota > Thermoleophilia > Solirubrobacterales > Solirubrobacteraceae > Palsa-744. Next base: position 250,024 of record CAWGER010000001.1, read on the forward strand.
CTTCCGGCGCCAGGCCTCGATCGTCCTCGGCGTGGGCATGTGGGTGGCGCTGTTCAAGTCGGGCATCGACCCGGTCATCACCGGACTTGCGATCGGCCTCGTGACGAGCGCCTACCCGCCGTCGCGCGAGGACCTCGAGCGGGCGACCGCGCTCACCCGCTCCTTCCGCGAGCAGCCCACACCCGAGCTGGCGCGCTCGGCTCAGCAGGGGGTGCTGTCGGCGATCTCGCCCAATGAGCGCCTCCAGTACGGCCTGCATCCCTGGACGAGCTACGTGGTCGTTCCGCTGTTCGCGCTCGCCAATGCCGGCCTGCACGTGACCGGCGGACTGCTCAGCGACGCGATCGCCTCACCGATCACGCTCGGGATCTTCTTCGGCTACGTCGTGGGCAAGCCGCTGGGCATCCTCGCCGCCTCCTGGCTGGCCACGCGGCCGCGGTTGCACGGGGTGCGCCCGCCGCTGAGCTGGCCCGCGCTCGCAGGCGGGGCGGCCGTCGCCGGCATCGGGTTCACCGTGTCGCTGCTCATCTCGAGCCTGGCCTTCCACGGCGAGCACCTGAACGAGGCGAAGCTAGGCGTGCTCGCCTCGGCCATCGCGGCACCCGTCGTGGCCTGGGCGGTGTTCGCGGTGATGAGGCGTATGCCAAGCCAGCTTCGCGCGCGCCAGATCGCCGGCACCGTCGAGGACATCCTGGACCTCGCAGACGACGTGGATCCCGAGCGCGACCACATTCGCGGGCCCGACGATGCGCTGGTCACGCTCCTTGAGTACGGCGACTTCGAGTGCCCCTACTGCGGGCAGGCGGAGGCCGTCGTGCGCGAGCTGCTCAGCTCATCCGAGGACGACGACGTGCGCTACGTCTGGCGTCACCTTCCCCTCAACGATGTCCACACGAGCGCCCAGCTCGCCGCCGAAGCCTCGGAGGCCGCCGCGGCGCAGGGCAAGTTCTGGGAGTTCTACGACGCGCTGTTCGCACACCAGGACACGTTCACGGTGCGTGACCTCGTGTCCTATGCCGAGGAGCTCGACCTCGACCTCGAGCGCTTCAAGGACGATCTCTTCAATCACGCGGAGACGCCCCGCGTGGCCGAGGACGTCGCCAGCGCCGATGCCAGCGGGGTCTCCGGCACGCCGACCTTCTTCATCAACGGGCGCCGTCACTACGGCGCCTACGACATCGACACGCTCACCACCGCTGTGCGCTCCGCGCGCACCCGCGCCGGCCTGGTGCCGGCCTAGGGGCGGTGAGCGACCGGCTCAGGCGCGGGCCGTGCGTGTCCTGCCCGCGCGTGCCCGGCTGCGGGCGGGCGCCGAGGTCTTGGCCGTGGGCAGGCGTCCGATCTGCCAGAGCCCGGCGTCGTGTCGCGCATCCAGCCAGCGCTCGGCATCGTGACGGCCGAGCGCTATCAGCTCCTCGGTGAACTGGCGCGCGAGGAACAGGTAGCTGAGCAGCTCGCCGTGGACCGCGCTGCGCTCGGCGCTCACGACCCGCCCGAGCAGCGCGACGTCGGTGTTCCGCAACAGGCCGTGAATGCCGGCGTAGTGGCGCTTGTAAACGTCCCGTGCCAGGCGCCCGATCGCGAGGCGGTCGCTCGGGGCGATGAAGATGTAGGGAATCCTGCGGTGGCGTATGTGGTCGGGGGTGTTGCCGTTGCCGTTCGAGCTGCCGTTGCCGTTCGAGTTGGCGGTGGAGCGTCGCGTGGGTGGGAGCGTCTCGTTCACGGCAGCCAGCGTCGCGACGTCGTCGGCGAGCTGGTCGCCCAGCACCACCTGCAACAGCTGCGCGGCGCCGTCGATCGCGTCGGGCCGGATCGCCCGCTGGGCGGGGGTCACCGACGAGTTCAGGCCGATCACCACGACGCGGTCGGCACCCAGGGCGAGCGCCGGCTTCAGCGGCGCGTTCAGGCGCACGCCGCCGTCGCCATACCAGCCCGAGGCCGCGCGCGGCCGGCGGACCTCGACCGCCGGGAACGCGCCGGGGATCGCTGCCGAGGCGAGCACGTGGTCGGGAGTCAGGGGCGTGGAGAAGTAGTCGATCGCGCGCGCCGAGTCGAGACCGAGGTCCGGTCCACCGTTGTGGAACACCACGCTGCGCGTGGTCGTGTAGGCAGTCGCCACGACCGCGGCGGCCGTCAGCGCGCCGCTGTCGATGTTGCGCGCGATCTGGTTGAAGTCGACGAGCCGATCGAGCGTCTCGCGTAGCGGCGCGGGGTCGAGCAGCCCGTGCAGCCCCGCCCGGGGCAGGCGGGCCAGTACCGCGGCGGCACCCAGCAGACGACCGAGCTCAGAGGGGGAGACCAGCGGCCGCAGCGCGTCGCTCCAGCGCAGATCGCGCCACATCTCGACCGCGTGCCCGGCCGTGTCATCGAAGGGTTGATCGGCGCGAGCCGCGAAGAACGCGCCGTTGAGCGCGCCGATGCTCGTGCCCACGATCATGTCCGGGGCGTCGCCGCGGGCGGCGAGCACCGGAGCCAGCGCACTCAGCGCTCCCACCTCGTAGGCGCCGCGTGCGCCACCCCCGGCGAGCACGAGCGCTACCCGCTCGCGCCGGCCGTCTGGTCGAGCCGACTCCAGCATCCTCGCACCAGATTACCGGTCAGAGGGGCGGCAAACCGTTGGTCATGAGGTCAGGAACTCGCGCATGTGCGCCGCGAGCCTGGCCGGCTGGTCCTCCGGAATGAGGGTGTAGGAGTCCCCGATCTCCACCAGCCGCCCCTGCGGCAGCAGATCGGCCAGTCGCCGGCCGTGCTCGCGCGGCATCAGCCGGTCCTCGCTCGCCCAGGCCACGAGCGCCGGGCGATCGAACGAGGACAGCGCCTCGGAGGCCGCGAGCAACTCGCGGCGCCCCTGCGCCGAGCTGAGCACGTACTTCCTGAGGTCCCGACGGACCTCCCGTTGCTCGAGCGCCGGCCCGAACCAGCGGTCCATCACCGCGCGCGGGACCGGCCGCTTGCTCATCGGGCCGAACGTCATCGGGAGCCTGCGCAGGCGGTCGAAGCGAAACGGCATCAGCGCCCCGGCGATCCCGCCGGGCAGGCGCGCGATGTACGGCAGCGCCCGCGCGGTCCCCTTCGGCGGCACGTTGTCAAAGGCCTCGCACGCGCACAGCACGAGCCGCGCGATCCGCGCGTCATGCTCACCGCCGATCAACAGCTGCCCTCCGCCCCAGTCGTTCATCGCAAGGGTGATGTCATGCAGGTCAAGGCCCGCGATGAACCCGCCCGCGATCTCCGCGATACCGCGCATCGAGAGGTCGGCGTCGGCGCGCATGGGTTTCCGGTGCCCGCCCAGCGGCAGAGCCGGCAGGATGCAGCGGTAGTCCGGGCGGAGGTCCTCGACCACGTGGCGCCACACCGAGCCGTCCATGATGAGCCCGTGCAGGAGGACGACCACCGGACCCTCCCCGCCGGTGTCCTCGTACTCGATGGTCCCGGCCGGCAGCTCGATTTCGGGCACGGCTTCCTCCTCTGGATAGATCGCTCCATTGGAGCCTAGCTATCCTTGAACGGCAGTGCAACGAGGAAAGGGGCAGGGCACATGAGCACGGACACCAAGGAGCGGATCCTCGCCAGCAGCGCGAACCTGTTCCGCCGCCAGGGCTACACCGCCACGGGCGTCAAACAGATCGTGGCCGAGGCTGAGGCCCCATTCTCCTCGCTGTACCACTTCTTCCCCAACGGCAAGGACCAGCTCGCGGCGAACGTGATCGTCTCCTCCGGCCAGACCTACCAAGAGCTCGTGGAGGCCGTGTTCGACGCGGCCCCCGACGTGCTCACCGGCGTGCACGACTGCTTCGCGGGCGCCGCCGAGACGCTGCGTGAGACCGGCTACGCCGACGCCTGCCCGATCGCCACCGTCGCGCTCGAGGTCGCGAGCACGAACGAGCCGCTGCGGCAGGCAACGGCCGAGGTGTTCGAGCGCTGGATCACATCATCGACCGAGCGTTTCTCGGCTGCCGGAATCCCCGAACCGAAGGCGCGCGAGCTCGCGATCGGCATGATCGCCGCGCTGGAGGGTGCGTTCGTGCTCAGCCGGGCCCTGCGTAGCACCGAGCCGCTCGACGTAGCAGGCACGCACGCCGCCGCCGCCGTCGAGGCGGCCCTCATCAGCCGTGACCGAGTACCGGATGGGGCAGGTAGGGCTCCTCCAGGCGTGAGATCTCCTCGCCGGTGAGCGCCAGCTGCTCGGCGGCGAGCGCGTCCTCGAGGTGGCCGGGCTTGGTCGCTCCCACGATCGGCGCGGTCACCCCGGGCTTGTGCAGCAGCCAGGCGAGGGCCACCTGCGCTCCGGGCACGTCGCGCTCGGCTGCCACCTCGGCCACGCGCTCGACCACGTCGAAGTCGGTCGGCTGGCTGTACAGGTAGTCGGTGAACTGGTCGGTGTCGGCGCGGGTCGTCTGGCGGCTGCCCTCGCGCGTGCGGTTGCCCGCCAGCACCCCCCGCGCGAGCGGGCTCCAGGGGATCACGCCGACCCCCTCCTCGATGCACTGCGGGATCATCTCGCGCTCCTCCTCGCGGTAGATGAGGTTGTAGTGGTTCTGCATCGAGACGAACCTGCTCCAGCCGTTGCGCTCGGCGACGTGCTGGGCCTTGGCGAACTGCCAGGCGAACATGCTGCTGGCGCCGATGTAGCGCGCCTTGCCTGCGCGCACGACGTCGTGGAGGGCCTCCATCGTCTCGGCGATGGGTGTGCGGTTGTCCCAGCGATGGATCTGGTACAGGTCGACGTAGTCCATGCCCAGCCTCTTTAGCGACGCGTCGATCGCGCTGAGAATGTGCTTGCGCGACAGGCCGCCGCCGTTCTCGCCGGGCGTCATCGGCATGAACACCTTCGTGGCCACGACCACCTCCTCGCGCGTGAGGAGCTTGCCGAGCAGGCGACCCGTGGCGATCTCGCTGGCGCCCGCGGAGTACGTGTCGGCCGTGTCGAAGAAGGTGATGCCGCCCTCGACGGCTGCCCGCACGATCGGCTCGGCCGCAGCCTCGTCCAGCACCCACGGTTTGTCGCTGTCGCTGCCGTAGCTCATCATGCCCAGGCAGACGCGCGAGACCCGCAGGCCGGTCGCGCCGAGGTTCACGTACTGCATGGCTTGCCTCCAGTTCTCATCCGGCGGGTCGTTGCCGGGCACGTCGCCGACGCGGGGATCCCGACGCGCGGATGATAGGGAGGCCGCCTGCCGGCGGGGTCGTGCCTCGCTCCCCACAACGCCCCGGCACTGACCGGGGCGCTGTGGTTCGGGCCGCGCCCGTCCTAATTACCCAGCACGTACCGTTCCGGCTGCGAGGCGTCTTTGATCGCCCACGCGAGCCGTTCGATGATCTGCAACGAGGAGTACTCGTCTTCGATGTGGATCGGATGTACGTACTCGTCGAGCAGGATCCGGTCCTGTTTCTCATCCATCACAACGATCCTCGCCATCGAGAATCTCCTCTCTGATCTGAAAAAGAACATCCGTGCTCGTAGGTGTCTCCATTCCAATGTCCGACTCTGCGACCGACCGCCTGGAGCGGTGGAGCCTTGTGGATCTGTGCAGCCGGGCGGGCACCATTCGAAGGCGGGCCCGCGAACGCGTCACGAGGATCGAGCGAGAGGTGATTGATGAAGGAGCACGTGATCGCGCTGACCAGGTGCTTCTGCTGTCGGGTAGGCCTTCCCTCGGTGCGCTCACATGCGAGCATCTCGTGTCCCTCTGACGAGTGGCTGCACGGACCAGAACACGACGGCCAGAACGTGTGACCGTCAAAGCGCTCCGCAGTCTGGGTCGCAGTCCCTAGCACAGCCGGTGGCCGCGCGTGGGGGATCGCTATGGCGCGAGAATATCGCGCGGAAAGGCCGTTGTGGCGGCTCTCCCCGTCGCTTTTTGCCGCTAAATCCGGAGTGCTGTCGCGTTCTAAGGAGCGGGATGCAGCGTCACGAGCGCCGCGCTGCTCGACGGCACGTTCAGCCTGAGCGAGCCCGGCCTGCCGGATACGCGCGGCAGCGGCGTGCTGGCGCTGAGAGTGCCGGTGCTGGTGACGCTGCGACCGCCCAGGGTGACGCCGGCGATCGCCCGCGGCCCGGGCGCCGTCAGTCGCAGGATCGGGCCTGCGGCGAACCGCCGCGGCACGTGCAGGCGCACGGCCAATGGCGTCACCTGGGTCCCGGCAAAGTTGACGAGCACGATGTTGAGGGCCCCGGTGGGGCTGACGAACGCGCCCGCGGTCAGATCGGGGTTGCCCGTGGCGACGCTTGCCCGCACGGCCGCGTCACCGACGAGGTGGCGGGCGAGCAGCAGCGCGTACCACTCCGGATTGGCATGCAGCGCGCCGGTGGCGAGTTCGCTCGCACGGTTCGCGACCAGCGGGCTGTATGAGCGCGGTTCGGCGATCAGGTCGTGGAAGTTCAGCCCGGCCAGCCCGCTCGCCATCGCCCGCGCCGCGTAGTCCACGGCCCACAGCGCCGAGGCGAACACGTTGCTCACGCCGGGCTGGCCGCGGCAGGAGATGTTGTTGGTCTCATCCAGCCGCATCGGAAGCGTGCTCGCATTCGCGAGCGCATCCAGGCGCGCCAGCGTCAGCGTCTCGTTCCTGCGCGTCTGCGGGCTCGTCAGGTAGGCGAGCTTCGCCGTGCGCCCGCCGCATCTGGTCAACGGGTAGTAGTGGTCGGTGAGCAGCGCCGGCCGCGCGGACGCCGCCTCGGCCGTGACCCACGGCAGCACCAGCCGTCCGGTCGAGGCGTCGGGGCCCACGATCTGAACGCCCGGAGCCGCGGCTGAGATGGCCGTGCGATAGGTGGCCGCTTCGGCCAGATAGGCGGCGGTCGACCAACCGAGAGGGCGCAACGCATCCGCCACGTAGCGGTCGGGCTCGTTGCCGATCGCGATCCCGGCCAGGCTCGCGCCGAGCACGGACTGGGCGACCTTGGCCTCCTGCGCGGCGACGGCCGGTTCGCCGTGGCCCAGGTTGACCGTCAACAGCACCCGCCAGCCGCTCGCCTGCGCAAGGGCGGCAAGGGAGGCGAGATTCTGCGGCGTGATCGTCGCCCGCGCCCAGGCCGGCGCGACGCCTTCCTGAAGCCAGGCCGTGGTCTCATCCGAGCTGATGCCCCCGAACCGCAGGATCCCGGGCCCGAGCGAGCGCAGGAGGCTGACGAGGTCGCCGCTGTTCGCGTAGCCGGCGATGTTCGCCAGGTTGCTCGCCTCGAAGGAGAGCCCGATGAAGTCTTCGGGTACTGAAGGCCCGATCGTGACGGCCGGATCGACCGACACGCTGACGGGGCCGGTGCGGCGCTTGGCCGGCGACTTGGCGTGCTTCGGCGCCCGCGACGGCGGAGCACCCCGGGCGAAGGACGGCCCGGGCGGCCCGAGCGCCATCGCGACGACGATCATGGCCAGGACGCCAACCACCGCCCGCCGCCGTCCGATCACTCGATTCCGTTGGCGCCCGATGATCACATTCTACGGCCGGCCACCCCGGCGGCGGCGCACTTCAGCCGCGGTCAGCCACGCTCGACGATCAGGAACCTGTTCCCGTCGGGGTCGCTGAAGTAGAACATCGGGGGCACCGGATCGCCCATGCGCATCACGGCCTCGTCCGCCTCCACCCCCTGGGCCAGCAGGTGCGCGTGGTCGGCGTCGGCATCGCCGGTCGTGAAGCCCACATGGGTATCGATCCCGACGGGTTCCCCCTCGCGCGGAGGTATCAGGGCGATCGTCGTGGCCCCACCCGGCGGCGCCACTTCAAGCCAACGGTCTCCCCGACCGAACGGCATGTCCGTGCGCTTCTCGAATCCGAGCTTGTCCACGTAGAACTCGAGTGCCCGGTCCTGGTCTGAGACGGGGACGATCACCGTCCCAACCTGGCTGATGCGGGTGCTGGTCGTGGTCTCGGCCATTTCGGCTCTCCTATTCGGTTTGGGTTCTCGATCGAAGACCGTCCTGCGCGACGGAATCGGCCGGCGCCGGCCTAGGCCGCGAAGCGTTCCTGGGCCCGCGTCCGCCGCTTGGCCGCCTCGACCTCCCGGTTCTTGGGCGGGGCCTGAGTGACGAGCTCATCGAGCAGCCGGGTCGTGGCGAGCGCGACCTCCTCGACAGCGCGCTCGAAGACCGCCGCGTTGGCCTGCGACGGCTTCGTCGAACCGCTGATCTTGCGGACGTACTGCAGCGCTGCCTCGTGAATCTCGCTCTCGCTGGCGGGTGGTTCGTAGTTGTGGAGTGTTCGTATGTTGCGGCACATGCACCGAAGCGTAGCGAGCGAGTCCAGACGCTGCCACGCGAACGCGCACGGCCAAACAGCGCCGCCCGAAGCCGCGTCAGTCGACGCTCGCGGGCTCGACCGGGGGGACGGGCGCTACCCGTTCGGGATCTGCGCGCGCCTCTGCGAGCTGCCGGGGGCGTATGTAGGTCAGCCACACGGCGGCCGCGGCGAACAGGATGCCGCACAGCGTCCAGCCGAGGGCGGTCGTGTCCAGGCCGATGTACTTCAGGCCCGATGCGGTGATCACGAACGTGATCACCGGCCTGACGTAGTGGTCCGGGGCACTCGAGGAGAACAGCGAGCCGATGAACACGGCCGGAACGCTTCCCAGGATCAACGACACCGTGACCCCGAACTCGACGTGGCCGAACGCGAGCGCTCCGAGGGCGGCGGCCAGGTGAGCGGCACCGCCTGTGTCAGATCGGTGCCGACCAGCTGGTTGGCACCGATCATGGGGTAGAGGAACAGGAGCATGACGATCATCAGCGAGCCCGAGCCAACCGATGTCATGCCGACGATGAGCCCGCCGATCATCCCGACCACGACCGTGGGCAGCGGCCGGGGCACCACCCCGTGGACCACCCCTGTGCGGCTCTCGCCCGCGCGGCGGTCGAGCACGTAGCGCAGCACCATCGCGGCGGCTCCGATGAGCAGCGCGGCGCCGAGGACCACCTCGATTTTCTGTTGAGCCGATTTCGTGTGGCCCAGCAGATGCAGCACATACGCCCCGACGAAGGCCATCGGCACCGAGCCAAGCACCATCCACCCGACAAGGCGCATGTTGACCGTTCCTCGCCGCAGATGAACGGCGGCCCCGATCGGGCGCATGACGACGGCCGCGACGAGGTCGCTCGAGATCGCCGCCGATGGCGTCGCTACACGGGAGCCTCAGCGCCGCCCCTCACAGCACACAGCCTCCGGGGGGGGCGGAGGCTGTGTGGGGTACGAACTCTGGAACTACCCGGCGAAAGGGCCTGGAACGCCGGGTCAACAGGAGGCAGGCCGGATATGAGGGCGCGCCTGAGAGTGTCATACCCGGTCGTCAGGGGTCTAAACAACTGCGAGGTTTCCAAGTAGCGACAGGGGCCGCAGGGCAGGGCGGTTACGTGCGCTCGCTGTCGAGCGTGGCCATCGCTTGTGCGGGGTAGCGGTCCCCCACGGCGGCGTCGGGCGGGATCGCCCGCTCGAGCGCACCGACCTCCTCGTCGTCCAGCTCGACCTCGAGGGAACCCAGCGCCTCCCCGAGCCGCTCGGGCGTGCGCGCACCGATGAGCGCCACGATGTCCTCGCCGCGTGCCATCACCCACGCGATCGCTATCTGCGCCACCGTAGCCCCCTTGGCCTCTGCGACCGCGCGCAGCTCGTCGACCAGGGCCAGGTTGTGGGCCCGGTTCGCGTCGCTGAAGCGCGGGGCGTGGGAGCGGAAGTCGTTGGCGGCGAGCTGGCGGTCGGCGGAGAAGTGGCCGCTGATCAGCCCGCGGCTCAGCACGCCGTAGGCGGTGATCGCGATGCCCTCCTCGCGGCTCGCCGGCAGGACCGCGACCTCGATGCCGCGCGAGATCAGCGAGTACTCGAGCTGCACATCGCAGATCGGGTGCGTGGCCACCGCCCGGCGGATCGTCTCGGCGCCCACCTCCGAGAGCCCGATGTAGCGGACGTACCCCGCCTGGACGAGGTCCGCGATCGCGCCCACCGTCTCCTCGATCGGCACCTTCGGGTCAAGGCGGGCGGGGCGGTACACGTCCACGTACTCGACACCCAGGCGCGTCAGCGAGTGGGCCAGCGCCGTCTTCACGGCCGGCGGGCTCGCGTCGTAGCCCAACCAGGCACCTTCCGGCCCGCGCTGCGCGCCGAACTTCACGCTCAGCATGTACTCCTCACGCGCGCGCCCGCGCGTGGCCTCTGCGATCAGCAGCTCGTTGTGGCCCATCCCGTAGAAGTCGCCCGTGTCCAGCAGATTGATCCCGGCGTCCAGCGCACCGTGGATCGTGGCGATGCTCTCCCCCCGATCCGCCGCCCCATACATGCCTGACATGCCCATGCAACCCAGCCCCACCGCCGAGACGGTGGGGCCATCGGTGCCGAGCCGACGAACGCTCACTAGCTACGGCTCGAGGCGGACCGGCAGCGTCTTCAGCTGGTTCAGGAACAGCGATTCCACGAACACGGGGGAATCATCGATCTGGATGTTGGGGAAGCGCTTGAGCGTCTCCTCGATCATGACCTTCAGCTCAAGGCGCGCGAGCGCGGTCCCGAGGCAGAAGTGGCGACCGCCCGCGCCGAAGGCCTGGTGCTCGGCTTCGCGCCTCAGGTCGAAGTGGTCGGGATCCTCATAGCGGGTCTCGTCGCGATTTGAGGAGACGTACCACATCACGACCTTCTCGCCCTCGCGGATCTTCTGACCATGAAGCTCGGTGTCGCAGGTGGCCGTGCGGCGGAAATGCGCGAACGCGGGGAACATCCGCAGCGACTCCTCCACGGCGGCCGGGATGCGCGAGGGGTCCTCGAGCAGGAGCTGCATCTGCTCACGGTCTTCCATCAGCGCCCGCATGCCGCTGCAGTAGGTGGCCTTGGTGCTGTCGTTGCCCGCCGCCATCAGCAGGAAGAAGCCCATCACGATCTCGTGTTCCTCGAGCTTCTCGCCGTCGACCTCGGCGTGCACGAGCACGCTGGTCAGATCGTCGGTGGGGTTCTCCTGGCGCTCGGCGATCAGCGCGCGGCAGTGCTCGAACACTTCGGGGATGTCTTTCTCCACCGCGGCCTCGACGCCACCGGGATTCAGGTCCGGGTCGCCCGCTCCGAGCGTGGAGTTCATGAGTTTCGCCCACATGGCGTCGTCCTCCTCGGAGATGCCCATGAAGCTCCCGATCACCCGCGAGACCACCGGCTGGGCGACGTCCGTGACGAGGTCGCACGTCTCCTGTCCCACCAGCCGGTCGAGGACCCTTACCGCGATCGCCCTGATCGCATCCTCGTGGTCGGCGATCCGCCTCGGCGTGAACCCGGCCTGGAACAGCGCCTTCAGCCGGTCGTGCTTGGGCGGATCCATCCCGATGAACATCGCCTGCGCAAGCTCCAGCGGGAAGCCGCCCTCGGCCGCCAGCACGCCGCCCCGTTCAGAGGAGTAGGTCTGCCAGTCGCGGCTGACGGTGTGGATGTCATCGGCCGTCGTCACCGACCAGAAGCCCGCGTCGTCGGGAAAGTCCTCAAAGCGCTCGGTCCAATGGATCGGGCACTCGCGGCGAAGCTGCTTGAACACCTTGTAGGGCGGACCGTCGAGCCACAGATCGCGCTCCGTGACTTCCAGGCTCTTGACATCGCGCGGAACCGTTGCCATGAGGACTCCTCTGATCGCTAGCTCATGATGCTGCCTCGATAGTACTGGCTGACTGGCCAGTCAGCACCTCGGACCGGAGCGGTCCATCGCGGAACGGCAGCCGGCGGGCGACCCCCGTGTGCTCGAACACACGATGGATGTAGCGCGAGCCGGGGATCAGCGCGAACTCGTATCCGCGCCTCTGGCACAGGCCGCACCGGGACGCGATCACGGCCACTCCGACCGAATCGATGTACGTGAGCTCGCGCAGGTCCAGCGTGATGCCGGCGACTCCTTCCTCGCACAGGCGGTCTATCTCGGCCTCGAGCGTCTGGGCCGATCCGCGGTCCAGCTCGCCGGTCAGGATCAGCGTGTGCAGCCGGGCGCTTTCCGGCTCCGGCACGAGGCTGAGCTTGGCCGCGGCCGGCTGATTGCGCTTGATCTTGTTGAACGCGGTGGGCGCCCTCTCTGGGACGGTTGCCACCGCTCCATCCTCGGTCGGTGTACCGACACTCTCGGCCACCGCCATCTGTTGGGGTTTCATTACATCCAGCTCCTTCCAAGGAAGCCTCGAATTGATTTCCATGGCCTGGATCACCAGATCCAGCGCCGGGGTGAGGTGACCGGGAGGAGCTAGCCCGGTCGCTCTGGAATCAGAACGAAGCACGCCGTGCGCCACGGCTGACACACGAGCCGCAGCCGGCGCGTCGCTCGCGGAGCCATCATCAGAAGCAGGCCGGCGAGCGTGAGAAAGCCTGAGAGGGCAAGTCCGGAGGCGCCAGCCGGCGCGCCGGAGGCCCCGCTGGGTGCGGGGCTGGGACCCGGGCTTACCGGGGGATTTGCGACCGCGGCGCCATCGTGGCGTGCCGCTACGGGCGAGCCCGTCGCTGCAGCGACCATCGAAGCCACGGCGGCGGTGGCGAAGGCCACGGGCGATTCCGGCAGGAAGCGCTTGGTGCCCAGCCATCCGACCGCGCAGTTATCGGTCAGGCGTCCCCCCAACGCGGCGAGCTCGCAGCCCAGGTTGCCCGCTCGCTGGGTCGCGGTCAGGTGCGTCGGCGCAGCGACGGATACCGGGCCCGCGTCGAAGGTCGCCGGGGCTTCGGTCGCGCCGCTGAGGAGAGGTAGCGCCGCCGGAGGGTCGCTTGGACCACCCGGGACCCCCAGTGCGGTTTCGTTGCCGGTTCCATTGTGCGTTTCGCCCAGGTGCACATCCGAGACCGTGGGCGCGAGGCTTTCGGTCTGTTCACGGCCCCCTTCGAGCCCGCCTTTCGTGGGTTCTTCCGGGGGTGTGACGACAGGTGCCGTCTGGGTTTGTTCCTGCTGCGTAACGACCGGCGGGGCCGGAGTTGGTTCGGGGGATGGGCCGACCGGCCCGGTTTTCGCGGGTTCTTCCTGCTGCGTGACGACCGGCGGGGCCGGAGTTGGTTCGGGGGATGGGCCGACCGGCCCGGTTTTCGCGGGTTCTTCCTGCTGCGTAAGACGGCGACCGGCGGGGGGGCGCCGGAGCTGGTTCGGCGCCTGTGCTCGGCGCGCCGATTTCGCCCGTCCCTCCTAAGGGGTCCGTCCCGATCGCGCCACCCGCCACTTCCGCGCCGGCGGCTTGGGCGCTCCCCGCCAGCACAAGCGTTGCGAGCAGCATGAGCAGAACCGCTCCCAGACAGTGTGGGCCCTTTTGGGCAATCCGCCCCGATGGCCTGTGCGCTATCCCTAGCATCATTCCCCGTTGCTTACGCTTTCCGTGCCCCAACTATAAAGAGGTCTTCGCGCGCGTGCTTCGGCGGGCGATCCGGGGGCGCCACGAAGGCTCCTCCCCCCGGCTGCGGGCGATCGTCCGCCCGCTACGGCGCGAGGCGCTCGAGCACCCACCGGGCGTCAGCGCCGCGACGGTAGCGCAGCCGATCGTGCAGACGGTCGTGGCGTTGCTGCCAGAGCTCGAACGTCTGCGGGGCGAGCCGGAAGCCGCCCCAGTTGGCCGGCAGCGGCAGCTCGCCGGTGCCGTGCTGCTGCTCGAGCTCGGCCAGGCGCTGCTCGAGCGCCTCGCGGCTGTCGATCGTCTGGCTCTGCGGTGAAGCGAGCGCGCTCAGCTGGCTCCCGCGCGGGCGGCTGCGCACGTAGGCGGCCGACTCGGTGGCGCTCACGTGCTCGACCGGCCCCTCGATCCTGACCTGCCGGCCCAGCGAATCCCAGTAGAAGAGCAGCGCGGCGCGTGGGTTGGCGTCGAGCTCCGCGCCCTTGCGACTTTCGTAGTTCGAATAGAAGACGAGGCCGTTCTCGTCGAAGCCCTTGACCAGCACCATGCGCACCGACGGGGCGCCGTCGGCTGACGCCGTGGCCAGCGCGGCGGCCTCAGGCATCCGCATCCCGGTCGCCTGCGCCTCGTTAAACCAGATCGCGAACTGACGCACGGGGTCGGCGTCCACGTCCTGCTCGCGCAGGGGCTTTCCGTAGTCGGTCACACAACGCATTCTGCCGGGAGCGCGCCCGATTGAGGGTGTTCGGGGCCAAACGGGACAATGCGGCGCATTTTGCCCGGCCCGGCGCGCCACATTGGCGCACCACTCCTCCTGCGGGCAGTGGTACTCCTAGCTTATGCGCAACCAGGAGCGCGATCGCGACGGAAGGGGAGCGTCCTGATGGCTCGCAAAGAGACCAGGCCGCTGCCGCTGCTGGACGAGCCGAGCGCTGATCTGGCGTCCCTCGAGAGCGCTCGTGCGAGCCTCGCCGGGCGGCTGCGGGCGCGACGCCCGGAGATCGCCGAGGCCGTGTTCGCCCGCTTCCGCGATATCGGCTTTGACCCGGCGGAGGGCGAGGACGCCGAGTACGTGGCCGGGGCGCGTGCGGCGATCATCGAGTCGGTGGACTACGGCCTCGGGGCGATCGAGCGAGGAGAGGAATGGTTCGGATCGATCCCGTCGGCGCTGGTGGCGCAGGCGCGACGCGCGGCTCGCAACGGGGTGAGCCTGGAGAAGGTGCTGCGGCGCAACAACGCCGGCCACACGGTGCTTGAGGACTTCGTCGTCCAGGAGGTCGACTTCGCGGGCCAGAGCATGGTGCTGCGTGGCGTGTTCGGCACGCTGGGGGCAATGCTCGACCACTTCACGGCATTGATGGCCCACGAGTACCAGCACGAGATCGAGCGAACGGCGAACTCACCCGAGCTGCGGCGAAGTGAGCAGGTGCAGAAGCTCCTGGCCGGCGCCCCGGGCGACTCCGCCGAGCTCTCCTACGAGTTCGACGCGGAGCATCTCGGCGTGATCGCGGTGGGCGCGAAGGCGGGCGAGACCGTTCGCGCCCTGGCGGCCTCGCTTGGCCGCGAGCTGTTGAGCGTTTCGCGTGACGGAGAGACCGTGTGGGCATGGTTCGGCGGGCGACGGGCACTCGACATCGCAGAGCTCGAGCGGCTGGTGTCGGCCAAAGCGCCCGCGGGCGTGTCGCTGACGATCGGCGGGCCGGCCAAGGGAATCGACGGATGGCGTCTCACCCACCGCCAGGCCCAGGCGGCAACACTTGTCGCGCAGCGGCGTCCGCAGAAGCTCACGGCGTACGCCGACGTGTCGCTCCTCGCGGCGGTGCTCCGCGACCGGGAGCTCGCGGGGTCGCTGGTCGAAGTCCATCTGTCGCCCCTGGACGGCTACAAGGACAGCGCGGCGTCGCGCGAGACGTTACGCGCGTACTTCGCCGCAGGGTGCAACGCCGCGACGGCCGCGGCCGCATTGCGGGTCGACCGGCACACGGTCGAACGCCGCCTGAATTCGATTGAGACGCGGCTCGGGCGCATGCTGCTCAGCTGCCGCGCCGAGTTGGAAGTGGCGCTGAGCCTGGAGGAGCTCGGCGACCCACCCGGACCGTCACACGACGGTCAGCCGCACGCGCGGTGAGCCGCTCCCATGTCCCCGGCGAACCTTGACCTGGTGCGCTCGATCAACGAGGCACACGAGCGCGGCGATTTCAGCTCGATCGAGTGGGCGCACCCCGAAATCGAATACGTGATAGCCGACGGGCCCTCGCCCGGCAGGTGGACGGGGCCGGCGGGGATGGAAGAAGCCTTCCGCGACAACCTGATCGGCTGGAAGGACTTCCGCGTCGGGGTGGACGATTACGTCGAGCTCGACGATGAACGAGTTCTCGTCCTGACCCGCAGCACCGCGCATGGCAAGGCGGGGGGACTGGTGGTCGGACAGATGCGGACGAGGGGAGCGGCCCTGTACAGCGTCCGCGCCGGCAAGGTGACAAGACTCGTCTACTACTGGGACCGCCAGCGCGCGCTCGCCGACGTCGGCCTCTCCCAGGCGGGTGTGGCAGCCGACCACTCCGGCTGAGCGCGCCGCTCCAAAAGCGCTCGCATATCCGTCCATCAGGCGTTCGGAACGCACCTGTTTCCATCGACACTCACCCGATGGCGACGAGCTTGGTCACGGGGGACGGTCGGGGAGCGAAGCTGCGCCTGAAGGCCGCGCACGCCGAGCAGCGCAGGCGGGCCAAGAAGCAGCAGGCGCATCACGCGAAGCACCACACCACCAAGCACCACACCAGCCACAAGCACCGGCGCAAGCACCACAAGCCCGCCGGCCATCACGTCGCCGCACGGGGCCACGGCACCCTCCCGGTGGCCCTGCCGGTCGCCCCGGCCGCGCCGCCCGCCCCCTCTCCGAGCCCGGCCCCCGCGGTCGTCTCCACGATCACCGCGCCGCAGGTGCAGCGCCTGCTCTGGCGCGCCGGCTTCGGGCCGACCCCCGGCCAGGTCCAGGCGCTCGCGGGACAGCCCCTCCAGCAGGTCGTCTTC
Source organism: uncultured Solirubrobacteraceae bacterium (assembly GCA_963821655.1). Lineage (GTDB taxonomy): Bacteria > Actinomycetota > Thermoleophilia > Solirubrobacterales > Solirubrobacteraceae > Palsa-744. Next base: position 266,361 of record CAWGER010000001.1, read on the forward strand.
AGCCTAACGCGCCCGTCCGGGCCGGCCACGCTGTCAGGGCCCGCACCGGTCGATGAAGAAGGCAACCCCCTTGATCCGGCCAACGCCTGGGGTCAGGATCACCTCTGGTGGCTTGACCGCATGGTCCGCTCCGACCAGCAGCTCGTCGAGCGGATGACGTTCATCTTCCACGACTGGTTCGCCAACTCCAACGTCCAGGTCAACAGCCAGCAGCAGATGCTCGACCAGAACAGCATGTTCCGCTCGATGGCGTTCGGCAGCTTCCACGACCTGTTCCTGTCGGTCACCACCAACCCCGCGATGCTCATATTCCTCAACGGGACATCGAACAACAAGTGGAACCCGAACGAGAACTACGCGCGCGAGATGATGGAGCTGTTCTCGCTGGGCGCCGACCGCGGCGCCTACACCGAGGACGACGTGCGCGAAATGGCGCGCGCACTGACCGGCTGGCGCAACGACTGGTCCGCAGAACTGGGCAACCACAACTTCCGTTTCGATCCCACCTACCACGACACGGGCCTGAAGACCGTGTTCGGGCAGACGGGCAAATGGAACTACGAAGACGCCGTGCGCCTGTGCGTCAGCCATCCGCTGCACGCGTCGTTCTTCGTGACCAAGCTGTGGGGGTACTTCATTCCCAGCGCGCCCTCGGAAGCGACCCTCGCCTCGCTGCAGGGCGTGTACATCAGCTCGGGCTACAGCATCCGCGCGGTCGTCGAGGCGATCCTGCAGCACCCCGACTTCTACGGAGGGCCCGAGTTGCTCACCCCGCCCGTCGTCTACAACGCAGGCCTCCTGCGCTCGATCTCCCGTCCGATCGACACGACGGACTGGGCATGGCTCTGCGCCAACGCAGGGCAGCAGCTGTTCTACCCGCCCAACGTCTCCGGCTGGGACTTCACCCGCTGGCTTGACACCTCGACGGCGAAGGCGCGCTGGGAAATCGCGACCCACGTCTCCTCGAAGACCTACGCCAACCCCTGGCCAGGGGAAGGACAGCCCGACTACAGCGAAACCGAGGACCCCGCGACGGCGCTGTCGAGTGCGCTCGCGTACTGGGCAAATCCGTCCTTGTCCGCCGAATCCCAGCGGTGCATCGCCACCTTCGCGCAGACCTGCCTGAAAGAACCGCTCGCGAAATGGGAGCGGAGCCCCTACCGGGCGATGCGCCAGAACGCGCTGCGCATGCTGATCGCGACCGCCCCCGACATGCAGGTGAGCTGAAGATGGCAACGAGCTGCTCGTGCAGCGACTTCACCCGCTCGCAGCTCCTGCGCCACGGGGCCGCCGTCGCCGGGAAGGGCCTGCCGGCGATCGAGCCCGGGATGCCGGTGCCGGCCGGCACGGGGATCGATCGGCGCACGTTCCTGTTGCGCTCGGCGGGCGCGGCGCTGTCGGTGTACGGCATCTCGATGCTCAGCCCGCGTCAGTTCGAAGAGGGCATCGCCCAGGCCTCGGCTGCCGCGGGCCCCAACCAGCCGGTGCTCGTGTCGATCTTCATGGAAGGCGGCTGGGACGCCCTGTCGGTGCTCGCGCCGGTGAAGGAAGCGAAGTACAAAGAACTCCGCCCCACGCTCGGTCTTTCAGAAGGCGCCGGCAAAGTGTTCACCGAGGACGAAAACCTGATGTGGCATCCGGCCGCCACGGGCCTTGCCGAACTACACGCCGAAGGCAAGGTCACGGCCTTCCCGGCCATCGGCTACCAGCCCCAGGACGAGAGCCACTTCACGAGCCGCCACTACTGGGAGGTGGGCCAGCTCAACGCCAACGCGCGCACCGGGTGGATGGGCCGCTACCTCGACCTCGCGGGCGATCCGGCCAACCCGCTGCAGGGCCTGTCGCTCGACTACTCGCTGGCGCCGGCCCTCGCCACGGCGAGCAACCCCGTCGCGGCGGTCTCCTCACCGGCCGACTACACGATGTGGGCCTACGGGCTGGGCGAACCGATCTCCGGTCCCGCGCTCGAGGCGTTCGGTGCGCTCGGTGCGCTGTCGGCGCCTTCGCCCGCCTACGCCCAGGCCCGCAACGCCTCCTACGACACCGGCCTCGTCCTCGACAGCATGGCCGGCTTCGCGAAGTCCGAGGAAGAATCCAAAGACAAACCCTCCGTCACCTACCCGGCCGGCGACTTCGCCGAACGGCTGGCGGCGCTCGCGGCGATGCTGCACACCGAAATGCCGATCAAATGCGCCTCGCTGAACGCCGTCGGCTCATACGACACGCACTCCGGCGAGGCCGGCACGCTGGCCACCAACCTCGAACAGACGGTCGCCGCGCTGGTGGCCTTCCAGCGCGACCTCGAAGCACGCAAACTCGATCAGCGCGTGCTGATCCAGCTGTGGTCCGAGTTCGGCCGCCGCCCGAAGGAAAACGGCTCGGGCACCGACCACGGCGCCGGCGGCGCGGCGTTTCTGATCGGCACCCGCGCCTCGGGGAAAATGGTGGGCGAGTTTCCCGGCCTGACCAAACTGGACGAAAACGAAAACGTCGTCCCGACATCGGACTTCCGGGCGATGTACTGCTCGCTGCTCGAACAGTGGTTCCAGACCGAAGCCGGACTGGTCATCCCGGAAGCGTCGTCCTTCGCCCGGCCCGTGCTGGTGACCTGAGCATGCCCGGCACGGCGAGGTCGGTGCTGATCCTCGGCGTGCTCTGTCTCCTATGCGGTGTAACGGGCGCAGTCGCGATCGCCGCGACCGGTCATCCCACGCGCCATCACAGCTCGCGCAGCGCCCGGGCCTGTCACCGCACGAAGCACCACCGCTGCCCCGCGACCCACGCAGCGAAGCGGCACACGAAGCGGCACAGGACCTCCAAACGAGCCAGGCCCAAAGGCGGGACCCGGAGCTCCGGCCCGACCTCCTCCTGGACCAACGTTCCTGCGGCGGTGGGGCCCGGCTCGACGCCCGGCTCCTCCACGCCTCCCAGCCCTGGCGGTGCCACCGGGCCGACGGAACCCCCCTCGACCCCCGCGCCCGCGCGCGTCCAGGTGACGGCAGAAGACAGCGAAGCGTTCCGCTTCGTTCTCTCCCGTCCCACGGTTCCCGCCGGCAGGGTGATCATCGAATTCGTCAACCACGGCCAGGACGAACACAACCTCAACGCGATCGAACCTGCCGAAGGATCGGTAGCGGGGTCGATTCCGGACACCCTCCCGAACGCCCATCCGAGCGTGACGCTCAACCTCCGCCGTGGCAGCTACACGCTGTTCTGCTCGCTGTCCGACCACGAGGCGAAAGGCATGAAGGCCACGCTGCTCGTGAATTAGCGCAGCGTCCGGGCTCTACGCTTTGCGTCCGGTGTCCACGATCACGCTCCACTTCGACCTGCCCGCCAGGTTCCTCGACGACCGGGGGGAGCGCACCGGGTTCGTGCTGCTGGCCGCCTTTCTTCTCTCCTTCCTGTTCATTCGCACGAGCGCGCGCCTGATCCGCAGCCCGCGCGTGCCGTGGTGGCCGGGAAGCGTCACCACCGGAAGCGGCCTGCATCTCCATCACCTCGTGTGGGGAATCGTGCTCCTTCTCACCACGGGCTTTCTGGGCTTCGCCCTGAGCCCCCGGAGTCCCTGGAACGAGATCCTCGCAGCGGGCTTCGGCATCGGCGCGGGCCTCACGCTTGACGAGTTCGCCCTATGGGTCTACCTGCGCGACGTCTACTGGACCGAGGAGGGCAGAGCGTCGCTCGACGCGGTCGTGGTCGCCACCACGCTCGGGGGTCTGATCATGCTGGGCGTGGCACCGTTCGACCTGCCGAACAACACCTCGTCGGTGACCACGCTCGGCTCCACGGTGCTCGTCGTCCTCGTGCTCTCCGCCGTGGCGATCCTCAAGGGCAGGCTCTACCTCGGCCTGATCGGCATCTTCATCCCGCTCGCATCGCTCGCGGGGGTGTGCCGGCTCGCCGCGCCCGGCTCGCCGTGGGCGCGCCGTTTCTACAGCGCCGATGGTGGCAAGCTGGCCAGGGCGAAGGCGCGCTACGCACGCGAGAAACAGCGCCGGCGGCGCGTGGCGGACGCGATCACGGGGCCGCCTAGCGAGCCGAGCGGCGCAGGCTCCTCCTCGCATGATGGTGGGGATATCCCGGGCCCGAGCGGGCTCGGTTAGACTCGGCGTGTCAAGCGAGGCGGGGCGCGATGGCGGGACAGCGTGAACGCGAAAAGGTGGCGGTGCTGGGGGGCGGCCCGGCGGGGATCGCAGCTGCCTTCGAACTGACCGCCACGCCCGAGCTGCGCGAGCGCTTCGAGGTCACCGTCTACCAGCCGGGCTGGCGCCTGGGCGGCAAGTGCGCCAGCGGCCGCAACCTCGAGCATCATGGACGCATCGAGGAGCATGGGCTGCATCTGTGGCTTGGCTTCTACGACAACGCCTTCAGGCTCATGCGAGCGGCCTACGAGCAGCTCGACCGCCCCAGCGGACATCCGCTCGCGACGCTCGAGGACGCATTCGAGCCCTGTGACGAGCTCGTGCTCTACGACCGCCGGGGCAAGGGCTGGGAAGCCTTCCCCTTCGTCTGGCCCCGCAACGAACAGGTTCCCGGCGGCGAGTACCCGTTGCCCGACTTCTGGGAAATCGTGGTGCGAGTCTCCGGCTGGGCGATGTCCACATGGAGCGCGCTGCGCCCCCGCCTGCTCCAACCGCTGGGCGCGGAGCAGCACCTTCTCCGTCTGGCCCGCGATCTGTCCCGCGCCCATCGGGCTCTCGGCAAGCTTCCGCTGCCCCACGTTCCGCTCGGGAGCCTGACCAGGATCGGAGCGGCGAAGGAGGCCTCGGTCGCCCGTCTGGTGGCCCTCCTGCTCAGCCGTTTTCGTGACTGGCTGTGGGACCATGTCGTGCGCGAGCGCTGCGAGCGGGATCCGCACCTGCGGCTGTTCTTCACCATGTTCGACACGTTCGCATCGGCGACGGCCGGGGTCGTGGCCGGCGGCGTCCTCGAGCACGGCTGGGAAATCATCAACGACCGCGATCTGTGCGACTGGCTGGCCGACCACGGCGCCAAGGAGATCACGGTGGGTGCCACGCCCGAGCAGCGCTCGCCGTTGTTGCGGGCCGTGTACGACATCGCGTTCGCCTACCCGGGCGGTGTGATAGCCGACGCCGATGCCGCGGCCGGGACGGCGATGAACGACCTCCTCAGACTCGCCTTCGGCTATCGCGGGTCGCTTTTCTACAGGATGAAGGCGGGGATGGGCGACACCGTGTTCACGCCGTTCTATGAGGTGCTCAAGCGGCGCCGGGTGAAATTCAGGTTCTTTCATTCCGTCACCGATCTGCGCCTCTCCTCCGACGGAGGCCTCATCGAGGAGATCGATGTCGTTCCCCAGGTCAAGCTCCCCCACCCGCCCTACCATCCGCTCGTCTCCGTCGAGGGACTCCGATGCTGGCCGAGCGAGCCGATCTGGAGCAGGCTCCAGGATGGCGAGCAGCTCAAGAAGAGCGGCATCGACTTCGAGCTCGACTCAAATCCCCTCAAACGAAAGCCGGTGACACTCGTCCGGGACAAGGACTTCAACGCCGTCGTGCTTGCCATCCCGGTCGGAGCACTTGGGCAGATCTGCTCAGGGATCGCCGAACGCCACGACTGCTTCGCGAAAATGATCAACTCCGCCGAGACGGTGCGCACGCAGGCATTTCAGCTGTGGCTGACCAAGTCCACGCCGGAGCTCGGCTGGGCCCAGAGCACGAACTCGGTCACGGGGAGCTTCCTTGAGCCGATCGACACCTGGAGCGACATGACCCACCTGCGCCCGCGTGAGGCATGGCCGGCGGTCCATCGCCCGCGCGGGATTGCGTACTTCTGCGGGGTGTTGGACGATCGTCGGGGCGAGGATCATGCCGCCGCGACGGCCCGGGTGAAAGAGAACGCAAGGACGTTCCTCGAACGAGACCTGCACACGCTGTGGCCGCGGGCCGGCACCGCAGCCGGCAGCGGGATCGACTGGAAGATCCTTCTCGCCGGCCCGAGCCGCGCCGGGCCCTCGCGCCTGGCAGCGCAGTACTGGCGCGCCAACACAACCGGGAGTGAGCGGTACGTGCTGACTCCGGCCAGGTCGATGGCTCACCGGCTCGGCGCGGACGAGTCCGGGGTCGCGAACCTGATGCTCGCGGGTGACTGGACGCGCAACGGCATCGACGGCGGCTGCGTGGAGGCCGCGATGACTTCCGGCATGCAGGCCGCGCGGGCGTTGATCGGCCACGACCGGCGCTTTCCCGGCGAGAGCCCGACGTGGTTGACCGACCGTGGGGCTCCTCATGGACGCGCGCCGGGTAAGCGGGGACCGATCCCATGAGCGCGCGACCGGCGCCCAGCTATGTCGAGTACGGGTCTCGCGTGAGTGCCCCGCCACCGGTGCACTGCCGTCAAGGCTGCCTGCTCGGGGTGCTGCTGAAGGGTGATGACGCGAAGATCAAAGATCTGTGCCGACGGACATTGAGCGTTCCGACCGGTTGCGACGTCGAATATGAACCACTCACCGACTACGTGCTGATGCTCGCGGGTTCATTCGGGGGGGTGTCCTCCATGGCGCGCGGCTTCAACAAGTGGGGGTCCGTCAGGGAGGCGCAGCTCTCGCTGTGGGTGCCGCTGGCCGCCGGACAGCGCGAAGCCAGCGGATTCGTGGTCGACCGTTTCTGCCTGTCGGTTCCGTACATGTTCGTGGACAACCCGCTGTCCTACGCCGGCGGGCGAGAGGTCTATGGCTACCCCAAGGCGATGGGACGGTTCTCGCCGTCCGGCGGACTCGGTGACCGCGTCCAGCTCGAAGCATTCGGCGGCGCCTTCGGCCCCAGCAACCAAGCCGGCTGGGCTCCGCTGGTCGAGCTTGCGCAGGTGCATCCGCGCGGAGCGGCACCGAAGGTCGCGGCCACGGCCGGCGCAGCAAAGGCGGACACTGATGCCGATGCGGAGACCTGGCGCGGGGCTGACGAGCTCGTGGCGCACCTCGTGAAGGCGTCAGGAGAACGCGAGCCCCCGTTCCTGGCCCTCGGCGTCGCCCTGAAGCAGCTCGTCGAGGAAGTGCTCAACGGACGCGCCTCGCAGGTGTTCCTCAAGCAGGTCCGCGACTCCGAGATCGCCGGTGAGGCGTGTTATCAGGAGATCGTCGAGGCTCGGGTACAAGTCACCAAAACCTCGTTCCGGCGCGCGTTCAAGGAGTGGCGGGTCACGATCAACCCGCTCGACAGCCACCCGATCGAAACGGACCTCGGCATCAAGAACCAAACCACACGGCTGACGTTTGAACTCATGTTCGACATGACCATCCAGCCCGGCGTGGTCCTGCCTCCCTAGGCGTAGGACCCTAGGCGTTCACTCCTGCAGCCCCACAGATTCGAGGGCCTCTTCCCAGGTGACGAAGAACCGGACCTCTCCGATCAGGCCATCCCTGAAGTCCGAGTACAGCACCCCGTAGGGCTGGCTTATGGGTACTGCTCCGTCCTTGGTTCGCCCGGTCGCTTCGGCCAGGACGAGCACTCGCTCCTCGACCTCGCGGACGTCCCGTGGCTCGAGGACTAGGTCGTCGAAGTTGTCGGTCCAGATGGCGCTCATCCTGCGAGCACCGTCATAGCCGAGGTACACAGGGTCCTCAACCCATTCGGCCGCCGGGTGCCAGACAACATCCGGGGGATAGAACGGCAGCATGGCCTCGAACCCGCCCGTCTTGAAGGCCTCGTAGGTCTTCAGCACCAGTGCGACGTTCGCCTTAGACATCTGAAGGGCCAGTATCCCAGACGCTTGCAGCCCTAGCTGGTTAGAGTGGCGCGAGCACTCACACGCATGGAGAGGCACTGGTCCTGTGGAAACGGTCAAGCCGCTGGAGAGGAGCTCACTGGGAACGGCCTTTCAGCGCCTCCGCGGTGCACACGAGGCTGAGCTGTTCGGGCCGCGTGGGCGCCTCCCGCGCCGGGGTGAGTCGGACACGAGCCAAAGCACCGCCCGTCTCGTGCTCGTCGGGCTCATCCTCGGGGGACTGGCGCTGCGCCTGGCGGTGCCGCGCGGAATCTGGCTCGATGAGGCGATCAGCATCCACCAGGCTCGTCTCTCCCTGCACGACCTGTTCCGCAACCTGTACTACGGCGACCGCCAGCCGCCCCTCTACCACCTGACGCTGTGGTTGACGATCCGGGCTCTCGGCCACAGCGAATTCGCCGTCCGCCTTCCCTCGCTGATCGCCGGAACGCTCGTGATCCCCGCGCTGTACGCGCTCGGGCGGGAACTGTACGACCGTCGCACCGGGCTGATCGCGGCCGGGTTCGCGGCCGTCTCCCCGCTGCTCATCTGGTACTCCCAGGAGGTGCGGATGTACGAGTTCGCGGCCCTGTTCGGCCTGCTCGCCGTGCTGACGCAGCTCCGGGCGATCCGCAACGGGACGCTGCTCAACTGGGCGGCCTACATCCTCGCCACGGCCGCGCTGCTCTGGTCGCACTACTTCGGCCTGCTCCTGATCGGCGTACAGCAGCTGGTGTTCGTCGTCGTCCTCGTCCAGCGAAAACGGAGCGGGGAGCCAGTCCGGCCGCTCGCATTGGGCTTCGCCTACTCGGCCGTGCTGCTCGCGATGCAGCTCGTCGTGCTCGTGACGTTCGCCAAACACCAGTACGACGTCACGTCCGCCGCGGCCGGCTCGCCGAGCGGAACCTATGACTACCTGTCGTTCTACTCCGTGCTCTCAAACCTGGCCTGGTCGCTGTGGGGCTACCAGCCCGATGCGGCGACCGTGCTGCTGGCGGCGATGTGGCCGCTGTTCCTGCTCGCGTCGCTGGTCCTGCTGGGCCGCGGCGGATCGCGCCAGACGATGGGCCTCGCCGCTGCGGCGATAGCGCTCGTGGTGCTCCTGATCGCCGTCTCAGCGTTCGATCGCTCCTACTTCGAGGTGCGCAACTTCCTGATCCTCGTGCCGCTGGTGCTGCTCCTGATCGCGCGCCTCATCACCGGCTGGATACGAAAACCGCGGGCGCAGCTGCTCGTCGCCGGCGCCGTCGCCCTGACATTGCTGATCGGGCTGGCCGATCAGCAGCTCAACAAGTCCAATCCCCGGCTGTTCGACTTCCGCGGGGCGATCAACGACATCAAGGCGAACGGGGGGCCGAACAGTCTCGTCCTGTATGAACCGGCCGAGATGCGCTACGTGCTCGAATACTACGCGCCCAACCTGCGCGGGCAGCCCCTCTCGTCGCCGATAACCGCGGGCGGGGAGGGGAGCCCCGTGTTCGTCCTGGCGTCGTTTCAGGACAACAAGGCGTTCTTCAATCAGACGAACAAAGTCGTCGGTCAGCTCGCTTTCTTCCGCACGCTCGTCCAGCAATTCAAGACACCGCAGACACTCGTCTGGGAGTTCCAATGAGCAGTCGGCCCTGGGACGTCCGCCTGCGGCGGGTCACATGGGAACCCGTGCCCGCGAACTGGAGCGTGCGCCGGCGGGTGCGCCTCATGATCTTGATCGGGGTGCCCGCCGCCGTGTGGTACTTCGGCTGGCTGCTCAACCCGGACCGCGTCGGCACCCCCTACCTCTACGGCATCCTGATCGCCGCGGAGCTCTTCAACCTGATGCAGGCGCTCGGCTTCTGGTGGACCGTCTCCAACGAGCGGGTGCGGGAGAGGCGAGGACCGAGCCACCGGGTGGCTGTCGACGTGTTCATCCCGGTGTACAAGGAGCCGCCCGACATCGTCGACCTGACGGTGGCCGCCGCCGTCGGCCTGCGCGGCGCAGAGGTGAGGGTCCACGTGCTCGACGACGGCAACGACGACGCCATGCGCGATCTGGCCGCGCGCTACGGCGTGGGGTACATCCGCCGGCCGGAGCACACCGGCGCGAAGGCGGGAAACATCAACCATGCCCTGACCAAGACGAACGCCGAGTTCATCGCGGTGTTCGACTCAGACCACGTGGCGGACCCGGAGTTCCTCGAGGCCACGCTCGGGTGGATGGATGACCCCAAGGTCGCATTCGTGCAGACGCCGCAGTACTACGCCAACACGGACGGCAACCGCATCGCCGCCGCGTCCTGGGCGCAGCAGGCGTTGTTCTTCGGGGCCATCGCCCGCGGCAAGGATGGGCTCGACGCGGTCTTCTGCTGCGGCACCAACGTGCTGTTCCGCCGGGAGGCGTTCGAGAGCGTGGGCGGGTTCCCCACGAACTCGCTGACCGAGGACTTCGAGCTCTCGATCCACCTGCACGAGCGGGGGTGGAGCTCGGTGTACATACCGGATGTGCTGGCGCGCGGCCTCGGCCCCGAAGACATGGCCGCCTACGTCTCCCAGCAGCAGCGCTGGGCCAGGGGCTGCCTGTCGGGCATCCCGCGCGCTCTCAAAGCACGGCTGCCGCTGCCGCTGAAGGCGCAGTATCTGCTCTCGGGCCTGTACTTCCTGTCGGGGTGGACCGTCCTCATCTACATGTGCTTCCCGGTGGTTCGGCTGCTCGGCGGCGGCCAGCCGATCGGCGGCATCAACGCTCCCGAATTCCTGCTGCACTTCGTCCCGTATTACGCTGTCGCGCTGACGCTCGCAGCGATTGCCGGCGCCGGCGCGTACACCTTCGCCGCGTTTGCGCTGTCGGCCGCAAACTTCTGGATCCACATCCTCTCCACGATCTACACCGTGCTGCGCAAAAAGGGCTCCTTCGTGGTGACCCCGAAGAAGGGCGCCGAGGCACGGCAGCCCCGGGCGGTGATGCCCGCGCTCGTCGCCGTCGGAATCCTGTTCGCGGCCTGCGTCTATGGTCTCGTCCACAATCCTGACGCCGCCACGATCAACAACGTGTCGTTCGCCCTCGTCCACATCTCGATCCTGATGACCGGATGCTGGGCGGCGCTGCAGAAGGGCACCCCGGAGCGCGGAGACGCTCGAGGTCGCCGAGGCGGTCGCATGAGCCGGCCCGTGCGAGATGTGGCCGTACTCTGCGTCGCGGTCGCGCTGGGCGGGACCACGGTGTGGTTCGCGAGCGGCTGCGGCGGCAGCGGCTCAACGCAGAGCGGCTCCTCGCAGGTCTCGAGCACCCAGTTCGCCTCCGAGGCCCCGTCTCAGAAGCTGGCCGTCGCGGCCGCGGAACACTTCCTGAACCGCTACGTCACTGCCGATGGTCGCGTCTCGCGGATCGACCAGGGAGGCGACACGGTCGGAGAGGGACAGGCATACGGCATGCTGATGGCGGCGGCGATCGGCGACTCGCAACGCTTCAACAGCATCTGGACCTGGACGCAGAACAACCTTCAGCGCCCAGACGGGCTGCTGAAGTTCCTGTGGCGCGACGGGCACGTGGTGGATCCGCAGGCCGCCTCCGACGCCGACCTCGATGCCAGCCGGGCGCTCCTCATCGGCGCCTGCCGCTTCAACCGGCCGGCCTTGCGAGCGCAGGCCATCCACCTGGGAAACGCGATCATGCAGATCGAGGTCGCAACCTCGCAGGGCGCCCCGGTGCTGACGGCCGGTCCGTGGGCGATCAGCCCGACGGTCATCGTGAACCCCAGCTACTTCTCGCCGGCCACGTTCGCGGCGCTGCGCGCTGCGTCCGGCGACGGCCGCTGGGCCGGCCTGGCGGCGAGCTCACGCTCGATCACGAGCGCACTGATGTCGGGCTCGGCGCGACTGCCGCCAGACTGGGCGAGGCTCGAAGGTGGAAGGCCCGAAGCGATCGGTGAACCGAGCGAACCGCAGACGCGGCCGGAATTCAGCTTCGATGCGGTGCGCACGCTTGTGCGGATGGCCGAGGATCCGAACCCGGCCGGGCGGCGAATCGCCGCCAGGGCATGGCCCGTGTTCGCCGGGCAGGACCCGACCAAACTGGTCGTGCAGCACACGCTCTCCGGACGGCCGAAGGGCGACATCCTGCATCCGGTCATACTCGTCTCAGCGGCCGGAGCGGCCGACGCCGCCGGACAGCCGGCTGCCAGGGACGGGCTTCTGGCCGAGGCCGAAGCCCTCGATCGGCGCTCGCCGACCTACTACGGCGCCGCCTGGGTGGCACTCGGGCGGCTCATGCTCACCACGAAACTCCTCGACCCCTGCTCATAGCCGCCGGCCGCGCTACGGCGACTGCCCGGCGGCGTCGAGCACCGCCGTCCGGAACGCCGCCGCCGTGGGCCGGGCCTCGGGCGCCTTGGCCATCGCACGCCGCATCACGTCCTCGAGCGCTCCGGGCACGTCGCCACGGCGGTCGCCCACCGAGCGCGGCTCGGCGTTGACCTGAGCCCACATCTTGCCCATCCCGCCCCTCTGGTCGGCGAACGGGGCCTCGCCCATGAGCATCTCGAAGAGCACGCAACCGAGGCTGTAGACATCGCTTCGCGCGTCCGGCTCGCTGCCCTCGATCAGCTCGGGCGCCACATAGTCGACGGTTCCCAGCATCTGGTCGACGGCCGTCAGGCCGGGGGCTGTCGCCGCCCGCTTGGCGAGTCCGAAGTCGGTCAGGTAGACGTGATCCTCGGGAGTCAGGATCACGTTCGAGGGCTTCACATCGCGGTGAATCAGCCCCTGCTCGTGGGCCATCTCGAGCGCCGCCGCGATCTGGGCGGCTGTACGCGCCGCCCGCCCGGGCTCCATGGGACCCTCGCTCAGAATCAGCGTGCCCAGCTCGGTCCCCTCGACCCAGCGCGTGACGATGAAGACGGTTCCGCCCTCTTCCCCCGCCTCATACAGCGGGACGACGTTGGGGTGGTCGAGGGCGGCCACCATGCGGGCCTCACGGCGAAGCCGCTCCCGCACGACGGGGTCGCCCGCGACCTCGGGCCCGACCAGCTTGAGCGCGACGGGCCGGTCGAGCCGCAGCTGGCGGGCGCGGTAGAGGATCCCGATCCCGCCGGCGCCGACGACGCTCTCGACTTCGTATCCGCCAAAGGTGGAGCCGGGAGAGAGCACCCGCTAGAGGTCGCGCTCGGAGATTAGGCCGGCGGCGAAGGCCCGCTCGACGAGGCGCATTCGCATCTCGCCCGCGGACAGCTGCTCGATGCCGAGCTTCGCGTACAGCACGCTGAGATGGGTCCTCACCTCAGCGGCGGACAGGACCAGCTCATCGGCGATCTCCTGGTCGGTGGCCGGGCTGGCGAACCGGTCCCCCGCCTTGTATGGTCGGCACAGTGCCGTAAGGACGCGACGCTGGGTGCTCGAGAGGGCCACCGCAGCCGGGGTCTGGGCCGCGCCCGCGGCTGCAACAGCCCTTGCGGGTTGCGCGCTCCGCGGCGAGCGGAAGATGACGGTCGTGGCCCCGAAACGCAGGGTGTCGCCGTCCTTCAGGCGGCTCCTGCCGCTCAGGCGCTCCTCGTTCAGGAACGTGCCGTTGCGCGAGAGGCCATCGTCGACGAGCTCCCAGTCGTCATCGGCCCGCTCGAAGCGGGCATGCAGGCGCGAGACCTGCTCGTCCCAGTCGAGCAGGAGATCTGCCGGCGGCCGGCGGCCGACCGACGCCTGCGTCGCCTCGGGCGTGAAGAAGAGGAGCTGCTGGCGGTCATGACCGTCCCTGTACAGGAGGAACGGCCGGCCCGCGCGCTCGGCCTCGACACGTGCGTTCATCTCGGAGACGGACTGGGCGTCGGCGGTTGCGGACACGCCCCACATTATGGCGGCGCCCTGACGCTCACCGCAACAGATGCGTAGTCTTGAAGCTGATGGCCGGCGAGCAGCTGCTGGTGACCGAAGGCAGGGAGAGCGGTACGCGCCTGAGCGTGGACGGCGACCTGCTGATCGGCCGCGTGGCCCCCAAGGAAGAAGGAAGGCTCGGCGAGGATCCCGAGCTCTCACGCCGCCACGCATGGATCTCCCGCGAGCCTGACGGTCAGCTCACGATCGACGATCTCGGATCGGCGAACGGGACATTCGTGAACGGCGAGCGCATCGACGCGCCGCGGACGCTCGACCCCGGCGATGTCGTGAAGCTGGGCAGGACCGTCCTTGAAGTGACCGGCCCGTCCGGCGCGGTGGCCGCGAAGACGCGTGTGCCGGCGGCGCGGTGCCGAGGAGCCAGCCCCGGTGGTCGTCGCGCCGGACGAGGTGCTGGTGGTCACCGCCGGGACGGCGCTGGGCCGCCGGTTCACCCTGGGCGAGGAGCTGGTCATCGGCCGGACGGTCAGCGGAGAGGGGGAGCTGAGCGACGACGCCGAGCTCTCACGCCGCCACGCCCGCGTCTTCCGCGGCGCAGACGGCGAGCTGAGCATCGAGGATCTCGGGTCGGCGAACGGGACATTCGTGAACGGCGAGCGCGTGAGCGGCCGCCGGTTGCTGAAGGTGGGCGACTCGGTGCGCGTCGGCTCGACGACCCTGGAGTTGACTGAAGCCGGACGGGCGCCCGCTCCTGCGGCCCCGGCAGCTCCGGCCCCGACCCCGGCCCCGCCAACCCCGGCTCCCGGCCCCGCTGCCGCCCCGGCTCCCCCGCGGAGGGCTCCCGCCCCGGCGGTCTCAGAGACACCACGACGGGACCTGACCCCCGAGCTCCCGCGGGGCTCCGTGTTCGCGGGATGCCGCGTCGAGGAGGTGATCGGCGCGGGCGACATGGGGGTCGTGTACCGGGCCGAGGAGCTCGCGCTCCAGCGCCCCGTGGCCCTCAAGCTCATCCTCCCCGAGCACTCCCGGGAGGAACGCTTCCGCGAGCGTTTCCGGCGCGAGTCGCGGATCGCGGCCGCGATCGACCACCCGAACGTCATTCCCATCTTCGATGCCGGCGAAGAGGACGGCGTGCTGTTCATCATGATGCGCGTCGTCGAGGGCACGGATCTGCGAGCGGTGATCGCTTCCGACGGGCGCATCGAGCCGCTGCGGGCCGCGCGCATCGTCCGCCAGGTCGGCGGGGCGCTCGACGCGGCTCACGCTCGCCGGGATGCTGCATCGCGACGTCAAGCCCTCCAATGTCCTGCTCGACCGCCGCGACCACGTGTACCTCTCAGACTTCGGCCTGGCCAAGCAGTCCGCCGCGGAGGGCGGACTGACGCGGCAGGGGTCGATCGTGGCACGGGCCGAGTACGTGGCGCCCGAGCAGGTCCTGAACCAGCGCGTGGACGCGCGCGCCGACATCTACGCGCTGGGGTGCCTGCTGTTCGAGTCCCTCACCGGGGAGGCGCCGTACGCCCGCTGGCGGGAGGGTCCGGCAGCGCTGGCCCACGTCGACGCACCGCCGCCGTCGCCGCTCGAGCTGCGCCCCGACCTGCCCCGCGAGTTCGACGACGTGGTGCACCGCGCGATGGCGAAGGATCCGAGCGATCGCTACTCCTCGGCCGGCGAGCTCGGGCAGGCGGCGCTCGACGCCGCCGCGGGGCTGCGGGAGGCGAGTCCCTCCTCCGCCCTCGCCGCCGGCGAGGCGGCCCACTCCGGCGAGGAGCGGGCCGCGCAGGCGCCGGGCGCCCCGTCCCGGGCGCCCGCGCGGGAGCGAGCACCGGCACGTCCGCCCGAGGCACTCACGTGGGCGATCGCGCTCGCAGGCCTCGTGATCGTGGCGGTGGGCATGGTCGCTGCGCTGAGCGGCATCTCAACCCTCTAAGCTCCGGAGGATCGTGACACCCTCGCTGCCGCTGGTGGGACAGGACTTCGCTGGCTACCGCCTGCGCGCGGTCCTTGGCCGCGGCGGGATGAGCGTCGTGTACGAGGCGGAAAACGTGCGCCTCGGCAACACGATCGCGCTCAAGGTGCTCTCCCCCGAACTCTCCTCGGACGACAAGTTCCGCGCGCGGTTCCTCAGGGAGTCGCGCATCGCCGCCTCGCTGAACCACCCGAACGTGATCCCGATCTACGACACGGGTCCGTGCGAAGAGCTGCTGTACATCGCGATGCGCTATGTCGCGGGCTCCGACCTGCGCACCGTGCTCGACAAGCAGGGCAGTATCTCGCCGGGTCAGGCGCTACTGCTTATAGGGCAGGCGGGCCGAGCGCTGGACGCGGCGCACCGACTCGGACTCGTGCACCGCGACGTCAAGCCGGCCAACGTCCTCATAGAACCCGGAGCCGAAGACGATCCCGACCACGTGTACCTCGCCGACTTCGGCATCACCAAGCACAAGCTGTCGAACACCGGGCTGACGGCGACCGGCCAGCTGGTGGGGACCATCGACTACATAGCCCCGGAGCAGATCCAGGGCAAGTCCGTGGACGGCCGGGCGGACATCTATTCGCTGGGCTGCGTGCTGTACGAGTGCATCACCGGCCAGCCCCCGTTCGTGAAGGACGTCGATGCCGCGGTCATCTGGGCTCACGTCGAGGAGCTGCCGAAGCCGCCGAGCACGATCAGGCCTGAGCTGCCGGTCGCCATCGACGCGGTGATCACGCGCGCCCTGGCCAAGGATCCCAACGACCGCTATCAGACGTGCCGCGAGTTCGTCGGCGCGGCGACCGCCGCCCTGAAAGAGGGCTCGCAGCCCACAGGCTCGCCCGCGTCCGGGGTGGACATCGCGGCCGGTCCACCCACCGTCCTGTCTGGCGACAGCACCCGGGAACCGGCACCGGCGCACCCGCCAACCGCCGTTCCGCCCTCGACCGCCACTCCACCCCCCACCGCCACTCCACCCCCGACTCCACCACTCACCACTGCTCCACCCCCCATCGCCGTTCCGACCCCTGCCACTCCGCCCGGGGATGGTGGGTCGCAGGTGCGCACGCCGGCCCCGCAGGAGGCGGGCACAAGGCTGTCGCCCGAAACCACCGAGTCAGACCCTGAGCCTCTGGTCGCAGCCTTCGCGGCCTCGCCGCCGCCCGCTCGCGAACAAGCGCCGCCGCCGCCCGCTCGGGCGCAACCCCCAGCCCCGCCGGCGAAACCCGCTCCCGGCGGCCCCGCGGCGAGACCCAGCAGGCGCCCGTGGTACGCCCTGCTCCTTGTGGTGCTCGTCGGAGGGGCAGCAGCCGCGCTTATCCTCGCGTCCTCATCCTCCAGCCCGAAAGCGGCAGGCGAACTCTCGTCATCGGCGCTGGCGCAGGTGCCGACGAACCGTGTCACCGGCTCGGGCGACGCAAGCGTGCGGCTCAACGGGAATGTGGCGACCGTCACGGTGACGACGAACGGACTCGACAACAACGACGCGCTGGTGCACGCCATGCATATCCACGCGGGCGCCAAAGGCGAGTGCCCGCCCGCTTCGGCCGCGCGGCCGCACAACGGCCACCTGACGATCAGCACCACCGACGGGATCAACTACTACGGCCCGCCCGTGGTGGCGCTGACAACGAAGGGAGAAACCAGCCCGGCAAGCATTCTGGCGTTTCCCCGCTACCTGACAGGGGGCACGCTGCACTACGAGCGCACGATCGCGGTACCCCCGTCCGTCGCAGCCGACATCCGCAAGGACAACGCCGTGGTCGTCGTGCACGGCATCGACTACGACAACACCGGTATCTACAGCGGGGTGCTCGAACGCAGCGAACTCAACAAGAGCGTGCCCGCGACGGCGACCGCGCCGGCCCTGTGCGGGAAGCTCGTCGGTCAGGTGAAGACCGCCGCACTGAGCCCGCGCTCGCACCGGCGCGAACGCGTGTACACCGCCTCCCTCCTCACCAGCTCGGTGTCGACGAGCGAACTGTTCATGTGCGAAGTCGGTGAAGCGACTGACGCCGTCGGGGAATCGCGGCGGCGCGCGAGCACCTGAGCTGGAACCAGGTGCGCCCCGGTTGGCGGGGCCCGGCCGGGGAGTTCGGCGCTAGCGCCAGGGGACCGTGTAGACGGTGTGCTCGCCCACGACCCCTTTGAAGTGGTACTCGCCGTGGGGCTCGAAGCGGAAGTTCCTATCCCCTTCGGTGTACTCCTTCAGGGTCGAGGAGACCAGAATCTCGTTCGCCTTCGCCGCGGCTGCGATACGACTTGCGAGCACGACGTTGCGGCCGAGCAGCTGGTCGGGGTTGGCGATCACGAATCCCGAGTGCAGCCCCACGCGCAGGGCCACCGCGTGATCGTCGGCGTCGGTGCTCGCTGCGAAGGCCCGCTGCAGCTCGACGGCGGCGTAGAGGCCCCCGTGGGCGCTGTTGAAGGACGCGCAGAAGCCGTCGCGCTCGAACCTCACGAGCTCCCCGTTGTATTTCGCGACCACCTGCTCGACGAGCGCGTGATGGTCGCTGAGCAGCTGCTCCCAGCCCTCGGGCCCGAGCTGGTCCGCGGCGACGCCCGCGTCGGCGATGTCGCTGAGCATGAGCGTGATGGCCCCGTCGGGTGAGCTGAGGCGACCGAGGTCAGGAATGGTCGGCTCGAGGGCCGAGGCGATGACGTCGATCGAGGTGGGCTGTATCTCGGGTTCCACGTCGGGTCGGGATCCGCCTGCCCGAGATCATACCTTGAGAGGATTCATGGCAGAATCGCGGGCCCATGAAGGGGGACTCCGAGAACGCGCCTGACGGGCGCTCCGAGCAGGAAGTCTCGATCAGCCCGTTTCCGCCGATCGGCGACTACGCGTTCCTGTCCGACTGCGAGACGACGGCGCTGATCGCACCGAGCGGCAACGTCGAATGGCTGTGTTTGCCGCGCATGGACTCGCCGAGCGTGTTCGCCTCGATTCTCGACCGTGACGCGGGCGGCTTTCGCGTCGGCCCCGCCGACGTGAGGGTGCCGGCGGCGAGACGGTACATCCCCGGGACGATGGTGCTGGAGACCAGCTGGGAGACGCGGATGGGCTGGGTGATCGTGCGCGACGCTCTCACCATCGGCCCCTGGCGCCACCAGGACGAACGCTCACACAGCCACCGGCGCTCGCCGACCGACCACGACGCCGACCACGTGCTGCTGCGGATGATCAAGTGCGTGCAGGGCTCGGCGGAGATCAAGCTCGACTGCGAGCCGGCCTTCGACTACGGCGGCCTGGCCGCCGACTGGTCCTACACCGGCTCCGGATACAACGAGGCGGTGGCGCGCTCGGAGGGCATGGACCTCGAGCTGCGGCTCATGACAGATCTGCGCCTCGGCTTCGAGGGCCCGCGGGCGCGGGCGCGCACGACGCTGCACGAGGGCGAGGTCTCGTTCGTGGCGCTCGGCTGGGGGAGCAGCCAGATGCCCTCGACCTACGAGGAGGCGCAGGGCCGGATGGCGGCCACGCGCCGCTTCTGGCAGGAGTGGCTCAAGCACGGCACGTTCCCGGATCACCCGTGGCGCTCGCATCTGCAGCGCAGCGCACTGACGCTCAAGGGGCTCACCTACGGGCCGTCCGGAGCGATGGTCGCAGCGGCCACGACGTCGCTGCCCGAGACGCCCGGCGGCGACCGCAACTGGGACTATCGCTACAGCTGGATCCGCGACTCGACGTTCATGCTGTGGGCGCTGTACACGCTCGGCTTCGACGAGGAGGCGAACGACTTCTTCTACTTCGTGGCGGATGTGGCGGAAGCCGAGGAGGGGCAGCTGCAGGTCATGTACGGGATCGGGGGGGAGAGCAAACTCGAGGAGCAGGAGCTCGACCACCTCTCCGGCTACGACCACGCGCGCCCTGTGCGGATCGGCAACGGCGCGTACAACCAGGAGCAGCACGACGTGTGGGGTGCGGTGCTCGATTCGATCTACCTGCATACGAGGTCCCGCGACCAGCTGCCCGACCGGCTGTGGCCGATCATCAAGCGCCAGGTCGAGGCGGCCCTCTCGCACTGGCAGGAAGCCGACCGCGGCATCTGGGAGGTGCGGGGTGAGCCGAAGCACTTCACCTCCTCCAAGCTGATGTGCTGGGTGGCAGCCGACCGCGGAGCGCGCCTTGCACGCATCCGCCACGACACCGCCATGGCCGATCGCTGGCAGGCCGCAGCCGAGGAGATCCACGCCGATATCTGCGCGCACGGGCTCGACGACCGGGGCGTGTTCGTGCAGCACTACGACACCGACGCGCTGGACGCCTCGCTGCTGCTGATGCCGCTCGTGCGGTTCCTGCCGCCGGACGATCCACGCATCCGTGCCACCGTGCTGGCGATCGCCGACGAGCTGACCGAGAACGGCCTCGTGTTGCGCTACCGCGTCGAAGAGACCGACGATGGCTTCGCCGGCGAGGAGGGCACGTTCACGATCTGCTCGTTCTGGCTGGTGTCGGCGCTGGCCGAGATCGGGGAGCTGGCCCGCGCCCGCGAACTGTGCGAGAAGCTGCTCTCCTATGCAAGCCCGCTGGCGCTGTATGCCGAGCAGATCGACGCCGCCACAGGCCGCCAGCTCGGCAACTTCCCACAGGCGTTCACGCACCTGGCGCTGATCAATGCCGTCGTGCACATCATCCGCGATGAGGAACAGCTCGAACTGCGCGCGCTTGCGCGGGAGCCCGAGTTGGATCGGCTTGGCGGCAGCTCTTAGCCGGGGTCCGGCACGAGCCGAAGGAAGCGACCTCCGGTCGTTACCTCGGCCGCCACTCGGGTGTCAGATCGAGCCGAGTACCACGCAGTTTGTACGCATACCTGGGCCCGGACTCCCTCCGAAACGGCCCGCGGTGCAGCCACCAACCCTACACATCCGTGGACGCTCCGACAAGTACCTGGGCAATTCGACGGGTTGGTAAAGCACCTACCAAGCGGCCCAGCTCCGTTCTCACACCGTCACGCCGTTGACGCTAGCAACGCGAGGTTGCGCAGGTCCGCCGCAGTCGCCCTAGGCGTAAGACTCGAGACGAATGCAACCCGCCAAAGCGTGGCATAGCCGTGGATTGCACGTAGACTTCAGCCACGGGAGACAGACCGGCTGGGAGGGGCTTACTCATGGTGGGCGTCAAGCGCAGCGGGAGATGGGACGTGGGGACGACCGAAGTCATTCTCGCCCGTCGAGTGCGCAGCCTCCTACTCGCCTGCACTCGACCGTTCGGCTACCTGGCGTTCGTGCTCGCGCTGGCAGCCCTTTCGGCGTCGGCGAAACTCCTCGGCGAGGAGCAGGAGCTCGGCTTCTTCGCCGGACGCCTCAACGAGATGATCTGGCGCTATCCCGAGATCACGCGTCGGGGGGTTCAGATGGCGTGGCTGTCATGGTTCCTTCTGCTCGCCCTCGCGCTCAGCCCCCTCGATCCAATCGCTAGCCGCTGGGATGAGGTTTTGCTTGTGGCCCTGGCCGTGGGCGTCCTTTGGCGTCGGACCGTTGGCGCTCGCCCAGTCGGGCGTTGAGGTTCTCGAGCGCCTGCTCAAGGCCAACCTCTGACGGGTCCAGTTCGCGCATGGCTGCGGCAAGCCGGTGTTGGGCGAAATACGCTGGCGGGACCTCACAGACCTGTGCGATCAGAGCCATCGCGCGCACGGAGGGCTTCTCGTGACCGTTGGCGAGCATGTTGAGGTGGGCATGACTCATCCCCTTGCCGTCCAGCGCGCGCGTCTGCTCCGCGAGGCTGCGATAGCTCAGGCCGCGTTCCTCCATCAGCGTGCGAAGCGCCTCTCCGAATGGCTTGTCGCTCAAGTGCTCCATCGCTGTCTCCCGATCGTACCGTCGTCGGCACACGCGCCCGAGCCGAAATAGCGCCGCCCCCCCAGGCCGCAAGCTCCGCACGAGGTCCACGTCCGCCGGTTGCCGAGGGCATCGATGCAGCGTCGCGGGCACCGCATCCCTAGACTAAGGCTGAGCGCGCTATTGCTCTCAATCCCCGTATTGTTTGGGCTTATCGTCAATGGAGCCAACCGGGATCGAACCGGTGACCTCCTGCTTGCAAAGCAGGCGCTCTCCCAGCTGAGCTATGGCCCCGAAGCTCTTTGAGTGTAGGGGAAGGCCAGCGACAAAGACCAGGATCGCGCTCGTTCAGGTGGCCATTGTCCCAGGCTTACCCCCAGGACCGTCGTCCCTCACCGCGTGATCGTGTCCGCCATCTGCAGGGGCCTCTCCGGGGGACTCGCCGGGGACCTCCCATTCCAGCTGGTCCCCGCCGACATCCTCCACCGAGGCGTCGCCTCGCGCCGAGCCCTCGATGACCGTCTGCTCCCTAGAAGCCCCCCCGGCGATCTCGCCCTCGCCCTCATCCATCAAGGTCTGCATGTCGAGCTCGACCGTCTCCTGGCCGCGACCGGCGGAGTCCACGCTCGCCGCTGCCGGGGCCGCCTCGGCATCCTCGGAATACGCCGGCGCTGCGGCTGGGGTTGCGGTGACCGACAAGGTCTCGCCGTGGGTCCCGGGGTCGAGATCATCCGGAGCCGGGGCCCAGTCTTCCTCCGCGGCAGCATCCGCCCCCGGAACGGGGTCCAGGGCCTCTCTCTGCTCGCGAGCGACCTCTCCCGGATCTGCACCCCGAAGGCGCTTGAGCTCCAGGTGATCGCGGATGGCGTCATCGAGCAATCCCATGCGCCGCCAAACCATACTGCGCCCGCACGTTCTCGTTCTACCTCGCGTCGTCTCCTCGCTCGCGCTCGTTCTGCGATTACACTCCTGTTTCCTTGCGCACGATCGCCGACGCGGGCGCACGGGGCTATAGCTCAGCTGGGAGAGCGCCTGGATCGCACCCAGGAGGTCGGGGGTTCGAGTCCCCCTAGCTCCATCGCACAGAAGCCCTGCTAACGCGGTGCTTCTCTTGTTGGGGGGAGGGAGCGCCTATGCCACCGTGGCACGTCAGTGGCACGTCAGGTCGGCTCAAACGAGGTCCCAGACCGCCTACGGGATACTCACGTCACTGTCATCGTCGGATGTGCCGGGCGGTTGACGTCCGACCTGACCGGTGTGGTCCCGGGCTGGTGGCTGGCTGACCCAGATACTCAGTGTCGGCCCTAAGGCCTGACCTGCGCCCGTTGTGTCGCCCGCCACCGCCCGAGGATCACCGGCCTGACTTGATAGGAGCGTGGCATCGCCCCCAGTGAGGTGTGTCGGCCGGAGATCCGCTTCGCCGGTGACATCCAAACGAAGGGACGACCTAATGATGGTGATTGGGGTGGACACGCACAAGAGCTCGCATGCGATGGCTGCGGTATCTGCGGATACCGGGCAGCTTCTCGGCGATCGCGAGATCAAAGCCAGCGAGGATGGTCACCGTGTGGCGATCTCCTGGGCCAGGGAGCTTCATCCGGAGCGAGTGTGGGCGATCGAGGACTGCCGGCATGTCTCCCGGCGTCTGGAGCAGGCGCTCCTCGCGGCCGGTGAGCGAGTTCTTCGAGTGCCGCCGATGATGATGGGCGCCTCCAGGCGTTCAGAGCGTGAGCCGGGCAAGTCTGATCAGATCGACGCCCGAGCAGTCGCGAGGGCGGTCCTGAGGGAGGGACCGGAGCGCTTCCCCGCCGCATTCTTAGACGAGCGGGCGCTCGAGATCCGTCTCTTGGCCGATCACCGCTCGGACCTCATCGCCGAGCGCACGAGGATGATCAACCGGCTGCGCTGGCACCTGGTGGACATCTGCCCTGAGCTCGAGGCGCAGATAGCAGCCCGCCATCTGCACAGCCCCTCGTCGCTAAAACGCATCGCTGCTCGCCTGCGTCGAGGGCGGCGCACCGCGCGCACACGAGTAGCTCTTGAGATCCTCGCGAGCATCCGTCTCATCTCGCGCCAGGCCAACGTCCTCCAGGGCGAGTTGCGCTGCCTGATCACGGTCTACCGCCCGGCGCTGCTGGCCGAGCAGGGCCTCGGTGTTCTCACCGCGGCGACGCTGATCGGCCACACAGCCGGCGCTGAGCGCTTCCCCACCGACTCACACTTTGCCCGCCAGGCCGGCGTGGCCCCGATCCCTGTCTCCTCTGGGCGCAAAGACCGCCACCGCCTACATCGCGGCGGTGACCGCCAGCTCAACCGGGCGCTGCATACGATCGCCGTCACGCGCGCTCGCATCGACCCGCAGACCCGCGCCTATCTGGAGCGCAAGCGCGCCGAGGGCAAGAGCAACCGCGAGGCCTTACGCTGCCTGAAGCGCCATCTCGCCCGACAGGTCCACCGCCTCCTCTCCATGCCTCCGACCACCCCTGAGCTCAGGACACGGATTCAGCTGAACTCCGCAATTTCCGTGCCCTGCTTGACATAGGAGCAACGGGTGATGCCCGAGGAGTCCACGACCCCCGACCTGGTCGAGCTGGTGCGGCACCTATTGGACGCTGCCAGTTGCATGGGTGGGGATGCTTTTGTTCGTTTCTTCGCTCCCGACGCGGTCTTTCTGACAGGCGTGGGGCGATTCGAGGGCCGGGACGCGATTCGCGGCTACATTGAGGAGTTCAACAGTTCGTATGACGAGCAGTCGTTTGCGCCCGATGAAGTCCACGACCTCGGCAACGGGGTGGCTTGGTTCTCCGCAGTTGTGACGGGTCGTCCTCGTGGCGTGAGCGCCGACGTCCATCTGCGATTCGCGGTGGTGGTCACGCACGCGGGCGGTGTCGTGTCGCAATGGACCGACTACGTCACGATCGACGAAGCCCGTGCTACCGCCGAACGCCTCGCACAGGAACGGGCTGATGGCTGAGGAGTCCACGACCCCCGACCTGGTGGAGATTGTTCGTCGTGCGAACGATGCGTTCAACCGCCGTGATGTTGACGCGTGGATGAGCTTCTACTCGCCTGACATCGTGTACCGCCCGGTCTCGACGTTTACCGACAGCCAGGAGCGCCGGGGACTCGGCGCGATGCGTCGTTGGATGGAGGAGTGGCATGACGCGTGGGCGGACGACTACACCACCCAGGCGGAGAGCATCCGGGAGTACGGCGATGTCGTGATCGCCCTGTTGAGGTTCACGGGCCACGCGAAGGCAAGCGGCGTCGAGGTTGCAGGCGGCATCTTTGAGGTCTACCGGTTCCGCGAGGGGAAGATCGCCTCGGTGGAGGACTTCACCGACCGCGCCGAGGCTCTCAAAGCAGCGGGACTTGAGGAGTAGGCGATGTCGCAGAGAACGTGGAGATCGTCAGGCGGGGGTTTGACGCCTACAACCGGCGTGACTACGACGCGATGATGAGCGACTACGCAGAGAACGTCGTGTACGACACCTCGCATCGCGGGTTAGGCGTCTTTGAGGGGCGGGCGATGGTCCGCAAAATCGCCGAAGCCTGGGTGAGGACGTTCGACGAGTTCGAAATGGACTTGCGCGAGATTTCCGACCTGGGCGGCGGAGCCGTTCTTACCGTCCAGTTCACGAGGGGGCGTCCGCCTGGAACGACCGCGTTCATCGAGGACTGGGAGGCATACGTCATTGTGCTGGAGGACGGCTTGATCCTGCGAAACACGAACTACTCGGACATCGACGCGGCTCGTGCTGCCGCCGAACGCCTAGCCCAGGAGCGGGGTAGGCGATGTCGGAGAACCTGGACCTCGTGCGCTCGATCTACGCGGACTGGGAACGCGGCGACTTCGGCCACGTCGAGTGGGCGCACCCCGACATCGAGTACACCGGTGTCGATGGCCTTTCGCCCGGCACCTCACGAGGCATCCAGGCCATGGGAGCAGGCTGGCGCGAGTTCGTCACTGACTGGAGCGACTTCCGTGCCGAGGCCGAGGAGTACCGAGAGCTTGACGACGAGCGGGTGCTCGTGCTGCATCGCTTTAGCGGGCGCGGAAGAACGAGCGGAGTCGAGGTCGGGCCAACGGGAGCGAAGGGCGCGTGTCTCTTCTACGTCGCCGACGGCAAGGTCACGAAGCTCTTGCTGTACTCGGTCCGCGACCGTGCGCTCTCCGACCTCGGCCTGGAGGAGTAGGCGATGTCGCAGGAGAGCTCATGACGCCGTGGGCGTCACCCTCGACGGATGAAATCGGCGAGACTCTGTGGCGTCGTCCACTTGAGGCCGTCCACGTTCTGGGACCACGAGTCCGCCAGGAGAAGGGCTGGGGAGCCCACGGAACCCCGAACTGTTGCCAAGCGCACGTCAAGCAGAATCTTTGAGCTCGAGGGCTCCCACGGGCGACACGTCGCTGTCGATCCAACGGAGGTGAGAGATGGAACGCGTGTATGAGCGCTGCGCTGGCCTTGATGTGCACAAACAGCAGGTGACCGTCTGCGTGCATGTTCCCGACCAGGCGGGTGCTCGCTCGGAGCTGCGGGCGGAGTTCGCCACGATGACGGGTGATCTACTTGGCCTGCGTGACTGGCTGAAGGGTCTGGGTGTGACCCACGTGGCGATGGAGGCAACAGGTGTCTACTGGAAGCCGGTCTACTACCTGCTCGAGGATGACTTCGAGCTGTTGCTGGTCAACGCGCAGCACGTCAAGAACGTGCCCGGCCGCAAGACCGATGTGCAGGATGCCCAGTGGCTCTGCCAGCTGCTCGAACACGGGCTCTTGAAATCGAGCTTCGTGCCGCCGGCACCGATCCGCGAGCTGCGCGACCTGACCCGCTATCGCAAGTCGCTTGTGTGGGAGCGTGGCCGTGAGGCTAACCGCCTGCAGAAGGTGCTCGAGGACGCCAACATCAAGCTCGCTTCGGTGGCCAGCCGCCCACTCGGCGTCTCGGGCAAGGCGATGCTCAAGGCTCTCTGCGACGGCGAGTCAGACCCTGGGGCGCTGGCCGACCTCGCCAAGGGCAAGCTGCGTGCGAAGCTGCCGGCGCTGCGGGCCGCACTCGAGGGCCGCTTCAGAGGGCATCACGCTCTGCTGGTCTCACACCTGCTGGCCCACATCGAGTATCTCGATGAGACGATCAGCTCGCTCTCGGCGGAGATCGAGGAGCGTGTGCGCCCTTTCGAACGTCAGGTCGAGCTGCTGTGCACGATCCCCGGGGTGGGTGAGCGCACCGCCGAGGTGATCATCGCCGAGCTCGGTCCCGACGTCGAGCGCTTTCCCTCCCATCGGCACGCCGCGAGCTGGGCCGCGGTCTGTCCCGGCCACGACGAGTCCGCCGGCAAGCGCCGCTCGGGCAAGACGCGCAAGGGCGACAGCTGGCTGCGGGTTGCTCTGATCGAGGCCGCCAACAGCGCCGCTGGGCGCACCAAAGACACCTACCTGCGCGCCCAATACCTGCGCATACGTCGCCGTCGCGGACACAAGAAGGCGATCGTCGCCGTCGCCCACTCGATCCTCGTCAGCGCCTACCACGTGCTCCAGGAGGGGCTCTCCTACCAAGAGCTCGGCGGCGACTACTTCCTCACCCGCGAGGATCGCCAGCGCGTGACCCAAAGGCTGGTGCACCAGCTAGAACGGCTCGGCCAAACCGTTACGCTCGAGCCCACGACCGTGGAGGCAGGATGAGCGCGTATTTCTAAGCAGAGCTCATGACGACCAACTGGTCGTCACCCACGACGGATGAAATGGGCGAGACTCCTTGGGCCGCCCATGTCAAGGCCGTCTACGTTCTGGCACCGCGAGTCCGTAAGCAGAGTGGCTTGGGCACCCGTGGGAACCCCGAACTGTTGCCATGAGCACGTCGAGCAGAATCTTTGAGCGCGAGGGTTCCCCGTGGGCGGCAGCAGTCGCTGTCGATCTCAAGGGAGGTAAGTGATGGAACGCGTCCATGAGCGCTGCTGCGCGCTCGACGTCCACAAGGCGCAGGTGACCGCTTGCGTGCACGTGCCCGACCAACAAGGCAAGCGCTCTGAGCTGTGTGCCGAGTTCTCAACGATGACCGCTGATCTGCTCGGCCTGCGCGACTGGCTCTTGGGCCTCGGCATCACGCACGTGGCTATGGAGGCGACAGGCGTTTACTGGAAGCCGGTCTACTACCTGCTCGAGGACGACTTCGAGCTGTTGTTGGTCAATGCCCAGCACGTCAAGAACGTGCCTGGTCGCAAGACCGACGTGCAGGATGCCCAGTGGCTGTGTCAGTTGCTCGAGCACGGGCTCTTGAAATCGAGCTTCGTGCCGCCGGCGCCGATCCGCGAGCTGCGCGACCTGACCCGCTATCGCAAGTCGCTGACGTGGGATCGCGCGCGGGAGGCCAACCGCCTGCAGAAGGTGCTCGAGGACGCCAACATCAAGCTCTCAGACGTGGCCTCCGATGTGCTCGGCGCTTCGGGCAAGGCGATGCTCAGAGAGCTGTGCGAGGGCAACAACGACCCCGCGGCGCTTGCGGATCTGGCGAAAGGCAAGCTGCGCGCAAAGCTGCCGGCCCTGTGTCAGGCGCTCGAGGGGCGCTTTCGCGACCATCACGCGCTATTGGTCTCCCATCTGCTCGCCCACATCGAGTATCTGGATGAGACGATCGGCTCGCTCTCTTTAGAGGTCGAGGAGCGCACGCGCCCTTTCGAGCGCCAGCGTGAGCTTCTGTGCACGATTCCCGGGGTCGCCGAGCGCACCGCCGAGGTGATACTCGCCGAGTTGGGCCCAGACATGAGTCGCTTCCCCACCCACCGTCACGCGGCGAGCTGGGCAGCCGTCTGTCCCGGCCACGACGAGTCGGCGGGCAAGCGCCGCTCCGGGAAGACCCGCAAGGGCGATAGCTGGCTCAGAACCGCGCTCGTCGAGGCCGCCAACAGTGCCGCCGGACGCACCAAGGACACCTACCTCAGAGCCCAATACCTGCGCGTCAAGCGCCGCCGCGGCCACAAGAAAGCGATCGTCGCCGTCGCCCACTCGATCCTCGTGGCCGCCTACTACATCCTGCGCGACGAGGTCCCCTACGAGGAGCTTGGCGGCGACTACTTCGTTCGCCGCGAAGACCAGGAGCGCCTAACCCAGCGTCTGGTGCGCCAGCTCGAAAGGCTCGGCCAGCGCGTTACGCTCGAGCCAGCCTTGGAGGCGAGGTGAGAGCGTATTTCTGAGCAGAACGTGGAGAAGCTTCGGCTCCATTTGCAGCCATGGGGTGAACCGGGCGGTCTAGAGGCGACGGGCCGGGGTGAGGGTGATTGGTCGTTGATCGATCCCGAGGCGACATACGAAGACGACTCGCTGCCCGACCACGCTGGCGAGGTCTATCGCGGCCACGAGGGGTTGGCGAGGGCGACAAGACAGATGATCGAGCCGTTCGAGGGCACGACCATCGAGCTTGATCGGATCGTCGGCTCCGGCGACTGCTTGGTGTCCATCCACCGAATCCGAGCGAGATCGAGATTCACCGGCATCGATTTCGACATTCCCTACGCCTACGTTTGGACGTTCCGTACCGGGAAGATCGTTAACGGTCGCGGGTTTGCGAGCGTAAGGAAGGCCCTCAAAGCCGCGGGGCTGTCGGAGTAGGCGATGTCGCAGGCGAACGTGGTATTCGTGGCTCGCCGAGGGTGAGAACCAGAAGGCATTCGAGGTCTACTCCCGGAGGATCGCTGGGCCCTCCCCCAGCAGGTGGTAGGTGACGCGCTGTCCGTGGAGGTCTACCTCAGGCACGGCCGCACAATACCCACTGCCGAGAAGACTGATCGAAACCCGCGCGGGTGATGGCGATCGATTTGACGTCCAGCCCGCAGCGCAAGCAGGCATCTCTTCGGGCGCGCTCATCACCTCGCCGCTTCTCGCCAGTCCGCCGAGAGCACATGGCGAAGTCCGCGGAGGTTCCGACGAGAGTGGGCCTCAGAACGCACGCGCGCAGCGCCGGAGTTTGTCCGCAGTCCACAAGAGCGCCAGAAGATGGCGATTGGCCGAGCCGAGGCTTCGATCGTGCCTCCGCCCTTGGTTCCCGGCGTCTAGTGCGTCACCCGGCTAGGGGGTTCGTATCACGCGCCGAATCCCACGCTGCGCATGAACGCGAGCATCTCCTCGAGGTAGACGCCGCGGTTGAAGTGCAGCACGTGGTTGCCCGGAAACCAATGGAGGCGGCAATGACCCCAGTGCTCCCAGAGCATGCGGCTCTGCTCCGGCGGTGCCAGGCGGTCGGCCAGGCCGCCGATGATCATCCGGCGCTCGGGTGCGATCAGCGGCTTGTAGGTCAGCGGGCTATGTACCGCGAGTGCTTGGTCGAGTTCGTCGAGCCCGATGCCCGCCAGCCGCGCCCCGCCGGCGACGAGCAGGTTCGCGGGGAACCACTGGCGTATGAGCGGACCCAGGCTCACCACCGGCGCGTTGGGGATCGACAGCGCGAGGCGGTCGTCCACCTCCGCTGATAGCGCCGCGACGTAGCCGCCAAGAGATAGGCCGGTCACCGCGACCTGTTCGACCCCCTGCGCCATGAGGTTGTCGACCAAGACGCGGAAGTCGTACACGGCCTGGAAGATCGCCTCGTTGAGGTGCGCGATGCCGTGCGCGAACAGGCCCCAGCCGCTGAACGGCACCGACTTCGGTTGACGCGCGCCGTGGAATGGGAGCACGTAGAGGAGGATGTCGTAGCCCTGGCCGTACAGCCACGGCAGGTTGAAGAATGCGCTGTTGAGCCAGTACGGCGAGGCGCCGAAGCCGTGGATCACGCACAGCGTCGGGCGGGGGCCGTCGTCGTGACACCAGCGCTGGGCCCACGCGGTGTGGTTCTCCGAGAAGGCGGCGTAGGAGTCCCGCACGGCCGGGTTGATAGCCGCGAACGGGCTGTCGAATCGCAGCATCTCGACGTGTCCGCCGAGAGGGCGGAATGCGAAGCGCGGGGCGGGGAGCGTCGTCACACGCACGTCCGCCGCGGGAGCCGGGAACGCGGCCTGGGAATCAGCGGCCTCGGCGAGCTGCTGGTAGAACGCGAGCCACGGGCGCTCCCGGCGAACGTTGCCCGACAAGGCCCACGTCAGGACCGGGATCGACAGGACGGACGCGCCCGCCGTGCGCAGGAGCGTGTCGGTCGCGGCCGAACCTCGCACCACGAGGCGCGTCGAGCACGACAGCCCGGAGAGCTCTGGCTGGTCCTCGGCCGCCTCCCCGCCCTCTAACACTCGCCGCATAGCCCGCTAGCCCCCGCTGGCGTGTCGAGGACGCGGGGCCCGCATGGCCGTCACAGTACCGCAAAGGACGTGACCGCAATGTGACTACGAAAACACGACGCCCACATGATTTGCGGGGCTTTTGTGCATGGGCGATCCTGGGCTCGAATTCGCGCCCAGGTGTGTCCCACCTCAGGCATGTCCGCCCGCGTTTGCTGCTCTCGGGTTCTCTCAATGACGTGCCACCTGACGTGCCGCGGCTGGCCGTCGCCGACCCACCGTACGATCAGCGTCGGCGCCTGGGGAGCCTGAGCGCCGCGGGCAGGGTCAGGGCCAACATAAGGTCACCGCGCAGCTTGAGCTTGCCCGCGATCAACAGTCGCGTGGCGCTGGCGGTAGCGCCGACCAGCCGCAGGAACGCCACCGGTTCAAGCTCGAGCGTCAACGCCGGCGTGCGTCCGCCGCGTCTTGATGTCCTGCACCGGCCGTCGGTGAGCATGAGCTGGTAGCGGTCGATGCCGCCGTCTCGCCGTCCGGTGATCCTGAACTCCACGACCGCGTTGAGGCGGGCATCGGGCTGTGCGCGCTGACGGATCGTGCGGAAGATCTGCCACAACAGGACGCCGCGAAGCCGACTGCGCATGACCGACTGGAGCCTCTGGTCTGAGACCCTCCTCACCCACCAAGCAAGCGCCTCGGCCTTGAGGTCAGGAAACCAGCGCCTGCGAGGGTGTCGCGCGAGGGTCTTCATCACCGCATCTTCGGATAGCGCGAGAGCCGCTCCACCGGTGCGCACGCCCCGAATGGGGCCTCGTCACCCAATGTGGTCGCCAGACAGACTAGCGCTTCGTTGCGGAGCGGTCCGACCGTGTCGAGGAAGGGCATCGCCGAGAGACTGGAAGAGCTCTTCGCAGACTTCACGGACCAGAGACGCCCGTGAGTGAGTCGCTCCCGCGTCCGGCGCGGACCGGTGCGCGGGTGAGTACAAACTCACGCCCAGATCAGAAAGGCTTCAGTGAGCTCGCCAGGGGTTTATGCAACAGCCACGACGAATAGGAGGCGCCGTGCTCGAGCAACAGTGCGCTACCACGTTGCGATTAAGCAAGCGTCAGTGCGTTATCGGCGCGGGACGGGTTCGAGGCGAATCGGCGACCCCTTCCCTTATCGGAAAGGGGTCAAGCCGACGCACAAGCAGGCTGGCGTCGGGCGGTCGCAGTTCAAGTCCTGTCTCCCCGATTCATCGACGGACCATGCAGCAGGGTGCAGGGAGACGCAAATCCGCTGTAGACGCAGTCGGAGCGCCGCCTGGCCGCCGGGATCGCAGGAGGGCGTTGGGCGATGCAGCTTCACCCGTGGAGCCCGCGAGCGTAGTTACCCGTAGGGCCTTCCGCGTAGTTGCCCGTAGTCTTTCGCACAGGACAGATCGACGGCCCGACAAAGGAGTAGGGTGGCCGGCGAGGCCGTTACGGCCGCTCTTTGGTGGCGGGCCGTTTCGTCCCAAACAAGCGTAGCGCCTCTACAAGTAGGGCCGGGGGGTCCTGGAAGGAGCCAGTCATGATTTTCACGCCTGGGTTGCCCTGCGTCGGGGTACGTCGAGTTGGCGTGCGAGGGGGAAGAGCAGCAGTGACCTCGAAACGCATCAGGACCATGGGGCTTTGCCTCGTGGCCGTGTTCGCGATTAGCGCGGGGGCTGCGGCGCCGGCCACGGCGCTGCCGCTGGCTTGCACGATCACCCCCACGATCACCTGGACCGGGGGGGCGGGGAATAGCTGGCACGAACCGGCGAACTGGACCCCCAGCAGAGTTCCTGGTCCGACTGACCACGTCTGCATCCCCGAAGTCACAGTCGACGTTTCGGAAGCAGCGGGCCCGGTCCTGACCGTCCAGAGTGAAGGCACGCTCGAAATCACCGGCGGCTCGCTGTCCCTGGAACCTAAACTTGTCGAAGAAGGCTCGAGCACTGCCAACCTCACCCAGTCCGCCGGCACGCTCGGCGGCACCGGCACGCTGACGGTCTCAGGCACCTCCAAATGGAGCGGCGGCGAACAGACCGGCACCGGCAAGACCGAGATCGCCTCCGGTGCGCTCTCGCTCGACACCAGCTCCAACCCCCTCTTCCTTCAGGGCGCACGCACGCTGCAGATCGACTCCGGCGCCACAGCCACCTGGAGTGGCGACGGCGGCTACATCTACATGGGCGAAACGTCGAAGATCGAGAACGCCGGCACCTTCAACGCCAACAGCGAGAACCCGAATGGGATCCTCAACGCCGGCGGGTCCGTGCACAACGCCAGCACCGGCAAATTCCTCAAGAGCGCGGGCACCGGAACGACCACGATCAACGTCCCGTTGAACAACGACGGCACGGTGCAGGCGAGCACGGGGACGCTGAGCTTGAACGGCGGCGGTACAGGATCCACGAAAGGCAACTTCAACGGCTCCGGCGGCCTGGTCAGCTTCACGAGCGGCAGCTTCACGCTCAATGAAGCCAGCTTCAGCGGCAGCACCGCGCTCTCCGGCGCGACGCTGACCGTCAACGGGAGCGCTACCGCTGGGGGGACCTTCACCCAGTCCGGCGGCACGCTCGGCGGCACCGGCACGCTGACGGTCTCGGGCACCTCCAACTGGAGCGGCGGCGAACAGACCGGCACCGGCAAGACCGAGATCGCCTCCGGTGCGCTCTCGCTCGACACCAGCTCCAACCCCCTCTTCCTTCAGGGCGCACGCACGCTGCAGATCGACTCCGGCGCCACAGCCACCTGGAGTGGCGACGGCGGCTACATCTACATGGGCGAAACGTCGAAGATCGAGAACGCCGGCACCTTCAACGCCAACAGCGAGAACCCGAATGGGATCCTCAACGCCGGCGGGTCCGTGCACAACGCCAGCACCGGCAAATTCCTCAAGAGCGCGGGCACCGGAACGACCACGATCAACGTCCCGTTGAACAACGACGGCACGGCCCAGGCCACCACGGGAACGCTGAGCTTGAACGGGGGCGGTGAAGGGACCGGCAGCTTCACCGCTGCGTCAGGTGCGGCCGTGAACTTCCAGGGCGGGACGTTCAACCTCTCGGGAACGACCACCTCAGGTGCGGGCACGATCAGGATTTCCGGGGCCACCGTGAACTTCGGTGGCACCTACAACGTCGGCGGGACGACGGAGATCTCAGGCGGCGTCGCCAACTTCAACTCTGCGGGCACGGCCAACAACCTCACCCAGTCCGCCGGCACGCTCGGCGGCACCGGCACGCTGACGGTCTCAGGCACCTCCAAATGGAGCGGCGGCGAACAGACCGGCACCGGCAAGACCGTGCTCGCCAACACGGCGACGCTATCGATCGACACCACCTCCACCTACGTCTATCTCAACGGCGGGCGCACGCTCCAGATCGAATCCGGCGCCAGCGCCACCTGGAGTGGCGACGGCGGCTACATCCAGATGGGTGAAGCGTCGAAGATCGAGAACGCCGGGACCTTCAACGCGAACAGCGAGAACCCGAATGGGATATACAACGCCGGCGGGTCCGTGCACAACGCCAGCACCGGCAAATTCCTCAAGAGCGCGGGCACCGGAACGACCACGATCGACGTCCCGTTCAACAACGACGGCACGGCCCAGGCCACCACGGGAACGCTGAGCTTGAACGGGGGCGGTGAAGGGACCGGCAGCTTCACCGCTGCGTCAGGTGCGGCCGTGAACTTCCAGGGCGGGACGTTCAACCTCTCGGGAACGACCACCTCAGGTGCGGGCACGATCAGGATTTCCGGGGCCACCGTGAACTTCGGTGGCACCTACAACGTCGGCGGGACGACGGAGATCTCAGGCGGCGTCGCCAACTTCAACTCTGCGGGCACGGCCAACAACCTCACCCAGTCCGCCGGCACGCTCGGCGGCACCGGCACGCTGACGGTCTCAGGCACCTCCAAATGGAGCGGCGGCGAACAGACCGGCACCGGCAAGACCGTGCTCGCCAACACGGCGACGCTATCGATCGACACCACCTCCACCTACGTCTATCTCAACGGCGGGCGCACGCTCCAGATCGAATCCGGCGCCAGCGCCACCTGGAGTGGCGACGGCGGCTACATCTACATGGGTGAAGCGTCGAAGATCGAGAACGCCGGGACCTTCAACGCGAACAGCGAGAACCCGAATGGGATATACAACGCCGGCGGGTCCGTGCACAACGCCAGCACCGGCAAATTCCTCAAGAGCGCCGGCACCGGCACGACCACGATCGGCGTCCCGTTGAACAACGACGGCACGGTGCAGGCGAGCACGGGGACGCTGAGCTTGAACGGCGGCGGTACAGGATCCACGAAAGGCAACTTCAACGGCTCCGGCGGCCTGGTCAGCTTCACGAGCGGCAGCTTCACGCTCAATGAAGCCAGCTTCAGCGGCAGCACCGCGCTCTCCGGCGCGACGCTGACCGTCAACGGGAGCGCTACCGCTGGGGGGACCTTCACCCAGTCCGGTGGCGTGCTCGCCGGCACCGGCACGCTGACGGTCTCGGGCACCTATACCTGGAGCGGCGGCGAACAGACCGGCACCGGCAAGACCGTGCTCGCCAACACGGCAACGCTATCGATCGACACCACCTCCACCTACGTCTATCTCAACGGCGGGCGCACGCTCCAGATCGAATCCGGCGCCAGCGCCACCTGGAGTGGCGACGGCGGCTACATCTACATGGCTGAAGCGTCGAAGATCGAGAACGCCGGGACCTTCAACGCGAACGGCGAGAACGCGACCGGGATATACAACGCCGGGGGGTCCGTGCACAACGCCAGCACCGGCAAATTCCTCAAGAGCGCGGGCACCGGAATGACCACGATCGGCGTCCCGCTGAGCAACGACGGCACGGTGGAGGTCGGTAAGGGCATCATCAGCGCCGCCTCCTACACTCAGAGCGCGACCGGCACGCTCCACCTCCACGTCGGAGGTCTGACGCCCGGGACGGGCTTTACCCAGCTCAACGTGAGCGGTGCCGCGACGCTCGCCGGAACGCTCGAAATCACGACCGAGAGCGGATTCGCACCGCAGGAAGGCCAGGGCTTCCAGATCCTCGGCGCGAACCCGCGGACCGGAACGTTCAGTTCGGTCAATGGCACGCCCGGAGGCGGTCTTGCCTACGTGGTTCGCTACCGCGCAACGGGCGTCACGCTCGTCGTCGGAGAAAATCCCCCACTTCCGACGGTCGAAAAGAAGGCGGCCTCCTCGATCACCCAGACCTCGGCGACGCTCAGCGCCACGGTCAATCCCAACGGCGGCGGGGAAGTCGGCAAATGCGAATTCGAATACGGCGAAACGACCTCCTACGGCAAAACCGCGCCGTGCTCCTCGCTGCCGGCGAACGGGACGAGCCCCGTGGAAGTGGCCGCCGCGATCAGCGGCCTCAGCGCAAACACGATCTACCACTTCCGCGTCTCAGCGACCAACCCCGGCGGCACGAGCAAAGGCCCCGATGAAACGTTCGAAACGCTGCTGGGAACCCCCCCGACGGTCGAAACCGGATTGCCCTCATCGGTCACCCAAACCTCGGCGACGCTCAGCGCGACGGTCAACCCCAACGGCGGGGAAGTCGGCAAATGCGAATTCGAATACGGCGAAACGACCTCCTACGGCAAAACCGCGTCGTGCTCCTTCCTGCCGGGGAACGGGTCAAGCCCCGTGGAAGTGACCGCCGCGATCAGCGGCCTCAGCGCAAACACCATCTACCACTTCCGCATCACCGCGACCAACCCCAGCGGCACGAGCAAAGGCTCTGACGAAACGACCAAAACGCTGCTCGGAAACGCCCCGACGGTCGTGACCAAAGCGGCCTCATCGGTCACCCAAACCTCGGCGACGCTCAGCGCGACGGTCAACCCCAACGGCGGGGAAGTCGGCAAATGCGAATTCGAATACGGCGAAACGACCTCCTACGGCAAAACCGCGTCGTGCTCCTTCCTGCCGGGGAACGGGTCAAGCCCCGTGGAAGTGACCGCCGCGATCAGCGGCCTCAGCGCAAACACCATCTACCACTTCCGCATCACCGCGACCAACCCCAGCGGCACGAGCAAAGGCTCTGACGAAACGACCAAAACGCTGCTCGGAAACGCCCCGACGGTCGTGACCAAAGCGGCCTCATCGGTCACCCAAACCTCGGCGACGCTCAGCGCGACGGTCAACCCCAACGGCGGGGAAGTCGGCAAATGCGAATTCGAATACGGCGAAACGACCTCCTACGGCAAAACCGCGTCGTGCTCCTTCCTGCCGGGGAACGGGTCAAGCCCCGTGGAAGTGACCGCCGCGATCAGCGGCCTCAGCGCAAACACCATCTACCACTTCCGCATCACCGCGACCAACCCCAGCGGCACGAGCAAAGGCTCTGACGAAACGACCAAAACGCTGCTCGGAAACGCCCCGACGGTCGTGACCAAAGCGGCCTCATCGGTCACCCAAACCTCGGCGACGCTCAGCGCGACGGTCAACCCCAACGGCGGGGAAGTCGGCAAATGCGAATTCGAATACGGCGAAACGACCTCCTACGGCAAAACCGCGTCGTGCTCCTTCCTGCCGGGGAACGGGTCAAGCCCCGTGGAAGTGACCGCCGCGATCAGCGGCCTCAGCGCAAACACCATCTACCACTTCCGCATCACCGCGACCAACCCCAGCGGCACGAGCAAAGGCTCTGACGAAACGACCAAAACGCTGCTCGGAAACGCCCCGACGGTCGTGACCAAAGCGGCCTCATCGGTCACCCAAACCTCGGCGACGCTCAGCGCGACGGTCAACCCCAACGGCGGGGAAGTCGGCAAATGCGAATTCGAATACGGCGAAACGACCTCCTACGGCAAAACCGCGTCGTGCTCCTTCCTGCCGGGGAACGGGTCAAGCCCCGTGGAAGTGACCGCCGCGATCAGCGGCCTCAGCGCAAACACCATCTACCACTTCCGCATCACCGCGACCAACCCCAGCGGCACGAGCAAAGGCTCTGACGAAACGACCAAAACGCTGCTCGGAAACGCCCCGACGGTCGTGACCAAAGCGGCCTCATCGGTCACCCAAACCTCGGCGACGCTCAGCGCGACGGTCAACCCCAACGGCGGGGAAGTCGGCAAATGCGAATTCGAATACGGCGAAACGACCTCCTACGGCAAAACCGCGTCGTGCTCCTTCCTGCCGGGGAACGGGTCAAGCCCCGTGGAAGTGACCGCCGCGATCAGCGGCCTCAGCGCAAACACCATCTACCACTTCCGCATCACCGCGACCAACCCCAGCGGCACGAGCAAAGGCTCTGACGAAACGACCAAAACGCTGCTCGGAAACGCCCCGACGGTCGTGACCAAAGCGGCCTCATCGGTCACCCAAACCTCGGCGACGCTCAGCGCGACGGTCAACCCCAACGGCGGGGAAGTCGGCAAATGCGAATTCGAATACGGCGAAACGACCTCCTACGGCAAAACCGCGTCGTGCTCCTTCCTGCCGGGGAACGGGTCAAGCCCCGTGGAAGTGACCGCCGCGATCAGCGGCCTCAGCGCAAACACCATCTACCACTTCCGCATCACCGCGACCAACCCCAGCGGCACGAGCAAAGGCTCTGACGAAACGACCAAAACGCTGCTCGGAAACGCCCCGACGGTCGTGACCAAAGCGGCCTCATCGGTCACCCAAACCTCGGCGACGCTCAGCGCGACGGTCAACCCCAACGGCGGGGAAGTCGGCAAATGCGAATTCGAATACGGCGAAACGACCTCCTACGGCAAAACCGCGTCGTGCTCCTTCCTGCCGGGGAACGGGTCAAGCCCCGTGGAAGTGACCGCCGCGATCAGCGGCCTCAGCGCAAACACCATCTACCACTTCCGCATC
The DNA here is from genome assembly GCA_963821655.1 of uncultured Solirubrobacteraceae bacterium. Lineage (GTDB taxonomy): Bacteria > Actinomycetota > Thermoleophilia > Solirubrobacterales > Solirubrobacteraceae > Palsa-744. The sequence goes on from CAWGER010000001.1 coordinate 304,693, forward strand.
ACCGCGACCAACCCCAGCGGCACGAGCAAAGGCTCTGACGAAACGACCAAAACGCTGCTCGGAAACGCCCCGACGGTCGTGACCAAAGCGGCCTCATCGGTCACCCAAACCTCGGCGACGCTCAGCGCGACGGTCAACCCCAACGGCGGGGAAGTCGGCAAATGCGAATTCGAATACGGCGAAACGACCTCCTACGGCAAAACCGCGTCGTGCTCCTTCCTGCCGGGGTCGGGTCAAGCCCCGTGGAAGTGACCGCCGCGATCAGCGGCCTCAGCGCAAACACGACCTACCACTTCCGGATCTCGGCGACCAACCCCAGCGGCACGAGCAAAGGCTCTGACGAAACGACCAAAACGCTGCTCGGAAACGCCCCGACGGTCGTGACCAAAGCGGCCTCATCGGTCACCCAGACCTCGGCGACGCTCAGCGCGACGGTCAACCCCAACGGCGGGGAAGTCGGCAAATGCGAATTCGAATACGGCGAAACGACCTCCTACGGCAAAACCGCGTCGTGCTCCTTCCTGCCCGGGTCGGGCCAAGCCCCGTGGAAGTGACCGCCGCGATCAGCGGCCTCAGCGCGAACACCATCTACCACTTCCGCATCACCGCGACCAACCCCAGCGGCACGAGCAAAGGCTCTGACGAAACGACCAAAACGCTGCTCGGAAACGCCCCGACGGTCGTGACCAAAGCGGCCTCATCGGTCACCCAAACCTCGGCGACGCTCAGCGCGACGGTCAACCCCAACGGCGGGGAAGTCGGCAAATGCGAATTCGAATACGGCGAAACGACCTCCTACGGCAAAACCGCGTCGTGCTCCTTCCTGCCGGGGAACGGGTCAAGCCCCGTGGAAGTGACCGCCGCGATCAGCGGCCTCAGCGCAAACACCATCTACCACTTCCGCATCACCGCGACCAACCCCAGCGGCACGAGCAAAGGCTCTGACGAAACGACCAAAACGCTGCTCGGAAACGCCCCGACGGTCGTGACCAAAGCGGCCTCATCGGTCACCCAAACCTCGGCGACGCTCAGCGCGACGGTCAACCCCAACGGCGGGGAAGTCGGCAAATGCGAATTCGAATACGGCGAAACGACCTCCTACGGCAAAACCGCGTCGTGCTCCTTCCTGCCGGGGAACGGGTCAAGCCCCGTGGAAGTGACCGCCGCGATCAGCGGCCTCAGCGCAAACACCATCTACCACTTCCGCATCACCGCGACCAACCCCAGCGGCACGAGCAAAGGCTCTGACGAAACGACCAAAACGCTGCTCGGAAACGCCCCGACGGTCGTGACCAAAGCGGCCTCATCGGTCACCCAAACCTCGGCGACGCTCAGCGCGACGGTCAACCCCAACGGCGGGGAAGTCGGCAAATGCGAATTCGAATACGGCGAAACGTCCTCCTACGGCAAAACCGCGTCGTGCTCGGCGCTGCCCGGGAAAGGGATGAGCCCGGTGGCGGTGTTGGCCTCGATCGGCGGCCTTGCCGCGAACACGACCTACCACTTCAGGATCTCAGCGACCAACCCCGGCGGGACGAGCAAAGGCCTGGATGAAAGCTTCAAAACGCTCGAAGCAGGAAGAATCGAACCGACCACAACCTCGACATTGTTGTCGGGCGCAGGCCAGTCGGGTGCCGCGATCACCGTGTCGGAAGGGACGGCCGTGACCGATAAAGCGAGCTTGAGCGGCACCAACGCGGCGAGCGCGACAGGCACGGTCGAATACAAGGTGTACTCCGATAGCAAATGCACCAAAGTAGTCACCTCGGCGGGTACGCCCAGCGTCAAAGCTGGGGTGGTGCCCGCATCGAACCCGGAGACGCTGTCGCCGGGGACCTACTACTGGCAGGCCTCCTACAGCGGTGATTCGAGCAACGGCGCCTCGAAGAGCAGGTGTGGCACGGAGGTCGAGACGGTCAAGAAGGCTAATGCGGCGCCCAAGCCCACCCACCTCTCGACATGGTTGTCGGGTGGAGGCCACTGGGGCGGAAAGATCACGGTGCTGGAAGGGACAGCGGTGAGGGACAATGCGACATTGAGCTGGCGCGAACGTCGCGAAAGCGACGGGCACCGTCAGCTACAAAGTGTATTCGGATAAGAAGTGCACGAAGCTGGTTGTCTCGGCAGGAACGGTGACCGTGACCCGCGGGAGGGTACCCGCGTCCAAGGCGGAGACCCTGCCGTCGGGGACCTACTACTGGCAGGCCTCCTACTCCGGCGATTCGAGCAACGGCGCTTCGAAGAGCACGTGTGGCTCGGAGGTCGAGACAGTCACGCGGCCAAAGATCAAATGCACTGCAGCTGCCGGCCAGGGTCACTTCGGTTTCAACTGGGACGACGGAAAGCATCCCCCGTGTCTACGTCTCGGATGATCCGTTGCGCGGGGTCGGGCGCGCTCTGCGCCCAGGACACTGATGGGGTCCAATTCGGGGTCCAAATTGAGCAAGAGTCAGCGCAACTGCGCGCAACTCAGAGCACCTGAGAACAAGTCAAACGCACCCACATACGCTAGATCCGTCGAGCTCGGGGCCGGGCGGTCGTAGGTTCAAATCCTGTCTCCCAGATTTGCAGCCGGTTGGCCTCGCGGGGTGCACGCCTCGCCTGACCCCTTCCTTCAATCAAAAGGGGTCGCCGCGCACGAAAGGTGGCCTGGTTGCAGGCGAGCTTGGAGTCCAGCTCCGGACTCGCCCGATGACTCAATGCCTGGGATCGAGCCTCCTGGAGAGTTGCTTGCGAACTGAACCGGACCAACGTGCTGGCCGAGGGCCCCGGACGCTGGCGACGCGGGCGAACGACCTCGGCGCTCTCGGCGCTGCGCTGCGGGCGCCGCCGCGGCTCGTGGCTTTGTAATACGGCTCGCGCTACTTGCGCTGGCGTGAGGAGGCGCTTGCCCGAGGCCATGAAGTGTCGCCCGCTGCAAGCCGGGCGGGGAATCGACTTCTCGAACCTACGCGCAGTCCGCGCGCTCGTGTAGCAGTCTGGGTATGTCGGCGATCGAGTCCACGATCTCTGTGGGCGTCACTCCTGAAGTGTCGAGCGCGTCCTTCCGGTACTTGCCGGTGCGCACGAGAATGCCGCGAAGGCCAACGCAGAGTGCGCCGCCGATGTCGGCCTCGATATCGTCGCCGATCATCACTGCGGCGTCCGACGACGCATTCAGGTCGGCCAGCGCGGCGGCGAAGAATGCGGGGGCCGGCTTTCCGACCACCGTCGCCTCGCTGCCCGTGGCGTACTCCAACGCGGCCGAGTAGGCACCGACGTCGAGCGCGAGGCCATCTGCTCGGCGCCAATAGCGGTTGTGCTGAAGTGCCACTAGCTCTGCTCCGTCCATCAGGAGACGGAATGCGTCGTTGAGCACATCTGCCGTGAACCCCTGACCGAGATCGCCAAGCACTATGGCGTCCACCGCTGCGCCGTTTGGGGGCTGTGCGAGCTCTGTGAGATCCTCGCGCAAGGCCTCACTTACGAGCAGCTTCACGGACCGATGTCCCTGTTCGCGGCAGTGGCGCACGGCCAGAGCCGCGGGAGTGAGCACCTCGTCCCTCGCAACATCGAACCCGAGCTCCTGTAGATGATCGACGATCTGCCGACGCGACTTGGAGGTCGTGTTTGTCACCAGCCGGATGCCGGCGCTCATCGCCCGTATCTCGTCTAGCGCAGCGGTCGCGCCCGCGATCGGCTCATCTCCGACATACAGCACGCCGTCGATGTCGAGCAAGAAGGCCGGCAGGATGCTCTTGCCGAACATGCGCCAACTGTAGACACGTCTCACTCAGCCACAGCCGGCGAGGCAGCCTGCCGAGCACGGTCGTACGCAAACATGGCCGCGATGGCTTCGTACGCCCCTTGGCCGACGTCGGCTGACGAGCTGCGCCGCCAACAGCGGCAGCTGGCCGCGGCGCGACCCCCAGACTGGCGCCCGCCAGCGCACGCTTACGCGGTTGGCGGGTGGCTTGACTACTGCCACAAGGGGCCGCCGCGGGCGGTCGTGGAGCGCTTGACCGTCGATGAGGTGACGCCGGCCGGGCTACACGACTTCGGCGTGCGCTAGTGCAGGCGTCCGTGCGGTGGCCGGCGTCTGAGCGCTAGTCATCTGAGTCGTTAGTTCGCAGGCACCTTGTCTGTGGCGTCGAAATCCATCGTCGTTATCGCCGACGATAGGAGGCTGCGATGCCGCCGCTTGCAATGGTCGTGCTCACCGACGATGAGAGGGAGGTGTTGGAGCGTTGGGCTCGGCGCCCGAAGAGCGCCCAGGCGCTCGCGTTGCGTTGTCGGATCGTGCTCGCGGCAGCCGAAGGCGAGCAGAGCATCGAGATCGCCGCTCGGCTGGGTTGCAGTAAATCGACGGTAGGCAAGTGGCGCGGGCGATTCGCTCGCCAGGGGCTGGACGGGTTGCACGACGAGCCCAGGCCCGGCAAACCGCGTTCGATCGGCGATGAGGAGATCGAGCGTGTGATCGTCAAGACGCTCGAGGAATCTCCGCCGAACGCGACGCACTGGTCGACGCGATCGATGGCGGGCGCGACCGGGATGAGCCAGTCGGCGATCAGCCGTATCTGGCGCGCGTTCGGGCTAAAGCCGCACCAGACGGAGGCGTTCAAGCTTTCGCCCGACCCGCAGTTCATCGACAAGGTCCGCGACATCGTGGGCCTATACCTGAACCCTCCCGATGCGGCCGTCGTGTTGTGCGTCGATGAGAAGTCCCAGATTCAGGCGCTCGACCGCTCCGCGCCCATCTTGCCGCTGATGCCTGGAGTGCCCGAGCGCCACACCCACGACTACGTGCGCAACGGGACTACCAATCTCTACGCGGCGCTCGACCTCACCTCAGGCCAGGTAATCGCCGATATGAGCCCCCGCCATCGTGCCGAGGAGTTCCGCCGCTTCTTGAACCTGATCGACGCCTCAGTGCCCGACCACCTCGACGTCCACATCGTCCTCGACAACTCATCCACGCACAAGACCCCATCGATTCAGCGCTGGCTGGTGCGCCACCCACGCTTCACCATGCACTTCACGCCCACCTACAGCTCCTGGCTGAACCTCGTCGAGCGCTGGTTCGCCGAGCTCACCACCAAGTGGATCAAACGCAGCGCCCACCGCTCAGTCCGCGACCTCGTCGCATCGATCCGTACCTGGATCGCCAACTGGAACCAGGATCCCAAGCCCTACGTCTGGCACAAGACAGCCGAGGAAATCCTCGACAGCCTGGCCACCTATTGCCAACGGATTACTGACTCAGATGACTGTCAGGAGCGCCGTCCGTCGCGGGGTCCTTGCGGTCTGCGCGGGCGGCAGACAGAAGCTCCTGGACCGAGGCACCCATGGCGTTCAGCATGACCTCGAGGTCTGGCACGGTGTCGCGGTCGGCGACCACGCCGAAGAAGACGCTGCCGTCATAGCTCGCTGCGGCAACGCCGATGGCATGCTCGGCGGCGAGCGGCACAAGCGGATAGACCTCGCGCATTGCCGCCCCCAAGGCGTACAGCGTCTGCTGGGGGCCGGGCACGTTGGTGATGGTCACGTTGAACATCCGCGTGGCGTAGAGGGCCCGCGCCATGGTGGCATGGATCACCGGTGGCGCCAGTCCCGCCAGCTCAATCACGGCAGTGGTGCCGGCCGCCTGTTTTCCCTCGGACTTCAGCGACTCCGAGCGGGCCACGGTTTCGTGATAGCGAAGGACCGGATCGGCCTGCGCCACCGGCAGCTCGACATAGAGCGATGAGACCCGATTCCCCAGCGCGAGGCGCTCGCTGGCAGCGCGGATGTTGATCGGAACCATCGCCCGCAGCCCTCCTGCGGGCAGTGCCTCGTCGCGCGACTGGAGCAGCGCCCTGAGCCCGCTCGCGGTGACCGTGAGCACGACATCGTTGATCGTGCCGCCGAGAGAGCTCTTGATCTCCTTCAGGTCTGCGAGCGGGACGCGCACAACCTCGAAACGGCGCAGCGTGCCAATCTGCACATTGAGACTCGTGCGCGGCGCCGCGTGCAACTCCTCGCGCACAATCACGTCGAGCGCCGATCGCGCGTTGCGCAGCGAATCACGCGGGTGAAGCACGCCGTGAACTCCCATCTGGGTCGCGTGGACCATCGTTTCGACCGGAAGCAGGCCCGCCCACACGTGCGCCAGACGCGCCAGCGAGCCGGGAGCAGCCGGGCGGGCGGAGGACGTCGGGCGGTCGGCAACGACAGGGGAAGGCGCACCTCGGCCGCCGCCACCCCTGGCGGTGGGCGGCTGCGGCGCAGCAACCGGCGCCGCGTCCGGCGTGGTGTCGAGTAGCAGGTGGCCGACGTCGGCCGAGCCGACACCGTCGACCATGCAGTGGTGCGTCTTGGTCGCGATTGCCCATCTACCGTTGGCGAGCCCCTCTACCAGCGCCATCTCCCACAGCGGCCGATGGCGATCCAGGCGCTGGGAGAAGAAGCCCGATGCCCACTCCGCCAGCTCCTCATCGCCTCCGGGGGCGGCGAGTGCCGCGCGGGCGACGTGCCTGCGGATGTCAAACGCGGAATCGTCCTGCCATTCGGGCCACGACATCCCGCCCGTGTGCGGCTCCGACAGGCGCTGCCCGTAGCGCGGTAGCTGCCCCAGTCGGCTCGCAAGGTAGCTGCACACTTCCTCGCGCGACGGCGAGCCGCCGTCCGACCGAGGATCGAAGACCATGATCACGCCGGTATGCATGTGCGCGGTCTCGTCGACCTCCTCGAGCTCGAGGAACGTCGCGTCTAGGGCTGTCAGGTGCTCGCTCATGACGAATGCAGGCCAGCGGCAGCTATCCGTCGATAAGCTGCCGACCCCACTCGGTGAGAACGCTATCTGCGGGGGCTGCCTGTGGCCCCCGGGGTTTCCCGCACGTTGGTCGGGAGATCCACGGATGGGTGACATGCACCAGACCGGCATACGTGCGTCGGCGAGATCCCCTCGGCGGACTCCTCTTCGAGTACCAGCTTGTGGCATTACCGGGTGCCACCCCACGCCTCAGGGCGCCGCTGGCGCGGCCGTGCCCCGAGGATGAGCAATAGCGTACGCGTGAGCCGAAGGCCGCCGATGTGCTCACGGTCTTCCCGCAGCCTCCAGAACGCCTGCAAACTCGGCGTTCATTCGCGAGCGGCGCATTGCCCGCCGCCGACTGTCGGCGATCTCTCGCACGTACACGCTGCGCGTGACGTTGCCGTCGCGGTGGCCGAGCAGAAAGGCAACCTCATCTACGGACTCGCCCGCGAGCAGCGCGCGGCTTGCAACCGTGTGGCGGAACGAGTGCATCGAAGGAACCGCACCGCGAGGGACGGCCGCCAGACGCTCCTGCGGATCGCGCTCGTGCAGGATCGGGAACGTCGGGCGGCCCTGCTCGTCCCGCGCGCGTGTCTGGGCAGCTCTCAGAGCGCGAGCGACGTTGCGCTGGCCCAGCGGTCGGCCAGTGCGGGTGGCGAACACGGGGGCCTCGGGGCGGGTGTCGTGGCTCTGCGCGCTGATGTCGCTCGAGGATGAAGGCCAGCTCGGGAGGAATCGGCACGGTGCGAGCCGAGCCGTCGGTCTTGCTGGGACCCCGATTGCCTTTTCGGTCCACCTGCCAGCCGAACTCGATCTCGGCATCGTCAAGGTCGTGAATGCGCACGTTGGCCCAGGTGAGCCCGCACAGCTCTGAGATGCGCGCGCCGGTCAACGCGGCGAGCGTGAACATCGTCCTGTAGGGACCGTGGGCTGCGGCTATGGTCTGCTCGAGCTGCGCGCCCTCGAAGATGGGACGGCGCTGAGCGTGCGAGAGCTTCGGCCGCTCAGATGCGAGCATGTGCGTGGTCGGGATACTGCCCGCCCAGCCCAGCCGCCGAGCGGCGTACTTGTAGATGCGCGCCGTCACACCGAGCACCACCGCGATGGTCGCCTCGCTCTTGCCCTCCGTTCGCAGTTCGCGGACGAGCGCGGCCAGGTCCTCCGCATCGATCCCGTCCAAGCGTCGGGTGGCGTAGCGCGGACGAAGATGCCGCTCGACGGCGTTTCTATACCCGGCCTGCGTCGAATCGCGCAGGTCGGTCACCGGTCCGGTGAGCCAGCGATCGGCCGCGTCGCCAAAGCGAAGGCGCGGGTTCGGGGCGACGCGCTCGCCGCGAGCTCGGCTGGCGAGCAGCTCGTGGCGCAGCGCGCGCGCCGCGGTGATGCCTCCCTCGACCGTGTGCCAGCGCTGTACGCCGGCGCCGTCCTTGAGGCCGACCTCAAAGACCCCGGTCGGTCGCCGATAGATGTTGCGCTCGACGCGCACGCGCCGAGCAGTAGCGTTTCGCTTGCTCATGGAGCTGTACCTCCTGGGCCACGCCCCCGGCTGTTCGCGCAGCGCGGGGGCACTTTCTATATGTCAGACCATCTTAGATGCTGCGCTTGCGGGTCGGGCCCCGGGAGTCGACTCCCGGCCACAGGCACGTCTTCGCGGCAGATACCACGCTCGGGCTCCTTCTCCGCAATCCCTCAGCGGCTCGCCGCGGTCGCGGAGGCCATCGGCCCAAGCGCCAAGCCCGCATCTATCCTTGAGCCCTCAGCATCAACCGCGGGACGTTGGCGGCTTGTCAGGCTCACGACCGCGCCGGCGACTGGATTCTTGACCTTTGCCATCAGCGAGATTTCGAAAACAGCCTGACCATGAGCTCGACCAGCTTTCCGACGAGAAGCTCATCGCATACCTACGCGAGGCATCGAGCGCTGGGGATCACGACGCTGCCAAGCGCGCATTGGCGATCCTCGTCTACGGTCACGCGGCGAATGTCGAACGGCGGATGCTGCTCCGAATGCCGCGGTGGGCGGCGCAGGATGCCGCTCACGATGCGCTTGTGCGCGCCATCGTGTCCGCGTTCGACGGGACCTCAGAGGGCGAGTTTCACAGCTGGCTTAACACGATCACCGACCGCACCGCGATCGACTGGTTCCGAAGGCGCGAGCGTCGGCCCGAGGAGACGCTGCTCCCCAGTGAGCACGCCCGCGACGATGAGGTCTGGGGCGAGGAGCCGGCGACCGCGAGCGAGTCCGGGGCGGTCGAGCTTCAGCTCATACTTGCGGAGATCATGGCCGAGCTGAGCCCCGCCCATCGTCAGGTGATCGAGCTCCACGTGCTCGACGGGCTCCCTGCGGCTGAGACATGTGAGCACATCGACGGTATGAGCCCTGACAACGTCGCACAGATAGCCTCTCGGTTTCGCAAACGGCTGCGCGAGATCCTCGAAGAGGCCGACCGCCGGACCTAGGCATGAGCAGCGTCGAGACACTTCTGGGCGAGTACATCGAGGAGCACCGCAGCGGCGGGAGCGCGGACCCCGTCGAGTATCTGAGCCGCGCGGCCCCGGCGGAGCGCCGCGAGCTGGCCGCACTGATCGACGGCTACCTTGCGCGGGCGCCGCGGACGCCGCTCGACAAACAACCCTCACCCGAACCGCGAGCCGAGGCGACTATTGAGGCGCTCTCGCGCTCGATCGGAGGCGCGGCCGGCCTGTGGCCGGCGCTGCTGCCGCGGCTACGAGACCGTGCAGGTCTGAAGCGGCGCGACTTGGTCGAGCGCCTAGCCAGCGCGCTCGGTGTAAGCGACCGGAAGCCCAAGGTCGAGCGCTACTACCACGAGATGGAGCTCGGCTTGCTCCCCGCAAGCGGCGTCTCAGACAGGGTGCTCGAGGCGCTCGCGAGGCTGGTAGGCACGACGGCATCCGAGCTGCGTGACGCCGGGACCGCTCTTGGCGAAGCAGTCGGCACGGACGCGCAGGCCGAGGCGTTCGCTCGGGTCGCCAGCATCGAGGAGTCCGCGGCGCCCGCTCCCACGAGCGTCTCGCCCGAGCCGGCGGAGGAGTGGGATGAGGTCGACGAGTTGTTCCGTGGCAGCAGCTGACGTCAGCTTTCGCCATCCCCGTCGACCAACCTCACAGCCAATGAGTACCTACCGAGACGATCTTGCGGTTATGCGATTCGCGGTCCGCTCCCGCGACTGGCGCCTGGTGGAGCTGCTCGCGCGGCTGCTCGCGCGCGAGCCGGCCGGCTGGCTCGAGGTCGCGCACTCCGCCTACAGCACGCTCTCCGCACGCCTCGGACTCGGCGGCGACCCCCCTCACTAGGATTCCAGACATGGAGGGGATCGAGCAGCGGGCTGAGCTGTTCCTGGCCGGCGTTCCGAGCTATATCTGGGACGGCTTGTCTCTTCCCGTGCCGGTAGAGGACATCGCGGACTCCTACCTCGGGCTGCTCGTGCGCGACGTCGAGGACCTCGCCACCGCGCCTGGGGCGCCGGAGCTCAGCGCCGGTCAGGCACTGTCCGGTCTCTTGCTGCCCGATCGCGGAGAGATCTGGGTCAACGCTCATGAGGCGGAGGAGTGGCCTCCGCGCCGGCGCTTCACGATCGCCCACGAGCTCGGTCACTGGCAGCTGCATCGTCACGGCGGACACGGCGTGTACTGCCGTTCCTCGGCGGTTGATAGCGACGACGCGGACGATTCCACCTCGTTGGCGGGCCCCGAGGAGGAGGCCAATGCGTTCGCTGCGGCCTTGCTCATGCCGGCCGCGCTGATCCGCGAGCAGTACGCCACATGCGGCAAGGACTTCGCGCGCCTGTGCGAGACGTTCGCCTCCTCAGGCGCGGCGATGGGGCGCCGGCTGCACGCCGTGATCTGAGCCTGTGAAGGACCTCAGGTGTCGAGTGCCGGCGACGTAGCGGCGCCTTCGCGGGCGCCAACGCGCCCCCGCGTTCGAGCGCCAGATTCGCGCCGCCTGTCAGGTCCTCCATCGCCGGCGCGACTAGAGAGGTATGAGCACACTAACCGCCACATACACACTCGGTAGCCCCCAGATAGCCGGACCGCTCGCGGTCTACCCCGTCTTCGGGCCGCCACCCACCCTCGACTACCGCAGCCTGTCCGAGGCGATCAAGCTGGGAGCCTTCGTCAAGGAGCTCGAGCAGGGCGCGAGCGTCGAGCAGGTGATCGTCGAGAACCCCACCGACCTGCCGGTCCTCATCTACGAGGGCGAGCAGATCCAGGGAGCCCAGCAGAACCGCAGCTTCGACACCTCGATCCTGATCCCCGCCAAGTCCGGGATCCCGGTGCCGGTCAGCTGCATCGAGCGCGGCCGCTGGGATGGTGGCCGTCACGCCGAGCCATTCGCGGTGTCGGGGAACTCGGGCGATCCCGCGCTACGTGCGGTCAAGCGCGAGTTCGCTAACAGACCCGGGGGCAACGGTCGACCCGACCAGGGTGCCGTCTGGAGCGAGGTTGGGACGCGACTCGGCGCCTTCGGTGTCGCGTCGAGCACAGACTCACTCGAGGATCTCTTCGCCGAGCGTCACCATAGCGCTCGCCGAGCTCAAGCGGCCCCTCGACGCGGTCCCCGGCCAGATCGGCGCCGTGGTCGAGATCTCCGGCCGACCCGTCGCGCTGGACCTCGTCAGTCGAAGCACGGTGTTCGCGAACCTCGCCCCGGCCCTGGCCAGCGGCTACGCACTGCAGGCGGCAAACGCCAAGCCGGCCAAGCCCGACGACGATCGCGCCGAGCGCTTTCTCGCCAAGGCTGTGAAGAGCGGCCGCGCGCTCGCCGCCAACTATGGGCTCGGCCACGCCTTCACGATCTCGCGCACACGGATCGTCGGCGCGGGCGTCGAGCACGACGGCGAGCTCGTCGCTCTATCGGTCTTTCCCAGACAATCACGGGGCAAGTGACGCCCAACAACCCGGATCCCCCCGATGGCCTGCCGCTGACAGAGAGGTTCGTGGACGCGCTCGCGTACGCGGCGGAGCTCCATCTCGATCAGAGCCGCAAGGGCAGCGAGGTCCCTTATCTCGGACATCTGCTCGGCGTCTGCTCACTGGTGCTCGAGGAAGGCGGCAACGAGGATCAGGCGATTGCCGCCCTGCTTCACGACGCGGGCGAGGACCGCGGCGGTGAGGCCCAGCTGGCAGAGATCGGCGAGCGCTACGGCGAGAACGTCACCGCGATCGTCCGCGCGTGCAGCGACACGCTGCTCGAGGACAAGCCGGACTGGAAGACACGCAAGACGGAATACCTCGATCACCTCGAGCGCCTCGACGACGACACGCGCGCTTCCGTGCTTCTTGTCTCGCTCGCCGACAAGCTCTTCAACGCGCGGGCGATCCTGCGTGACCACGATTCGGTGGGCGAGTCCGTCTGGGATCGCTTCACCGCCGGACGTGACGAGCAGCTCTGGTACTACCGGAGCCTGAGTGACAAATTCACGCGACTGGCGCCGGACATCCGGATGACCGGCGAGCTCGAAGAAGCCGTCAAGCGACTCGAGCTGCTCTGCCGCGAGGGGACGATGCACGCGGTCAAGACCGCACCAGGATCAGAGCGATGACATCGCAGGCCACGCGCCGCAGGTCGAGCCTGGACGCAGACCCCCTTCCCGAACCGCTCGCGATGATTGCGGCCACCGCGGGCGCTCCCGGACTCGACCGCCGCGAACATGGGCCCCGCCACTGGAAGTGCGTCGCGCTGACCGGAGTGCAGCTCGCTCGCAGGGACCCCGGCATCGACCTGCAGACGGTCTACGTGTTTGCGCAGCTTCACGACTCGCAACGCCACCTAGAGTACGACGAGCCAGATCACGGTCCTCGCGCCGCCGAGCTCTTGCGCGCGGCGATTGCAAAGCCCGGGATCCCGGGCTTCGAGCCGGGGAGCGAGAGGGCGAGCAAGCTCATCGAAGCGATCCGCGACCACACTGACCCCGCGCCCAGCGACGATCCCACCATCGGCGCGTGCTGGGACGCGGACCGCTTCAATCTATGGCGTGTCGGTACCGAACCAGCAATCAGGTTCATGTCCACCCGCCCGGCTCGCGACCACTTCGAAGAGCTCTCCGAGTACGCGAGGACGCTGATCAAGGGCCCAGAGCCGACCTGGAGAGAGGTCGCGAGAGCGATCGGCTGAGCGACGAGGCTCATGTTCGACCGGTCGGAGCGTCTGGTCAGACGATGCGGCCTCCGGGACAGTGCTCACGGAGCCTCGAGCTTCGCTGCTCATCGGTAGTCAACCTCCCGAGCCCCCCCGCACTCGGCGCACCGTTTCATCGCGCCAAAGTACGGCGTGTGCCACCAGCCTGAATCCCTCGGGTCATAGTGTGTCGCTGATCGGGCGGCGGACTTTTCCCTGTCCGCAGTATCTGCACACGACACCATCGCAGAGGCAGAGGGAGGTAGCGCCCAGCTCGACGCCGTCAGCGGTCAGAGTCACCTGGGTACCGCGGATGCCTCCACAATCGGAGCAGACGAACAGACCATCGGGCAACTTCACAGCAGATCACCGCCGCCACCGGCCGTGGTCCGCGCCTGGTCAGCCGTTTGGCGGTGCTCGTCGATCAGCGCCAAGAGCACGGACCTCACTACGGCGCGGGTTTGCGGAAACTCTGCCGTCTTCTCCCCGGTCGCCTCATCCATGTAGAGACGCCGGTTGACCTCGACCATGACGGCGGACACGCGTTCATCGCGCCGAAACCAGCGGGCCGGCACGATCGCGCCGCTGTAGGGGCGATCGACCGCCACGTCGAGACCGTGGGCTGCGAAGCCCGTCGTAGCGTCCGCGGCTAGCTGCGCCGGGGTGTGGAAGGAGTCGGTTCCGATGCACACGTCAGGGCGCACCGGATCCTGGTCTAGGTCGCATGGAAGCGGGTCCGATGGGAAGCTGTGCGCGTCGATGATCAGGCACCGGCCCGTTGCATCGAGCACGTCCTGCGTCGCGGCCTCGAGAGCGGCGTGATGGGGCTCATAGAAGCGCGAGAGCAGATCGGCCCGCTGCGATCGCGTGAGGCCGGCTCGCAGCGTCGCGCCATCGGTCGTCGCCGTGTAGACGGCCCCCATTCCCCGCGCCACCATCGGCTCGAGCGCGTCATCGCTGAAGCGCTCCGGATCGACGACGAAGCGGCTCACCCCGAACGCAACCGGGATCGCGATCGCGGGGTCCAGGGCGAACAGCTCGTCGGTGTATCGGTCGGTGAGCCGCAGGAGCTCGCGCTCCAGCGCGTCGTCGCTCAGGACAAACGTGCCGCGAACGTCGTCAGGGATCATGGTCGAGGCGTGCGGAATGTGAACGACCGCATGCGGGCCGCTGGGAGCCCTCCCTGGGACGCTCACGACTCCTTCTCCTTTTCGTCACTGACGTCCTGAAGGAGGCGGCGGATCTCGGGGCCCGAGAGGAGAAACCCGCCGTGCGACTTGATCCGCTCGGTCGGGCTCGCCCCCGCGGGCGGCGGTCCCGCACACGGAGTTGGCCCGTCGGTCGACACGCAGACGCAGTGGTTGCCGGTCTCCGTCGGAGCGTGAAGCAGGCAGTGGCCGGGGAGCCCGACGCGCCCGCCCGACTCCTGGAAGCACTCGCGCGCCCTCGCGGGTGCGTGGTTCCAGAAGCGCAGCACCTCACCGTCGACGTCGACGGAGATCCAGCCGTCGTCCTGCACGGAGATCAGGGTGCCGGTACGGCGGTTCGCCGGGTCCTGCTCCCATCCGAGCTTCGCCTGGATGAAGTGGACCTGGTGGCCGGGCTTGTACAGCGCACAGACAGAGTGGTCGATCGAGCCGGGAGCGGCCTCGGCGTGCTTGCTGCTCATGAAAGGAACCTCCTGGGAGCGCATGCGCTCCCGACTTGACGTCAGGATTCAACGACCAGGTCTTCTCCCGGGGGCACCTTGCAGAGAGCGAGGTTGCCGGAGCGGCAGCCGGGAGGCTTATGCCGCTCGCTCTTGACCAACGATCAGGCTAGCACCGTCACTCCCAGCGGCAGGCGCCCTCGCGGGCGGCGCGGGGGAAGACGAACACGACCTCCGCGACCGGCAGGCCGGTCGCCTTCGTGGCCGCCGCCGCGTAGATCTCAGCCTGGCTGCGGTGGCTCTCCACCGCCGCCTCGATCGCGTCGGGGGACACGTCGTCGGTCTTGTAGTCCACGATCACGATGCGCCCGTCCTGCACGAACAGCAGGTCCATGCGGCCGACCGCGAGACCCTCCTCCCAGGGGATCGTGAAGGGAACCTCCCGCCAGCACTCCTCGGCTGCGACCGCGCGCGCGACGGCGGGGCTCGCCAGGCACTGCTCGACGAGCGCCTGGACCTCATCCTGGCGGTCGAGCAGGCCGAACTCCGAGCACACCGCGCCCACGACCGGCTCGGTTGAGCCGGGGGCGGCGAGGTTGACGACTTCCATGACCTGGTGCACCGCGTCGCCGACCGGTAGCGGCGGCCCTTTCCCGGAGGACACCACCGTGCCGTCGGCCTCGTTGACCTCGATCGTCAGCGGCCGCTGCCACAGCAGCTCCACGCTGCTCGCCGTGAGCATCTCGAGCTCGCTGACTCGCCTCGCGGAGAAGCTCCGCGCGCTCCTCCTGCCAGAGCCCGCGGGCCTGCTCGGCGACGTCGAGCTCCTTGGCTGAGGGATCTTCAACGGCCGCGGCTGCCCCGTCTCGCGTTGAGGCGTCCCCGCCGCCGGAGGCGGCCTCTTCATCCTCGATCAGCCGGCGGTCGTAGAGCAGACAGCCATCGACGAGCTCGCCCGCGTGCTCCTCATCCCACTCGGGCAGCGACTGCTCGAGCCAGGCGAGCATGCCCGTGCGCTTGCCTGCCTGCGGGATGATCGGCACGATCAGGTGGTCGCGTGCGCGCGTGCACGCTACGTAGAGCAGGCGCGCGCGCTCGGCCTCCCCCAGCTCCTTCTCGCGTTCGACCGCGTCAGTCCAGCCGGGGGTCGCGAAGTCGCCGACCTTCAGGTCGAGCCTGTGCTCCTCGGAATCGGCGATCGGGTCGCTCTGGCTGGGCGCCTTGTTGTTGGCTTTGGCGAGCGCCACGATCGGGAACTCGAGGCCCTTGGAGCCGTGGATCGTGAGGATCCGGACGACGTCGTCGGTCTCCTCGTGCAACCCAGCTTCCTCCTCCTTGAATTCCTCATCCCGGCGGCTGGAGAGCCAGTCGACGAAAGGCCGCAGGCCTCCTCCGCCCGCTCCCGCGAACGCACGTGCCTCATCAGTCAGCTTCAGCAGGTTCGCCGCTGCCTGATCGCCGCGGGGGAGCGTCAGCGCGACCTCCACGAGCCTCGTCTGCGCGATCACCCTTCCGACGAGCTCGCTGAGGCTGAGGCCGCGACGCTCGCGCCGCAGCGCGCCGAGCAGGCGCAGGCCGTCGGCGACCGGGCCCGTCTGGTCGTCGAGGGGCTGACGCAGGTCGAGACGGCCGCCGACGGCCGTCCACGCGAAGATGTCCTCGTCCGAGCAGCCGCACGCCATCGAGCGCAGGGCCGCGACCAGGCTGATGCGGTCGTTGGGGTCATCGATCGCCTGCAGGCAGGAGATCAGCTCGCGGACCTCCTGGCGGCCATAGAGGTAGGTGCCGCCCTCCATCCGGAAGGGGATCTCGTGCTCTTCCAGCGGCTCCGTGTAGACCTCGCTTTCGGTCCGCGAGGGCATCAGGATCGCGATGTCGCGGCATTCGCACGGCCGCACCTCCCCCGAGCGGGGATCGCGCACCGGCCAGCGCTCGACGCGCACCGCGCGCTCGATCGTCCGCGCGAGCACGCGGCCCTCCTCCTCGCGGATCTCCGGTGCTTTCATGCCCGGGGTGCCCGAGCCGTGCACCGCGATCACTCCCGGGCGCTCGTCGGGCGCGACGTCGGGGACCGGCTCGAGCGCCACGTTGGCCGGGCTGGACGCCCGGCTTCTCGACGAGCACGCGGCTGAACACGCGGTTCGCCCAGCTCAGGATCTGCTCGACCGAGCGGAAGTTCTGCGTGATCCGCCGTACGCCCTCCGCGAGGGTGCCCCGGCGCAGATCGTCATACACCGCGATGTCCGCTCTGCGGAAGCGGTAGATCGACTGCTTCGGGTCGCCCACCACGAACAGGTGCCCCGGCTCGGGGCGCAGCGTGCGCCAGTTCTCGGCGCCGCCGTTGCTTGAGATGCGCATGATCAGCTCGGCCTGGATCGGGTCGGTGTCCTGGAACTCGTCCACCAGGATCCGGGAGAAGCGGCGGTGGAAGTAGCCGCGCACCTCCTCGTTGTCCCTGACGAGGTCGCGCGACCACAGCAGCAGGTCGTCGAACTCGGCCGTGCCGGCATCCCGGCGTTCCTGCTCAAAGCGCCTGATGAAATCCTCTGCCAACGGAATCACACCGGCGATCGCCTCGGCGCGCAGCTCGTCCTTGGCCGCGTCTACGTGTTCGAGGAACTCGCCGATCAGCGCCTTGAGCTGCTTGCAGTCCTGCGGGTCGTCCCAGTCGGTCTGCGAGCCGGCGGTTTTGTTCAGGTGGGGCCCACGGAAAAGGATCGTCCGCTCGCGCACGAGGGCGTCCTCGCCAGCAGCGCGGAGGTGCTCGTGAAGATCGAGGATGCTGCGGCCGTTTAGGAACGCCCTGTTCTCCTCGTTGTTGCAACGGTTTCCTAGCGTCTCGATCGTGCTGACCTCACGATCGAGCCAGCCGATCAGTCCCGCGACGGCGTTCCCCGCGGGCGGCGCGATCGGGTGCAGCGGCAGGACATAGCGGTGGGCGTGCAGCTGCTCTGCGAGCGCGCGCAGCTGCTTGATCTCCATGCCGCGGTGCAGCGCCGTGCTGATCTCCGGTCGATCCTCGACGAAGAGCTCGGCCAGCCAGGCCTCATAGCTGCGGTCGAAGGCAAGGCGCGCGCCGAGGTCGTCAAGCACCTCGAACTGCGGGTCCAGGCCCGCCTCGACCGGCCGCTCGCGCAGCAGGTTCGCGGCGAACGCGTGGATCGTCTCGATGCGCGCACGATGCAGGCCCGCGAGAGCGCTCTGCAGCCTGTCCGTGTGCGCCGCGTCGGTGCTCTCGCGGAGTGCCTCCTCAAGGCCTTCGCGCAGCCGAGCCGCCAGCTCGGCTGCTGCCGCCTCGGTGAAGGTCATCACCGCGATGTCATCGACGCCGTGGGGACCCTGGCGCAGCAGCTCCACCATCCGCTGGACGAGCACCGTGGTCTTGCCGGTGCCGGCGCCCGCCTCGACCATCAGCGTGACGTCCAGCGCCGTGCGGATCTCATCGCGGAGCTTCTGATCGACCGGTGTGAAGACGGCGCTCATGGGTGGCTCACCGTCAACTCGACGAAGGCCTTCGCTCGCGGATCCTCCGCCTTGCGTTCGCGAAGCTTCACGCGCGAGCTGTCGCACAGGCGATCGAAGGCACAGTATTTGCAGTTGTCCTTGTTGTCCTTGCCGTTCTTGTCTTTGCCCGACTCGGGGTGAAAGTCGCCGCCGCGGATCGCCTCCAACAGCGAGTGCAGCAGGCCGGGCACGTCGGCCCGATCGGGGCCGAGCGCCCCGCCGTGGAACTCGCTGCGCTTGAAGTCGCCACGACGCGTCGCGTAGAAGTACTGCCCGACGCCGGTCTCCGGCGCGCGGTCAAGGAGGTGGCCGGCCGCGAGGAGGTAGAGGGGGAGCTGGAGTGCCTTCCCGCCGGCGACCTGGTCCTCCTCCGGCGCGCCCCAGGTGCTGCCCGACTTGTAGTCGATCACGCGCATCCGTGACCCGTCGCTCGACCATTCAAGGCGATCGATGCGGCCGGTCAGACGCAGATGCGCGCCGTCCGCGTCGATCTCGATCGGGTCATCGATCGACATCGCGCTCGTCTCCTCATCGGCCCACGCGTGGCCGAAGCGGACCTCGAAGGCCGCGTTGTCGTAGAGGCCGGCTTCGGGATCTGCGACCTCGACGTCATACCAACTGTCGAGATCCTCAAGCAGTGACTGGCGGTCGTGGCGCCACAGCGCCGGGTAGCCCGTGAGGCCGCGCAGCTCAACGGCCGCGCACTCCTCCAGGGCGATCCTGCGGAGCTCCGCCAGGTCGGCGGCGCGCCGCTTCAGCGAGGGCCGTCTCCCCTGCAAGCCCCTCGAGGAAGCGCTGGAGGATGCGGTGGATCAGCGAGCCGCGGCTGAGCGCATCGATGCGCTCGATCGCTTCGGGCTCCTCGAGCTCCCGCAGGCCGATGACCTTCTCGAGGAAGAAGCGATAGGGGCATGTCGCGTAGGTCTCAAGCGCGGTCGGCGAGAGCGCCCGCTCGGGCCCCACCCTCGCGAGCAGCGACGTGAGGTGCTCGGCGCCGAGCACCCCGTCGTACGCCGTCAGCTCGCGCGTGCGCCAGCGAGCGATCTGGGCCGCGAGCGCCCGCTCGACGGTCGAGCTCGAGCGCGCGAGCAGGGCGCTACCGAGCCTGGGGCTGGCCTCGAGCAGCCCGCGCTCATACTCCTGGATGCTGAGCGCGCGAGACCGATCCTCGCTCGCCAGCTGTTTCGCGGAGACCCGGCGGAAGAGCCAGTCGGGAAGCTCGTCGATTCGCGCGGCGCGGACCGGCTCTCCGGTGAGCGCCCGGGCGGCGTCGCGGAAGAAGCGCGAGGGCAGCTGGCCGCGGCCGCCGGCGCTCTGGGCGCGCGCGAAGCTGAGCTGCAGGCGCTCCTGTGCCGCGCCGACCGCCAGCGCGAACTGCAGCGCCTCGCCGTCGGCCCCGCGCGCCCGCAGGGGAAGGTCAACGGCGGATGAGTCGCGCAGCACCTCGCGCTCGTCGTCGAGCAGCAGCGGATCCTGGCGCGGCGGGGGCGGGAAGGAGCGCTCGACGAGCCCCACGACCGCGACCGCGCGGAAGCTCAGGTGACGCAGCGAGTTGACGTCGAGGACGTTGACGCCGCGCCGGGCAAACGCGCCCTGACGCTCGTCGGTGACGTCGCTCACCCGGAGGCCCTCGATCGCGGCGCGCACCACCTGCAGGAATCGGTCAGCGGACACGGGCTGTTCGAGCGCGTCGAGGTCCGCGAGCGTCGCCAGCGCCGCGGTCAGTCCCTCGGCGTCCTTGAGGTAGGAGCTGAACAGTCCCGAGAGGTAGGCGAGCTGCTCGCTCCAGCTGGCAGAGCCCGGCCGGCGGGCGATCGCCGCGGTGAAGTCCGCTATGAACGCCGTGAGCCGGTCGATCTCCTCGATCCTCCGCTCGAGCCATTGGGGCTGGTCCTCCTCGACGCCGAGGCGCTCCGCGAGCCCGTCGCGGAGCAGGCCGAGGCGCTCCGCCCACTGCTCAGGACCCTCCACGACGCCGGCCTGGCGCGAGAGGGCGTCCCAGCTCGGTCCGGAGATCCCGCCATAGCGGTCCCAGGTCTCCTGCGGGAAGCGTCCGTCGGCGATGAACTGCATGACCTGTGCGCGCGGCAGCTGAGTGTCGATCAGCTCGAGGAGCGCGAGAGCCTGACGCCCGAGGGCCCGCTCGGAGAGAGGCGTGCCCTCGTGCAGGTAGGCCGGGATGCCGGCCTCGCGCAGCATCTGATCGATCAGGCCCCGGTACTCCTCGCCGTGCCGGTAGACGATCGCCATCTCGTGGAAGCTGATGCCGTCGTTTGCCCACGCGATGCAGGCGCGCACTGCCTCGCGGGCCTCGCGGGTCGGATCGGGGGCGGAGAGCAGTGTGACGGTGGCGTCCTCCGGGGCGGCGGCAGTCGAATCGAGAAAGAGGTGAGTGTGCAGGGCTCCGAGGGCGTCGTCGGGCTGCGCCGGCGAGTCGAGATCGCGCACCGGAGCGCCGCGGGCGGCGAGCCACTCGCGGACCTCTCGGTGCGCCTCGTCGGCCACGGAGCCTGTCATCGGGAGGAGCACCGTGACGGGTACCCGCTCCGCGACCGCCTCGAGCATCGCTCGGAGGCGCGTCGGCATCTCCCAGATGCCGTGGACGAGCACGGCGTGATCGTCGAGGCGCCCTGCGTCGGCGCCTGCCATGGCGTCGCCCGCGTCGTAGAAGGGGGCGCGGGCTGTGAGGTAGCCGCGGTAGAGCTCTGCGAGCTCGGCCAGCTTGGTCTCGGCAGAGCCCGCAGATGCCGAGGCGAACTGCTCCGGGTCGATCGATGCTGCGCGGAGCTCGCCGAAGAGACGGTGGAGAGCGTTGGCGAAGCCCGGCGTCTCCCTCACGGGCTCGAAGTAGGAGGTCGCGGCGCGCGCGAGCTCCTGAGCCACTGCGCGATCGGCGAGGGGCGTGATCGGGGAGCGCTCGCCGCCGATCAGGCCCGGCTCGCCTAGTCGCAGGGCGAGCTCTGCAGGTGTGACCACGCGGACGTTGATATGGCCGTCGAGAAGGGTGGCTAGACGGGCGCGGAGGAACGGGCGCAGGAGGCTGCCGCCGACCAATACCGTGATTGGGGCCAGGGGGTTGGCGGACTTGTGCGTGCGGATCTCTGCGGCGAGCGCCGCGTCTAGAGCCGAGGAGGGACCGGTTATTAGGGAGAGGGGTGGCATCGGCTTAGGCTTGGTCGCGGCGGTCGCGTTGATCCTGACGTGCGGACCGTCAAGGCGCAATAGCCACGCGAGGTCGTGCCGCCGTGTGCCGCCTAGCTCTCATCCCATGCCTCGACCAGCAGCCATTCGTCTGCGCTGCAGTTGTCGAAGGCGTGCTTGTCGATCGTGGTCTTACCCAGCCACGCGGGGCCGATGATGTCATCGACGCCGGCTGCCCACACCGAGTTTGCGTTGGGAGGACCGCCTTCTATCTGGGCCCGCAGCTGCTCGCACTGAGCAGTGAACCGGCTGGGATAGCCGTTCCCGCCGAGGTCGATCGCGTGTCCGTCCTTCACGAGCTCGGCGAGCCAGTCTAAGCCGCCCCACCCTGTCTGCCAGACAGCTAGGCGACTGCCGGGCTCAGTGTCGGCGTCCGCGGGCGCACTTCCACCGTGCGCCTGGCGAAAGACACCGATCCACCATCCCAACACTCGCACCTCCTCAGTTGACCGGGACCGATCACTTTAGACCTCCCTGTGACGATGACATCGAGCTCAGCGACGCTCGTGCTCACGAAGCCGCGGCAGACGTCCCGAGGTCTGGACGGCTAACGCCGTCCTATGGAGCGATGGAGCGGCGGCGGAGTCCTACACGACGCTGAGAAGCCAACGGCGTCAAACGACATTGGACTCGGAGTCCGCCCACTCGCCGGCTAGATCGTCGAGCGGGCAGGTCATACGAGCCTCTGCCAAGCCAGCACGCGCTGACGGCCGCCGTGTGAGTGACTTGCCAGGGCGGCTCCCCGAGTGCCCTTTGGTACGGGCAGCAGAGCACTCCGGAGGTGACCTCTTGCTACGACAACAGAAGGTCACAGCGCCGGCGAATGCGCCATGCAAGCTGACTCGAGAATCCCGCAATCAGCCGAATGTAGGAGCGGCTGAACAACCCAGCCAGGACTACTCCTTCTCGTCGTGGGTGTCGCACAAACCGGGGAGTCCGTCCGAGCAGATTAAGACACTTCAGGGCATGGCTATGAACTTCTTGGCGTGCGATCGTGAGCAGCCGTTCTTGATGCCCCCAGACCCGCGTGATTGGCTGCCGGAGGACCACCTGGCGTGGTTCGTGTTGGCCTCAGTCGAGGAGATGGATCTCTCCGCGTTCTATCGCTGCCTACCGGCGGGACGGGTGGGGCCGGGCGGCGTTCGAGCCGTCGATGATGGTGTCGCTTCTCTTGTACGCCTACGCGCGGGGTGAACGCTCATCGCGGGGGATCGAGCGCAAGTGCGTGGAGGATGTCGCCTACCGGGTGATCGCCGCCCAGCAGAAGCCCGATCACGCGACGATCGCGAGGTTCCGTGCCCGCCACGAGGACGCGCTGGCCGAGCTGTTCAGCTCTGTGCTCTGGCTGTGCAAGCAGGCGGGACTCGTGAAGGTCGGGGTGATCGCGATCGACGGAACGAAGGTCCATGCCAACGCCTCGCATCACTCGAACCTCGACTACGAGCAGCTCGCCAAGGAGATCCTCAAGGAGGCCGGTCGAGATCGACGCGGCCGAGGACGAGCTCTACGGGGAGGCACGCGGCGATGAGCTGCCCGAGCACCTGCGGACCAGCGAGGGGCGGCGGGCCGCTCTGAAGGAGGCAAAGCAAAAGCTCGAGGCAGAGCGCGCCGAGAACGAGAGCGCGAAGAGCGAGGCGGCTGCTGAGCCGGTAGCTCCCGCGGTGAAGATCGAGCTTGACCCAGAGGTGATCGTCGCCCGGAAGCAGGGCCGCGACGGATGGTTGCGCGAGGCTCGCCACCAGCTCGACGAGCACCGCCGCCGCGAGGCAAAGCCAATCCCCCGCTCACGCGCCGAGCGGCTGCTCGAGGCAGAGCGACGCCTTCAGCAAGACCTCGAAGTCGAGCGGACCGCGAACGAGGCGTATGAGCACTACCGCGCGCACGGACGGGACACCCAGGGCCGACGGCTCGGCCGCCCACCGAAGCCATATCGAGCCGCCCGAGATCCCCGCCGGGAAGATCAACACGACCGATCTTGACTCGCGCAACGTGAAGACTCCGCGCAGCTACACCCAGGGCTACAACGCCCAGGCCGTCGTGAACGAGGAGCAGATCGTGCTCGCCGCCGAGGTGACCGCGAGCTCCCCGGACTTCGGTCACCTCGAGCCGATGGTCAAAGCGACGAAGAGGGAACTCGAGGCGATTGGTGTGACAGAGACTCCAGGAGTCGCTGTTGCCGACTCGGGCTACTGGAATGAGGAGCAGATGGACAACGTCGTCGCCAACGAGCATGTCCAGGTGCTGATCCCGCCCGACGCCGGCAAGCGCGACACGCCGCGGCCGGGATGGGATGGCGGGCGCTACGCGTCGATGCGCGAGACACTCTCAGACCGACTATCGGCGGCGGGCTCTACCGACGACGCAAGGCGATGGTCGAGCCGGTGTTCGCACAGACCAAGCACAACCGGCGCATCAATCAGTTTCAGCGACGAGGCAGATCCGCCGCACGCTCGGAGTGGCGGCTGATCACCGCCACCCACAACCTACTGAAGCTCCACAAGCACCAGATAGCCGCCGCAGCGGCCTGAAAGACGGCCCTGGCGGTCACCGGGCCGCCGGACAGCACCTACGGCTCGAGGAACACACACCTCAGTCGGGGCGATCGTCGCCACCAACGTCGCTACCACCGCGGCCGCCAGCCTTTGCGCGACATCCACCGTCCAGACCAGGCGTCTGGAGCGGAGCTCGGCGGACGCTCGCAAATCGGGGCAATGCGAGCGTGAGAGCCTTCTGTCGCACTTCGTGCCCTGCTCAGGCCGGTGCTCCCTCGCGCGGGCGCGCAGGACGATTGTCGGTCTCGACGATCACCCGGCAGGGGCGCTTGCTCAAGAGATAGGCCGCGGTAGGACCGATGCCCTGCTCGCCCGCGGGAGCATGGATCGCCGACCAGTAGACCACGTCCGCGCCCACCCGCTCGACCTCCTGGACCAACGCCGCCCCTGGGTTGCGCGTACGGATCAGCCCGCTGTGGATCTCAACGCCCACGCGCCGCGCCTGGATGCGCGCGCTCTCAAGCACCGCGCGGCCCTGTGCCTCCTCCTCCTCTAGGCCTGCCTCCAGCGAGAGCTGGCTGGGCACCGGTAGGACGAACACCGCGTAGACCACACCATGCTCGCCGATCAGCTTCGCCGCACGCGTCAGGGCACCGGCACTGATGTCCTCGCCGAAGATCGGCACAAGCGCGGTGCGGTAGGCGAGCTCCTCGAAGTCCGGCGGGCGTTCAGGTCGAGCGATACGGGACGTGGTGGTCAGGTCGAGTCCCTGCTGTTTCCGGTAGTTGACGTAAACCACGATCCCGAGCGACAGCCAAGCGATCCCCGCTAGAGCAACGTCCAGGTGAAGGAACGTCACAGCGACGAAGGCAAGACCGGTTCCGAAGAGTCCGACCAGAGCGAAGAGTGGCAACTCAAGTCCCGCGACCCGCAGCGTTCCCGGCCCGCGGTATGGGCGCTCGCGCTCCGGATCGGTGACGCGCAACCGGATGACCGACAGATGGGCGACCGAGAATGACAGCATCGCCCCAAACGCATAGATATTCCCCAGGAATACGGCCTCGCCAGGGATGATCGTCAGGCAAGCGATCCCACCGAACAGGAGGATCCCTATCCATGGAGTGCTGTAGCGCGGATGCAGCCGGGCGAGCCTGTCGGGGAGTTGTCGATGAAGTCCCATCGAGTAGACCAGGCGTGAGACACCGATGATGCCCGCGTTCGCAGCGATGAAGAGGATCGTGGCGGCGAGTAGGCCGACGTAGATTTCGCCCGCAGCCTGCAGCGGGCCGAGGTTCAGATGCTTGACGATCCCGAGCACCGGGTCACCGGAGAATCCGCCCTCGGCCTCGCTGGTGCCGAGCAGGGTTGCGTACTGGCCGTCAGCCTGCCTGAATACCGGGAGGGCTGAGAGAGCCACCATCGGCAGAGCCGCGTAAATCGCAAAGACGGCGATCACTACGGACTTGATGGCCAGAGGAACGGTCTTCGTCTCGTCGCGCGCCTCCTCGGCCATGTTGGAGATCGTCTCGATTCCGGTGTACGCGATCATGCCAATGGGGATCGCGATCAGGAAGCTCTTCCAGGTCGGCGCCACACCGAGGTGCACGTTCTGAACCAGGACGTCCGGCGAAAACACCAGAAAGATTCCGACCGCCACGAGCAGCAGTTGCGTCGCAAGATCGGTGATCGCGAGCACGATGTTCAGGCCCGCGGCCTCTCTCACGCCTACGACGTTGATCAGCGACAGGACGATCACGACGCCGATGCCAAAGAGCACGTCTCCGGGGCCGTGCTGGAGCGCAGGCCAGAAGAGCCCTCCCAGATAGTGCGGCACGAAGAACGCCGAGATCGCGACCGTGATCGTGTAGTTGAGCATCTGTGCCCAGCCCGCAAAGAAGGACCAAAACTCATTGAAGGCGTGGCGGGCAAAGCTCGACGAGCCGCCTGCCTCGGGGTACATCGCGGTCGCCTCGGCGTAGGTCGCAGCCGTGAGGTAGAAGATGAACCCCGTGAGAATGAAGACGATGGGCGTCAGCCCGAGCGCGTAGGAGGCGACCAACCCGAGCGCGTAGTAGATCGAGGAGCCGACGTTGCCGTAGGCGGTTGCGAACAGGCCCGGAGCGCCGACCGTTCGGCGCAGGCCGTGCTGGGTCAGGCGGGCCATCCGCCGAGAGCGTACAGAGGGAAACTTGTACAGGGGGACCCAAGGCCTGCCGTCTACTACGTCGCGCGCGAGTCACGCCACGCATGGCGCGAGCCAGGCTGAAAGACTCGCAAAGGGGCGGAGCTCCTCCAGCGACTCGCACCGCTCAAGGCGACCGCGTACACAACCGCGATCGTGCGTTAGGCCGAGGGGCGGTCGTGGGACCTGGGGAAGGCCACCGCGTCTCGGGCATAGGAGCGGAAGAAATGCCTCCCAGCCTTTAGGGTTCGTTGCACATGCAGGATTAGCAACCTGGAAGGGGATTCGCATGGCTGGTGTTCAGGCGCTCGATTTCGACTCACCGGACGAGACACGCACTCCCGATAAGACGCGGGTGGATGTGGTCCACATTGGCAACACAACCGCCGCTCGCTTCGCACTCGAGCCCGGCTGGAGCTGGTCGGAGTGCGTGAAGCCCGTTGCTGGCACAGACAGCTGCCAGGCTCGCCATGTGGGCATTGTTCAGTCCGGCAGAATGCGCGTGTCCCATGAGGACGGCACCGTGGTCGAGCTTGGACCTGGTGAGGCTTACGTGATCGAGCCGGGTCACGACGCCTCAGTGGTCGGCGACGCACGTGTCGTCGCGTTCGAGTTCGAGCCGCACACAGCGCAGGAGTACGCACGCGAATAGCTG
>CAWGER010000002.1:0-231336 GCA_963821655.1 uncultured Solirubrobacteraceae bacterium
GGAAGCCCGCCACGAGCCGAAACTCGCTCCCCTCTCCGACCGGCGCGTCACCGAGCTGCTCGGCTTCTACGACCCCCGGATCCCACTCCTCGGTAGTCGAAAAGTCGCTGAGGTAGGCGAACACCTCGCCTGGGGGGTGGGGGCGTGTCGACTGATGCCTTGTAGCGGGCCATCGGGTTCTCCTTATCTGTTTGAGCGGGATGTGGCCGTAATCTGGACGACGTGCCAGCCGCTGAGGCGCTCGACCTCGCTCCAGAGGCGGGTCCGGTCCTCGGGCGACTCCCGCGTCCACGGCACCAGATGCGTGGGTCGCTCGCGGCGGTCGTGCCAGAACCCGCCGGACGTACGGGCGGGGGAGGGTGCGGCGCCGAGCCAGACGATCGTGTCGGCGCCCTCCTCCGGCGACCGCAGCAGCGGGCGCGTGACCCGGCGGAACCCCGGCAGCGAGCTCTCCAGGCCCGGCGTGTCGGCCCACCCCGGGGTGCATGGCGTGCACGACGACGCCGGTGCCGGTCAGCCGCTGCGCCCACTGCTCGGTGAGGATCACCTGGGCGCGCTTGGCGCGGGCGTAGACCGTCGAGCCGCTGAAGTCGCCGTGCGCGGACTGCAGGTCGTCCGCGTGCAGGCGCTGCGCGTACATCCCGCCCGAGGAGACGTTGATCACGCGCGCCGGCGCGCTGCGCTCCAGCAGCGGCACGAGCAGGCTCGTCAGCAGGAACGGTACCGACGACGTTGGTCGCGAAGCCGAGCTCGATCCCGTCCTCCGACAGCCGGCGTCGCGGGCGAGCACGCCCGCGTTGTTGATGCTGAGCACGGTCCCAGGCGCGGCGATGCCGCCGCAACTCCGCCGGAGCGCGCGGATCGTCGGCCAGCCGGCCGAGGTCGCACAGCACGACGGAGGCGTCGCCGCCCACCAGCGAGCGAGCCCGCTCGCCCTTGGCCGCGTCGCGCACCAGCAGCCGGACGCTCGCGCCCAGGCGCGCGAAGCCCTGGGCGGCGGCCAGCCCGATCCCGGAGCCCGCGCCGGTGACGAGCACCACCTTCCCGTCCATCCGGGGAGCAGCGGCTGCCACCCGCGCCGGCGCAGCCGGTAGCCGACCCGCGTGTAGCCGAGGACGATCGTGCGGTCGAGCAGCGTGTCGAGAAGCGGTTGGATCATGAGGAGGGCCTCCGGCCGTCGCCCGCCCGGCATGGGCTGCCGGGCAGGCGGCGGCGATCACCTGGGCGGGATCAGGACCTTATCGATGACGTGGATCACGCCGTTGGAGGCGGCGATGTCGGTCGCGATCACGCGTGCGCCGCCGACCGTGACGGTGCCGTGGCTCACGTGCACCTTGACCGACTTGCCGTTGAGGGTCTTCACCGACTTCAGGCTTACGACCTTGGCGGCCGTCACACGGCCTGCCGCGACGTGATAGAGAAGGACGGCGCGAAGCTTGGCCTTGTCTTTCGCGAGCGCCGACAGCGTCGACTTGGGCAGCTTCGCGAACGCGGCGTCGGTGGGGGCAAAGACGGTGAACGGGCCCTTGCCCTGGAGCGTGCCGGCCAGGCCGGACTGCTTGAGCAGGGCCACCAGCGTCTTGAATTTCCCTGCCGCGAGAGCAGTCTGCACGATGTTCGCGCTCGCGGCACTCGGCTTGGCGGCAGGCTGAGCGTTTGTCAGCGGCGCGGCCGCCGCGAGGAACACCGCAGCGGACGCGGCGAGGGCTGTGAAGTTGCGAGTCGTTCTCATCAGTTTCTCCTTGTCGTTGATGTGGGCGGCACCCGTGGCCGTTGAGGCCGGTCGAAGATGGCCGGACGTCAGAGGCAGTTCCGTCCATGGCTTCTTTCTTGACAGATCCTGAACAAGCCCTGGACGAGAGTAGCAAGTGCATGGGCTCGGCGTCAAGAGTCTGTCCAAAGTCTGTATAATTATGTCGTGGCATCCACACCCGAGTCGCTTCGCATCGGTGAGTTCGCGCGCCGGGTCGGTGTGACCGCGGACCTCCTACGCGCCTGGGAGCGGCGCTATGGCCTCCTGCGGCCGGTCCGCTCACCGGGCGGCTTCCGGCTCTACACCGCCGCCGACGCCGAGCGGGTCGCCCGCATGCGGCAAGGGATCGAGCAGGGCCTCTCGGCAGCGCAGGCCGCGCAGGCGGCGCAGGCCAGCAGTCGCCCTTCAGAGGGGTTGATCGATGATGCCGCTTCGCGCCTGCTCGAGGCGATCCACGACTACGACGAGGCTCGGGTCCACCCCGTCCTCGACGAGAGCCTCGAGGCGTTCGGATTGGAGGTGGTGCTGCGCGACCTGATCCTGCCCACGCTCGCGGAGGTCGGTCTCGGCTGGCAGGAGGACCCTCTTGCGATCAGCCGGGAGCACTTCGCCAGCAACGTGATCCGCGGCCGACTGCTATCGCTCGCAAGGCTCTGGGGCCGCGGGAGTGGGCCGCTCGCGCTGCTGGCCTGCCCACGGGGGAGCGACACGACATCACGTTGATCGCCTTCGGCCTCATTCTGCGGTCGCACGGCTGGCGCATCCTGTTCCTCGGCGCCGACACGCCGATCGAGACGCTCGAGCGGACCGTCGAGACCGCGCGCCCGGATCTGATCGCCCTCGCCAGCTTCGACCCCGCCGTGCTCGAGACCGAGGGTTCGGCGCTTCGTCGCCTCGCGAAACGCGGACCGCTCCTGCTCAGCGGACCCGGCGCTACCGACGCCCTTTGCTCGCGGCTACGGATACGGACGTCTCGACGGGGACCTCATCGCCGCCGCCGACGAGGTCGGGCACCGCCCCCGGGTGCCTGAGCATCGACGCAGGAGCGGACGCACAGCCACCGGGGCCCGCCAACCCGCCGCCGGCTCGGCCGCAGGGCGCTCCGGATCATGACCGACGACAGCGTGCTCGCAACAACGGTTCCCTCCGGAGCGCCGGCGCCGGAGGAGCAACGGCGCCTGTTGCGCCTGAACGTCATCGTCGGGCTCGCTCCATCTCGCGCAGGCGGCGCTGATCCTGGTCCTCGCGAAGCCCGCGTCGCTGCCGGTCAACCGTCCGCTTCATGACCGGGCCGCCGGGCGCGGGCGACTACGGCGGCCCCGCCCAGCTCTTCGACCTGCGGATCGACCTCGCGGTCGCAGCGTTCCTGTTGCTCGCGGCCGCGTCGACCACCTCATCGTCGATCGCCCGGCGACGGCCCTGGTATCAGGCGAACGTCTCGCGCGGGGTCAACCCCGCGCGCTGGTGGGAGTACTCGGTCAGCGCCTCGCTGATGGTCGTGCTGATCGCGATGCTCGCCGGGGTGACCGACGCGATCGCGCTGATCGCCCTGTTCGGGGTGAACGCGGCGATGATCCTCTTCGGACTCGTGATGGAGCGCGTCGAACGTCGGGCGCGAGCGAGCGTCGACTGGCGGCCGTTCATCTACGGCTGCATCGTCGGGGCCGTGCCGTGGATCGCGATCGGCGTGCAGCTCGGCGTCTCTCGGCCAGACGGGCAGCGGCGTCCCGGGCTTCGTGTTCGCGATCTTCCTCACGCTGTTCCTGCTGTTCAACACGTTCGCGGTCAACATGTGGCTGCAGTACCGGGGGCGCGGCCGCTGGGCGGACCCGGCGTTCGCCGAGCGCGTCTACCTGATCCTCAGCCTCGTCGCGAAGAGCGCGCTGGCTTGGCAGGTCTACGCCGGCGCGCTCGCCGGCAGCTGAGGCAAGCGCGACCCCGGCCGATCGTCGGGCAACGAGAAAGGGTGCGGACCGGGAGCATTCGCGCGCCTGCTTCGCGTCGCGAGCGTCTGCCGCCGCGGTCGCGAGACGCCCGCTGTCGCACAAACGCGGAAGTCTGCTCTAGCCGCTCCTGAGTATCTCGACAGCGAGTGCTCGGCGGTGGACAGCTCGGCGGGAGTGGGGAGCGCCCCTGAACCCGGACACCGACGAACCTGCGCACCGCCTCGATCGCGGTCCGCTGCCCCTTCTCGACTGACTCGAGCGTCTGCTCGGATAGCTCCTCTAGTTGAAACTAATAGTTAGACTCATAGTAGGACGACTGGTACAATCTGCCAATGTCTGGCACGCGAAGCCCGCGGCATTCCACGCATCGCGAACGTCGCCGCGCTCGGGAGCGGACGATCGTCGCCACCACCCGAGCCTTGTTCGATGGGCGTGGTCGGCGCGACGCGTCGGTTGACGAGATCGCGCACGCGGCCGGTCTGAACAAGGCGCTGATCTATCGCTCGTTTGACTCCAAGGAGGAGATCTTCGTGCTGACGGTCACCGACTACCTCGCCGAGCTTGAGGCGCGCGCCGCCGAGTTGCCCCAGCCCGAGGACCCCGTGCTCGCACTGCGCCAGGCCTGTGAGCTGTATGTTGACTTCTGTCTGGACTACCCTGCGTTCCTGGATTGCGCTTTGGCGCTCATGCAGCGGCCGGCCGCCGAGTTGCGCGAGCGCGTCTCAGGTGCTGTTTGGTTTCGCCTCGGGCGGTCGATGGCCGCGTGCCTCGGGCCGCTTGAGCGACTGCTTGCCGCCGGCGCCGACGCCAGCATGCTCGCGGTCGACGATCCCGCCTACACGGCCAACCGGCTCTACACGCAGGTGCTCGGCTCGATGCATCTAGCGCGCGTCGGCGTCGGAGTGCGCGAGGCCGCGCTCGGCGTCGCGGAGACCTTCGAGATCTCTCCCGAGCGTGTGCGCGACTCCTGCCTGGAGGACGCGCTCGCCCTCGCGCGGATGACAGCACGGGCGTCGCGATGAGCGCGATGGAACCCCGGACGATCATGCTCCACGGCCGGCCGGTGACCTACGCGCAGGCTGGCAGCGGCCCGGTGCTGCTGCTGATCCATGGGATGGCCGGCAACTTCGAAAACTGGAAAGCGGTGATCGAGCCGCTGGCGCGGCACCACACCGTTATTGCGCCCGACCTACCCGGGCATGGCACCTCGGCGCCCGGTGCCGGCGACTACTCGATCGGGGCGCTCGCGGCCGGACTGCGAGATCTGTTGGTTGGGCTCGGACACGAGCGCGCAACGCTCGTCGGACACTCGTTAGGCGGCGGCATGGCCATACAGTTCTCCTACCAGTTCCCCGAGATCACCGAGCGACTGGTGCTTGTCTCAAGCGGCGGGCTCGGTTCCGAGGTGAGCCCGGTCCTGCGCGCGGCGGCGCTCCCGGGCGCAAATCTGTTCATCGCGGCCACAGCCGCACGGGCCAGCACCGTCGGGGCCGCGCTCGCGCGCGGCCTGGCGGTCATCGGGCTGCGGCCCAACACCGACGTCGCAGAGGTCGCACGCGGCTATGCATCGCTCGCCGATCCCGACCGTCGGGCGGCCTTCCTCGCGACTGTGCGGTCGGTCATCGGCACGGGCGGCCAGCGCGTCCACGCCGGCGACCGGCTCTACCTCGCCGAGGGCACACCATCCTCATAATCTGGGGCGAGCGCGATCCGATGATCCCCCTTCCACCACGGCGAGAGCGCGCACGAGGCCATTCCCGGCAGCCACCTCGAGGTCTTCGAAGGGGTCGGCCACCTGCCGCAGCTCGAGGCGCCGGGGCGCTTCATCGCGGTACTCGAGCGATTCATCGCAGAGAACGAGCCAGCTCTGTTCGACTCCAAGCAGTGGCGCGACCGCCTGCGCATCGCCGGCAGTGAGAGCCTCCGCATCGTCGGCAGCGAATCGTAGGCGCGCGTGCGCGTGCCGGCGACAACGAACGCGGCCGCCACTCCCCTCCGAGCGATCGAGCACGGGCGTCAAAAAGCCGCTGCGCCCGACGGCGGCGGCAGGTCAGCGTCGTGGGCCCCGGCGGGTTGAGCCTGGAGGGCCTGGCCGTGCCTCGCATGCCGTCGGTTCCCCGCCGCCTGCCCGGGCTGCCGGATCCACTGCGACGGGTGCACATCCCGCGCGACCTCGAGTCGGTCACCGCGATCGGCCAGGAGGAGGGGGCCGGCGCCGGCGGCATGAGCGGGGAGTCTGTGGAGCGCATCTGGAGCGCGGCCGTCGACCTCTATCGAAGCGGAGTCCATCCCGCGGTGCAGGTGTGCGTGCGCCGCCAAGGCGCAGTCGTGCTCGACCGCGCGATCGGTCACGCCCGTGGCAACGGCCCCCGTGATGGAGCGGAGGTAGGAAAGCAGCCGCGCGACGCCGGCGACGCCGTTCGTGATCTATTCCGGCGCCAAGGCGGTCACGGCGTTCGTGGTCCACATGCTCCACGAGCGCGGGGCGCTGGACATCTCGGACCGCGTCTGCCAGCACATTCCCGGGTATGACCGTCACGACAAGGGCGAGATCACGATCGCCCAGGTGCTCGCGCACCGCGCCGGGGTGCCCAATCTCCCGCGGGAGGCCTTCGACCTCGACCGCGCGCTTGACCGCGAGTTCCGGGTCCGGACCCTTTGCGAGGCAAGGCCGTTCGCCAAGCCCGGGAGGTTTCTCGCCTACCACGCCGTCTCGGGCGGCTACATCCTGGGCGAGATCGTGCATCGGGTGACCGGTAAGGACATCCGCACGGTGCTCGCCGAGGAGATCCTCGACCCGCTGGGCTTCCGTTGGACCAACTACGGCGTCGCACCGGAGGACGTCTCGCGGGTGGCGCTCGACTACGTGACTGGCCTGCCCACCGCGCCTCCGCTCTCGCAGCTGTTCTCGCGGGCGCTCGGGCTCCCCTTCGACGAGCTGGTCGAGGCCGAGCAACGACGAGCGCCTTCTGACCGCGATCGTCCCGTCCGCGAACGTGGTCACGACAGCCAACGAGCTCTCGCGCTTCTATGAGATCTTTCGCCGCGGGGGCGAGCTCGACGGGGTCCGGGTGATGAGGCCGGAGACCGTGCGCAATGCGATGACCGAGCAGTCGCACTTGGAGGTCGACCTCTCGCTGGGATTCCCGACGCGGTTCGGGTACGGGCTCATGCTCGGCGCGCAGCTGCTGAGCCTGTACGGGCGCGATACCCAGCACGCGTTCGGCCATCTCGGCTTCACGAACATGCTCGCCTGGGCCGACCCCGAGCGCGCGCTCGCCTGCGCGGTGATGACCAACGGCAAGCCGGTGCTGTACCCGGAGCTTCCGCGCTTCTACGGGCTGATGCAGCGCATCACCAGCGAGGCACCGAAGGTGCACGGATCGGAGATGGCCGTCTGGGATCCCCTCGCGGGACGCCCGGGAGGCGGTGAATGACGCCCGAGCTCGAGCAGTCTCCGGTTGCCCGGCTGGAGCGTGGCGAAGTCAATCCCACTTGGCTCGCTCGGCGCGGGAAAGGAATCGCGCGTGCGCACTTCTCCCGAGACTTGGAATCCTACGCCGCCTACCGCTGCAGTGGACCGAGACGAGTTTCGGGTCGGCGTTCGACTCCTGCGTCCTGGCTACCCGCAGGCCTGAGTGGTCAGCGCACGCCGTCCTGATTGCGAGCCGCGGGTCGTCGACGGGCGGGTCGCGGTCGAGTAGCGCCGTCCTTGAGGCCGACCCCATGCGCACGGGCGACCGCCAGGAGTTCCTCGATCGAGGCACGCAGAGCGTTCAGCATGACCTCGAGGTCTGGCACGGTGTCGCGGTCGGCGACCACGCCGAAGAAGACGCTGCCGTCATAGCTCGCCGCGGCAACGCCGATGGTGTGCTCGGCGGCGAGCGGTACAAGCGGATAGACCTCGCGCATCGGCGCCCCCAATGCGTACAGCGTCTGCTGGGGACCGGGCACGTTGGTGATGGTCACGTTGAACAGCCGGGTGGCGTAGAGGGCCCGCGCCATGGTGGCATGGATCACCGGTGGCGCCAGTCCCGCCAGCTCAATCACGGCAGTGGTGCCGGCTGCCTGTTGTCCCTCGGACTTCAGCGACTCCGAGCGGGCCACGGTTTCGTGATAGCGAAGGACCGGATCGGCGTTCACCACCGGCAGCTCGACATAGAGCGATGAGACCCGATTCCCGAGCGCGAGGTGCTCACTGGCAGCCCGGATGTTGATCGGGACCATCGCCCGTAGCCCTCCTGCGGGCAGCGCCTCGCCGCGCGACTGGAGCAGCGCCCTGAGCCCGCTCGCGGTCGCCGTGAGCACGACATCGTTGATCGTGCCGCCGAGCGAGTTCTTGATCTCCTTCAGGTCTGCGAGCGGGACCCGCACAACCTCGAAACGGCGCAGCGTGCCGATCGGCACATTGAGACTCGTGCGTGGCGCCGCGTGCAACGCCTCGCGCACAATCACGTCGAGCGCCGATCGCGCGTTGCGCAGCGCATCGCGCGGGTGAAGCACGCCGTGGACTCCCATCTGGGTCGCGTGGACCATCGTTTCGACCGGAAGCAGGCCCCCCCACACGTGCGCCAGACGCGCCAGCGAGCCGGGATCGGCAGGGCGGGCGGAGGACGTCGGGCGGTCGGCAACGACAGGCGAAGGCGCATCTCCGCCGCTGCCACCGCCGGCGGTGGGCGGCTGCGGCGCAACAACGAGCGTCGCGTCCGGCGTGGTGTCGAGCAGCAGGTGGCCGACGTCGGCTGAGCCGACACCGTCGACCATGCAGTGGTGCGTCTTGGTTGCGATTGCCCACCTACCGTTGGCGAGCCCCTGTACCAGCGTCATCTCCCACAGCGGCCGACGGCGATCCAGGCGCTGGGAGAAGAAGCCCGATGCCCACTCCGCCAGCTCCTCATCGGCTCCGGGAGCGGCGAGTGCCGCGCGGGCGACGTGTCTGCCGATGTCAAACGCGGGATCGTCCTGCCATTCGGGCCATGACATCCCGCCCGTGTGCGGCTCCGACAGGCGCTGCCCGTAGCGCGGTAGCTGCCCCAGCCGGCTCGCAAGGTAGCCGCACACTTCCTCGCGCGACGGCGAACCGCCGTTTGGCCGAGGATCGAAGACCATGATCACGCCGGTATGCATGTGCGCGCTCTCGTCGACCTCCTCGAGCTCGAGGAATGTCGCGTCCAGGGCTGTCAGGTGCTCACTCATGGCGAAGAGGAAGACGGGACCAGCTACGAACTCGGCCGACGAGCGCCACCGATGGATGGGCCGCTGGCAAGTCTCGACGTCTGACGCTAAAGACGGGCGCCGCCTGTGTCATCCGGGCTATCCCACATACCGGGGCCGGGGGTCCACGGACGCGTGACACCCACCGCACCCTCGGCCGGAGATCCGAACGCGAGCGGTCGACGTCGAACGGGGACGTGCGTTGCTCGGTAGGGTCCGCTGCGGATGGCACGTCTGACACAGCACGGGCTGCGCCGGACGATAGGTGCGCCGGGCCTCTTCGCTACGGCCTACGGAAATGTCGGCTCGTCGATCTACTACGCGTTGGGCTTGGTCGCTTCCTACGCGCTCGGGCTTACGCCGGTTGTCTTCATCGTCACCGGGTTCATCTTCTATTTGACGGCAGCGACGTACGCTGAGGCGACCGCGATGTATCCCGAGGCTGGCGGATCTTCGAGCTTTGCCCGCCACGCCTTCAACGAGTTCTGGTCCTTCTTTGCCGGCTGGGCGCAGATGCTCAACTACACGATCACGGTCGCGATCTCGGCGTTCTTCGTGCCGCACTATTTGGGAGGGATCTTCTGGCCCGCGCTACAGCACGGCCCAGGCGACGTCCTCTTTGGTGGCGCCGTGGTCATCGTGCTGTCACTGGTCAACGTCGTCGGCGTCAAGGAGGCCGCGGGCCTGAACATCGTGCTCGCGGTCACCGACCTAGCGACGCAGTTGCTGCTGGTCGTCATCGGGATCTTTCTCGTTCTCTCGCCGCACATCCTGACCGCGAACGTGCACCTCGGTGTCGCTCCCACCTGGAAAAGCTTCCTGATCGCGATCCCCATTGGGATGATCGCCTACACGGGCATCGAGACGATCTCGAATATGGCCGAGGAGGCGAGGGACGAGACGAGAACCGTCCCGCGAGCCATCAGGTCCGTCGTGATCGCCGTTTTTGCGATCTACGCGGCGCTGCCGATGGTCGCCCTCTCGGCGCTACCGGTGTTCAAGCAGGCGAACGGTCAATACGCGACGCTGCTCGGTATTGACGAGGCTCATGGAGGTTACTCCGGGGACCCAGTGCTAGGGATCGTCAAGCATCTGCATCTCGGCTCTTTGCAGTCCGCCGGTGAGATATATGTCGGGCTGCTGGCCGCCACGATCCTCTTTATCGCGGCGAACGCTGGCATCATCGGGGTCTCGCGTTTGGTCTATTCGATGGGACTGCATCGGCAGCTACCGGACAGTCTCGCCCGGCTGCACCCGCGCTACAGCACCCCCTGGATCGGCATTCTCTTCTTTGGCGGCATCGCTTGCCTGACGATCATCCCCGGCAAGGCCGAATTCTTGGGGAACATCTATGCGTTCGGCGCGATGTTGTCGTTCACCATCGCGCACCTGTCTGTCATCAGGCTGCGAATCACCGAGCCGGATCAGCCGCGCCCTTACCGTGGGCCGGGCACGCTGCGTATCGCCGGACTCGAGCTGCCTCTGTTCGCGCTGGCGGGTGTCTTTGGCACCGGTCTTGCGTTCATCGTTGTGACCTTCCTTCATCTTGATGTCGCCATCGCCGGGGTTACTTGGCTCTCGATCGGGATCGTGTTGTATGTCATCTACCGCAGGCAGCAGGGGCTGGATTTGCGTACCACTACTCGTCTGGTGCGCCCTGAAAGACCGCCAGACTTTCACGAGCTCGCGTACAGCACCGCGCTCGTGCCGATCTTTGGCGACGACATCAGTGCCGCCGCCCTGAGACGCGCGGCGAAGCTCATCGGCGAGGACGGCATCATCTACGCGATATTCGTTCTCCAGGTTCCCAGCCAGCTTTCGATCGACCAAGGCCTAGTAGAGGAGGAGGCACAAGGCCGCTCGGTGCTTGAGAGCGCACGCATCGAAGCACGGCGGTCTGGTCTTCACATCCACACCGGGCTGATTCGAACGCGAAATCCAGGATTGGCGCTCGTCGATGAGGCGCAGCGCGTGGCCGCCGATGTGATCTATTGGTCGACAATCCACGCCCCGAGCAGCGAGCAGGGCATCGGACCCACGGCCGCCTATCTTCTGCGAAAGCGCCCATGCAGGGTGATCGTCGAGACCGACAAGCGCTCCAGAGGTTCGCGCGAGAGCGCGCACGCGGTCGCATAGTTGTCCTAGCTGGCGTGGACCGGGGTACTGTGAGCATTCTCCTCGACGCTGGCGAAGCGGCTCGTGGGGACCGGCACGATGGCGGGAATCAAGCGTCGGGCGAAGCATTGCACCTAGCCCCCGCGCAGCCACCCTATCTGAATCGTCACAGAACTGAGCGAGGAGAGGATGTGCCTGCCGAGCGACTCGCAGCCTCCAGGGGGGCGAAGGCTGCGAGCGAACTACAGAATGGCTCTCGCCGGGGGTCGCGCCGACTGCGGGAGGACGTTTGTACGACCCCGAGCGGGAAGATCGCTATCCGGTGACAGGCTGAGCTATGCCAAGTGACTTCGCTCCCATTAGGAGCATCCTCGCGCGAGAGCGCGAAGCGGGCCAGCCGTTATCTGAGGCGTGGGAGCTGGCGCTAGAAACCGTCGACGATCGGGAGAGCCGGCAAGTGCTCAGGGACACCCGGCACGCGTGGCAGGATGGCTACGAACGGCGCGAGTCCAAGATGAAGGCGCTCGCGTGATGCACGGATTGATGGATACTCACCACATGAAGCCCGAGGAGCCCACGAGCCCCGTGCTCACGTAGACAGTACGGAATGAAACGCCCACGCCGCGTAGGCGGCCCGCTGCTGTGCGTTCTACTGGCGCTCGCCGGGTGTGGCAACGCGTCCTCGACCCGCAGCGGCGAGAGCGCAGCGATCGCCGCGCAGGTGCCCGCCGCCGTCAAAGCCAAGGGAACCTTGACGGTGGCCACCGATCCGACATATGCCCCGAACGAGTTCCTGGACCCGGAAGACCACACGCTGACCGGCATGGACCCCGAGCTGATGCGGGCCGTGGGCGCGTTGATGGGTCTGAAGCTGAAGTTCGTCTATGAGCCGTTCAACAAGATCCTCGCCAACGTCGCGGCCGGCGACCACGACGTTGGAGCCTCCTCGTTCACCGACACCAAGAAGCGCGAGCAGGCAGTCGACTTTGTCGACTACTACGCCGCCGGAACATCGCTCTACTCAAGCGCGCACGTCTACACCGATGTCGAAAGCCTCGCCGGGCTCTGTGGACACGTCGTGGCGGTCAGCAGGGACACGACGCAGCAGGAAGAAGCCACGGAGCAGAGCAGGCGATGCACAAGGTCGGGTAAGAGGCCTGTCTCCATACTGGCCTACGCCAACCAGAGCGAAGCCAGCGCAGCAGTCGCCGACCGCCACGCTCAGGTGGCAATGGCCGATTCGCCGTTCGCCTACTACCAAGCAATGCGTTCAGAAGAAAGGCCCGTCGAAGTGCTCGGCACCTACGGGATCGCCCCCTATGGGTTTGCGACCGCCAAGAACAGCGGCTTGGCGGCTCCCGTACTGTCGGCGATCAAGGTACTGATCGCGAACGGCACGTATCGTCGCATACTCGAAACGTCGGGCATCCAGGCGGGGGCGATCGCGAGCCCGAGGATCAACGGGGCGCGGAGATGAACGGGCGGAGGCCTTTGGATCGGCAAACGCGGGCACTTTGCTCGATCATCGGGACGTGTTGCGCGCGGCGGGACGTTCGGAGTAGGGGTCGGGTGCCGGTGTCCGGTAGAGACCGTCTTATGCTCCCGCGGGTACGTCGAGGCGCCTTTCGTGGCCCTGCTGTCCGACAGCCGCCAGGGCGCCGACAATCGTGGCTCGCAGAGCATGAGCTCAGGCGACGAAGCGGCGCGGCTCGCGCAAGCTGCTTGGGTGGTTGAACAAGCACAGGGTAAGGAGGAGGTATCGTGAACGTAGAGTTCCTCGCGACCGTGATCGCGCCCGACCCCTGGTCCTCGTTCGTATGCGGCACTGGCCGCTGCGGTCGTTGACAACCGCGAGGCCAACCCGCGAACTTGCGAACGCCGAGGGCCAGGCACCCTTCGGCATCCATCCTGACTAGGTGACGTGTCGGTAGCTAACCGCATGCTGAAGCGCGACGATCGCGAGGTAGCTGGGAACGACCACGAGGGCGGCAAGCGGCCAAGCCAGCCACCGGGCCAGCTGCGCGATCAGCGTCGCCTCGCCTAGGCATACGGCCACCGCGACGACGTTTGTGATTCCGGTCATGATCATGTGGCTCTCGGAACTCGGCAGAGTCGGCTCCGGTGAAGCGCGCCGGTGGGCGAAGACGCCGAGCAGTGCGAATCCGACGACCCCCGCCATGCCAAAGGCGAACACCTCGCTGTCCGCTGGAATGCCCCGGTGCCGAACCAGGGCTAACACCGTGCCCGAGATCACCAGTGTGAAGCCATAGGGGACTGCTGCGGCACCGGTGACGGCGCTCAACGAGGACATCCAGCGCCCTTGGGCCTTTTCCTCGATAGCGGGGGCGGGATTCGAACCCGCGACCTTCGGGTTATGAGCCCGACGAGCTACCAGACTGCTCCACCCCGCGTCGCTTCCCCATGTTCTAGCAAAAAAACCACCCGCCCGACCCACCTGGGCGGGAATGCGCTCACCTCCGCCCTTGACGGCTGCGTCCATGTTCAGAAGGTCACCGGCTGGCCATCCCGGAAGAACCCGCCCGTCGGTCCGTCGTCGGGCAGCGTCGCCAGCCACACGATCCCGCCGGCGCCCTCCTCGACCGGCTTCTGCGCGCCCATCGGACCGCCCATGTCGGTGTTCACGAAGCCCGGACATGCCGAGTTGACCAGGATCCCCTCCTGCATCAGCTCGGTCGACAGGATCCGGGTCATGGCGTTCATCGCCGCCTTCGACACGCGGTAGCCCGGCGACCAGCCGCCCATCTCCGCCACCCCTCCCATGCCGCTCGACACGTTCACGATCCTCGGGTGCGCGCTCTCCCGCAGGAGCCCCAGCAGCGCCACCGTCAGCCGGTAGGCGCCGAAGAAGTTCGTGTCCAGGGCCCTCTGCACCGCGTCGAAGTCAGGCGCCGTGCCGGACACGCCGAAGTCGGTTCCCACGCCCGCGTTGTTCACCAGCACATCCAGCCGCCCCACCTCCTCCTGCACATGCTCGGCCGCCGCCTGGATGCTCGCCGGGTCGGAGACGTCAAGCGTCACCGCCCGCACCGCTCCACCGGTGCTCTCCTTCAGCTCATGCGCCGCCGCGCCCGCCTTCGCGCCGTCCCGTGCGCTCAACAGCACCTCATAGGACCGCTCGGCCAGCTGCCGCGCCACCTCCTTGCCGATCCCCCTGTTGGCGCCCGTCACCAATGCCACACCCGCTCCGCCGCTCTCGCTCATCTCGCTCCTTTCGCTCGCCCTGTTCTCGTCCCCTCACGCGATGAGGCCGGCGACACGAGCCGACGTGCGGGACACGCCCCCGATTGTCTCCCAAAACACCCGTCCGCTCGCGCACGCTTCCCCGCGGGTTCGACCATCTACCATCCCCGCCCACAGTGCGCGTCGCCGTTCTCGACATCGGAACCAACTCCACCCGCCTGCTCATCGCCGACGTCGATCCGTCCAGCGGCACGGTCGAGGAACTGCTCAGACGCTCTGAGGTCACCCGTCTCGGACAGGGCGTTGACTCCGGGGGCTCACTGTCCGATGAGGCCATCGCGCGGGTGATCCACACGCTCACCGACTACCGCGCCGCGATCGACTCGCACGGCTGTCAGGCGAACCTCGCGGTGCTCACCTCGGCCGTTCGCGACGCCTCCAACGGAGCCGAATTCGCCGCGCGGGTGCGCGATGAGTTCGGCCTCGACGCCCGCGTTCTCTCCGGCTCTGAAGAGGCGCAGCTCACCTTCCTCGGAGCCATGTCCGGCCGCCCCGCCCCCACCGAGCCCACGGTCATAATCGATATCGGCGGCGGCTCCACGGAGTTCGTCGTCGGCAGTGGACACACGGCCGGCTTTCATGTCTCGCTACCCGCCGGAGTCGTGCGCATGTCAGAGCGCCACATCCACTCCGACCCTCCCGCATTGGTACAGCTGCAGAGCCTCGCCGCCGATGCGCGCACGACCTTCCTCGAGGGCCTGCCCCCCGAGGTGCGCGCTCCCGTCAGGAGGGGCATCGCCGTCGCCGGCACGGCAACCTCCGCGGCGTCAATCGACCAGGAGCTGGACCCCTACGATCCCTCCCGCGTCCACGGCTACCCGTTGCTGCTGGCCACCGTCGAGATGCTGCTTGCCCGCCTGGCCGACATGACCGAAGCCCGCCGCCGCACGGTCGTCGGCCTGAACCCCGACCGCGCTCCCACGATCGTCGCCGGCATGATCCTTCTCGGCGAGGCTCTCCGTGCCTTCGCGCTGGACGAGGTAGAAGTCTCCGAGCACGACATCCTGCACGGTGGAGCCCTCCGCCTGGCCGGCGTCGGCTGATCAGGCCAGGTTCGACTTGCGCGGGTACACGACCGTGGGGTCGGTCAGCACGTTCACCAGTGCCGGCTTTCCGGCCGTGAACGCCCGCTCGAGCGCCGGCCGCAGGTCCCCGGGGCGCTCGACCAGCTCGCCGTGGCCACCCAGCGCCTGCACCAGCTGGTCATACCGCGTGCCCGGCCTCAGCTCCGCCGCCACCGAGTAGCCGTACAGAAACTCCATCGGGTGCTTCTCGAGCGCCCAGATCCCGTTGTTCCCCATCACCGCCACCACGTTCACCCCGTGGCGCGCCAGCGTGTCGAACTCCATCCCCGAGAACCCGAACGCACCGTCACCCACGAGCAGCACAACCTGGCGCTCCGGTCGCGCGAGCTTCGCCGCCAGCGCATACCCCGGCCCGGTTCCCAGACAGCCGAACGGCCCCGGATCAAGCCAGCAGCCCGGCCTGTAGCTGTCGATCACACGGCCCGCGTAGGACACGAAGTCGCCGCCGTCGCCGATCACGATCGCGTCGCGATCGAGCATCTTTCCAAGCTCGCTGTACAGCCGCATCGGATGCAACGGAGCCCGCTCGTCCTCGAGCTCCACCCGCTCGGCCGCCCGACGCTCGTCCTCCACCGTCCGCAGCTCGCCGATCCAGGACTCGCTCGCCAGCGCGCTCGCACCGGAGGCCGTGCGCAGGTCCGCGAGCGTCGCGCCCAACGCGCCGTAGCACTCGACCGCGGGCGCGCGCGGGTGCGGGCGCACGGGCTCGGCCGCGTCGATCACCACGATCTCCGTGTCCTCGCCGAACGACCCCCCGAACGCGAGGCGAAAGTCCATCGGCACGCCCACCACCAGTGCCACGTCCGAGCCCTTCAGCGCCTGTGAACGCGCGCGCGAGAAAAACAGCTCGTGATCCGCCGCCACGCACCCGCGCGCCAACCCGTTCAGGAACACAGGAATCCGCAGCGTCTCGGCCAGCTCCAGCAGCGCCTGCTCCCCGTGTCCCCAGTACAGATCCGTCCCCGCCATGATCACCGGGCGCTCGGCGCCCCGCAGCAGCTCTGCGGCCCGCTCGATCGCCCCGCTGTCGGCCGCTTTGGCGCTCATGGCCGAGCCGGCAGGAGCGGGTGTGGCCATCGCCTCCTCGGGCGCCTCGCTGAACACGTAGTCGAGCGGGAAGTCCACGAACGTCGGTCCGCCGTGCGGCGCAACCGCCGCCTGGATCGCCTCGTCCACGAGGCCTCCTATCTCCGCGGTGCTCTGCGCCGTGGCCGCCAACTTGCTCAGCGGTCGCACGAACGGCACGTGGTCGATCTCCTGCAGCGATCCCTGACCCCACCGCATCGCGGGCGCCCGACCGCCGAGCACGACCATCGGGGAATGGTTCGCCTGGGCCGAGGCCATCGCGCTCATTCCGTTGGTCACCCCCGGTCCGGCTGTCAGAGCACACACGCCCGGCTCGCGCGTCACCTTCGCCCAACCCTCCGCCGCGAACGCGGCCGTGGACTCGTGCCGGACGTCCACGATCTCGATCCCCTCAGCCCGGCAGCCATCGTAGATCGAGAACAGATGCCCGCCCGACAGCGTGAACAGCCTGCTCACGCCGTGCGCCCTGAGCCGACGCGCGATCAGCCGCCCCCCGTGGAACGTCTGGACCTCCTGGGCACTCTCCGCCTGGACGCTCTCCGCGCTCATCGGGCGCGACTCTATCCGCTCGACGCCCACGCCCGCGCGCTCGCACCCCACTGGACGCTCACC
Source organism: uncultured Solirubrobacteraceae bacterium (assembly GCA_963821655.1). Lineage (GTDB taxonomy): Bacteria > Actinomycetota > Thermoleophilia > Solirubrobacterales > Solirubrobacteraceae > Palsa-744. The sequence continues at coordinate 17,073 of CAWGER010000002.1, forward strand.
CAAGTGCCCGGGGTGGGATTCGAACCCACATGCCCATTTTGCAGGCCATCGATTTTAAGTCGATTGCGTATGCCCATTCCGCCACCCGGGCCCGGCTCATCCAGTGTATGGGAGCGGCTCGGCTCGGCGAGGAGGGCGTTCATGCATCTTTAGACCGCAACTCCCGCGCCCTTACGGGGTATTTAGGGGTGCCAGCAACAATTGGAGCACCGGTGGAGGCTTCAGCACTAACACATTCAGCACGCATGCCGGGCCTGCGCGGTCCGTCTGCTCTGCTGCGCCTGCAGTCCGACGAGCGGCTGATAGCCCTCACCCGGCGCGGGCAGTCCGCCGCCTTCGAGACGCTCTGCTCACGCTACCAATCGCGGCTGTTGGCATTCTGCCGGCACATGCTCGGCTCGCGCGAGGATGCCGAGGACGTCCTTCAGGAGGTCTTTGCTGCCGCCTTCAACGCGGTCCTCGCCGACGAGCGCGACATCAACGTCCGCCCCTGGCTCTACCGGATAGCCCGCAACCGCTCGCTCAACCACCTGCGCCGGGCCTCCGCTATCGGCGTCGACTCGATGGATGTCCACTTCGCCGAGCACGGTCTCTCCACAGGCGATCGGGTGATACGCCGGGAGAGCTTCCGCGAGCTGCTCGCAGACGTGCAGGAGCTGCCCGAGACCCAGCGCACCGCCCTTCTGCTGCGCGAGATGGACGCTCTGTCCTACGAGCAGATCGCCGACGCGATGGAGACCACCGTGCCTTCGGTGAAGTCACTGCTGGTACGCGCCCGCATCTCCCTGGCCGAGGCCGCCGAGGCGCGCAAGCTGAGCTGCGCCGAGGTCCGCCTGGAGTTGGGTGAGGTGGCCGAGGGCCTGTCCAAGCTGAGCTCGCCCGCGCGCCGTCACGTGCGCGGCTGCGAACGCTGCGGCTCCTTCAAAAAGCAGCTCAAGGAGAACAACCACGCCCTTGCCGCCATGCTCCCCGTAGGGCCCCTGCTGCTGCTGAAGAAACTCTTCCTCGCCAAGCTCGGCTCCGCCTCCGCGGGAGGCGCTCACGTCGCAGGCGGAGCCGGAGCCACGGTGGGTGCCGGTGCGGCAGCCGGTGCGGGAGCAACCGGTGGAACGAGTGTCGCCGGCGGCATCATCACCGCCGGCGCAGGAGCACTTGCCACGAAGGCCGTGGCGGGGCTCGCCGCTGCCGCGATCGTCACCGCCGGCGTCGCCGCCGCAAACCACACCACCCACCATGCACGCGCCTCCGCCAGCACGCACCTCAGCGCCACCAGTCCCGTCGTCATCGGCCAGCGCTCCCAGCCGGTGAGCCGCGGCACTCACGGGGTCGCCACCATCGCGTCACACCACGCCCGACACCCCCTGAGCACCAAGACGGCGAAGGCCATCGTCCCCGCCGCCGTCCCCGCCCCACCCAGCACCCCCGCCGACAAGCCGGCCGATCCCAAGCCGACCCCCGCCGGCGAGCAGGTGACGCAGGTGACGGCCGAGACCACCCAGCTTCCCACGGTGACCGCACCGGCTCCCGCAGACGCCCCGACGCCTGCGGCCGCCGGCAGCGAAGCGGCGACGCCGAGCGCCGATCAGGGATCGACGACCTCCACTGAAGCCACGCCGCCCCCGATCGAAGAATCCGCTCCTCCCGTTCCGCCGGCGCTCACCCCGGGCCCAGCCGCACCGGGGAAGGACCCCGCGAGCCCTGACGAAGCATCCGCTCCCACCAGCGGCGGCTGACCGGCCCGCGCCCGTGGGCGCTAACCGAAGGTGAACGTCCTGACCGGCCTCTGCAGGACCCCCGCCGAGGCCACTTCCGTGGGCGCGTCCACCTGGGCGTTCGCCGTGGGACTGGTCAGCATCACGAGCGCCACCCCTTCGCGCGCGCCGGAACGTTCGGGCAGCACCAGGGTGTCCCGCCCATACATCAGGCGCCCGGCGACCACCGCCGTGTAGAAGATGTTGTACGCGGGGACCGTGTTGACCTTGGTCTTGCCCTCGCCCCGCAGGACGAACTGCCTGTAGCGGCGGGTCAAGCCCCTGATGTAGCCCGCCGCATACAGCGGCAGCTCACCGGAGACGCTGCCCGAGTACGGCGGCAGCCGCAACGGCTCTACGGCGAACGAGTCCTCGAGCCGGCCGTCGGAGCCGTGGCGCTGCACCTTCACGTACTCCCTCGGGCCGGGGGTCACCCGGTACAGGTTCCGGTAGCTGAAGCTGAACGGGACTCTCCCGCCGTGTGAGAATTTCGCGTTCTCGAGGGTCAGCGCAGCGAGCACCGCCAGCGTCAGCAGTCCCACGCCCGCGCCGATCACCGCCCACCGCACCGGGCGCGAGGCGGCCCGCCAGCGGGGCTCGAGCAGCCGGCCGAGCGTCGGCCCGTACTGCGGCTTCATCGGTACCGCAGCCATCGCGTCGGTCGATCATTCCCCGATCGAGAACAGCGATTCGAGATCGTGGCGTGAGAACGCCGCGAACGCGACCATCGTCTGGGTGCGCGTCACGCCTGACAGCCCACCGATCTCAACCGTCACAACATCGGCGAGCTGCTCGTGGTCGGGGACCCGCACGATCGCCACGAAGTCCCACTCGCCGGTCACCGAGTAGGCCTCGGCCACGCCCTCGATGTCCGCCAGCGCGCCTCCCAGGCTGGACAGCGCGTCCCGCTCCGCCTCGATCAGCACCACCGCGTTGGTCATGGTCATAGGTTCTCAATCATAGGAGCGCCGCTACAGCTCCGAGCGGCTCACACGCCGCAGCCCGAGGCCCAGCACCAGTCCCAGCAGCCCGCCGGTGATGCCCGCCAGCCAGCTCGCCTCCGGCTGCGCGAACGGCATCGCCAACAGCACGGCGGCGATCGCCGCGACCCCCAGCAGATCCCCCTCGTACTCCTCGCCTGCGCGGGCAGCCTCCAGATCGGGGATCGCCCAGGCTGCGAGCAGGCCGAGGGCAGCTCCGTTGCCGCCGCTCACGATCGCGTCTGCGTACACCGCGCTGGCCACCAGCGCCCCGGTCGCTCCGGCGGCGAAGAACAGCGCGAGCACCACCACCGGTCCATGGCGGCGCTCCAGCAGCCAGCCGAAGATCGCGATCGCCACCAGCGCGACGAACTCGTACAGGCCGTTGGCGTACGCGAACTGGCTGGTGAACAGCCTCCACCAGTCGCCGTTCAGGGGGCCGAGGATGATCAGTTTGTCCAGGCTGACGAAGCCGCCGCGCCACGCCACCCACACCGCGCAGCTCGCCGCCACCAGCGCGATCGTCGCGTAGGGCCGCGTGCCGGACCATCGATCGACACCAGCGCGAGCACGGCGCGGGCGCGCGCCCGACCGTCCCGACCGCGACCGCCCGACCACCAACCAGCGGCGCGAGCGACCGCGCGGTGAGGAACCGAGTCCCTGCGCACGCGGCAGCTTCGGCGCGCGCCGGCGCAGGCGATGTCCGCAGTACGGGCACTCGGTGATGTACGGGCTGACCTCCGATCCGCACTGCTTGCACACCACGAACAGATCGGCACCTGAGGACATCGTCGACCCATTCTAAGAGCGCTCACGAGAATGCCGCGCTGGGCGTTCGCCGGCCGAGCCGCGCGCACCGCTTCCCGCACGGCCAGGACGCCTTTGAAATACTGAAGGACATGAACCTCGGCTACGACCACAAGCTCTACATCCTCGCGTTCGACCACCGCGGCTCGTTTCAGAAGAAGTTCTTCGGGATCGAGGGCGAGCCCGACCCCGAGCAGACGGCCATCATCGCCGACGCCAAGCACCTCATCTTCGAGGGCATGCTGCAGGCGGTGGGGGCAGGCGCCGACCCCTCCGTGGCCGGCGTGCTAGTCGACGAGCAGTTCGGCTCAACCGTGCCGGAGCAGGCACGCGAGCGGGGCCTGAAGCTGGCGATGCCGGTCGAGCGCTCCGGTCAGAGCATGTTCGATTTCCAGTACGGCGACGAGTTCGGGGCGCACATCGAACGGTTCGACCCCGACTTCAACAAGGTGCTCGTCCGCTACAACCCCGAAGGCAACGGCGAGGACAATCGTGTGCAGCTGGCCAAGCTCAAGCGGCTCAGCGACTGGCTGAAGCAGCACGATCGCAAGTTCCTGTTCGAGCTGCTCGTGCCCGCCGAGGATGCCCAGCTCAAGGACGTCGGCGGAGACCCGGACCGCTATGACGCGGAGCTTCGCCCCGAGCTGATGCGCCGCGCGCTCGCCGAGATCCAGGATGCCGGCATCGAGGTCGACATCTGGAAGATCGAGGGTGTCGATGAGCGCTCGGACTGCGAGATGCTGGTCGCCCAGGCTCGCACCGGCGGGCGCAAGGACGTCGTCTGCGTCGTCCTCGGCCGTGGCGCCGATGACGCCAAGGTCGACCACTGGCTGACCCAGGCAGCTCCCGTCGACGGTTTCGTCGGGTTCGCAATCGGTCGCTCGATCTGGTGGGACCCGCTCAAGGCCTACGTCGACGGCAAGATCGAGCGCGCCGCCGGCGCACGCACGATCGCCGAGAACTACCTGCGCTTCGTAACGGTCTATGAGCGCGCCGAGGGCAAGGCCCCCGTGGCCTCCTGATCGAGGGTTCCGGTGCGCTGGTCTAGCGGCGAGGCATCGTCGTGAAAATGCGACAGAGCCTCGCTGACTGGGAGCAGGCGTTCGTCAAAGAGATCTCATTGGATCGCCACAGGCGCGCCTCGCTGCGGCGCACGACCGAGCGGCGCGCGCGCAAACGAGAGGCCGAGCGCCTTCACAAGCGCAGCTCATTCCGCTTCGTCCTGCTGGTGCTCACGCTGATACTCACGGCGGTGGTCGTCACCATCGTGATGTTCCGCACCCTCTACCTGCTGCTCGGCTAGGCGCGCGGTTCGGCGCCTCAGGCCTCAGGCCTCGCCCATCTTGCGCAGCGCATCATCCACCTCGGCGGGTGTGCCCTCCTGGGGCGCCGCCTCGGCGTCCTCGCGGTGGATCTCCAGATAGATCTCCTTGCGGAACACCGGAACCTCCTGAGGTGCCTGAATGCCGATGCGCACCTTCTCGCCCATGACAGACAGCACCGAAATCTCGATGTCGTCCCCGATCATGATGCTCTGGTTGGACTTGCGCGTCAGGACCAGCACTTTGGAAACCCTTCCTCTTTGCCGACACGGCGACTGGCGCGAGCCCCAAGCACCGATGTGGCAAGCATAGTCACAGGACCGGGGGAACGCCTTCCCAATATCTTCTACCTTCCGCGCCGTCTCCCTGCCGAATCGCGCACAACATCCGATGCGAGGAGATGTTCGCCGATGCTCGCCCGGGGCGCGCAGCCGTCGCGATGCGCTAGTCTCCCGGACCGTCGATGCCTCGTAGATCCCTGCGCCCGCACTTAAATCAGATCCGCACATGGGTGCGGCAAGGCCGCACCGACGCCTGGGTGGCCCATCAGCTCGAGGTCAGCGCCAGGGACATCGATCAGTTCAAGCGCCAGAACGAGCTCGTCAGCGACGAGGAGCCCTCCGAGAGCGCGACCGGAGCCGGCTACCCCGATGAGATCGATCTACGCGCAGAGGACGACGCGCTGATCGCCGCCGAGCTCGAAGCGGCCGAAATCGAGGCCGAGCGGGCGAAGGCCGAGGCTGAGGCCGAGGAGAACGGAGACGAGCCGGCAGATGAGGATGCCGCTCCGACCCGCCGGCGCACACGCCGTGGTGGACGCGGACGTCGTCCCAGCGCAGAGCGGGAGCGCACAGGCACAACGGCCGGGTCGGCCCGCAACGTCGACCCGCTGGAGGGCACATTCGACCACGGTGAGGAGGGCTACGGCCTGTGGCTCGACCCCGCCATCCAGGACAACCCGATCTACGCCGAGCACTGGGCCGGGCACCGACCGGTCGAGGTTGCCATCGAAGAGAACCGGATCGTCATCCGCCGCATCGGCGAGGACGACTAGGGCGCTGCCCGGCTGCGGCTAGACCTCCGCGACCGCCCGCTTTCCGCCGGCATAGTCGGCTGCCTCTCGCAGATAGGAGCCGAACGCCGCATCCACCACCACGCCGGCCTCCCACGCCCAGGGATCATCCGGGGCCGCCTTCATGGCCACCTGCAGACACCAGGTGGTGCCCCGCCCGTACAGCTCGACCAGCTCCTCCGTCCAGAAGCGCCCACCCAGTCGCCGGCGCAGCTCCGCCACGATCGCATCCGTGACGCGCTCGCACTGCGCAACGCGCTCCGCCGGCGCGGCCTGCAGGCGTCGTTCGCCCTGCTGCCACTGGTAGATCGCGTTCTCAAACGACATCCAGCCCGAGGCTAGCACCGACCGATCTGAAGGCTCGGGGCGCTCAGTTGCCGGGCAGGCCGCTCACGATGTAGGCCTTCTCACCCTGCTTGATCATTCCCAGCCGGCGGGCCTCCTCTTCCAGCGTCCCCCGCCGGCCCAGGACTTCGTGCTGGCGCTTCAGCACCACGTTTTCGCGCTCCATCGCCGCCACCGTGGCACTGTCGTGGCGCGACTGGCTCCACGTGGACAGCATGTGAATTCCGGCGCTCAGGTAGAGATACAACAGGGCCGCTGCCACGAACAGCATCGCCACCCGTCCCACCCGGTCCCAGCGAAAGCGCGCGGGGCCGGCAGTGCTCCAACTCCGCTCGATGCGATCGCGTCTCCTCGGAGCGCTCGCCCCGATCGAGCGGCTGGAGCGTCCTTGAGATGCCGAGGCCGTGGACATGCTTCTTGCGCATTCGCGCTCGCCGGCCAACCTCCTGCCGGCAGCGGACAGCCTGCGTTCAGCTAGGCAGCGCGCCCGGACGCGCCCCAGCGGCCGCGAAACGGCGTGCGTCCGGGAAACTCTGCCGCAGAGGCGAGTTGCTCCTCGATGCGCAGCAGCTGGTTGTACTTCGCCACCCTGTCCGACCTCGACGGCGCTCCGGTCTTGATCTGCCCGCATCCGCTGGCAACAGCCAGATCGGCGATCGTCACGTCTTCGGTCTCGCCCGAGCGATGGCTCATGACCGCCGTGTAGCCCGCCTCGCGCGCCATGGCAATGGCCTGCAGCGTCTCTGTCAGCGTCCCTATCTGGTTGACCTTGATCAGGATCGAGTTCGCAACCCCCGTCTCGATGCCCCTCGCCAACCGCTCGGTGTTCGTCACGAACACGTCGTCGCCGACGAGCTGGACCTCGGCTCCCAGCCGCTCGGTCAGCATCCGCCAGCCGTCCCAGTCGTTCTCGTCCATGCCGTCCTCGATCGACACGATCGGATAGCGCGCCGCCAGATCCGCCCAGTAGTCGCTGAGCTCGGGCGCGCTCAGCGCGCGACCCTCGTGCTCGAGCACGTACTCGCCGTCCCGGTAGATCTCGCTCGCAGCAGGGTCGAGCGCGATCGCCACGTCCTGTCCCGGCTGAAGGCCGGCCGCCTGGATGCCCGCGATCAGCATCTGCAGGGCCTCCTCGTTGGAGCTCAGATCGGGCGCGAACCCGCCCTCGTCGCCCACCGCCGTGCCCAGCCCGCGCTCGTGCAGCGTGCGCTTGAGCGCGTGGAAGACCTCGACGCCCATGCGCAGCGACTCCGAGAAGGTCGACGCGCCGCAGGGAACCACCATGAACTCCTGGAAGTCCACCTTGTTGTCTGCGTGCGCGCCGCCGTTGAGCACGTTCATCATCGGCACCGGCAGCACCCGCGCCTCGGCGCCGCCGAGGTAACGCCACAGCGCGAGGCCCTCCTCAGCGGCCTGTGCCTGTGCGACCGCAAGCGAGACACCCAGGATCGCGTTGGCGCCCAGTCGCGACTTGTTCGGCGTGCCGTCGAGCTCGATCAGGGCCCGGTCCAGGCCGGGCTGGTCGGAGGCGTCCATACCGGCCACCGCCGCCGCGATCTCGCCGTCGACGTTGCCGACCGCCCGCGCCACCCCCTTGCCCTGCCAGCGCTCGCCACCGTCGCGCAGCTCTGTCGCCTCGAACTCGCCGGTGGAGGCTCCCGAGGGCACCGCGGCGCGGCCGCGGGCACCGGAGCTAAGCCCAACGTCCACCTCGACCGTCGGGTTGCCCCGGCTGTCGAGAATCTGACGGGCACGCACTCGCTCGATCTGGCTCATCGCGCTCCTCCCCCGCTCAGCGGCATGGTGATCAACGGACCGGCCCCATCGTTTCCCCAGACTGTACGCCGGGGGCGTTCGTCCGCGCCGGCCGGCGCTACTACGGAGTCGATCCGGTGGTGCCCGTGGCGCCGGTCGAACCCTTGGGAGCTTTGTACTCCTTGCAGTTCATCACCACGTATCCGTCGCGACATTCCGTTTTTGCAGTCCACTTCTTTTTGAATTCCTTCACGAAGGTGGCCAGGGCGGTCGACTGCGCGGTGGTGGTGAGCTGCTGCTTGATCGACGCCTGTGCCTGCGCCAGCGGCTGCTGGTTGCCCTTGGTGATCTTCCTGACTTCGTAGATGTAGTAACCAAACGGTGTCTTCACCGGACCGCTCAGCGTGTTCAGCGGGGCGGAGAACACAGCGCTGTCCAGAGCCGCCTCCTCCTGGCCTTTGACCACCCCTACGAGCACGCCGCCCTTGGCCTTGCTGGTCGGGTCGATCGACACACTTTTGGCAACGCTCGCAAAGCTCTTCCCTGATTCGATTTCCTGCTTGGCCTGCTTGGCCTGAGCTTCGGTCTTGGTCAGGATGATCGCGATTGTGCGCTTTTCCGGAGTGCCAAAGTGCGACTTGTTTTCGTTGTAGTACTTTTCGATCTGCGCCTGGGTGATATTGGTTTTCTTTTTGGCGATCTTCTGCTGGATTTTCGCTGAAAGCAGATTGAGCTTCACCCGCAGCAGCAGGTCTGAGACCGTCTGTCCGGAGCTCGCCAGGAATTTTTGAAATTCCGCCGGCTTGGGGAATTGCTGGGTCTTGATCTGTTCGAACTGTTTCTTGACTTCCGCGTCGGTGACCTTGACGCCAAGATGCGCGGCTTCGCCCAGCACCCATTCCGAGGAGATCAAAAAGCCGAGCACCTCCGCCTGCAGGGATTTGTACTGCTGTTCGCACTGGGACTTCAGCTGCGCCTTGGTCGGCGCCGCCTGGCCTTTGACCGGCTTGGGAGCGATCGACTGCAGGTGCGCGATGCAGGCCGTGTAGTCGGGCGGTACCGGCAGCACCGGCTTTGCCCCCGGGGCCTGGGCACTCGAGGCTGCCGCCACCGCCAACCAGTGGTTGAACGTTGTCCTGGTGATCGGCTTGCTGTCCACCTGCACAACCGCGTCACCGGGTATCCCGCCACACGCGGACATTCCCGCGATGGCAAAGAAAACGGCGCCTAGCGCCGAGATGATGCGAAACGATCTGAACACGACGCGGGCACTCTAGCGGATACACCCTTGGTCGTGCGTAACGAGCGCATAACGAATCTCTAAGCAGCCTCGCGCATCACCGACAACAGCACGTCCGCGGCCTTCACGACCGCAGGGAACCGCTCCTTTCCATCCTTCGGAACTCGCAACGAGACCTGGGAGCGCCCGGACTCGTACATTGCCCCGGGCAGCTGCGCGCGCAACCACTTCGCCCGCTTTGAGTCCAGCTCGATCGGCACGACCGCCAGACGATCCCCCCTGAAGCTCACCGTGCGCGCGCCCGCCTGACCGAACTTGATTCGCGCGCGCTGCAATGCCAGCAGGTTCTCGAGCGGTTCGGGCACGGGTCCGAAGCGATCCTCGAGCTCCTCGCGCAGTCGCTCCACGTCGGCGACCTCGAGCGCCCCCGCAACGCGGCGGTGCACCTCGATCTTCGCCTGCTCGTAGGGGACATAATCCGCCGGCACGTATGCGTCCACGTTCACGTCCAGGCGCACCGGCTCTGACAGCTCACCCTCCTCCTGGGGCCCCGCTGCGTGCACGGCGTCGTCGAGCATCTGCATGTACAGCTCGAACCCAAGCGCAGCAACATGCCCGGACTGCTCGTCGCCGAGCAGGTTTCCGGCGCCGCGGATCTCCAGATCGCGCATCGCGATCTTGAACCCGGCCCCCAGCTCGGTGTAGTCCGACAGGGCCGAGAGCCGCTGGGCCGCCTCCACGGTCAGTGCCGCCGCCGAGTCGTAGAGCAGGTAGGCATACGCGCGCTCGCGGCTGCGCCCGACCCGCCCGCGGATCTGGTAGAGCTGGGAGAGGCCGAACGTGTCGGCGTGCTCGACGATCAATGTGTTGGCCTGCGGGATGTCGATCCCGGACTCGATGATCGAGGTGCACACCAGCACCTCCGAGCCGCCGCGCAGATAGTCCATCATCACGCTCTCGAGCTCCCCCTCGCCCATCTGGCCGTGTGCGACCGTGAAGCGCACGCCCGGGCACAGCGCCCGCAGCCGCTCTGCGGTCTCCTCGATCGAGTCGACGCGGTTGTGCAGGAAGAACGCCTGCCCGTCGCGCTCGTGCTCGCGCAGGATCGCCCTCTTGATGAGCTCCTCCTCGTACTCGCCCACGTAGGTCCGGATCGGCCTGCGACCCTCCGGGGGCGTCTCGATCACCGAGATGTCGCGCAGCCCGGCCAGCGACATCTGCAGTGTGCGCGGGATCGGGGTGGCCGACATCGAGATGACATCCACCTTCAGCTTCAGCTGGCGCAAGAGCTCCTTCTGCTTGACCCCGAACCGCTGCTCCTCATCGACGATCAGAAGGCCCAGGTCCTTGGCCCGCACGTCACGCGAGAGCACTCGGTGGGTGCCGATCAGGATGTCCACGCGCCCCTCGGCGAACCCCTTCACCGCGGCTTTCTGCTCGGCCGGCGAGCGAAACCGCGAAACGTGCTCGAGCGTGAAGGGGTAGTCGGCCAGGCGCTCGGCGAACGTCCCGTAGTGCTGCTGTGCCAGGATCGTCGTGGGCACCAGCATCAGCACCTGCTTGCCTTCGTTGGCGGCCTTGAACGCCGCCCGCAGCGCCACCTCGGTCTTGCCATAGCCGACGTCGCCGCAGATCAGCCGGTCCATCGGGCGCGGCGCCTCCATGTCGGCCTTGACCGCCTCGATCGCCTCGCGCTGGTCCGGCGTCTCGGTGAACGGGAACCGCTCCTCGAAGTCCCTCTGCCAGTCCGAATCGGCTCCGAACGCGTGCCCCGAGCGCCGCTTGCGCTCTGCATACAGGCTCAGCAGCTCCCCGGCCAGCTCCTGTACCGCGCGCCTGGCCCGCGCCTTCATCGTCTCCCAGCGCGTGCCTCCCAGCTTGCTCAGCGGCGGGTGCTCGCCGCCGGCACCCACATACCGCGAGATCTTCGCGAGCTGGTCGGTGGGCACGAACACGCGGTCGTCGCCCTGATATTCCAGGTAGAGGTAGTCGCGCGTGACATCCGCCACGGTGCGGGTCTCAAAGCCCGCGAACCGGGCCACGCCGTGGTCCTCGTGCACCACGATGTCGCCCGCGCGCAGCTCGGTGAACGAGCGCAGCGCTCCCCTGCGCACCCCGGCCGCGCCGCCATCCGCTCCGCCAGAGCCGCCGGGCCGCTCGACGCGCCGGCGGCGCAGCAGGCGGTGCTCGGGGAACACGGCGAGCTTCAGCCCCGGCGCGATGAAGCCCTCGCGCAGGGATGCCGCCGTGAACCGCAGCGACGGCTCGAGCACCTGGCGGCCGACGTCCACCTCCTCGCCCAGCCAGGTGGCTTTCAGCCGCCCGAGGTTGTAGGCCGCCCGCTCGCCCTCGCCGCGCCGCGGGAACGCCACAACCGTCCTGTAGCCCGATCGCACGAGCTTCTCGAGCTCCGGCTCGGCCTCCCCCAGCGAGCGCGCCGCCGTGTCCGCCGACTGGGCCCGCAGCTCGATCTCCTGGCCGCTCGACAACGCCGACAGCCAGATCCGCGCTCGCGAGGTCAGGGCGTCTTCGATGTTCTGCGGGCTCACGTACAGGTGGTGGGCGTCCGCGTCCCCGAACGCCGCGCACACGTCGGTCCAGTGGTCGCTCAGCACCGGCGCGAGCTCCTCCTCGGCGGCCACCAGCAGCTCGGTCTCGGAGCCGATCAGGTCCAGCAGGGCGCCGAATCGCTCGACCGGCAGAAGCTCGGCGATGTCCGGCCGGCCGGCGGAGTCCTCGCCGTCGGGCGAATCGAAGGAGCCCGTGGCCGCGGCGATCTCGGCCAGCTCGCGGTGCTCGGCCGCGAGCTCAGCGGCCGGTGCGATCTCGACCTCCTCCACATCTCCGAGCGAGCGCTGCGTGAACGTCGAGAACCAGCGCAGCGATTCGATCTCGACATCGAACATGTCCACCCGCACTGCGCGCTCCTCGGTCGCGGGGAACACATCCAACAGGCCGCCCCGCATCGCGAATTGCCCTCGCTCCTCGACCTGGTCGACGCGCTCGTAGCCCGCCGCCACGAGCTCGGCAGCACACTCATCCAGATCGAGCAGCTCGCCCACACGCAGCTTGAACGAGCGGGGGCGAAGCTCCGGGTCGGGGACCTTCTCCGACAGCGCCACAGCGCTGACCACCACCACCGGCTGATCGACCCCCGGGGAGCTCTTGGCTCCGAGCAGGGCGTCGAGCGCAGCCACCCGCAGGCCGACCAGGTGCGGCGGGGGAGCCAGATGGGACTCGTACGCCACCCCCCGTGACGGGTAGTAGCGAACCCGCCGCGGCGCCAGCCACGCGCCCAGGTCGGCCGCGAGGTCACGCGCAGCGCGATCGTCGCCCACCACCACGAGCGTCGGCCGCGCGCGCGCGGACTCGTCGACGTCCGCGAGCGCGGCGATCAGGTACGGCCGCAGCGCCGCCGAAACGAACGCATGACCGCCCTCGCCCGCCAGCCGGCTCGCCGACTCGTCCTCCTCGATGAGCCCCAGCAGCACGCGCAGCGATGGTGCTGCAGGCGCCATCTATGCCGAGGCCTTGCCCGGCGGGACGTCCACGCCCGCCGCCGCGTCGTCTCCCAGCACGACCTCCTCCACCTGCTCGCACGCCCGCTCGATGACCTCCCCGACCTGTGTCTCGCCCTCGCGGAACCGCCCGAGCACATAGGCCGAGACGATCTCCGGATCGGTCGAGTCGGGTCGTCCCACGCCGACCCGCACGCGCATGAAGTCGGGGCTCCCGAGCTCGCGCTTGATCGACTTCAGACCGTTGTGACCGGCGAGCCCGCCGCCGAGTCGCGTGCGCACATCCCCGAACGGAAGGTCGATCTCATCGTGCACCACGAGCACCCGCTCGAGCGCCAGCTTGAAGGCACCGCGCGCCGGACCCACCGAGGAGCCGGCATCGTTCATGTACGTCTGCGGACACAACACGGCCACCCGCGGACGCTTGGGCACCGCGAGCCCGTTGTGCGCGGAGCCGCCCACGCGGCCCTCCGCGATGCGGCCACGGAAGCGGTCCTTTGCCCGTCCCAGCCCCCAGCGCTCGCACAGCGCATCGGCCACCATGAAGCCGACGTTGTGGCGCGTGCCGGCGTACTCGCGCCCGGGGTTGCCCAGTCCGACGATCAACCAGTCAATGGCCCCGCCACCGCCGCCGCCAAAGGGGCGTCGCAGGAGCTGCTACTCCTCGCCGGAGGAGCCCTCGGCGGCCGCGTCCTCAGCGCCCTCGACGCCCTCAGCCGGCTCCTCGCCCTCGCCGACGAGCTCTGTTTCAGCCTCGATTTCCTCCTCGACCTCGGCCTGGAGTTTCGGCGGCGACAGAGTCGCGACGACCGCGTCCTCGACATCGTCCAGCAGCGTCACCCCCGGGGGCATCACGATTGCGCCAAGGCCGATCGTCTCACCGATCTGCATCTCGCCGATCTCGTGGGAGATCGCCTCGGGTATGGCCGTCGGCAGAGCCTCCACGTTCAGCTCACGCGTGATCTGCTCGAGCACGCCGCCTTCCTTCACGCCCGGGGACTCGTCGATGCCCAGAAGCTCGAGCGGCACGACCGCGTTGATCGCCTGATCCAGGCGCACCCTCAGCAGATCGACGTGCACGGTCTGCCCGCGCACCGGGTCGCGCTGAGCCTCCTTGAGCACCACCGGCGTCGCTTTCTTGCCGTCGACGCTCAGATCCAGGACGGCGCCCGAGGCCGCCAGCGCCAGGCGCAGCTCGCGCGCGTCGGCGTCAAAGCCCAAAGACTCGCCTCCGCCCCCGTACAGCACGCCCGGGACACGGCCCGAGCGTCGCAGGCGCCGCGCCGCGCGCGATCCTGCCGCGGAGCGGCTCGTCACATCGAGCTTTGTGGTCGTCTCAGCCATCGGCGCCTGGAGACTCTAGCAATCGGCTTCGTTCGGGATGGGAGCACTCAGTGACAGAAGGGTGACCGTCATACCCTCGATGAAGCTGCCGCTGCGGTGCACCCTGACGCACTGCACCACCGGCAGCCTCCCGATCACCGTCCAGGCCAATCGCGTGGTTCCCGTCGCGCTCGTGGGGGAATGGGCGATCGTCGATTTCAGCGACAGGATCTTCACCGCGCCCGGCCTGCGCAGGCTCTTCGCGTTCTCCCGCGCGCCGGCAACGCACGCCGGGCTCCGCCGGCAGCCGGCCAGCTTCCGGACCATTCCGTCAACGTCGCCCCTGGTCTGCGCCTGGATCAACGCCAGCTCATCGTCCCGTTCGACGTTTTCGACCGACAGGTACCTCGCCAACAGGGCGCTGATCGCGAGGAACACAAGCACGCCGAGCGCTATCAGGATGATGCGTTTCAGAGCAGTTGGATCTGGAGGGAGTGGCTGTGCAGGGGCATATTTGACCGCCGAGCATACCGGCCACCGCGTCCGTCCCGTGCAGCGCTGCAATAGGATCGAGCGATGAATCTCGCCGGTGCTCGAGCTCGTTTCGAGCGTTCGATCGCCGGCGAGATCGCGGCCGAGCTGGTGCGCATCGAGGTGATCGACCGCTCGCTCGCGCTGGCCTCGAAGCTGTTCGTGGCGGTGATCCCCCTGAGCATCATCGTCAAAGCGATCGCCCCCGGCCCGGGGAACTTCGGCGAAGACCTCGTACAGCGGCTGGGACTGTCCGGGCGCGGCGCCGAGGCCACCCGCACGCTGTTCGCGACCGGAGGCGAAGTGCGCGCAGCGGTGAGCGTGATCGGCCTGGTGATCGTCCTCTACTCGGTGCTCAGCTTCACCCGTGGGCTTCAGCGCGTGTACCTGCAGGTATGGCGGCTGCGTCCGCAGCTGCCCGATGCGCTCGTCCGACAGGCGACCTGGATCGTCGGTTTCGTCGCCTACACGATCCTGCTGTCGCCCCTGCGCGACCTCGAGCACCGCCACAACGTGGGCGCCCTGTACGCGCCGAGCGCGATCGCGTTCGGGGCCGCGTTCTGGCTGTGGACGCCGCACGTCCTGCTCGGCAAGCGGATCCCCTGGCGGCGCCTGATCCCCACGAGCCTGCTCACCGCGGTCGGCATCACCCTGTTCTCGGCCGGAACCGCCGTGTTCCTGCCCGCCATCCTCACGCGCAACGCCGAGCGCTACGGCTTGATAGGAGTCGCCTTCGGCCTCGTCACGTGGCTGTTCGCATACGCCGCCGTGGTGCTCGTGAGCGCCGTCGTCGCCGGAGTCTGGGAGCAGCGCCGCCACAGGGCCGCGGACGGCGAGCGCAGCAGCGAGCAGGGTGAGCACCTGCGTGCCTAGCGGTCCTCGCCACAGCCGGGCCGCGGGCGGGCTCCTCGGCGCAGCCGTGATCAGCGCCATGCTCGCGCTCGTGCTCTCCTACAGCGCCCGCGCGCTGTTGCGTCCTGAGCCGTTCGCCAACCGGGCAGTCGCCACCCTCCGCTACCCGGCCGTTCAGCGGGACGTGGCGGACCGCCTGACCGATGCGGTCGTCCAGTCGGGCAGCGGGGACCTGGTCACGGTGCGGCCGCTCGTGCGCTCGGTGGCCGGCACGATCGTGGGGGGCCAGGCGTTCGCAGCGCTGTTCCGCAGGGCGGTCCTTGAAGCCCACCGCGCGGTGATCGAGCACGACGGCGGGACGATGCGCCTGAACGTCGCCGATGTGGGCGTCCTGTTCCAGGGCGCGCTGGGCCGACTCGATCCTCAAGCCGCCCAGCGGATCGGAGCCGAGCGGGTAGCCCGGCTGCTCACGTTCCGCCCCGGCGCCACGCTGCTCGCGGTCGCACGCGCTGCCGCCCGTGCTCGCGCGGCAGCATGGATCCTCGCCGTCCTGGCCGTGCTCGCGGCGCTCGGGGGTTTCTGGATCTCCCCAGATCGGCGGCGTGCGACTCAACAGCTCGGCATCGGGCTGGCGCTCGGCGCTCTCGCGATCGTCGTGCTGCTCGCCGCCGGTCGGGTGGTGGCCGAACACGCGGTCGCGCCCGGCCGCGGCGCCGTCGTGGGAGCGGCCTGGCGGATCTTCTTCGACGGCCTGCGGGTCGAGGCGCTGTGGGTCGCTGCAGCGGGTGCAATCTGCGCCGCCGCAGCCTCCGGGCGCGTGCGCCCGGCCGGGATCGACGTGCGGCTCGCACGAGCGCTGCGCCGGCTCACGGGCGCGCCGGTCAGCAGGCGACGTCGCGTGGCTCGCGCGGTCGGCCTGATCGTCCTGGGCATCGCGATCATCCTCGCGCCCGCCACGGCGCTCACGCTCGCCGTCCAGGCCGCCGGGCTGTATCTCCTCTACAAGGGCGTCGAGGCGCTCCTGAGCGAGACCGCGCCACGCCCTGCAGAAGTCACACCCGCGGCAGGCAGGAGGCCCGTACGGACGCGCCGGTGGATCGCGGTGGCGCTCGCCGTCGCCGCGCTCGCAGGCGTGTTCGCGCTGGTCGCCTCGGGCGGCGGCGATGGAGCGCAGCCGGTCACCCCGCTCGCCTGCAACGGGCATGTCGCGCTGTGCGAGCGCAAGCTGAACGACGTCGTGCTGGCGGCCACACACAACTCGATGGCCGCGGTCACCATCCCCACCTGGCTGTTCGCCCAGCAGGACGGAACGATCGCCGAACAGCTCGATCATGGGATCCGCGGCCTGCTGATCGACACGTATCACGGTGCCGCCGTTCCCGGCGGCGTGCGCACGGAGCTCGGGCGCCAGGACAGTGCCAAGCACCAGCTCGCCGTGCGCGAAATCGGAGCCCCGGCGGTCGATGCGGCGCTGCGCATCCGCGCGCGGCTGGGACACCAGGGCGAGGGAACGCCGGGCATCTTCCTCTGCCACACCTTCTGCGAGCTCGGCGCGGTCACGCTCGATTCGGCGCTCGCCGAGCTGCGCTCGTTCCTCGTCTCCAACCCGGGTGAGGTGGTGGTCATGATCAACCAGGATGAAGGTGTCTCGCCCGCCGAGATGAAGCACGCGTTCGAGCGGGCGGGGCTGCTCGACCTCGTCTACCGCGGGCCGCCCGGACCCTTTCCCACGCTGCGCACGATGATCGACTCGGGCCAGCGCCTGGTCGTGCTGGCCGAGAACGAAGCCGACAGCGCCGTGCCCTGGTATCACCTGGCGTACGAGAGCGCGCTGCAGGAGACGCCCTACCGCTTCACGACCGCAGCCCAATTGGTTGACCCGTCGAAGCTGCCGGCGAGCTGCCGTCCCAACCGCGGCCCGGCCTCGGCGCCGCTGTTCCTGCTGAACAGCTGGGTCGACACCAGCCCCACGCCCCGACCCTCGCTCGCTGCGATCGTCAACGCTCACGAGGCGCTGCTGGCGCGCGCCCGGGCGTGCGAGCACATCCGGGGGCAGATCCCCAATCTCATCGCCGTCGACTTCTTTCGCCGCGGCGATCTCCTCGGGGTCGTCGACGCGCTCAACCGGGTCGCGCCTTACACGGGCCACTAGGCTGCTTACCGCATGAGGTTCAAGATCACGTCTCACTCGGGGCACAGATCGCCCACGCGGCCCGCCGATGCGATGGATCTCCTGTGGGAGCGACTCGGCGCGAAGCACGAGGATGCGACGTTCTCCAGGGTCGGCGCCGAGATCTGGGCGAACTGGGGAGAAGACGTGCTCACCTCGATGGGGCGCGATGAACGCTCCGAAATCGGTCGTCTGGGGGTATTGAACGTCCTGCGCGAGGCCTGCGAGAGCGCGCCCGGACTCGAGCTCGACTGGTTCGCCGTCAGCTTCGACCCCTGAGACCCGCTCAGAACGGCTGGCGCTCCGCTTCAGCCAGGGCCGCCCCCAGCGCTCTCCAAGGCGGGCGGAGAGCGCTGGAAGCGGAACCCCCCTCCCTCCTGGAAGGGCCGCTGGACCGGCGGCCCCATCGATGAACCCAAACCGAGGGCTGCAATACCGGCGGCCGTGTTGTTCTCCGAGTCCAAACCTCATGGGACGCTTTGGACGCGTGGGTGCGAAGCCGTACCCATTTACGCGGAAACTGCGGCATTGCCGCGCATTGTGACTGCGACCGGCTGAGAGAGTCGTCGGCTGCTGGCATAGCTGGCCATGCGTCGATGGCTTCGCTCGGCCGCGCTTGTGCGCAGGTGTAGGGCTCGATATCCGAGGTCCGGTTGGCGATCCGAACGTGCCGGGTCGACTCGCGCCGTGGTCACGGTCATGAGCAGCGGGCGCGGTGAGACCCGACATCGGAGTGGTGCGGCGGGGCGAGCCCAGCGCGCGATCGAGGTCAGACCGACGCCGGACGCTGGTCAGGCTCCAGGCGCGTGAACTCGTGTGTGGAGGCCGAGGACCTGATGCGCTCCGCGCCAGCGCTGATCGATGAGGTCCTGTGCGTCGATGCGTCCTCGAGCGACGACGTGGACGCCGCGAGCAGTGGCTTGCACAGAGCCGTCGATGACGTTCATGAAGCGGCGGAACTCCTCGACTCGCTGGCGCGGGCCGTTCAGCGCCGTCAGGGCCTGACGGCGTCGAAGGGGCGGTGGCGCAGTCAAGCCACGCCCCGGTGGTGGAAAGGCTCCGCTGCTTCCGCGGGATCGACACGCTCACGGCCGCCGGGATGTGCGCGGAAGTCGGGAGCTTCGATCGCTTTCCGAAGCCCTCGCTGCTGTCGGGCTTCCTCGGCGTCGTGCCGAGCGAGTACACCTCTGACTCAAAGCGCGTGCAGGGCCAGATCACCAAGGCCGGTCCGCCCCACGCACGTCGCCTGTTGGTCGAGGCCGCCCACCACTACCGCCGCCGCCCCGCGGTGGGTAAAGGGCTCGCGGGACGCCAAGCCGGCCAGGACCCACGGGTCGTTGAGATCGCCTGGCGTGCCCAGCTTCGCCTGCACGAGCGCTGGATGCATCTCCACGGACGGCGGGGCAAGCCGAGCGGAACTGTCGTGATCGCGTGCGCTCGCGAGCTCGCCGCGTTCTGCTGGGAGGCAGCGACACTGGACTGAACGAGCGACAGCAACATTCAAGGCCCCGGCGGCTGCCGGGGCGCTATGAGCTATTCAGAAGGCCGCAACGTCGCCATCCACGGGCGCGCGAGTAGGGGCTATGGGCAACCCGCTTTCACCGATTGCCGGGTGGCGCCCGATTCCAGAATGCAAGCCCGGCGACGAACAAGGGTCTTGAGGTAATCAGTCCTCGCATATGAGCCTGACCAGACACGGTCGATCACGCCGGCACTTCAGCTCGTGGCGCCCCGGGAGACGCTCATGCCCACCATGCTTACCCCCGCCGCGGCAACGGTGGATCAACGCTGCTCTTGACTAACACTCCTTCATATGAGCCCCACTGATGCGAGGGCCTGCTTCCTGTCGTTGTAGTAATCGAGACGCACGATTTTGCTCGCACGCATCTCCCAGACCATTGCGTCCTTGCGCTCGACCGCGATGCCGCTGCCGAGTCCCTTCGTCTTCATGCGAATGTCCACGACCACCCAGTCGCCCGCATCGATGTACTCCTCGGGCTCGCTGCTCCACTCAGCCCAGGCGGCTCCCCAATCCTCAAGCCAGCGTGCATAGCCCGCATGTCCCCGATAGTCGCCCTGGTCGGGAGTGTCGTGGTCGTGGACCTCGACCTCCTCATCGATGATCTCCCACGGCGGCTCACCCGTCGCCATGAAGTGATCGAATCCGCGCCGAATGATCTCCACGTTCTCCCGCGACATCGCCTATCCCGCCAGCCGAACGCCTTGGAGGGCGGCTGCCACATCGGGGTAGCCGAGGATCACCCGAACGATCTTGCCGTCCTTGACTTCGTAGGCGTCGGCGACACGAGCATCGCTCGGTAGGTCGCTGCCCTTGGCCTTGACGTACCAGCGCGTGTCGCAGATGACCCACGGGTCAGCATCGATGTACTCGAAGACCTCTGCCCCGAACTCGTCGTAGGGCACGCTCCAACGTGCCACCACGAGACGGATAGCTCGACGGCCATAAACGACCTCGGGCATGTCGGAAGGGTGCCGCAGGTCACGGAGTTCCACGCCGGGGTCATACAGGCCGAGGAGCGCGTCCCAGTCCCCCACATTCAGCAACGCGGCACACTGGCGAAGCATTTCCACGTTCTTCTGCGACATCGCCTACCCCTTCAGCACGACAGCTTCGAGGGCCTCCTCATGACTGAGCCAGTCCCACGCGCTCATGAGTCTCCCATCCCGGAAACGCAGGACCGCACCCCAAGGGGACTCAAGCTCGATCCCGCTAGCAGCCCCACGCGCAAAGATGTGGCCCAGCAGCAGAAGCTCCTCGCCGACCCACCGAGCCTCAACGACATCTAGCCGATATACCGTCCACGCGACCCGCACCGCACGCCACGCCGTCGTGATGCCTGCGTGTCCGCGAAATACCGAGCCTGTCCCCTCCGTGCCCTTCGGAAATGCGGGACGCCATTCACAGTCGGAGTGCCACTCCTGTAAGAACACTGCGAGGTCGCAGCGATTCCAGGCGTCAATCGCTCGCGTGGCAGCCTGAAGGTTCTCCTGCGACATCGCCTACCCCTCCAGGCCGAGGTCGGCGAGGGCGCGGTCGCCGTCGAAGTAGAAGTCGATCCTCGTCACCTTGCCCTGACGGACATGGAATATGTTTGCTCCCTGCTTCGATAGGTCGCCGAGCTCCAGTCCGCTCGCCTTGCCGCGTCCCCTCAATCGGAAAAGCACGAGCGTCCGTATCTCATCGAGTTCGCGGTACTCGTCCACCTGTGGGCGCAGGTCATCCCATGCGCCGAGCACGTCGCGCCAGCCCTGCGCCATCCCGGACGGTCCTGTCCAGTTCCCCGGATGAGGCCCGTCGGCATACACGAACTCAATGTCGGGGTGCGCCCACTCGGCGGCGGCGAAGTCGCCGACCTCCATCGACGCGAATATCGACCGCACGATCTCCACGTTCTCCAGCGACATCGCCTACTCCCGTTCCTCGGCGAGGCGTTCGGCGGCGGCGCGGGCCTCGTCGATGTCGCTGTACGTAGTCATGCTCTCGACCAGACCGTCGACGAGGACCGTGACGTACGCTAACCGTTCGAACACCTCGGACGCGCTGCCGCCCGGGCGACCTCCCTGCCGAGCCACCGTAAACGCCACGCCGCCACCGAGATCGACGAACTCTAGAAGCTCAGTGCGGAAGCCCTCGACGCTGGAAGTGAACTCTTCGTAATAACTACGGATCGCCGTGGTGCCCTCAAGCCGCGTGCCGAACCGCGTCTGCCAAACGGCATCGTGCGCAAGGTGACTCATGTACGCATCGACGTCACCGCGACTCGCCGCCTCAGCCATCTGCAACGAAAGCTCCCTGAGGTCGGGGGTCGTGGACTCCTCGGGCATGGAGGAAGTATCGCGTAGGGACGTGGCTGGCATCCCGAGATTGGACCGAACCGCCCCCCGCACCCTGCCCGCCAAGGCAAGTGCGAGGGGCGCTCGGTCACGCCCAGAGGGAAAGGAGCAAACCCCTGGGCCTGCGCACCCCAAAGTCAGAGCGAAAGGGGCGCGCAAGTCTTAGGCGGCTCGGGCGGCTTGGCCCGCCGTCCATGCGTCCGCCGCCGATGGACTCACGGCGCGCAGGTAGTCGATCTGCTCGGCCTTGCGGACGGCCTCGGATGCATTGGGTGATTGGCTTGCGAGTCGGTCGGCTGCCTGCTCGGCCTCAGCCGAGTCCGCCATGGCCTGTTGCTTGAGGACCAAACCGGCTGCGGGTCTCGTCGGCGCAGCGACAGGGCGAAGCTACGGGGTCCGTGCAAGCGCGCCTCTAGGCCTTCTGCGCGCTCGGCTCCCACTCAGCGCGCGAGCCTCTTCGCGCCGGCGCGGTCGCGGCCTGCCGGTCCCTGCGGGCCTCGATCCTGGCCAGGCCCATCCGTAGCTAGCCTCAGCGCCCGCGACTCAATCCAGCTAGCTCCCGGCGCTTTCCGTCATCGGTAAGGGCGAGTGTTAGGGCGGTGCGACCCTCTCCCGGTCTCCTCCTTGGTGGGACCTTCGGGTCGGACATCGCCGGGTGCCGGAAGTCGTAACGGGCCGCTCGGGATGAGCGGGGAGCTGCGACCCTGCGCTGCTTCTGCTTCTGCTCCCGGCGCTCGGCGGCTTCGTATTCGCGGACGCCGAGTTGCGGGTGAAGATGAAACTTCTGCCTCCACGACAGTGGAAGTTGATCGAAGGTCAAGCCGCCGTCCGAGGGAGGGTCTGGGGACGGTGAATCTGCAGCAGAAAAATCAGCGACAGTAGCGCCCGCCGTCGCCTCGATCTCCGAGCAATCGTCGCGGATTCGGGGTGCGAGCATGTCGTCCCCCTGGCCGTCGTCCAAGGGGTCGTCGTCGGCCTCTTGCTCAGCGCGAAACCTCTTGCGCAGCGTCCGCTCGATTGCGTCCATGACGGCTGCACTCTCGGCTTGGGGGATCCCCTCAGGGAGCCTCCACGTCCTCAGGCACACAGCGGCAACACTCGCGCTGACCGCTACCCCGCCCGTTCCGCTGCATGTCGTGGCAGGGCGATTGGGCGACGATCCAAAGACGCTGGTTGGCACCTACGCGCACCTGCTCCCGCACTCCGACGCGATGGCTGCCGAAGCCGTTGCCGCCGCTCTCGTTGACAATCCGCTGACAAATGCGGAGGCTCCGGAGCTGCAGCCCGCTCTGTAGAGCCGTTTCTCGGCCCCGGCGGCTAGAACAGCTGGTTCTCGCCGCCGAACACCTCGCTGACGGAGTCGTCGACGAAGATCCGCCGGATCGAGTCCGTCAGCAGCTCGGCGCACGGCAGCACGCGGATGTTCGCGGGCCGGTCGGGATTGACGGGAATCGTGTCGGTCACGACGATCTCCTCGAGGCCCGAGGTCCTCAGGTTCTCGAATGCGTTGCCGGAGAAGACGCCGTGCGTGGCAGCCGCGTAGACGCGCGCCGCACCCTCTTCGTTGACCGTCTTGGCCGCCGCCTTGAGCG
This sequence comes from uncultured Solirubrobacteraceae bacterium, assembly GCA_963821655.1. GTDB lineage: Bacteria > Actinomycetota > Thermoleophilia > Solirubrobacterales > Solirubrobacteraceae > Palsa-744. The sequence goes on from CAWGER010000002.1 coordinate 40,186, forward strand.
TGCCCGCGGTGTCGATCATGTCGTCGACGATCACCGCCGTCCTGCCTTTCACGTCACCGATCACGTAGCCGATCTCCGCGACCTGCTGGGCTGGGCGCTCCTTGTCGAGGATCGCCAGCTCGGCACCGATCTTCGACGCGAACTTCTTGTTCAGCTTGACCCTGCCCGCGTCCGGCGCGACCACCACGAGGTCGGAGAGGCCGAGGTCGGCGAAGTACTGGGTGAGCATGAACAGCGCCGTCATGTGGTCCACCGGCTTCTGGAAGAAGCCCTGGATCTGACCGGCGTGCAGGTCCATCGTCAGCACCCGGTCGGCGCCGGCGGCCTCGAGCATGCGCGCGACCAGACGCGCGGAGATCGGCTCGCGCGGCGCGGACTTCTTGTCCTGGCGCGAGTAGCCGAACCAGGGCGTGACGGCGATCACGCGGTGCGCCGAGGCGCCGACGGCCGCGTCGATCATGAACAGCAGCTCCATCAGCGAGTCGTTCGCCGTCACCCCGGTCTGTGAGTTGCCGCAGGTGGACTGCACGATGAACACGTCTGCCCCGCGGATCGACTCCTCGTAGCGGCAGTAGACCTCGCCGTTGGAGAACGTCCGCAGCGTGATCGGTCCGAGATCGACATCGAGCTTGTCTGCGATGTCGACCGCCAGCTGCGGGTTTGCGCGCCCGCTGAACAGCATCAGCCGCTTGTTGTAGTCGATCGGCAGGCTCGCCCGCGAGGACTGCGTGCGCGTGTCGATCACGCTGCTCATCTCTCCTCGGAGTGTAAACGGCGCTCGCGGCGCTCGGCGTACCCCTCGATGTTCTCCTGCCTGGCCCTGCGCCACCGCCAGCGCCCCCGGCGGGCACGTCCTCGGTGATCACCGACCCGGCCGCCGTGTAGGCATCGTCGCCCACGGTCACGGGAGCCACGAACGCGGTGTCCACGCCGTCCGCGCACGCGACTGCCGATCGTCGTGCGGTGCTTGTGGTGGCCGTCGTAGTTGGCGGTGATCGTCGCCGCCCCGAGGTTCGTCCGCTCGCCGACGTCCGCGTCGCCTATGTAGGACAGGTGCGGGACTTTCGCGTCGGGGCCGATGTCGGAGTTCTTGACCTCCACGAACGTCCCCACCCGCGTTCCCCTGCGCAGGACGGTTCCGGGGCGCAGATACCCGAAGGGCCCGACGCTGACGCCGTCCTCGAGCACGCAGTCCACGAGGTAGGAGTGCCTGACGGTGCAGCCCTCGCCGATCTTCGTGCTCCCCTTGATCGTCGTGAACGGCTCGATCACGGTGTCCGGCTCCGATCTCCACGTCGACGTCGATCACGGTGGCCACAGGGTCGACGATGGTCACCCCGGCGCGCATGTGCCGTTCGTGGATCGCCTCCTGCGCGAGCCGCGAGACCTGCGCGAGGGCCACCCGGTCGTTGACCCCGAGCACCAGCCCGGGGTCGTCGACGACGTAGGCGCGCCAGCGTTCCTCCGTCGGCCCTCAGCAGGTCGAGCACCTGCGGCAGGTACAGCTCGCCCTGCGCGTTGTCGGTGCTCAGGCGCGGCAGCGCCTGCGCGAGCGCTTGCGCGTCGAACGCGTAGATGCCGGTGTTCACCTCTGAGATCTGGAGCTCCTCGGCCGTCGCGTCGCCGCTCTCCTTGGTCTCGACCACCCGCTCGACCGCTCCGCTCGCGTCGCGCACGACCCGCCCGTAGCCGCTGGGGTCGTCGAGGACCGTCGTCACCATCGTGGCGACCGCGCCGCTCTGCGCGTGCGCCTCGGTCAGCCCGCGAATCGCCTCGGCGCTGACGAGCGGGCACATCGCCGCTCAGGACCACCACCGGCGTGTCGCGATCGCGCCCGGCGCCGGACCCGGCGCCGCCCACGGCCGACTCGCCGTCGAGATGGGACATGGCTGAGGCGACCGCCCCGCCGGTCCCGTTCGGGCGCTCCTGCACGGCCAGCTCGACGCCCGCGGGCAGCACGGGCTCGAGCGCCCGCGCCGGCGAGTCGACGACGACGACCTTGCCGGCGCCGGCGTCCAGCGCCGCGCGCACCGGCCACAGCACCATCGGGGAGCCACACAGCTCGTGCAGGACCTTCGGCATCTTCGAGCGCATGCGCGTCCCCTGGCCGGCGGCGAGGATCAGCACGATCGGGGCGGTCACCGAAGGGATGCTATTCGCTCTCCGGACGCGCGCTCGATTCCCCCGGGCGATCGGCCCGCCCGGGCGCGGCGCCGCAGGGCCGGCGCCGCCGGCGAGCTGGGGGGCAGGGATTCGAACCCCGATTCTCAGGACCAAAACCTGATGTCCTGCCATTGGACGACCCCCCAGGGTGCGTAGAAGGATAGATCGTGCTCGAGCACCCGCCGGGCGACGCCGCCACTCGGGGCAGCGGGCGCTGGACGTCGGGCGCCCGACGGGCATCGACGTGGGGTGAGCGGCACCACTGGGTGACACCTGATTTCCTTCTTCTGCAACCATTCCTGCACTGTTGCCTGGAGGAGTTCGCAGATGCGGGGAAGAATCGGCGCCACGCTGTTGGCCGCGCCGCTGTTCGTGCTGGGCCCGCTCGGTAGCGATGCGCGCCGGGGCCACGGTGGGTCCCGAGGGCTGCCGGGGAGCCAATGTCAGCCCGACGGCCACAAATGGGGCCACCGTTGCCGGCGCCACCCTGTGCCTGATCGACCAGCTGCGCATCGCCTACCTGCTGCCGCCGCTCCGATCCAACAGGGAACTGCGCAAGCTGGCCGTCGAGCCAGGTCCACGACATGGTCAGCTGGAACTACTTCGCCGATGACCGTCCGCCCGGGCACACGCCGATGGCGCTCGTCTCGGCTACACGCTACCCCGCGCATGCCCGGCAGCTCTCGGTCGGGCAGAACATCGGCTGGGGAACGGGCGAATACGCGACCCCGGCGAGCATCGTGGCCGCCTGGATGGCCGATCCTCCGCACCGCGAAATCATCCTGACCGGCGAATATCGCGACGCGGGCGTCGGCGTCACCGCCGGCCGTGCCGGCCCGCTTCGAACCGGAACTGCCGGGCGCGACCTACGCGATCGAGTTCGGCGTGCGCCGCCGCTAGGAGCGCCTGCCGCCCGGGCGGCGCGGCACGCGACCGCCCTCGGCGCCCGCCTCTGAGGCGGGACCGCCGGCCGAGGCGATTCCCAGCACCCGCATCGACTTCAGCCCCAGGCTCAGCTTCTCGCGCCCGTCGCTCGAGCTGACGTCGAGCCCGGAGAGCTCGCGCACGCGCTCCAGGCGGTAGTAGATGGTGTGGCGGTGGGTGAACAGCCGCTGGGCGGTGCCGGCGACGTTGCCGTCCGCCTCCAGGAAGGTCTCGAGCGTGCGCACGAGGTCGGTCTCGTACTGCTCGTCGTAGGCGACGAGCGGCTCGACCGTCTCGGCGTAGAAGCGCTGCAGCTCCGCGGGATTCTCGCTCATCGCCGACAGCAGCAGCCTGTAGGCGCCGGTCTGCTCGAAGGCGAGCGCCGCCCCGTCGGTCGAGCCCTGCGCGACGTTCGCGGCCAGCAGCGCCTCGCTGGCGGCGCGCGGCAGCTCGGCGGGGTCCTCGGCGATGCGGCTGCGCCCGATCGCGAAGGTGAACCCGCACAGCCCGGCCTCCATCTCGTGCAGGACCCCCTCGGCGGCGCGCGCCGCCGTCGACTCCTCGCCGCCGGGGACGAGCAGCAGGATCTCGGCGCCGAGGACTCCCTCGCGCTCGGACAGCGCGGCGATCGAGCGGCTGACCACCGCCCGCGCGCCGCGCTCGGCGACCGCGCGCACGCGTCCGCGCCAGCCGTCGTCGGTGGGGGCCTGCGGGTGCGCGCGCGCGACGATCATGCTCGCTCCGTCGTCCAGGTCCAGCGACAGCTCGCTGCGCGCGCGCCAGCAGCTCCTCGCGCTCGGTCAGCTCGCGGTCGAGAACCGCGCGCAGGAAGTCGGCGGCCGCCGTTTCCGAGACCCGCTCCGGCGCCCTCACCCGCTCCACCTCCGAGGCGATCATCGTCACGAGCAGCCGCCGCATCGACGCGCTCGGCTCGGTCTTCGCGCGCATGTGCAGCGTCCCCACGACCGTGTCGGCGACGCGCAGCGGCGTGCTGCTCACGCCCTTGCCCTGCGAGAGCAGCGCGCGCTCCTCGGCCGGCGAGCTGGCGGCCACGGCGAGCGTGGCCCCCCAGGCGTCCGTCACGGCGAGGCTCGCCTCGAGCGCCTTGGCGGCGGCGCGCACCACCTCGGGCAGGCCCGCACCGGACTCGACCGCCTCGGTGATCGCGTCGAGCGCCTCCAGGTCGGACACGCGGCTAGCCCCAGAAGTAGACGACGGCGAGCGCCCCGGCCACTCCAACGCCGACGAGCACGGCGAGCACGTACAGCGACAGCACGGTCGCCGCCAGCCGCTCCCACAGGCGCGAGTAGGCCGTCCACGCCGGTATCAGGATCAGGCCGGCATACAGCGCCAGCACGAATGTTCCGGCGCACACGGCGACGAGGTCGTTGATGGCTGTTCTGCTCATTGCTTGTCCGGTCGTGATTGTGACGCACGGCGATGTCGGTCGTGTGCCCGGCCCCGCTACGCCGCCACGCCATCGGGACCGGGCGCCGCCACCTCCACGGGGAGGCCGAACGCGGCGCCCACCGAGGTCGCGGCGATCGGCGCGGGGACGCGCTCCGCCAGCTCGGCGGCCGCGCGCTCGACCCGGCCGAGGGCATTGGCTCTGGGAAACAGCCCGACCACGGTCGGCCCGGACCCGCTGACGAACGCCTCCTCGGCGCCCGCGTCGCGCGCCTTGACGCAGCGCATCGGCGATCTCCGGGCACAGCGAGACGGCGGCCCGCTGCAGGTCGTTGCGGAGCAGCTCTGGATCGCCGGGCAGCGGCGCGCCGAGCTCGAGCGCGACGCCCAGCCGGGCACGCGATCGCTCGAGCTCGCTCGGGCTCCGCCCCTCCCCGAGCCGGTCGGCCTGCGCGTACACCTCCGCCGTCGAGAGCCCCTCCGCGCGGGCAGCACGAGCAGCCCGAGCGGACGGCTCGGATCCGGCAGGCGCTGCGAGCTGCTCGCCGGCGCCCGTGGCCAGCCAGCGCCCGGGCGCGACCTGCGCGGGCACGTCGGCGCCGAGCTCCGCGCTCAGCTCGAGCAGCAGCTCCTGATCGCCCAGCCCCGAGGCGTGCGCCGCCAGGCGCAGCGTGGCAGCGGCGTCCGCCGAGCCGCCTCCGAGCCCGGCCGCGACGGGGATCCGCTTGAGAACGCTCAGCCGCAGCGGCGGGCCGTCCCAGCCGGTGCTCGCGCGGAAGGCTCGCAGCGCGGCCGCCGCGAGGTTCTCCCGGGCCGGACCCGGCACTCCGGGGCAGACGAGCTCGATCCTCGCCGGCGCCGGCCGGGGCGGGCTCGAGCGTGAGCTCGTCGGCCAGCGAGATCGACTGCATCACGGTGACCAGCTCGTGCCTGCCGTCCCCGGAGCGTCTCGGCCCGACGAACAGGCCGAGGTTGACCTTCGCGGGCGCGAGCGCACGGTATGCGCTCATAGCTCGAGCAGCCGCGAGAGCGCCCGGAAGTCCTCGGGCGAGAGACGCTCGGCGCGCACGTCCGGCGGGTGGCCGAGCCCGCGCAGCGCCTCGCGCACCTGCTCGCGCGAGCGGCCGCCGGCCTGACCGGACAGCGCGAGCGAGCCCGCGAGCGTCTTGCGCCGATGGGCGAACGCGCCACCCACGAGCGCACGCATCGCGGGCGAGGAGGACCTCCGAGCGGGATCGGATATCGCGGACTCCCGCCCAGCCCGCCTGCGCAGGCGCACCAGCACCGAGTCGACGTTCGGAGCCGGGTAGAACACGGTGCGCGGGATCACCCGCACCACCTCGACCTCGCACTCGAGCTGGGCGATCACCGAGGGCCTGCCGTAGACGCGGCTGCCCGGGGCCGCCGCCAGGCGCTCGCCGACCTCGCGCTGCACCATCGCCACCCAGCCCGTCACGCCGGGAAGCTCCTCGATCGTGCGCAGCAGCACTCCCGCGGCGATCCCGTAGGGCAGGTTGGCCACCACCTTCGTCGGCTGCGGGTCGAGCGCGCCCAGGTCCATCGTCATCGCGTCCGCCCAGTGCACGGTCACGTTGGCATGGGCGCGGGTCGCGTCGAGCAGGCCCTCGCGCAGGCGCTCGTCGATCTCCACCACGTGCACATGCGCGACACGGGGCGCCAGATACTCCGAGAGCACCCCCAGGCCCCCGCCGATCTCGAGCACGATGTCAGCCTCATCCAGTTCGGCGGCGCGATCGATCACGCCGAGGATGTTCGAGTCGATCAGGAAGTTCTGACCCAGCTCGCGGTCGGGATGCACGGCGAATTGGCGAATCCGTCGCAGGCTGGGCTGGACGGGAGCGTCGGCCACGACGCTCACCTGTGCCCCGCCATGGGGGATGCCCAACCGAACACGCGGGCGGCGTTGCGCTCGACCGTCTCGCCCAGCTCCCCCACGGAGACTCCGCGCAGCTCGGCCAGGAAGGCCGCCGTGTGGACGACGAACGCGGGCTGGTTGCGCTCCTTGCGCACGACCTGCGGGGATAGGAAGGGAGCATCCGTCTCGACCAGCAGGCGCTCATCGGGGACCTGCTCCGCCGCCCGGGCCAGATCGGAGGCGTTCTTGTAGGTGACGTTCCCGGCGAACGAGATCGCGTAGCCGCTGTCCAGGCACTCGTGCAGATGCTCGGGCATCGAGAAGCAGTGCATGATGACGCTCACGCCATCGGCTTCGGCGGCGAGCTGGGCGAGCGTCTCATCGGCCGCGGCCCGCGAGTGGATCACCAGCGGCTTGTCCGTCTCGCGCGCGAGCGCGATCTGTGCCGCGAACGCACGCTCCTGGTCTGAGCGGGGCGCGCTGTCGCGATAGAAGTCAAGGCCGGTCTCCCCGATCGCCCGGCAGCGCTCGTGGGCGGCAAGCGCACGCAGCTCGGCAAGATCGGCATCGTCGAAGCCGCTCGCCGCGTTCGGGTGGCGCCCGACGGCCGCATACACCTGGGGAAAGGCCTCGGCCGCGGCGAGGGCAGCGCGGCAGGAGGCCCCGTCGATGCCGACGGTCAGCATGCGGGTGACGCCGGCGCGATCGGCCGCCGCCACGAGCTCCGCGTCGCTCGGCTCGCACAGGTCCAGATGGGTGTGGGAGTCGATCACGACCCGAACCCGGTCAGGACCCGGACTCCGCCGGGCCCTTGGGGAAGAGCGACTCGATCGGGCTGACCCGCTCGATCCTCCCGGCCCCGAGCTCTGCGCCGGCGAGGGAGAGCTCGGGGGCGCCGAGGGCGTCGAGCAGCGTCTCGGCGCTCGCCGGCAGGTAGGGCCACAGCAGCACCGTCACGGCCCGCAGCCCCTCGATCAGCGTGGAGAGGACACGGTCGAGGTCCTGCGCACGCGCCTCGTCCTTGGCAAGCTGCCACGGTGCCTGCTCCTCGACGTAGCGGTTCAGCCGGCGCACCCGCTGCCAGATCTCATCCAGCGCAGCGGTCAGCTCGGAACCGTCGAGAAGCTCGGAGACGCGCTCGGCGAGGCCCGCGAAGTCCGCGGCCAGCAGCTCATCGACCGCGGCCTCGGGGACCCTCCCGTCGCGGTAGCGCACGACCATCGCGATCGTGCGGCTCGCCAGGTTGCCGAGCTCGTTGGCGAGCTCTGACTCGTAGCGCTGCTCGAAGGCCGCGCTCGAGACCGAGCCGTCCTGGCCGAACGGGACCTCGCGCAACAGGTAGAAGCGCAGCGCGTCGGCGCCGAAGCGCTCGATCACCTCGAACGGATCGAGCACGTTGCCCAGGGACTTGCTCATCTTCTCCCCGTCCATCAGCAGATAGCCGTGGACGAAGATGTGTTCGGGCAGCTCGATCTCCGCGGCCATCAGCATCGCCGGCCAGTAGACCGCGTGGAAGCGCAGGATGTCCTTCGCGATCACGTGCCAGCTCGCCGGCCAGAAGCGGTCGAGCAGCTCGCCCGACCCCGGCCCGCCGTTCGATTTCGCACCGCCCGACGGCGCCGGGGCGTAGAACAGCGCCGAGTAGTAGTTCAGGAGCGCGTCGAACCAGACATAGAAGACGTGCTCGGGGTCCCACGGCACAGGCACCCCCCAGGTGAGCTTGTGGCGGCTGAGCGGGATGTCGCGCATGCCCGAGCGGATGAACGACAGCGCCTCGTTGTAGCGGGTCGCCGGCACGACGAAGTCCTCATGCTCGGCATACAGCCGCTCGAGCTGCTCCTGGAAGGAGGACAGCTTGAAGAAGTAGTTGTCCTCCTGCTCGCGCGTCAGCTCGATGTGGTGAATCGGGCAGCGGTTGCCCTCGTCGATCTCGTTCTCGGCCTTGAAGTCGCCGCAGCGCGGGCAGTACCAGCCCTCGTATGTGCCCATGTAGACGAAGCCGTTGTCCTTTACCCGCGTGAGCACCTCCTGCACCACGGCCATGTGCTGGGGGTCGGTCGTGCGGATGAAGAAGTCGTTGCTCGCCTCGAGCAGGGGCGCGAGCGCCTTGAAGCGCTCGGCATTCCTATCGGCCAGCTCCTGAGGCTCGATACCGAGGGCGTGCGCCGCGTCGGCGACCGGCTCTCCGTGCTCGTCGGTGCCCGTGAGAAAGAACACGTCCTCTCCGCGCTGGCGGTGATGTCTGGCCATCACGTCGGCGGCGATCGTGGTGTAGGCGTGCCCCAGGTGGGGAACGCCGTTTACGTAGTAGATGGGGGTGGTCACGTAGTAGGACATGCTTCCTCGCGCGCAGGCTACTGTCCGCCGCTCATCAGCTCCCGGTAGAGCTCATTCGCCCGCATCCCGGTCAGCTTCGCCACGGCGCTCGCGGCGGGACGCGTGCGGGCGCCGGCGTCAACAAGCTCGCGCAGCGCCACGAGCGCCTCCGCGCGCTGGGCCGTGCCCGGTGAAGCGGCGCCGAGCACGAACACGATCTCACCCTTGGCGGGACGCGCACCGTAGTGCTCGGCGAGCTCGGTCACGCTTCCGCGACGGACTTCTTCGTGGAGCTTGGTCAGCTCGCGGCACACCGCCGCGGGACGCTGCGGGTCGCGGGCGGCGATCAGCCGCAGCGTCCCGGCGAGGCGGCGCGGGGACTCGAATGCGACGAGCGTCTCCGAGGCGCGCGCCAGCAGCTGCTCGAGCTCGGCGCGCGCGCGCGGCAGGAACCCCACGAAGCGCCAGCGCTCCACCGGCAGGCCGGACGCGACCAGCGCGGTCACGGCGGCGCTCGGCCCCGGCAGCACCTCGACCGGCAGCTCCGCCGCCAGGCAGGCGCGCAGCAGCGTGAACCCGGGGTCGGAGATGAGCGGTGTACCGGCGTCGCAGACGAGCGCCACAACCTCGCCCGCGCGGACTCGCGCCAGCAGCTCGGTCGTGCGCGCGCGTTCGTTGTGCTCGTGAAAGCTCACGAGAGACACGGCGAGCTCATAGCTGTCGAGCAGCACCTTCGTGTGTCGCGTGTCCTCACACGCGACCACGTCGGCCTGTCCCAGCACGGCGAGCACGCGCAGCGTGACGTCCTTCAGGTTGCCGATCGGGGTGGGACAGACCACGAGCCGCCCAACTGCCGCGTCCGCGGGAGTCATCACGCAAATATAGGGTCCCGCCGATGTGCCCCGACCCCGACGAGCCGCCACAGTACACGCGCTACCGCGCCGGACGCCGGCTGTTCAGGGCGCGCAGCGAGGAAGACCGGGTGCAACCGGAGCGAAAGGCCACTCCGCTCGCCGCGGGCTGGCAGAAGCGGATCACCGGAAAACGCGTCGCGCTCGGCCTGCTTGCCCTCGTCGTTGGATGGGTCCTGCTTTCGCTCCTGCTGTTCCTGGTGAGCTCGCACTTCGAGCGCGTCTCCCCGCCCACGGACGTGGCGAGCGTGCTCGACCCGGCCGGCTATCCGCTGACCTCGCCCAACACCATCCTCGTACTCGGCTCCGACCGCCGCCAGAAGAACAGCAAGGAACCCGGCGCCGAAACCACCGGCCCGGGCCGCTCGGACACGATCATGCTGATCCGCACCGGCGGCGGGCACAAGGCGCGCCTGTCGATACCGCGCGACACGGTCGTCGAGATCCCGGGCCACGGCCTGCAGAAGATCAACGCCGCGCATGCGTTCGGCGGCCCCGCCGAGTCGATCTCGGTGATCGAGCGCTGGCTGGGAATCCCGATCAACCACCTGGTTGAAGTGAATTTCGAAAACTTTCCGCAGCTGATCGACGCGATGGGCGGCGTGGACTACACCGGCGGCTGCGTCATCTCGCGCCTGGACGGGGGCTTCAGCCAGGGCGGGTACACGCTGCGCCTGAGCAAGGGCAGCCACCACCTGAACGGCAAGCAGGCGCTCGCCCTGGCGCGCACCCGTGAGAACCTGTGCGCGCCATCGGAGACCGATGTCCAGCGCGAGGAACACCAGCAGGCACTGTTCACCGATATGAAGAGCAGGCTGCTGTCCCCGTCTAGCTTCGTGCGACTGCCCCTGATCGCGTGGAACGCGCCCCCGGCGATCATCTCCGACATGAGTGGTGAGACGCTGATCGGGCTGTTCGGCGCGCTCGCCATATCCGGTACGCCGCCGACGAAGGTGCTGAAGCCATCGGGCAGCATCACCCTGCCGGGCGGCGGACAGGGCCTGACCGTGTCCGAACGCGACCGTCGCGCGGCTGTAGCGCGGTTCCTGGCCGGGTGAGGAACTAGCGCGACTTACTTCTTGGAGGCGACCGGCTTGGAGTCCGAGGACTTGCCCGAATCCCCCGAGCCCTTCCCGCTCTTCGGCTCACCGCCCGAGGAAGAACTCGAATTCTCCCCGCCGGAGGATGTCTTCTCCGAGGAGGAATCCTTCGAGGAGGAATCCTTGGACGAGGAATCCTTCGAGGATGAGTTCTCCGCTGCGGCCGCCGTCTCTCGCTGGCGGTTTCGAGTTCCGTAGTCGGTGTTGTAGAAGCCTTTGCCCTTGAAGTGAATCGCCGGCGCGTGCATCACGCGTTCGACCGGCACCCCCGTATCGGGGTCGGTCTGGAGCGCCTCTTCGCTGAACGACTGCTGAAGCTCGAAGGTGGTGCCATCGGGCCGTCTGTACTCGTAGATGGGCATTCTATTGACGATTATAAGAGCGCCAAGGTGAGCAGCCAGGGCCTGCCAGTCCACGCCCAGCGCCCACCGCTCCATGACCAGCGCCCACCACGGGACGCCGGCGCTGATCAGTCGGTCAGGAGTGCTCGCGCGCAGGTCATGCCGGCGCGCACCGTCGCGGTGAAGTCGCGATCGGGCTCTGAGAGCATCCGCAATGCCATCCCGTCAGCCAGTGAGAACAGGACCTCGGCCACCACTTCGGGCTCGGCGTGAAGGTGCAGGATTCCCTCCCGCTGGGCCACGGCCAGCATCGCGGCGACCTGTTCGCGGGTGCCTCGCATCAGCTCGGCGTAGGCGACGGCGATGTCGGCATTGCGACGCGAGAGGGTGAACAACTCGAACACGAGCGTCACGAAGTCGGGGTCGTTGCGCAGGGCCGTGTGAAGGTTCCGCGCCATCAGGTCTATGAAGTCCTCGGCAGTCTGCGCCCCTGCCAGCTGGTGTTCGAGCTGTTCCATCCGCAGCTCGCAGTCACGGCGCACGGCCTCGACGAGGAGCTGCTCCTTGGTGCCGAAGTAGTAGTGCAACAGGCCCCTCGACACACCGGCCTCGCGTGAGACGTGGTCGAAGGTCGAGCCGGCGGTGCCGCGCCGTGCGACGCTGCGTCGCATCGCCTCGACGATGCGCTGAGCCTTTTCACCCGGGAGCGAGCGGGCGCCGGCCGGCACGGCCGTGGTACCCGCCGCGGTGATGCCCACGTCGTCGTCCTCCACGGCGTAGGCATCCACGGTGGCGCTCTCCACGGCGGCGGTCATCCCGGGAAGGACGTGGACCGACTCAGCTCGCAGGAGCAGCCGTCGGTGCCGGCTGGGACTGCGCGAACTCGGCCGAAGAGTTGGTCGAGCTGTAGTCGAACTCCTCCTCGGAGCCGAACAGGAGGTCCAGCACCTTCGAGCGCAGGCTCTCGCTGACGGCGATCGCGAGCACGCCGGCGATGGTGAGCAGCAGAAGCGCTCGACCCAACCCGCCGCCGCGACGGCGCCGCCGCCCGGGCGGCTCACGCAGCGCGGTGGAGGCGTCGCGCAATGCGTTTGCCGCCTCCTTGAGCTCGCGCTGGAGCTTGCGATCCTCAAACAACGCCTGGGTCGCGGGCTTGCCGTTGCTCATGCGCCCGTACGCGCTGCGTGCCGCGCCGTAGGCCGTGTACAGGCTGCCACGCAGTTCCTCATCCTCGATGAGCCGCTGCAGATACCGGTTACGCTGCGCCGCTCGCGCAGCGTCTGAAGCCTTGCTGAGTTTGTCCTTCGCTGCCATCTTCGCCACCGCCTCTGCCGAAAGCTTTGCTGGTCGGCCACCCAATATACCCCGTCGGAGACGGCGCGGTGTCACAGCGGCAGGCGTGGATCCGGGGTCATCTGCCCGCATCCGCAATCGGCCGGGCGCGCGGCATCCGCCGGCTAGGCGTGCAGCGCGGCCTGCTCCTGGGCGGACGGGAACGCCCATGCGGCGCGCGTGCGGCGCTCCTGGCGGAACACGAATCGCATCTGCTGGGGCGGCTTCAGCTGTGCCTCGTTGGGACGGAAGGTCCCACAGGGCTCGGGCAGATCCAGGGCGCAGAGCAGGTTGCGCCGGAAGAAGCATTCCTCGCAGCTCACCTTGCGCGGGGCTCGCTTGCTTTGCTGTCCTTGCATCTGCCGTGCCCCCCGCTGCCAGTGAGATTTGAACCGAACGAGAGTGATCAAAGCACCGTTGTGCGGGACACTCAAGGGGCAGCGAACAAGCACTCCGCAAATCGCAGAGAAAACCGCTTCCTACCCGGAAATAGCTGGAAACCGTCTACTTTTGTGTGACGATCGGCCCGACTATCTCCCACTTTCCGGCCATTCCCCTCGCGGCGAACGCCGGAGCGTGATCATCTGCGCAGATGCGGATCCTCGTCACCGGTGCCAGCGGCTTCGCCGGCTCGCTGCTCGTTCCCGTGCTGCTCTCCGAAGGGCATCGTGTGCGCGCACTCGGGCGGGACCCCGAGCGCGTGAGGGAGGCGCTTGCGCGCGGGCACTCGGCAGAAGCCGCTCGGAGCGCTGAGGTCCTCCGGGGTGACGCTTCTCTCCAGCGAGGGGCTCGCCGAGGCACTCGACGGGGTCGAGGTCGCCTACTACCTGATCCACTCGATGGAGCGCGCGGACTCCGCGAGCCCCTCCTCACCGAAAACGTTCCCCGAGCGCGAGCGAGTCGCGGCCGAGACCTTCGCCGACGCGGCCGTGCGGGCGCAGGTGCGGCGGATCGTGTATCTCGGCGGACTCACCGGGCGCACTGGAGTGCCGGCCTCGCGCCATCTGGCCAGTCGCGAAGCCGTGGAGGGCATCCTGCTCGACGCGATCCCCGACTCGGTGGCCCTGCGTGCCTCGATCGTGATCGGCGCACGCTCGCGCTCGTTCCGCTTTCTCGTCCACCTCGTCGAGCGCCTGCCGGTGCTCGCACTGCCGGCGTGGCGCAAGTTCGCCACCCGGCCGATCGACGGGCGCGACGTCGTGCAGATGCTCGCCGCATCTGCGGGCAACGCTGCGGCTCAGGGCCGATCCCTGGACGTCGGCGGACCCGATGTGCTCACCTATGGCGAGATGATCGCCCGCATCGCCGAGCTCATGCTCGTGAACCGCCCGGCGCTCTCCTTCGGCGTGAGCGCGACGCCGCTGACGGCCCGCGTGGCCGCCGCCATCGCCGGGGAGGACCCGGAGCTGGTGCTACCGCTGATGGAGGGCCTGCAGGGCGATCTGCTGCCGGCCGACGACCACGCGGCCGAGCTGCTGGGCGTGGAGCTGCACTCGTTCGACTCGGCCGTCGAACACGCACTTGGTGAGTGGGAGAAATTCGAGCGGTTGGCCGCGCGCTGATGAGCCTGGTTAGAGCCTCGACCTGGATCGCCGTCGAACCCGCGGATGTGTGGAACATGATCATGGACCCCCGTCGCTTGGGTGACTGGGTCACCATTCACCGCCGGCTTGTTCACGCCGACGAGGGTCCTCCCCGTGTGGGATATGAGATGGATCAGCAGATACACCTGCGGGGCGTGGGCCTTGAGGTTCACTGGCGACTCGTCGACTGTTGCCCCGAACGTTCGGGCTGTGTGGGAGGGGCGTGGGCCCGCACGGTCGCGCGCTCACACCGAATACAGCCTCAGCCCAGAGGGTGACGGCACGCGCTTTGACTACCGCAACGAGTTCCGTGCGCCGCTCGGTCCGGTCGGGGCGATGGTCAGCCGTGCGCTGGTCGGGGGAATGCCCGAGCGCGAGGCCACGCGTACACTCGAACGTCTGCGGACTCACCTGGAGAGCAGGTTCGCACGCGGGGGCTCGTGAGGGGATTGGTGTAAGGTAACGCCCGAAACGATGTGGCCGAGATCACATTTACACTAGTGAAGAGGACTTAATCGTGAACGACTTCCTTGACGACAAGCGCCGCGAGATCACCGAGCGACTGAAGGAGCTGAAGCCCTTGGTCGATGAGTTCCACCGCCTCGAGTCCGCGGCCGCCGCGCTGGCCGGCCTCGGCGGATCGTCTTCCGCCGCCGGCGCGAGCGCCACCCCTCGCCGCCGCGGACCCGGACGCCCGCGCGGCTCGGTCAACCGCACGACAGCGACGAAAGCCACGGCAAAACCGAAACGCAAAGCCGGGCGCCCCGGGCGCCCGCCCGGGAAACGTCGCGCCGGACGGCGCAAAGGCAGCGGCACACGCGCGGCTGAGGCGCTGGCCTTCGTGAAGGGACAGCCGGGCATCACGATCCCCGAGCTGGCCGCGAAGATGGGCATAAAGCAGAACTACCTGTACCGCGTCCTGCCCGGACTGCAGCAGGAAGGCAAGGTCAGCAAGCAGGGCCGCGGCTGGTACCCGAAAGCCTAAGGGCCACAAACGTCGGCTGTACGCGCGTGTAACAGCGACGCGCCGAAACTAGTGTCTCAATGTGACAAAAACGCGGCCTTTCAGGGGCCGCGTTTTTTTGTGCTCCGCTCCAGCTCGAACGTCGCTCCAGATCAAGGTCTGCCCCCTAGATCAGCCCCTGGCCTTTGACCGTGTCGCGCTCGTCGGAGAGCTCGGCCACCGAGGCGTCGATCTTCGCTCGTGAGAAGTCGTCGATGTCGAGTCCCTGGACGATTTTCCACTGACCGTCCGTGCAGGTGCAGGGGAAGCCGCAGATGAGGCCCTCGGGTATGCCGTAGGCGCCGTCGGAGGGGATGCCCATGGACACCCAGTCGGAGCTGCCGGTGACCCACTCGTAGACGTGGTCGATGGCCGCGCTGGCGGCCGAGGCGGCCGAGGAGGAGCCGCGCGCCTCGATGATGGCCGCCCCCCGCTTGCCGACGTTGGGCAGGAAGTCCTGTTCGACCCATTCCATGTCATCGACCACGTCCACCGCCCGCTCCTCGCGGACGCGGGCGTTGAACAGGTCGGGATACATGGTGGGCGAGTGATTTCCCCACACCCCCATCTCGGTGATGTCGCTCACAGGAGCACCCACCTTGTTGGCCAGCTGGGCCACCGCCCGGTTGTGGTCGAGGCGCATCATCGAGGTGAACCGCTCGGAGGGGATGTCGGGCGCGTTGTTCATGGCAATCAGGCAGTTGGTGTTGGCGGGATTGCCCACGACCAGCACCTTCACGTCCGCACCGGCATTGTCGTTCAGCGCCTTGCCCTGGACGGTGAAGATCTTGCCGTTCTCCGAGAGCAGCTCGGCGCGCTCCATGCCCTTCGTGCGGGGACGCGATCCGACCAGCAGCGCGATGTCGACGCCGTCGAAGGCCTCGTTGGGATCGTCGTGCAGGTCAAGGCCCGCGAGCAGCGGGAAGGCGCAGTCGATCAGCTCCATCGCCACGCCCTCGAGCGCGCCCATCGCCTGCGGGATCTCCAACAGCCGCAGGTCGACCGGCTGGCCCGACCCGAGGAGGTCTCCGGAGGCGATGCGGAAGAGGAGGCTGTAGCCGATCTGTCCGGCGGCGCCGGTCACGGTGACTCTCACTGGGTTGCTCACAAGTTCATCTCCTGGGTGGTGCTTGGGTTAGCGGTTGGGTTAATCGGGGCGGGGCGATTCATGCCATCGCCTGCTTGAGGTGTTCGTCGATCGAGGCGAGGAACTCCTCGGTGCTCTGCCACTGCTGCTCGGGACCGACCAGCAGCGCGAGATCCTTCGTCATCTTGCCGCTTTCGACCGTCTGCACGCAGACGGCCTCGAGCTTGTCGGCGAACTGGGTGACCGGCGGGGTGCCATCCATGCGACCGCGCGCCGCCAGTCCGCGCGTCCACGCGAAGATCGAGGCGATGGGGTTGGTGGAGGTGGGCTTTCCCTGCTGATGAAGGCGGAAGTGACGGGTGACGGTGCCGTGCGCGGCCTCGGCCTCCACGGTCTTGCCGTCGGCGGTCATCAGCACGCTGGTCATCAGACCGAGCGAGCCGAAGCCCTGGGCGACCGTGTCGGACTGCACGTCGCCGTCGTAGTTCTTGCACGCCCACACATACCCGCCCTCCCACTTGAGCGCCGCGGCGACCATGTCGTCGATGAGGCGATGTTCGTAGGTGATCCCGGCGGCCTCGAACGCGGTCTTGAACTCGGCCTCGTAGATCTCCTGGAAGAGATCCTTGAAGCGACCGTCGTAGCGCTTGAGAATGGTGTTCTTGGTCGACAGGTACACGGGATAGCCACGGTCGAGCCCGTAGCGCATCGACGCCCGCGCGAAGTCGCGGATGGAGGAGTCGAGGTTGTACATGGCCAGCGCCACGCCGCCGCCGGGGAAGTCGTACACGTCGAGCTCGATCGGCTCGCTGCCGTCCTTGGGGGTGTAGGTGAGCGTCAGCGAGCCCTCGCCGGGGACGAGCAGATCGGTCGCGCGGTACTGGTCGCCGAACGCGTGACGGCCGATCACGATCGGCTTCGTCCAGCCGGGCACCAGGCGCGGAACGTTGGCGATGACGATCGGCTCGCGGAAGATCACGCCGCCGAGGATGTTGCGGATCGTGCCGTTGGGCGAGCGGTACATCTCCTTCAGCCCGAACTCCTCCACGCGCGCCTCATCCGGCGTGATCGTCGCGCACTTGACCCCCACTCCGAACTCCTTGATCGCCTCGGCCGCTTCCACCGTGATCCTGTCATCGCTTGCATCCCGGCTCTCGATGCCGAGGTCGAAGTACCTCAGATCGATATCCAGGTAGGGCACGATCAGCTGGTCCTTGATGAACGACCAGATGATCCGCGTCATCTCGTCGCCGTCGAGGTCCACGACGGGGTTCTTCACCTTGATCTTGGCCATGTCTCGGTCCTTGGGGGTTGGTGGGGAGTCGGTGGGGCGGCGGATGCGGCGGCGGATGCGGTGGCGGATGCGGTGGCGGATGCTATCGACCAGAAGCGTTCGCTCCTTCATGCTCCACAGCCGCCGGCGCCGGCCACGACAGCGTGCGGCGCTGCGAACGCGACAGACGGCACATTCCCCCGATCTGCTTCACTTGTGGCATGGCCACCGTCTCGCAGGCTCCGCGCGAGGGCACCGCGGCATGGAAGACGCACACCGTCGCCAACCAGGCGCCGCCGCTCGAGGGTGTCGACGTGTTCTCGAGCAACGTTCCGCTGGTGGAGGGCGTCGAGCGCGAGGGCGCGGGCTGGGTGCGCGAGCGCGCGTCCGCGCTGGGGCGGTTCGTGGGCGGTGAGCCGCAGCAGCTGTGGGGCCGACAGGCCAACGAGAACAAGCCGGTCCTGCGCACGCACGACCGCTACGGCAACCGCATCGACGAGGTCGAGTTCCACCCGGCCTGGCATCAGCTGATGACGATGGGCGTCGAGCACGAGCTGCATTCGCTGCCCTGGACGAGCGAGGAGCCGTTTGCCCACACGGCGCGCGCCGCGCTGTACATGACCGCGATGCAGGCCGAGGCAGGCTTCGCCTGCCCCATCACGATGACGTTCGCCGTCGTGCCGGCACTGCGCGCGCAGCCCGAGCTCGCCGCCGAATGGGAGCCGCTGTTGACGGCCACGAGCTACGACCCGCGCCTGATCCCGGTTCGGGAGAAGGGCAGCGCGCTCGCGGGCATGGCGATGACCGAGAAGCAGGGCGGCTCGGACGTGCGCGCGAACACGACCACCGCGCGTGCGCTGAACGGCGGCGGCGCGGGGGCGGAGTATGAGATCTCGGGCCACAAGTGGTTCTGCTCGGCCCCCATGTGCGACATGTTCCTCGTGCTCGCCCAGACCGACGAGGGCCTCTCCTGCTTTCTGCTGCCGCGGATCCTGCCCGACGGCACCCGCAACGAGTTTCACATCCAGCGGCTGAAGGACAAGCTCGGCAATCATTCCAACGCCTCCTCCGAGCTCGAGCTGCACGGAGCGTGGGCGCGCATGGTGGGCGAGCCCGGCAGGGGCGTGCCCACGATCATCGAGATGGTCGGGCACACGCGCCTTGACTGTGTGATCGGGACCGCCGCGGGCATGCGCGATGGGCGTGGTCAACGCCACCCATCACGCCGCGCACCGCGCGGCCTTCGGCAAGACGCTGATCGACCAGCCGCTGATGCAGAACGTGCTCGCCGACCTGTGCCTGGAGTCCGAGGCGGCCACCGCGCTTGCGATGCGCCTGGCCCGCGCCTACGACGAGGCGGACGCCGATGCCCAGGCGGGCGAGAACGCGACCGACGCGCAGCTGTTCAAGCGCCTGGCGACGGCCGTCGGCAAGTACTGGACGTGCAAGCGCGCGCCCAACCACGCGTGCGAGTCGCTCGAGTGCCTCGGAGGCAACGGCTACGTCGAGGAGTCCGGCATGCCGCGCCTGTACCGCGAGGCGCCGCTGGCCTCGATCTGGGAGGGCTCGGGCAACGTCATGAGCCTCGATGTCCTGCGCGCGCTGACCCGCTCGCCGCGGTCGCTCGAGGTCTTCCTCGATGAGGTGCAACAGGCCCAGGGCGCCGACGCGCGCCTGGACGCGCGGGTGAAGAAGCTCAAGGACCAGTTCTCAGACCCGGCCACGCTCGAGGTGCGGGCGCGCCGCGTGGTCGAAGACATGGCGCTGTGCCTGCAGGGCTCGCTGCTGGTGCGAAACGCGCCGCCGGCCGTGGCCGATGCGTTCTGCGCCTCGCGCCTCGGCGGACGACGGCGGTCTCGAGTACGGCACGCTGCCGGCGGGCAGCGATTTCGAGGGCATCATCGCCCGCGGCCGCCCCACCGCCGCCTGACACCGCGCCGCTCAGCGCCCCGCCGGCGTTCGCCATCGGAGCCCACCCCGCGTGCGCCTACCATTGTCCTATGGCTCCACGGACGAACTTTCAGCTGGCCCGCATCTTCGGGATCAGGATCGGCGTCGGGATCAGCTGGTTCATCCTGCTGTTCTTCTTCATCTTCATCGTCACCCCCATCTTTCACGAACTGCTCGGGGGTTCGCGCACGACGGCCTACCTCCTCGCCGTCGCCTCGGTGCTGTCGTTCTTCGCCTCGGTGATCCTGCACGAGCTCGGCCACGCGGTGGTCGCCCGCCGCAACGGCCTGATCGTCGCGGGGATCGACCTGTGGGCGTTCGGCGGCATAACGCGCGCGGGCGAGCCCCAGGATGCGCCGATGGAGTTCCGCGTGGCGGTCGCCGGTCCGCTGGTGACCCTGGGGGTGATCGTCCTGTGCGTCGTGGCCGGCAGGCTGGCGACCGACAGCAACCACTTCTTCGACGTGGCCGTCGGCACGAGGGGGGGTGGCACGGCCGTACACGCCACCCCGGCGCTCGTGTGGCTGGGCTGGATGGCCACGATCAACACGCTGGTGCTCCTGTTCAACCTGATCCCCGCCTTCCCCCTGGACGGCGGCAGGATCGCCCACGCCGCGATCTGGTGGCGGACCGGGGATCGCAACCGCGCGACCCACGCGACCGGCCGCGCGGGACAGGGCTTCGCGCTGCTGCTGGGCGCGTTCGGGCTGTGTGCGTTTGCAAAAGGCGGCTCGGCCGGGCTGTTCACGATGCTGCTCGCCTTCTTGCTCTACCAGGCGGCCAGCGCGGCGGTGGCCCAGGGCTCGCTGGGGCGGCGCATCCAGAACATCACCGTGGCCGACATCATGGACCGCGAGCCCGTCACGATCCCGGCAGGACTGAACCTGCTCGACGCCCAGGAGCAGTTCTTCCTGCGCTACCGCTGGTCCTGGTTCGCCGTGGTCGATCCGGCGCGCCACTTCCTCGGCGTCGTGCGCGACCAGCGCGTGGACGAGGAGATCTCGGCCGGGCGGCCCGCGCTGCCGGTCGCCGAGGTGCTCGAGGAGGACCTGGCGGTCCAGATCGGCGAGCAGGCGCCGCTGGAATCGCTGCTGGGCGCCGAGGGACTCAGCCGCCTGGGCGCGATGGTCGCGGTCGATGAGGACGGCGTCCTGCAGGGCGTGGTCACGCTCGCGCAGGTCCGCCGGGCCTTGCGTCCGGCCGCGATATAGAGTGCCGGGCAAGTTCCGGGCGCACGGTCCCGGGCGCACCGCCCATCATCCCTCGATTCGACCAACGGAGCCATGCCAGCACACGACGTCTTGATCATCGGGGCCGGTCTCGCCGGCCAGCGCGCCGCACTGGCGGCCGCACGGGAGGGCGCCAGCGTGGCGATCATGAGCAAGGTCCACCCGGTGCGCTCGCACTCGGTGGCCGCCGCCGGCGGGATCAACGCCGCGATCAGCATCGACGACGACTGGCGCTCGCACGCCTACGACACCGTCAAGGGCTCGGACTTCCTCGGCGACCAGGACGCGATCGAGGTCATGTGCTCGGAGGCGCCCGCGGAGGTCATGCACCTGGAGCACATCGGCGTCACCTTCCACCGCAACGAGCAGGGCGAAATGGACCTGCGGGCGTTCGGCGGGGCCTCGATGAAGCGGACCGCATACGTCGCCGACATCACCGGCCAGGCGCTGCTGCACGTCCTGTACGAGCAGCTGATGAAGCACCACGAGACGGTCGAGCGCTACGAGGAGTGGTTCACGACCTCGCTGCTGGAGGACGAGGAGGGTCGCTGCTGCGGGGTGGTCGCACGGGACGTGCGCAGCGGGCGGATGGAGGCCTTCACGGCCAAGAACGTGATCCTCGCGTGCGGCGGCGCGGGCCAGGCCTACAAGCCCACCACCAACGGCCTGATCGTGACCGGCGACGGGATCGCCATGGCCTATCGGGCGGGCGCTCCGCTGATGGACATGGAGATGGTCCAGTACCACCCCACCTGCCTGGTCGAGACCGGCATCCTCATCACCGAGGGCGCCCGCGGCGAGGGCGCTCACCTGCTCAACGCGGAGGGCGAGCGGTTCATGGAGAAGTCGGCCCCCAACAAGATGGAGCTGGCCTCGCGCGACGTGGTCTCGCGCGCCGAGCAGATCGAGATCGACGAGGGACGCGGCGTCGGACCCGGCGGCACCGGGATCTACCTCGACGTGACGGTCGTCCCGCGCAAGCGCACGCTCGAGGCGCTGCGCGAGATCGTGAACCTGGGCAAGGACTTCGCCGGCGTGGACATCACGCGCGAACCGATCACGATCCGCCCGGGCCAGCACTACATCATGGGCGGGGTCAAGACCGACGTGGACGGGCGCACGCCGATCGAGGGGCTGTACGCGGCCGGCGAGGTGGCCTGCGTGTCGGTGCACGGCGGCAACCGCCTCGGCGCCAACTCGCTGCTCGACACGCTGATCTTCGGCCGGCGGGCGGGCGAACACGCCGCGGCCCGCGCCGCGAGCATGGCGATGCCCCGGGCCGACACGAACGCCCAGCTGCGGCGCGACGCCGAGATGCTCGACGCGATCATCGCCCGCCCGCGCGACGGCCGGCGGGTCTCGGAGATCAAGGACGAGCTGGGCGAGCTGATGAACCGCCACGCGGCCGTCTTCCGCGACGAGGCCGGGCTGCAGACGGCGCGCGAGACGATCGGGCGCCTGCGGGAGGAGTCCGAGCACGCCTGGATCGACGACCACGGCACCGTCTTCAACCAGGACGTGCTCGGCGCGATCGAGCTCGGCTACATGATCGACTGCGCCGAGACGACCGTCGTCGGCGCGCTCGAGCGCAAGGAGTCGCGCGGCGCGCAGTTCCGCACCGACTACCCCGAGCGCAACGACGATGAGTGGCTCAAGCACATCGACATCACGCTCGAGGGCGACGGGCCTCACGTGAGCTACTCGCCCGTGACCATCACCCAGTGGCAGCCCGAGGAGAGGAAGTACTGATGGCCGACACGAGCAAGCCGCCTGAGCAGTTCACCTTCCGGCTGCGCCGCTACGACCCCGAGTCCGGCGAGGCGCCCTACTGGGACGAGCACACGATCGAGCTCGCAGCCCCACCGCTCGGTGCTCGAGGCGATCCTGCAGGCCCGCGACCGCTTCGACGGGTCGATCGGGATCCGCTGCTCCTGCCGCCAGGCGATCTGCGGCTCCTGCGGCGTGCGCGTCAACGGCGAACCGGCCCTGGCCTGCCACACGCACCTCGACGCCGCCCTCGAGGGAGCACAGGACGGCGTCATCGAGATCGAGCCGATGGGCAACATGCCGGTGCTCAAGGACCTGATCGTGGACATGGACGCCGTCCACTGGAAGAAGGTGCAGCGGGTCACGCCGTGGCTGCATCGACAAGCAGCCCGTGCCCGAGCGCGAGTACCTGGTCTCCCACGAGAGCATGGTCGACGTCACCCAGTCGATGGCCTGCATCCAGTGCGGGGCGTGCGTCTCGGACTGCCTGGCGATGGAGGTCGACCCGGGCTTCATCGGCCCGGCGGCGCTCGCCAAGGCCTACCGCTTCGTCGGCGACCCCCGCGACGATCAGCAGTTCGAGCGGCTCAACGACCTCGCCCAGGACCCGCAGGGCATCTTCGACTGCACCCACTGCTTCAAGTGCGTCGAGGCCTGCCCCAAGGACGTCAACCCGATGGGCCAGATCATGCGCCTGCGCCGGATCGCCACGAGCGACCAGCACATCGTCGATCAGAACAACGGCGAGCGCCACGAGGCGGCGTTCACCGGACTGATCAAGGACAACGGCCTGCTGTGGGAGGCCGAGCTGCTGCCTCGCTCATACGGCGGCAACTCGTGGTTCGGCAAATTCCACCCGTCGGCCGCCAAAGAGCTCCTGAGCTCGCTGCCCTCGATCATCAAGGCGCTGATGCGCGGCAAGGTGACGCCGATGGGCGCGCTCAAACCGCACAAGATCCCCAAGGGCGACCTGAAGAGCGTGCAGTCGATCTACCACGAGATCGAGGGGCGCGAGAAGCGCTACGAGCTGAACCTGTACATCACCGGCCACGACGAGGACGAGCGGCCCGCACGCCGAGACGGCGGCGGTCGGCTCCGTCGCGGCAGGACGGCGAGGGCCCCGGCGCCCCGACGAACCCCGAAGGGAGCACCAACCCGTGAAGGTCGCCTACTGGCCCGGCTGCGTCAGCCGCGGCTTCACACCCGAGCTGCACGGCTCGATGGCCAAGGTCGCACCGCTGCTCGACATCGAGCTGGTCGAGCTCGACCGCGCCTGCTGCACCGGCGCGGGCGTGATCGCCGAGCACAACCAGGAGCTGGCCGACACGCTCAACGCGCGCACGTTCGCGCTCGCCCAGCAGGTGGAGGGGGCGGAGCTGATGATGAACATCTGCTCCACCTGCCAGGGCGCCCAGAGCGAGTGCCAGGAGCGCCTGGACGCGAGCGCCGAGTACCGCGCGCACGTCAACGGCACGCTCGCCGGCGAGGGCCTGACCTACGAGAAGGGGCTGACGAACAAGAACTTCCTGTGGCTGCTGGTCGAGGAGATCGGGCTCGAGCGGCTGCGCTCGCTCGTCAAGCGCCCGCTCACGAACCTCAAGGTGGGCCCGTTCTACGGCTGCTACATCGTGCGCCCGCGCGACCGCCTGGGCATCGACGCCGAGCACCCGCGCGACCACTACCTGCACCAGGTGATCGAGGCGCTCGGCGGCACCGTGATCGAGTACGCCGGCATGCGCAAGTGCTGCGGCTTCCCGATCATCACGATGAACAAGGAGGCCTCGCTGAAGCAGGCCGGGCGCCATCTCGGCGACGCGGTCGACGCGGAAGCCGACTGCCTGGTCACGCCCTGCCCGCTCTGCCACCTGAACCTCGACCTGCAGCAGCCGCTCGCCGAGCGGGTCGTGGGCCGCGAGCTCGACATGCCCGTCCTGCACCTCCCCCAGCTCGTCGGCCTCGCGCTCGGGCTCGAGCCGAAGGAGCTCGGCATGAACCGCCACGTGGTGCGTCCGACGTCGGTGATCGACTGGTCGACCTCGGTGGTCGGCGCCGCCTGAGGCCTCGGCGAGGACCGCCGCGTAGGGCGTGAAGATCCTCACCGTCGTCGGCAACCGGCCGCAGTTCATCAAGGCCGCCGCCGTGTCCGGGCTCGCTGCGCGAGCGCCACGAGGAGGTCCTCGTGCACACCGGCCAGCACCACGACGACTCGCTCTCGCGCGTGTTCTTCTCCGAGCTCGGCCTCGCCCGCCCCGATCGCGAGCTGAAGATCGCCGGCGGCACGAACACCTCGCAGACCGCCCGCATGCTCGCGGCGCTCGAGCCGCTGCTCGACGAGCAGCAGCCCGACGCGGTGCTCGTGTACGGCGACACCAACTCGACGCTCGCCGGCGCGCTGGCCGCCGCGCAGGCGGCCATCCCGGTGGTGCACGTCGAGGCGGGGATGCGCTCGTTCGACCGGACGATGCCCGAGGAGCTCAACCGGGTGCTGACCGACCATCTGGGCGACCTGTTGCTGTGCTCCTCCGAGACCGCCGCGGCCAACCTGAGGGCCGAGTCGGTCGCGGGCGGGGTCGAGGTCGTGGGCGACGTGATGGTCGACGTGGCCATCCGCCGCCAGCCGTCCGCGCGCGCGGACTCGGACACGCTCCGCGCCCACGGGCTGCAGAGCGGCTCCTACCTGCTGCTGACCGCACACCGCGCGGGCAACGTCGATGACCCGGCGCGCCTGCGCGCGCTGGTGGAGCTGATCAAGGCCCTGCCGATGCCGGTCGTGTTCCCGCTGCACCCGCGCACGCGCGCGCGGCTGGCGAGCGCCGGGCTGCTCGAGCGGCTGGAGCAGACCGGGGGCCTCACGCTGACCGAGCCGCTCGGCTATGTCGAGTTCAGCGCCCTGCTCTGCCAGGCGCGCGCGGTTCTGACGGATTCCGGGGGCGTCCAGAAGGAGGCGTACCTTGCCGGGGTGCCCTGCGTGACGCTGCGAGCGAACACCGAGTGGGTGGAGACGGTGGATGCGGGCTGGAACACCCTCGTCGACCTCGATGCCCCGGCCGCGCTGGCCGCCCTCGAGCGCACGCCCCCGGCACAGCGGCCTGAGCTGTACGGCGACGGCCATGCGGCCGAGCGGTGCGTGCAGGCGATCGGCGCGTTCGCCGAGGACAGGGACGAGCGCAGCCGGGAGCAGGGACGATGAGCGAGACGGACGCCCCCGTGCGGGTGGGGGTGGTCGGGCTCGGCTACTGGGGCCCGAACCTCGCTCGCAACTTCGACGCGATCGCAGGCTGTGAGCTGCGCTGGCTGTGCGACCCCTCCGCCGAGGCGCGCGAGAAGCTGACGCGGAGCTTCCCCAACGCGCGCGCGACCGACGAGCTGTCAGACCTGCTCGAGGACCCCGAGCTGGACGCGGTCGTGCTGGCCACCCCCGTGCCCACCCACGCCGAGCTGGCCGTCCGCGTGGCCGAGGCGGGAAAGCACTGCTTCGTCGAGAAGCCGCTCGCCACCACGGCCGCCGACGCCGAGCAGGCCGTGGCCGCCGCGAGCGCTGCCGGAAAGATCCTGATGGTCGGCCACCTGCTCGAGTATCACCCGGCGGTCGATCGGTTGAAGGAGCTGATCGACGGGGGCGAGCTGGGAACGCTGTACTACGTGTACGGCAACCGCCTGAACCTCGGCAAGCTGAGGGCCGACGAGAACGCCCTGTGGAGCCTCGGCGCCCACGACGTCTCGGTCGTGCTTCACCTGATCGGCGAGGAGCCCGAGGAGTGCCTGGCACACGGCGCCTCCTATGTGCGCGAGGGCGTCCAGGACGTCGTCTTCTGCTACCTGCGCTTCCCCTCGGGGATCGTCGCCCACCTCCACCTCTCCTGGCTCGATCCGCACAAGGAGCGGCGCCTGACCGTCGTCGGCGCCCGCCGCATGGCCACGTTCGACGACATGCTGATCGAGGGCAAGCTCACGATCTACGACAAGGGGTTCGACGAGGACTCGCGCTCCTGGGGGGAGTACATCGCCCGCTCCGGCGACGTGTTCTCCCCGCGCATCGCAAACGCGGAGCCCCTGCGGATCGAGTGCGAGCACTTCATCCAGTGCATCCGCACCGGGGCGAGCCCCCGCTCGGACGGCCTCAGCGGGCTGCGCGTGGTGCGCGTGCTCGAGCGGCTACAGCGCTCGCTGGAGGGCTGAGGGCCCTACAGCGTCTCGCGGGCCTTGAACGGCTCCTCCTCGAACACCGTGCCCGGACCGGAGAGCTCGAAGGCGCTGTGCAGAACCTGAACGGCGCGCTCCACGCGGTCGCGCTCGATCACGCAGGAGATCTTGATCGGGGAGGTGGAGATCATGTCGATGTTCACGCCCTCCTCGGCGAGCACCGCGAACACCTTGGCGGCGACGCCCGGATGCGAACGCATGCCCGCGCCCACGATGGAGACCTTGCCGGTGTCCTCGTGGGCGGTCAGGTCCCCGAACGCATCGCCCTGCAGCGGCTCGAGCGCAACGCGTGCGACCCGCAGATCGTCGCGCGGGATCGTGAAGGAGATCTCCGCGAGGCCCCCGGCGGAGACCGGCTCGTTCTGAACGATCATGTCCACGTTCACGTTCGCCTGCGCAAGCGCCTGGAAGATGCGCGCGGCCGCGCCCGGCGCATCGGGCACGCCGACGAGCGTGATCCGCGCCTCTGCGGTCGAATGCGTCACGGCTGTGATCAGCGGTTGCTCCATGGTCTCTCCTTCTGCGAGCACAACCGTACCGGGCTCGTCATCAAACGAGGAGCGGCAGTGGATGCGCACGCCGTGGTTGCGCGCGTACTCGACCGAGCGCAATTGCAGCACGCCCGCGCCCGAGGCGGCCATCTCGAGCATCTCCTCGAAGGAGACCGTCTTCAGCTTGCGCGCCTCTCCCACGATGCGGGGGTCGGCGGTGTAGATGCCCGCCACGTCGGTGTAGATTTCACAGACCTGCGCGCCCAGCGCGGCGGCCACGGCCACGGCGCTCGTGTCAGAGCCCCCGCGCCCCAGGGTGGTCACGTCCCTGCCGCTGCTGGAGACGCCCTGAAAGCCTGCCACCAGCACGATGCTGTCCTCCTGCAGGCCCTCCCAGATGCGCTCCGCGCGCACGTCGAGGATGAGCGCCTTGGTGTGAGACTCGTCGGTCACGATTCCTGCCTGGGAGCCGGTCAGTGAGATCGCGCGGTGGCCGAGGTCGTTGATCACCATCGCGCACAGCGCACAGGAGATGCGCTCCCCGGAGGAGAGCAGCATGTCCATCTCGCGCGGGTCGGGCGCGTCTGAGACCTCCTCGGCCATCGCGATCAGCTCGTCGGTCGTCTTGCCGCGGGCGGACAGCACCGCCACCACGCGCGCGCCCCGTTCGCGCTTCTCGACGATGCGCCGCGCGGCGCGCTTGATGCGCTCGGCGTCGGCGACCGAGGTCCCGCCGAACTTCATCACCACCACATCTCCTATGTGCTCGGGTGCGCGCGCAGGCATGGGCGCAGAATAGCCTCGCGGCGCCTCTCCTCTGGCCTATACGGCCCGGCGTCCCGCGAAGGCCTTGCCCAGGGTCACCTCGTCGGCGTACTCCAGATCGGAGCCAACGGGCAGGCCGCTGGCCAGGCGGGTGACCGTGAGAGCGGGGGCGCGGGCATGCAGCTCTTCGGCGATGTGCAGCGCGGTGGCCTCGCCGGTGGTGGTCGGGTTGGTCGCCAGCACGACCTCCCTGACCGGGCCCTCCTCCTCTGAGGTCCCATCCATGGCATCCCCACCCTCACGGGCGACGCGATCCAAGAGCTCGGCGATCTTCAGGTGCTCGGGGTCGATGCCGTCGATCGGTGACAGGGCGCCGCCCAGCACGTGGTAGGTGCCCTGGTACTCGTGCGTGCGCTCCATCGGAATCACGTCGCTGGGCTCCTCCACCACGCAGATCAGCCCGTGGTCGCGCCGCGGGTCCTGGCAGATGCGGCAGCGCGGTTCATCGGTGAGGTTGAAGCACACCTCGCACAGCCCGATCTTCTCCTTCACCTCGCGGATCGCATCAGCCAGCGCGGCCGCATCCTCGGCCGAGGCGCGCAGGATGTGAAACGCAAGGCGCTGGGCGGTGCGATTGCCGACGCCCGGCAGCCGCGACAGCTCGGTCACGAGCGTCTGGACGGGCGGAGAGTAGGAGGTGCTCACAGTCCGGGCAGGCCCAGCCCGCCGAGACCGCCCAGATCCATGCCGCCGGTGGCGCCGCCCATCTTGCTGGCCACCAGCTCCTGGGCCATGCGCAGGCCCTCGTTGACGGCCGCGAGCACCATGTCGGCGAGGATCTCCACGTCCTCTGGATCAACCGCGGCGGGGTCGATCTGGACAGCCTTGACCTCGAGGTCGCCGCCGACCCGCACGGTGACCATGCCGCCACCGGCCGAGGCTTCCACGACCTCGCTCTTCAGTTCCTCCTGAGCCGTCTCCATGTCCTGCTGCATCTTCTGCACCTGCTGGAGCATCTGCTGCATGTTGGGCACCCGCGGCTGCTTGGGCATATCTGCTCACTCGCCTTTCTGTGCGCTCGCCGGCGACGCCGATTCCGGCTCGAGGGGAATCTCCTCGGCGTCGAGCTGCTCCTTGAACCGTGCCACCCACTCCTCCTCGGTATACGTCTCGCCACCGGAGCCGGACCCGTCCGCGTCGTCGAGCTCCTCGCAGAGCTCATAGGACAGGCGCCAGCGCCCGCCCGTGAGCCGGCGCAGCGCGTCGGTCACGATCGCCCGGTTGTCCGGATCCTCGGCCTGCCTCTTCAGGAACGCCGCCGTTGTCGGAAACCCCACCATCAGATCGTTGCCCGAGACCGACACCGGCCGCGCATCCGTGATCACCGCTCCGCACAGCGCATGCTCGGCGCCCACCAGCTCCACCACCGCCGGCCACAGCTCGACCATCGACTCCACGTCGGCCGCGTCGAAGACGGGCGAGGTGGCAGTCGCGGTCGGGGCCTCTGCCACCGGCTCGGCCACGGGCGCTGCGTCCGCCACTGGAGCGCCGCCTCCGGCCACGGGCGGCGTCTCCGCCACGGGCGCGTCTCTCCCACGGTCGGCGTGTCCGCCGGGAGGGCCACCGCGCTCGGGGTGGGCGCAGCGGGAACGTCCGCCGGGGCCGGGCCGGCCCCCTCCGCTCGCTGCGCCTCTGTTGCGATCGCGCGTTCAACGCTCGCGCCCAGATCCGGCGCCGGGCGCGTGGAGACGGTCTGCGCGGCGGCTCGACCTCCCCCCTCCAACCGCTCTATGCGCGCGAGCAGGGCACGCGTCGATCCGTCGACCTCGGGCCTGGCGGCCTTCACGAGCGCCAGCTCCAGGCGGGTACGCGCATCCGCACCGGCGCGCACGGCCTCCATCGCCTCGCCCAGCAGCTCGAGCAGTCGCACGACCACGGCGTGGTCCATGCGCTCGGCCTGCGCAACCAGGGCGGCATCCGCCTCGGGCGTGAGCGAGAGCTCCGCGGGCAACTCCTGAAGGCCCTGCACGATGAGCAGCTCGCGCGCGCGAACCTCCAGGTCTGAGATGAACGCGCCCGCGTCCCGGCCCTGCTCGACGTAGGAGGACAGCGCCTGAAGCGCCCGCCGGGCGTCGCCCGCCGCGACCGCGTCGACCGTCTCTTCGAGCAGGCCCGCATCGGCGATGCCGAGTACCGCCAGCACATCCTCGAGCGCTATCTCCGGGCCGCAGTAGGTGACGAGCTGCTCGAGCGTCCCCAGGGCGTCGCGGAAGCTGCCCGTCGCCGATCGGGCCAGCGCCCCAACGGCCTCCGGCGGGATCGCGATCGACTCCGCCTGCGCGGTGCGCCGCACGACGCTCGCGATCTGCTCGACCGTGGGACGGTGGAAGTCGAAGCGGTGGCAGCGGTCGATGACCGTCGCCGGGATCTTCTGATCCTCGGTCGTGGCGAGCACGAACACCGTGTTGGGGGGAGGCTCCTCGAGCGTCTTCAGAAACGCGTTCCACGCGGCCGTCGAGAGCATGTGGGCCTCGTCCAGGATGTACACCTTCCGGCGCCCGGACACCGGCGCATAGGCCACGCTCTCGCGCAGGTCGCGGATGTCGTCGACCGAGTTGTTCGAGGCTGCGTCCATCTCGATCACGTCCAGCGAGTTCCCGCGCGCGATGGACAGGCACGATTCGCATTCCCCGCAGGGCTCGCCGGTCGGTCCGCGCTCGCAGTTCAGGCACGCAGCAAGGATCTTCGCCGTCGAGGTCTTGCCCGTCCCGCGCGAGCCCACGAACAGGTAGGCGTGGTGCACCTTGCCGCGCTCGACGGCGTTGCGCAGCGTGCGCACCACCGGCTCCTGGCCCACCACATCGGCGAACGTGCGCGGGCGATGCCTGCGGTACAGGGACCGCTGCTCCTCCGGGCGCTGTTGTTGCTGTGGCTCTTGCCGTGCCGACACCGTCGGCTGAGTCTATCCACGGTTGCCACCCCGCCCGAGCACCCCCCAGAGCGGATAGCGTGCGCGCTCGTGAGAGCCCGGATCACGCGCGACGGGAAGCGTCTCGGAGCCCTGCCGGCGATCATCGCCGGGGCCGTGGTGCTGCGCCTGATCAGCGGCGTGGGCTTCGCCAACTACGACACCCTGTACGCGCTCGCCTGGGGGGGCCAGCTCTCGCGCGCGGTGGCTCCCGCCTACCGGGTCCCCATCGCCCCCACGCCCCATCCGCTGATCGAGCTGCTCGGCGTGGCGCTCTCCCCGTTCGGGCCCCGCGCGATGGAGAACGTGACCGTCGCGCTCGGCTTCCTGGCCCTGTCGGGCTGCGGGTGGGTCGTGTACAGGCTCGGTTCGCTGTGGTTCGGGCGGGCCGCCGGCGCGCTTGCCGCCCTGGTCCTGCTCACCCGCGTGCCCATCCTCTCCTACGGCGTGCGCGCGTACGTGGACATTCCCTACCTGCTGTTCGTGCTCGCGGCCCTGCTGGTCGAGTCACGCCGCCGGCGCGCCGGCGCTCCCGTCCTCGCCCTGCTGGCGCTGGCCGGGCTGCTGCGCCCGGAGGCGTGGGTGTTCTCCGGGCTCTACTGGCTGTATCTGATGGACTGGATCCCCGATTTCCTGCGCGGTCGCACGGGTGACTCAGACGACGCGCCTTCAGCGCGAACCGTCGAGCCGCAGGCCGCCCGCAGCCACCGGGAGCTCATCGGCCTGACCCTGCTCGCCCTGGCAGCGCCACTGGTGTGGGTGCTCAGCGACCTGGCGATCACCGGTGATCCGCTGTGGTCGCTCACCAACACCCGCCACACCGCCGATCAGCTTCACCGCGTCACCGGGATCGGCAACGTCCCGGAGTACATTCCCCGGCGGATCGGCGAGATCCTGCGCCCGCCCGTGCTCGTCGGGGCCGCGCTGGGCGGGGTGCTTGCGCTCGTGTGGCTGCGCCGCCGGGCGCTCGTGGGGGCGGCCGCGGGCGTGCTCGCCGTCCTCGTGTTCGCGGCATTCGCCACGGCCGGGCTGCCCATCAACACGCGCTACGCCTTCCTCGCGGCGGCCGTGCTGAGCGTGTTCTGCGGAGCCGGGGTGTTCGGCTGGACGCGCCTTGACCCGGGAGACGTGCGGCGGCGCTGGTGGATGGCGGGCGGGGCGCTCGTGCTGGTGGCCCTGCTGGCGTACGCGCCCTCCCAGTACCGCTCGGCCCACCGCGAACTGAACAAACTGGCACGCCAGCACTCGATCGAAAACGACCTGGTCGCGCTCGTGCGGGCGCGGTCGGTGAGCCTTAGGTGCGGGCCGGTCGGCGTGCCCAACCACGCGCCCATCCCGCTGCTGGCGCTGTACCTGAAGACCAGCCCTCAGAACATCGTGAGCGCCCAGGTCAGGCCGATCTCCTCCGGGCAGTTCGTCGACCCGGCGAACAAGGAAGTCGAAACGGAGTACGTCCTCGATCGGCACGACCCCCATCTGCCGGTCACCGTGCCACCGGGCTTCACCGAGGCGAGCGCCAACCGCTCCTGGCTGATCTTCCAGCGGTGCGTCCCCTAGCAGCGGCCACGCGCGTGGCGCACTGAACGGCCCACGGGTGGCGGCATGGACCGTGCACCCCTCGTCGAGACTCCGCGCACCGAACGCCTATCGCCGCCCGCGACTCCGATCCGGGAGCTCCCGCTGCGCCTGCCGGGGATCGCTTAAGGCTGCTTCCTTCCGGACCTGACCTGGTTCACAAGCCGACACCGCGCGGGACCCGGACCATCGACGCCCCGGACGACGGAGCGACCGGAGCGGAAAACCCCTCGAAGGGGAGTTCAGCCCCGCTAGAGCGGATTGCGGATACAGGGCACCGCTACCTCCCCGCCTAGCACGGTCCGTGTCCGATCCTAACGGAGTGCCGAGCACGTGGCGACGGCAACGTCGGCGTCCTGGGCGCGCGGCATCACCGCGTGCAACCGCACACCGGCGCGGCGAGTTCCGTTAGGCTGCGCGCTCGTGAGCCGCTTCAACGACTTCCACAACCTCCGCTCCCGGCCCGGCCTGGCCCTGGCGACACTGGCCGCGGGGGTCCTGATCGCGGGCTGCGGCTCCTCAAACAGCTCGAGCAGCTCGATCGGCGTCGGCGCCGAGAACACGGCCGACGAAGCGCTGGCGAAGTCCACCGCCTCGACGGGGTCCACCGGCACGTCCTCCACGGCCACCACGCCCACCAGCGGCCCCCTCGCCACAGAGCCGCAGGTGACCCCACCGTCCGGCGCAGCGCCAACCAAGCTGGTGACCAAGGAAATCATCACGGGAACCGGCCCGGAAGCGAAGGCCGGCGACTCCGTGACGGTCAACTACGTGGGCGTCCTGTACAAGGGCGGGAAAGAATTCGATGCGTCGTGGAAACGGAAAGAACCGTTCGTGTTCACCCTCGGCCGGGGTCAGGTCATTCCCGGCTGGGATCAGGGCGTGGCGGGCATGAAGGTGGGCGGCCGGCGCATGCTCATCATCCCGGCACCGCTCGGGTACGGCTCTCAGGGCTCACCGCCCAAGATCCCGCCGAACGCGGCGCTGGTGTTCGTGGTCGACCTGCTGGGCGTGTAGGGGTTCGCGCGAGCCTCCACGCAGCCCCACGGGCCACCGCCGGGGCCGTGCGCACCGGAACGCTGCTGCTCCTGCTGAGTGCCGTCCTGATCACGACGGGGGGCTGCGGCTCGCAGAGCTCCACATCGAGCCCCGCAGCCGTCAGGCTCCAGCGCGAAGACCTGGTCGCCGTGAGCCGCGCCCTCCACAGCGTCGAGGACCCCGTCGCAAGCGAGGTGGCGGCCGCCAAGGTGGCATGGCCGCTCGTCCACGGCGGCCTGACCGCCCGGCCGGCCTCGAGCGCGCGCCCAGCGATCGCCGCCGCGGCCGAACGCGCCGCCGAGATCAAGGTGCCGGGACTGCTCAAGCAACCACGGGCGGCCTCCCTCACAGGTCAGGCCTCCCAGCTCGCCGGCCTCTTCTGGAGCTTCAGCGGGCTAACCTCGCGCGGATGGGGGCTGATGGGCGCCGCCAGCGACCAGATCGAACATGGGTCCCCCGCGGCCGCACGCTTCGCGCGCGAGAACGCCGCGCTGTACATCGAGAGCGTCTACGACGGCCACTTCTCCCTGGCCCAGATCGGCAAGAAGCTGCAGGACGGCTACCACAAGCTCGGTGGGCCGGCCGCGTTCGGGACGGCGCTCACCCAGCAGGAAGTGGATGCGCTCGCGCACGCCTACTCCGAAGCCGCCGACCGGCTGCACCCCCACGTTGCGGCACGGCTGGGCTCCTGACCACCGGCGGGCGGACACGAGCGGCAGCGCAGCAAACGCCATAGAATCGGCGAACAAGGGCGCGTAGCTCAGTGGGAGAGCGCTCGCTTCACACGCGAGAGGTCGCAGGTTCGAAACCCGCCGCGCCCATAAGAAGTCCTGCCATGCACCACGGCTAATACACTTATCCGTCGTCGGCCAGTGCCAGTCGGTGTTTGCGCAGGCCTGCTCCGGGGCAAGAGCGAAAGCCCTAACGTGGATGTCGCTGACGACAGGAACTCGTCCTTATCTGTACTAGCGTCAAACTCGGCCCGCGACGCGCTTGCGGCACAGCGCAGAAGCCACGCTGGCTTGGCGAACACGCACGGTCGCTGTTCTGCCTGCGATGCCAGGGCGGGAAGATCGCAGATCGCCGGGGCAACCCGGTCTTGGGCTGGCGGGGCACGCGGCCGAGTGGGCTGCTCCCGGACGGGCCCCGGGTTTGTCGACTACGTCGCCGCGTCGAAGGCGTCGGCGTCGGCCGCCGGGATGGCAGCCGGTGTCTGGCGCCAGGGCTTCTTGACGGCCAGCCACGCGACGAAGCACGCCAGCAGCGTCGCCACGAGGATCCAGCCGAGCTGTGTCGTCCCGACGCCGATGTACTTCAGGCCCGACGCGAAGATCACGAAGGTGATCACCGGCCTGATGTAGCGGTCGGGGGCGCTCGAGGAGAATGTCGAGCCGACCAGCACGGCCGGGACGGAGCCAAGTATCAGCGAGGTGGTCACACCGAACTCAATGTGGCCGAAGATGAGCGCTCCGATAGCGGCCGCGAGGGTGAGCGGGACTGCCTGGGAGAGGTCGGTGCCCACCAGCTGCTTGGCGCCGATCATCGGGTAGAGGAACAGCAGCAGGATGATCATCAGCGATCCGGCGCCGACCGAGGTCATCCCGACGACTATGCCGCCGATCATTCCGATCGCGAGTGTAGGCAGGGGTTTGGCGATGACGTCGTGTATGTGTGCGAAGCGCCCTTCACCCCTGCGGAGATCGAGCCAGTAACGCAGCACCATCGCCCCGGCGCCGATGAGCAGCGCGGCACCGAGGAGCCTCTCGATGTTCGTTTGTGCTGACTTGGACCCGCCCATGAGGTGCAGCAAGTAGGTGCCGAGGAAGGCCATCGGCACGGAGCCAAGGACCATCCAGCGCACTAGACCGCGGTGCACCGTCCCCTTGCGGAAGTGCACGGCCGCGCCAACAGGGCGCATCATGACGGCCGCCACCAGGTCGCTGGTGATGGCTGAGGAGGGTTTGACCCCGAAGATCAGGATCAGCATCGGCGTCATGAGGGCGCCGCCGCCGGCACCCGTCATCCCGACCAGCAGTCCGACAACCGCGCTGCCGAGGACGATGAATGGGTCGATGTGCATGTCGTGCCGCCGCCTCCGAACTTGCCTGCAGGAGAGGCCGCGTCCCGGCTCCCTCAGGGAATCGAGCCTAGCATCTTCCTCACGTTTTCGGTGGAGTCAACCAAACCAGGTATTCCGATCAGGATGAGGTTCGCGCTACGCGTACGTGAGCGCGACGGGCTCGATGGGGCCACGCTCGCGCTCACGTCCTGCTCGCCCACCGTGCGCAGAAGATTCGCTGCGGCTACCCCGCCGAACCCGAGCGCCCGTTCTTCTGCACACGCAAGGGGACACGCTGGGACGAGGGCAACGTGCGCGAGAGGGTGCTCGACGCGGGCGCTCGCCTCGCCAGCGGGAAGCTCGTCGAGAATCGGGCTCCCGCCGCTGCCGCTCGTCACTCCGCACACGATGCGCCGCACGTACGTCTCGGTGATGCTCCTGGCGACGAACTTCGACGAACTTCGACGTTCTGTTCGTGCAGAGCCAGGTCGGGCACACCGACTCCAAGCTCACCATGGACGTCTACGCGCAGCTGCTCGATCGCAGCAAGTGCGCACACGGCGCCGCCTTCGATGCCCTGCTCGCCGACGCCCAGGAGACGCTCTACGGCGCGCGATCCGGCGATTTTGGCCCACTATTTGGCCCACCAAGCGATTTTGGCCTCTCGGCGGCTTCTAGCGCGGCGCTTGATCGCGATCGTGTGGGAGGTTTGGGTCGAGCTCAGCGGTGACTAAGCCGTTCGAGGTAGTCCCGAGCGGCGCGGCGCGACTCCGGGTCGCTCAGTGCCATAAGCAGCGAGTCGGCGTCGCTCCAAGCGCCTGAGGTCGACGCCATTGCGCGGCTGGCGGCATTGACCCCGCGCTTGGTTGCCGTGAGGGTGAGAGAAGACTTCTGGACGAGTTGCGCGGCCAGCTCATCGACCGCCTCGTCGAGGTGCTGCTCGCCCACGACACGGTTCACGAAGCCCAGCGCCCGGGCCTCCTCGGCTGTGAACGGGCGGCAGGTCAGCACCAGCTCCTTGGTCATGGCGGGACCGATCTCGCGCACGAGCCGGGGGATGCCGCCCCAGGCCAGGGGGATGCCGAGGTCGACCTCGGGAATCGAGAACCGGGTCGTGTCGGCTGCCACGCGCAGGTCGCACGCGGCAGCCAACACCAGACCACCGCCGACGCAATGGCCCTGGATGCGAGCGACCGTGATGGCTCGCATCGACTCGATGGCCTCGGCCATCAGTCGCCCCGCGTCGGCCGCTTCTCGCTGAGCGGCCACACCGGGGTCGGCGCCAGCGAACACCGATACGTCGGCTCCGGAGCTGAACGCCCGCCCCCTGCCGCTGACTACCACGACCTTGACGTCGGGGCGTTGGTCGAACCAGTGCGCGGCGTCGGCCAGCTCGCGCAAGGTCTCGGTGCTCAGTGGATTCAGCTTGTCCGGCCGGTTCAGCGTGATGGTGCCCCGGACACCGGCGGCACTCACCTCGATGGTGGTGAAGGACATGCTGCACCCTAGCGCCTCCGCCCTGGCGCAATGCAGGGTGCCGGAACCGGCATTGCCAGCCGCATTGACGGTGAGGTCGGCCTCGCACTCTCGAGGTCCGATCGCATACCCTGAGGGGCAGCATGGCCACGGCAACGACGTCTATCCGCGGCCCGCGGACCTTTGCTTCGCCCGTCGAGTGGGCACACGACGTCGTCGGCGTGGCACAGCACGGCGGTCCGCTCGCGGCGGTCTACCTGCGCGGCCGCCTCGACGCCACGTTGCGCGAGCGCGTCATGGTCGCCGTCAGCCGCGTCAACGCCTGCGGCGGATGCACGTTTGTGCACCAGCGCTGGGCGCTGCAGTGCCAGCCCGAGGTGGCGGTGAGGTCCGCTGTGGGGACGGTTGTGCACCCGGCTGCCGTGCCGGTGGGTGTTCTGATCGGTCCTTCGGCGAGCGTCTGAGAGCACCGGTTCAAGCTAACGCAGCGGTCAGCACGCGATGCGCGGGGGGAGGTTCGCCGGGACCTCGGCGAGGTCGAGGAACTCGGCGGCGAAGTAGATGAAGCGCCGCAGATCGGCGAAGTTGGAGGCGAGCCCGAGCG
Organism: uncultured Solirubrobacteraceae bacterium; assembly: GCA_963821655.1. Classification (GTDB taxonomy): domain Bacteria; phylum Actinomycetota; class Thermoleophilia; order Solirubrobacterales; family Solirubrobacteraceae; genus Palsa-744. The sequence continues at coordinate 77,627 of CAWGER010000002.1, forward strand.
ATGCACGGATGGCGCCGCCGGACGGCAGGCCTATGGCCTGGACGTAGTCGTCGAGGGCCATGCCCTCGCCGAACTCCCCGCCCACGAGCGTCTCCCGCGAGATCGTGAACGCGAGCTCGCCGGCACCGGGGTTGCAAAAGCAGCCGGTGCGCAGCGAGACGTTGTGCCGGCGCGCGACGCGGTCGACGTAGCGCTCATCGATGATGCGCCCGTCGGGATGCAGGAAGTTGAACGCGATCGTCGCTCCTCGCCGCTCCCAGGACCGCGGTCCGTAGATGGTGGCCGCCGGCGAGCCATCCGAGTGCCTCAGGGCGCCGAGAGCCTCGAGCAACCAGGCGCCCAGCGCCGCGGCGCGCGCGTGGATCGTCTCAAGGCCAACTCGGTCGAGCAGGTTCAGGCCGATCTCGACGGCGGGCAGGTTGAGATAGTTGACGGTGCCGTCCTCGAAGTGCGCGGCGCCCGGTGCGGATTGGTAGTACTGACGCTGGACGAAAGCCGCGACGATCGTGCCACCGGAGAACCACGGGCGCTCGAGCTTGGCGAGCGCGTCACGGCGGGCGAGCAGACAGCCGATTCCGGTCGGCCAGCCGAACATCTTGTAGAACGAGAGCGCCACGAAATCGGGACGCCAGCGGCTCAGGTCCAGCCGGTTCGTGGGCACGTATGCGGCGGCGTCGATCAGCACATCCCAGCCGTGCGCATGGGCTTGCTCGATCCACTCCAGCGGGTGATGCGCGCCTGAGAAGTTCGACTGCGCGGGGAAGGCGAAGAGGTTGTGGTGATCGCCGGGCGTGTCGGTCAGGTAGCGCGGCAACAGGTTCTCGTCCACGCGCAGATCGGGCGCGACGCTCGGGACGTAGGTCGTCTCGGCGCCACGTGCGCGGGCGAACTCGCGGATGCCATTGACCGAATTGTGGTTGTCGAAGGTGAGCAGGAAGCGATCGCCGGCGCAGAACGGGTAGGCCTCGCCGACGAGCCTAAGTGCGCCGGTCGCGTTGGGCGTGAAGATCGCGACATACTCCTCGGGGGAGGCTCTAAAGAACTCGAGCACGCGCGCTCGGGCGCGCTCGAGCATCTCGGTGCTTGCAGCCGAGGTCGGGTTGATTGAGTGAGGGTTGCCGAACACGTTCTCGCGTAGCAGCGTGCATGTGCTCGACCAGCTGCGACTCCGCGTACAGCCCGCCGCCGGTGTAGTCGAGGTAGACGTGGCCGCCTCGGTCCAGGCGCGCGAAGTCGCTGCGGCGGAGCTCGTCTAGCACGGCCGTGTCGTCGTAGCGCGGATGGTCGCGTCGAAACGCGGCTTCCGCCGCCGCAAGCGATTGCGACTCGGTATGGGCGATGCTCATGTCGCGCACCCACCCCTCGTCAACTGACATTGTCGCGTGCCTCCCTCGTGTCTCGTCGAGCGTGGCAGTCCTTCAGCAGCACCAACACGCCTAAGGGTGCGCCGAATTGCGCCGTGCGGTGCCGAGTACGAACGGGATTCCGTGCGGCCCCGGTCCCGAGGTGAACCGCCGGACCTGCTCAACCGTGAATCCGGCAGCCGCGATAGCGCCGACTGTGTCGCGAGCGAGATGACATCCCGCGCCGAGATGTGGCCAGACGCCCGAGCCATCGAGGCCTGCCTGAACGGCCTTGCCAAGGCTCCGTTCGGCGATGACGTGCTCGTAGAAGCGGAGCTCTCCGCCGGGCATGAGGACTCGGTGCAGCTCGGCGAGCGCTATCTCCTGGTCGATCACCGAGCACAGGACGAGCGAGCTGACGACGGAATCGAAGACGCCGTCCTCGTGGGGCAGCAGCTCGGCTGTGCCATCGACGACTTTGACCGGCACGGGCGCGGCGCGAGCGGCATCGCAGGCAAGCCGACGGAGATAAGGCTCAGGCTCAATCGCGAGGACCTCAGACACATCGGGTGGGTAGTGGGCGAAGTTGCGGCCATCGCCCGCCCCCACCTCGAGAACCCGTCCACGTAGACCCGCGAGCAACTCCGAGCGCTGCTTGTCAGACCCCACCTTCCCCGAAATATGCGACCAAACCCTCGCGAACACGGGATGCTTTGCGGCGCCTGTCGCTGAAGGCAGTTTGGCGGCGGCCAGCGTGTTCAGGGAGAGGTTCGCGAGGGCCATCGCTCGAGCGATGGCGTCGATCTCGTTGAGCTCTCTGGCGCTCAGATGCTCCCGCGCGGACCTCTCGATACCAGGGGAGGCTGGTCCTTCAAAGCGAAGCTCGGCGCGATCGACGGCGTAGGAGACGGCTGCGCGGCTGCGCGGATCGAGGTGCTCGAGATCTCCGGTGAGGAGCGCCTCCAGCTCGGCGAACGGCACGCCGGCACGCAGCGCCCAGTGCCTATGCACCCGAGTGCAGCCGCCACATGCATTCACCTGACTGACGGCGACCATGACGCGCTCGCGCAGGCCACCGTCGAGCCCCCCGGCGTACGCGCGCGCCAGCGGCCGGCCACGGATCAGAACGCTTCCAACATCTCGTGCCACTTCGCCTGCCGAGACAAACCGGCGTGGGACACAGGCACGGGCTGCGCCTGGATCATCGGCGGGGCCGGGGAAGACGGGGCGGGCCGTCGTGGGGCGCGCGTGCCCACTCGACATTGCGACGGGCTCCATCCGGGTGCGTTTGCGACTGGTCACCGTTGGACCGTATCCGGCTCGAACGAGCGAGCGCTCAGGTCTGCGTGCTCTGCGGGGCACGGATCGCGGCGGGCGCCCTTGAGAGAGTGCTGATCGTAGTTCTGGGGCATCGGGGCTACGCGACAGCGCTCGGTGCCCGCACGCTGACTGTCCGCTCCTCGAAGGTGAATCCGGTTTCCATTGCGCGACGCACGGGGCAGGTCTCGGCAACGCGCTCGAGCCGGCGCTGCTGATCGAGCGTCAGGTCATTGGGAAGGTGCACGTCGATAGCGAAGCGCCGCGGAGCGCTGTCGGCGTCGTAGTCCACGTCGACAGCTGTCTCGCCGATGTCCCAACCGCGGTTCTGCGCGTACATGGCGATCATCGTCGCGATGCATGCGGCCAGGGTCGCGGCCAGCAGCTCGTGTGGCGCGGGCCCTTCGTCGGTGCCGCCGAGGTGCTCGGGCTCGTCGGTGACGATCGTGTGGCGGCCGTTGACGTCCACTTCGTGCTTGAGGCTGTTGCCCACGCGGCGGGCTGTCGCGGTCATGGCCATCAGAGCATCACCCGCCCGCGCTTGCGGGTCGTCAGGAACATGCGCTCGAAGGCGACCTTCGCCCAGTGGGCCTGCGGGCCGACCATCACGTGGGCGTGGGAGCTGTCGCCAAGGACGTGGTCGGCCTTGAAGATGATCCCGTTGTTGCCCGCGTCGAGTATGCAGATCGCGGCGAGATCGGAGAGGGGCATCGACTTGTGGGCGGTGCCGTTGATGTCTGCGGCTATGTTGTGCGCGGCCGTGCGGGCCATCACCTCGCTCATCTGGCCGGTCTTCGGCACTCCTGCCGGGACCGGTGTGGGCGCCGGGGGTGCGATCGCGATGTCGACGCCCGCCGCGTAGACGTCGGGGTGCTCGGTGTGGCGGAAGTCGTCGTCGACCGGGATGAAGCCCATCGGGTTGGAGAGCCCCTCGGTTTCACGCACGGCGTCGACACCGGTGAACGGTGGCACGATCATCGAGTAGGAGAAGGGGAGCACCCGCCCGCCGTCGACTTCCATCTCGCCGTCGCGGACCTCGTTGATCACGTTGTTGGGGATCCCCTCGATGCCGAGCTTCGCAAAGAACGCGTCGACTCGCTTGCTCGAGTCGCCGACACCGCCGAGGCCGAAGTGCCCGAGGAACGGCTCGGCAGAGACGAAGGTGACTGGCGCGACGTCGGTGAGGCCGGCCTTGTCGATCTGGTGCTTGACGTTGAAGAGGTACTCATAGGAGGCGCCGAAGCAGGAGCCGCCCTGGGCGGTGCCGATGACGACGGGCCCCGGGTTGGCGAGGAAGCGCTTCCATGCCTCGCCGGCGAGCAGGGCGTGCTCGAGGTTGCATACCGACTGCGTGAAGCCGTCGTGGGGGCCGAGGCCGGGGACCTTCTCGAACGCCAGGCGGAGGCCCGTGGCGAGCATCAGCTTGTCGTAGCGGACGTCCTGGCCGTCGTCGGTGTGGACGATCCGGTTCTCGAGGTCAAAGCCGGTCGCGGCAGTGTTGCGGAACTCGATGCCCTTGCGCTCATAGACCGGCGCCAGCGGGAACGTGATGTCCTCGGGCTGGCGCTTTCCGAAGGGCAGCCACACGAGCGATGGGATGAAGGTGAAGTCCGCGCGCCTGTCGAGGACCACGATCCGGTGATGCTCGTCGAGGTGTTTGCGCAACTCGAGCGCCGCGGTCAGCCCGGCGAAGCTGGATCCGACGACGACCACCTGCTGTGGACTATTGACCATGTCGTTCCTCCTCTGGGGGAGTCTTGACTCGAGCGTCCCTCAGAGCGCGTTGAACTCCATCCGGCTCAACTACCCGACCCGATCCGTAGCTGGTACTCATACAATGACAGTAGCATACAACGATATAGTTGTGCTATGCTGGGCAGCATGAACACGACTACCGACATTCCACATCCGCTTCCGGCACCGCTTGTGGAGCTGATCGCTGAGCGCTTTCGAGTCCTCGGTGAGCCGATGCGTATTCGTCTCCTCGATGCGCTGCGCGAGGGTCCGGCCACCGTCCAAGACCTTCAGCGGGTGACCGGCGCGTCCCAGCAAAGCGTTTCCAAGCATCTTGGCCTGCTGCTTCGCAGCGGGTTGGTAAGCCGTAGCAAGGAGGGCAACTTCTCGCTCTACGCGATTGCAGACGAGGGCGTGTTCGAGCTGTGCGAGCAGGTCTGCGGTGGCATGCGCCGCCAGCTGGACGAGCTCGACTCACTACTACCAGGAGGAGCCAACCGATGAGCGCAACCGCATGTACCCGCCCGACATCAGAAGAAGCCGGCACGGGCGATTCTCGCTGGCCGCTTGAGCGGGTGCTGTTCGCGCTCGCCGGCACCATGACGCTCATCAGCGCTCTTCTCGCAGCGCTGATCTCTCCGTGGTTTCTCCTGCTGACCGCTTTCGTCGGGGTCAACCAGTGGCTCTACGTCCTCTTTGGCGCGTGCCCGGCCTCGCTGATCCTGCGCCGCCTCTTCTCGCTGCGCTCCGTCCTCTACCCGCGCCCGGAGGCCCACTCATGAGCACCACCGCCGTCCCCCGTGCCGCCGTGCCCGCCAGGGAGCCGATCAAGCACGGAACGCACGTCGGGCCGATCGGCCGCCTCGGGCGCTACACGGCCACGCATTTCCGCACCGTGCTCGTCGGTTGGCTCGTGGTTGCCGTCGTGCTCGGCTTCTTCGCGCCTCGCGTCGAGAAGGCGCTGTCGGGAGCCGGCTGGGAAGCGAGCGGGTCGCAGTCGGTCCAGGCGCGCAAGCTGGTCGAACGAGACTTCGCCGGCCTCGGCAGCTACGGCCTGATGACGGTCGTCTATTCACCGACGCAGACGGTCGACGCCCCGGCCTTCAGGTCGGCGATCGCGCGCGTCGAACAGACGCTGCGTGCCGACCGCGCCGTCCGCACGGTCGTTGCGCCTGCTCCCGGGCTGTCGATCTCCCGTGACGGTCATACCGCGATCGTGCAGGCAGGCGCGGCACGCAACCCGAACGAAATGGTGGCCGCCGCGGACAGCCTCAAGGGCGCCCTGCACAAGCTCTCCACGGGCGCCGTGGTCGTCAACCTCACGGGCGCGGCCGGCATGTGGTCTGACTTCAACGCCGCCAACCGCTCGGCGATGCTGAAGTCGGAGGTCATCTCCTGGCCGGTGACGCTCGGCATCATGCTGCTCGCCTTCGGCTCGCTGGTCGCCGCCGGGCTGCCGCTGATGCTGACGATGGTCGGGCTGCTCGCCGCCGCGGGCTCGCTGTACCTGGGCACGCTGATCATGCCGATCTCGATCTGGGCGATGAACTTCGCGCTGATGTTCGCGCTGGCGCTGGGGATCGACTACGCCCTGTTCCTCGTGATGCGCTTCCGCGGCGCCTTCTTCGGCTCAAAGCTCGACGCGCAGGAGGCCACGGCCGTCACGATGGACACCGCCGGCAAGGCCGTCCTGTTCAGCGGGGTGACCGTATTGATCTCTCTCACCGCCGTGATGCTCGTCCCCAGCCCGGCCTTTCGCAGCATGAGCCTCGGCATCATGCTCGCCGTCATCTTCGTGCTCGCCGCGACGCTCACCCTGCTTCCTGCGGTGCTGGCCAAGCTCGGCCCCAAAGTCGACAATCTGTCACTGCCGTGGGCGCATTCCGGCGAGCATCGCTCCGCGCGTTTCGCCGCCTGGGGCGAGCGCCTCTGGCGCCACCCGTTGCGCTACGGCATCCCCGCGCTGGTGGTGCTGCTCGCGCTCGCCTACCCGGTGACGCAGCTGAAGACCTCGATGCCCTCGATCAAGGTCGTGCCGAGCAGCGACTCGTCGCGCATCGGCTACAACCAGGTCCAGGCCGCGATGGGACCGGGCGCCACCGGTCCTCTGCAGATCGTCGCTCCGGCAGCGCAGGCCGCCGCGGTGGCGACGCTCGCTCAGGGCGATCCCGGTATCGCCCAGGTCATGCCGACCCAGCCAGGCGCCGGCGGGCTATCCCTGATCACCGCGATCCCCCGCCAGGACCCATCCAACCCAGCGGTCGGGGCGACCATCGTGCGACTCCGGGGCGAGCTTCCCGCCGGCACGCGGTCCTCGGCGGCGCGGTCGCCGAAAATCACGACCTGCAGAGCCTGCTCTCCGCCAAGACCGCCCTCGTGATCGGCGTAGTGCTGACCCTCGGGTTCCTGCTGCTGCTGTTCGCCCTGCAGGCCCCGCTGCTCGCGGCGGCCGGAGTGCTCACCAATCTGCTCGCCACGGCGGCCGCATTCGGCGTGTCCAAGTGGATCTTCCAGGACGGCGTCCTGCACTCGCTGCTGGGCTTCCAGCCCCAGGGCTTCCTCGACGCTTGGGGCCCCGTGTTCTTCTTCGCGATGATCTTCGCGATCTCGATGGACTACACGATGTTCCTGCTCTCCTCCGCCAAGGAGCACTGGGACGACACCCACAACGCCAAGGACGCGATGGTCAACGGGATCGCACACTCCGGCCGAGTGATCTTCGCGGCCGCGGCTGTGATGGTCGCCGTGTTCTTCACCTTCGCGCTCTCCGGGCCGCTGCCGCCCAAGGAGATGGGGATCATCCTCGGGGTCGCCGTTCTCCTGGACGCCGTGCTCATCCGTCTGCTGCTCCTTCCCGTCCTGCTGCGCCTGATGGGCCCTCGGGCCTGGTACCTGCCCCGATGGGCGCGGCGCATCCTCCCCGACGTCCGCTTCGGCCACTCCTGAATCCATGCACCGGCGAGAAGCCACAGAGTGGCTGAGCGCGGCGGGGAAGCCATGACAATGGCCGCCGCCGGCCGTATCGAGCGACTTGCGCGGCGAGCCGACGTGCTGATGGTGCCCCGGCCCGTGCCGGACAAGCCGGGGCTCCTGACCGTCGATGCGACCTGGGGCACGATCTCACCGATCCAGATCGACCCAGGGGTACGAACCGTGGGCGAGCTCGAGGTGATCGACCACATCGATGGCAGCCTGCCGCTAGTGGACACGCGGCTGGCGCACTTCTACCTGGAGGGCAGCATCCCGACGGCACGCAACATTCCCCACGGGCAGATCGAGCAGTCGATCAACTCACTAGACCCGAGCCTGACGACGATCTTCTTCTGCAACGGCCCCCAATGCGCCGCCACACCCACCGTAATCCGCACGCTCCTCACAAACGGCTATCCGCCCGAGTCGATCCTCTACTACCGTGGGGGCATCCACGACTGGATGACGCTGGGACTCCCCATTGAGATACCGGCGCTATGAATGGCCACCGTCTCGGACGCGAGCAGCCCGCGGTCGCGAGGCCGCGTTGGGTCCTCGCGGCTACGCAGTATTCCGCAGCGACTGAGCGGTATGGCCCCCTTGGGGCATCGGGCAACAGCGGCGAGGATGGGTGATGCAATGGCGCACAGAATCCTCATCCTTGGCGGGGGAACCGGAGGCACGTTGGTCGCCAACCGACTTCAGCGGCTCTACGGTGAGGCGGCGAGCATCACGGTAGTCGACCGCGATGACACCCACGTGTATCAGCCCGGCCTTCTGTTTGTGCCCTTCGGGCTCGCGGAGCCTGGCGAGATCGTTCGGCCGCGCCACGCCCAGTTTCGCGACGGCATCGACTTCCGCCTCGACGACGTTCAGAGCGTAGACATCGCCCAGAGCACCGTCCATCTCGCGAACAGTCCAGAGGTCCAGTACGACGTGCTGGTCATCGCCACCGGCGCATCGCTACAGCCAGAGGAAACCGACGGTCTCACGGGGCCCGCGTGGGGGACCTCGATCCACACCTTCTACTCGCTCGAGGGCGCGAGCGCCTTGCGGCGTGCCCTGGACCAGTTCGACGGCGGCCGGCTCGTGGTCAACTTGATCGATATGCCGATCAAGTGCCCGGTGGCGCCCCTGGAGTTCTGCTTCCTCGCCGACTGGCAGTTGCGAGAGCGCGGACTGCGCGACCGGGTCGAGCTCACGTTCGTCACACCCCTGGACGGAGCCTTCACAAAGCCGGTCGCGTCCGCGCACCTCGATGCGCTCCTGCAGGAGAAGGGCATCGGCGTGGAGGCCGAGTTCGCCACTGGTCGGGTCGATGCCAGCGCCAAGCTGCTTCACAGCTGGGATGAGCGCAAGATCCCCTACGACCTCCTCGTCACGGTCCCGGTCCACGGCGGCCCGGCGTACATCGCGCGCTCGCCAGGTCTGGGTGACGCCCTCGGGTTCGTCGCAGCCGATCGGCACACGCTTCAGTCGCGGGCCGCACCGAACATCTTCGCGATCGGCGACGCGGCCGACGTTCCGACATCAAAGGCCGGCTCGGTCACCCACTTTGAGGGCGAGATAGTGGTGGAGAACATCCGCCGGTTCCTCGAAGGCGACGAACTGACCGGCTTCTACGACGGTCACGCCAACTGCTTCATCGAGACGGGCTTTCACAAGGCGCTGCTGATCGACTTCGACTACGAGACCGAGCCGCTTCCGGGTCGCTTCCCCGAGCCGCACGTAGGCCCGCTTCCGCTGCTGGCCGAGTCGCGGCTGAACCACCTCGCAAAGCTCGCCTTCCAGCCGCTCTACTGGCATGTGCTGCTCCCAGGGCACGACATACCGGGTGTCGGTTCGCAGTTCCATCCACCTAGGGCACGGCCCGCAATGCATGGATCCGGAGGTCCACAATGACAACCACTACGCTCGCCGGCTCCACCGTCGAGGTCGACTCCGAGGGATTCCTCGCGGACCCGCAGCAATGGAACGAGCAGATGGCCGCGGAGATCGCCCGCGCCAACGGGATCGCGCAGCTCAGCGACCGCCACTGGCAGGTCGTCAACTTCATGCGCAAGACCTATCTGGAGACCGGCTCGGCCCCTTCGATCCGCAGTTTGGGCAAGACCTCCGGGGTCCCGATCAAGGAGCTCTACGAGCTGTTTCCGAAAGGCCCAGCAAAGCTTTCCGCAAAGATCGGTGGCATCCCAAAGCCGCGCGGCTGCATCTAAACACCTCCACAGATCGAGGCATACATGAGCGACACCATCGAGAAGGTCTCCATCATCATCTCCAAGGGCTCCCTCGAGGGGATCTACCCGGGACTGATCATGGCCAACGGAGCCCGCATGGAGGGCATTGAGGCGAACCTCTTCTTCACGTTCTTCGGGCTGGACGCGATCAACAAGGCAAAGCACGATCACGTAAAGGTGGCGACGGTGGGCAATCCCGGTCTGCACCTCGCCACCTGGGCCGGCGGCTTTCCAGGCATGTCTGCGCTCGTCACCCACCAGCTGGCGGGAGAGATGGAGAAGCTCGACATCCCACCGATTCCAGAGTTCGTCGAGATGATCGCCGACTCCGGTGCCGGGCTGTACGCCTGCAAGGCGTCGGTGGACCTGTTCAAGCTGAGCAACGAGGACTTCATACCCCAGGTTCAGGAGATCATCACCGTCGGCGAGTTCTACGGACTGGCGGGTGGCGGCCAGATCATCTTCACCTGAGCTAGCGCGTCTGCCAGGCTTCCTCCTGGCGCGTCAGGGCGAGCACGTCCTTGGGCAGCTTGCCCGCGGCGACGTCGGCGACGGTTACGTCCTCGAGCACTTTGCGCAGATTCACCCGCAACGCGACCCAAACTTGCTGGAGCGTCGCTGCCGAGCCCACGTAGTCGAGCTCCTCGGGACGCCGCCCGCGCACACCTACCAGTGGGCCCTCCACAGCACGGATGATGTCGGCGAGGTTGACCTCAGCGGGTGGCCTGGCCAGCCAGTAGCCACTCATGGGGCCACGCCGGCTGCGCACGATGCCTGAGGAGCGCAGCTGGGGCAGGATGTTCTCCAGGAATGAGACCGGAATGCCCTGAGCCTCGGCGAGGGAGTCCACCCTGCGGGGCGAGTCCGGGCTGCTGTCGGCGAGCTCGACGACAGCCCTCACGGCATAGTCGGCCTTGGCCGTGACGTGCATCCGTGGATTCTCGCCTAGTTTCGGTCGGGCAACCGGCGTACCCATGTCAACGCGGGCGACCTCGACTCATGCTCGACGGCCGTCGGTGGCCTGGTACAGGAGCCTCGGATCGCGTTGCCCACACCATCGTGGGCACACGACCGCCCCTTTATCGATCCCAACTCGTCCGTTCTCGGCCCTTTCGGCCCCTTGATGCCGCCCTGGTGTTTAGGCCAGTGGAGCCGCTCATTGGCCTAAACCCAGCCGAATCGAGCCCAAATCAGCCGGTTTACAGAGATCGGCCAGCAACCTGGATAGCTCCGATTTGCAGGGGAAACTGGCGAAATCAGCCGAGGTGGGGTTCTTATTCACACGCGAGAGGTCGCAGGTTCGAAACCCGCCGCGCCCATAGTCGTTTCAGCGGGATGTCAGAGGGGTTTCGTGGTTTCTGAGCGCCTGGCGGGAGTATCGGGCAGCAACGGATAGCGGCTAAGCAACGAGCGAGGGCGGACACGAGCCGAGTGCCGCCCGCCGTGGAAGCTCCCTGGGGGGCCGGCCTGAGCAATACGCGCCTCGGCTCGCTAGGCTTACCCGTGCCCAATTCCTGGCAGGTGCCCGGGAGCGGGGGACCCGAGTTGTTGGGGCGAGTTCCGCGGTAATCCGCGGGAGGCGCAAGGCGCCAGCCCGTCAGCTAACCCCGTCGGCCGATACGAGAGGCCACGACGAGTTGCGACGACTCTCAACGGTGCACGCAGTCACATTTGTGTTGGCTTCGCTCGCGGGGCTCCTGACGACGAGCCAGTTCGCCTTTGGCGACTCGACGGGCGGCACGGCCGTACCGACCATCACGACGTCGCCCGCCTTGAATCCACCGGCCCCGAGCCCACCCTCGGCGAGTCCATCCTCGGGCGGCACGCCCATCACACCGCTGCAGCCGTCCCCCCGGAGCCCTTACCCCATGAGCGCCCGAGGGTGGGTGTTCCCGCTCTATCCCCTATCGCGCGTGGCTCCCGCGAGCTGGTGGTCGCTGGATCAGGGGGTCGATCTTGGCGGAAACGCCAACCAATGTGGGACCCATCTGCGCGAGCTGGCGGTGGCGAGTGGGATCATCGTCGCAGAGGGCCTCGAAGGCTTCGGCAGCTGGGCGCCCGTGTTGCTCCTGGACAGCGGACCCGACGCCGGTCGCTACGTCTACTACGGGCACGCGTCCCCCGATCTCCTACCTGTCGGAGCTCGTGTAAGTGCCGGCCAGCCAATTGCGGACGTCGGCTGCGGAGACGTCGGTATCTCCTTGGCGCCGCATCTGGAGATTGGGATTCTGGCCCTCGGGGCAACCAGCCCCGAAGACCTGCCCGCCGTCAGACAGACCTCCCACGAAACGCTCGCCAACCTCAAGTCTGCCTACAAGGTTGCGCTGCATGATTCGAAGGCAAGAGCGGCAGCCAAGGCCAAGAGGAGCAGGTCGAGCGCGCGAAAATGATGATCGAGCGCGCCTACGCGTGATGCGGCGACAGCGCCGCATTGCGGGCTTCATGCGCAAACCCACGCCCGACCGCTGCACCGGCCCGGCGCCTACCGTCTCATCGTTACCGTGAGGCCTGATGCCCCCGCCATCCCAACGTGCGTCCGGTCGCACCATCCGGGCAGCCGACCAGCCATCTGAGTTCGAGCGAGACAGCCAAAGGCGGGCGGTCCGTCGTAAGCGTCTGCTGGCATTTGGACTCCTCGCGCTCGTCTCCGCAGCCGTTGCGCTGAGCGTCGTCCTGACAGGGTCATGGACGGCATCGCGACAGCACGGCGCAAAAGTGACGGCTCGCAGTCAGAGCGCTGTGGAAGGACAGCGCTCGACGGCCAAGACCTCGCCATCCTCGTTTGCCGTTGGGCTACGCGTGCTGCGGCTGATCGACACCAGTCGCACGATTGAGCTGCCCAACGGCACGAGCGAACCACGAACGCTTCTCACGTACGTCAGGTACCCGGCGCTCGGGGCGCCGAGCCGAACAGATCTGCCAAACGCACCGCCGGCGCGTACTGACGGCCCCTTTCCGCTTGTCATCTTCGGACACGGCTTTGCCGTCACGCCCGCGCTCTACGCGAGCATGCTGCAGAGTTGGGCACACGCCGGATACGTCGTCGTCGCGCCCGTGTTCCCACTCGAGAACGCCGATGCTCCCGGTGGACCCGACGAGTCCGACCTGGTCAATCAACCGGCCGACATGAGCTTTGTGATCTCCCGCATGCTTGCCGCCAGCGGAGCGGGCTCAGGACCTCTCGCCGGACTTGTCAACCCCAAGCAGATCGCCGTCACGGGGCAGTCCGACGGCGGCGACACAGCTCTGGCAGTTGCCTATGACGGCACCTTCCGTGACACACGCGTCGGCGCGGCAGTCGTCCTGTCGGGCGCGGAGATACCAGGGGTCGGCGGTTTCACCTTTCCGCCGGATGGTCCGCCGCTGCTGGCCACGCAGGGGACGGCCGATACGGTCAACCTGCCGAGTGCCACCAGCGCGTTCTTCGAAAGCGCTCGGCGGCCCAAGTACTTGCTCCGTCTGATTGGAGCCGGACACCTGCCTCCGTACTCGAAGCAGCAGCCACAGCTGGCAATAGTCGAGCGCGTAACGATCGCGTTCCTCGACGGCTACCTCAAGCACAGGCCGGAGGCATTGGCACGACTCGTTTCGCTCGGGAGTGTTCCGGGGAAAGCTTCAATCGCTGCCGACCCCTAGTAGGAGCCCTTCACCCACACTCAGGCCGGTTCACCTTCCGTACGGCTTCTCACGAGGTGCGCACCTCGCTGCCGACCTTGGCGACGCTCTCGCTGCCGCGATCGGGATGCACGCAGATCGGCGCTCACCGATACGTCGTGAGCTAGTTCGGCGCGACGAGCTTCTGGGGCGGACCACCAACCATCTGGGTACTGACTGCGGTGTAGTCGGGCGCGCGACTCAAATGCGCCTCAGCGATCGCGATGCCGCCCTCGTGCGCCAGCATTTCGACTCTCGCCCGATCGAACCCCGATCGCCTCAACGCCTCATTCCACCAGGCCACGTTGGCCGGATGCTCCCAGCGTCCACTGGCAAGGCGAGCGGCGTTCTTCAACAGTCTCCAGACGCCGCGAGGTCCTCGACGCACAAGCCTGTCCAGCTTGACGGCCACCACGCGCCGATCGCGTGAGTGCATGGGGTTGAGCGAGAACATCATGTCGCCGATGACAAGGCGTCCGCCCGGCTTGAGGACACGCCTGGCCTCGGCCAGTGCTCGAAGCTTGTCGGCAGAACGTAACTCGTGCAGGCAGTAGTTGGAAACCACGAGATCGGCGATCTCGTCGACGAGCGGGAGGCTGAGGGCGGATGCCAGGACAGTTTTCACGTTGTGGAGCTCTGCGCTCGCCGCCTTGGCGCGTAGATACTCATTCATCGCCGGCGAGCTGTCGATTGCCCACACCCGCGCAGCGCGTCTGGCGAAGGCCAGTGACAGCAGCCCCGTGCCGGAACCGATATCGACGACTGTGTCGCCGGCCTGCGGCTCGGCCAGCTCTACGATGCGGTCGCGCAACTCACAAAACCCTGCGCCGCGCGCGATCAGCTCGGCGCTTGTGACACGGGCGTCCCAGTTCTTGGAAGTTTTGGAGATCCGTCATTTTCTCCAGATCGCATAAGTTCGCGTTATGTTTTTGAATAGAGGTTTCTCATGCGTAGAAATCTGCGCACCGAATTTGTGACTTCTCATCGACGCACAGCACGACCGCTGCCTCGGGCGGGTTCAGGTAGAGCCCCACGATGTCGCGAACCTTCTCGATGAACAAGGGGTCTGGGGAGAGCTTGAAGCTCTCCCGCTGATGGGGTCTCAGCCCAAACGCCCGCCAGATCCGGCTGACTGCGGTCTGGCTCATCCCCGTGCCGGCAGCCATCTGGCGTGTCGGCCAGTGCGTGGCGTCCCGGGGCTGCTGTAGCCCCCACCCTTCCCTTCAGCCACGAAGTGCGCGCAGCGCATTCAGGATGACCGCGAGGTCGATGACCTCCTGGAAGATTGCGCCGGCGACTGGGGGCAGGTAGCCGAGCGCTGCTACGAACATCGCCGCGATGCTCAGGCCCATGCCGGCGAGGACGCTCTGGCGCGCGATGTGGACCGCACGCCGGCCCGCGTGCACCGCGTCGGCGACTCGGTCCACGCGGTCGACGGTGATCACTGCGTCTGCGGTCTCCGAGGAAACCGTGGCACCGGCTGCGCCCATCGCGATTCCGAGATCGGCCAGCGCAAGGGCCGGAGCGTCGTTGACGCCGTCGCCGACCATGATGACCGGGCGCAGATCGGGGTCGTCGCGCAGACGCTCGACGACCTCGAGCTTCTGCTCCGGCGACTGCTCGGCGTAGACGCGGTCGACGCCGAGCTCGCGGCCGATCCGCTCCGCCACCGAGCGACGATCGCCGGACACCATCGCGACGTGGCGAACGCCCTCCGCGCGCAGTCGCTCGACGATCCGATCCGCGTCGCCACGCAGCTCATCTGCCATCACGATCACCCCGCCGACGTGACCGTCGACTCCTACGAGGACATGTGCCTCGCCCGAGCCTCGACCCGTCATCACGACAGCCGACGCCACCTCATCCGCACGCACACCTGCGGCGCGCACGAACGCATCGGCTCCCAACCGCGACGCGGCGGCCATCGACCAAGCCCTGGATGCCCTGGCCGGGTTCCTCACGCACGTCGGTGGCCGTCGTGAGCGTGAGGCCCGCGTCAAGTGCTGAGCGAGCGAGTGCCTCGCCGAGCACATGCGCGGACATCTGGTCGACCGAAGCCGCGAGGCGCAGCAGCTCCCCGGGCTGGAACCCGTCGCAGCCGAGCACCTCCCTGATCTCGGGCGTGCCCACCGTCAGCGTGCCGGTCTTGTCAAACAGCACGGTGCGCGCTTGGCCGAGCGTCTCAACGGCCCCGGCACCCTTGACGATCACGCCCGCGTGCGCCGCCCGCGAGAGTCCCGAGACCAGCGCGATCGGAGCCGCCAGGATCAGCGGACACGGCGTGGCCACGACCACGACGGCGAGCGCCCGTATCGATTCGCCGCTGAGCGCCCACGCCGCGCCGGCCACCAGGAGCGTCGCGGGGAGAAAGAACCCGGCGTAGCGGTCGGCCATGCGCACGAGCGGTGCCCGATGGGCCTCGGCCTGCTCGACCAACCGCACCAGCGCCGCGTAGGCACTCTCGGCTGCCGGCCGATCTGCCCGAAGCTCGAACGGCGAGCCCGCATTGGCCGTACCGCTGAGCACGGGCCGTCCGCGTGCAATCGTGACGGGAAGGGGCTCCCCGCTCAACGTGCTGGTGTCCACGACGGCCTCGCCGCTCACGACCGCGCCGTCTACCGGCACGACCTCCCCCGTGCGTACAACGACAATATCGCCGGCCTGCACGCGCTCGATCGGCACCTGCTCGATGCGCTCGCCGACGCGGCGCTGCGCGATTTTAGGGGCGCGCTGTATGAGCGCTGTGAGCTCTCGCCGCGCGCGCGTTGAAGCCATGTCCTCGAGTGCCGCGCCGCCCGAGAACATCAAGCCGACGATCAACCCCGGCGAGCTCTTCGCCGAGCGCGAGCGAGCCGACCATTGCGACTAGCGCGATGGTGTCGACTCCCAAGTGGTGATCGACGATTACGGTATGGCCGACCTCGAACGCGAGCTCGACCGCGAGGAGCATGACGGCAACGCGCCAGATCTCGTCGCCGGCGCCCGCCTCTCCCGCGAGATGCAGCAGCCCACCCGCCGCGAGGGCGAGCAGAGCGATGGCGGCCAGAATCAGAGCTCGATGTCGGATCACACCGTCGAGGAGCCGCCAGTGCAAGCGAGTCTCGCGTTTCTCGCGCGCGAGGGCCCGTGTGTCGAACGTGGCCATGCCAGTAGGATCGCGCGCTGTGTCCGTGACCTCATCCGTAGAGCGCCACACCCCTCTTGCCCGACTCCGAGCGCGGGCGGCTACCAGCTCCAACCTTCAGGGATACACCTGCATACCGGTCTCCGAGTCCACGACAGTGATCGCTTCCACAGGGCAGTTCTTTGCCGCGGCGAGGATCAGATCGTCGGGTCCCGTGCCCACGACCGTGGCGAAGTCCTCGACTTGGAATACGTCGGGAACGAGCTCGACGCAATCAGCCTCGGCTATGCAACTTGCCTGGTCAATGCTCGGAACATAGGTCATTCTTGTCTCCTTTGTAGGTTCAGTTCGCTTGAGAAGCGACGGGTTCCACATGGCCACGGGCGGGTTCAAGCGAGCGGCCACTCACGTGCGCGGCAGCCCGATGGGAGCCGGCGACAGCAACCGGGGGTACCCGCGCTTGGACCGCACCACTCGACGCGGACCGCGGGGCAGCGCGTTCCGGCGGGCCCGAGGCAGCGTGCTTGCGCGAGCGCAGCAGTCGCAGCGCAAGCAAGAACAGCACGGGAAGCGTGCTGGCCAGCATCGCGTCACGCACGAGCGGTATCGACGCGTCCGTTCCCGATCCCAGCGCGTGGACCAGCGAGAGCGCGTAGACCACGACCGTGAAGCGGTGCATCCGCCGCCACAGCCGGACGCCGATCCGCTTGCGCACGTAGAAGCTCAGAGCGAGAATCGCCGCCAGGTAGGCACCCACGATCCCCAGCCCGGTCCACAGCGGGCGATAGCCGATCGCGAAAGGCACGACGATGCCCTTCACGCCGGCCTTGAGCCAGGGGTCGGCCGCCAAGAACAGACCGTGGGCCGCGATCGCACCGAGCGCGATCAGGGCGAGGTGCTGGTGTAAGCGCACCGCATCCCGCCGCCGCTTGGTCGGGATCACGCGCGCGGCCATCGCCAACCCGAGGATCACCGAACCTGTGATCAGCGCCATCGCCACGAATCCGGCTGAGCGACCGGCGAGCCACCACACGTAGTTGGCCGGTGCGGCCTGGGTCATGCCGCACTCCGAAACGGGTACGCCGCGAGGTTGCCGCGGAGATCCAAGGGTCCGATCAACTCCACGTCGCCGTCGTCATGCACGACCAACCCACCATGCTCGGCGAGCGCATGGCGGGCGCCGTCGGCGCCGCTGAGAAGCGCGAGCTTTGAGAGCGTCTCGGCCTCCAGGGCGGTTGGGGCGAGCGCCGTCGCCCCGATCAGCCCGCTCCAGACCGGCTCGCCACTCGAGGGGTCGAGCAGATGGTGGGCGAAGGAGCCGTCGGGGCGCCTCCACACTCGAACGTTCAGGCCGGATGTGGCAACTCCGCCGTGCGTCAGGCGTAGCGTGTGGACGCACTCGCCGGTGAGCGGATGCTCAACCTCTACCGCGACCGGGTTGAGCTGACACCCCACACCGCCCACGGCGATGTCGCCTCCGCAGTCGACCACGAATCGGGTGTAGTGGCGCAGACGGTAGGCGACCGCGTCGGCCGCGAGGCCCTTACCCGTGCCGCCTGTGTCGATGCGCAGTCCCGGCGGCCGTCGCACGGTGCCCCGTCGGTGATCGACCTCGATCTGGCGCCAGCGCGCCCCGGTGCGAGGTCGCGCCGGCCTGCGAGCCGGGGCAGTAGCAAGGGCGAGGGGCAGGGGAACGGGCGCCTCACCGTCTCTCGAGCTCTCGTATCCGGCCGCCTCGATCTCAGCGACGAGCGTCGGGTCGACGAGGCCGCCGCTCCGCTCGGCCGCCCACAGTCCCGCGGCGACGGCCGTTCGCAAGAGGACGGAGGCCGGCACCTCGCGGGAGCGACCGGCATTGAGCGCGCACAGCTCGCTGTCGGGGCGAAAACGGGACAGGCGGCGCGCAAAGTCCTCGATGTAGCGGCGCTCGCCCTCGGCCGCCTCCGCGGGCGTGGGGAGACCTCTGTGCAGTGGAGCCTCGACGATCAGGCGTACGTCGCTGCCCATCGACCGGAAGCTGGTGTCGTGTGCAGCGCTCATGACGTACGCGTGACAGGCAGAGATGGGGCGACGCCGCTGGAGGCCGTGACCTGCTGGGAGGCTTGGGCGGGTCGCACCGGCGCGCTGGGGGGCAGGTGGACGATCACCCTGCGTTCGTAGATACGGCGAACCAATACGCGGCGGGCAGGCAGCGGCGTGGCGGCCGCGCGCGCATGGAGGGCCGGATCCTGGCCCGCGGCCACGCGCAGCGCCAAGATCGCCAGCAGGGCGAGGAACACGGCGGCGGCAGCCCATGGGAGGGCCAGTGCACCGCGGCTCCGCCGCTTGTGGACAGACGCGCGACCGTCGTGACCGTCACTCATCGCCGACTTCCGTCAGTCCGGATCCGCCGCTGGTGCGGGTGACCACGGGCACCTTCGCCGATGATTCTTCGGACCATGTGGTCGGCGTGGCGGTGCTAGCCGATTCGCCTCCGCCACTTGCGCGGGTGGTCACGGTGCCCGTGGCGGAGCCAGTGGCCGCAACCGACATGCTCGTGCTCGCGCGCAGAGCCGGGTCGGCTCCGGCTTCTAGCCGCGCCATCATCAGCGTGAAGAGCACCAGGAAGGTGGCGAGCGTCATAACAGCGAGCGGAAACGCACCCAGCAGCGGGTGGGCGCGGCGCGCCTGTCGGCGGCGCGCCTCCGGGGGTCGCTCGCCGGTTGCGAGACCGGTTGACCGCGCTCCAGGGAAGGGCGGCTGAGCTGCCGTATGCGGCCGATCAGTCATCGTGCCCACCGCTGTGGCCATCGTCGCCACCGCTCGAGCGGGTGCTCACCGGACGGGAGGAGCTCGAACCTCCGCCCGAGGAGCTCGCTCCACTGGTACGCGTCTTCACGGGAGTGGAGCCCGAGTTGCGGACCGGGGACGAGCCGGACGTCCCTTTCGAGCCGCTTGAGCGTGTGCTTACGACAGGCGTCGCGGAGCTCGCCGGCGCGACGGCCCCCGTCCCGCTCGAACGCGTTCGTGTTGGGAGAGACGCCGCCGCCCTTGCTCCCGGTGTGGACGTGCTCAAAGAACTGCCACCCGCCGGGCCTGTGCCCGCAGCGTGGTGAGGGTGTTCACGCCGGTAGACGTTGACCGTCTTGCGGATGATCTCGGTGCGCACCTCAACGGGCTGCGCGCGCGGCGCGGTGAGCTTCTGCCTATCGCTCGAGCCGATCGCAAGGCCCACGAGCGCGCCCAGGCCCGCGAGTGTCACTCCTCCGGCGGTCATCAACTCAATACGTCGCATGGGCACTCCTGTGTCGGGTGCCTTCACTGTGGCTTGCCGTCGGCCAGGGACGTCCCAGGCTGGAGTTAGCGGTTGGCAAAGATTGGCAGCGCTCGCTCGACGGGCGTGTCCCTTAGCGGCGTGGCTTCAGCTCCCGACCCTCAGTCGTCGCGGTGGGAACTCGAGTCCCCGCCCTCAGATCCAGAGCCGCGCACGACCGGTCGAGATTCCACGGGTGCTTCGGTCGGTGTCGTCGACGGCGGAGTGGTACTCGGGGCGGTTGGCGAGGTCACTGGCGGGGTCGGTATGGCCGTCGTTGGCCGGGGCGACGATTGCGTTTGGGTCTTCGGCGTGCTCGCTAGCCGGTGCGGGCCGCACCGGAGAAGGGCGCAGCGCGAGCCGGCGGACTTGCAGCAGGCGGCAACAGCCGCCGCCCCGCCGTGAGCGGTTCGGAGGCCAGGCCGATGCGCTGGCGCACGAGCTGGCTCGTACCCCAGGTGATCGCGGCTGCGACCGCGATTCCGAGGACCGCCAGGACGACGACCAAGACGGTCCGGCGACGAGCGCTCATGGGCCGGCCGCCGGAAACTCAAGCACCGCGATTGCACCGCCGCCCGGGCGATTTCCCAGCTTGGCGTCTCCGTGCCAGGCCCGCGCCAACGTCCTGGCGATCGCCAAACCCAGGCCGCTCCCCGAAGGACCCTGCTGACCTGCGCGACCGCGGTGGAAACGCTCGAACACGAGCTCATCCTCCCCTGGCGCGAGGCCGGGACCGCGGTCGCGGACCTCGATGCGACCGTCCTCACCGGCGACCGTCACCTCGCTACCCGCCGGCGAGTAGTGCAGCGCGTTCTCGATCAGCACGTCCAGTGCTCGGTCGAGGTCGGCCCGCGCGCACCATGCGGTGCCCGCGCGATCGCCGCCCGGCTCAAGCGCGATCTGGCGTGCCTCGGCGGTCGCACGCCAGCGCTCGACGGAGCGTCGCACCGCATCCTGCACATCGATCTGCTCCCCCTGGAGCTCGCGGTCCTCGGCGCGGCTCAGGACGAGCAGCTCGTCGACCATGGCGGCGAGACGGTCGACCTCCGCGGTCCCGGCGTCGAGCTCGGCGGCGACGCTCGCGTCCACGCCGGCGGCGCGCGCCTCCTCCAGACGGAGTCGCAGTCCGGTCAGCGGGGTGCGCAGCTGATGTGAGGCGTCGGCGACGAATTCGCGCTGGGCGCCGATCAGCCGCTCGACGCGGTCGGCCATCTCGTTGAAGGAGGCGCTCAGAGAGCGTTGCTCGGAGCTTCCTTCGACCACAGCGCGAGCCGACAGGTCGCCGCCGGCGAGTCGCCTGGCGGCGCCCTCCAGGCGTCTGAGCGGGAGCGCGACCTGTCGCGCGATCACTCCGCCTGCGAGCAGGCCGAGCAGCAGCACGGTGCCGGCGACGAGTGCGAGCTTGGCCACGGTGCTGCGCACGGCGTTCTGCACCGCCGCGACGCTCTGGGTGATGCGCACCGCGCCGACGGTGCTTCCACGGTGCAGCACCGGCACAGCGGTGGCGAGGATGTTCTCGCCCAGGCTGTGGCTTGCGCGCTGGGTCTGCACGGCCCGTCCGCCCAGCGCGGCGGCTATCTCCGGGCGACTTGAGTAGCTGCTCCCAAGCGTCGAAGGCCCTGCGCTGTCTGCGACGACTAGCCCGTGCGTGTTCACGATCAGCACGCGTCCGCGCACTGAGGCGGCGCTCGAGCGTACGAGCGCGCCAAGCTCGGCGGCGTGCGGCGGGCTGAGCAGGTCGGCTGAGGTGGCCGCGACCACGTCGGCCTGGCTGAGAGCCTGGGAGTGAACCTCGGCGTTCACGCGATCGCGCAGGCTCAGCGCAAGCGGCACCCCGAGCGAGACGACCGCCAGCACGAGCACGTAGGCCAGCGACAGCAACAGACGGGTACGGAGGCTGACGGCTCACGCCTCCTGCACGGGCACGAAGCGAAAGCCGACTCCCCGCACGGTCTGGATATGCCGCGGCGCAGCGGAGTCCTCCCCGAGCTTGCGCCGCAGGGCGGTCATGTGGACGTCGAGCGTCTTTGTCGAACCGAACCAGTTCTCATCCCACACGTCGCTCATCAGATCCTCGCGCGTGACGACTTGCCCGGCGCTGCGCGCGAGGCGGGCGAGCAGGTCGAACTCCCTACGCGTCAGCGAGAGCTCCTCCCCGTCGAGCCACGCCTGACGAGCCGCGACGTCAACCG
Organism: uncultured Solirubrobacteraceae bacterium; assembly: GCA_963821655.1. Taxonomy (GTDB): domain Bacteria; phylum Actinomycetota; class Thermoleophilia; order Solirubrobacterales; family Solirubrobacteraceae; genus Palsa-744. The sequence goes on from CAWGER010000002.1 coordinate 99,490, forward strand.
TCACGTCGCCCGCGCTCACCCGATCGGCGGGTTCGCGCTGGCGGGTGCGGCGCAGTACCGAGCGTATTCTGGCGATCACCTCGGCGGCGGCGAACGGCTTGACGACGTAGTCGTCGGCGCCCAGCTCGAGGCCCACCACCCGGTCGATCTCGCTGCCGCGGGCCGTCAGCATGATGATCGGCACCTGGGATTCGGAGCGAAGCTCGCGGGCCAGGTCGCGGCCGTCGCCGTCGGGAAGCATCAGGTCGAGCAGCACGATGTCGGGGTCGAGCTCCTTCACCCGGACGCGGGCCTCGGCGATCGTCGAGGCGACGACGGGCGCAAACCCCTCGCGGGCGAGCGCGTGAGCGAAGGGCTCGGAGATCGACGCCTCATCCTCGACCAGCAGAACGCAATCGCCGCCGCTCCTTGGGGGGGAACCTGCGATGCCCACCATCATGATGAATGTACTGCGCCTCGGGCCATCCGACGGCGGCGGGCAGACGAGCCAAGCATCCGTGCTCGGGGTATCGACCGACGGGCGCCCCGTTGGATAGGCGCCACCACTGCCGCGACGCCGGCGCAGGCCCCACCTCGCACGGGTAACCGATTTATGAACGCTTTGCGCTGCCGTTAGCCGCGACTTGGGAGAGCGTTAGCGTCCGCATAGCGAGCCAGCGCATCATGTGCTCATCCCATAAGAAGTCGGAGGTGATCCGTCAGACGTCTAGTCGCACTCATATTTCGAACGACCCCAACGAGGAGTGACACTGCGGCGAGCGTGCGGGGGTACGCGCAGGCTCGCGGGAACCATCCTCTGCTGGATCCGTTTCCGTTCGCGCTCATGACGCTCGCCATCTTCCTGGTGATCTTTGCCCTGACTATGGCGGGGCTGAACACGGGCGCCGACACAGATCTGAGTGCGAGCACTGGCACGCCGCTTGCCCTGCGAAGCCCGGACGGAGCAGTGAGCACACGACCAGGTGGCAGAGGCGTATCGGACGCCGTGGCAAAGCCGACCGCGGCGGCAGAATCCTCGAGAACGACGACCAGGAGTGTGACTCGTTTCGGTGCTGGATCGGTCACCACAGAGACGAGGGATGACTAACCGCGTGGTCTGAGAGACGGTCCGGCAGAGCGCCACTCACCTCCCCCTCGCCTTAACCGCCGAGATCTCCAGCTCGATCTTCACCTTGTTGCCCAGGAGCGCTCCACCCGTATCGAGCTTTTGATTCCACGTGAGGCCGAAATCTCTGCGGTCAAGCTCTCCGCGCAACTCAAGTGCGATTCGTTCGCTGCCATCTGCCTCTCGCTTCGTGCGCTTGAGCCGCGCGTCCAGTTCGGTCTGGGCGGTGACGCCGCGCATTGTCAGCTCGCCCACGATTCGCAACCTCCCGCCGTCAAGGTAGTCGATCCGCGTCGAGTTGAAACCGATCTCCGGATAGCGCTCAACGTCAAAGAAGTCGGGCGAGCGCCGCAGGTGCTCGTCTCGGACCGACTCGTTCGTGTCGATCGAGGCGGCTTTCACGACTCCCGCCGCGCGCGGCTCCGTTCCTGTCCGGAGCGTCCCATCGAACTCGTGGAAGCGACCGCTCATCTTCGCGAAGAGCATGTGCTTGACGGAGAACGTGACGCTCGAGCGTCGCGGGTCAACCGACCAGGTCCCTGCGCTAACCAAGCTCGCAACGCTGGTCTCATCGACAACGGACATTCAAGAACTCCCTGCTCGGGGGTGGAGATGTTCTTGTGCAGGCTCGCGCCTTGGCCGGGTCCCCCGCATCGGTGGAAGGCCACGTCGTGGTCGGTAATTCTCCACAGGTCCCGAGATCGACCCGTGTGCGGCTTCGTACGGATAGCGCGCTCTGGTTAAGCGCATAGCCTCCGGAGGCATGCGGGCTCTCTTGATCGGTGTGCTGGGCGCTCTTCCTCGACCTCTGAGCTTCCTTCCGAGGAGCGCCTTTCGGCGCTCATCGCTTGGTATCCGACGAGAGCCGGCATGCGTACTTGTGCCCCATTCGATCGAGTCGCGACCACGGATGTGTGAGCGCGGCGCGAGTTGAACACTGTTGCTGGAAAGGAGCGTTATGGAACAAAAGGCGATGGGACCGGTTGGGGAGCAAGCTATTGGTCGGCCTGGAGTGGACCTCGATGCGCGCTTCCCGGGCAAGTACTTGAGCCTAACCAGCTTCAAGCGCGACGGGAGCGCTGTCGCAACCCCGGTGTGGTTCGTGGTCGAGGACGGACGCATACTGGTCAACACCGACCCGCAATCGTTTAAGGCAAAGCGAATTCGCCACAATCCAGCCGTGACGATCGCGCCCTGTACCGCGAGCGGCCGGTTGCGTGGCGAGTCAATGCCTGCTCAGGCCGAGCTCCTACCCGTCGGCGAACTAGAGCGCGTCGAGCAACTGATTGCACGCAAGTACCGAATCGACCGAATCCTCGTCCTGCCGATCTACCGAGCGGTGCAGCGGCTGCGTGGCGTTCGTACTGGAAGCGCCGAGGTCGCGATCGCCATCACGCCGACGTAGTGGCGCCGAAATATGGCGACGCAGCCGGAGCAGCGACGCAGCCGGACGACGCAGCCGGACTAAGATGCCTCGACCGTTGAGTCCCGCGATGTCGTGACGATCCGCTCCTCGAAGGCGAAGCCCGCTTCGAGCGCACGGCGGGCCGGGCAGGTTTCGGCGACGCGCTTCAGGCGCCGCTGCTGGTCGGCCGTGAGGTCGTCGGGAAGGTGAACGTCGACCGTGACGCGATGAGGGACGCTGTCCGTGTCGTAGTCGACCTCGACGGCTGTCTCACCGACATCCCAGTCTCGGTTCTGGGCATACATCGCGATCATCGTCGCGACGCACGAGGCGACCATCGCGGCAAGGAGCTCGTGCGGTGCGGGCCCCTGGTCTGTGCCGCCGAGGCGCTCGGGCTCGTCGGTGACGATGACGTGGCGACCATTCACGTCGACCTCGTGCTTGAGCGTGTTGCCAACACGACGGGCAGTCGCTGTCATGCCCATCAGAGGGCCACCATGCCGTGCCTGCGGGATATGCCGTCCGGCTGCGAACTGACCTTAAGCATCTCTTGCCTCCTCGAATAACGCTTGATTCGATTCTGCCCCGCGTACGTCGACCACGACATCCGATGCAACTACTCGAGACGGTCCGTAGCTATCGCCGGCGTGGGACCCGGTGCCGGCGGCTCCCAACGGACGCTGCCAAAGCGCTTCGGCGTCACGTCTGCGGATCAGCTATCGCTGTCTGCGCCGGTGCTGATGAGCCGCCGCTCCAGCGCGTAGCCGACGAGCTCGGCACGGGTGGAGAGCCTTAGCTTCTGTTGGATGTGCGAGCGGTGCGTCTCGACCGTGCGCACCGACAGGTAGAGCTGTTCTGCGATCTCGGCGTTGGTGTGTCCGAGGGCGATCAGCCTCAGCACGTCGACCTCGCGACTTGAGAGGTCATCTGGTGGCCCGGGTGGCGGCTCGGATGCGATGCGCGCGCCGAGCCCCGGGTTGAGGTAGCTCTCCCCCACGGCGGCCCGTCGCACTGCTTCGACGAGCTCGTCGTCAGCGGCCTCCTTGAGAACGTAGCTGAGAGCTCCCGCACCGAGCGCCTCTCGGGCGAACGCTGGCTCCCGCTGCATCGTCAGCACGACGATCTGGGTGTCGGGCGACTCCTCGCGGATGACTGGGATCGCCTCGAGGCTCGAGCCGCCGGGCATGTTCAGGTCGAGCACGAGCACGCGAGGGTGATGGCCGCGCACGTAGCGCCTGGCGCTCTCGATGTCGCTGGCCTCGGCGACTACCTCGAAGTCGCCTTCGCTGTCGAGCAGCATCCGCAGGCCGCTCCGCACGACGGCGTGATCGTCGGCGAGAACGATGCGGATCGGCTCAACGGAAGCGTTCTCGTTGTCGCCGGCGGCATCCATCCGGGTTGCGTCCTGGTCGCTCATCACCATCAAGGTATCGCCTGCGCCCACCGACCATCTGCCGGAGGCGCTCAGTCCCCACTGGAGCGCGCGGGGTCGGAGGCTTGGCCGGTGTCTGTGCGGGGCAGCACGAGCAACGAGCAGCGCGCGTGGCGCTCCAGGTAGTTGGAGGTACTGCCGCTTACAACACGTCGCAGCGGCCCGTAGCCACGCGAGCCGACCACGAGGAGGTCCAGTTCGTCGCCGAACGCGGCGAGCTCCTCGCCCGCGAGGCCATACACGGCGCGACCGTCGACATCGGCAAGCTCTTTCATGCGATCGCTCGCTTCCTTGACGATCTCCTCGGTGAACCCGACCGTGGGTGCAGCCACGCCACCGTAGGCAACAGGCGGCAGCGAGACGACTTCCAGAGCGTGCACCGTTGCCTTCGTCGGCGCCGCGAGTTCCTGGGCCACCGCGAGCGCTGTCGTGCTCTCAGGCGATTGGTTGTAGGCGACACCAACTTGGGAGATCGCTGTGGGGTGCCCGGCATAGCCGCGTGAGGCGATCGCGACCGCGCAGGGAGCGCCGTTCAGGGCGGCGCGTGTGTCGTCGCCCAGCATCGCGCGACCGACGATGCCGTGACTGCAGGAGCCGACCACGACTAGATCTGCGCCCTGCTGCTCGGCCTGCTCGTGAAGGCCGCGGCCGGGACTCTGCGAGACGACGCTCAGGAGCTCTGCCTCGAGGTCGACGGCGGAGAGTTCCTGCCTCAGCAGCGTGTGGGACTCCTCGCGCGCTGCCGGTTCGTCTCGGTGTACGTGCAGGAAGGCTAGCTTTCCATCGGCGTCTATCAGCTGGGTGGCAAGTGCGATGGCGTCACGCCCGTTGGGCCTGCCGTCAACTCCCACGAGTACGTTCTTGAACATCATCGGTCTCCTTTGAGGATCGAGCACAGGCTAGGTGGCGACGCCGCTGGTCGGCATCCGGGGACGGCACTGCAGCAATTGCGGGTTTGTACTGAGCAAGCCTCGCAGTACGGGTATCGCGCTGCTGCGGAGGCCGAGCCGCTAGTTATTGGCCAGGTGGAATGACGAGCACCGAGCAGTCTGCGTCGTGCACCACGCGCCGGCTGACGCTTCCAAACGCGTGCAGGCCGCGCGGCCGGCGGCTGCCGATCACCACCAAGGCGGCCTCGGTGCGCTTCGCAGCGTCGAGGATCACGTCCCAGGCCTTGCCGGGTTCGATGCACGGCTCGCCGGCGTTCGGCAGCGCGAGCTGCAGTGCGCGCGCCTGCGCTTGGATGGCTCGAGGGTTCATCTTGGACTCGGCGCCGGGAGCGTTCACGAGCGTGACCTGTGCGCCCTCGCTCTGTCCGAGTCGTCGCGCGACATCCACGATGTGATCTGAGCCCTCCTCACCGTCGCTGGCGACCAGGATCTGGCGGCCTCGCAGCGAGCCGGTCGATGACCGGCGAGCGAAGAGCATGGGAATGGTGAACTGGCTCAGCGCGGTTGTGGCCACGCCCCCGGTGAGCATGCCACCCAGCCATGAGCTGGCGGGTGCTCCTATCGCGAGCAGGTCGTGATCGGAGGCTCGCTCGAGGATGACCTCGACCGGGGGGCCGCCTGGATCCACGACGGTGCTCGATGACACGCCCGCGTCATCAGCGATGCGCTTGGCGTTGTTCAGCACCAGGTCCACGCGCCCGGGGCTGATCGCAGCCGCGCTGTAGGCGCCAGAGCCCGATACGGCGGTTACCGCCAGCAGTGTCAGGTGACCGTCGGGGCCCACCAGCGAGGCGGCCATCTCGACAGCTGCCGTGCTCGCCCGCGTGCCGTCGACAGCGCAGAGGATGTTCGCAAAGACGCTCGCCGAGCCGGGGCTGTCCGGGCCCTCAAGTGTGGGTGCGCTCCGGTGTCTGCCCATATCGGGTGTCTTGGCCTCCGTCATGCTCTGCAGGCTAAAACCGTTGCCTCGGCTGGGTCATCCGCAGCTTCCCGTCAGGTTGCACCGGGAATCCCGCAGTGCTTGACCGGCCCTCGTGGAGCTCGAGCTGCTCGCGCGTCCTTCACGCCTGCCGAAGCTCTCGGGGATCGTCCCCGGCTCCAGCCAGATCGCCCGGCAGGTCAGGGCTGTGCCGGCTCGCTGGAGCCAGACTCCGGTCCGGTCGCACCCCCGAGGCCGACGCGCGGCGTGTGCGCCTCATGGCGGCGAACCAGCCAGCGACGCAGCTCATCGGCGCCCCACACGATGAATGGGAAGGGGAGCATGAACGCCAGATCATCCGGCGGAAGCGCGGCGGTTCCCAACAGCGACTGCAGCGGCGGCGCATATACGAAGACCGCCGCGAGCATCAGCTCAGCGACGATCGCCAGGAGCAGGTAGCGATTGCTGAAGACGCCGATCGATCGCAACGACGCCCGGCGCGTGCGCACGGCGAAAGCGGTGCCGATCTGTCCCGCGATCATTCCCACAAAGGTCATCGTGGTGGCCTGCAGGTAGGCGTGGTGTAGCGGCTGCCCGGCGCCGACGGCGTCTCCCATATGCCACCCGGCGCCATTGAGGACGTAGAAGTAGCCGCTGAGCGAAAGGACTGAGACCATGCCGCCGAGGAACAGCCAGGAGCGGACCAGCATCGGGCCTTGGATGACGCTCTCTCGAGCGGGCTCGGCTCGTCCTTGAACCGCTCTGACAGCGCGGCGATGCGACCGAGCTCGGTGTGCATTCCGGTCGCGAACACGACCCCCCGGGCCTCTCCGCCCGTCGCGCTCGTGCCGCTGAACACCAGGTCCCGCGCTTCGATCCGCGGAACGCCGAGATCGAGAAGCTCCGCCGAGCGGAGCGCCGGCGCCGACTCGCCCGTGAGGGTCGACAGGTCCACCTCGACCGCGCCCGAGATCAGGCGCATGTCAGCGGCGACCCGATCGCCCTCCTCAAGGACGACGATGTCGCCCGGAACCAGGTCCGCCGCGGGGATCGCCGTCGGTCCCGGGCCACGCAGCGCCATGACCTGCTGGGGCAGGAACTGCGCGAGGGCCTCCACCGCTTTCTCTGCCTGCATCTCCTGCACGAAGGCGAACACGGCGTTGAGCGCGATCACCAGCAGAACCGCGATCGCGACCGTGTAGCTGCCGACCGCAAACGAAAGCGCAGCGGCGAGCCACAACAGCAGTAGCGCCAGCGGATGGGTCAACTGGCGCGCCAGCTCCCCGGGCCACTTCCGGCCGCCCCGACGTGTCAGCTCGTTGGGTCCGTATTGGATCAGCCGACGCTGGGCCTCGGCCTGGGACAGGCCAAGCGGGGAGGCACGCAGATCGCGCATCAGGATGTCCACCTGCTCGGTGGGCTCGACCGTCTTCGGTGGAGCCGACTCGATCTCCCGGAGATGCCTTCATCGAAGGTCACGCTACGTCTGCTCAGGGACCTGGTCATCGGGCGCGACCCACGGGCGTCCTCGGTAGAAAACCCGGACAGCGGCCGGCTCGTCCGTGGGAACTACGGATCGACACGCGCTGCTTCAGCGGATGGCGCAGAAGCCCGCGGCGTGTGATCGTCGACCTCACCAGCCCGCCAGCTCCCCACCACGAGCGCCCCGAGTCGGGCGTGGTCGCCATCGCCTGACCTCGAGACCCGACCGTCACTCAACTTCCAACCACACGATCCCAGGAGGACCCCCATGGCCACCGCAGTTGACACCCCCACCGTCTTCGCGGCCCCCGGGCAACCCGGAAGCCTCGTCGAGCTGAAGTCGCGCTACGACAACTTCATCGGCGGCGAGTGGGTCGCACCGATCGACGGCGGCTACCGCCAGAACCTCACGCCTGCCACGGCCGAGCCATTCTGCGAGGTCGCCGACTCCACGCCGGCGGACATCGAGCTCGCGCTCGACGCGGCTCACGCCGCGAAGGACGCGTGGGGCCGACAGTCGCCCGCCGAGCGCGCCGCGGTGCTTGACGCGATCGCCGACGCGATGCAGGAGAACCTCGAGATGCTCGCGGTCGCTGAGAGCTGGGAGAACGGCAAGCCCGTTCGCGAGACGCTCGGCGCGGACCTCCCGCTCGCGATCGACCACTTCCGCTACTTCGCAGGCGCGGCGCGCGCGGAGGAGGGCTCGATCTCAGAGATCGACGAGCAGACCTACGCCTACCACTTCCGCGAGCCCCTGGGCGTCGTTGGGCAGATCATCCCGTTCAACTTCCCGCTGCTGATGGCGGCCTGGAAGATCGCTCCGGCGCTCGCCGGCGGCAACTGCACGGTGATCAAACCCGCCAGCCCGACGCCGTGGTCACTGCTGAAGCTCGCCGAGGTGATCCAGGACGTCATCCCGCCGGGCGTGTTGAACATCGTCAACGGCTCGGGCGCGGAGGTCGGCAGGGCGCTCGGGTCGAGCAAGCGGATCGCGAAGATTGCGTTCACGGGCGAGACCGTCACGGGGCGGCTGATCATGGGATACGCCGCGCAGAACCTGATCCCGTCGACCACGGAGCTGGGCGGCAAGTCGCCCAACATCTTCTTCGCGGACATCCTCGACGCCGATGACGAGCTCCTCGACAAGGCGATCGAGGGCCTCGTGCTGTACGCCTTCAACAAGGGTGAGGTCTGCACCTGCCCCTCGCGAGCACTGATCCAGGAGTCGATCTACGAGGAGTTCATGGGCCGCGCGCTCGAGCGCATCCGCGCCATCCGCCAGGGCAACCCGCTCGATCCCTCGACGCAGATCGGCCCGCAGGTCTCCCAAGCACAGCTCGAGAAGATCGAAAGCTACGTCCAGATCGGCCTCGACGAGGGAGCAGAGCTCCTGATCGGCGGTCACGCACCCGTGATGGAGGGCGAGCTCGCGGACGGTTACTACTTCGAGCCGACCGTCCTGAAGGGCGAGAACTCGATGCGGGTGTTTCAGGAGGAGATCTTCGGCCCGGTGCTCGCGGTCACGACCTTCCGCGACGAGCAGGAGGCGCTCGAGATCGCAAACGACACGATGTATGGCCTCGGGGCCGGCGTGTGGACCCGCGATGGCAGCCGGGCGTTCCGCATGGGCCGCGCCATTCAGGCGGGGCGTGTGTGGACGAACTGCTACCACCTCTACCCGGCGGGTGCCGCGTTCGGCGGCTACAAGTCATCGGGTGTGGGGCGTGAGAACCACCGCATGATGCTCGACCACTACACGCAGACCAAGTGCCTGCTCGTCAGCTATGACCCGAAGCCGCTCGGCTTCTTCTGAGATGCCCGGCAGGGTCAGCGCGACGCCGCCCGTGCTCGAGTTGCTCGAGCGGTTGACGGCGCGCTATGGCCCGCTGGTGATCCACCAGTCGGGGGGCTGCTGCGACGGCAGCTCCCCGATCTGCCTTCCCGCGGTCGAGCTGCCACCGGGGCCTGCCGACGTTCTCCTGGGCACGTTGGGCCAGACCCCTGTCTACATCGACGGAGACCAGGACGAGCGCTGGCAGCGTCCCGAGCTGGTGATCGACGTGTCCCAGGGCGCGGCGATGGGGTTCTCGCTGGAGGGCGTCGAGGGTAAGCACCTCGTGGCGCTTTCAGCCGAGGGTCGATAGGAGCTCGAGCTCCTCCGCCAGCAGGCGTGGCAGCAGGAAGTGCTCGCGCACGTGCTCGCGCCCGCGCTGGCCGAGCTGCCTTGCCAGCTCGCGATCGTTCAGCAGGCTGAGCATCGCGGTGGCGCACTCCTCGACCGAGTCGACCAGCAGGCCGCCGACGCCCTCGGGCATTTGCATCGGGATGCCACCGGCGCGTCCCGCGACGACGGGTGTGCCCTTCCACAGCGACTCCGAGACGACCAGGCCGAAGCCCTCGCGAATGGACTTCTGCACGACGACATCTGAAAGGCGCTGGAAGGCGTTCACCTCGACGTTGCTCGCGCCCGTGAGGTTCGTGTAGATGTGGATCAGCGGATCGCGGTCGGCCTGCTCTGAGAGCTGGCTGTAGACCTCCCAGCCCTCGGGGTCATCGAGCGCCATCGAACCGACGAGCGCGAGCTGCAGATCTACGACCTCCTCGCGCACCAGCCGGTAGGCGTCGATCACGCCAAAGGGGTCCTTCCAGGAGTCAAAGCGCGATACCTGCGTCACGAGCTTCCCGGGAAGGTCGACGCCGATCCAATCAAGGATCTGGCTCGACATCGCGGTGTCGATGTCGATGTTCTTGGGGCTGAGCGGATCGATCGCGGGGGCGATCGACTCCACCCGAGTGATCGGGAGGTCGGGCGGCACGAAGTCGGGCATCGTGAACACCGCGGCGTCATAGCCCTCCAGGTGGGGTGCAAGGAACCGCCAGGCGTCGGCGTTCGGCTCACTGGTGTCTATGTGGCAACGCCACACCCAGCGCGCGTTGCCCTTGCCGTGCATGCTCAAGAGCCCCGCCGGCTGAGGGTCGTGCACGACGATGAAGTCGTACTCGCCCTCGAGGCTCTTGGCGTTCTCGCGAGCGCAGTCCACATAGGCCGTCCGCTCTTTGTCGGTGAGCGAGCGGGGTGCGCCTTGCAGAGCGTTGTGCAGCGCCTTGGTGGCGTGGAAGAACTCTGGGCTGCCGGCGATGACCTTCCAGTCCACCATGAGCCCGAGATCGCGTAGCAGCGGGACGCTGGATCGCAAGAGCTCTGATACGCCGCCGCCGTAGGCGGTCGCGTTGACGTGCAGGATGCGAGCTCCGGCAAGCGCGCGAGCGCGCTCGCGGAGCTCTTGCAGGATGGGGCCAGGAGCAATGCCCTCGTAGGCGCCCAGTGACCAGCGTCCGACGTCTACCTTCTGCAGCATCGTGTGCCTACTCTCATTGTCCGGTGAGGTCGCGTCGTGCGAACGCCCATATCGACCCTAGCCCTGTTGCGGCTGCGATCGCGAGCATCGCCACTGCGCCAACCAGGCGGAACGGCTGGGCCGGAACGAGCCCGACGTGTGCGAAAGGTGTCAGCTCGACAAGCCATTTGGGCGCGCCCAGCACTGAGCCGGTCAGCTGCCACAAAAACGTGACGGTGACGAGCCCGTAGGCGATACCGTCACTCGCACGGGGCACGATCGCGTAGGCGAGCGCGGCGAGGCCGAGGAACAGGAGCGCGACGGGCAGGCAGTTCGCGCCGGCTCCGAGCATCCGCGGCAGCGAGATGCTGACGCCCTGGGCGGCAGCGCCGGCCCAGGTCAGCAGACCGGCCACCACGGAGATCGTCACAGCGCCGGCTGTTGCCAGCAGGAGCCGGCCGGTGAGCCAGCTGCCACGGCTGACAGGCTGCGAGAGCAGCGTCTCGAGCCGCTGGTCGGCCTCTTCGTGTCTCGCGGCGGCGATCTGCGCGCACGCGAACAGGCTGACGGCAAGCTCCGCTCGCCCGCCGCTCGGTCGGTGCAGGCCGAGAAGCAGCCTGATCGTCGTCGTCTTGCCCGACCCGTTGGGGCCAAGGTATCCGTACACCTCACCGGCCCGCACATCCAGGTCGAGCCGGTCGAGCGCCAGCGTGCTGCCGTAGCGCTTGGAGAGTTCCTCTGTGTGGATTACCGGCCGCATCAGACGGATCTTCGGCGACTTCGCCCCACCTGGGCATCGGCACTACTCCCGGTCGCGATGGGGAAAATACGCCCGCCGTCGGTCGAGAGTCGTTGGTCGAGAGTCGTCGCGATCATTGCCGGGCATGCCGGTCACACGAGAGTCCGGCTCGCGATAGCGTTCGCACGGTGCGTGAGGTCCTGCCCGGCATCTTCCACTGGCCCGCCACGCACCCGCGGATCCATATCGAGGTCTCCTCCTACTGGCTCGAGGACGGCGGCGTCCTCATCGACCCACTCGTACCGCCCGACGTCGGGCTTGAGTGGTTCGAGGACCGCTCGACCCCCCCGGCGGAGATTCTGCTCTCGAACCGCCACCACTATCGTGACAGCGCGCGCTTCCAGGACATGTACGGGTGCCCGGTGTACTGCAACCGAGCGGGGCTGCACGAGTTCAGCCATGGAGAGCTCCTCACGGCTTTCGATCCCGGCGACGCGCTCCCGGGTGGGGTCAAGGCGCATGCGGTGGGAGGGCTGTGCCCCGATGAGACGGCCCTGCACCTACCCGCGGCGCGCGCGGTGGTGTTCGCCGACTGCGTCGTCCGCGGAGGCCCGCAGGGACAGTCCGGCCCCCTCGGCTTCGTCCCAGACGCGCTCATGGACGACCCTCCCGACACGAAGCGACACCTGCTCGACGCGTTCACCCGCCTGATGGGAGAGCTGGACTTCGACCACCTGCTGCTAGCCCACGGCGGCCCGGTCATCGGGGATGGACGCGCTCAGCTGCAGGAGCTGATCGATTGCGGCGGGCGCACGGCCTTCGAGCTTTAGGCGTTCGCCGTCGGCTCTGTAGAAGCCGGGCGGCCGTGGATGCGGTGTGAGCCCATGGGACTCAAGATTCGGCAGACGCTCAGTGAGCGACCCGCGAAAGCTGCGTACGATCACGACCGTGGCCCACGAACCCACCGACCCGGCCCGCAGCCCGAGCCCTCCGGCGGCGCCCGGCGATGTGGTCGAGTTCCTGCGGGCGCACCCGCCATTCGACGCACTCGCGCCAGCCGAGGTGGAGCGGGTCGCGGCCTCCGCTGAGGTCGAGTTCTTCCGCGCCGGCTCGACGATCTTCTCGCAGGGCGCTCAACCGGTCGAGCACCTGCGCGTCGTCCGGACCGGCGCCGTCGAGATCGTGCTCAACGACCGCGTGCTCGACCTGCTGGGCGCCGGTGAGCTGTTCGGCCATGCATCGATGCTCTCGGGACTGCCGCCGGGCTTCGCAGCTCGGGCGCAGGAGGACACGCTCTGCTACCGCATCCCCGAGCATGCCGCCCGAGCCGCGCTGGCGCGGCCGGAGAGCGTCGGCTTCGTCGCGCGCTCGCTGCTTGAGATGAACGCGCCGGCACCTGCGGCACTTGGTCTGAGAAAACCGGTGCCCGACCCCGCAAATCAGCCAGTGGCGGCGTTGATCCGCGATCCGCCCGTGCTGTGCTCACCCGAGACGACCATCCGTGACGCCGCAGCGAAGACGACCGCGGCCGGAGCGACCTCGATCGTGATCGCGCTCGGCGACTCGCTCGGCATATTGACCGACCACGACCTGCGCTCGCGCGTGGTGGCGGCAGGCCTTCCCTATGACGCGCCGGTGTCATTGGCGATGAGCGCCCCCGCGTTCACGGTCGAGCCGGATCGGTTGGGGGGAGACGTTCTGCTCGAGATGCTTGACCGTGGGGTGCGTCACTCGCCTGTCGTCACCGCGAGCCGCGAGGTGATCGGCGTCGTCGAGGCCATCGATCTCCTGGCCGTCGAGACGCTGTCCTCGTTCTACCTGCGCCGCTCGATCGCGCGTGCCGACAGCACTGAGGAGCTTGCCCATGCGGCACGCGGCCTGCGACCGGCCGTCATCGCGCTGCACGAAGCGCGCTTGGCCGCATCGAGTGTCGCCGCGATCTACTCGGTGGTTCTCGACGCGCTCACCCGTCGGCTGATCGAGCTCGTGCTCGCTGAATCCGAGGAGCCGCCGGCCGAGTTCTCCTGGCTCGCACTCGGCAGTCAATCACGACGCGAGGCGACGCCCGGGTCGGATGCCGACAGCGCGATCGTGTGGTACGGCGACGCGCCCGAGGAGGTCATCCGGCCCTATCTGCATGCCCTTGCCACGAAGGTCGCGGCAGGATTGAGCGAGTGCGGGATCCGTGCCGACAGGCACGGCGCCACCGCCTCGGAGGTGCTGTTCGTGCGCTCGATCGAGTCCTGGAGGCGAGTCGCGCGCAGCTGGATCGAACACCCCACGCAGCAGCAGGTCCTGATCCTGGTCTCGGTGCTCGTCGACAGCCGTCCAGTGTGGGGCATCCACAAGGGCACCGCGGTGTCGGACACGTTCCGCTCGGCACGGGCGCGACCCGAGCTGCTGCACCTGCTGGCGCGGTTCGCGCTCTCGCACCGGCCGCCGACGGGCTTCCTGCGGGGTCTCGTCGTCGAGCACGACGGCGAGCATCGCGGGCGGCTCGATATCAAGCATGGTGGCTTGCTCCCAGTGGTCGATCTCGCCCGTTGGGCCGGTATGGCTGCGGGTGTGACGAGTGCGTCGACGTCCGAGCGGCTGCGCGCCGCAGGGGACGCGGGTACGCTGCCGGCCGCCGACGTCCGCACCCTTACCGACGCCTTCGAGCTGTTCACCGAGCTGCGCATGGAGCATCAGGTCGAGCAGCTCAGAGCCGGTGCCGAGCCGGACGACCATCTGAACCCCAACGACCTCAGTGCGCTCGCACGAAGCCATCTCAAGGAGGCGTTCCGGGCGGTGGCGTCGGTTCAGAAGCACATCAGCGCCGAGCTCAACCTCGGTGTGCGATGAGAGTCGGGCGCTTCAAGCGCGGCGCGGGCGCCATCGCCTACAAGCACACACGCCTGCCCCGGGGGCGGACGCCATGGCGCGCTGCGAGCTACTGCGCGGTCGACCTCGAGCTGAGCGGCCTCGACGCCAAGCGGCACGAGATCCTCTCGTTCGGCGCGCTGCCGATCGAGGACGGGCGCGTCCAGCTGCAGGGCGCGGTTCACGGCCGGGTCCGCCCGCTGCACTCGATCAGCGAGGCCTCGATTCGCGTGCACGGGATTCGCGCCAGCGACCTCGCCGCCGCGCCGCCGCTCGACGTCGCGATCGATCCGCTGCTCGCGGTGATGGCCGGCAGAATCCCCGTGGTTCATGTTGCCGCGGTCGAGCGCGGCTTCTTGGGACCGGCGCTGCGCCGACAGGGGCTGCGCTTGCGTGGCCCGATGATCGACACCAGCGTGCTCGGGCTCGTCTGGCTGCACGAGCGTGACGGCCACGGTCCGCGGCGCGTGTCGCTCGTGGACCTCGCCGGGGCGCTTGGCCTGCCGTCACATCATCCCCACGACGCGGTCGGCGACGCGCTGACGACCGCCCAGGTGTTCCTCGCCGTCGCGATGCACCTCGACGCACGAAAACCCGAGACCGTGCGAAGCCTCGCCTCTGCCGGCCGGCGGCTTGAGGCGCTGCTCAGCTACCCGTCGCGCTAGTGACGATCTCCGCGGCATCGTCGGCGTCGGGTCCAGCGACGCGGGCGGCACCCTTTGGCAGGACGAGCAACGAGCAGCGCGCCCGGCGCTCCAGGTAGTCGGAGGTGCTGCCGAGCACCAAGCGCCGGATGGGGCCGTAGGCGCGCGAGCCGACAACCAGGATGTCCACCTCATCGCCAAAGGCGGCCAGCTCCTCGCCCGTGAGCCCGCATACCGCGCGGCCTTCGACGCCGGGCAACTCCTTGAGCCGCTCATCGGCCTCCTTCAGCCGCACGTCCATGTCCTCTCCCATGAGAACTGCCGGGCTGAGCGGACTGTAGGAATACGTGGTCATCGCGATAACCTCGAGTGCGCAAACGCTCGCCCTGGTGGGCGCCGCGAGCCTCCGGGCCACCTCGAGCGCGGCCCTGCTCTCCGGCGAGAAGTTGTAACCGACGCCGACGCGGGCGAACGGCTTGAGGTGCTCGGCGTAGCCGCGGGACGCGATCGCGACCGCGCACGGAGCGCCATTGAGTGCACCTCTTGTGTCGTCGCCGAGCATCACGCGCCCGAACGCGCCGTGCCTGCAAGAGCCGACCACAAGCAAGTCGGCACCGAGCTCCTCCGCCGTCTGATGAAGGCCACGGCCTGGGCTCGCGCCGATGACGCCGCGCAGCTCGCCCGTGACGCCGGCGCTGCTGCGCTCCCGTTCGAGCAGCTCCTCGCAGTCCGCGAGCTCCTCCGCGGTCTCGCTGGAATGCACATGGGCAAGCGTCAGCTTTCCATCCGGGTCGATCAGCCGACCCGCAAGCGCGATCGCGTCACGGCCGTTGGGCGTGCCGTCCACTCCCACGAGCACGTTCTTGAACATTTGAGTGTTGGTCACGCTGAGAACCTAACCGGCAGCGTTGTCTGGTCCATCCGCAGCTTCCCACCCGGGCACCCCGGGAAATACCGCAAAACGTGTCTCGCATGGCGCTCTTCACTGTCGACTCTGGCGCGCCCTCGCGCGCGGCCGGTCGATCAGAGCGCTGTCGGGTAGGTCTCAGGCGGCTCCCCGAGTTCCCATGTACCCATGCGCTCGAGTGGCTCCACGGCGCGGGTGACATCGATGTGCACGAGCGCATCGAACTGTTGGGAGGCGCAGGCGGCGAACCAGTGGCTCTGCCGTTCGGTCTCCGGACGGTAGATCACACCGATCGCACGCTCCAGGCGCGGCTCGCGCAGTGCGCGACCGCAAGCGCTCATGCCCAGCGGGCACAGCAGAAAGGCCGGGATGTCAGTCTCATGGAGGAGCGCCTCATAGCTGTCAGGCAGCGCCGGCCTTACGCGCTTGCGCTCGGCTTCACCGCCCCATTCAGAGGCGGCGGTGACCGTCCCGCTGTAGGTGGTGAAGCCCACGAGTACGGCGTCGCGCGCGTGACGCTCGCGCATCAGCTGACCGAGGTTGAGCTCGCCGCGCTGGGCCATCTCCGTCGAGCGCGCGTCGCCGACGTGCGAGTTGTGCTCCCACACGACGATCTTGCCGGTGTCCCCGTGGCGGGCGAGATGCACCTGGAGCTGGTCGAGCGTATCTGCCATGTGCCGGTCGCGCAGGTTCCAGGAGGGTGCGGGGCCGCCGAACATCGTCCGGTAGTACTCCTCGGCATGGGCGACCACGGTCGCGTTCTGCTCGGCCAGGAAGTAGCGATCCTCGGCGACGAGACCGTCATTGCGAAGGTAGTCGCCCGCGTGGCGGCGCAGCTCGACAAGCTGTTCGAGCACTCGCCTGCGGCACGGCTCACTGACGCCGAGCAGCACGGCCTGTCCGTACCCGGAGCTGTCTTGCGAGAACGGATGCAGGCACTCGTAGCGGCGGCGTGCCCGCGAGGCGGCCGTGGGGTCGACTTGCTCGAGGTAGGCGATCACGGCCTCCATCGAGGCACCCAGGCTGTATAGGTCGAGGCCGAAGAAGCCCACGCCGCGCGCAGGAGCGGCGAGTTGTTCATTGTGGGCGCGCAGCCACCCCACGAAGTCCAGGACCTCGGCGTTGCGCCACATCCATGTGGGAAACCTGCGGAACCCGCGCAGAGCCTCCTCGGCGTCGCCGTCGTCGCCGGCGCCCTGCACGTAGCGGCAGACGCGGTCGGCATCGGGCCAATCCCCCTCGACCGCCACGGCCGCAAATCCGAGCTCTTCGATCAGTCTCCTGGTGATCCGGGCACGCTCGCGATAGAACTCGTGAGTCCCGTGGCTGGCCTCGCCGAGCAGCACGAGCTGCGCGTCACCCACGAGCTCGAGCAGGGCATCATAGTCGGACTGATCGCCCTGGAGGGGGCGCGCATCCAGTCGCACCGCCTCAAGGGCCGCGCTCTCACCGATGGGCAGCGCCAGCCGCGAGGCCACGACTCACCCGGCCCTCGACAGCGCCCCGTCGCGCTCTGCGACAAGGTGGCGTCGGAACCACTCGATTGCCAGCTCGGCCACGCGCTCAAGCGCCCCGGGCTCCTCGAAGAGGTGCCCGGCGCCGTCGACGACGACGAGATCGTGCGGGCAGCGCAGCCGGGCGGCGGCACTGCGGTTGAGCCCGAGGACCTGGCGATCGCGTGAACCGACGATCAGGAGGGTGGGAGAGACGACGCTTGGGAGCTCCTCGCCGGCCAAGTCCGGACGACCGCCGCGGGAGACGACGGCCCCCACCGCGGCCCCGACCTTGGCGGCGGCCTGCAGAGCCGCCGCCGCTCCCGTCGAGGCGCCGAAGTATCCGATCGGCAACGAGTGCAGGCGCGGCTGTGATGCAGCCCAGTGCGTGATCACCTCCAGGCGGGTGGCGAGCAGGGGAACATCGAACACGAGCTCGCGGCGCGACGCCTCATGCTCGTCGAGAAGATCGAAGAGAAGCGTCGCCAGATTTGCATCGTTGAGTGCCCGCGCGACAGCGCGGTTGCGCGGGCTCATGCGACTGCTTCCGCTTCCGTGCGCGAACAGAACCAGCCCATCAGCTCGTGCAGGCGTGGTGAGGTCTCCGGCCAGCCGGACACCGCCGAGATCGAACGAGACCTCCTCGCTGTCGGGGCCCGCCTGCCGGGGTGTTGATGGCCCCGGGCTCGAGACTTCCACTAACGCCGGCGACGCCTCAGCCTCCCCGGCCCCCTCGGCCTCCTCGGCCACCTCGGCCTCCTCGGCCCCCTCGGCCAGGAGGGCCAGCACCTGCTCATCAGAGACCGGGGTGAAGTCGCGATACCAGAAGCCCACCCCGCGCAGGTGTCGAGGAACGGTCAGGCAGACGACCCGGTCGGCCTCCTCGGCGAGCATCGACACGGCCTCGCCGGATCCGACGGGCACGGCCACCACGATGCGGCGGGCGCCACGCCTGCGCAGCGCTCGTACTGCAGCAAGGTCGGTCAAGCCGGTCGCCAGCCCGTCGTCGACCACGATCACTGTTCGTCCGCTGACCGGAATGGGTGCTCGGCCGTCGCGGTAGCGCTCCACCCTGCGGCGCAGCTCCTGCGACTCCTGCGCGAGCGTCGAATCAAACATCGCTTGGGTCATACCCAGCATGCCGGCGGACTGCTGGTCAAACACGCCCGTGCCGTCCTCGGCAACCGCTCCCACGGCCAGCTCGGGATTCCCCGGAGCACCGAGCTTGCGCACTGCAAGGATGTCCAGAGGCGCGCCAAGCGCATGCGCCACCTCGAAGGCGATCGGCACACCGCCGCGGGGAAGCGCAACTACCACCGGCCGCTCCCCCGCGAGGGCTGTCAGCTCAGCCGCCAGCCGACGACCGGCATCGTGACGATCAACGAACTGCATGCTTCGATCATTCCCGGCCGACGGGCTTGGCGCGTCCGCCATATACCCCAAGCGGACGTGGCGGACTACTGAAAGGGGGTGAGAATTCGCCAGCGCGCGAGTGCGGCCGTGGTGGCCGCCTCGGCTCGCCTTGACGCGGGCAGCCGCTGTCGTGTGCGCGTGGAAGTGTGCGCGCGGGCGACGCGGATGCCGACGCGCGCCGCGCGGATGAAGCATGCTGCAGCAATGACCGAGTCGCCTCACTCAATCGCGAATGTCCCTCGCGCCGGCCTTGCCGAGAGTGACCGAAACGAGTTGCTGCTGATCGCGGGCGGAGCGGTCGACAGCGCTGCCCGCCTGCTGGTTGACGGCCGCTCGCATCTCGGCGGCCTGATCGCAAAGGGTGACCGTGACTATGCGACCCGAGTGGATCTCCAGGTTGAGGACTCCATCAGGGGCGCGCTCGCACGTGCGCGGGATATCCCCTTTCTGGGCGAGGAGCGGGGCGGAGAGCTGCACGCCCCGCTGCTGTGGGTTCTGGATCCGGTCGACGGTACGACCAACTTCATCAAGGGCAGCCCCCTGTGCGCGATCTCACTCGCTCTGCTGAGCGGGGGTCGGCCGATTTTTGGGATCGTTGATCTTCCCCTGCTGGGTGAGCGCTACGTCGCGCGTGCAGGCGCCGGCGCATATCTGAACGGCACGCGGCTGCATACGCCCGACGTCGGTCGGCTCGCCGACGCGGTTGTAGGGATCACCGATTTTGCGGTTGCGGACGACCGATCGGTGGAGAATCCGATACATATCGCCCTGCTTGCCCGGCTTGCGCCACAGGCCCTTGGCGTGCGGGCTCACGGATCGGCGGCGCTTGATCTGGCCTGGCTGGCGGCAGGGCGCCTGAGCGCGTCGATGATGCTCTCCAATCGCGCTTGGGACGTGAGCGCCGGAGTGCTGCTGGCGCGCGAGGCGGGGGCCCTGACCTACGACGGGGACGGATCCGAGCACGGCGTGGATTCCCGCTTCACGATCGCATCCGCGCCGAGCCTGAAGAGCAGTTTGATCGAGCTCCTTGCGGCGGTCGGATGACCAGGCCATCGCTCGTAGTGTTTGCCCCCTCGCCGCTCTTGACGATCACGGTGGAGGCGGCGGATACGCCGCGGCAGGAGATCCACCTGCACGCCGGCGGCCAGGGGCTCTGGGTTGCCCGCATGGCCGCGCTTCTGGGCGCCGAGGTCTGTCTGTGCTCGGCTCTTGGCGGTGAGTCGGGCGCGGTGCTGCGAGGCCTGATCGCCAACGAGAACGTCGATCTGTCGTATGTTGACTGCGCGGCCTCGAACGGTGTCTACATCCACGCGCGTCGCCGCGGAGTGCGCGAGCAGCTCGCGCGCACCGAGTCCAAGCGACTGTCTCGTCACGAGGCCGACGAGCTATACGGTCTGGCGCTCAGTGCGGCGCTTGACACGGGCGTCGTGCTGCTCACGGGAGTGGACCCACCCACGATCCTCGAAAGTGAAATCTACCGCCGGCTGGCAGGTGATCTGAGGAGCAATGGGGTGCGGGTGATCGCCGACCTTGCTGGCTCGTCGCTGAAGGCCGCGCTGGCCGGGGGGGTCGACCTGTTGAAGATCAGCGACGAGGAGATCGTGCGCGCAGGGCTTGCCGCCAGCTCGAGCGTTGAGGATCTGCTCGGGGCATTGGATGGGTTGCACGAGTCCGGTGCGGAGACGGTGCTCATCTCGCGTGCCGAGGAGCCCGCGCTGGTTCTCGACGGCGCTCGCGGGCGCTATCTCGAGCTCGTCGGTCCCCGAGTGGAGGCCCTGGAGCCCCGGGGTACGGGCGACTCGATGTTCGCGGCGCTCGGAGCGAGCCTGGCCAGCGGCCAAGAGCTTGACGGCGCGCTGCGTCTGGCGATGGCGGCCGGCTGCCTGAACGCCACCCGCCACGGGCTCGGAACGGGAACACGCCAACAGATCGAGCAGCTGAGTCATCACATCACGATCAGAGAGCTGACGCGGCACTTGCATGGGCTGGGTGATCGTTGATGATCAGGCGTTCTCACGGATTGCCGGCAGTCGCTCGCGCCGATTGCGCTCGATCGCGAGTAGTAGCCACCCAGTCGCATCGGTAGCTTGCACCGATGCGCGCCGCCGTCGCGGAGGGCTAGCTTGCGATTGGTTGCCGATCGCCAAGCACTACATGGGAGCCCACATGAGCACAACAACTGAGGAATTGGCCGCAGAGAGGTGGCAGGAGTACTTCGACTCGATTACTCCGAACATCGACGGGATGCTCGCCACGATCGAGGTCATGAGCGAGCAGCTCGGTGATCAGCTCGACGTCCAGCAGCTGCCGCTTCAAGCGATCAGTTACGACCCCAAGGACAACATGCTGGAGGTCGCAGTCGGTGGGCGCGGCGTGCGCCATCCCGTGCTCTTGCGGCACTTCATCTCGGACCCGCAGACGATCAGCATCGAGGAGTCGAGTTCCCTCAGGCCGACGGCGATCCTCGTGACGGACGCAAGGGGGGTGCGAACGCTGATCCGCCTGTCAGAGCCGGCCGCGCTCGAGGCTTAGCTCTACCAAGCCGCCGTCTCCTGCGGCATTGTCCGGGCATCGGGCAACCAGGCGCGGGGGACAGCCACCTGACGATCTGAAAAGGAGCCCAACAATGAGTGAAGCTGACCCGGCCATCATCGAGCACAGCGTCGAAAAGGCCCACATCTGGTTGAAGGAGGTCGCCATGGAGCTCGGCGGCGATGATCGCGTGTATGCGTACCGGGCATTGCGCGCGGTTCTGCACACGCTGCGAGATCGCCTCACAGTTGACGTCGCGGCCAAGCTCGCCTCGCAGCTGCCCACCCTGGTACGTGGGATCTACTACGAGGACTGGGATCCCAGCCGGACGCCACTGGCCATTCACGATGTGGACGCCTTTCTCGAGCATGTCGCCCGCGAGGGGGGGATGGCCGGAGAGACGGAGGCCTCGATCGCAACGACGGCTGTTGCGCGGGTGCTGCGCGCGCATGTCTCCCCCGGCGAGATCGACAACGTCCTGACAATCCTGCCTGACCAGTTCAGGGTGCTGATCGAGACTTGATGTCTGCGACGAAGGTTGACTTCAAGCGCGAATTGCGCGAGCTGTACGCGCCGGCCCGTGAGCCTTCGCTGGTCGAGGTGCCCGATCTGGCGTTCCTGATGATTGACGGCCATGGCGACCCAAACACCGCGCCCGAGTTCAGCGAGGCCATCGAAGCGCTCTACGCAGTCGCCTATGCGGCGAAATTCGCCATCAAGCGCGCGCCGGAGGGCATCGACTACGGCGTGATGCCGCTTGAGGGGGTGTTCTGGACGGCGGACATGTCGACGTTTGCGACCGGCGAGCGGTCTGCCTGGGACTGGACGCTGATGATCATGCAGCCCGATCAGGTGACGTCAGAGGTGTTCGGCGAGGCGCAGGCGGCCGCGTCTGAGAAGAAGTCACTGGACGCGATCGGCCGGATGCGCCTGGAAGCCCTCGCCGAGGGATTGGCGGCTCAGGTTCTGCACATCGGCCCCTATGCCGCGGAGGGCCCGACGATCCAGCGGCTGCACGCGTTCATCGCCGAGCAGGGCTATGAGCGCACCGGCAAGCATCACGAGATCTATCTCAGCGACCCCAGGCGGAGCGCTCCCGAGAGGTTGAAGACCGTCCTGCGCCAGCCCGTCGCGAGCGTTCGGCCGGCGACTAAGATCGGCGTGCCCGGGGTGATCGCTCGATGACGGTCATCTGGTTCCTCGTCTGGCTGGTCGCGAACAACGTCGGAGGGCACGCGCCGCTGCTCCTCAATCCCGTCAACGCTTGGACTGCCACGCTGATTCTCGCAGTCGCACTCGACCTCGGCAGGCAGGGAGTTGTGCCGGGCCGTCGGGGTCGATAGCGGGCCGTCACAGTTGGACGGAAATGAACCCCTAGACCAGGAGATCGCATGAGCGAGAAGCACGTGTTCATCTATGTCGCGACCTACGCCGACCGGGCTGCCGCCCTGGCCGACTACGACGCGATGCGCAACCTCCACGAGATCAGGCTGGTCGGTTCCTACGACGTCGCGGTGATAGCCAAGGACGCCGAGGGCAAGGTGCACGTGCACAAGCACGAGAAGCCCACCCAGCATGGTGTGTGGGGTGGCGTCCTGGTCGGGGCGCTGGTGGGGGTTCTGTTCCCGCCCTCGCTCGTGGGGGTGGCCACGGTCGGCGGGGCGGCCGCGGTCGGAGGCGCCCTGGGCGGCCTGGGCGGACACTTCCTGGAGGGTCTGTCGCGAGGCGACGCCAAGGAGATGGGCGATCTGCTGAAAGAGGGGCAGGCGGCGCTGATCGTGATCGGAGAGTCGCGCATGGAAGCGGAGCTCGACAAGGTGCTGACGCGCGCCGAGAAGTCAATCGAGAAGCAGATCGCGGCCGATCGTGAGCAGCTCAAGCGGGAGCTCGAGGAGGCCGAGAAGCAGCTCGCCGGGGGTTGACGAGTCCCGGGGAGGTCATCAACACGCCGCTACGGCGGCCACGTCGCCCTGAACCCGACGCCTGGACGGTGCTGCAACCGAGTCGACTAGGGTCCGTCTTCGATGGACGCACTGTTCGCCCACTCGCTAGTCGTTGTGACCGGCAAGGGTGGCGTCGGAAAGTCGACGGTAGCGACTGTGCTTGGCATTGCTGCCAGCCGGCGCGGATTGCGCACGCTCGTAGTCGAGGTGGCTGCTCGTGACGATGTCTCGCGCGCGCTGGGCGCGCCAGGCGCGGTTGGCGCGTATGCGGAGCGAGCCATCTCTGATCGGCTGCACCACATATCGATCGACCCCCAGCGCGCGATGGAGGAGTATCTGCGACGCGAGCTGCCCGGCAGGCGCACTGGCGGCGCTACTCTCGCGCAGCCGTATCTTCACCTCGCTGACCGCCGCGACGCCGGGCATGCGTGAGCTGCTGACGATCGGCAAGGTCTGGGAGCTCGCCCAGCCCGAGCGTCGTACCCGCGGCGCGCGACCCTACGATCTGGTCGTTCTGGATGCGCCGGCGACCGGATATGGCCTCGCGCTGCTAAAGGCGCCGGATACGTTCGCATCGATCGCGCGCGTGGGCCCGGTGGCGAGGCAGGGGCGCGCCATGGCGAGCTTCCTTGGCGATCCACGGCGCACGGCGGTGCTGGCAGTGTCGACCGCCGAAGAGATGCCCGTGACCGAGACGCTCGAACTGCGCGGGCAATTACGCGAGCAGCTGGGACTCGACCTCGAGCTGATCGTCCTAAATGCCGTGGTCCCGCATCACTTCTCAGAACGCGACACACGCACGTTGCTGGCGGCGCCGCCCTCGCCGGCACGACACGCCGCCCTGTTCTCGGCCACCTGGGCGCGCCGCCAGCATGCACAGATCACGAGGCTTCGCCGGGGCCTGCCGGACGTGGCGCTCGTCACGTTGCCCGTCGTGTTCCAGTCCGCGCTTGACAGAGGGGCACTCGAGCAACTCTCGCGGGAGCTGGAGCAGTGAGCATCGGCACGCGGATGGACGGTAAGCGAATCTGCATCTGCACGGGCTCGGGCGGCGTGGGCAAGACGACGACTGCCGCGGCCGTGGCGATGGGGCTCGCGGCGCGTGGCCAACGGGTTGCGGTGCTGACGATCGATCCCGCGCGGCGACTTGCGAGCTCGCTGGGGCTCCGAGACCTCGGCAACGAGCCCAGCCGGGTCGACCCCTCCCACTTCGCCGGTGAGGGATTTGAACTGCGCGGCGAGCTGTGGGCGATGATGCTCGACGCCAAGCGGACCTTTGACGAGCTGATCGAGGTGCTCGCGCCGGACACAGCCACCTACCAGGAGATCCTGGAGAACCGCATATACCGAGAGCTCTCCACCGCCGTGGCCGGCTCGCAGGAGTTCAGCGCCATCGCCAAGCTGTATGAGCTCGACGCCTCGGGAAGGTTTGACGTCATCGTCCTCGACACGCCGCCGTCGCGCAATGCGCTCGACTTCCTCGACGCTCCGCAGCGACTGACCGGGTTCCTGGAAGGTCGAGCACTGAAGGTCCTCGTTGCACCCACCGGCATCACCGCAGCGATCGCCGCGCGCGGAAGCGGCCTGGTCTTCTCCGGCTTGCGGCGCGTGACGGGAGTTGACCTGTTCGCGGACCTCAGCGCATTCTTCCGCGTCCTGAGCGGCGTGGCCGAGGGGTTTGCCGAGCGTGCAAGCGCTGTCAACCGCCTACTCGCCGACCCGGCGACAACCTTCCTGATCGTCACCTCCCCCGAGCCGGGACCAGTCGAGGAGGCCATTTTCTTCCGCCGCCGCCTGCAGGAAGCCGGCATGCCCTTCGGTGGCCTGATCGTCAATCGCCTACGCGTCCTCGCGCGAACCCCACCCACGATCGACGAGTCCGCTCTCGCTGCTGACTTCGGCGGTGACGATAGCCTGGCCGCCAGGTCGGTGCAGGCACTATCGGACCTGCGCGCGCTCGCCCAGCGCGACGCCGCCAGTCTGAGGCGCCTCGGCGCAGAGCTCGAGGGCGAGCGCGCGATCGTCGTCCCTCAACTCGACCGCGACGTGAGCGACGTGGCCGGGCTCGTGGCCGTGCAGCGTTATCTGTTCGCCACTTCGCGCGAGCGATCGGCGATGCTGGCCGAGCAGGCATTCTGACCGGCGCACCGTAACGCCGGCCCGCTAGAGAGTGCGCCCGGATCCGATCATGAGCATCGTGGGGTGAGGGCATCCGTAGCCTCCCCATCGGTGGTGCGGCGTTAAACGGAGGTCGGGCAGCGCCTGCGTGGTCAGCATGCAATTCGTTCCGGTCATGGCGCCATAGGGAAGCGATGCCCACCTCATCATCCACTGTTCGAGACGGCCCCAGCCCACGGTCGTGTGGCGATCCTGCCCTGCTGCGGGCGCTCGCGGCGCCCGCCATGTATCGCGGACACCCGGAGGTCACGGTGCACGAGACGCACGCCTCGTGGGTGTTCGTGGCCGGCGACCGTGCGTACAAGGTCAAGAAGCCGGTCGCGCTGGGCTTCCTGGACTACAGCACGCTCGAGCGCCGGCGCAGCGCCTGCCGCGAGGAGGTGCGCGTAAACCGCGAGCTAGCCCCCGATCTCTACCTCGGCGTGCGGGCGATAACGAGAAGCCAGAGCGGGTTTCGCTTCGCCTCCGAAGAGGCCAAAGACGCGTTGGAGTACGTCGTCGAGATGCACAGATTCAGCGATCGGGACACGTTCGCCGGTTTGATCGCGACGGGCTCGCTCACCCGAGCACAGGTCGCTGCGGCAGCGTGCCGGTTGGCGGACTTCCACCGTTGTGCGCCCGTGGTGGACGATTGGGGTCCTGATCGCATGCTCGCCGTGTGGCGGCGGAACGTGGGCGAGCTGGTGCGGATGGACCACCCGGCGACCTGGCATCTGGACATCGCCGCCGGGTTCGGTGAGGCCTTCGTGGAGGCGCATGCGCCGGAGCTCCGGCGGCGGGCGTTGCTCGGTCTTGCCCGTGACGGTCACGGGGACCTGCGCTGCGAGCATGTGCTGGCGAGCCCGACCGTCCGCGTGGTCGACCGGATCGAGTTCGACCCCGGGCTGCGGCAGACGGATGTCGCCTGCGACCTGGCCTTCCTGGCGATGGATCTAGAGGCGAAGGGGCAGCGCTGGGCAGCCCGCGAGCTCTCAAGCGCCTATCGCCACGCCGGCATGAGCCCAGGAGATGAGGCGCTGCGCTCGTTCTATGCGTCGCACTGGGCGCTCGTTCGCGCGAAGGTGGCGTTGATCACGGCGGATGAGCGCACCGGAGATACACGCGCCGAAGAGCTGCAGAGCGCCCAGCAGCTGTGGTCGCTGAGCGAACGCCTGTGCTGGCGCGCAAGGGCGCCCCTCGCGGTGGTGATCTGCGGTCCGGCCGCGAGCGGCAAGTCGGTTCTCGCTGCAGAGCTCTCGCGACGCTCGGAGATGCCCGTGGTCTCCTCCGACGCCGTGCGCAAGCGCTTGGCTCACCTCGGCCCCTTCGAATCGGCGCGCGCGGAGCACTACAGTGCCCGCTTCACTCGTGCGACCTACGAGCGGCTCGGCGATGACGCGCTCCTCGCGCTCGGACGTGAGGACCGCGTGATCGTGGATGCGACCTGCCGCTCGCGCGAGGAGCGCTCACTGCTGCTCGGAAAGTTGCGAACGGCCGGTCTGAGCTGCGTGGTCGTCCGCTGCGAAGTCCCGCTCGAGCTTGCTCTCGAGCGCGCTACGCAGCGTCTGAGTGATCCGCGGCGCATTTCCGACGCGACACCGCAGATCACCGAACAGCAGTTTCGTACGTTCGAGGAGCTCGACGAGCGCTCGGACGGCAGCTGGCTGGGGCTCGATACGACCCAGGACCTGGGCGCGCAGGTCGCAGCGGTGGCCCGGGCCGTGGACCGCTCCGGGCTGGGCGGCGGGGCGGGCGGCGAGTTGTCCGGGGCACCCCCGGAAGCCGGATCCGGTGAACGAAGTCGGTAGAAACGTGCACTCTGACTGGGGAGAGTTCCCGATGATCCGGCTCCACGTGGGGTCTAGCTTTGAGTGCATGGGTGGTCTCTCAACACCGCAACGCAGGTCAATTACTTGGAAACCATGACAGCGCATCTGCACCTGGCCCCGTCTCACACCGAGACAGACCCGAACCCATCGGTGCCGTCGCCCGTGCGTGTCGTTCTCGCCGACGATCACAAGTTGATGCGCCGCAGCCTGCGGCTGGTGCTCGACGGCGAGGAGGGCGTCCAGGTGATCGCCGAAGCTGAGGACATGGCGGCGGCTGTGCGCCACGTTCACGACCACAAACCTCATGTGCTGGTGCTCGACCTGCGCATGACGGGGGGCGCCAGCATCGAGACGATCGGCAAGCTGCGCGAGCGCGCGCCAGACACCAAGGTCGTCGTGCTGACGATGGACGACAACCCGGCATTCGCGCGACACGCGCTCGCCACAGGTGCACTTGGGTTCGTCTTGAAGGATCGCGCCGACAGCGAGCTGGCGCAGGCCGTGCGCGCTGCGGCGCGCGGCGAGGAGTACGTGGCCTCTCACGCCGCCGCGCGCCTGGACACTCTGAGCCGGCCCATCACCGACGATCGACTAACCGCGCGCGAGGTCGAGATTCTACGACTGACCGCGCTCGGCCATACGAGCGTCGAAATCGCCGGCAAGCTCGATATCTCGTCCCGCACGGTGGAGTCTCACCGGGCCCGCATTCACAGCAAGCTCGGTCTCGCCACACGCGCCGAACTGGTGGGTTACGCGCTGGAACGCAGCCTACTCACGGCGTGAGTTAGGACGCCACCTGTTCGGAGCCCGAGTGGCCCGGTGAATGCTCGACTGGTCCGTGTACGGGTAGACACGCTTTGACCACGGTGCCGTGCTCGGTGGAGGTGATGCTGAGATCACCGCCGGCGAGGCTCACTCGCTCGCGCATGCCGGCGAGCCCGAATCCGCCGATGGCGGCATCAGGATCAAATCCGGCACCGTCGTCCTCGACTTCGATATGCAGCTCGTCGACCTCGCCGCCCACCACCACTCGCACACTCGTGGCTCCGGCGTGCTTTGCCACGTTCGTGAGCGCCTCCTGCACCAGCCGATATGCGGTGCTCTCAACCTCCGGGTCAAGGCGCGCCTCCCCGGCCCCAACGTCCGGCAGCGCGAGCTCGCCGTCGATCTGAAAGCCGCTCTGCTCACGATGGCGGTCGAGCAGGGCCTCGATCGCCGTCCGCAATCCCAGCTCATCAAGGGCGGCCGGGCGCAGCTCGGTGATGATGGATCGTAGGTTCTCGATCTCATGCTCGATGTGGACCATGGCCTCGCGTACCGCCTGCTGCGCCTTCGGGAGATCGTCGAGGCGCAGTACAGAGGAGAGCAGCACCCGTAGGCCGCCCAGACCCTGCAACGTCTCATCGTGCAGCTCGCGCGCCCAACGGCCCCGCTCAGCCTCGGCGGATGCCAGCGAACTGCGCAGCCGGTCTGCCTGGACGCTCTGCGCGAGCGCCACGGCGGTCGCGGCGCTGGCGGCGAACGTGCGCAGCATCTGCTCATCATCATCGGTGAACGCCTCACCGTCCTTGCCGCGATCGAACGCCGCGAGGACCCCCACCGCGTCGCCGCGGTAGAGCATCGGCACGAGCAGGGCGGTGTGCGGGTCGTCCACGCCGAACTCACGGGGAGCGATCCGAAGTCGCGAAGCGACGTCTGAAATCCGCTCGGGGCGGCGGCTCTTCAGAACCTGCCCGGAGGTCGACTCGGAGACCGCCAGCCGCACGCCGCGAACCTCCTCGACGTGCCCGGCGCTCGTGTGCACAACGAGCTCCTCTCCGTCGCGCAGCATGATCACGAGACTGCGGGCGTTGACGAGCGCGCGCCCACGCTTGACGATCAACTCGAGCACGTGCTCGAGCGCAATCTCCCCGCCGATCGCGATGGCGACGTCGCGCGTTGCCTCAAGGCCCCGGGATGCCCTCTCCGCCTCCTCCCGTCGGCGCTCGCTGGTCTCATAGGTCCTGGCGTTCCCGATCGCGATCCCGGCCCAGTCGGCGAGAATCACGGCGGCCTCCTCGTCAGCCTCGGTGAACACCCCGTCGGCCTTCTCGGTCAAATACAGGTTGCCCCACACCTGGCCCCGGATCACGATCGGCACGCCCAGGAAGCTCCGCATGACTGGATGGCCAGCCGGGAACCCGTAGCTGCTCGGGTGCCCACCAACATCCGACAGGCGCAACGGCTGCGGGTGCTCGATCAGCGCGCCCAGCACGCCACGTCCGCGCGGCAGATCACCGATCGCTCGGCGGGTCTCCTCATCAATGCCCGAGGTCAGGAACTGCTCTAGCTCAATGTGCTCGCCGTTCAAGATCCCCAGCGCCGCGTACCGCGCGCCGGTGATCTCCCGGGCCGCCTCGAGGACGCGGTCCAACACGAGCCCCGTGTCCAGCTCGGTCGTCAGAACCCGGCCCACATCCAGCAGGCGTCGAATCCAAGGCTCTTCAGACGATGCGCCCATCCCCTTGTGAGCTTACTGGCATGGACCTTGCACATACGTAGAAATTCCTGAACCGTCTTGGCCCAACGGCTCATCCTTCACGCCGCGCTCGTGTGAGCAGTAGTCAGCCCCGCTGAGGATGTGGGTTTACCCCGCTCAATGGCTCGCATCCCGGGCGTATGGTGAGATGATGCGAGCGCTTTCCGGGCATACCCGCCCGACTTGCGATCAGCCTGCGCCTCCGAGAACGAGTCTTCGGTCGGAGTTCCGATGAACAGGACGGTGAGGTGTCGGCATTGCGAGGATGTGATCGGTGTCTACGAGCCGATGATCGTGGTGTGCGACGGACAGGTGCGTGGCACGTCAAGAGCGGCCGAGCCGAACGCCGGAGACGACGCTAGCGAGTGCTACCACCGCGCTTGCTATGTGCACGCGCACGGCGAGGATCCCTTCCTGTGAGGGCGGCCGCGGCTACGTAGTTCTCCGCTGGGGACGGCGGCTTTCCTCGCTGACAGCGCGATTCCGCGGGGCGTATTCTCGTTGGCCGATGACCGTCGAAAGCGCGCAACCCGAGAAGCTCCGGGTGATCATTGCTGGCGGGGGCGTCGCCGCCCTCGAGACGGCCTTCGCCCTGAAGGATCTCGCCTCCGATCAGACCGATGTGACCGTGCTCGCCCCCAACACCGAGTTCATCTACCGGCCGATGACCGTCGGCGAACCGTTCGCTTACGGGCCGGCCCGCCGCTACCCGCTGCAGCCAATCGTCCGCGATGCCGGCGCGAAGCTCCTCTCCGGCGAGCTCGGCTGGGTGGACCCGGACAAGCAGACGATCCACGCGAAGGACGGCGAGCCGATCGAGTACGACGCGCTTATGCTCGCGCTCGGCGCGAAGCCGGTTGTGCGCTACACGCACGCGCTGACGATAGACGACCGACGCATGGATGAGACCCTGCACGGGCTGATCCAGGACGTCGAGGGCGGCTATCTGAAGAGTCTCGCATTCGTGTCGCCGGGACGGATGGCCTGGCCACTCCCGCTGTATGAGCTGGCCCTGATGACGGCGGCACGCGCCTATGACATGCAGATGAAGCTCTCCGTGACGATCGTGACGCCCGAGGAGGCTCCGCTCGCGATCTTTGGCTCCGCGGCCAGCGGTGCCGTGAGCGAGTTGCTCGAGAATGCGGGCGTTGAGATGATCGGATCCGCCTACGCGGAGATTCCCACCGAAGGGAACCTGGTGATCAACCCGGGCGACCGCCGGCTCAAGGTCGACCGCGTGATCGCGCTGCCCGAGCTCTACGGGCCCTCCATCAGGGGGATTCCGCTGGGAGAGCACGGCTTCATCCGCGTAAACCCACACGGGCGCGTTCACGACGTGGGCCCGATCTACGCTGCCGGTGACGCGATCGATTTTCCGATCAAGCATGGCGGGCTCGGCTCCCAGGAGGCCGACACCGCAGCACAGTCGATCGCGCAACTGGCCGGAGCTCCGGTCACGCCGCAGCCGTTTCACCCGGTGGTGCACGGCGTGCTCCTCACCGGCGGCAAGCCCCTGTACCTCACCGCGCAGATCACCGGGGGGCAGGGGTTCAGCTCAGAGATCAGCGACACGCCCACCTGGTCCCCTCCGAGCAAGATCGCTGCCAAGTACCTCGCACCGTACCTCGATACCCACGACAACGAGCGGGCAGCGAAGTGAATCCCGCCCGAGATGCCGGCTCGAGCTGCCTGGTCCTCGGCTATGACCGGACGGACAGCGCGCGCTCGGCGGCAAGCTGGGCCGCGAACGAGCTACCTCCCAACGGAAAGCTCGTGATCGTGCATGCCTGCCGCCCTCTGCACGCGCCGCCCCCACCGCTTTCAACGGCCGAGGAGCGCCACGCCCTCGGACGGGCGATCGTCGATGAGCTGTTTATGGACGGCGACGACGTTCTACTCGACATCGACGTGCAGGCCGAGATTTCAGACGACGACCCTGTTAGCGCCCTGATAGACGCGGCACGTCGTCACGGTGCGCGCGGGATCATCGTCGGCTGCGAGCAGCACTCCCGCCTGCACAAGGCCCTCGGTACCGTCACGAGCGAGCTGCTGAAGACCTCGCCGGTGCCGGTCACAGCCGTACCGTTTCACGACTCCACGGACACTGGGCGCGCCGTCACCTAGATCATCTTCGCCCGTTGAAGTCCGACGCGCCACGGTGCCGTCTCCCTGGGGTCTCCCTCGGACCCGCCCGCGGAAGCTCACGATCCTCGATCCTTAGGCCACGTTGTGACTGTGGGGTTTAGCATTGGGTCCGTCCGGTCGATGCGGAACGCATGAACCCTGACGCTGACCGACCGAAAGCATCGCTCGACATCGCGAGCGCGCTTGAGCAGCTCGTCGGCGCCGGTGGCTCGGATCTATGCCTGAAGGCCGGCAACCGCCCGTTGATCCGAGTCGACGGCAAGCTCCGTTGGCTTGACGACGCGGCGATGGAGCTCGGCCCAGCCGACACCATGGAGGTGCTGCACGCGGTACTGCCTGACGCGCGCGTGACGCAGTTCGAGAAGGAGCACGAGATCGACTTCGCCTACTCGGTCCCCGACCTGGCGCGCTTCCGCGTCAACGCGTACATCCAGCGCGGCTGTGTGTCGATGGTCTTCCGAGTCGTCCCATACGCAATTCGCTCGCTCAACGACCTCGGACTACCCGACGTGGTCAGCAAGCTGGCCGAGGAGGAGCGCGGCATCATCCTGGTCACCGGCACGACCGGCTGTGGGAAGTCGACGACGCTCGCCGCGATCATCGAGCACATCAACGAAACGGCGTTCAAGCACATCGTCACGGTCGAGGACCCGATCGAGTATCTGCACAGCGACAGGAAGTCCGCCATCGACCAGCGGGAGGTCGGCAGCGACACCGACTCCTTCGCAACCGCGCTGCGCCGGGTGATGCGACAGGACCCCGACGTCATCCTGATCGGCGAGATGCGCGATGAGACCACGGTTCGCACGGCGCTGGCCGCAGCCGAGACGGGCCACCTGGTCCTATCGAGCCTGCACACGCTCGACGCGCCCGAGACGATCAACCGGATCCTAGACTTCTTTCCACCCACACAGCACCCGCAGGCTCGGGCGATGCTGGCCGGGACCCTCAAGGCCATAATCTCCCAGCGCCTCGTGCCGCGCGCTGACAGCCCCGGCCGCGTCGCGATCGCCGAGATCATGACGATGACCGGTCGCGTCCATGACCTCATCATCGACCCCCAGCGCACAAACAAGCTGACGGACGTGATCGCAGAGGGCGCCTACTACGGCATGCAGACGTTTGATCAAGCGCTCTACAACGGCGTGCAGAGCGGCGCCGTCTCAATGGAGAACGCCTTGCGCTACGCGACTCGACCGTATGACCTCGAGCTCCTGGTCAGGGCCGAGGGGCACCTGCACGCGACGATGGATGACGTGGCGCGGCTGAATGCCGATCCCGCCCTCAAGGTCGTTCTCTAACTCAGTCGTACCGAGCGCGCGAGCGCTACGCGCGCTTTGAGGCCCAAAAGGCCTCGGCCTCGGCCTCCATGACGGCAAGGCGGGAATAGTAGTCCGGGAACTCGTTGAGGTGCGCTCGCGCGATCTTTGCTGTCACGGTTACGTCGTCGTCTGTGACGTTCGTCTCCAGATCCTGCGTGCCGTGCTCCAGCTCGACGCCCATCCCCATCCGAAACTGCTCGACATCGAACGGCGACGTCGCCCAGTCGATACCGATCCGCTCGCCGGCAGCACGGGCCTCCTCGATTGAGAATTCGGACTTATCGCTCAAGGGCACGAAGTCTACGCGAACCGATGGCTGACCCGGACCGGCTTTAGTTTCAAGGGAGTTACGGGTGGGCTGCATGTGTGTCTGCGTGGTTCGCAGGTGGCGCCTGCCGGTTTCGCGGATGAGCGAGCGTCCGAGCACGAGCCGCACTGACGCTCACACGAAGATGAGGCAAATACCCCATGGACGCGAGCGGCTGCCGGATACTAGGCTTGGTCCATGAGCCTTTGGGCAACGATCTTCGCCAGCGGCTACGACCGCGTGATGGCAGGCTCCGAGAAGGCGACCCTGCGGCGCCATCGCGAGGCGCTGATCGGACAGGCGAGCGGCCATGTGCTCGAGATCGGGGGCGGTACCGGAGCGAACCTGCCGTTCTATGGAGAGGCTGTCGAGACGCTCACGCTCACCGAGCCGGAGGCGCCGATGGTGCGCCGCATGGAACGGCGCGTACGCGAACGTCGCCCTGGGGCGACGCTGCTACGCGCTCCGGCGGAGGACCTGCCGTTCGATGACGACACCTTCGACGTCGCCGTGTCGACCCTCGTGCTCTGCACGGTCGATGACCAGCCGCGGGCGTTGCGCCAGCTCCGGCGCGTGCTCAAGCCGGGTGGTCGGCTGCTGTTCATCGAGCACGTTCGCTCCGAGGAGCAGCGCCTCGCCCGCTGGCAGGACCGCCTCAACCCTCTGCAGCTGCGTATCGGCCACGGCTGTAACTGCAACCGTCCCACGCTCAACAGCATCGATGCCGCGGGCTTCTCGATCACCAGCGTCGAGCGCGACGTGCTGCGCAAGGCCCCGCCGATCGTGCGGCCGCTCATCGTCGGCGTGGCCGAGTCGAACGGTCAGCCCGCCTAGCCCAGGGCGCCTACGCTACGTCAGGCGCCCGCTTCACGACCGTCCGACGGGCGCCTCCAGAGGGTGCGGCCCAAGCGCCCGCCGAGAGCACCCAGGAACATGCCGATGATCGCGTCGATGATGATGAGAAAAGGAGGAAAGCCGCCGAGCGACACCTTGGCATGAGTGCCAGCGATCGCGTGCGCGATGAGGACGCCGGCACCGAACATCGCCCCTCCGACCAAGCCGCGATCGGCTCCACCCCAACCGTCCTGATGCTCGAAGCCCGCGATCACGCCCCCCAGGGCCGCGACGGCCGCGAGCGCCCAGTAGCCGGTTCCCGACACCCCAAGGACGACTCCCACGACGGCGCCGAAGACGAACGGGACGACACCCCCGAGAATGATCTGAACGGGACGCGGCCGGTCGCGGAACAGCGTTGGTGTCGGCATGCCCTTCTCCTCCCTGCATCACTGGCTCCCCGATCGAGACAGTACCTCAGCCTGCGTCCCCGCGGCGCGGGGGGATGCCTTACGGCACCATGCCCAGTGTCGGTGGGGAGACCGTAGGGAGTACCATCGCCTGACCGACCGACCTACTGATAGACAACGAGAGCCAGGAAGGGACATGCCCCGCTATCTGATTGAGAGGGCTTGGGATTCGCTTCAGGAGGAGGAGATGGCGAAGAAGGGCCCGCTCTCCAAGCGCATCCTCACGCAGGACGAGCACTTCTCGCGGGTCTCGTGGGAGCACAGTCACATGGTCATGGACGAGGACGGCCAGCTGAAGTCCTACTGCGTCTACTCCTCGCCCAACGCGGAGCTCATACGCCAGCACTCCGAGCTGCTCGGTGACCACACGATCAGGGGGATCTACGAGATCGGCGGCGACATCTCGCCCGAGGACTTCGACTGATCTGAGGACGCGAGGTCGACGGTCGCGTGCCACTCGGCCTGCAGGGCCACGCCCCGTCGCAACCGAGCGCGCCGGCGCCGCACCTGATCGTCCTCCGGGATCAGCTCGAGCGCCTGGTTGCACAGTTCGGCGGCCTCGTGCGGCGCCCATCCCCGGCCGGCCTGGTCTGCGGCGATGAGCAGATAGTCAGCGGCGTTCGCGGTGTCGCCGGCCTCGCGCCAGTGGTGCGCGAGTATCACCGCGTAGGCCGTCGGGTCTCCCGCGGCCTGCTCGATGAAGCGGGCAACGACCGCATGGCGCTCGCGGCGAGCCGCCTTGGGGAGGGTCGCATAGGCGACTTCGCGGACCAGCCCGTGCTTGAAGGCCAGCTCCTGGTCTCCGCGGATCCGCGATGCCGGACTGTGGCGAACCAGGTCCCGACGCTCGAGCGCGTGCAGTATCTCGGTGAGAGCGCCGTTGCTTCCGAGCGCCTCGAGCGAGCCCTGCCAGAAAACGTCGCCGACCACGGACGCGTCGAGGAGCACGCGTCGCTCGGGCACCGGAAGCTGGTCGAGCCGAGCCGCGATGATCGTCTTGACGTTCGCCGGCAGCCGACCGGGGTCCGCGGCTCCACCCTCCGAGAGCCACCCCGCGAGTTCCTCGATGAACAGCGGGTTGCCGGCGGCCGCCTCCTCGATGCGGCGGGCGAGCGCATCCTGATCGGGCGCGCCGGATATGAGCCGGAGCACGAGCTCCTCAGCGTGGGCGTCGGTGAGCGCCTGCAACTGCACGGTGACGTTGGTCGGGACGCGAGCCCAGCTCGGCCTCGCGTCCAGGAACTCCGGCCTGGCGAGCGCAAGCAGCAGCAGGGGCACGCCCACTAGCCTGGCCGTGAGCCCCTCGACGAGTTCCAGCAGGCTGTCATCCGCCCACTGCAGATCCTCGAGCACCACCAGCGTGGGCTGCTCGCGCGCGAGAGCCTCGAGGAACCGTTGGGCGGAGGCGAACAGAACCTTCCTGTCGTCCACGGTATCCTCCGCGAGACGGGCGAGGATCGAGAGATTCCTCGCCAGCTCGGGTGCCTCGCCGGCTGCAAGCAGCGATGCCGCGCGGTTGCGGAGCTTCTCAGCGGCAACGCTCGCCGAATCTGTGGCGAAGATCCCGGACGCGTCCCGGATGACCTGCCCGAACGCCCAATAGGCGGCGCGTTCACCGTAAGCGAGCGGGCGGCCACGGAGTGTCCGTCCTCCGTCGCTCTCCACACGCGCGGCGAGCTCCAGCGCCAACCGTGTCTTGCCGATCCCCGGGGGGCCCACCAGCGTGACGAGCTGCGGGTGGAGCTCGCCGGAGGTTCGCGCCCACGTCCGCTCGAGCAGTTCCATCTCACCGTCTCTGCCGATGAAGTGCGCCGTCGAGACCGGACGCTCGGCCGGGGCCGAGGTTGCGGCGCGAGCGAGCCAGGCGGCCATTGGTGCCTCCTTGCCCTTCGCGTGGATCGGCTCGACGGCCTCGTAGGTGATCGCGTGAGCGCTCGCGGCCTGGGTCTCCTGACCGACCATGACACCGGCGGGCGGAGCGCCGGCCTGCAGCCTGGCCGCGCTGTTCACGGTGTCCCCCATGACGGTGAACTCCCGCCGGCCGCGTGGGCCCACCGGCGCGAAGATCACCTCTCCCGTGTTGACACCGACGCGGACGCACAGACCGCCGAAGTCCTCAGCCCGTGCTGACGCGCGCTTCTGGATCTCAAGCGCGGCGCGGACCGCCCGCTCGGGGTCGTCCTCATGGGCCACCGGGGCCCCGAACACCGCCATCAGCGCATCGCCGATGACCTTGTCAACGGAGCCCCCGAACCGCTCGACGATCTCACTCATCTCGCTCATGCAGCGGTCGACCATGGACCGCACCTCCTCCGGGTCGGTGCGCTCCGAGAGCGCCGTGAACCCCGACAGATCAGCGAACATGACGGTCACCCACCGCCTCTCACCTTCGATGCTCTCGCCGCCGCTCGGCGGTGGCGCCGCGCCCGCGTCGCAGGCGGCACCGCACGCTCCGCAGAAGCGAAACCCCGGAGGATTCTCTTCACCGCACGCGGCGCAGGTATTGCTGAGAGCAACTCCACAGTGGCCGCAGAAGCGCTGCGCGGCGTCGTTGAGGAGACCGCAGGTGGGGCAGCGGGCCGTCCCTGCCAACGTCCGGTCCCTAGGCGAACTGCTCGGCGAATGCTCGCTGAATCACGTGCGTCGGCATGTACCGGATGCTACGCCATCGACCAGCCCCGGAGCAGACACGGCGGAAGTGTTGCGCGTGAATCGCGACATGCTCGTAGGCGGTCGCAGGCGGTGGACGCATGAGCGGCCTGCCTGTCTACCATGTCCCTGTGAACCAGATCGCGACCGCCAACGAGGAGGCGATCCGGGCGTGGGATGGACCGCTGTTTGACCGGTTCGTCCGCTTTCGGCATCTGCTGACGAGCGGGCTCGGTGCACACGGCGAGGAAGCCCTGCGCCTCGTTCCTCCGCGGCCGGGCGAGCGGGTCCTGGACATCGGCTGCGGCCTTGGCGACACCACGCAGCGCATCGCCGGCCTCGTGGGGCCGACCGGTGAAGCGCTCGGCGTCGACGCCGCCCCACGGTTCGTCGAGACGGCGATCCTCGAGGCCGCCCAGGCCGGCGTCGCCAACGCGCGGTTCGCCGTCTGCGACGTCGAGGCGACCACCTTCGATGAGCGCTTCGACCTGGCATTCTCGCGCATGGGAACGATGTTCTTCGCCAATCCGGTGGCTGCCCTGCGCAACGTGCGCGCAGCGCTCGTTCCCGGCGCGCGGCTCGTGATGGTGGTGTGGCGCTCGAAGGCCGAGAACGACTGGGTCTACCGCCCTGTGACGATCACCGAGCGGTTCGTGAAGAAGCCCGAGGAATACGACGAGCCGACGTGCGGGCCCGGCCCCTTCTCGATGGGCAATGCCGACACCACGAGCGGGATCCTGTTGAGCGCCGGCTTCGAGAACGTCGCGCTGCGACGCTGCGACATACCGATCGTGATCGGTACGGATCTCGAGGAGGCGGTGCAGTTCGTCATGAGCCTTGGACCGGCCGGCGAGATCCTGCGCCTGGCGGGTGAGCGCGCGACGCACCTGCACGAGCCGGTCGCCGACGCACTGCGCGCAGGCATGGCCGACTGGGAGGGACCGGACGGCGTCACGGCCCCGGCCTCGACCTGGATCGTGACCGCCGACGCGCCCACCTGATCGGACGCGCCCTCCGGCGGACGCGCCCATCTGCGCGGACCCCGCAACCTAGGCTGGGGTGCCGGCGAGGCTCGCGAGCAGGCGAGTCGCCGCGCTCTCGAAGCGCTCGAGCTCGCCGTAGGGTCGGGCCACCAGCATCGCGCCCTCGAGGCCGCTGACGATGCTCCTCGCAGTCTCTCGCGCTGAGCCGCCGAATCGCAGGCTCCCATCTGCTCGGCCCAGCTCGAGCACGCGCTCGAGCCACACCTCGCTGTCGTCCAGGAAGGCGATCACGGCATCGCGGACTCCGGGCGGCAGGGTCTCGTACTCGGCGGCGAGCATCCCGCACAGGCACATCCGCCGCTCGCGCAGCACATCGGCATACAGGCCGGCGTAGGCATCGAGCTTGGCGGGCGCATCGGTCGGTCGCGCGTCGATCGCGGCCATCGCTTCGCCGAAGCGCTCGGAGTAACGCGCGATCAGCGCCTCGCCCAGCTCCGCCTTGCCGGGGAAGTGGTAGTGGAGGCTGGCCTTCGTCATCGTCGAGCTCGCCGGCCACATCGGCGTAGCTGAAGCCGTTGAAGCCGCGAACCTGAACGAGCCGTTCGGCTACGTCAAGGATCCGCGATCGCGTGTCGCCGCGGCGGCGCTTCGTGTCCGCGTCGCGGGACACGGCGGTGCTGTCGTGCGTTCTGGTTGCCATCGTCGCATTCTCGCAATTGGGCTTGCATCCTTACCTTCTAGTAGGTAGAGTAGCGGACCATGAGCTTCAAGCTCGCTCACCGTGACGAGTGCGAGACGGTCGGCAACTGGCAGCTCGCCCGCCGCACGCTCGACCTGCAGGCGTTCGGAATCAACATCGTCGACATCGCGCCCGGCGAGCAGATTCCCGAGCACGACGAGACCGACCGCGACCAGGAGGAGCTGTTCTTCATCCTCAGCGGCAGCCCCACGCTGATCATCGACGGCGAGGACCATCCGGCGCCGGCCGGCACCTTCGCGCGGCTGGACCCGGTGCACAGGCGCACCGTCCGCAACCGGGGCACCGAGACGGCGAGCGTGCTCATCGCCTCCGCGCCCCGCTCGAGTGGATACGAACCGATGGAGTGGGCATGACGACCGCGACCGAGCACCTGACGGAGACGATCGCTGCCTACAACGATGCCTGGAACGCCCACGACGTGGAGCAGATCTCCTCGATGCACGCGCCGGACATGGTGTTCGAGAACCACACCGCCGGCGAGCGGGCGGTGGGAGCGGAGGCGCTCGCGCACATCGCCCGCATCTTCGAGTCCTGGCCCGACCTCCACTTCCAGACGCGCCGGCTGTACGTGCGCGAGGACCTCGTCGTGCAGGAGTGGACCGCCACGGCGACGCATGTCAAGCCGCTCAGCCGCGGGGAGCTCGTGGCCGAGCCCTCGGGCAGGCGGATCGAGTGGAAGGGCATGGACGTGATCCCGTTCGAGGACGGCAAGGTCAAGCGCAAGGACGTCTACTCGGACTCGGTGTCGATCCTCCGCCAGGTCGGGCTGCTGTAGCCCGACCGGCGCTGCGCAGCGCGCGCCGTGGAGTTACTCTGAGAGGGCAATGAGAGCGAGCAGGTGGCATCTGCTTCCGCGGGCCGGATCGGACGGTTCGGCGGCCGTGCCATGAGCATCGCTGGCGGTGGGGTGCCGTTGGCCAGCGGGGTGCAGGGAGGCCACCTTCCCGCATCCGCGCACGAAACGCTCTGATCGGCCTGGTGATCGCCGCGATGGTGTTGGTGTCCGTGCTGATCGCCATCTACCTGCGCCGGCATCATCGCCGGACGAGGCCGGTGGCCGACCAGTGGCAGGCCCTGGCCGTGATGGGAGAGCTGTGCGCCCACGGCTGGCAGGCCGAGATCACGCTACGGGGTTGGGGTGCGCCGGTGCCGGCCGACGCGCCTGCCTCGCGCGCGCCTCTGGTCGAGCTGGAATGGAAGCAGTTCGACGAGGAGTCCGGAGGGGTCGCGGTGGCGCGGCGGGTCTGGGCACCGACCATCGCCGAGGCGCTGCAGGCGATGGTCGAGGATCGCCGGACCGACGTCGAGCTCGAACGGATCGAGCAGACGGCGGCCGACGATGACGACGTGTGGTGGAACGACTGACGCTGCCCTGATTGCCGCGCACACCGGTGCACGCGCGAGCTCCGAGCCGTCGCGCCGCGTTCACCGCGGTCCCTGCGTGCTCGCCCATAGGATTGCGATGGTGCCCGTCCTCGCCGCCCACGTCTCTGAAGGTTCGCGTCGCCGGCGGCTGCCGGGATGGTTGCGCGACGCCCAGCGCGTCGACGTGGCGGTGTACTCGGCTATCACGCAGACCCCCACGCCCAGCCTCGACCTCCACATGAGCCGCCTGACGCAGGCCGCCGACTACTCGCGGCTGTGGCTCGGCTCCGCCGTCATTCTCGCCGCGACCCGCGGTGCACGCGGCCGGCGCGCTGCGCTCACGGGGCTCGGTTCGATCGCCGTCACCTCCGCCGTGGCGAATCTCATGCTCAAGCCGCTCGGGCGGCGGCGGCGGCCGGACGCGAGCAACGTACCCGTCGCCCGCCAGGCTCCCATGCCCGCGAAGCACGTCGTTCCCGTCCGGCCACTCGGCCTCGGCCTTCGCCTTCGCGACCGGGGTCGGCAGCGTGCTGCCCTCACGACGCGATCCCGATCCGGGCGCTCGCTGCCGTGGTCGCCTACTCCCGCGTTCACACCGGTGTGCACTATCCAGCCGACGCCATCGCCGGAGCCCTGCTCGGCACCACGCTCGCGCAGGTGACAGCCCGCGCGCTCGACCGCCGGCGCTCATAGGCGCACGCGACGCCGACGCGTGCCCTCGCAGCCTCCCACCGCTCTCCAGGGACGACAGATTCGGCCAGGTTCGCGCGTGAAGCGAACGTTCACGGGCCGTTCTGCCGTTGAGGGATGGTCGGGCCGCCCCGGAGAAGCACGTTGCCGGTTCGCCCCAGCGCGCGGCCTTTGGGTCGGCCTGGCTTCAACTACGAAGGAGGTTTCGAATGCTTTCATCGCGTCGAGTCCTGACGCTGCTCGGAATGTCGTGCGCCGTCGCTGCCGTGGCCATGCCGGTCGTCGCAGCCGCGCACGACGGCGGCAGTGGTGGGCGCAGATCCGCTCACTCGCTGAGCGGTCCCAAGCGGATCTGTTGGAAGGTCGGCGTGTCCCTCAGCGGGAACTCACACAGCGCCAGGCACAGCAGCAGCATCGCCAACTTGACCGAAGCGCAGGTCCAGGAACTGAGGAGCGCCTGCACAGAACTCGCCACGGCGTACGGGGTCGAGCGCAGCGCCGACAGGGCTGCGTTCATCGCAAACGCGCAGGCCCTCGCACCCGCGCTCGCGCAGCTGGACACGCGTGTGCCCGCGCTGGCACCGCCATCACAGACACGACGGAACCGGTGCAGCGCCCCCGACGGGCCCCACCGGTGCAGCCAGCGACACGGGCTCAACCGGCGCGACCGGCTCCACGGGCTCAACCGGCGCGACCGGCCCGAGCACCGCGTGCCAGGAAGCACGCACCGCGTTCAACGCCGCGGTGCAGGGCCAACAGGAGTGCCTACCGGCAGGCCAGGACCGCGGCCGCAACGGCGTTCGCTGCGGCGCTCGCGAAATTCGAGGCCACCGTCCAGGCGACGGTGGGATCGGACTTCCTGCATGGGCACCACCACCACAGGACGACCCCGCGCGGCGGATCCACCGGATCAACCGGATCGACGGGATCGACGGGGGCTCGACGGGATCGACGGGATCAACCGGCTCAACGGGATCGACGGGGTCAACCGGGGCGACCGGATCGACCGAGCCGCCTGACTCCATCCGGTAGACCCCCTGGACAACGAGGTCGGGGCGGCCGCCAGGCGGCCATGAAGGCGGCTCGCGGCCATGCGGCTCCCCGCATGGCCGCCTCAGCCGCCGCCCCTTACGTCGGCCAGGTCGATCGAGCTCGCGACCGTGTGGAACTTGACGTCCGGCGGGGCGGTGATCGTCGCGGGAATCGCCTGCATGAACTCCGCGATATGGGGCGTGCCGAAGTGCAGCTCAAGCGCCTCCTGGCTCTTCCACTCCTCCACGAACACGAACTCGTTCTCGAGGTCCGTGGCCTCGTAGAGCCGGTAGCTGATGCAGCCGGACTCGGCCCGCGATGCCGCCGCGACGGTCTCTCCGATGCGTATGAGCTCCTCGCGTTTCTCCGCGTCGGTCTTGACCCTGCCAATCACGACGATCATCTGGTCTCCCTCTCGATGGGTTGCCACGCGCGCGCGGCCGGCCGGCCGGCCCCAGCCTAGAGGCAATCCCGATCAGGGTGCGGCGAGCACGCGGAAGGCGCGGGTGAGGTCCGCGGGCTTGCCGGCGACGTGGGCATCGCCATTGCGGAGCGCCTGCGACGGGCTGAGCTTCCCCCACGCGAGCCGCGCGAAGGTGGCGATGTCGCAGTCGACCACCACGGCCGGCTCGCGCGGGCTCGCACCCGAGCGCGCCACGGCCTCGCCGTCGTCGACAGCTATGTGGAAGTGCTCATCGCCGACGTGGAACTCGTAGGTCTCATGCAGTCCGGCGCTCGCCCTGGGCGAGCTCTGCGCGGCCAGGCCGAGTGCCATCAGCTCGGCGCGCGCCGTCTGCGGATCCAGACGCTCGTCCAGCGGGAGCTGCGAGCCCCAGGTCGCGAGCCCGAGGACGATCGGTCGCAGGCCCTCGCCAAGGGGCGTCAATGCGTACACGGCGACGTCGGCCGGCGGCGGGAGCGTGCGCCGCTCCACGACGCCCTGCGCCGCCAGTGTCTTCAGCCGCTCGGAGAGACGGTTCGTGCCCATTGCGGGAAGACGGGCCATCAGCTCCTTGAAGCGCTTGGGCCCGAGCAGCAGCTCGCGCACGATGAGCAGCGTCCAGCGCTCGCCGACCACGTCGAGCGCGCGCGAGACCGGGCACATCTGTCGGTAGCTTCGCGTAGCCATGCCTACAGGATACACGTCGTGTCGCATCTGCTATACGATATGTATAGTATGGACGGCATGACGGGCACGAAGCTACAGGTACTGAGCACCGGGGCCAAGCGGGGTGTGCTAGGCCTGTGAGCGACGTGCAACCCAATCGCCGGCCGCTCATCCTCGTCTCGCTGCTGCTGGCGGCCTTCGCGATCAATCTCGACACGACGATCGTCAACGTCGCCCTGCCGACGCTCGTGCGCGAACTGCACGCGTCGAACAGCCAGCTGCAGTGGGTTGTGGACGCCTACAACCTCGTGTTCGCGGCGTTCCTGCTGATAGCAGGCAGCCTCTCCGACCGAATGGGACGCAAGGGCATGCTGCTGACGGGCCTGGCGGTGTTCGGCCTCGCAGGCCTCGCCGGCGGTCTCACCACAACTCCCGGGCAGCTGATCTTCGCGCGCGGCGTGATGGGTCTGGGCGCGGCGATGGTTTTCCCGGCCACGCTGTCGCTCATCTCCAACATCTTCACCGGACGTGCCGAGCGTGCGCGGGCAATCGGGCTGTGGGGCGCGACCGCGGGCATGGCGATCGCGCTCGGACCGATCG
Source organism: uncultured Solirubrobacteraceae bacterium (assembly GCA_963821655.1). Lineage (GTDB taxonomy): Bacteria > Actinomycetota > Thermoleophilia > Solirubrobacterales > Solirubrobacteraceae > Palsa-744. Next base: position 143,423 of record CAWGER010000002.1, read on the forward strand.
CCGGCGGCTGGCTGCTCGAGCACTTCTCGTGGGCGAGCATCTTCTTCGCGATGGTGCCCGTGGCCCTGCTCGCGGGAGCCCTCGTCGCGTGGAGCGTGCCGACGTCGCGCGATCCGCTGGCGCCCAGGTCCGACCGGCCCGGATTCGCGCTGTCCGCATCGGCGATGGCAGTGCTGATCTACACGATCATCGAGGCTCCCGACCACGGCTGGAGCAGCGCGCGCAGCATCGGCGGCTTCGCTCTCGCCGCGGGACTGTTCGGCCTGTTCATCGCCCGCGAGCTGCGCACGCCCGAGCCGATGCTCGACGTCAGCCTGTTTCGCAACCCGCGCTTCGCCGCCGCGAGCGGCTCGGTGACGGTCGCGTTCTTCTCGCTGTTCGGGTTCATCTTTCTCATGACCCAGTACTTCCAGTTCATCAAGGGCTACGGACCGCTGTCGGCAGGCGTGCACCTGCTGCCGGTCGCGACGTCGGTGGGTGTCGCCTCGGTGCTCGGCACCAAGCTCGCCGTCCGCTTCGGCACCAAGCTCGTGGTGACCGGCGGCCTGCTGCTGGTGACCACCTTCTACGCGTGGGTGTCCATGGTCTCGGCGACCACGAGCTACAGCATCATCGCGGCGCAGATGGTGGTGTACGGGATCGGCATGGGCTTCACCAGCGCGCCTGCGACGGAGGCGATCATGGGCGTCGTGTCAAAGGACAAGGCCGGTGTCGGATCGGCCGTCAACGACGCCACCCGCCTGCTCGGCGGGACGCTCGGCGTCGCCGTGATCGGCAGCGTGTTTGCCTCGATCTACGCCAGCCGGCTGACCAAGGCCCTGCCCGCGCACCTGCCCCATGCACTCTCCGAGTCCGCACATGCATCCGTGGGTGCTGCCTTCGCGGTTGCCGGCCGCCTCGACGCCGCCGGTGCTCAGGGCCTCGCCCACGGCGTGCACAGGGCGGCGTCAGGCGCGTTCATTCACGGCCTCAGCGCCGGCTGCCTGGTCGCGGGCGGCGTGGCCCTCGCCGGAGCGATCATGGCCGCGCTCGCTGCTGCCCGCGCAGCCCGCACCGGCACCGCTGCCTGCACGTGCACCGGGCTCGCCCGAGCACCCACCTGCCCAGGTCCAGCCCGCCGAGGCTGCCGCCGTGCTCGTGGACTGACCTACGCGCGAGGCCTCGCAGACGGCGTTTCGGCTAGCCCGCAACGGCTGTTGCGGGGTGATCGGCAATGTGGACGTATGTCCAGGTTTCCGGGTAGCGGTAATCGTCTCGAGCGGTCGGGTCGAGCCTGAAGAGATGGCTGACGATTCCTACCCGCAGGGAGCCGAAGCGGCCTCGCGCTCGTGGCTGTGCAGAGACGGAGTCGACCGGCAGCGCATGCTCGACATGGAGGAGCGCGTGCGGCCTGTCAGGCAGCGGGCTGCCGTGGTCATGACCCTCGCAATCCTCGCCGTGTGGACCGTGGTTGGGATGGTGGCCGCTCGCGTTCGTGATCTGCATTCTCATGTGCTTCGCCGTCGCAGATCGCCGGATGCCCCAGCTGGCTCGTCCGGAGTTCCTGATGTTCGGCGCATGGGTGTGCAGCGTCCTCGTGATCGCGATCGCGGTCGCGCTGAGCGGCACGCCCGGCGCACCTGCGCTTGCGTGGCTGGCGATTCCCGTGATGACGCTTGAGCTCGCGCTTCTCGGTACGCGGCATCGTCGTGGGGGTCGTCATCACCATCATTCTCGCCCTCACCGTCGCCTACGCGGTCGACGCAGCACGTCGTCATCAAGAACCCGGTGCTCGCGATCGTGCCGGTGGCTCTGATCATCTGTGTCGCCGTCCTCTCGACCCCCCTCATGCAATCGGACATCCAGCACCGCAACGATGCGGTCATGGACCAGCTCACGGGGATGCTCAACCGCCACGCCCTCGGCGTGCGCGTCAAGGAGCTGACCGAGCAGGCCGCTCTGACCGGCGAACCGGTTGGGGTCATCGTCGGCGATCTCGATCACTTCAAGCGCATCAACGACACCCATGGGCATGCGGTCGGCGACGTGGTGCTCAGGGAGGTCGCCTATCTGCTGCGCAAGCAGCTGCGCGCATTCGACCTCGCCTACCGGCTCGGGGGCGAGGAGTTCCTGATCCTGCTGCCCGGCGCCGAGCTCGACGCGGCCGGCGAACTGGCCGAGCGCCTGCACGAGACCGTCGCCGCCAACCCCGTGGCCGGCGGCGTGGGCGTGACGATCAGCCTCGGCGTGGGCGCCTCGAGCCGCGGCGAGCCATTCGACTACGAGGCGGTGTTCGCAGACGGCCGACGCCGCGCTCTACCGGGCCAAGCGCAGCGGACGTGACCGGGTCTGCCTGGCCGAGCCCGACCGGGCCCTGGAGCTCGTTTGACCGTAAACCGCGGGCCTGCGTGCGGGGCGTCTAGGTGGCGGCCGGCCCGAAGCGACCGTACAGCTCGGGCAGCAGGGTGGCGAGATTTGCGTACTCCTCGGCGCAGTGAAGGGCCAGCGCGCGCGGCAACTCGTGCCGGAAGCGCCATGCGCCGCACGAGCCGGTTGTTGAGCAGGGGCTCAGCGGGTGCGCCCAGCGGGCCGAAGGGACGCACCGCCGCTCCGAGCCAGAATCTGCTGCGCAGAACCACACCGTCGCCTTCGCGCAGGAACACGTGGAACATGGGCGTGTGACGTACGTGGCGGCGATCGTCGCCGGCGTACCCGCACACGATCGTCGCGACGTCCGGCTCCTCGAGCGCATCGCTCGACATGCCCATCTCGCTCGGCCTGTGAAACGCGATGCGTGCGTGCACGACACCGATGCCGACGTCCTCGACGGGATGGTGCACGGCTCCCCAATGGGCCTTTGCGCCGCGCGTGGCAGGCGCCTGCAGCGAGTTGTCCAGATGCGCCGCCGGGGTGCCAGATGCGGTAGCGCAGAGCCTCGCGCGGGTGCCAGTCAAACCACCAGTCCACCATCTCCCCGGTCACGGCCGGCATCGCGGTGTGGACGGCCACGTAGCCGACACCGTCGGGTTGCGTGCACCAGCCCGTCTCGACTGCGAGCGGCTCGCGGTCGGAGCAGCCGCTCGACGTCGTCGCGCTTCAGCGCGTCGGCGGGATCGATCGGTCCCCGCTCGATCGCGTCCAGCACGTCCGGGGCGGGCTTCTCCATGGGCCGCTCCAGGTACTCGCGCAGCGCGCTCTCGCTCATCGGCGTGGCGGGGTCGGCCGGCCCATCCATGGGTGAAAGCGCCCGCTCGGGTCGTAGCTCGCGCGCAACCCGTCGAGGCGGTCGAGGTGCTCGTCGGTGAGGAACCGGGCAGGTCTCAGTCCCAGGTTCTCGTCGGCCAGCTGGATTCCGCTCGCGAGGTGCTCCATCTCACGCATCCGCTCGGTGACCCAGGCGACGTTGGCGTCGTCGCGGGCGGGGTCCTGCCATACCCCGTACAGCGCGATGTAGGTGTCGTCCTCCACGCTGTAGGCCATGTCCGGGCGCGCCGGGGGCGGGGTCGCGCCGGGGCCCCAGTTCATCCACAGCATGTGCGACGGCGCCTCGGGCATGGTCTCGGCGATGCGTCGCAGGCCCGGAAGAAGGTCCTCGATGGGCGCGTGGGTCCACATGTTGTCGGCCGAGTAGCGGTGCTCGTCCGGATAGGCCGCGTGCACGCCCGCAAACAGATCGGCCAAGGACGCGGGGATGTTGGGCACGGCGAGCTTGGCCTTCTCGGAGACGGGGCAGCTCTCGAGCAGCGCGAGCGCGTCGCGCGCCTCGGCGTCCGAGTCGACGAGCACCGGCCCGGTGACCGCGATCTCGAGCTCCCCCTCGTTCGTGCGATGGATGATCAGCATCAGCTCCATCGTGCGCGGGATCCGCGGGCCGATCTCCTGCGCCCAGCGAAATACCGTCATCGAGCATGTCGATCTCGTAGAGGAACAGGCCATTGGCCACGACCTTCGGCATCGGCTGCAGACGCAGGTGGAAGCGGGTGACCACGCCGAAGAATCCCGGCCCCGAGCCGCGGGCGGCCCACAGCAACTCGGCGTTCTGCTCCGAGTCGGCGCGCACGAGCGTGCCGTCGGCGGTCACGACGTCGATCGCCTCGACACTCGTGCAGGCCGGGCCATGGACGCGCCCGTTCCAGCCGTAGCCGCCCTGGAGCAGGTAGCCGCCGACCGCCACGCCCACGCAGTGACCGGCGGGAAAGAACAGGTCCTGCTGCTCGAGCGCGGCCAGCAGATCGCTGCCGGGACAGCCGGGCTGGACCGCGGCGGTCATCGCGTCCCGGTCAACCTCGATCGCGCGCAGGCGCGACACATCGAGCAGCATGCCGCCGTCGCGGAGGTGGTTGCCCGCCCAGCTGTGGCCTCCGGAGCGCACGCCGATCCTCATGTCGGCCTCCCTCGCTTCAAGGACGGCCGCGATCACGTCCGCCTCGCTCTCGGCGAGAACGATCAGATCCGGAAAGCGCTCGGGCGTGCGCGCATTCCACACGGCGCGCCGGCGCGCCTCTTCATAGCCGCTCTCCCCTCGCCTGAACGCCTGCCCCTCGTATCCGTGCTCCACAGTTCGCTCAACGATACGGGGAACCTCCGGGCGGCTGCGCGGCGAGCCCCGCTGGCGCTCGCTCACCGAAGGCCGAGCAGGGCGGGCAGCTCAGCCAACGCTCGGAGCGGCTCGGCGCCGGCGCGCACCAGCGCATCCGCGTCGCTGTCGGCGGTGTAGCCGAACACGCGCATGGCCGCAGACACGGCGGCCGTGACCCCGGAGGGCGTGTCCTCCACGACGACACACCCACCGGGTTTCGCCCCCATGACCGCGGCAGCATGGAGAAACAGATCGGGGTGGGGCTTGCCGCGCGGGACGGTCTCGCCCGAGAACAGCGCCTCGGCGGCGAACAGGTGGCGAAGGCCGGTCAGCTCGAGTGAGAGCCCCGTCTTCTCGAGCTTTCCCTGCGAGGCCACGCACACGCCCACGCCGGCCGCGGATAGCTCCTCGACGGTCTCGGCTGCGCCCGCGACGGGCCGAAGCTCCCGCCGGAACGCCTCCGCGCGCTCACGCTCGTAGCGGGCCGAGCCAATCGTCTGGGAGCTCACGGCCGAGCCTCGCCTGCGCGCTGCGCACGACCTCGGTGAGCAGTAGCCCCTGGTAGTCGCGCCGGGCCTCGGCGAGCGTCGTGGGCAGTCCCTCCTCCGTCAACAGCCGGGCGAGGACTGCGTTGGAGATCGACTCGCTGTCCACGAGGACGCCGTCGCAGTCGAAGATCACCAGCCTCAGATCGCGCATCTTCTCCTCAGCCGGCGCGAGGAGTCACGCGGCAAGCCGGATGGGTGTCGCGCAGTAGGATGACATCTCCCACAAGGAGGATGGCAGTGGTCGGAGAGCTCAACAATCACCATCGCGACACGCTTCGGAAGATCTTCACCCACCCGACGAGCGCCAACCTCGAGTGGCGGCAGGTGATCTCGCTGCTCGAGGCGGTTGGGACCGTGCAGGAGGAGCACAACGGCAAGTTCAAGGTCACCCTCGGCCCCGAGACCGAGGTCATCGCGCGTCCCCGCGACAAGGACGTCGACAAGCAGATGATCGTCGACCTGCGGCGCATGCTGGCGGGAGCGGGGTTCTCCGATGGACAGTGAGCACGCACGCCAGCTGCTGGCGCGCGAGCGCGAGCGGATCGAGCTGGCGATCGCCAGCCTCGGCCGGGAGGATCCCGAGGGGATCGAACAGGACGAACCGGGCGATCGAGGCTCGGAGACCCTCTACCAGCAGGAGTTCGATGCCGGCCTTGCCGAGGATCTGGCCGAGCAGCTCGCGGCCCTGGAGCGCGCCGAGGCACGACTCGCCGCCGGGGTCTACGGGCTCTCCACCGAGAGCGGCGAGCCGATTCCTGACGAGCGTCTGGAGGCTCTGCCGACGGCTGAGCGCACGCTCGAGGAGCAGCGGCTCCACGACCGCTGATCAGCCGGATCGAGCTGCGACGGCGCCCTACGCCACGGCCCGCTGCCCTGCCGCCCCATTCCCCGCCGCGACCGCCTCGGGCTGGGCAACGGCCCCGCCATGGCGGATCAGGTCCGCGGCGCGCTCGGCGATTGCGATGGTCGGCGCGTTCGTGTTTCCACGCGGGACCACCGGCATCACCGAGGCATCCACCACGCGCAGGTGCTCGACGCCGTTCACGCGCAGCTCCTCATCGACCACCGCGTCCGCGTCCTGGCCCATCCGGCAGGTGCCCACGGGGTGGTAGATCGCGAACGTCGTGCGCGCGGCGTGCGCCCGCAGGGCCTCGTCGCTGTCCCCGTTCGGAGTGGTGAACGGCTCGGCGCAGTACGGCCTCATCGCCGGCTGGCCGCAGATGTCGAGCGTCAGCCGCAGTCCCGCGATCATCCGCTCCATGTCGTCGCCCGCCGTGTAGAACGCGTTGTGCACGATCGGCTTGGCCGCGGGATCGTTTGAGGCGAGCCGCACCGATCCCCTGCTCTGCGGCGTCAGCACGCAGGGCGACACCCACACGCCGTGGCCCTCCGGATCGCTCATGCCCTCATCGACGATGTGCACGGGCGCGAAGTGGAACTGGATGTCGGGCGCCCCGGCACCCGCTCCGACGCGGGCGAACCCGCCCGACTCGGCCAGGTTGGACGCGAACGGACCGGTCTGGGTCGCTTCGAACTCTTCAAGCGCGGCCGGCTCGAGCGCCAGCAGCAGGCTCTCCGGCTCGGGCGTGGTCCACACCAGCTGCGTGGCGGCGTGGTCTGACAGGTTCTCGCCGACCGTCGGGCGGTCGAGCAGCACCTCGACCTCGCGCAGCGCGAGGTGTTCGGCCTCTCCGATCCCCGACAGCATCAACAGCTGCGGCGAGTTGTAGGCGCCGCCGCACAGGATCACCTCGCGCTCGGCCCTCAGCTCCTGGACCTCACCGAGCCGGCTGGCCTCGACGCCGACCGCCCGCGTGCCCTCGAACAGCACACGATGGACATGCATGTGGGGCATCACCGTGAGGTTGTCGCGCTCCATCGCGGGGTGCAGGTAGGCGACCGCCGCGCTCGCGCGCATGCCGTCGCGCTGGGTCACCTGATACATGCCCACGCCGTCCTGCTCCGCGCCGTTGAAGTCCTCGTTGCGCGCGAGACCCGCCTGCTCTCCCGCGTCCACGAACGCGCGTGACATCACGTTGCCCGAGCGCTGTTCTGACACCGGCAGCGGCCCGCCCACGCCGTGGAACTGCGAGGCGCCGCGCTCGTTGTCCTCGGCCTTCAGGAAGTACGGCAGCAGGTCCGCGAACGACCAGCCGGGGATGCCCCAGTCGTCGTAGTCGCGGCGATTGCCGCGGATGTAGACCATCGCGTTGATCGAGGAGGATCCGCCCAACACCTTCCCCCGTGGCAGCGAAATCCGCCGCTCGTTGCACTCCTTCTCGGGCTTTGAGTGATAGTCCCAGTCGACGTCCGTGCTCCCGAGCTGCAGATACCCCAGCGGGACGTGGACGTTCTCCTTGGTGTCCGGCGGACCGGCCTCGAGCAGCAGCACCTGCACGCTCGGGTCCTCACTCAGGCGACTGGCGAGCACGCAGCCGGCCGACCCTGCTCCCACGATCACGTAGTCGTACATCCCACCCACGCTCCCCTCTGCTTTCCGAAAGACGATACCTGACTATTATCGGCGGCCATGCGCATCTTCGTGACGGGCGCGAGCGGCTTCATCGGCCAGGCGCTGTGCGCGCAGCTCGTCGAGCACGGTCACGAGGTGAGCGCACTCGTGCGCCGCCCCGGCTCACAACCTGCGGAAACGCGCGCAGTGGCCGGCGACCTGACGGATGCGCAGAGCCTGACCGGTGCGATCGCCGCCGAGCGACCCGAATGCGTGGTTCACCTCGCGGCCGAGATAGCCTCCCAGCGCAACGAGGGCAAGGTCGCGGCGGTCAACGTCGCGGGCACCGCCCACCTGCTCGAGGCCTGTCAGGCGCTCGCCGGCTCCTCCGGGCCCGCCCAGGGCCCGCGTTTCGTGTTCGCCTCGACGGTCGTCACCGGTGACGCGCAGGGCGCGCTGCTGACCGAGGAGGACGCACTGCCTGTGCAGACGCCCTACGGGCGGTCCAAGCAGGAGGGCGAGCGCATGGTCCTCGCCTCGGGGCTGCCCGCCGTGGTCGTGCGCCCCTCCCACGTCTACGGACCCGGCGGCTGGTATGCCGAGGAGCTCGTCACCCGTTTGCGCCAGCCGGGCCGGTTCGCCGTGATCGGCAGCGGTCAGAACATGTGGGATGTCGTCCACGTGCACGATGTCGCCGGCGCTCTGCGCCTGGCCGCCGAGGCAGCCCCCGCCGATTCGATCTTTCACGTGGTCGACGACGAGCCGATCTCCTACTACGACTTCATGGCCCTCACCGCCCGCGCGCTCGGGGTGGGGCCGCCGAGGCGCGTCCCGGTCGCGCTCGCGCGCCTTCTGGCCGGGCGAAACGCCGTCGACGCCGTCGTACGCTCGGCTCGGTCCTCCAACAGGAAGATCAGGGCCGAGCTCGGCTGGGAGCCTCGTTATCCAACCGCCCGCGAGGGCGTACCGGCGGCCGTCGCGGGGCTCTGAGTCAGCCGGCAGCTGATTCTCGAGCGCCCGCCTGCGCGGCTGCTTCCAGCAAAAGGGTGACCGGCCCGTCGTTGACGAGCTCAACCGCCATGTGCGCGCCGAACACACCCCGCTGCGCACCGCTGCGCGTGCAGAAGCGCTCATACAGCGGCTCGGCCTGCTCGGGGGGAGCGGCCGCGACGAAGCTCGGCCGGTTACCCCGGCGGGTGTCGCCGTACAGGGTGAACTGGCTCACGCACAGGATCTCGCGGTCGCCGAGCGCATCGTTCATGCGTCCCCGATCGTCCTGAAACACCCGCAGCGCGCGCACCTTCTCAGCCAGTCGGTCTGCCGTGGCCGGGTCGTCCCCGGGGGCAATCCCCAGCAGCACGAGCAGCCCGGGTCCGATGGCGGCGACCACGCGACCGTCCACGCTCACCTCCGCGCGGCTGACCCTCTGTACGAGCGCCCGCATACGTGCAACCGCACCGCGGTCAGTCGGCTACCTTGAGCACCAGCTTGCCCGTGTTCTCGCCCCTGAACAGCCGCAACAGGGTGTCGGGAAAGTTCTCAAAGCCCTCGGCGATGTCCTCGTGCGAGGAGAGCTCACCGGAGGCGACCCATCCGCCGAGCGCCTGGGCGGCCTCGGCGAGGCGGTCCAGATAGTCCGAGAACACAAAGCCGGTCATGCTCGCGTGGTTGACGAGCAGCGACAAGTAGTTTGACGGCCCTCTGATCGCGTCGGTGGCGTTGTACTGCGAGATCGCGCCACAGATCACGACGCGCGCGTGACGGGCGAGATTCGCGAGGGCGGCGTCGAGTATCTCGCCGCCGACGTTGTCGAAGAAGATGTCGATGCCCTTCGGACACTGCTCGCCGAGGGCCCTCGTCACGTCCTCTGACTTGTAGTCGATCGCCGCGTCGAAACCGAGCTCGGTCACGTAGCTGCACTTCTGGGCGCCGCCCGCGATGCCCACCACCCGGCAGCCCTTCAGCTTGGCGATCTGCCCGACGACCCCCCCGACGGCACCCCCGGCGCCGGACACGACGACGGTTTCACCCTCGTTGGGCTTGCCGATGTCGATCAGGCCGAAGTAGGCGGTCATGCCGGGCATGCCGAGCGTGCCCAGATATGTCTCGAGCGGCGCGATCCCCGTGTCCGCCTTGAACAGGCCGTTGCCGTTCCCAACCGCGTACTCCTGCACGCCGAGCAGGCCGCTCACGTGATCGCCGACGGCGAGGCCCGAGTGGTTGGACGCGATCACCTCGCCCGCGGCGAACCCGCGCATCACGTCACCGATGCCCACGGGAGCGATGTAGGAGCGGCCCTCGTTCATCCAGCCCCGCATGGCCGGCTCGAGGCCGATGTACTGGATCTTGACGAGCACCTCGTCGTCGCCGGGCTCCGGGACCGGCGCCTCCGCGTAGTGCCAGTCAGTGGGCTTGGGAAGGCCGACCGGACGAGCGGCCAGCTGGAACTGGTGGTTTACGACGGCCATGGAATGCCCTTTCTCAGGGGGTGGATCGGATCAGGTTCCTGTGAGCAGCCGCGAATGGACCGGCCGCTCCCAGGAGGTATCCTCGCACCGGCCGGCGAGCGCCGCCGGGTGCCATCCAAAGCCAAGGAGCCAACATGCCCGATCTCGAGTTCCCGACAGGGGCCGGCACCGCGCCCGGCTATCTGGCCGTTCCCGCCGGCGAGCACGGCCCCGCCGTGATCGTCCTGCAGGAGTGGTGGGGCCTTGACTCACATATCCGATCCGTGTGCGACCGCCTGGCGGGCGAGGGGTTCTTCGCGCTCGCGCCAGACCTGTTCCGCGGCGAGACCACCACCCAGCCGAGCGAGGCCGAACAGAAACTGATGGCGCTGTCGATGGACCAGGCCGAGCAGGACATGTGCGGAGCGGCTGGATTCCTCTCTTCGCATGCGGGCGTCGAGGGATCGGGCGTCGGTGCGCTCGGCTTCTGCCTGGGCGGCGGACTGTCCGTGTGGGCCGCCGCCGCGTGCCCGCAGATCACGGCTGCCGTCAGCTACTACTACGTCATGCCCCACGGCAAGCCCGACTTCACCGCCATCAAAGGTCCGATACTCGGGCACTTCGGCACCGCCGATGCGTTCATCGCGGTCGACGAAGCAAAGGCGCTCGAGTCAGAGCTCCGGGACGCCGGCGTGGATGTGACCTTCCACTACTACGACGGCCAGGGACACGCCTTCTTCAACGACGACGACCGGCTGGGGACCTACGATCGGGCCGCCGCCGAGGACTCGTGGAAGCGCAGCGTGAGCTTCCTGCGCGCCGCGCTGGCGCCGTCCGGCTCCTGACGGAGTGCGCGGACGCTGGGCGAGCGGACCGCGCGGAGTAGGGGTTTAGGAAAGGATGCGACCGGATGGACCGGGACTACGAGCTGCAGACGCACCGCGCCGAGGATCGCCACTGGTGGTATCGGGGACGGCGCACGGTGCTCTCGCGCGCCATCGCCGAGCTGGACCTCCCCCGCCCCGCGCGCATCCTGGATGCCGGGTGCGGGAGCGGGCGCAACATGGTCGAGCTCGCCCAGCAGGGCGCGGTGACCGGGGTGGAGCTGTCGAGCACGAGCGTGTCCCTCGCCCGGGCCCGGGAGGTGGGCGAGGTGATCGAGGGATCGGTGCTGGACATGCCGTTCGAGGCGGACAGCTTCGACCTGGCCGTGAGCCTCGACGTGATCGAGCATCTGGAAGAGGACCTCGACGCGCTGCGCGAGCTGCGCCGCGTGGTCGCGCCCGGCGGCTCGCTGCTCGTCACGGTCCCCGCGTATGAGTGGCTGTGGAGCGGCCACGACGAGATCAACCACCACTATCGGCGCTACACCCGCCGCTCGCTCCAGAGCGTTGCCGAGCAGGCCGGATGGAAGCAGACGCGCACCACGTACTTCAACTCGCTGTTGCTCCCCGTGGCGATCCTGCTGCGCGCGTTGGACCGGCTGAGCACCAAGACGACGGAGTCGAGCCTCGACCTGTGGGTGCCCCCCGAACCGCTCAACTGGCTGCTCGAGCGGCCGCTCGCGCTGGAGGCCGCGCTGATCGGGCACGGCGGGCGCATCCCCGCCGGCCTGTCGCTGCTGAGCGTCTTCCGCTGAGACCTTTATGAGCCCCTACGGGGCGGCGTGCTCGCGCGCATCCAAGGCCCGCGGCGGCCTGTTCAAACGTCGCCGTCGGCGACCGCCACGGGCGGGCGCACGCGGAACGTCCACGCGCGATTGGCAAGGAACGTGAGCACGGTGACAATGGCCGTGGCAAAGGCCTGGCCGAGCAGCTTGTCCAGGCCGGCGTCGTGCACGAACAGGTACAACAGGCCCAGGTTGAGCCCCAGGCCGCATCCCTGCACGATCCCCCAGCGCACGGGGGTGAACGCATCGCCGACGTGCCCGCTGAAGGTCCAGCGGCGATTCAGCAGGAATCCGTTCACGGCCCCCACCACGAACCCGATGGCCGACGCCGCGATGTACCACACGCCAAAGCCCTTCAACAGCAGCGTGTACACGGCGAACGTGAGCAGCGTGTTGGAGATGCCCACGATCCCGAACTTGACGAACTGGATGAGCACCGGTGCGCTGAGGCGGCGCGCCGGTCCCGCTACGCTCTCGGAGGGCCTTTGGGTCGCAGGGCGATTGGAAGGCATGCATAGACAGGATGAACGATAAATTCATCAGCGGCTTAGGGCACACGGCGAAGATGGGTTGCAGGCGCGCACTTACCTAAGCGCCCCGGCAAAGACAACGATCATGTCCGACACATCACTTCGCACCCCCAACCTGCTGAGCGTCGTGGCCCCGGTCTACGACGAGGAGGAGCTCGTCGAGGAGTTCGTCCGGCGCACCTGTGCGGCCGTGGCCGACTACTCCTTCGAGCTGGTGCTGGTCAATGACGGCAGCTCGGATTCGACGCCCGAGTTGCTCGACCGCCTCGCCGCGGCCGACCCGCGCGTGCGGGTCGTCCACCTGTCACGCAACTTCGGCCACCAGGCGGCGCTGACCGCAGGCCTTGAGCACGCGATCGGCGACGTGGTCGCGATGATCGACGCCGACCTGCAGGACCCTCCGGAGCTGATCGGCGAGATGGTCGCCCAGTGGAGCCAGGGCTCGGACGTCGTGTACGCGGTGCGCCGCCAGCGCGACGGCGAGACGGGCTTCAAGCTCGCCACGGCCTCCTGGTTCTACAAGCTGTTCGACAAGCTGGCCCAGGTCGACCTGGAGCCCAACTCCGGCGACTTCCGCCTGCTCGACCGCCGCGCCCTGAACGCGCTGCTCGAGATGACCGAGCGCTCGCGCTTTCTGCGCGGGATGACAGTGTGGGTGGGCTTCACCCAGACCGCCGTCTCCTACGAGCGCGAGGCGCGCCACGCCGGCGAGACCAAGTACACGCTGCGAAAGATGCTCCGCTTCTCGCTCGACGCGATCACCTCCTTCTCTCATCTGCCCCTGCAGCTGGCCACATACGCGGGCCTGCTCTCGGCCAGCGTCGCTTTCATCGCGATTCCGGTCGTGCTCGGCCTGCGCCTCGCCGGCTCATACCTGCCGGGCTTCGGCTCGATCACGATCGCCATCCTGCTGCTCGGCGGCATCCAGCTGATTGCGCTCGGGGTGATCGGCGAGTATGTCGGGCGCATCTATGACGAGGTCAAGCACCGCCCGCTGTACATAGTCCGCGAGGAGCGAAACCGTCCCGCGGGCCCGGGGGGACCGGTGGCAACGCCGATCACTCGCACGGGTCTTCAGGCCCGTACTCCCGAGCGTGTCGGATAGAGCGCCCGTTACTTTTCGGTCAACACCGCTCCAACCTCGAGCAGGGCGTGTTTGATGGCGCGATGAGGACCTGCTCCCGTCGCCCGCGTGCCCGCGCCCGGCTCCTGTGCGCACTGCCGGCGCTCGCGCTCGCGCTCGCCGCCGCCGGCACGGGCGCGGAGGGTGCGTTCGCCGAAGGGTGCCCCGGCTCGGGTCCTGCCCTTTGCCCGTACGCGACCGCGCAGATCATCGGCCAGCGTGCCGAGGGCGTGCTGCGCTTTCCCGAGGCGGTCGCCGTGGACACGCAGGGCAACGTGTATGTCGCCGATCAACTGAGCTACGTCGTGCAGAAGTTCACGGCCAACGGCACGTTCGAGACGGAGTGGGGTTCCTACGGCGGCGGCCACTCCCAGTTCGGGCCCATCGGCGGGCTCGCGACGGATGCGGGCGGGAACGTGTACGTGGTCGACTCGAGCCACAACCGGATCGAGAAGTTCGACTCCAGCGGGAACTTCATCACCGCGTGGGGTCACACGGGCTCCGAACTCGGCCAGTTTCGCTTCTTCTCCTCGCAGAACCCGACGCAGCCGCCGGGTGGGGGGATCGCGGTGGGCGGCAACTACGTGTACGTCGCCGACAGCGGGAACAACCGCGTCGAGCGTTTCAACCTCGAGGGCGGAGAACCGCTGCAGTGGGGGTCCTATGGCAACGGCCCGGGACACTTCTCCTACCCGCGCGGCGTGGCGGCGAACGCCAGCGAGGTGATCGTCACCGATGACGACAATCACCGAATCGAGAAATTCGACCCGAACGGGGTCTTCCAGAGCGCCGCGGGCTCGCACGGGACGGGGCCCGGGCAGTTCGGCTTCCCCTACGGCGCCGCACTGGACGCGGCGGGGAACGTGTATGTCGCCGACGACATCAACCACCGCGTGGTGAAGCTCAAGCCGAATCTGGGGTTCGCCAGGGCGTGGGGCGGTCACGGCTCCAAACCCGGCCAGCTCGCGTTCCCCCGTGGCCTGGCCAGCGACCCCGCGGGCGACACCTATGTCGCGGACACCGCCAACGACCGCATCCAGGTGTTCGACGCGAACGGCAACCTCCTGCGCGCGTTCGGCGCCTACGGGCGCGGAGGCGGAGTGCTGACCGCGCCACGGGGCCTTGCCACCGACCCGACCGGCCGTCTGCTCGTCTCGGACACGGTTGACAACCGCGTGGAGACGTTCGCATCGGGGAGCGACGCCTTCACGGGCTCGTGGACGATCGCGGGCGGGCGCCGGGCCGGCTTCAACGGACCCGCGGGCATCGCTGTCGACCCACGCGGGTCGGTCTACGTTGCCGATCCCGGCAACGAACGGATCGTGCGCCTGTGGGGCGATGGCACGCCCCTCTCCGAACTGGGCGGCCCGGCCGTGCTCGGCGGAGCACGGCTGAACGGCGCCGGATCGGTCGCCGTCGCCGCCTCGACGGGCAACACGTACGTGGCGGACAGAAACCACAACCGCGTGCTTGTGTACGGCGGCGGAGGGACGCTGATCGCGAAGTGGGGCGCCGATGGCGGCGACGGGGCATCCGGTAGTGGGCAGGATGGGTTCAACCACCCGGGCGCGGTCGCGGTCGACGGTCAGGGAGACGTGTACGTCGCCGACACGAACAACAACCGCGTGGTCAGGCTCGCCCCGGACGGGAGCGTGCTGAGCGAATGGGGCTCGCGCGGGATGGGCGATGGGCGCTTCCGCGAGCCGATCGGGGTGGCCGTGGACAGTGCTCAGAACGTGTACGTGCTCGAGCGTGAAGGCAACCGCGTGCAGGTGTTCGACCCGAACGGTCGCTTCCTCGGGAAGTGGGGCCTGCGGGGGAGCGGGTTCGGCGACTTCTCCCAGCCGAGCGCGATCGCGGTGGAATGCAACGGCGACGTGTACGTCGCCGACACGAACAACAACCGCGTCGAGCGCTTCGACCCGGTGGCTCCCGCTGCCCCGGGCTGTCTGGCCGCGGGCAGCTGGCCGCCTCCCCTGGACGTCGCGCCGGTGCTCCGCGTCAGCCTTTCAAGGCACGCAGGCGTGCTCTCCCGGCGCGCGCTCGCACTGGGGGTCAGCTGCAAGCGGGGCTGTCACATTCTGGTGACCGCCGTCCTCGCTCCCCGCGGCGGGCGTGGTGCCGTCAGGCTCACGGCCACGGCCCGCGGACTGCCGCCCGCGCGGACCGGACATGTGCGCCTTCGCGTCGGCTCCTCGACGCTGCGGCGCCTGCGCTCCGAGCTCGGGCACAAGACCACGATGACGGCGCGCGTGAGAATCCTCGCGGCCGGGCCGACCGGCCGGCGGACAACGGTCACGCGGTCCTACATCGTCACGCGCTGAGCCCCATCCAGAGACGGGCTGAGCCCCATTGAGAGACGGGCTGAGCGGCGGCCCTGATACGGGGGCCCGCGAGCCGCGACCACCGTCGTGGCGCCGAGGCCCGATAATGACAGCATGAGCGAGCATTCGAGGGAGGACGATCAACCCGGAATGGACCACCGCAGGGAGCGGATCAGGATCGAGACCGAGCGACACCGGATCGAGGGCGTACTGACGCTCGCCCGCGACGGCTACCGCAGCCGCGTGTCAGACGTGCTGAACGCCTCCGAGCGGGAGTTCCTCACCCTCACCGAGGTGACGGTGGCTCCGCTGGAGGGAGGACCTGTGGAGCTGCACCCCTACCTGACGCTGGCCCGCCGGCACATCGTGTTCGCGGTCGCGGCCACGGATGCCGGCGGCGGCGGTTGACCGGACAGGCTGAGAAGGCCGCGCAGTTTCTGGCCCTTCACAGCGGTGAGGAGCCGCTGCTTCAGCCCAATCCCTGGGATCAAGGTTCGGCGAAGCTGCTCACATCGCTTGGCTTTCGTGCACTGGCGACCACGAGCAGCGGTTTCGCGGCGACGCTTGGCCGGCTGGACGGATCGGTGTCGCGCGAGGAGGCGCTGGCGCATGCCGCATCGATCGTCGGGGCAACCGATCTGCCGGTCTCCGCCGATCTCGAGAACGGCTTCGCCGACGAGCCTGCGGATGTGGCGGACACGGTGCGGCTCGCCCTGGATGCCGGCCTGGCGGGATGCTCGATCGAGGACTTCAGCGGGCGTGAGGATGCGCCCATCTACGCGATCGGGCCGGCCACCGAACGTATCGCGGCTGCGGTCGAGGTCGCGCATGCCGGGCCGGTGCATCTGGTCCTGACCGCACGCGCTGAGAACTACCTGCATGGCCACCAGGACCTTGGGGACACCATCGCCCGGCTGCAGGCCTACCAGGAGGCCGGGGCCGATGTTCTGTTCGCGCCGGGCGTGAGCCAGCTGGAGGACATCCGCCAACTCGTCGCCGCGGTCGAGCGCCCCATCAACGTCCTCGCGCTCTCCGGCGCGCCCACGGTGGCCGAACTCGCGGCCGTCGGCGTGAGCAGGGTGTCGGTCGGCGGCGCGTTCGCGTTTGCCGCGCTCGGCGCAGTCGTCGACGCCGCGAACGAGCTGAAAGCACAGGGAACATACGGGTTCTGGAAGCGGGCGAGCGTGGGCGGGCGGGCAGCCCGCTCGGCCTTCAAGCTCTGATGTCGCCGCCGCGGCTGGACGGCAGGGTCGCGCTCATCACGGGCTCGGCGGGCGGTATCGGCGCTGCGTCCGCAAGAGGCCTCGCCGCGGAGGGGGCGCTGGTGCTGCTCACCGACACCGATGCAGCCGGCGCGCAGCGGCTCGCGCGTGAGCTGGGCGACCATGCGCACTCGCGCGCCCACGACGTGACCAGCGAGGCCGACTGGCACGCGGTCGCGGGCTGGGCGCTTGAAACGCACGGGCGCATAGACGTCCTGGTCAACAATGCGGGGGTGTTCCTCGCGGCGGCACTGGCGGAGACCTCGCTCGAGGACTTCCGGCGGGTCATCGACGTCAACACGGTCGGCTCCTTTCTGGGGATGCGCGCCGTGGCACCGTCGATGATCGAGCGCCGCGGCGGGATCGATCATCAACATGTCCTCCGTCGCCGGCCTGACCGGCAGCCCCTACCTGACCGCATATGCCGCCAGCAAGTGGGCGGTCCGCGGGATGACCAAAGTCGTCGCGAGGGAGCTCGCGCAGTTCGGCATCCGCGTCAACTCGCTGCACCCGGGGCAGATCGACACGGACATGAACGCCCGCCAGCGCGAGAAGACGCCGGAGCTCATCGACAGGCTGATCAGGGGGATCCCGCTGGGCCGCATAGGCACGCCCGAGGAGATCGCCCACGCAGTCGTGTACCTGGCCTCTGACGAGAGCGTCTACGTGACGGGCTCCGAGCTCGTCGTCGACGGAGGCACCACCGCATGACCTCGACCTCGAACCCCTACCGCATGGAGATCTGCCAATGAGCCCCACCAACCACCAGGTGCGCCTTGCCGCTCGCCCGTCCGGCCTGCCCAAAGCCTCCGACTGGAGCTTCACCGAGGAGCCCGTCCCCACGCCGGACGCCGGGGAGTTCGTCGCGGCCATCTCCCACGTCTCCCTGGATCCCGCGATGCGGGGGTGGATGAACGCCGGAGCCTCATACATAGCTCCGGTCGAAATCGGGGACATCATGCGCGCCGGCGCCGTGGGCCGGGTGACCGCCTCAGAGCACCCGAGGTTCGCCGTGGGCGACCACGTGTACAGCGATTTCGGGGTGCAGGAGTATGCGCTGTCCGACGGCAAGGGGGCGATCAAGATCGACCCGTCGCTGGCGCCGCTGCCCACCTATCTCGGCACGCTGGGCCTGCCGGGCATGACGGCCTACTTCGCCCTGCTCGACACCGGCAAGCTGAAGGAAGGGGACACGGTCGTCGTCTCTGGCGCCGCCGGCGCGGTGGGCAGCGTCGCGGGGCAGATCGCCAAGATCAAGGGCTGCCGCGTGATCGGCATCGCCGGCGGGGAGGAGAAGTGCCGCTGGCTGACCGAGGATCTGGGCTTTGACGCCGCCATCGACTACAAGGCGCAGGACGTGCGGGCTGCCCTGCGCGAGGCCGCGCCAAAAGGGGTGGACGTGTACTTCGACAACGTGGGCGGAGAGATCCTCGACGCCGTGCTCACGCGTCTGGCGCGCGGGGCGCGGATCGTGATCTGCGGGGCGGTCTCCCAGTACAACGCCACCGAGGGCGTGCGCGGCCCGGCCAACTACCTGTCGCTGCTGGTTGCCCGCGCCTCGATGACCGGCATGGTCATCTTCGACTACGCCGCCCAATTCGGTCAGGCCGCCGGCGAGATCGCCGGTTGGATGCGCGAAGGCCGGCTGATCTCGCGCGAGGACATCCTGGAGGGCGGCATCGACGAATTTCCCGACGCGCTGCTGAAGCTATTCGCCGGCGAGAACATAGGCAAGCTGGTGCTGCGTGTCGGGCCGGATTGAGCAGGGGCATGCCGTCCTCCGCAATGCGCGAGATCGTAGGAGCGGACGGGCCCGGACGCGCCGGGTTCGGCGGAATCCGGACGAAACGGAGAGGGCGGGATTCGAACCCGCGATGGAGTTTGATCCCCATACTCGCTTAGCAGGCGAGTGCCTTCAGCCTCTCGGCCACCTCTCCCTGCGGTAGGGATGCCAGTGTAGAGCCTGCCGCGTGACCCCGTAGGATCTGCGAACGCCGCGGAAGGGTGGCAGAGCGGTTGAATGCGGCGGTCTTGAAAACCGTTATGGGCGGTTACGTCCATCGAGGGTTCGAATCCCTCCCCTTCCGCTTGCAGGCCAAATTCCTGCCCGCCTGACGCGGCTCAGGCCCGGTGACCACAGCTACTTGGCCTTGAGTTTGTCGCTCCTGACGCGGGGTAGCAAGCGAGCGGGCCGGGGTTTCTGTAAAGGAGTTGCGAGGAGCCCCGGCCCAGAGCAGGAGTAGCGCTGGCCGCTCCTCGTGCACAGCCATGAAATGGCTCTATCGGGCCATGGGCCGGCGGAGCGTTCACGGCTAGCATCGGCGCGTAGTAGGGCGATGCACCGATGTGGCAATGAGGCATGCGGCGCGCTGGCCAAGCCTCCCCGCGTGTCGCATGTCCCACGTTTTGGGCGGGCGCCGGATGTTCGGGCCGCGTGTGTTTAGGACCACCGCCGTCGGGTATAGGCGGCCTAGCAAGGATGGGTCCTCTGTCATCAACGGGACCTACAGGTGTGGCGCGCCCTCAGGGTTGACCCCCTCTAACCCCAGGGCGCGTCATCGCCTACCACCTGTCATCCGTGCATGCCCGATCGACCTGACGCGGGACCTCCGAGAGGCGTAGGCTCAGCTCGTAGGCTGTTCGATTCCATGAGAGGGAGGTCTAGATGGCGGAGCTTGCTGGCAAGCGCTTCGAGAACCCGGACGAGGTGCGCAGGTTTGTCGGGGACATGGGCCAGGTAGAGCTGGTCGACCTGAACGGCCACGCTGTCGGCCGGGGGACGTTCAAGCCCGGTTGGCGTTGGTCGGAGCATGTGAAGCCAATCGCGGGCACCGAGTCCTGCCAGGTCGACCACATTGGCTACATCATCGAGGGTCGCATGGCATTGAGGATGGATGACGGAACCGAACGTGAATTCGGCCCTGGCGACGCCTTCAACATGCCCCCGGGGCACGATGCCTGGATTGTGGGCGAGGAGACTTGCGTGATGCTCGACTTCGGTGGGCTGCAGGGCTACGCCCAGGCGAGCTGATCGCCGAGGGTCGTTGGGCTGGGGTAGGCGCTCGCGCGAGCGCCCCCTAGGCCGACTGCGTGACCGACAGCGCAGGCGATGAGGCAAGGGTTTGGAAGACGACGCAATAGCGCTCTGTCAAGCGCAGCAACGTGGCGAGTTGACCCTCGTCTGCGTCGGTTGTGAGCTCGAAGTTCAACCTGATCGCCTTGAATCCGACCGGGGCTGCCCTGTCAACCGACAGGGTTCCCCGGAAGTCGAGGTCTCCCTCAGCATGTACTGACCCCTCTACGGTCACACCGAGCGACGTTGCGACCGCGCGCATGGTGACCCCCGCACAGGCCACCAATGCCTGCAGCAGCATGTCCCCCGAGCAGGCCAGCAGCCCGTCGCCGCCGCTCGCCGGATGCAGCCCGGCCTGCACCAACGCCCGCCCCGTGTTCACGGTGCAAGCCACACCGTCATCCAACGAGCCGTCGGCTTCCAACGTCACGAGGGCCGCCGTGGGCTCGTTCCGGTAACGCTGCTTCAGCGGTTCCTGGATCGCGCGAAGCTCATCTGCAGTCGCACCGCTCATCAACCGGCATGCTACCGCCGGGCGTGACGCCGCCGGCGCGCTCGACCTTGGCCGGGGCTCGGCTCACGCCCCCACGAGCGCGAAGGTGAGGGTGACCGTCTTGGCCTGCTCGAACGCCCTGCGCATCGCGGCTCCGTCCGCGTAGCGCGCGTTCAGACGCCGCGCCTCGCAGCGCACGTCGACGCGCTGGCGGGAGAAGGGCCAGGGACCGAGTGTCGCGGTGCCATCTTCGCGTTCGCGCAACTCGACGTCGATCAGGCCGTCGGCGGTGGGAACATCGTGGACGGTGAAGGGCCGCCAGTTGTTGCAGAGCGCGAGCGAGAGGCTGTCCCACGTCCACATCTGGCGCCGCGTGCGCTCAACCTGCGCCTCGGGAACACCGAGCGTCGCGCAGATCTCTACCTGGCGGGCGCGCTCCTCGGCTATGTGCAGCTGCAGCGCCTCGGCCTGGTCGGGGCGATTGCGCGCTCGCAGTTCCGACAGCGACCGGCCATGCAGCGAGACCACAAGGGCCGCGTACAGGCTCTGGCTGCGCACACGGTCGGGCGCGCCGCGCCAGATCGCGAGATGGTCGTCGGTCGTCACCTCGAGGAAGCTCCGCGGGAGGCCCGTCTCGGGATTGAACCGGGGCTCGAGATCGAACAGCGCCCAGCCGATGTCATGCTGCTCGGCGCCGAGCACGATCTCCTCGCGCGGCTCGACCGCGCCGAAGCGCTCATTACCCCACGCCCGCGCCAGCTGGCCCGCGAGCCATGCATGCGAGAGCTGCCCGATGGCGAGCGCGCCGTCATCGTCGAGGCGGACGAGCACGCACCGAGCCTACAGCCGCAGCGGCTCGCAGTCGACGCCGATCGAGCGGCGTCTAGGAAATCCTGCTCGCCTGCGCGGTACCGATGACCGCGCCGGCTGCGTCGAGTGCCTGCACCGTCATGACCGTCCCGGCTGCGCCTGCGGGCAGCGCGATCGGTGTCTCGAAGCCCGTGCGCGGGACCTGCGCGACCGGGCTCATGCTCGTGGGGCTCGGACCCGACAGCACTCGCCAGCCGACCACCTGCGTGGCGCCGTTCCAGCTTGCGTAGACGGTTGCCGCGCGGCTGGCGGCAGCCTGGACCGCAAACGCAGGAGGGTGCGCCGGTGTGCCCGTCCACGCGAGGCGAAAACTCCGGTAGGACTGCTCATGCGCGGGGAAGTGCGCGTCGAACAGAAGCTGACCGGCCGCGTTGAACTCCGAGAAGTCCGGAACCTGACCCCAACCCACGAACCAGTCGCCGTTGGCCAGCGCCTGCATGTTGCCCTGGCTCGGAGCGAGAAGCGGTGGAGGATGAAGGATCTGGCTGAGCAACGTGGCGGTCCTGTGCTGTGCGTCGAGGCGCAGGACGATGCCGCGCGATTGGCCGTGCACCGCCGGGGATGCGCCGTTGTCGAACAGGCTGATGGCGCCGTTGGCGAGCTCGCGTGGGTCGTGCTGCCATGCGGTGCGGGCGCCGGGCCCCATCGTGAAGTTGCTGCGCTTGCCCCCCAGGCGCCACTCGATCTGGCCACTGCGAGCGTCGAGCTGCGTAGACCGCCCAGGTGTTCCGAGCTGACACCAGCAGGCCACCGTCCTGATCGAGGCTGATCGAGTTGAGGTGAACGAAGTCGAAAGGGGAACTCGTCGAGGAGCTGCCCGCCGCTGTGTAGGACTCGTTCAGCCCGACGTGATCGATACTGGACCACTGAAACATGACCAGTCCGGTCTTGACATCGATCTCCTGGAGCATCCCATCGGTCACGCCGCCGTAGGCCGGGCCGCCAACCGATGACAGGTCGCAGAGGATCGGGTCATAAGCCGTGATCAGCGCGGTCCCGGAAGGAGTGAGTTGGAAGTCGTGCAGGTCGGCCTGATAGCCGTTCCCGGCCCTGACGTGCGCGACGTCGGTGTAGGTCGCATCGGCGATCACATCCTGTCCCAGCCCGAATCCGTGCACCGAGATGTCCCCCTGCCACCACGTCAGCACCGGCCTGCCGGCGTATTCCTGCACCTGCAGATTCGCCGCGGATACGTGGGCAGGCAGCGGCTTGAACCACAGCAGCCCCCCGCTTGGGTCGAGGATCATCGGGCCCGCCTGGCCCGGCCCGGAGTAAGGGGCGACGAACTCATCGCCGCCGGCCACGGCGGGAGACTGCGCGGTCACGGTGACCAGCGGCGGATGCAGGGCCGGACGCGAGTGAAAGCCCTGAACTTCGTTCGGGCGGCCGGGATGGATCGTCTCGGGCGTGGAGCTGATCGGATCCTGTCTGGCGATCGCGAACCGGTCGATGAGCCGATGGCTCGTGCCGCCCGCCCGCAGCCGCGCGCGAACCGTGACGCGCTCGCCCTCGGCGAAGGGCCGCGATGGCAGAAAGCTCGCACCGTCGCCCTGCGAGTAGGGGGCCAGCCGTCCCCGGTGCACGCCCGTTTGCGAGCCGGCGGCGCTCACGCCGCTCAGCTCGCTCGCGGGAACGCCAAGAAAGCTGATCTGGGTCTGCGGTGAGGCATCACGGCTGCCCGACAGCGGCGAGACCGTCACGGCTCCATCCTGGAGCGCCGAGTTGTTCAGCGTCGCGGGGGTGCAGTTCGGGCCCGACTGACCGGCGGGCACTGGTTCGGCGGCGAATCCCAAGCCTAGGACCGCGACCGGCCCTAGGATGAGAGCGCGCATGGAGAACATCGATCCAGAGCAGCATAGGAGAGTCGATCGACGCACGTTCCTGAAGGGCGGGCTCGTAGCGGGCGGCGTCCTCGCCGGCGCAGGCCTCGCGATCCGCGCCGCGGCGGACACGGCACCCGACGCCACGTCCCGGCCGGGCAACGCTCCCGCGCGCCGGGTGGCACGCACGTCCGAAGGCAGGGACCGTCCCCCCAACATCCTCGTGATCGTCGTCGATCAGCTCCGCTTCCCGGCATGGTTCTCCCCCAGCCCGGTGGCCCTCGGCCTGCCGCCCAACCTCGCGCGATTGGGGGAAGGGGCCGTCTCATTCGCCCGGCACTACACCGCGTCAAACGACTGCAGTCCGGCGCGCTCAACCCTCCTGACCGGTCTGTATACGCATCAGACCGGTTGCATGATCACCGGCGGAAGCACCCTGGACCCGCGCTTTCCAACCTGGGGAACGATGCTGCGCGAGCACGGATATCACACACGCTGGTACGGCAAGTGGCATCTCACCCATCACGACAACAAGTGGACGGCGGCCACGGGCGAACGCACGCTCGAGCGGTACGGGTTCGCCGGCGGCACCTACCCCTCGCCGGACGGCGCGCCGGGCCAGGGCTGGCGGGTGGACCCGCACATCGTCCGCCAGTTCGCGGACTGGTTCACGCACGAGGGCGGCGCCGAGCCGTGGTGCACGACGATCTCGCTCGTCAATCCGCACGACATCGCCTGGTGGTATGCGTGGAGCAACCGTGTCCCGACCGAGGCCACAGCCCCAAGGGTCGTCCAGCGCATGCCACCCAATTACGAGACGCCGGAACTCCTGCTCGAGCGCAACAAGCCGCGCTTGCAACGCTCCTTCCAGGCGACGGCCGCAGCCTCGTTCGGGCCGGTGCCCTTCACAGGCCCCGAGGCACCCGCGAAGTGGCTGAGGTTCCTCGACCTCTACGTCAAGCTCCAGCTCGAGGTGGACCGTCACGTCGGGCATGTTCTGCGCACGCTCGAGAGCCGGCCGGAGATCGCGGCCAACACCGTGGTGCTCTTCACCTCCGACCACGGCGAGTACGGGGCGTCGCACGGCCTGCGCGGCAAGGGCGCGAGCAGCTACGAGGAGGGCATCCACGTGCCGCTGATCGTCAAGGACCCCCGCGGCGTACTGACGGCAGCACCCGAGCAGGCGCGTAACCAGCTCAGCTCGAGCGTCGATATCGCTCCGCTGCTGCTCACGATCGCCAGCGGCTCGAACCACTGGCGCCAGGAAGCCCACTACGCCCACATCGCCGACCGGCTCGACGTCGCGGCGATCCTCGCCGACCCACAGGCGCCCGGGCGCAGCCACGTGCTGCACGCAACCGATGAGACGGTGACCGAGTTCGCGGTCGAGCCGTACGCCGCCGACGCGCCGCTGCACGTGGCGGCACTGCGCACGGCGCAGGCCAAGTACGCGACGTACTCGAACTGGGCCGGTGAAGGGATCGTGCCGCTATCAGCCGGACAGGAAACCGAGCTGTATGACTACCGCACGCACGGAGGACGGCTCGAGCTGCACAACAGCGCCGGGGAAAGCCCGCTGGAGGAAACGCTGCGCGCCGACTACGAGCGCGCTTTCACCGACGAGCTGAGGGCTCCGCTGCCCGAGCGCCTGCGCCCCGCCCACGCCGCTGGGTTCACCGACTACTTCTCCACCGCCAAGCACGTCGCCACGAATGCGGCGATCCGCCGCAAACGCCGCTCCGAACGCGCGGTCGGGCCGCTCGATCGGCGAATCCCCGGCTCGAACCCGCCGTTCAGGAGGCGTTCGAGACCTTGACCGCCGGCGAGACGCCGACGATTGCTCCCGAGGCGTCCAGCGCCTGAACCGCCGCGTAGGGACCGGCGGTCGCCGCCGGCAGCGAGATTGCGGTCTCGAAACCCGTCTTTGGAGCGCCGCTCACAGGCGTCATGCTCGTGGGCGCTGACCCCACGAGCGCCCGCCAGGACGCGACTTCGCTCGCACCATTCCAGCTGGCGTACACGACTCCCCCGCCGGGCGCGCCCTTCCCGCGGACGAACGCCAGCGCCGGTGCGCCCGGCGGATGGCCCGTCCACGGGAGCCGGTAGGTTCGGTAGGACTGATACGCCGCGGGAAGATGGGCGTCGAACAGCAGCTGGCCGGCCGGGCTGAATTCGGACAGGTAGGGGACCTCGCCCCACCCCACCACCCAGTTGCCGCCCGGGAGAACCTGCAGGTTGCCCTGACTGCCCGCCACCAGCGGCGTCGCATGCACGTCCTGTCGCACGAGCGACACGAGCCTGCGGCGCGTGTCGAGACTCACTGCCATCGCACGCGATTGGGCGTGGGTAGCGGGAGTCGCGCCATTGTCGAAGAAAGTGATCGTCCCGTCGGGCTGCCGGCGCGCATCGTGCTGCCATGCCGTGCGCGTGCCCCGACCCATCGCGAAGCTGCTGTGCTTGCCGCCGAGCTGCCAGCGAACGCGCCCGGTCAGTGGATCGACGTCGTAGGCGCCCCACGTGTTGCGGGCGTCGATGAGAAGATCGCCATCCCGCTGCACGTCCGTCGAGTTGATATGGAAGTAGTCGAACGGCGTCTTCTGACTCGTGTGCGCGGGCGAGGCGTAGGAGTCCGAGAGCGCCACGTGGTCGAGGGCGTGCCACTCGAACATGACCAGGCCGGTCTTCAGGTCTATCTCCTGCATCAGCGTGTCGGCCACGGCCGCGTCGCGCGGACCGCCGACCGTGGCGAGGTTGCAATCGATGCCGTCATAGACGGTGATCAGGGCAGTGTTCTGCGGGGTGATCTGGAATTCGTGCAGGTCGGGTTGATAGCCGTTTCCGGCACGCACGATGGCGATCTGCTGGTAGGCGCTGTTCATGATCACCTCGCCCGCCTTGCGCCCGCCGTCGCCGGTCAGCGGATCCTGCCACCAGGTGAGCACCGGCTTGCCTTCGTACTGCTGCACGCGGAAGTCCGATGCGCGCGTGCCCTGAGGAGACAGCGGCTTGAACCAGACGAGGGCCCCGTTTTCGTCGAGGATCATCGGCCCGTACTGCCCAGGACCCGAATAGGGGGCCAGAAACAGATCGCCGCGCGCCGCAGCGGGGGAGTGAGTGGTCACTGTCACCGTGGGCGGCTGCAGATCCGGACGGGAGTGAAATCCCTGGTAGTAGCGCGGGTGTGGAGCTGGGTGGGGAGTCCCGCCCGCTTCACCGCCCGTGTCGCGCACGGCCACGGTGAAGCTCCACGCGAACGGGATCGTCTGGGCGCCTGCATGAAGATCTGCGTGAACGCTCACGCGCTCACCGTCGGCGAACGGCCGGGCCGGCACGAAGCTGGCTCCATCCCCTTGCGAGTACGCGAGCAGGCGGCCCGCATGGCGTCTGGTGCGCGAGCCCACGACGCTGATGCCCGACAGCTGATCGGCCGGGACGCCGAGCATGCTGATCTGGGTGGCCGCAGAGGCGTCGCGCGTTTCGGATCCCGGCGACACGGTCACCCGGGAGCCGGCCAGCGCCGCCGAGGTGTTCAACTTCGGGGGCGTGCAGCGAGGCGCGCTGCGCGCCGCTTTCGTCGTGCCGCTCGCGGTCGCGCCGGCGCCCGCCGGCGGGTGTGACAGGAGCCCCATGAGCCACAGGAGCCCAACCAGCGTCGTGAGGCCGGCGAGCACAGCGCGCACGGCCGAGCGGTGCACTCTCACGCCTTGACGGTTGTCGAGGTGGATAGGACCGCGCCCGAACCGTCAAGCGCCTGCACGGCCACGTAGGGCCCGGCCGCGTGGACCGTGATCGCGGTCTGAAAGCCCGCCTTGGCGGCCGTAGCGACGGGAGCAAGAGCGCTCGGCGCGGGACCGGCCAATACCCGCCAGGAGGCGACCTCGGTCGCCCCGTTCCAGCTGGCGGCCGCCACGATCGTCCCGGCCCCACCGGACTGCGCGGCCAATGACGGCGCAGTCGTGGGCTGTCCGCTCCACGGCGCGAGGAAGCTATTGAAGTTCTGGACGTTCTTGCCGAGCGTCCCGTCCAACACGACGTGGCCGGAGGCGTCGAACTCGGTGAAGTTGGGCAGACGACCGTAACCCAGCAGCCAGTTGCCGCCGGGGAGGCTGAGGGCGTTGCCCTGGCTTTCGGCCAGCAGCGTCTTGCCGGGGTTGGTGAACTGTCTGACCAGGCTCACGGTGTGGTTGGCCGTGTTCGGGGCCAGCAGGAGCCCCCGCGACTGCTTCTCCTTGGGCGGATCAGAGCCGTTGTCGAACATCGATATGAGTCCACCGGGTTGGAACTCGGCGTCGTGTTGCCAGTAGAAGCGCGTGCCCGCACCAAGCTTGAAGCTGCTGTGCGCCCCGCCCAAGCGCCAGTTGAAGCCACCGCTGTGGATGCTGACGTCGTACAGGGTCCAGGTGTTGCGCGCCGAGAGCATCACGTCGCCCGCAGCGCCGGGGTCAGCCGAGTTGATGTGGACGTAATCCCATGGATAGCCGCTGCGCAGCACCGGATTGTTGGATTCGCGCAAGGAGATGTGCCCGAGGGCGTGCCACTCCCACATCACCAGACCCGTCTTGACATCGACCTCCTGCACGACCGAGTCGGTGAGGATGCCGGCGGCGTTACCGTGCACACTGGAGAGGTTCATGTGGATCGGATCGAACACGTCGATCCACGCCGTGCCCTGCGGGGTGAGCCGGATCTCGTGCAGGTCGGCGCGGTAGCCGTTGCCGGCCCTGACCGTGGCCACGCGGCGGTAGGAGCTGTTGTAGATGACGTCTTCTCCCTCCCCGAAGCCGACCTGGATGATCCGCCCCTGCCACCAGGTGAGCACGGGCTTGCCTTCGTACTGCTGCACCTGGAAGTTGGTCGCCTCCTGTCCGCGCGCGAGCGGGTGAAACCACACGAGGTTGCCGCTCTGATCGACGATCATCGGTCCGGGGGAGCCCTGGCCCTGGTAGGGCGCCAGGAAGAGGTCGCCGGCCGCCGCGCCGGGCTTGGCGGGCGTGGTGATGTTCACCGTGGAGGGAGTCAGCCCGGGCGCTGAGCTGTAGTGCTGGACCGCGTGTGGGTCACCCGGGTTGATCGGGAACTCCTTCTGGCTCACCGCCGCCTGATGGGCGATCGTGAATGTGGTGCTCGCCGGCTGGGTCGCGCTGCCCGTGCCGACGCGGGCGTGGACGGTCACGCGCTCTCCCGCGCGAAAGGGGTGGGCCGGCAGGAAGCTCTCCCCGGTCCCGGTCGAGTAGGCACGCAGGGTCCCGGCGTGGACGCCGCTGCTCGAGCCGACGACGCGCACATTCGCAACCTGGGTGCCTGCCCCGCCGAGGAAGCTGATCTGGGTCGCAGGTGATGCATCCGGGGTATCAGGAAGGGGCGAGACGGTCACTGGATTGGCCGCCGCGGCGGCGACCGCCCTGGCGTCGAGGACCGCAGCCGAAGTCGCCGAGGAGGTGCCCCCGCATGCACACAGACCCACGCACAGCGTGAGCGCGGCCAGCAGGACGGACGACGCACGGATCGTCATCCGTCCGCTCGCGATCGGACACCGCCTGCCATTTGTGTCATCCATTTGACGTGAACGGTCGGGAGGTCCCGATCACCCGGCCGCCGGCAGCGAGCGCCTGCAGCTGGAAGCTCGCATGGCTCTGTGGCACTGTGATCGCGGTCTCGAATCCGGACTTGGCGGCGGTCGCCGCGACCGTCAGCTGACTGGTGCTGGGACCGGCCAGGAGCCTCCAGGATACGACCTGCGTGGCGCCGTTCCAGCTCGCGTACACCGTGGTCCTGCCGTTCACCTGGCGGGCCGCGCCCACGGGCGTTGAGAGCGGTAGGCCGACCCATTGCTGGAGCGTCGCCCGGTAGCTGAGGTTCGGCCCCGGCAGTTCCCCTTCGAACAGCAGGCGACCGGACCGGCTGTACTCGGAGAAATACGGTTCCGATCCCCAGCCGACGAACACGTTGCCGTTCGGCAGCCGCTGCGCGTTGCCCATGTACTCCGTGTCGAAGTCGTCGCCGAGGGTGTACTGGGCTGTGAGTGTCGCCTCGTGCTTCTGCTGGTCGAGGTTGAGCACCAGCCCCCGAGACGGTCCCGTCGGTGGAACGTAGGTCCCTCCGCCCGTGAGTTGACAGCAGTGGTCGTCGAACAGGCTGACACTCGAGCCCGGTCCCAGCCGGACGTCGTGCTGCCACTCAAAGGCGGCGTCCTGGCCGAACTTGAAGTTCGAGTTCTTCCCGCCGAGGGTCCACGCGATCTTGCCCGTGGTGCTGTCAACCAGGTAGGCCGCCCAGGTGTCGCGCATGGAGACGAGGAAAGCTCCGTTGCCGGTCAACGCGATCGAGTTGACGTGGTAGGCGTCCCACGGGAAGCCGTTGGTCGGCAGCGAGGCCTGGGACTGGCTCAGCGGGATGTGATCGAGCGCGTCCCAGTTGCGGATGAGCTTGCCGGTCCTAAGGTTGTACTCCTGCACGGCCGAGTCGATCAGGGCGCCGTTGAAGGCGCCGCCGTACTTGGAGAGATTCATCGGGATGTTCTTGTTCGCCGTCACCCAGGCATTTTCCCCGTCGATCAGGAACTCATGGAGCGTGAGGACCCAGCCGTCCGTCGCCTTCAGCCTCGCGACCGGCTGGTAGTGCTGGTTGACCACCACGTCTTCGCCGCTTTCGGTTGCACCGGTGTTCGTGACGGCGCCCTGCCACCAGGCGAGAGCCGGCCTGCCTTGGAAGGTCTGCGGGCTGAGGTTCGCCGCGACGAGCCTTTCGGGCACCGGCTGGAACCACACCGGCCGAAGCTCGCGGTCGAGCACCAGTGGCCCGCTCTGCCCGATGATCGGCGGTTCGTTGAGGTCATAGAAGTTCGCCGTGAGGATGTAGCCGGGCGCCAGCTGCGCGGCTGGCGCCCGGCGTAGGACGTGGACCTTGGGCGGGTGAAGCGAGGGTGCGGTGACGAAGCTGTACGCACCGTGGGTCGTATACGCCCCGATCGGAGCGGCGTGGGAGCCTGCGAAGGCCACAGTGACCGCGAGGAAGCCCGCGAGGACGGCCCCGATCACCAGCGCGAGGCGCCGAACCGCTCCTGCAGGGGCGCCGCCGAGCCTGGGGAGCGCCGTGAATGTCATCAGCGCCGCGACCGCGGACAGGCCCGCGCCGATCAGATAGGCGAGGCTGAAGCCTTGGGTGAGCGCCTCTCGCACCTGCTCGCCCGAGCCGATCAGGTGGGTGCTGCGTTGCGTGGCGAGCGTGATCATGACCGCGAGCCCGAGACCACCACCGATCTGACGAGAGGTGTTGACGAGGCCCGAGGCAAGCCCGGCCTGCCCCTCCTTGGCGCCCTGGGTGGCTGCGATCGTGGAGGGGACGATCGACATCGCGATCCCCGCGGCCGTGAGCAGCCCGGGGATCATCACGTACACGATCGGGCTGCCGCCCGATCCGATCCTCGTGAACAGCAAGAGGCCGCAGGTCATCATGATCAGCCCGCTTCCCAGCACCGGGCGCACACCGAACCGGCTCACGAGTTTGCCCGCGCTTCGGGCGACGAGCATGATCGTCAGGGTCATCGGCAGGAATATGAGACCGGTATGAAGCGGCGAGAGGCCGAGCACCTGCTGCAGGTACAGGGAGCTCACGAACCACATCGGGAACAGCGCGGCACTGAACAGCAGGACGATCGTGTTGGCTGTCCGCAGCGGCTTGGTGAGCTCCCTGAACGGGATCAGCGGCGCCGAGGCCACGCGTGTCTCGATCAGGCCGAACAGCCCGAGCAGGACCAGGCCGAGCACAATCGGGCCGATCGCGTCGAACGTGTCCCAGCCCTTCAGGCCGGCTTCAACGACCCCGAAGACGAGCACCATCTGACCGATCGTCAACGTGACGGCGCCGGCGAGGTCGAAGCTCGCGCCGTTCTTCGCGCCGCGACGCTCCAACACGACCGCGTATGCGACGAGTGCGGCCGCGATCGCGATCGGAGGGTTGATCAACAGGACCCAGCGCCAGCTGAGCAATTCGGTGATGATCCCGCCGAGCAGCACTCCGGCCGCGCCGCCGAGCCCGTTCATCGCTGCCCACAGGCCGATCGCACGGTGGAGCTTGGGCCCGGGCGGGAACGAGGCGGTGATGATCGCCAGCGAGCAGGCCGCCATCAGGGCGCCGGCGAATCCCTGGCCGGCGCGGGCGGCGACGAGCACCTCCTGGCTGGGCGCGATCCCCCCGGCCAGCGAGGCGAGGCCGAACAGGAGCAGCGCCAGGACGAACGTCCTGCGCTGCCCGAACTGGTCGGCGGCACGCCCACCGAGCATGAGGAAGCCGGCGAACGTGATCGCGTACGCGTCGATGACCCACTGCAGGTTGGGATTGGAGAAGCCGAGGCTCGACTGGATCGACGGCAGCGCGACGTTGACGATGCTCAGATCGAGGATCACCATGAACTGCGCCACACAGCAGACGGCGAGCAGCAACGCCGAACCCGAGCCCGGCCTGCTCTCGGTTGGGGGCGCCCGCACGACGTCCGGGCTTGCCGTCGTCCCGACGCTCACAACCGTCCCCGGGGCGGCGATCGGCGCCGCGAACGGCTGGTAGGGTGAGCCGCCGAGCCCTCGTGCAACCATTGGAGCCCGGCCGATGAACAGAACGTCACTGACCGCAATGCTAACGCTCGCGACCGTCCTGGCAGCCACCTCCGCAGTCGCCGGGTGCGGCGGCAAAGCGGGCAGCACCCCCTCCGCGAAACCGGCGACGAGCAGCACGCCCGCCCCCACGACAACGACGCACAAGCACAAGACCAAACCGGCCTACTGAACCGCGGGTGCAGCTGCCGTGCAGACTGCCCGCACACCGGCCCACCGAGCATCGCGCTCATCCCGACCGCCGCGAGCTCGAGAGCGAGGCGGCGTAGCTGACCACCTGAGCGGTCTTCGAGGTGCCGAGCGCGTGCGCAGCTGAGTCGAGCGCCTGCACCGCCACGTAGGCGTACTTCGCAGGCAGGGTCGTCGAGCTCTCGAAGCCGCCGGCCTCGATCGTGGTCTGCGCCTCGAGCGATCCCGGGCTCTTCCCGGCGAGCACCCGCCACGAGGACACGTCGGTCGCGCCGTTCCAGCTCGCATGCACGATCGTCTCTTCGCCCGTGTCGTTGAGGGAGGCGAGGACCGCGGGCGGGCTCAGCGGGCGGCCGCTCCAGGGGAAGCGGAAGGCCCGGTAGAAGGACATGTCGAACGGCTGATGCGCGTCGAACAGCAGCGAGCCATCCGGGGCGTACTGGCTGATCGCCGGCACCCCGCCGTAGCCCACCACGGTGCTCCCGTCCGCGAGCGTCTGCATGTTGCCCTGGCTCGGGGCGAGCACCGGCGGGTTGGGGTGCGTGTAGGCGGAGAGGAGGCGCGCCTCATGGGTCTTGAGGTCGAGCGCGATCCGCAGGGCGCGCGACTGGCGGTGGATCGGCGGGTTCGAGCCATCGTCGAAGAAGGTGACCTCGCCGTCGGAGAGGACGCGGCCGTCGTGTTGCCACGCCATCTTCGTCCCCGGCCCCATCTTGAAGGAGCTCTTGTTGCCGCCGAGGCGCCAGATGACGATGCCGGTGCCACCTTCCAGCTGATAGCCGGCCCAGGTGCTGCGCGCCGAGATCAGGAGGTCGCCATCCGGCTCGGGGTCGATCGAGTTGAGGTGGAAGTAGTCCCAGGGCGCCGCCCCAGTCGGCGTTTCGACTTCTGACTCTGAGGCACCGACATGGTCGAGGCTGTGCCATTCCCAGCGCACGAGGCCCGTTTTCATGTCGAGCTCCTGAATCGCCGTGTCGACGATCGCTCCGTTTCGCGCCCCCTTCACCGGTGTCAGGTCACAGCGGACCGGGTTGTACGCCGTGATGTAGGCGACGTCATGGGGCGCGATCTGGAAGTCGTGCAGGTCCGCCTTCAGGCCGTTGCCACCGGCGATCCTCGCAACCGTCCTGTAGTTGGAGTCCATGACGACGTCTTCCCCCTCGCCGAACCCCAGCGCGAGCACGCGCCCCTTCCACCACGTAAGGGCGCGTTGACCTTCGTAGGTCTGCTCGTTCAGGTCCTCGGCCGCTTCGCCCCCCGACAGCTTGTAGAACCAGACGAGCCGGCCCTTCGGGGTGTAGATCAGCGGCCCGTACTGACCCGCGCCGGGTCCGTTGGTCGTGAGGACCTCGCCGGCCGCGGGGTCGTGATCCGGCACGGTGACGCTCATGATCGGCGCCTGCACTCCGGGCAGGGTCTCGAAGCTCTGGTAGTCGGCCGGGGCAGCCGCGGCGTTGGGGAAGCTTGGGGTCTTTGCTGTCGAATAGGGCGAGTCGACGCCGAAGTTGAAGGCGATGCGCTTGCCGCTGCCGGCGCCGACAACGGCGCTCACCGTCACGCGCTCACCGGAGTCGAACGGCTCCTCGGCGACGAAGCTCCCGCCGTCCCCCTGGGAGTAGGCGCGCACCTGACCGCGGTGGGAGCCCGTGCGAGAGCCAACGACCGAGACATCCCGGATGTCGGTGGCCGGCGTGCCGAGGAAGCTGATCTGGGTGTCGGGGTTAGCGGTGTCGGTACCAGGCGCCGGCGAGACGTCGAGAGTGGTTCCCGCCAGCGCCGCGCTGTGGTTCAGCGTCCCAGGCAGGCAGACAGGCGAGACGGTATGCGCGCCCGAGCGAGTGCCGGTGCCGAGCACGACCGCCACCACAACGCACGCGGCGACCACGGCCGGCAACGCGAGCAAGCCATACCTCCTCATGCCCGCCGGCAGGCCTTACCTGGACGCACGTGTTACCGGGCTCAAAGTCGCTGCGACGATACCGGGATCAACCCCTCGGCTTCCGCCACAGGAGCGCCGGCTGCGGACAATCCTTACCAACTTCTTCGCTGGCGCCGGGCGATCGACCATCGCATACCCTGTCCTCGTGCGCCGCGGACCGGCCCTCGTTCTCACGGCAGCAACTGCCCTGCTGGCGCCGCCGGCCTCGGCGCTCGGCGGGTCGGGGGATGTGGCGACGACGGAGAAGTACATCCAGGCCAACTATGCACTGGTCCAGGCGGGCAGGGCGAAGCTCGGGGCCGCCGCGGCGGCGCTCGCAGCCGTCAAGCACCACATCGCGCGCGAATGCCCCAGGGCCGCCGCGGAATCCCCTCAGAACGAAGACTCCACGCAGCTCAGCAATGAGATCATCGGCGCGATGGTGCTCAACGCCTACCGCACCGGCTTGCCGGCGGGCCAGAGGTTCATCCGCGCGGTCAGGGGTCTTCGCTGGAGCAACCGCAGGCTCACGAACACGATCCAGGCATACGCGAGCAAGCTCACGGTGCTGAAAGCGCTGGCGCCGCCCGACGTGTGCGCCGACGTGAGGGCATGGGTCGCGAGCAACTACAAGACGCTGCCGGCAGCCACGGTTCGATTCGACCAGCAGTTCATGCCCAACTGGGTTGCCATCGGCGAACTGCCCGCGCTGCTCGCCCCCTACGAGCGACCGAACCAGAAGGGCATCCTGAGTCGTACCCATCAGCTCGAAGTCCAGCTGACCGATTTCGAAGCCAGAGATGGGGTCTACACGTGGGGCGACATCATGGACGGCCTCGTGCTCAACCCCTAGCCGAGGGAGGCCGGTCGCGCCCGGCTCATGCCACCGCCCGCAGGTGACGGAAGGGCGTGCCGCGCAGCTCGCGCACAAGTGCATCGATGACGCCCTCCTCATCATCCTCGCGGCCGTCGGTGACGGCTCCGATCACGGCGCGCTTGCGCTCGAGCAGGGTGGAGATCGTCTCGTCTATCGTGCCGGCCGCGAGCAGATAGGAGGCATTGACTGCATCCTGCTGGCCGATCCGGTGACAGCGATCCTCGGCCTGGTCGTGCCTGGCCGGAGTCCAGTCGAGCTCCAGGAAGACGACGTTCGATGATCGCGTCAGGGTCAAACCCTGGCCGGCGACCTCGATCGAGCAGACGATCAGCTGGTTGCCGGCGCTATCCGGCGCCTGGAACGCACGCAGGGCTGCATCCCTGGCGCTCGGACTGTCCCCGCCGAGGATGTGCAGCGCGTTGGGAAACTGCTCGAGCACTGCCCGCTGGATCTCGCGATGGTGGGCGAACACGACGAGCCGCTCGCCGGAGGAGCAGAAGTCGTGGATCCAGGCACGGGCGGCGTGGAGCTTGCCGCGCGCCGCGAGCAGCTTGAGCGCGTTCAGGCGCACGAGACGCTCGGCGCGCAGCGCGGCCGCCACCTTCGCGCCCAGCTCGCGCAGATCGAGCGGCTGGCTCTGCAGCCAGGCGACCACATCCCGCTCCGCCAGCCGATACTCGGGCTCGTTGTCAAGCTCGACCGGCACGATCGCGCGCGTCTTGGCAGGCAGCTGCGGCAGGACATTGGCCTTCAGGCGACGCGCGAAGCAGCGCGCCCGCAGGTGCCAGTGCAGTCGCAGGTGGGCGTCGTTGCCGCGAAAGCGCGCGCCGAACTGCATGCCCGAGCCGAAGTCGCGGAGCCGGCCGAGAATTCGCAGCTGCGCTATGAGCTCTGCGGGCCGGTTCATCACGGGGGTGCCGGTGAGGGCGAGGACGAGGCCCTCAGGCGGCACCGTCGCGGCGAGCCGCTGGACCGCCTGGGTCCGCTTGGCGCCGGCGTTCTTGCAGTAGTGGGACTCGTCCAGCACCAGCGCGCGCGCCTGGAGAGCGCGCAGCTGCTCGAGTCGGGCCGCGACGATGTCGTAGTTCACGATGGTGATGTCGGCGGGCGCCACCCAGCCACCCGCGCCGGTACCGGCCAGCACCTGGGCGCTGCGGCCCGGAAGCCAGATCTCGAGCTCGCGCAACCAGTTGAGCTTGAGGCTCGCAGGACACACGATCACGGCGGGATAGGCGCCGTCGGCCTCCAGCGTCGCAAGCGCCTCGATCGTCTTGCCGAGCCCCTGCTCGTCAGCCAGGAACGCGCGCCGCTGGGCGAGCAGGTAGGTGACACCGGCACGCTGGAAGGGCTTGAGCTCTCCGCCGAGTCCGGGCACGTGCAGGGGCGCGTCGGTTGCGGCCGACAGCGCCACCACGCCGGCAGCGCGAGCGTGCTGCTCGCGGATCTCCTGCAGCAGCTCGAGCGCCTCCGGCGCCACCCAGATCTCGCGCGCGGCGATCAGGCGGTCCAGCTCCTGCACGCAGAACGGGTCGGCGCGGATGGCGGGGAGGCGCGCGTGCTCGTGCTGGACGGCACGTCGCGGCGCACACTCAAGCGCACCACTCAGCGCCGCGAACTCCTCGAGCAGCCCGGGGTTGTGCCCGGGCGCGAGCACGAACGTCTCGTCATCGTGAACAGCGGAGCGCTCGAGGACCGCGGGCGGCGCAGGTCGCCCGTCCTTCAGTGCCGCCACGCAGCGCCTTGCGCCGGCGCTGATCCAGCCGTGAAGCTCGCCGTGTATCAGCGTCCACGAGTCGAGACTCAGGGGTACCGCTGCGCCACCCGGCGCACTCACGGCTCGCTCGCGCAGCGACCTCGGCAGGCGTGCGATATCACCCAGGAGCAGGAACATGGGCTGCTCGCTCGGGCCCTCCACCTCGATGTTTCCCCGCCAGCGCGGAGCATATTCGGGCGGGCCGGCGAGATGCGACGCCTGGCGCTCTGCAGCTGCGCCCTCCCGCCCGGCGCCGCGCCGCTCGCGCATGCGCAGGGCGCGGTGGGCAGCGTCGCTCAAGCGCAGGCTCCTCCCCCCTGTCGCCAGCTCGTCGATGAGCTCCACGGCGTGGTCGTCAAGGGGAATGAGCGCGCGACCGATCACCTCAAGCTCATACCCGTCCGGATGCTCGAGCAGCGCGGCAACGGCCTCGCGCGGAGCGTCGGTGGAGAACGTGAGCCACCAGTTCTCATCGGGGCGGGCGAGGTCGAGCAAGCACTCATGCGGGCGGCGCCTCGGCCGGCGCCGCTCGATCGCCCGTGACAGTGCGTCGCTCACCTGCGGCTCGCACGGCAGCCTGGCGAACAGGCGCGTGAGCGCCTGCGCACTTTCTGGATCGAGCGGGATACACCAGGCCCGCTGCACCGGATCCCACCGCCGCCCCGGGATCGCGCGAAGGATCTTGCGCAGGCCTTCGTGGTAGGGAAAGCGCAGCACGGCCTCGCCGCCGGTGAGCGACGCAGAGAAGAAGAACTCGGACACGAGCAGAGCACGATAGGCCGCATGGAGGATGCGACCCCCGAGAGCCGCAGCGCCGCCTGCGCAGAGGGCGGATAGGCTGCTGTCTAGCCGAGAGAGGAGCGCGTTGTGATCCAGCCTGCGCCGCGGGGGCGCAATCCATTCGATGAGACGGGGGTCGAGCGCGGCAGCGACGGCGTTGCCCGGTATGTCGACCGGCCGGCCTCGCTGGTGCACATGCTACGAGCAAGCGTCGATCGCGACGCATCGGCCACGGCGGTCACGATGGTCGGCGGTGAGTCGCTGAGCTATGGCGAGCTGTGGGGTCGCGCGGCACGAGTGGCGGGGGGCCTGCAGCGCGACGGCATCGACCGCGGCGACCGCGTGGCCATACGCCTCGGAAACGGGATCGACTGGGTGCTCGCGTTCTTCGGCGTGCAGCTGCTCGGCGCGGTGGCGGTACCGGTCAACACCCGGTTCACCGACGAGGAGGCCGCCTACGTGGTGCGAGACTCGGGCGCCGCGTTCACCTTCACAGCGGCGTCGGGGATCCCCGACGGCGAGCCCGCGGTGGTCGAGGACCTCGTTGCCGATGACCTCGCGGCGATCTTCTACACCAGCGGGACGACCGGCTTTCCCAAGGGGGCGATGACCTCTCACGCCAACTTCCTGTCCAACAGCGAGAACGCGTTCCGGGGCTTGATGGCCGACCCCTCGGCAGGGCCAGAAGTCTCGACCCTCATCGCTGTCCCGCTGTTTCACGTGACCGGATGCAACAGCCAGCTGATTCCCGTGCTCGAACGAGGCGGCAGAGTAGAGATCCTCTCGAGCGCGCTTGACATCGACGGCTTCTTCCAGGCGGTCGGCGAGCACGGGATCAGCCTGCTCGTATCGGTGCCGGCGATCTATCACGCCGTGATCCGTCATCCGCGCTTCGCCGAGCTCGACGTCAGCGAGGTCAAATGGGTCTCCTACGGAGGCGCTCCGATCGCCGAGAGCCTTGTTCATCGCATCAAGGAGGCCTTTCCGGGCGCACGGGTCGGCAACGGGTTCGGGTTGACCGAGACGTCCTCGCTGGCGTCGTTCCTGCCCCACGAGGAGGCCGCCGAGCACGCCGACTCGGTCGGATTCGCGATGCCGGTGGTGGACCTCGCCGTGGAGGAACCCGATCCGGAGACGATGGTCGGCGAGCTCCTGGTCCGCGGGCCCAACGTCGTGCAGGGCTACTGGAACAAGCCCGAGGCCACCGCCGAGACGTTCGTGGACGGCTGGTTGCACACGGGGGATCTGGCCCGCATCGACGACGACGGGTTGCTGTACATCGTCGATAGAAAGAAGGACATGATCAATCGCGGCGGCGAGAACGTCTACTCGATCGAGGTCGAGAACGCGCTCGCCGGCGCACCGGGTGTGGGCGAGGCGGCCGCGGTGGGGGTGCCGGACGAGATGATGGGAGAGAAGGTGGGCGCCGTGATCGTGCCCGCACCCGGGAGTCAGCTCGACATCGACGCAGTCGTGAGCCACTGTCGCTCACATCTCGCGGATTTCAAGGTCCCGCAGTACCTCGCCGTGCGCGAGGATCCACTGCCGCGCAACCCGGCCGGCAAGGTGCTCAAGGCGCAGCTGCGCGACGAGACCGACTGGGGCAAGCCGCTTCGTTAGCCGATCGAACCCGAGGGAGAGTCGAATGTCGATAGTGCAGACCGTGCAGGGACCGGTCGATGCCGGGGAGCTGGGACTCGTGCTCGTGCACGAGCACGTGCGCTTTCGCGACGAGGCCGTCGCTGCCGAGTGGCCCGAGCGCTACGACGAGCAGCTCGAGCTGGACGCGGGCATCGTGGCGGTGCAGGCGGCAAAGGACCGCGGGGTGCAGACGATCGTGGATCCGACGGCGATGTTCGGCGGGCGCGACGTGCGGTTCATGAAGAGCGTGGCGGATCAGACCGGCGTTCAGATCGTCGCCTGCACCGGTATCTACAGCTACGACTACCTCCCCCACTACTTCGAGAACCGCGACGTGGACGTGATGGCCGAGCACTTCATCTCGGATATCCAGGGCGGGATTCAGGGGACGGAGATCAAGGCGGCCTTTCTGAAGTGCGCCGCCGACGCTGCCGGGGTGACCGAGCACGTCGAGAAGATCCACCGCGCGGTCGCCCGCGCGAGCTTGCAGACGGGCGCTCCGATCATGGCCCACTCGATGCCGGCGGTCGCGACCGGTCCGCGGCAGGTGGAGATCTTCCAGGAGGAGGGGGTCGCCATGGAGCGCGTGCACATCGCCCACTGCGGCGACACCGACGACGTCTCCTACATCGAGGGGCTGATCGACAAGGGCGTCTACGTGGGCCTCGATCGCTACGGCCTTGAGATGTACCTGCCGATCGACAAGCGCAACGCGACCGCCGCGGAGCTCCTTCGTCGCGGGCACGCCGAGCGCCTGATGATCTCGCAGGACTTCTGTGCCACGATCGACTGGTTTCCGCCGGAGGCGGCCGAGGTGTTCGAAGGCCAGGGCGCGATCCGCAACTGGTCGATGACGCTCGTCTTCGACGAGGTCGTGCCGACGCTGCGCGAGCAGGGCGTGATGGATGACGAGGTCTTCAGAACTGTCTTCGTGGACAACCCCAAGCGCTGGCTCACCGCCTGAGGTCCCGGCCGAGTCGATGACCCCGTCGGTGACCGGGATCGAGGAGTGGTGGTCGACCGGCGAGCGCATATCGCTTCCCCTGAGCGGCGCCGACCGCTCCATCTTCGTTCGCAGGATGGGCGCGGGCCCGATGATGACCCTGCTGCACGGGTTCCCGAGCTCCTCCCACGACTGGGCGAAGGTCGTACCGGCGCTCACCGATTCCCACGCGCTCTTGGTTGTTGACTTCCTCGGCTTCGGCGCCTCGGAGAAGCCGACAGACCACGACTACTCGCTGCACGAGCAGGCCGACCTCGTCGAGGCGCTGTGGGCCCGCGACGGCGTCACCTCGACGGTGCTGGTGGCGCACGACTACGCGGTGTCCGTGACCCAGGAGCTGCTCGCGCGCCGCGCCGAAGGGAAGCTCGCAACAGACCTCGTCGCCGTGCATCTGCTCAACGGCGGCCTGTATCCCGACCTTCATCGCGCCCAACCGACGCAGATGGCGCTGCTCGATCCTGAGCAGGGACCACAGTTGAGCGCCCTGCTCACCGAGGAGCTGATCGTGCCGGCGCTGAAGCCGACGTTTGCCGACGGCTTCGACGCGGCCGCCGACAGCGCCGACATGTGGCGGGCGATGAGCCGCGACGGTGGTCAGCGGATCATGCACCTGCTCATCCGCTACATCTCAGACCGCGAGAGCCACCGCGAGCGCTGGGTGGCATGCGCTGGAGACGACCGACGTGCCGGTGGCCTTCGTCTGGGGGATGCTCGATCCGATCTCGGGCGCGCACATGGCCGAGCGGATCCGCGAGCGCATGCCCGACGCGCCCTTCCGGGCACTCGACGACGTCGCGCACTGGCCGTCGCTCGAAGCGCCGCAACGGGTGGCGGCCGCCGTGCTCGACGCGTGGAGGTGAAACCGGGACGCCGCTCAAGGCCCCACGCAGGGTGATCGGCGGCCCATCGCATCGCCTCACCCGGCGTGGTCGTAGACGGCCTGGCCGCCGAGGTATGTCGCCAGCACGCTCGTGTCCGGCAGGTCATCCAACGGACAGGTCAGCGGGTCGCGGTCGACGACAGTGAGGTCCGCCTGGTATCCCGGCGCGAGCATGCCGATGCCGTCCCAGTCGAGCACTCGTGCCGCCTCACGCGTCCACATCGCAAGCGCCTGACCGCGGCTGACCACCTGCGCGGCACCGTCGTTGCGCCGCTCGCTGCCGGCGAATGCGTGGGTGACAGCCAACTGGATCTGCTCGAATATGTTCTTCGGCCCCCAATCGCTTCCACAGCCCACGCGCAGGCCGGCGTCGAGCAGGCGTCGCAGCGGGATCAGATCAGCCAGTGCGTGATCGCCGATCCGTTCGCGGAACAGCTCGCCCTTGCCCCAGCAGAACGACATGCTCGTGGTCGCGTCGAATCCGGCGCGGGCAAACCCGCGTGCCTGGCGCTCCTCCAGGAAGTACCCGTGCTGCAGCAACCAGCGTCTCGGGTCTTCCCGCTTGACCGGGAGGCGCTCGAGCGCGTCGAGATATTCATCGTGCTCGGCCAGGCCGGCTGACACCAGGTTCAGGCGCAGGCCGCGCTCGGCGCAGAACGCGATGGCACGCTCGGCCTTCTCGCGCGAGACGAACGAGCGTCCCCTGGTCTCTTCGCCGTACGGACCCATGTAGGGCTCGCGCATGAGCAGGAAGCCGGGCCAGCAGGGTCCGCCCCGCGAGACCGTCACGCCGTCGATGCGCAGCAACTCATCCGAGCGGTCCACGATCGCAAGCGCCTGCTCGAGGCGCGCCTCGAACTCCTCCACTGACAGCGCACGATCCACCGGTGTCCCATACAGCTCCGCATCCGGCGCGGTGAGGACGCGCACGGTCAGTGCATCCTCCGAGCGCAGCCAGCGGTAGGCCTCGATCAACGCGAAGTCCATGGCGTGTCCCTCATACACAGTGGTCACACCAAGGGCGTTGTAGGCCGCCATCGCGCGGCGCGTGCCGGGCCCGATCGCCGCGGGGTCGAACGTGGGCAACCGCTGCAGGAGACCGTTCATGAAGGCATCGTCGGAGTAGTAGTTGTTCACCGAGCCATGCAGGCGTCCGCTGGGCTGGCCCTCGCCGTCCTTCTCAATCCACACGTTGCTCACACGATCGGGCGTGCTCGCATCGATTTCCAGCTCGCGCAGCGCCGCAGAGTTGAACGCGCACGCGTTTGGAGTGACGGGAGCCCACGCTTGGATCATCACCGGGTGCGAGCTGGTGGCCCGGTCAAGGACGGTGCGATCCGGGAGCTCGCCCTCGAGGAGATCGCGGTAGGAACGCCGGATGAAGTAGTGCGGCTCGCCAACCGGCGTGGTCATGATCCACTCTCCGGCCGGCGTCTCGCGCGCCCGCGCTGCGATCATCGCGGCGATCTCGCCACCGGAGCGTGCGTCCTTGAGATCCACGAGGGGCTCGGCCAGCACGCCGAAGTGCATCAGATGAGGGTGCGTGTCGATCAGACCGGGGAGCACTGTCGCGCCTTCCAAGTCCCGGCACTCGACCCCCGAGCCGAGCTCCCGGATGAGATCGTCGCGCTCCCCAACCCCGACGATCTTCCCTGACGCCACTGCCACCGCGCTCGCGCGGGTGCGCTCATCGTCCATCGTGAGGACATGCCCGCCGTAGAGGATCAGCGCACCCGCGGCGGTCACTGCACGATGAGCTCTCGCGCGCGCCCGGCGAGATGATTGACCCCGAGCCGCTCGTATGCAGCTGCGGCCCCTGTGAGTGCCTCGCCGGCACCGGCCGGATCCTCTCCGCGCAGGCGCTGGCCCAATAGGAGCTCGCAGCGCGCGGCGTCCAGAGGGCGGCCGAGCTGTTCCCATGCCTTCTGCCCGGAGCGCAGAAGCTCAAGGCCTTCGGGGAGCTCGCTGGTCATGCCGCGCGCCTCGAGCACTGCTGCTTCACCGAGTGGGTAGTGAACGCGCTTGGCCAGCTCGGCAGCCTGCTCTGCAGCCTCCCCGGCGCGCGCGTCCTCGCCGGTCGCCGCGAGCATCAGCGCGCGCATCGAGGTCGCCTGGATCGACTGTCCAACCAGGCCCGCGCGCTCACACACGTCGAGCGCCTGCGTGATCGTGATCTCCGCGTCTACGAAATCGCCACGGTCGCGCTGAGTGACCGCCAGGCCGAGCAGGGCGTTGAACGCAACTTCCGACCATCCAACCTGCTCGGCCAGCTCGCGCCCCCGCCGAAACAGCTCGGCTGAAGCATCCCAGTCACCATCGC
The DNA here is from genome assembly GCA_963821655.1 of uncultured Solirubrobacteraceae bacterium. Classification (GTDB taxonomy): domain Bacteria; phylum Actinomycetota; class Thermoleophilia; order Solirubrobacterales; family Solirubrobacteraceae; genus Palsa-744. Next base: position 186,562 of record CAWGER010000002.1, read on the forward strand.
GCCAGCTCAGCCACCCCCGCAGCGTGTAGGACAGGCACAGCTTGCCGACAAGACCCTCGCGCTCGGCGAGCTCGGCGCTGGCGTCGTTTGAGTGGCCGACCTGCTCCCAGTCGCATCTGTAGAAGGCGAGCTGCGCGAGCGCGGCATGCAGCTCGATCTGCGCCGGGACGTCGCCGATGCGCTGCGCCAGCGCAAGCGCTTCGGCGTAGGACTCCTCGGCCTCCACATAGTTGCCCTCGGCATTCTCCAGGTGGTGCCCGAGTGCCAGCATCGCGAGCACCGTCTCGTTCTCATCAGAGTCCTTGGCAAGCTCAATCGCGCGTTGCAGGTTCTCGCGCGCCTTGGCGGTGTCGCCGATGCGGCCGAACACGCGACCGAAGATCCCGTGCGCGCGGCTGGCGGCCCGCACCTCCCCGAGGCGCTCGGCCAGTCGCAGCGCCTTCTCCGAAGCGTAGATCGCGAGCATGTTGTCGCCGACCTGCATGTACAGCCACGCGGCCTCCTCATACAGCCGCACCAGGGCAAGCGACGGCGGTCCGTCCTTGATCAGGTTGATGCCCTGCTGGTGGTGCTGGATCGCGTCAGTGCGCTCCCCCTTGTGCGCCAGCGCCGCGCCGATCTTGCGGTGGAGCTCGGCGACGTGTTCGAGGTCGTCTCGGTCGCGGTGGTACTCGAGCCCCTGCTCCCATACCTCGATCGCAGCGTCCACGCGCCCGAGCCGCAACGCGAGATCGCCCTGCTTCTCGCGAATGCGCGCCTGCCGGGCATGATCGCCGGCGCTCATCGCAGCGGCACCCTCGTAGTGCGCGAGCGCCTCCTGGTTGGAGTAGAGGGCGCTCGCGGCGTCGCCGGCGGCCTCGAGGAACTGGAGCGCCTTCTCGCGCAGTGGCGTCAACTCGTCCGGGTCCAGGCGCACCTCCTCGCCGAGCGTGGCAGCGCGACCGTAGTGCTCGGCCAGCAACGCCACGACCTCGTGCCAGCGCTCGCCGGCGCGCTGTTCGATGAACACGCCCACCTCGAAGTGCTTGCGTGCCCGCACCGCCTTGGGCAGCATCTCGTAGGCGACGTCGCGGATCAGGACATGCTTGAAGGCAAGCTCCTGCTCGTCTGCCAGCCGCGCTCCTTCGCCCGGAACGATGATGTCCTTTTCACGCAGGTTCAGCAGTGCGGCCTGCAGATCGCCGCCCTCAGCCGCCGCCACCGGCGCGAGCGCACCCTCCCAGAAGACCCGGCCGACGACGGCCGCGTGTGCGACGAGATGGCGCTCAAGCGGCTCGAGCGAGTCCAGGCGCGCGGCGAGCAGGCCCTGCACGGTGTCGGGCAGCTCCGCCGCCTTGCTGCTCCCTTCCTCGGCAAGCCGCTGGACCATCTCCTCGGCGAACAGCGGATTGCCCTCGGCGCGCTCGGCGAGCAGATCGAGGACCTCCGGTTTGGCGCCGGCGTCGCGCAGCAGCGCACCGATCAGCTCTCGCGTGTCGGCGGGGGCCAGCGGATCGAGGAACAGGCTCGTCGTCGTACGACGCGACGCGCCCCACCCCGGGCGGCGCTCGAGCAGTTCGTCTCTGGCCAGACACACCTGCAGCACGGGCGCGCGCAGCCACTGAGACAGGTACTCGATCAGGTCGAGCATGCCCTCGTCGGCCCAGTGAATGTCCTCCCAGGCGAGCACCAGCGGCTCACCCTGCGCCAGCGCCTCCAGATAGGCCCGCACGGCGCCGAAGAAGGCCTCCCGAGTGCTCTGCGCGTCCTCCCCCTCAGGGGTGGAAGCGACACCAGGCGCCTCGATACCGAGCAGCCGCGCGAGGGGCGCGATCCGGCGCGCCACCTCGTCCTCGCCGCCGCCGTTCGAAAGCAACGACCCCATCCGCGTCGACAGCTTCGACCAGGCAACCTCCATGGGGTCGCCATCGACGATCTCGCATTCTGCGCGCAACATTTCGCTGAGCGGCCAGTAGACGACGCTTGGGCCGAACGACAGGCACCGTCCCCTGCGCACGCGCACGGGCGGATCGCGCGTATCGAGCGAGCGCTCCAGCTCGCGCAACAGCCGGGTCTTGCCCACACCGGCCTGGCCAAAGACCGTCGCAAGATGCGGACCGCTGTTGCGTGTCACTCTGGTGACCAGCATCTGCAGCGCCGCGAACTCGTCCTCGCGTCCGACCAGCGGCGCCTCCCGGTGCGATCTGCGGGCGACGCCCGTGTGCTGCTCCGACAGTCTCACCGCGCGCCACGCTGCGACCGGTTCGGCCTTGCCCTTCAGCTCGAGCGGCTCGAGCGGCACGTACTCGACCACGCCGCTGGTGGCCCGCTGCGTGCGCTCGCCGACGGTGATCGTGCCGGGGCTCGCGCTGGTCTGCAGCCTCGAGGCGACGTTGACGGCATCGCCGATCACCGTGTAGTCCTCGCCGACCTTGCCGGCCAGGACCTCACCCGTGTTGATACCAACGCAGAGCGCGAACTCGATGCCATAGTCCGAAAGCAGGCGCTGGTTGAGCTCGCCCATGGCCGCCTGCATTCCCACCGCGGCCCGCACCGCCCGCTCGGGATCGTCCTCATGCGCGACAGGCGCGCCGAAGATCGCCATGACGGCGTCGCCCATGTACTTGTCGACCCTGCCTCCCACGCGCTCGACCTCCTCGCCCAGGCGGCCGAGGAACCTGTCCACGAGCGCCTTGACCGCCTCGGGGTCAAGGCGCTCTGCGATGGCGGTGTAGCCGGACAGGTCCGCGAACAGCACGGTGACCGTGCGCCGCTCCTCCATGGTCGCGTCTGCCTCGGCGACACGCGTGAGACCCTCGGCCTCACGTGTGGGGGTGGCCGTGGTAGCAGCGGGCGGGAGTGTCCCGAGCCCGTCGGGCTGCGCCGCCTCGGCCTTCAGCTGAGTCCCGCAGGACATGCAAAAGCGGGCCTCCGGGAGCGTCGGCGCTCCACACGCTGGGCAGCGCTGCTCCAGCTTCGACCCGCAGGACATGCAGAACTGAGCATCCGCCGGGTTCTCGGCGGCACAGTCCCCGCAGGTCAGCGTTTGCGCCATGATCCCTCCATGATGACGGCTGCAACCTCGGACTCTACGCGGCTGTACGTCGCTGCGCGACTATTCCCCCGCCTCCGGCGGTGCCGACGCCCATGCGCACGCGGCTGCCCGCTCGAGCAGTAGCTCGCGCTCGCGTGCATTCTGCGTGAGCGAAGCCGCGCGCTTGAGCTCTGAATGCGCCTCCTCGACGCGCCCGAGCCGTGCCAGCAGATCGCCGCGCACGCTTGGCAAAAGGTGGTACTTCTTGAGCGACCGCTGCGAGGAGAGAGCGTCGATCAGCTCGAGGCCGGCGGCCGGCCCGAACGCCATCGCGACCGCGACCGCCCGGTTCAGCTCGACGACCGGCGACGGCGCCAGCTGCGCGAGCGCGTCGTAGAGAGCGGCGATGCGCGGCCAATCCGTCTCGGTGGCCGTTTGCGCTTGCGCGTGACAGGCGGCGATCGCGGCCTGCAACGCGTACGGGCCGCGCGCGCCGCCCAGCCGCTCGGCACGCTCCAGCGCGGCGAAACCGCGCCGAGCCAGGAGCCGATCCCAGCGCGTGCGGTCCTGGTCGAGCAGCAGCACCGGCTCTCCCGACGTTCCGATTCGCGCGTTGAATCGCGACGCCTGGATCTCCATCAGTGCTACGAGGCCGTGCACCTCCGGCTCCTGCCGAGCGAGCTCGGCAAGGATGCGGCCGAGCCGCAGCGCCTCCTCGCACAGGGCGGGCCTCATCCAGTTCTCGCCGGCGGTCGCTGCGTACCCCTCGTTGAACACCAGGTAGACGACCTCAAGCACTGAGGACAGACGCGAGGCGAGCTCATCGCCGCCGGGCACCTCGAACGGGACACGTGACTGCGCGAGCGTCCGCTTGGCCCGGACGATTCGCTGTGCGACGGTCGGCTCGGGTACGAGGAACGCGCGGGCGATCTCGCCGGTCGTGAGGCCGCCGAGCAGGCGCAGCGTGAGCGCGACGCGTGCGTCGGCGGAGAGCACCGGATGACAGGTGGTGAAGATCAGGCGCAACAGGTCGTCGCCGACCTCCTCGTCGGTGGGGAGATCGAGCTCCGGCGAGATCTCCCGGCCCTCGAACTGGAGCTCGCGTGCGAGCTCCTCGTGCTTGCGCTCGAGCCGCGTGCGCCTGCGCAGCAGGTCGATCGCGCGGTTCTTCGCGGTGGCCATCAGCCAGGCGCCCGGGTTGTCCGGGACCCCCTCCCGCGGCCACTGCTCAAGCGCAGCCACGAGCGCGTCCTGCGCTAGATCCTCGGCCAGGCCGACGTCACGCACGATCCGCGCCAGACCGGCGATCAGCCTCGCCGACTCGATCCTCCAGATCGGCTCGATCGCACGCTGTGTATCTGATGCCGTCACCGCACCGATCACAGCAGGTTCGGTGGCCTGCCGGGCGGCGAGGCTGATGCGCAGGCTCGCCGCCCGCCGCCCATGAGACATATGTAAGCACTCGTCGCACTCCCGCGTGAGGCGACTCAGAGCGCCAGATCGCCGGCGGCCTCCCTGACCTCGGGCGGAAAGTCCGCCAACTCGTAAACCTGGCGGACCTCGATCACATCGCCGTCCGCCGCGGGGCAGCGCGACGCCCACTCGACCGCGTCCTCCTTCGACTTCGCCTGGATTAGCCAGTAGCCACCGATCATCTCCTTTGCCTCGGTGAACGGGCCGTCGGTCACGGAGGGTCTCCCGTCGGCGAACGACACGCGTGCGCCCTTGGAGGTCGGCTGCAGCCCGTCGAGTGCGAGCAGCACACCGGCCTTCGCCAGCTCCTCGTTGTACTTGCTCATCGCGGAGACGTCCTCAGCGCTTGGAGCCCAGTTCGCCTCGTCTTTGGGGGTGGGGATCATGATCATCATGAATCGCATTGTCGGCTCTCCTTTAAGTCGGTGGTCGCAGTCCGGCGCACGGTCGCGCTCGACCGCCGTGCCGGCTGCCTCTACTCATACGTCGAACGAGCAGCCGCGAAATCGACATGCGCCGCGAAACTCTTCTCGGGCGCTACTGCGCGACGGTGACCACTGGACGGCGGGCTTCCTCGAGCAGGCGTTCGACCGCATCGGGCGCGAGCGGACGGGCGAACAGGAATCCCTGCACGAGGTCGCACCCCTCACGTCGCAGCTCGCGCACCTGATCGGGGTGCTCCACTCCCTCGGCGAGTGTCTGCAGGCCGAGCGTATTGCCGAGCTGGATGAGCGTGTGGGTCAGCGCCCGCGCCTCGCTGGAGAGCGCGAGGCCCGTGATGAAGGTGCGGTCGATCTTCAGCAGGTCGACCGGGAACTGGCGCAGGTAGGCAAGGGAGCTGTACCCCGTTCCGAAGTCGTCGACGGCTATCAGGACCCCCAGCGCCTTCAGCTCGACGAGCACGTGCATGGTGGCATCCGGTCTGCGCATCAGGACCGTCTCTGTGATCTCGAGGGTCAGCCTGGCCGGGTCGAGGCCGGTGTCGTCCAGCGCCCCACGCACCTCCTCGACGAACTCCGTGCGCTCGAGCTGGCGCACAGACACGTTGACGGAGATGTTGAGCGGATATCCCTGCTGCTGCCATGCGGCACCCTGCGCGCAGGCCTGCCGAAGCACCCAGCGCCCGACCGTCACGATCAGGCCGTTTTCCTCGGCGATGGGGATGAACACGTCGGGCGCGATCACGCCGCTGGTGGGGTGGCGCCAGCGCAGCAGCGCCTCGACGCCCACGATCCGCTCGCGCTCGAGGTCGAACATCGGCTGGTAGGCCAGGAAGAACTGGTCTGCGCCGAGCGCCTCCGCCAGATCCATCTCCAGGTGCATGCGATCGTGGGCCGCAGTCTGCATCGCCGACTCGAACAGCGCGTATCCGTCCTTGCCCGCGGCCTTGGCCTCGACGAGCGCGAGCTCGGCGTCCTGCACCAGAGCCTCGGCCGAGGCCGACAGACCGGTCGCGATTCCGATGCTCGCCGTGACGCTGATCGGCGATTGCGCGGTCGCGGGCAGATCGATCGGCTGGCGAAGAACGTCGAGGATCCGCTCGGCCACCAGCTCGGGGGCGGCGTCCAGCCCGGCCGAGTCGACCAGCAGGACGAAGTCGTCGCCACCGAGACGACCGACCGTGTCGCTGTCTCGCAGAACGGTGCCCAGGCGTGCCCCGACCTGGCGAAGGACCTCGTCTCCGGCCCGATGGCCGAAGCGGTCATTGATCTGCTTGAAGTCGTCGATGTCCACGAACAGAGCGGTGACGAGGAGATCCAGCCGCCGGGCGCGAGCGAGCAGCTGCTCGGCCCGATCGAGGACCAGGCTCCTGTTGGGAAGCTCCGTCAGCGGATCGTGAAGCGCGCGGTACTCGAGCTCGCCGGTCTTCTCCCCAACCACGCCCCACGCACGTCGGCGCGAGCGCGAGAGGACGAGGTAGAGCAGAAGCACAAGGGCCGTGACGAGCGCGCCCAGGCCGAGCACGAAGAGACCTTGAGAGGTCGCCGAGGCCCCACCCACGACTTTCCCCCTCACCGCGACCACCCAGCCGTCTGAGAGTTCGCGGAACTGTGCGTAGGCGGACGACCCTCCGGCAGACTTGGCTCCCGCGCGGCCGATCAGCTGTAGCGGCCCACCAGTGTTCCTGTGGTACAGGGCCACGGCCAGCGATCGCTGGCCGGCGAGCAGCGGCCTGATCAGGGCCGTGCTGTCGAACGATGTGCCGATCACTCCGGTCCTTGCCGCCCGACGCTGCGCGACGGTGGCAAGTGGCGCACCGGGTCGATATACGGCCGCGCCGATCGCGACCAGCGAGAAGCCCGGTATGGGGGTGACGATCGATGAGCCCGTGTCCGTGGCTGTTCCGACCAACGAGGCGAACGGCGAGTGGCCGATGCCGGGCAGCGCTGTCGCGCAGTAGTCCAGCAGCGGGGGATACAGGCTCGACGAGGTCGACGCCCCGACGATGGCCCGGGTGAGGCAGTAGACCGGACGGTGACCCGCCGGGACGATCTGGAAGGTGCCTTTGAGCAGGGCGCGAAACGCCGGGTCGGCCTCGGCCTGGCGGCGGAACGCCGGCAGGCGGGAGGCGGGAACCGGCTGTATCAACTCGGCGACGACGCCCGAGGGCGCCGCGAGACCCCGTCGCAACTGCTGATACCAGCTCAGAAAGCGCGTATCGCCTGCGTTGGGCTCCATCGCCGCCACCGCGCGCATCGAGCGTGTGAGGTTGAGGTTGCTGTCCAGCTTCGAGGCCAGCGTGCCGCTCAGGTATGAGGCCGTGGATTCGAAGGACTTCCTGTTGGCATCCAGCTCGTTGGAGCGCCACTGCGCCGCGAGGAACGCCGACGCGACGAGGCCCACCGAGACGATCAGCCCCCCGATCAGGACGGCTCGGGCGCGCACCGACAGGCGCTGCCTGGCCGCGCTCGGCGGCGTGGGCCCGGAGCCCTCACCGGAACGGGCCTCAGCGGGCATTCCCACGCCCCGGGCACCCCCCGGCAACTCTGCACAGGGTCAAGCGCACGTTTTGCTGGGATCCCGACGCACAGGGCACGGCTGCGGGCGTTCCCGCAAGGGACCGTTCAGTTGTCGGGCGCGAGCGGGCGCGCGGGTGGGTATCCATCAGATGGCCAGTGTCCACAGCTTGGATCGACCGATGGAGCGTTCGACTTGAGCGCGGGGCAGCGGACCGGCTTCCTATCGAGGCGGTTTTCCGAGACAGAACCGGCCCGAGCCGGTGCCGATCGCGGCTCGGCGTGCTTCAAGGGGCCGACTCGAAGCGCCGATACGACCCTGATGGCACGCGTGCAGATCTACTGCTACGGATGCAGCGCAACGGTTTCGGTCGCAACCGCCAGGTCGGCCGAGGACCTGAGCCGCGCCGGCTGGTCGCTCGTCAACGGCGAGACCTACTGCTCGCGGTGCGGTCGGGCGCATGCTCCGGCACAGGACGACTCAGCCGGCGGCAGTCGCGAGAACGCATCCTCCCAGGGCGGCGGGGTTATCTCCTCCGAGGCCGGGCCGCCTCGAAGCGACGATCGGGCCTCCACGCCTGCGGCTGCACCGGACCATTCCCAGACGCGATTGCTGGGGCGCGGCCAGCGGCTTGGGCAGCGGTTGATTGATTCCGAAGTTGCCGCGCCGGCGCTCGCAAAGCTCAGGCCGTCGAAATTCGGCCGGACCCGGCAGCACGGGGCTGAGGGACGCGCTGCGCCGTTGAGGCCGACGGGTGCGGCTCTGATCGCCGCGCTCCAGCTGCCGTTTCGCAGACCACCGGCACCGGTGACATCACACTCGAAGGTGAGCGCACCGACGATCGCGCTGTTCTGCATCGCCACCGTACTGATCCTGGTCACGCTCGGATCCAACAGCCTGATCGTGCGTCTGCCCGGGGTGGCCTGCTCCTTCGCGGCCGGACTGTCGTGGCTGCGCGATCTGCGAAACCCCGTCTGAGCGAGCGCGCCGGCGGCCCGCTACAGCGGGCTCAGCATGACCCCGGTCTCGGCGCGCACCGCCGCCCAACCCTCGGCGTTGAGACCGCGTGAGAACTCGTCGACCTTGCGTTTCGGGCCGGTGACGGTGAAGCCCACCTGCGTTGTGAGCAGGTGCGGATGCTCGATGATCTTGCACTCCAGCCCGAGCTTGTCGGCCCAGGCGAGCATGCTCTGCTCGAATTCGGCTTGAACGAGCTTGCCCGAGGTGGCGACCATCGTGCGCGTCTCGATCGCGTCGGCGTCACGGTCGGCGGCGTCCTGTGCGCGCCTTTCTGAAGCGGTCGGCGGCGGATCGGTCTGCTGCCAGCAGTCGGACTCGTCATCCCAGTGGCTCACGCGCATGGTCGCCGTGATCCCGTCGCGCTGGAGCACGCCCTCGATCGCGCTGCGCGCCGCCCTGAGCGTCGCTTCATCAGCGGCATAGGCGAACAGCAGCTTTCCGTCGTGGGTGATCACGACCTCGTGTGGCACCGTCGCCTCCACCTCCTTGACGATGTCCGGGCCGCGTAGGCGCCCGATCAGGCCATGGAGGGCGCCTCGCGCGTCTGCGACGTCGAGTTCGGCCTCCAACCGCCAATCCTGGTCGGTCGAACTCTCGCGAGCCTCCGTTTCCATATCAACGGAGAGGATAGACCTACGGGCAGGCGATCGGCCATCCGCTACAGCGTGGGGCGCACCAGCATGGCCCCGATGCGATCGCCGACGCGGGTGAGGAATATGAGCGGGGTGATCAGGATCGAGATGACTCGGGCCCTGCCGGGGCTTCTGCGCCGGCCGAGACCCTCGCCGATCGCGCGGGCCGCGACGGCGATGGCGGGCAGCGGGCGGAAGAAGACCGCGAGCTCTGAGATCTTGCCGTTCGCGTCGAGGCGCATGTGGTCGGCCAGCTCGATGCTCGTCCCACCGACCCGCGCTGATGCGACGAGCAGCGCCCTATCGCCATCTTGCAGCTCCTCGGTGTAGCGGATGTCCTCGAAGACGTCCAGGATGACGCCAAATACGGCGCCGATCTGCTCGTGCCCCCGGAAGGTCAGCCCGTCCGTGATCGGGGAGCGGACGACGGCGTCGAGCGCAAAGGCATCCACCACCGCCCCGAGATCACCCGCTTCGATCCCGGCGCGCAACGGCAGCGTCGTCGCGGTCTTCTCAAGCTCGGGCATGGCGCCTCCTTCGATCGAACCGGCCAGATCCGGCGATGGTAGACGGGTTCAGGTCGAAGCGTAGGAGTAGGCTCTCGCTACGTGAGATGACAGGCCCAGCGGAGATGGTAAGGCGGCTTCATGCCGCACCTGGGGCCTCGGGCTCGCGGCACTGCTCGAGATTGTCCTGTTGCGTGGTGATCTGTGTGTTCGCGTCCTTCGCCGCGTGCGGCGACACCGTACCGGCGAGCAAGCCGCAGGCGGCTCACCCCGAGCAGGTCGCGCCGATCGGGGCCGCCGCCGTGCTTGCGAGTACCGCCACCCCCGAGCCCGCAGAAGCGGCAGCTGAAGCGCCGGCCTCCGCGAAGCCCCTCGCAGGACGGGTTATCACGGTCGACCCGGGACACAACGGCGGCAACTTCACCCATCCGCAGGAGATCGCCCGGCTTGTGAACGACGGGAACGGCGAGAAGGAATGTGACACCACCGGCACGGCGGCGCCGGACGGATACCGCGAGGCCGACTTCAACTGGAGCGTCGCGACGCGCCTGCGCACGCTGCTGCTCGCGGCCGGCGCGGTGGTGGTCATGACCCGTCAGAGCAACACGGGCGTGGGACCGTGCATCACCCGGCGCGCGGCCATCGGCAACCGCGCACGCAGCGACGCGGCGATCTCCATTCACGCCGACGGCGGCCCTCCTGGCGGGTCGGGTTTCGCCATCCTCGTCCCGGCGCCGATCCCGAGCCGATCCGACGAGGCGATCGTCCTGCCCTCTCGGCGACTCGGCCTGGCCCTGCGCGCCTCGCTTCAGCAGGCGGGACTGCACCCCTCGACCTACGATGGCGTCGACGGGATCGCGCCGCGAACGGATCTGGGTGGCCTCAACCTCTCACGCGTGCCCAAGGTGTTCGTCGAGGTCGCGAACATGCAGAACAGGCCCGACGAGGCACCGATGGAGCGGTCGGCTTTCCGCGGGGGCGTCGCCCGTGCACTGCTCGCCGGTCTCGAGCGGTTCCTACGGCAGGGCTGATCGATCCGGGAAGCTGCCCGCGCTCGTTGCGATGCCCACCCTTGCCCGGTCGGGCGGACCGGCGGACGGTGGCTGCTGCAGACGCTCTCGATCGGCCGCGGGGACGTCGCGTGGTGCCTTGCGCGGTGGAAGCGGGGACGCCCTGTCGTCGTCTGTGGCGGCGCTCGTCTCGGCGGGCGAGGTGACGGGCTCCTCCGCGGGCTGGCCGATCACGCGCACGAGGGTCTCGACCACGCGCGGGTCGAACTGGGTGCCGGCGCTGTCTATCAGCTCGATCAACGCCGCAGACACGGACATCGCCTTGCGATAGGGGCGGTTCGTGGTCATCGCGTTGAAGGCGTCGCAGCAGGACACGATGCGCGCTTCGAGCGGGATGTCCTCGGCGCGCAGCCCGTCGGGATAGCCGCGGCCGTCCCAGCTCTCATGCGAGGCGCGGACGATCTCGCCGACTTCGCTCATGAAGCCACCGACGCGCTCGAGCATCTTCTGGCCCTCGAGCGTGTGCGTCCTGATGATCGCCCACTCGCTGTCGTCGAGTTTGTCGGGCTTGTTGACGATCTCCTTCGGCACGGCGATCTTGCCGATGTCGTGCAGCAGGGCCGCAAACTCGACCTTGCGCCGCTGGTCGGCATCGAGCCCCAGTTCGCGAGCGACATCGAGCGCCAGCAGTACGACCCCTTTACAGTGCTCGCCGGTGTAGGTGTCGTCGGCCTCGACGACGTCGCCCAGAACCAATGCGGTTCCGCGATAGGCGTCGTTCAACTCGATCAACTGCTCCAGGCGGACCTCACGCTCCTTCGAGAAGCGTCTCAGCAGCCCGAACAGCGGCGCGATCAGAAGCACCGCCCACGGCTGGCTGACGGCCGCGAAGGCGACGACCAGGCCGAGCGGCGCGAGCGCCAGGTCGATCAGGTAGATCTGTCGGACCTCCTCTGCGAGCTCGCGCAGCGAGAGGCCGTCGAGCAGGCGCTCGCGTACCGCGTTGGCAGCGAAATCACAGGAGAACTGGGCCAGGAGCGCGAGCACGAGGATTCCCCAGCGCCCGTCGGGGCTGCCATCGTTCGCGAGTAGCAGGACGAGGGCGGGACCCCATGCGAACCAGCTGTTTCCCGGCACGGTCAGCAGGCGGCTCACCGGCACATCACGGTTGATGATCCGCGGCACCATCCCCAGACCGAGGCCTGCCGCGACGAGCAGCGGCACGAGCGCGACCGGGAGCGCGAACAGCATCGGCACGAACACCGCCTGCGTCGGCACGGTGAAGCCCGCACCCACGTCGAACCGCACGTGGCAGGCGGCGGCAACGCTCACCACGTACAGGGTCGCGAGCGGGAGCGACATGCTCACGTCGCGGCCACCGAACCAGGCGAGCAGGCCGGCGGCGAGGATGAAGCCCGTACCCACGACGAGCTCGCCTCGCCGCTCGCCGGCGAGCATTCGCTGGCGCCCGGAGGCAAGTGACGCGCGCACGCGCTCGGATTCGATCAAAGCGTGAGCCGACATGGACCTGCGGCTTTATCGTCACTAAAGCCGCAGAACAAGAGGCCTGTGCGGAGCTGGAACGCGTGCGGCGTCCTCACCGGAGACACGGGTGGTGAGTGCCCTTAGAGCCGTCGATGCACAGCTCGACCGGCCAACTAAAACATCCGTCCGCAGCGTTTCCAGCGTGCTGTGGGCAGCGAGCCCTACGCCATGTTCAGCGCCACGGCGGCGCGAATGAGCGCCTTCAGCGCCTTTTCATCGATCGCCTCGCCCTCATGGAAGTCGATGGCACGCCTGGTATTGCCGTCGAGGCTGGAGTTGAAGAGGCCTGCGGGGTCCTCCAACGAGGCGCCTTTGGCGAAGGTCATCTTCACGACCTTTTTGTACGTCTCACCGGTGCAGATGATTCCCCCGTGCGACCACACCGGAACCCCTCTCCATTTCCACTCCTCGACGACTTCGGGGTCAGCCTGCTTGATGAGAGCTCGGACTCGAGCGAGCGTCTCGCCCCGCCAATCACCCAGCTCCTCGATTCTCGCGTCTATCAACTGGGAGGGAGAGTCTCCTCCTGTTGGTTCCTTCGAGCCGCTCTTGCTCTTCGTCACCGTCGGTACTGTAGTGGTCCGTGCGTGCGGAACAGCCATTCCGGACCCTGGACCGGGTCCCCCTCCGGTCATGAATTCGACCACGGAGGACCGCACTCACCCGACCCTGATCCTCGCCGTGCTGTCGCTCGCCGGCGTCGCCTACGCGATGCTGAGCTCCTCGGTCGTGCCCGCGCTGCCGACCATGCAGCGTGCGCTGCACACGACCGAGACGGACATCACGTGGCTGCTCACCGCCTACCTGCTGTCCGCCTCGGTGGGGACGGCGATCATCGGTCGCCTCGGGGACATGTTCGGCAAGGAGCGCCTGCTCCTGTGGACGCTCGTGGTGCTCGCGGCGGGCACTCTGCTGGCCGCCGTGTCGAGCTCGTTGACAGTCCTCATCGTGGCCCGGTTCATCCAGGGAGCGAGCGGCGGAATCTTCCCACTCGCGTTCGGAATCGTCCGCGACGAGTTCCCCCGCGAGAAGGTGGCGGGCAGCATCGGCCTGCTCTCGGCGATCCTCGGCGTCGGCGCCGGCATCGGGATCGTGCTCTCGGGCGTGATCGTCGAGCACCTCAACTACCACTGGCTCTTCTGGATCCCGCTTCTGGCCACCATCATCGCGGCGGTCGCCACGTGGAGATTCATCCCTGAATCGCCGGTCCGGTTGCCAGGGCGCATCAACTGGGTGGCCGCAGGCCTGATGACGACCGGCCTGTTCATCGTGCTGCTCGCAATCAGCCAGGCGACGACGTGGGGCTGGGGCTCGCCGAGGACGATCGGGCTCATCCTGCTGGGCCTCGCCGTCTCGAGCGCGTGGATAGCGGTCGAGGTGCGTAGCCGCAATCCGCTCATCGATATGACGATGATGCGAATCCGCGGCGTCTGGACGGCGAACCTTGCCGCGTTTCTGCTGGGGGCCGGCATGTATGCGTCGTTCATCGTCTTTCCGCAGTTCGCCCAGCTGCCCACCAGCACCGGGTTCGGCTTTGGCGCCTCGGTGGTCGTGTCCGGCCTGTATCTGCTGCCTTCGACCGTCGGCATGACGGTCCTGGGCCTGTGTGCCGGGCGGATCTCGGCTCGGTTCGGCTCGCGCAGCGCGCTGCTGGCGGGAACCGCGTTCACCACCGCATCGTTTGCGCTTCTCACCATCTCGCACAGCCATCCCTACGATCTGCTGATCGCCGCGGGGCTGCTCGGCGTGGGTATCGGACTGGCGTTCGCGGCACTGGGCAACCTGATCGTGCAGGCGGTCTCCAATCACCAGACCGGCGTGGCCAGCGGCATGAACACCGTCATGCGCACGCTCGGCGGCGCGCTCGGCGGGCAGCTCTCGGCTACGTTCATCGCTGCGAACACCGTCCACGGGCAGCCGACGGTCACCGGGTTCACCGACACGTTCCTGATGGCCACCGGCTTCCTGCTCGTGTGCATGCTCGCGGGCCTGCTGGTGCCGAAGACGGCGAACCCGGCGGCGGCGTACTCGTCTCCGAGCGAGGTGACGGTCGCGGGTGCCAGCGCGGAGGGCGCCCACGGCTGATCGCGCCGTGGCGGTCGGTCTCACGGGACTGCTCAGCGCAGCCTGACGCCGCCCGCGGGCGTGAGCTCCCAGTGCGGGTTGTACGCGATCTCCCAGGGGTGGCCCTCGGGGTCGAGGAACACCGAGGAGTAACCGCCCCAGAACGTCTCGGCCGGCTCGCGCCCGATCGTCGCTCCGGCAGCGCGTGCCTCCTCGGTTGCGGCGTCGACCTCCCCGCGCGAGCCCAGGTTGAGGGCCAGCGTCACGCCGCCCCATCCCGGCGCGTCCTTCACGCAGCTGTCCTCGGCGAGCCTGGCGCGATCCCACAGCGCCAGAACCATGTCGCCCGTCTGGAAGAACACGACATCGTCGCCGGGCTCGGCGCCGGTCTTCCAGCCAAGTGCCTCATAGAAGTTGCGGGCGCGGGGCAGATCGCTCACACCCAGGGTGATCACGGTGACTCGCTGTCGCATGCCGCACAGTCTGCCCCAAAACCGACAAAACGTCGAGCAGCGTGAGCACTCGTCAAAGGCGCCCTGCCGATAAGGAGCTACAAACCCGCGCCCCACGCTTGAAACGGAGGTAGGCATGGACGCCAGAGCAGCGACCGACAAGGTCAGGCCCGGTCGATCGCGCCACCGCGCGGCCCCGCGCGCACTGGCAGCGTTGCTGGGCGTCGGCCTGATCGGGACCGGCGTGCTCGCGTTCGACCCTGCCATCACCGCCGCCGCGCCGGTCTGCTCCGCCCAAACCTGCACCGTGACCTTCCCCTTTACGGGCGCGATCGCGGAATGGGAAGTACCACAGGACGTCTCTTCGGCGACGTTCGTGGTCGAAGGCGCTGGAGGTGGCGGCGCCGGTGGTAGCGGCTCCATGGCCGACGGGGGAGCGGGAGCCAGTGTGACCTCGACGCTTCAGCTCACCCCTTGAAGCACGCTCGAACTGCTCGTCGGAGGCGGGGGCGCCGGCAGCGGTGCGGGCGCAGGCGCAGCCGGGGGCTTTGGCGGCGGCGGCACGGCCGCAGGCGCCACTCGCAACAGCGGGGCCGCAGGCGGCGGCGGCTCGTTCGTGTTCGAACGGGCTGGACCCGCATTGATGGTCGCGGCCGGTGGCGGTGGTGCCGCGACGTTCGCCGAAGGGGGTGCCGGCGGGCATCCCGGCGCCGACGGCTTCGCCAACGGCGCGGGTCCGCTGATCGGCCATGGCGCGACAGAAACTGGCCCGGGTGCCGGCGGTGCGGGTGCCGTCAACGGCACAGCCGGAACAGGGCCTGCCACATCGCCGCCGGCTCTCGGCGACGGAGGAGCCTCGGTCGCCGCTCCCCGCAGCGGCGGCGGCGGAGGTGGCGGCTACTACGGCGGCGGGTCCGGGGCCTCCGAAGGAGAATTCGCATCCGCGGGCGCGGGCGGGGGCTCGGACTTTGTCGCCGGGGGCTCGTCCACCTCGTATGCGCCCGGGCCCTCCGGCGGCGAACCCGCCCATGCCGGGCATCCCGGCCAGATCACCATCACCTACCCGAAGCCCGCATCCGCGCCGACCCCCGCTCCGACTCCGACCAGTACGGGATCATCAGGCCCCGCCGGAACCGCGAACGCGACGGTGGCGTCGCCCGCTCTCGGCGAGTCGGTGTTCACGGTGCTCACAGATGCGCCGCAGCTACTGATCAACGCCCGCGCGCTGACGTTCCTATCCAACTGCGGGCCGCTTGTGTGCACCGTGTCGGCGCTCGCCACGGTGAAGCTTCCCGATGGGCGCTCCTGGCAGCTGTCGGGCAAGCCGGTCGTCCTGGCCGCCGATACCCCCGGCGCGGTGAGCCTGCCGATACCGGCACGGCTACGGTCGGGCGTGCGCAGATATCTCATCCACCATCCGCGCTTCAAGGTGCGAATCGACGTGATGTTCACGGTGAGCGGCCCGGGAGTCACCCCGGTGCGCCAGCACGTGCACCTCAAGGTTCCCATCCGAACGCTGCCGCATTTCCGCTAGCCGTGCTCGCATCCGCAGGCAACCTGTTGAGCGCCCTCAGTTGCTGGACCCGACGAGCTGCATGGGTTGGAGGGCGGCGACGGCGAAGTCACGGCTCACCGTCGCCACCTCCTCCGGAAAGGCGGACAGGTTGACGTTGGTGGAGAAGCCCATGGCGGCGTCGATCGGCCGGAAGAAGTCGTCGAAGTGGCTTGCCACGATCGTTCGCGGCTGCAGGCGTGACAGGATCCTTGCCCAGTAGTCGCGCGTGAAGCTGCGCCCGGCGATGCCGGCGAGGAACACGTCCACGCCGCTGTGATGCACGGCCTCGTCGATCAGGTTGGCGCTGCCCTGGTGATAGAAGGTCATACCGGCCACCTCGATGTGGATGCCCCAGACTTGTCCGCATCTGTAGGCCGACGGTGAGAGCGCATCGAGATGCTCGCAGGTGAGCTCGCCGTCGAACGGGACGGCGAACCCGAGCAGGAGCTTTGAATGCAGGCTGGGCACGAAGGTCACGGTGAACGGCCCGAGCTCATAGCGGCGGTCAGGCTCGACTTCGACGGCTCGATCGGCCATCCCGTGAAGCCGCATCAGGTTGACCAGCGAGCTCGAGCCATACGCGGAGCACTCATATCGCCTCGCGATCGCGGGGATGTCGATCGCGTGGTCGAAGTGCGTGTGCCCGACGAGCACGCCGGCGACGCGCCCCGCCGGTTTGAGGATGCGCTCGTGAAGCGACGGGTCGGCCAGCGCCGGTGTACGACGCAGCACGCTGGAGAGCGGAACGCGCGAGAGGTAGGGATCGATGTAGATCGTCTCGCCCTGGTAGCTGAGGCGATAGCCGGCCACACCGAGCCATTCGAGCTCGAGCCCGGACGCCATCTCGGGCGGTCTGCCTGCGAGCTCGCGCATGACGTCGGCGTCGTGGCGCTCTCGATCCCCGCGGGAGGCGGCAAAGCGGGCGAAGCTCGCGATGTGGTGGGCGAGATCGGGCATCAGGAGGACCGCTGCGCAACCGCCTCCAGCTGACGACGGCGTCGGACGCGCGACCACAGGTTGCACAGGACGTCAAATACGGGTTGGGGCAACGACGCAAGACGCGCTGTGTGCGGCGGCCACGCGTGCGATATCACCCGCACCGTGCTCACGGTGAGCCCCGCCTCCTCGAGCAGATTGCGCATGAGCAACGGTGTCCATGTGTACAGATGGTGGTTCCCGTCGGCGGCCATCGCGTCGGTCTGGGCCCGCCAGTCGTCGATCGGGACCCACAGCCGCAGCTGGCCGTTCGGCTTGAGCAGCCCACACAGGTCGCGAAGCTCCTGCAGGGGACCCAGGGTGTGCTCGAGTGCGTGATTCGAGACGACCGTGTCCACCGACTCCGCAGGCAGCTCGCGGGCGCTCGCAACGACGTGCAGGCCTCTGCTCAGCGCCGCCTCGCGCGCGGGCGGCGCCGGCTCTATGCCGATGCGGTCGCGGACCCGGAGCTGCTCGAGCATGTAGCCGGCGCCGCAGCCGAAGTCGACCACGGTGGCATCGGGCCGCAGGTGGGGATTGAACTTGCGGGCGTTGAGCCGACCACCGACCTCTCCACTGATCGCGTTCTGCCAGGAGAAATAGGCCGCGCCCGCGCTCCCGCAGTAGTGTCGGCCGACCGTTGAGTTCTCTCCTGGAGCGGGGCTCATCCGACGGACAAGCCTATATCCAGGATCCCGCCGCGTCCGCGGCACTCACGGGCGCTCCTCCTGCGCGGGCGCCGCGATCCGCAGCCCGTCCAAGAGGCGCTCGAACGTCGCCGCGACCGCGTCGGTGGCCGCCGGATCGCGCACCACGAGCAGCGCCCCCTCATCGAGCGCACCCATCAGCAGATGGGCGAGGGGCTGGACGGCGAGCGGTGCGATCTCGCCCGCGTCGATCGCGGCCCCGATCGCCGCCTCGATCAACCCCAGCCCGTTGCGCTCGGCGACATCGCGCCAGCGCTCCCATCCGAGTACCGCGGGACCGTCGATCAGCACGATCCTCTGCACCTCCGGCGCGCGGCACGCCTCAAGAAACGCTCGGATTCCGGCGTGCATCGCCGCAAACGGGCTCGGAGCCTCGCCCAGCAGGCCGGCCACGCGTTCGGTCAGCTCCTGCTCGACCTGTTCGTAGACGGCGAGGAAGAGCTCCTCCTTGGCGGGAAACTGGTGGTAGAGCGCTCCGCGTGTGACGCCCGCGCGGCGGACGATCTCCTCGGTGCCGACACCCGCGTAACCCTTGCGCGCGAACAGCGTGCGCGCGGCCCGAATCAGCTTCGCGCGGGTTGACGCCGACCTCGCCGCCTGACGATTGACATTCATGCAGTCTGTATGTAGCTTACGTGCAGCATGTACGTAACACAACGACGATAGAGGAGGTCGAGGACGATGAACGCGAGCGTCACGCTCGATCAGGGCACAATCCCCTACTGCGACGAGGGCGCAGGCGATCCGCTGGTATTCGTCCACGGGCTGCTCGTCGACGGGCGGCTGTGGCGCAACGTCACGCCGCACCTGCAGAGCGCCCACCGCTGTATCGTTCCCGACTGGCCGCTCGGCTCCCACCACACGGCGCTCGCGCCCGGCGCCGACCGCTCGCCGCGCGGCATCGCCCACCTCATCGCCGACTTCCTCGACGCGCTCGGACTGGAGCGGGTGACGATCGTCGCCAACGACACCGGCGGCGCAATCTCGCAGATCCTTGCCAGCGAGCGCCCAGAGCGTCTGAGCGGGCTCGTGCTGACGAATTGCGACTGCCTCGAGAACTTCCTGCCCCCCGTGCTGCGCCCGCTGCAGTGGCTCGCGCACGTCCCGAGCGCATATTGGCTCATCGCGCAGCTGGTGCGCCCGGCGCGGGTGCGCCGCTCACCGGTGGGCTTCGGCATGCTGAGCCACCGGCCCATCCCCGACGCCCTCACTGCCGCATGGGTCGCGCCCCTCCGCGAGCGAGCGGTACGCGCCGACGTCGTCGCGACGTTGAAGGCCATCGACACACGCGACACCCTGCGCGCCGCCGAGCACCTGCGCGAGCGGCCGTTGCCGACGCTTCTCGCCTGGGCGCCTGAGGACCGCATGTTTCCGCTGCGGTTCGCCGAGCGCCTCGCCGCGATGATCCCAGGAGCGCGCCTCGAGCAGATCCCGGACAGCCGCGCGTTCATACCGGAGGATCAGCCCGAGCGACTTGCACAGCTGATCGGAGCGTTCGTCGCGGATCACACGGCGCACGGCGCGCGCCCCCTCGTGCCCACCCAGCCATGACCTCGGCGCGAGCCGGGCAATCGAGCGGGCGCAAAAAAAGAAGACCGCCGGACGCCAGCGGTCTTCTTGTGAGAGGTCAATCCGCGCGGCGCGTAGCCCTTGTGAGGCGTCGCGCCCGTTGGCAGCTTGCCACTCGCGGCAACCGTAGCGCGGGCGTCGCTGCCGGGCAGCGGTAAATACCCACTTTGCGTGGTTTTTCTGAGCGGTCGTGCTCCACCTGGGCGGTCGCGCTCCACGCACGCCGCACGAGCCAAGGAGCCTCAGCGCAGCTTTTTGCGTTCGCGGGCGATCAACCAGAGCATCGTGACGAGTACGACCGCCAGGCCCACGCCTTCCACCGTCCCTGGTGGTTCGACGATCCAGGCAACCACGATCACCACCGAGACGGCACCCAGCACCACCATCCGTAGCTGGTTGCGCATCAGCTCAGCGTACTGGTGACGGCTGCGATGCCGGGTGAATCGCTCATGCGGGGCGGTTCGACGTCGAGCGTCTCAGGCCGATCTAAGGGCGGGCCTCCCAACCGTTCGGCCGCCCCCGGCCACCCGGCCGTGGCCGAGTACCGGTGCGACATTGGACTACGGTCTTGAGTGTTGCTCAAGGCAGGCGGTGGCCCTGCCGATCCGGGACGCAATGGACCCGATAGCCGAGCAAGCGGCCAGCGAGCGAACGGACTTCGCCGTCGCTGAGCCGGCTGTCATGGCGCGCAGTCTGGGCTGGCTCTTCATCGCAGGCGCAACCATCGGGCTGGTCTCGCTGTTGCTGCCCCGCGCGCCAAACACCGATGTCGGCGCACTGGCAGTCAACATCGGGTTGGCCTACGTGGGCGGCGTGATCCTGCTGACTTGCTTTCGGCGACTGCCGGCCTGGACGTTCCACGTAGCGCTGCTGGCCGGCACGGCGCTGATAACGCGCGCGGTCTACTACAGCGGAGACGGGGTCAGCTACTACGGGATCTGGTACGTGTGGGTGGCGCTGTTCGGGTTCTCGTTCTTCAGCCGCAGCCAAGCGACGTTTCACGTGGCCGTTGTGGGGGTCGCGTATGGGACTGTCCTTGCCGTCGGGCACGAGCCAATCGCCCAGGCCCGATGGATGACGACGATCGCCTCCCTGGTGATCGCGGGAGTGTTCATCGACGCGCTCGTGCGCCGCGTTCGCCGCCAGCGCCAGCAGGCTGCCGACGATGCCGAGAACCTGGCGGCCGTGGTCGACGCCATGCACCGCATCTTCCAGCAGCCCACCGCCGATGCGGCGCGCCTTGACCTGTGCAGCACTGCATCGCGCGTCGCGCGCGCGGACAGCGCCGCTCTGTGGGAGCCACGCGCGAACGACACGGCGCTGGTGCCCGCCGCGATAGCCGGCGAGAAGATCGTCACCGAGGAGATCCTGCTGGGCATTCGGCACGCCGGCGCCGCACGCGCCTATGCGACGGGCCAGCCCAGCTTCGCCCGCCTGACCGACGAGCACGGCCTCGAGCTCGACCCGAGCGAGCGCGGGAGGGTCCGGTGCGCCCTGTGGCAGCCCGTGCTGCGAGACCAGGTCACGGTGGCGGTGCTGTCGCTGTACTGGCTCACTGAGGTACCCGAGCCCGAACAGAACGTGCGGGCGACGATGGTGCTGCTGGCGGCACAGGCCGCGATCGCCATCGAGCGCGTCGAGCTGCTCGCGCGCCTGGAACGCATCGCCCACACCGACGAGCTCACCGGGCTGCTCAACCGTCGCGCGTGGCGGGAGGAGCTTCCCCGCGAGATGGCTCGGGCCAGGCGCGAGCACTGGCCGCTGTGCGTCGCCATGCTGGATATCGACGGCCTGAAGAAGCTCAACGACACCCACGGCCACCACGCCGGCGACCAGCTGCTCAAGCAGAATGCCGCGGCCTGGAGCTCAGCCCTGCGACCGGTGGATCTGCTGGCTCGGTATGGAGGAGACGAGTTTGCTGCTGTTCTCACCGGCTGCCGCCTCGATGATGCGCAGAAGCTGGTCGATCGCCTGATCGAGGCGACCCCCGAGGACCACAGCTTCTCGGTAGGGATCGCCGAATGGGACGGGACACAGGACGTTCACGCGCTCATGGCCGAAGCCGATGCGAAGCTCTACGCGGCCAAGGGTGTGCGCGCCAAACTGGTCATCACAACCAGCTGATCGGGCCGGCAAGCCCCGCTAGGCGGAGGGATCGGTGATCTCGACCGCGCCGAAGCCTTCGAGCGGACCGTCGACGAAGAAGATCTCCATCGTGATGTCGGGCTCGACGTGGGCCTGGCTGAGGAACGCGAGCACCTTGCGACCGGTGAGCTCCTCGATCGTTTCCTTGTAGCGCTTGGCCATCACGCGTTGGAAGTCCTCACGCATGGCGATCACGCGCTGGGGCTCGCCGCTGTCCATGATCGTCTGCTCGAGCGGGGTGAACCCGCTTCCGCGCATGACCACGACGATGATGTCGTCCAGCGCATAGGTCTTGGCCTTCATCGGCCCGCGCCCGTAGTGCTCGCGCAGGATGCCGACGATGCTGGTCGAGATCGCCGCCAGCAGATGCCCGCCGGCGAGCGGCTGGCCGCTGGCGGCGGCCTTCACATTCGCCTGGGCCGCCGGGCCATGATCGCGCGCGGTCTGGCCATGGTCGCTTGCGGCATCCGCGCGTTCTGTGACAGCACGCGCGCGATCGCCCGCGGCTCTGGCGCGATCGCCCGCCGCCTGGTTACGGTCACGCACCGCGCTGGAGACCGACTCAACTCGGCTCGCATCGTCGGCCTCAGCGCGGAGCGCCCCGGCAAAGACCTGCGCCCTCCTGTCCGCCGGGTTGGTCATCGCCGCTCCCTCCTACACACGCCGGGATTGATATCGCGCCAAGACACCGGCCGTGCGAGCAAGCCCGGTTTTTGCGGGAACATCCGTGTGG
Organism: uncultured Solirubrobacteraceae bacterium; assembly: GCA_963821655.1. GTDB lineage: Bacteria > Actinomycetota > Thermoleophilia > Solirubrobacterales > Solirubrobacteraceae > Palsa-744. The sequence goes on from CAWGER010000002.1 coordinate 208,919, forward strand.
CAAACCGAGGCACCAGGGCGCGGCATCCCTCGCTCGTGCGCAGCGCGGTCCCTCGGCGCGCCCTATGGAGTCTCGAGGTTGTGGACAGCGAACTCCTTCACATCCGGCGGGCTCGGAAACCCTCGGTCGCCAAGTCCTTGCAGGCGTGGCATGAGACGCTCCGCGACGAAACGGTCGAAGGCGTCACGCGACTCCCAGAAGTCGATCACACCCCAGCCACCGTCAATCGGGCCGGCCGAGTGGACAATCATCCCCGCGGGCGGGTCCGTATGGACGTCCATCACCGCGTGCGCCGCGTCGTAGTTCTCTTGCGTTCCGCCATCGAACTTGAGCCTTATGCCAATCGCCATCTCGGATCCTCTCCTGGATTATGTGACGCGAGTATATGGCGGCTCACGTGTCGCGCTTGGGGGAGCTGACACTAGTGGGGCGCTTTCTGGGCGGCGCCGCCAGGCAGCGGAGCCCCATGTCCCCCCACCCCCTCGCTCAGCTCCTGGGCGACCAGGCGGTGGTAGTCCTCGTTCTCCAGCAGGAACGAATCGTGTCCCCAGGGCGAGGACACCTCGACGTGGCGTGCGTCGACGCCCCCTGCGCGCAGGACGTCGACGATATGGCGCGAGTGCTCGCTCCCGAAACGCCAGTCGCTGTCGAAGGAGATCGCCAGGAAGCGGGTGCTCACCGAGCCGAGATCGAGGCCGGGCTCGGCGAACGGCTCGAAGTAGTCCATCATCCGCGTCAGGTAGATGTAGCTCAGCGCGTCGAAGCGCTCGGCGAAGCTCTCACCCTGGTGGTCGAGGTAGTGCTCGACCTCGAAATCGCTCGACATCGTCATCGGCGCACCGGCCCCGCCGCGCCGCGCCCGGTCAAACTTGCGGCGCATCGACTCGGTCGACAGGTATGTGATGTGCCCCACCTTGCGCGCGACCGACAGCCCGCGGCGCGGTCGCCTCGGACCGTCGAGATAGTCCCCCTCCTGGAAGTCGGGGTCGCTCATGATGGCGGCACGGGCGACAGCGGTCAGCGCGATGTTCTGCGCGTTCAGGCGGGCGCTCACGCAGACGAGAACGGCGCGCTCGCACCTCCTCGGGATGATCGAGCGCCCACTGAAGCGCCTGCATCCCTCCGAGTGAGCCCCCTACGGCCGCGTGCAGGTGCGACACGCCGAGGTGACCCAGCAGTGCCCGGTGCACGGTGACGAGGTCGCGGATGCTCAGCAGCGGGAAGCGAAGGCCGTGGGCGCGGCCGGTGCGCGGGTCGACGCTCGCTGGACCGGTCGTGCCGGCGCAGCCTCCCAGCAGGTTCGGGCATATGACGAAGAAGCGCTCGGTATCGAGCGGGCGGCCCGGACCGATGATCGTGTCCCACCAGCCGCGCCGGGTGGGATCCCCGTGGTGGCCCGCGGCGTGGGCGTCGCCGCTTAGCGCGTGGCAGACGAACACCGCGTTCCCCCCGTCGGAGTCAAGCGTCCCGTAGGTCTCGAACGCGACCTCGACCGGGGCGAGCGTCGCACCGGACTGCATCTCAAGCGGCCGGCTCTCGTCGAACAGCACGGCCCGCTGCGTCTGCACGCGGCCGATGCCGCCCCTCGCTCATGCCGTGATCAGAGATCTCGTCGCGGCCAGCGCCTGATCGAGGTCCTCGATGATGTCGTCGATGTGCTCGATCCCCACCGACAGGCGCACCGTCTCCTGCGTGACCCCGGCCGCCGCGAGCTCGACCTCGTTGAGCTGGGAGTGGGTCGTGGAGGCGTTGTGGATCGCGAGCGACTTGGCATCGCCGATATTCGCCAGATGGCTGAACAGCTTGAGGTTCTCGATGAACGCCTTGCCCGCCTCAGCGCCACCGCGCACACCGAACGTGACGAGCGCTCCGTAACCCCCGCGCAGCACACGGTCGGCGACCTCGCGGTACGGGCTCGACTCAAGGCCCGGGTAGTAGACCCAATCGACTGCCTCGTGCTCTGACAGATGCTCGGCCACGGCGAGTCCGTTGGCGTTGTGTCGCTCCATGCGCAGGGGGAGCGTCTCGACCCCCTGCAGGAACAGGAAGGCGTTGAACGGCGACAGGGCCGCACCCGTATTGCGCAGCAGGACCGTGCGGGCGCGGCCGATGTAGGCGGCCGGGCCCAGCGCGTCGCTCCACACCACGCCGTGGTAGGACGGGTCGGGTTGGGTGAGACCGGGGAAGCGCTCGGCGTGGGCCACCCAGTCGAAGCTGCCGGCGTCGACGATCGCTCCACCTATCGACGTGCCGTGTCCACCGATGAACTTCGTCAGCGAGTGCACGGCCACATCGGCGCCCTGCTCGAACACGCGTGCGCCGATCGGCGTGGGAACCGTGTTGTCGAGGATCAGGGGCAGGTTCGCGGCGTGAGCCGCCTCGGCCCAGGCCGGCACGTCGAGTACGTTCAGCTTCGGGTTGCCGACCGTCTCGCCGAAGACCAGGCGCGTACGCTCGTCGGCGAGGCGGGCGACCGCGCCGGGGTCATCGGCGTCGGCCCAGCGCACCTCGATGCCGTATTGGGGGAGCGTGTGGGCGAACAGGTTGTAGGTCCCTCCGTAGAGCTGTGAGACCGAGATGATGTTGTCGCCGGCACGCGTGACATTGAGCACCGAATAGGTGACGGCCGCCTGGCCCGACGCGGTCACAAGTCCACCGATGCCGCCCTCGAGCGCGGCGAGACGCTCCTCGAGCACACTCCAGGTCGGATTCATGATGCGCGTGTAGATGTTCCCCGGCACTGCAAGCGCGAACAGGTCGGCCGCATGCTGGGTGTCGTCGAAGACGTAGGACGTCGTCTGGTAGATCGGCACGGCGCGCGCGTTGGTTGCGCTGTCGGGCTCCTGGCCGCCGTGCAGCGCAATGGTCTCAGGACGGGGGTGCTCGCTCACGATGGACTCCTCGGATCTACGGATTGGCCTGCCAATTCCGGTTAGGCTATCGACTTTATGGTGTTTTGGCGATGGCGCGCGACATCGACCGAAGCCTATGACCGCTCGCGGTAGTCGGGGCAGCACACACGTGCGCTGAAGTGCAAGACTGGTCTCCTTGGATGGATGACTGGGATCTAAACGGCACAGAGTGGAGACCGCACCACCCGGAGATCCTCTCCACGGGTGATGAGGGACGCGCGATCGTGCTCGACCTTCCGGCAGGCGAGATGCTCCAGGACCACCAGGTGCACGAGGCGGCCTGGATCATCCTGATCTACGGCGAGGCAACGATCTCAAGCCAAACCGGTCAGGCGATCGACGCGCAGCCGGGGGTTCTGGTGCAGTTCGCGCCGCAGGAGCGCCACGAGGTCAGGGCCCTTGCCGACGCCCGCATTCTGCTGCTGCTCACTCCGTGGCCCGGCCCCGGCCATCCCGGGACGATGACCCTCGAGGAAAAGACCGATGTACGGGAGCGTGCAGCCGATAGGGCGAGCTGAGTGATCGCTCGAACGCCGGCCCCGTGACAGCAGCGGGCCGGTCGCGTCCACCGGAACGCAAACAGCCCGCACAGGATGCGGGCTGAAAGGGGTGAACCCTCGGCGGAAGGCCACCACCCACCTTCCTACCCGGATCAACCGAACGCTAAACCGCGCCACGCTCGGAAGAGAGAGAAGGCCGCTGAGCGCTCAGCGGCCTTCAGGGTACTTCCTGTGCTTCGCGTCGCTTAGCGTCGCGTTGCTCGCTGCCCGGCGTGCCGGCGCTTCGCTCCGTCGCTCTGGCGCTCCGTGCATGGGCGCGCTGTCGCTTCTGGCGTTCCGCTCTGGCTGCTCTTGGCTGCGCGCCGTGCAGTCTACCACGGCCGCCGCGCCACGTTCGTTGAACGGTGGGTCCGCGAGCATGGCCTTTTGCCGCGGCAGACCGCGTATGTCGCCAGGGGCGCGGGGTACGCTGCCTGCATGAGCCTTCATCCACTCGCCCAGCGCTTCGCCTCGGTGGCCGATCACTATGAGCGCGGCCGTCCCGAGTACGCTCCCGCGGTGGTGGGGGCCCTCATGGCGGAACTTGGCCTGAAGTCCGGCAGCGTCGTGCTCGACCTGGCGGCGGGAACCGGAAAGCTGACGCGAGCGCTCGTGGCCGCGGGATTGGATGTGGTGGCCGTGGAGCCGCAGGAGGCACTGCGTGAACTGCTCGCGGCGAGCATCGGCCCGGCGCGGGTTCACGAGGGCCTCGCCGAAGCGATTCCGCTTCCCGACGCGTCCGTCCACGCGGTCGCCGTGGCCGATGCCTTTCACTGGTTTGATCAGCGAGCCGCCCTCGAGGAGATCCGTCGCGTGCTTCACCCGGGCGGTGGGCTCGCCGTGCTCTCGACGATCCCCGACTGGAGCGGCGCCTCGTGGGCGCATGAGCTCGGGTGCCTGATTGAGCGCCTGCGCCCGGAGCATCCGTACTTCGACGGTCCGTCCTGGCAGGACTCGGTTCGTGCGAGCGGTGGCTGGTCGGACCCGCGTGAGGTCCGCGTGACGAGCACCCAGCAGGCCGACCCCGAGCGGATTGTTGACCATATGGCCTCCATGAGCTGGGTTGCGGCTCTGCCGGCCGACCGCCGGGCCGACACGATCGCACAGATGCGCACGCTGATTGAGACAGGCCACACGCCCGCCGAGCTGCACGTCAAAGTTGTGCTCGGACTGTCTGCGCTCAGCAGCAGCTGACAGCCGGCACGATCGGCGACCGTCCGGCGCGGATGCAGAGGCAGGTCCTGGCCCGCCTGCCACGGGCCAGGACCTTCTGAGTCTTCTCGGTGTCGGGCGCTGTCGGCTAGATGCCCTGGCCGTAGTTGCTGCAGGTTGCTTTGAACGACGGGTTGGGGCTCGAGCTGAGTTGGTTGAGCACGTTCTGCAGGGACGGCGAGTCGTCGAACATGCCGATGTGCGCGACCGGATCTTTCGGGCACTGGCTCTGGATGGTTATGTTGGTCACGTTCGACCCGGTGAGGAACGCGTTGGTGTACGGCGTCACGACCTCGTCGTGTTCGGTCTCGATCACCGCGTAGTGCACGCCCGCGACAACCGGGTCTCCTGAGCCGAACAGCTTCTTCACGAACGCGGAGCTGTCCTCCTGTTCGGGCAGCGACGGAGCTCCGAAGAATTCGAGCAGGCCGCCTACTATTTCACTCGCAAACGGGAACTCTTCCAACAGGTTCGTCAGCCCACCGAGCGTCGTGCCGTGGTTGCTGGGAGCGAGCCCGATCAGCTCATTGACCTTGGCGGCCCCACCGAGGAGCTTTATGTAGTAGTTGGGCATCATTCCGCCCTGGGAGTGACCGACCAGGTCGACCTTCGAGGCTTTGGTCCTGGACAGCACCGTGTTCACGAACGACCTGAGTTCTTCGGCAGACCTTTCGATGTGGCCGAGCGCGTCGATGCGACCCGGGGTGATGAACGGGATGATCGGCAATGAAGCCACGGTTTCGCCGTAGTTGAAGGCATACACGCAGTAGCCTTCGTTGGCCAGCAGCGGCGCCAGGGTCACCCAGTTGGACCCCTCGTCCGCGAGCGTCGCGTGGACGAGCACGACCGGATACGGATGTGCCGTGCCCGGTTTGCAGTTGTTGTTTGCTCCCTGAACGGATTCGGGCGCCCAGGTCTCGTTCCAGACGGCATTCCCCAATGCGGTGTTTCCGTAGGGAACCGTGTACTTCGCACTCGCCGTCGCCGGCGCCGCGACCACTGCCAGCGCAGCAGCAACCGTGGCGATCATCGCCCTGACCTTGAACATCTAGTCTCCTCTCCTTAATCGTCGGCCGCATCGGACCCCCTGAGGGCGCTCCGCAGCCGTCTCCCCTGCTCCAACGCCCCGCATCATACGGCTCGCGCAACGCGCGCCAAAGCGTCGCCGATCATGCCCGAAAACCGGTCGGGGTTCGTGGACCGAGCGTGGGGTTGAGCGTTCAGAGCTGAACGCCCATGAGGCAACTGCCCCATTGCGCAGCGGCCACCCAGCCAAGACAATCGACCGATGCGCCCACGCTTGACCTACGCCAACGTCGCCGCCACGCTCGCGCTCGTCTTCTCGATGAGCAGTGGGGCACTCGCGGCGAGTCACTATCTGATCACCTCGACCAGCCAGATCAAGCCGGGCGTGCTGGCCAAGTTGAAGGGAGACAAAGGTCCGGCAGGGGCAAGTGTGGCCGGTCCGCAGGGAGCCGCAGGGCCTCAGGGTCCTGCGGGCACCAATGGAACACAGGGTCCAGCGGGTGCGAACGGCACCAACGGCGCAACGGGAGCGCAGGGCGAACCTGGAACAGCGGCGGCCAAGGGTGCGACCGGGGCGCAGGGACCGACGGGGCCTGGGGGTAGCAACGGGAGCAACGGTGCCGACGGAGCAGTCGGCGCGACCGGCCTACAGGGAGTGACCGGAGCGACCGGGGCTGAGGGAGCAACCGGGGCGACCGGCACTACGGGCCCAACCGGGGCCACGGGTGAAACGGGGGCGACGGGGGCGACGGGGGCGACCGGCACCGGCGGGGCGACCGGGGCGACCGGAGCCACTGGTGAAACCGGGGCGACCGGGGCGACCGGCACCGGCGGGGCGACCGGCACCAGCGGTGCAACCGGTGCGACCGGGGCGACCGGAGCCACTGGTGAAACCGGGGCGACCGGGGCGACCGGCACCGGCGGGGCGACCGGACTCCAGGGGGTGACCGGCGCGACCGGAGCCCAGGGAGCGACTGGGGCAACTGGCGCCACCAGCGCGACGGGAGCGACTGGCACGACCGGCACGGCTCGACTGGCTCGACTGGAGCCACGGGCGTGACCGGTGCGGGAGCAACCGGGGCAAGCGGCGTGACCGGAGCCACGGGCGTAACCGGAGCCACGGGAGCCACTGGACCCACTGGAGCCACTGGAGTGGGCGCGACCGGTGCGACCGGAGTGGGCGCGACCGGTGCGACCGGAGTGGGCGCGACCGGTGCGACCGGAGTGGGCGCGACCGGTGCGACCGGTGTGGGCGCGACCGGCCCCACGGGAGCAACGGGCTCCGCGGGCGCGATCCAAAAGGGCGAAAAGACCGCGACGATCGCCTTCAAAGCCTCCGGGGCGCAGGCAACTGTCGAAGCCACGTGCAAAGCGGGCGAAGTGGCCGTCTCGGCCGGCTACACCGAGGCCGTGCTAGGAGTGAGACCGATCATCTCGTTTAGGAATGCGGCCGGCAACGGTTGGGTGGTTCAGTTCGAAAACGAAAGCAACGCCGAAGCCAATTCGAGCGTGACCGTGTACGTGTATTGCCAGAAAGCGTGAGGACCTTCCGCCTCAAGGCACGAGCACGATCTTCTCGTGCGCGCCCGCGGCCAGGCGCTCCCAGGCCCGGTCGACCTGCTCGAGTGCGATCGGCTCGCTCTCGATCCGCAGCTCGCCGGCGGCCGCGGCCTGACTGAGCCGGCGATAGGCCTCACGCTTGATCTCGGGCGGCGCCACGAAGTAGGTGAGGCCCATGATCACGAGCAGCTTCCCGCGGATGGCCGCCGAGGCGAGTTTGGCCTCGGCCCCGGCCCCCTGGCCGAGCTGCACGATCCGCGCGCGGAAGCCCGCTGCGCTGACGGCCGCCAGAAACGGCTCGCCGAACAGCGGGTCGACGACCACGTCGATTCTTCCGTCGGCGGCCTCGCTCAGTGCTGCCGCCAGATCCTCGGAGCCATCCAGGCGCACAGCGGCGTCGGCCCCCAGCTCGAGGCACCGCTCCAGGCCCTCCGGCGACCGCGCCGCCGCGACCACGCGCGCGGCGCCGAGCAGCTTCGCCGCCTGCACGGCGATCTGCCCGAGCACGCCGCTCGCCGCAAGCACGAGCACGTGCTCCCCCGGCTGCAACTCCGCCCGCCAGGTGAGCGCGAGCCACGCCGTCATGCCGGAGATCCCCAGCGCGACGGCCGCACCGTCCTGCACCTCGTCGGGCACCTCATAGGTCGAGCGAGAGTCGATCAGCGCGCGCTCGGCCATCGAACCGAAGGGCAGGATCGGCGAGTCGAAGTAGATGCGCTTACCGTCCACAATCCCGACGCCCTCGCGCCCGGCGATGAACGGCAGCGGCGGGCTGCCGGCGTAGAAGGTCCCCGCGGCGATCGCCACGTCGACCGGGTTCAGGCCGGCGGCGAGAACCTCGACGACGGCTTGGTCGGGACCCGCCTCTGGCTCGTCGAAGTCATCGGCCCTGGGCACTCCGTGCTCGCGCAGAACGGCCGCTCTCACCGGCACATCTCCTGCCCGAGCAGAGCGCTCGCCGCCCGCTCGCCGGTGTCCGTCGCTGAGGGGAAAAGCACTCGCTCACTGTACCCACGGAGGCCTCGCATGCGCTGCCGCAACGGCTCTCACGACAGCTCGTCGGAAGCACCAAGAGAGCCCCGGGCCGCACCGACCTCGCTCCGTCCGGGACCATTCGTCCATCGACGTTGACAATGCCCGGCGGCGGCGGCATGCTCGCCGCCAAATGGCCGGCGGGGGGCTAACGCAACCGTCGGGGCGCGGATCTCTCGCTCGCGCCGTTGTCCCCGCGCTCGTGATCGTCATCTGGGCCGCCGGCGCCGGCCCCGCACGGGCCGCAGAAACGACGGTGAGCCTCGAAGGCGTGCCGGTGGGACCAGTGCTCAAAGGCCAGGGCCTCCTCGACGTCCAGGTGGGCCTCGCGCTGAAAGGCGTCTTCGAAGCCACGGGAGCGCCCGAGATCGAGGCTGACCAGTTGACCAACGTGCTTCCCTTCGAGGCGTTCACCGCAACGGTGAGCGCCGAGGGCGGCCCCAACCTGCTGCGTGGCCCGGCCGCCGCCGGAAGGCTTGTGGCCGAGAAGTTCAAGACGGCCGCTCCAGTGAAAGAAACGCAAGGCCGGCAACCGGAAGCACTGAGTCAAACCGCGCGCCCCTCGGCACGGGCGTCGATCTCAGCCGCGCGGCGCGGCGCCCGAGCCTGCGCCGGCCACGAGGGCGCACATCAGCGCAATGGCCTCGGAGTCACTGAGTCCCTGCTCTCCGACCAAGGACCTCCAAGTGGAGAAGGCAATCGCGTGGCCGACTGCCGCGCGGGTTCGTCGCCGAGCGGCGCCCCGGAGCCCGCGTCCGGCCATCAGCGTTTCCCGCGCCGCCGCGAAGTAGCCGCGAAAGGCACCGAATCGCTCTTGCACGAGCGGCATGGTCATCTCGTCTCGGAAGAGGTTCTCGAGCATGAGCCCGGTTCGCCGGTAGAAGGCGTACAGCTCGACGAGCGCCACGCTCAGGCGCTCCTCCGGAGTAGCGATCGTCGACCACGCGCTCAGGTCGGGGGGCGGGTTCGAGGCCGCCCAGTGGGCACTGCACGCGTCGAATAGAGCCGCCTCGTCGGGAAAGTGCCGGTAGACGGTGGAGCGGCGGACGCCGGCGTGCGCCGCCACGGAGCTGATCGACGTCCGGGACGGGCCGACGGTCCCGTGCAGCTCCACGGCGCTCTCGGTGATGCGCCGGCGAGTCTGCTGCTGGGACTCAGCCCGGCGCTGCATGCGATAGGAACGTGTTTTATCGGCCATGGCTGTCCGCTCAATACTAGGCGCTGCGCGCCCGTGCAGTATAGTTCCCGCGACACAACTGTCTAATGAAATGAGGGTGGAGATGCAAACGGCTTCTGCACGGGTCCTGGGGCCCGCGGACGGCAAGGCTGGGTTCCTCGGCAGCATCGGCGTGCGCTTCATGGTCGACGGCGATGACTCCGGCGGGGGGTTCTCGCTGGTTGAGCACCCCATGTCCCCGCGCGCTCTGGCTGCACCGCTTCATCGGCACACCCGTGAGGACGAGTACAGCTACGTGCTCGAAGGCCGGATGGGAGCGCTCCTCGGCGACGACGTGCTCGAGGCCGGTCCCGGTGACCTCGTGTTCAAGCCACGTAACCAGTGGCACACCTTCTGGAATGCAGGAGACGCGCCCGCGCGCATCCTGGAGATCATCTCACCGGCGGGCTTCGAGCAGTTCTTCGCCGAGCTGGTCGACCTCGGCGGCGTCACGAGCGCCGACCCGCAGACCCTCGGTGCCCTGTGCGAGCGATACGGCCTGGAGATGAACCCGGACAGCGTCCCAGAGCTCCTGCAGCGCTTCGAGCTCCGGTTTCCCGGAGAGCCCATCTAGCAGCCGCTTCGTCCTCGCTGTTGAGCTACGGATGATCCGATGAGCCGGGGGCTCCGTAGTACATGCAACCGGTGAACAGCAGTTCATCGAGGGTTAAACCGCGGGCCTCGCCACCGTTGTCCGGACGGGGCCCAAACCTCAGGAGGGACATCAACATGGGTCTTGACAATCCAATCCACATCATCTTTCTGCTCATCCTGCTGCTGCTCGTGTTCGGAGCCAAGCGACTGCCCGAGATGGGCCGGTCACTGGGCAGCGGCATGCGCGGCTTCAAGGACTCACTCAGCGGCGAGGACGCAGCACCCGACGCCCGCCGACGGCCCCGCCGTTACGGCCGCCGCAGCCCTGACCGTCGCGCCCGTCGCCGCGCAGGTCCCGCCCGTCGCCGCGCAGGTCCCGCCCGTCGCCGCATCCGTCCCCGAGTCAGTGGGCACGGCGCATGCGCCGGCGGCCTGACGGCCGAGGCTGAAAGCGGGTCGGAGCCGGCATGGCTGTGGCGGCCGGGCATATCGGTCACGAAGATCGACTCGACGTCGTCGACCATCTGGAGGAGCTGCGTGGACGGCTGATCGTCTCCCTGGCGGCGCTTGCCCTGGCGTTCGGCTTCTGCATGTGGCAGAACCACGCGCTGCTTCGGATCATCAACAGGCCGCTTGCCCACCAGACCCAGAGGCAGGTCCGAGCGGGCAACGGCCCGCTCGGTGCCACCTACGCGGTCCAGCAGAGCGCGCACACGGTTGCGATGCAGCTGCAGGTCGTGGTCGCGACGCTTGAGCAACCGGGCAGCGGCGCATCGGCGGCCACCCGCGCGTCGCTGCGGGGTGTGAGCCCCCAATTGCACAAGGCGATCACGGCGCTGTCGGCGCCGCCTTCAGGGAACAGGCCGGTGACGCTTGGGATCGGCGAGCCGTTCACAACCACGATCGGCGTCGCGCTGATCTTCGCGTTCATCCTGGCGCTGCCGATCATCCTCTATGAGCTGTACGGCTTTCTGCTGCCGGCGTTCAGCCCCGATCAGCAGCGCATAGCGAACTCGCTGATGCTCGCGGTTCCGCTGCTGTTCATAGCCGGGGTCATGTTCGGCTACTTCGTCGTGCTTCCGTCCGCCCTGCGCTTCTTTCAGAACTTCAACGGCGGAGAGTTCAACGTGCTGGTGCAGGCCAGCCAGTACTACCACTTCGCCGCCGTGACCCTGCTCGCCATGGGGCTCGTCTTCCAGGTGCCCGTCGGCATGCTTGCGGCCACGCGCGCGGGGATCGTCACGCCCCATCAGCTGCGCCACAATCGCCGCTACGCGATCCTCGCCTGTGGCGCGGTCGCGGCCTTCCTGCCCGGCGATGTGACCACCCTCGTGCTGGAGACGGTGCCCCTGTACCTGCTGTTCGAGGCGAGCCTCCTGCTCGCGACGATCATCGAACGACGCGAGAGGCGGCAGCGGGTGGTCGGGGCCGGGTGACGGCTTGGCCGGCGCAGGTCGCCCTACAACGCGGCGGCCACCGGAGCGATCGCCGTGGGGTCCGTCGCCTCGGTCACGAGCCCAACGCGGTCGGCCACGCTCCCGACGCGGCGGCGCACCTCGGCGGCGACGGCCGCCGGCTCGGTCCCCCGCACAGCGAACAGTGCGAGCACGTCGTCGTCGACGAGCGCCGGCATCTCGGCCCAACCGCCCGAGCGGGACCGCTCGTGCAGAGCCTCGAACAGCGTCCCCAGGCGGTGGTGCTCGAGAACGTGTCTATAGCCGGGCGTCGATCCATAGAAGGCCACGCGGCGGCGGCATGCCTCCCACTCCTCATCCGAGGTGGCGACGAAGACCGAGGCCGTGACCTCGATGTCCTCGCGGGTGCGCGCAGCACGCTCGAGGCCGCGCTCGAGCGCCGGAAGGGTCACCTCCCGCAAAACCGCCTCGGTGCAAAAGGCATGACCGAGGAACCCGTCGGCAACCTCGCCGGCGACCTCCGTCATCCGTTCGCGCACCGCCGCGATGAGGACGGGTGGTCGCGGGTGCCCGGTGGGCGGCGGGCGGAAGTTCGGCGGCATGAGCGTGTGCGAGGAGAACTCGCCGTGGAAGTCCAGCTCGCCGCCGGACTCCCAGGCGTCCCAGATCGCGCGCAGAGCGAGCACGTACTCGCGCATGCGCGCTGCGGGATGTGACCACACGGCCCCGTAGCGACGCTCCACGTGGGCGCGAACCTGCGAGCCGAGTCCCAGCGCGAAGCGTCCGTCCGACAGCGCCTGCAGGTCCCACGCCGTGTAGGCGATGTCCATCGGTGTGCGCGGGAAGGCGAGGGCGATCGCCGTCCCCACGCGGATCCGGGATGTCGCCTGCACCGCCTGCGCGGCGGCGAGAAACGGATTCCCGTTCGTCTCCGTCACGCCGACCGCGTCGAAGCCGAGTGCCTCGACCTGTGCGGCTCGCGCCGCCACGTCACGGATCGGCGCGCCCCGAAGGACGAGGTCGGCCAGCATCCTCTCTGTCAGCCGCCGAGGAACAGGCCAGCGACAGCGCGAGGGATCAGATCGCCTTCATCGGACAGCGGCCCGAGCACGAAGATGCTCGTCACGCAGGCCATGCCACTGCGAACTGCACGAACCGCGGCCTGGATGCGATTCTCCAGCTGAAGCTTGGCCAGGATGCTGGCGACGTGGTTCTTGACCGTGTTCTCGCTGAGACAGAACGCATGGGCGATCGCCTGGTTGCTCTCACCGCTGGCCAGCCGCTTGAAGATCTGCAACTCGCGTTTGGTGAGGGCCGCGCGAATTGCTTCAGCCGCGAGCTCGCTCGCCGCCGTGTCGGGAATGTCCCGCTCGCGGATATGCGCCAGAAGGTCCCCGGCAACGGGCGAGGAGATCACGCACTCACCGGCGGCAAATGCCCGCACTCCCTTGATGATGGCGTCTGAGCCCGGCCCGCGCTGGATGCAACCCGAGGCTCCGGCGACGATCGCTTCGAGCAGCCGATCGCGTTCGTTCGCAGCCGTGAGCACGAGAATGCGCGATGCGGGTGAAACCAGGGAGATCTGCTCGATCGCCTCGACAGCGGACCGCTCGGGGAAGCCGAGGTCCATCAGAACCACATCGGGGCGCACATCCACGACGGTGTGAACACCCGCTTCGGGCGTCTGGGCTTCGCCCACGACCTCGAGGCCCGCTGCCTCCAGAGCCCACCTGATGTCGCTGCGGCCCGGCGGTTGCTCATTCAAGACGACGACCACCTGTCCCGAGCCTTTGATCGGAGGGCTGTGCATCCCGGCTGCATGCGCTACGGTGTCCATCTGGTCGCATCGGACCATATACAGGATCGCCGCAGTTGAGTAGCTTGCAGGGGCAGATAGCTCGGGGACGCCGGGTCTGGGGGTCACACGACTCCCACTTGGGATCGGGACGGGGAGGGGTCATGAAGCGCGTCAGGATGATGAGCCTCAACAGCGCGGCGTTCCCGGCAGTGAACAGCGCGGTTCGTTTCGTGCTGGCGGCGGCTGCGCTGGTTGCGCTCGCTGCTTTGACCTTTGTTCCCCGGGCGTCGGCCGTGGCCTATCACTCGCCCGGCTACAAGGGCACGAAGCGGTTCGGAAAGGTCGTCCCGCAGCCGCTGCCGCCGATCACGATCGGAACCGGCAAGTACCCGAACCTGCTGGTCGACGGGGCGGGGACCGCTCACATCGTGTTCGCGCAGGATGGCGGTACCACGGCGCCCGACACGCTCTCCTTCTGCAACCTCCAGCGCGGCATCAAGACCTGCGCGTCGTCGGGAGCGGCGCCCAACCCGCAGGCGCCGGATCCCAGCGAAGGCGGCATCTTCGCGGGCAACCTGCCCTACCTCAACCACGACTTCGACGGTCCCGTTCCGCTGAACATCGGCAACCAGCTGTTCGTTATCCAGCGCCGCTTCCCCGCCTTCTTCAAAACGCCGGGAGGGGCAGAATCCGACAGCAACGTGTTCGAGTGGAGCTCGGTGGATGGCGGCGCGACGATCACCGGGCCGGGCCAGATCGGAGATAACCAGATGGCAGGGGGAGCGATCGTTTATGGCGACCCCGGCGCACCCTCGATCGGCACGATCAGCGCGACCCAGACGGGCGGCACGTTCTTTCAGGGCAGTCCCGGCGGCGCCTACACGACCGCCAAGGCGCAGCTCGGCTCGGGCGATCAGGCCTACTACGGGAGCCTCGCACTGGACGGCAGGCAGCCGGTGGCGGCATTCGCCGACCTGAGCGGGAACGTGTTCGTGCGCGAGTGGACCGGCCAGGGCAGCGCGGACGACGCCTCGACCTGGTCGACCGCATCGTTCCCGGGCCAGCAGCCGCAGATCGTCGGCGGAGCCAGCGGCCTGTTCGTGCTCTACAGCGACAGCAACATCAACGGCGGGAACCTGCAGCTGCGCCGGATAGCGGGTGGGCAGCCGGCGGGCGCGCCGGTCGCGCTCGGCAAGTCCACCTCGCCGCCGGCCATCTCCGAGGATCCAACCGGCCGGATTGCACTCGCCTACACCGACCAGCTGGGGGTCGAGGTACGTAGCTCGACCGACGGCGTCAACTTCACGCCGCCGTCGCTGACCGCCGCGCTCCCGGGCGGCGCCGTGCCCACCCATCTCACGATCGCCGCGACCACCGACGGCGGCGGGTTCATCTCCTACGTGCAGAACGCCACAGGCGCCGAGGGCTCCGGAACGGTGATGGTTTCGGCGTTCGGAACCCAGAAAGCCACCGGCAAGCCCGGTCTCGGGCCGCTGCCGGGAGGTGGAATCGGATCCGCGGCGGGCGATCAGCTGGCGACGTCCACGTGCCTGACCGCCACCTTCGGAGTGGTCGTGGCCGAAAACGTGGCCGGCCCGTGCTTCGGCCACGAACCCAAAAACCCCAACCTCGACATCTCGTTCGGCGAGGTCGACATCAACGGCGTGCGGATCATCCCGGATGTGGGAGTGCGGATCGGAATCGACCCGAAACTGCACACGATCGACACGACCGGCAGCGTGCGCGTCGTACTCACCGGGGGCGGGCTCGACATCACGCTCTTCCACGGTGAACTGCACGCAAAGATTCCCACCGGCGCCATCGGAGAAGAGCTGTTCGACCTTCACGAAAAGCAGCCGCCGCTGGTCGAGGGTTTCCCGATCGAAGGCGATGTCGACATGAAACTCGTGAAGGGCGGGGTGCAGATTCCGATCTCGCTCAAGCTGCCGGGCTACTTCGGTGGAGTGACCGGCAGCGCGACGTTGGAAGCCGCCATCGTGGGAGGTCTGAAACTCGCCTCGCTGGAGTTCAAGGTCGGCGACGCCAACTTCGGTGCGCTGGAGCTCAAGGACGTCGACGTCAGCTACACGCTGCAGGGCGAAGTCTGGAAGGGCGCGGCCACGCTCTTGGTCCCCGCGGGCGGCTCATCTTTGAAAACCTCCCTATCTGTCGAGTTCGACAAAGGTCAATTCGCGGGCGGCTCCTTCGACGTCCCCTTCGGGATCTACCCGGGCATACCGCTCGACGACACCGACCCGCCGCCGCAGTTGTACCTGGCCCACGGCGGCCTCGGCCTCGGGCTCAATCCCCTGACGCTGTCGGGCCACATCGGCTTCGGGGTCATCCCCACCGCCCCGCAGGGCACGGGCGACGTGAACGCCGACTACGTGTTCAGGCTGGAGGGGGAACTGAGCGTGGCGTTCGGCAAACCCGTCACGATCACCGTCACCGCGCATGGCTACCTGCGCACGATCGAACTCGCGCAGGCAACGCTGATCTACAAGATTCCCGACCAGGTCACGCTCACCGGCTCGGCGAAATACGACCTGGGACTGATCAAATTCGAAGGCCAGCTGGGTGCGGTCATCGACCCCAAGAACAAGGAATTCGGCGGCTACATGACGACGCAAGTCCGCTACCACCTGCCAGACCCGTTTGAAGACCTCAAAATACCGGGGCTGGAAATCGCGTTCAACAAAACGGGGTTCGCCGCCTACATCCCGTTCCCCGGCTACACCATTCCCATTCCCCCGTTCCAGATCTGGGGCTCCCTGACCTACCGCTGGGGCGACGACGCGCCGCACATCTATCCCTACCAGAAGGAAACCGGCGGGTTCAGGCCCGCGATTCCCGCGGCCGGCGCAGCCCGCGCCCGGGCCCATGCCGCGGTTGCGGGCTTCACCGTCCCCGCCCATGCCCCCACCGCCAGCGTCGTCGTGCACGGATCAGGGGGAGCCCCGTCGGTCGTGTTGATCGCGCCCGGCGGCCAGCGGATCGTGCCGGACGGCAAGGCCGGTGCGGCGGCCCTGCCGGACTCGACTTCGAAGGCCACCTACGTCGGCATCCAGCACCCGGCTCCTGGCAGCTGGGGCGTTGAACAGGCCGGCGGCAGCCAGATCCCGATCACCAGCGTCGAATACTCGATCGGCGAGCCTGAGGCGACGGTCAAGGCCAAGCTCTCGGGTAGCGGATTTCGGCGCACGCTCCATTACCACGCCAGGATTCCCGAGAACGCCACGGTCAGCTTCGCCGAACAGACCAGCGGGCTGTTGCACGTGATCGGGCGCGCCCGCGGCACGACCGGCACGATCCACTTCCGGCCCATCTTCGGACCCGCCGGTCGCCGCAAGCTCATCGCCCAGATCACCAACAACGGCCTGCCCACCTCGACAAAGACACTCGGCTCGTTCTCGGTCCCGAGACCGCCGCGACCGAGCCGTGCCAAGAAGCTCCATGTGAGCGCTGGACGCCGCGCGCTCAGCTTCAGCTTCACCCCCCCGGCGAACTCGGCGCACACCGTCCTGCGGATCGTCGCCACCGATGGCCGCCACCTGCAACAGCTGCTCCCGCCCCGCACCCGTCATGGCTCCGTGCCCGTGATCGGCTTCCACGACGGGATCACCGTCACGGTGATCGGACTGGGCGTCGACGGCTCGCGCGGACCTGCCGTCAAGGCGAGCGCGAGGCAGCCGCTTCCCAAGAAGCCAAAGGCAAAGCCAAAGCGACGGCGTCACTGATGAGGACGCCGGCTTAGTAGACGGAGGGGCAGACGGAGGGGGCGGACGGCGCAGCTCGAGTCGGGGTCCTGAACCGGCTCGGCGGTGGGCGCCACGCGTGGACGTGGTGTAACATACGTACATGTCTGTACGTTACCTGGACCTGGGAAGGGTCACGCCCAAGAAGCCCGACTCCGCCGGCGCCCGCCGCCCGACCCAGGCCGACCGAAGCGCCCGCTCGCGCAGCGCGTTGATCGAATCGGCGGCTCGGGGCCTGTCCCGCCACGGGTACGGGAACCTCGCGCTGGCGGATGTGGCACGCGACGCCGGCTACACCCGCGGCGCCCTCTATCACCAGTTCGAGGACAAGGAGGACCTTGCGCTGTCGGTTGTCAGGTGGGTGGATGAGACGTGGAGGCAGGAGGTGGGCCGGCTCGTCGAGCAGGAGCCGGACCCGGTGGTCGCGCTGATCACCCTCGCGCGCGGCCATGCGATCTTCTGCCGGCGAGACGTGGCCCGCGTGGCGATCGCGCTGAAGCTCGAGTTCGGCGCCCAGGATCATCCCGTTGGACGCGAGGTCAAGCGGGTCTCAGAGACGCTCGTCAAGCGCTGCACTCGCCTGATTCAGGCCGGGCGGAGAGCGGGGTCCATCCCACCTGGCCCGCCCGCTCGAGCAGTGGCGCTTGCCTTCGTCGGCGCGCTGGAGGGCGCCGTGATCGAGCTCGCCGGGCAGGCGCCGTACGACGAGTTGCTGGCAGCACGCGCCGCCGCCGGCGCGCTCGGGTTGGACGGCCTGCCGGCGCCCACCGGAGAGGAGAGGGTGCACACATGAGACTTCCTGACACCGCGCACACGTCCCGGCCCTGGCGAATCCACGAGCTCACCAGCGACTTCCGGCTAGAGGATGTATGGGCGCTGCCCACGCCGGGCGGCCCCGGCGACTTCCCTCGGCTGGTCCACAGGATTGCCTCGAGCGACCCGTCGCAAGGATCCTCCCGCGGCACGCGCGCACTCTTCGCGATCCGGTGGAAGGTCGGAGAGCTGTTCGGTTGGGACGACCCGGAGGCCGGCGTCGGCTCCAGGGTGCCGACGCTCCGCGACCGGTTGCCGGTGGATCTGCGCGACGCCCCGTCCGGCCCGGACTTCGGCTCGCTCCCCTTCACCTCGCTGTACCTGCTCGAGGACGAGTGGGCGGCGGAGATCGCCAACCGCACCATGCACGGGGTCATGCACCTCGGCTGGGTCCCGGACGGGGCCGGCGGCTACCGCGGCCAGATGGCCGTTCTGGTGAAGCCAAACGGATTGCTCGGAACCGCCTACATGGCCGCGATCAGGCCGTTCCGGCACCTGATCGTGTATCCACGGATGATGCGACAGATCGGGCGGGACTGGCGGACGCTCACCCCTGTCGCGAGCGAAGCCTAGTCTGAGAATAAAGCGGGCTCAACGCGCAACATGGAATGGTGCGCCAAGCGGCCGGAGAGCCGACTGGTGGACGTCCTTTCTGCGCCGGCGCGGTCGTCATGACGAGGGGCACACCAGTGGCTTGCTCCCCACCGACGTGAGACACATATCGACACGTTCTGGCGGCCTGCCCCGGCGAATCGTGAAGCGGGTGTACTTCCCGATCTGGCCGCGCTTCGTGACGAGTATTTCCAGAGATACGCCGGCGCGCAGGGAGCGCTCGAATGCGCGAAACTGAAACGGAGCGATTCCGCGCTTACTCGCGGCCGCAACCCGTCTCGCAGACCTGATCGGACAGCCGCGCCCCTTGCACCGCACGGTGATCTGTGCACCCTGTGGCACCTGCTGCACCTTGAGCAGTTTGAGCCTGACCCCGGAGCGGGTCTCGGTACCCGCTATCTGCACCACGGGAAATGGCTGCATGAGGGACGCCGTGGGGCCGATCACGTTGATCGTTTCCGTGGCGACGCTCGACAGGCCGTTGGCGTTGGTCACTCTCAGCCGCACGACATGCCCCCCAGCTATCGAGAACGAGGTGTTCAGCACCGGTCCTCCCGCCTGGAAGGGGCCGGTGCCGGTGAGAGCCCAAGCGAGCGATGTGATCGGACTGGCGGCGTCGGTAGAAATCGAGACAATCGAGACGGGTTCACCCGTCTGAGGAACGGGCGGGAACCACTTGAACGACGCCACGGGAGGGCTGGTCGGTAGGCTCGGCACCGGCGTGATGGTCGGCGAAGGTGTGACCGTGAACGTCACCGGTTTGCTCACAGCGCTCCCTTGGTTGGCGCGTGCGGTGTACTGTCCGCTTGACAGCGCCGGACTTGCATTGCCGGACGACCAAGCGGCGCCCGTGCCCGTCGCGGTCGCGGCCGAGACGACTGTGCCTTTCGCCGTGGCTCCAGCGTAGATCTTGACGGTGACAGAGGTGGTGGCGCTGGCGGTGCCGGTGAATGATGGCGTCGTGTTGCTCGAGGGCGATGTGGGTGAGTTCAACGTCACCGTGGACGTATCGACTCTGAACGTCACCGGTTCGCTCACACCGCTCCCCTGGGTGGCCACTGCCGTGTACTGCCCGCCCGACAGCGCCGGACTCGCTTTGCCGGACGACCAACCGGCGCCCGTGCCCGTCGCCGTCGCCGTCGAGACGACCGTGCCATTCGCCGTGGCTCCAGCGTAGATCGTGACGGTGACCTCGGTGGTATCGCTGGCGGTGCCGGTGAAGGATGGCGTCGTGTTGCTCGACGGCGATGTGGGTGAGTTCAACGTCACCGTGGGGTCAGCCGCATCGGCTGCGAACATCACAGGCGAGAGCACCGCTCCGACGGTCATCAGCAGCAGGGCCAGACCGGCCACAACACTCACGCCGCGAAGAGCCTTGAATACTCTCATCACTCTGCCTCCGTCCATGTTCACAGCGCGGACGACCAAGGCGTCGTACGCGAAATTGGGCAATGCGGGGATAACCTATAAGCACCGTGTGACACGATTCGAGCACGTCGGTTGCGTCGGCTTGTTTCGCCGCAATTTGCGAGAAATAACGGGCAGCCAACCAACGTCACTGGGCCTTCGGACGGCATCTGCGACCGTCCGCTCTGGGATCGAGGGAGCCAGGGTCGCGACTACGCTGAGCCGTCGTGACCGTGCTCCTCGCCCTCCTCGGGGCTCTGTTCATCGGCATCTCGGACTTCTTGGGGGGAGCGGCCAGCAAGAAGACGAGCCCGCTGACGGTGAGCGCGGTGCTTCAGCTCACGGGGCTACTCACGCTCGCGCCGATCGCTGCCGTCCTCGGCGCCTCGGCTCTGACCGCCGGCGACCTCGGTCTCGGCGCGGTGAGCGGGCTGGTGACGAGTGTCGCGTTCCTCGGCTTCTTCACGGCGATGGCCCACGGGCGCATCGGAGTCGTGCTTCCGGTCTCCGCCGCCGTCGCGGCTCTGTTGCCGGCGGTGGCGGGTGTCGTGGGCGGAAACCAGCTCTCGGCGCTCGCGCTCGGCGGGGTCGTGTGCGCGCTTGTCGCGATCCCTCTCGTTGCCTATGAGCCGCAGGAGGGTGCCGGGGAGCCGCAGGAGGGTGCTCCCGAACGCTGGACCGCGGCGAGGCAGGTGTTGGTCTCGACGGCCTGCGGTGCGGGCTTCGGGATCTACTTCATCTGCATCGGGCACACGAGCACCGATTCGGGGCTGTGGCCGACCGTGGCCAATCTGGTGGTGGCGGTCGCCGTGACGGTTCCGGTGGCGGCGCGGGCCGGGTTGATGCCGGGGCCCGCGTCGGCTCCGCGCCTGGCGGTAATCGGGGGGCTCGCGCTGGGCGTCGCCGATGCGACTCTCACCACCGCGCTTCAACGCGGGCCACTGACGGTTGCCTCCGTGCTCGGCAACCTGTATCCGCTCGTGACGATCGTGCTGGGGGTGGTGGTTCTCAGGGAACGAGTTCATCGCTGGCATGCGGTGGGCATCGCGCTCGCGATCGCCGGCGTGACGATGATTGCGGCGGGATAGCGGTGTCAGCCTATTGGGAGCAAGGCACGACACAGCCGAAGTCGTCCGTCAAAGAACCGCACGCCCAGCGCCTTGAAAGGATGCTGGGATTGCCGGTAGAGGTTCATATCGTGTCCGGTCGTGGCATCCTGCACAGGCCTCTTGGGGCCAGTGTTTACGGGCTTTTAGGCGGGTTTGGCGGCCCCGGCTGAGCTTGTTTCGCTGGGTTTCGTCGGGGTGCTGCTCCGCTGGGGGTGCTTTGTGGACGCGGCCGACCGCATCGGCAGGCCCCGGCCGGTAGAATTGAGGCATGATCGTGGTTGCTTTCCTGCTGTTTCTGCTCGCGGTCTGTCTGCTTCCGCTTGCGCTGTTCGCAGCCTTTGCGCTTACGGCCGCCATCGTTGGCGCGCTGCTGATCGTCGGCATGTTGGCGATCCTGTTTCGCCCTCCTGCGCGCGCTGTTCACAGCGCACCGCCCGCGCTGACCGATTCCACTTATTGGAAAGGAGAAAGCCAACCGATTTGGACCCGTTGGTGCTATAGCGGGGCGGTTAATTCACACAACGAGAGTGAACAATGAGCTATCCACCCCAGCAACGAAATGAAGGCCCGCGCTGCCCGTCCTGCCGTCAACCCCTGGCTAGCTCGTCCTGCTGGGTTGCGAGATTGCCGTTTTCCGCCGTGCTCGTCGTCTCGGCGCTGCTGGCCGATCTCGACCGCTGAGAGCACCCCAGCATGGTGCTGGGGTGCTCAGCGCAAAGCTGGGATTGTCTACGGGTTTCTGACGTTAATGAGTTCCTGTTCGTCGTAGCCGCAGCTATCGATATCGCCTTGTATTACGGCTGTTCCTACGGTCACTCCTCCGAAACCCGGGGTTACCATGTTTAGTGCGCCAGAACCTGGGTCGAATTCATAGTAGCCTGGGAGATTACAGCCGCTGGTTCCTTTGCGCACTCCCGATGGCGCGAGGGGTTCCGTTTCTCCTTCGAGGAAGGCTGTGGCAGCCCCGTTACACGTAACAATCAGGCGCATGGGTTTCGCTGGTGTGCCGATCTTGCTGCGATCGTTGATCACAAGCGCCCCTTTTAGTTCTGACGGCCACGGCAACCCTTCCGGCGTGACGCCGGAGACTTGACTCGGAGGGCAGATGCTGGTTCTATCTTCGCAATTAATGGTGATAAGCCCTTCGACAGCACCTCTACCGCCAGGACCAGCGGGCGGACCAGGTATTGGGTTGTAGACTTTGCCTAGACCCGCCGTTTCACATGTGATTTCCGCACCGGCCGCAGCGCCAGATATGCCGACTAGTGAGAGGGTTCCCCAGAGGAGGACCTGCGGGTCCTTTACGTTGCCAAATCCGTCTAGTTCGCGAAGGCCTCCGAGACTTCCAGGGAGTCCCGGGGGGACGGCATTCTGATAGTAGTGAGGTGTTGCGGCCTGTGCCGCCGCTGGCATTACCG
>CAWGER010000003.1:0-796042 GCA_963821655.1 uncultured Solirubrobacteraceae bacterium
CTTTCAGAGCTCCAGGAGCAGCTCGATGCGTTCGCGCACTACTACAACGCCGTCCGACCGCACCGGGCCCTGGGTGGGCGCACGCCGCTTCAGACCTACTCAGCTCGCGTCAAAGCCCGGCCCCGATCGAGGACGTCGACTAAGGCCTACTTCCGCGTCCGCTCCGACAGGGTCGACGACACGGGCAAGGTCAGCCTGCGCTTTGACTCCCGGCTCTACAAAATCGGCCTCGGCCGGACATACAAAGGCCGCCCCGTCAAGCTGCTGATCGCCGATCAGGACATCCGCGTGATCGACTCAAACGGCGAGTTGATTCGCGAGCTCACGCTCGACCTCACCCGCATCTACCAGCCGCTCGGAAGGGCTTAGGCTGTCCGGTATCTTCCCGAGACATGTGTCCGGGATCAACCGAAGCTCACATGGTGCGGCGGGTGGGATCGAAACCACACACCTTTCGGACAGGGCCTTTTGAGGGCCCCGCGTCTACCGTTCCGCCGACCACGCCGGGGCCCCAGTGTATGGCAGGCGTCAGGCGGGTTGCGGGGGTGCGTCGGCGTAGGCGTCGGCGTTCGCCGCGGGGTCGCGGCGCTGAGCTCGACGTTCCAGCCCTGGGAGAAGCCGCGCATGGCAAACGTGACGAGCAGTATCTGCACGGGCAGGATCAGCAGCGTGAGTATCCCGATCAGGCTCAGGCATTTCAGGAGGTCCGGCGAGGCGAACCCGGAGCTTGTCGCGGTCGAACCAGCCCGGGCCGGCCAGCATCGAGAAGATGCCCAGAATCACGGCGAGCACGGCGGCGACAGGCAGCACGCCGCGGTTCCAGCGGGCGGCGTAGAACGCGAACGTCAGATACACGATGATGTAGGCGATCTGAACCACGACGGCGCTCTGCAGCACGTTCCAGCCGGCGACGGTGACGATGAAGATCAGCCCCGCGCTGATCAGCAGCAGCAGGATGACCGTCGCGCGCGTGGCCTGCACAACCGGCTTGTCGCGGTTGGGGTGGGTGACGACCACGCCCGACTGGTCCGGGCGTTCGGCGGGTGAGGACATCGCGGAGGACATCGCAACAGTGACCATACAATCTCGGGAGGCCTCGTGGGCGCGATCGGCCTTGCGCACGCGCTCACGCCGGGCGCAGTGCGCTGGGGCGTCGAGCTAGGCTCTGGAGCGGCGTGCGGGCGTGGTGGAACTGGTAGACACGCCGGCCTTAGGAGCCGGTGGGCGAAAGCCCTTGGGGGTTCGAGTCCCTCCGCCCGCATCGACAGAAAAGGCCTGGTAACCCAGGCCTTTTCTTGTTCTCGTGGACGCCTACGGATCGGAAGGAGTGCGGGTTGGGTAACATAATTGGGTAACATGCCGGCCAACCTCCCCACCTACTCGCTACAGCTCCGCGCGCAGGGCACGCGGGCCTTCTACGAGGTCATGTTTCGCATCGACGGCCGGCAGGTCAAGCGCCGGGTCGGCCCCGCATGGGTCACGCCCGACGGCAAGCCGCGGCGCGGGCGTTCGCGGGACGGCTGCCTGGACGTGGCCGGCGCGCACGACCGCGCCCGCGAGATCGTCGCCGAGCAGGCCGCCAAGGCGGCCGACCCGCAGGCGGCCGGTCCGACGTTCCGCGAGGTTGCCCGCGATTATCTGCGGTGGCTGAAGCGGGTCAAGGGTGCCAAGCCCTCGACACTGGCCGACCACGGCTACGCGCTCGCCGAGCCGAACGACACGACAAGCGGACAGGTCATGCTCGCGCTGGGCGACCGGCCTGCGGCCGAGGTCACGCCCCGCGACGTCGAGAATCTGCTGGACGCGCTCGCCGCGTCGGGCGCGTCGCCGCGGACGATCAACAAGCGGCGCGCGCTGCTCGGCGCGGTGTTCACCTACGGCGTCAAGCGCGCCTGCCTGCCTGCCAACCCGGTACGCGCGACGGACAAGCGCCGCGAACCGCAGCAGGCGGCGCTCGACACCTACACCGTCGCGGAGGTCGAGCGGCTCGCGGCGGCGTTCGCGGAGGGCAGGCACCGCGATCGGCATGCTGGCAGCGACGCGATCCGGGCCGAGGACGCGCAGGACGCCGAGCTGGTGCGCGTCGCGGCCTACACCGGGCTGCGCCAGGGCGAGCTGCGGGCGCTGCGCTGGCACGACGTCGGCGAGGGCGTCATCACCGTCTCGCGCGCGCTGTCGGCCGGCGTGGAGTCGGGGACCAAGGGCGGCCGCGTCCGGCACGTCCCGCTCGTGCCGCAGGCGGCCGAGGCGCTCGAGCGCCTGCGCGCGCGCGAGGATTTCACCGCGCCCGACGAGCTGGTGTTCTGCAACTGGCGCGGGCGCGCGCTTGACCCGAGCGCGCTCGTCACGAGGTTCAAGCGCGCGCGTGACGCCGCCGGGCTGCGCCCGCTCCGCTTCCACGATCTCAGACATACCTACGGCTCGCTGCTCGCGACCGGCGGCGTGCCGGTCACCGAGATACAGGCGGCGATGGGACACGCGGAGCTCCAAACGACGGCGCGCTACCTGCACGCCCGCCAGGCGAGTGAGCAGGTCGATCGCTTCGCGCGGGCATTCGCTGAGGACCGCGACTGACGTCCATCACCGCTTCGAGGGCCCACCGGCTGAAGCGGCGACCGCTATTTCGCCGCGGCCACAATCGCGCACGAGTACCTTGGGGACCTCCATCGCGAGCTAGGCGCGCTCGGCGCGGACAGTGCTCACACGCGGGTGCTGCTCGGTGAGTCAGCCGCCGTCGTCACCGAACGCATGCCGGCACTGACGCGCGAGCTGCGCCAGCTGGGACAAGGGTGGGAGACGCAGAACCTGCTCGACCCGCCCCAGGCGAAGCGCATGTTCCAGCTCGCCGAGACTCGCCTCATCGAATCCGAACCGGAGCTATCGGCGCTGCTAGCGCGCCAGGAGGAGATCGTCGCGGAGATGCGCGGGCTGCTCGAGCATGCCCGAGGAAGCTAGCGCTCAGCGAGCAGCGAGACGAGCGGCCGCAGCGTCCTCATAGCGTCCGGCGAGCGCCAAGCTCGCGTCGCGGACGCCCTTGATATCGCTCTGCTCCGCTTGGGCGCGTAGCTCACGGGCCCGAGTCTGCAGCTGCTCAGGGCTCTGCGTGCTGTCGCGAAGCCGGTCCTCCATCGCGGCGATCAGCCAGCGATCCTCATCGCGCAACGACGGCCAAGGCGAAGTCGACACACGGTGATTGTACCGGTAGGTAAGCGGAGCCCTTGCGGGCGAGACGGTGAGGTTCACGGACGGGGCCGCGGCATCTCGAGCCGGTGCTCCGCCGTTTGACGCTCAGCGGGAGCGACGCTCGCCTCCACGGAGTGGATCGCCAAAACGAGCGACCCAACGGCCATCAAGGAAACGCCAACGCCGCTCCCCTCGATGCGGCTGTAGACACTTCGTCTGACCTGCCGGTACACGGACGCCGCCCTGCCCGCGCGGTCATGTCACCCTCCACGCCGACGACCTCGCGTCCGCTCGCCTCGTTGCCCTCGCCGCTCCGACAGTCCTCCGCCTCCCACTCCGCCATGTAGCTCTGTGTCCTAATCGGTCCTCTAGTAGTTGTTGCTCTCGACTCGCTACACCCTGCTGCCCGCTCGCTCCCGCTCAGGACTCCGCATCTGGCCTCGCCATCGGCCGAAGCGCAAGCCAGGCACGGAGGCGATGAGGCGCTCGCATCCCGCGCGAAGCAGGCGTGTCGCGTTTCGCCGCGGGTGACCGTTCGCGAGTTATCCCTGCATGCGCGGCTTCTCGATGATGCTGAACGGTCGCGTGGCATTGGTCTGCCACGGCTCGGGCTCAGGAGAAATCGGCTAGAGGCTGCCCGCCTACGCCTCAAGACCCTATGAAGGGTCGGCTCCCAAGCACCCTGCGACAGGATCGGCCGGCACCCCGCGCATAGATGTGCGGGGACTGGGCGTCGGGACAAACCCGGCGCCGACACCCCAGCTATGGGAGGTGCCGACCATGTCAGAGATTATGGCCCTTGTCGGGCTCGACGTTCATACGGCGCAGACCGTCGCCGCCGTGCTTGACCCGCTCAGCGGCGAGCTTCATGTGCAGCGGTTGCGCGGTGAGCCCGAGCGTGTCGTGCCCGTGTTCCTGCAGGAGCTCAATCGTCCGGTGCGCGCGATCTATGAGGCGGGCCCGACGGGGTTCGCCCTCGCGCGGGTGGGCACGGAGCGCGGACTCGACGTGCGGAGTGGTGGCGCCGGGGTCGATCCCGAAGGCACCAGGTGATCGGGTCAAGACCGACCGCCGTGACGCGATCCGCCTGGTCAGGCTGCTGGCGGCGGGTGAGCTGTCCTTCGCGTTCGTGCCGAGCGAGGCCGATGAGCACTTCCGAGACCTCGTGCGCTGCGATGGAGGACATCCGCGGGGATCTGATGCGCGCCCGCCACCGCCTGGGGAAGTTCCTGCTGCGCCGAGGGGTGCGCTCCTCGGGCAAGTCGTGGACTCAGCACGCACGAGCAGTGGCTGTTCAAAGCAGAGCTTCGATGACGCGCTCTCTGAGGCGGTGTTCGTCGACTATCTGTCCGCGGAGCGCTCGCTCGTTCAGCGCCGTCAAGGCTGATCGGCGTGCTCGAAGGGGCGGTGGCGCAGTCGAGCCACGCCCCGGTGATCGAAAGGCTGCGCTGCTTCCGCGGGATCGACACGCTCACGGCCGCCGGGATGTGCGCGGAGGTCGGGAGCTTCGATCGCTTTCCGAAGCCCTCGCTGCTCTCGGGCTTCCTCGGCGTCGTGCCGAGCGAGTACACCTCTGACTCAAAGCGCCGTGCAGGGTCGATCACCAAGGCCGGCCCGCCCCACGCACGCCGGCTGCTGGTCGAGGCCGCCCACCACTACCGCCACCGCCCCGCGGTGGGTAAAGGGCTCGCGCGCCGCCAAGCCGGCCAGGACCCACGGGTCGTTGAGATCGCCTGGCGTGCCCAGCTTCGCCTGCACGAGCGCTGGATGCATCTCCACGGACGGCGGGGCAAGCCGAGCGGAACTGTCGTGATCGCGTGCGCTCGCGAGCTCGCCGCGTTCTGCTGGGAGGCAGCGACACTGGACTGAACGAGCGACAGCAACGTTCAAGGCCCCGGCGGCTGCCGGGGCGCTATGAGCTATTCAGAAGGCCGCAACGTCGCCATCCACGGGCGCGCGAGTAGGGGCTATGGGCAACCCGCTTTCACCGATTGCCGGGTGGCGCCCGATTCCAGAATGCAAGCCCGGCGACGAACAAGGGTCTTGAGGTAATCAGTCCTCGCATATGAGCCTGACCAGACACGGTCGATCACGCCGGCACTTCAGCTCGTGGCGCCCCGGGAGACGCTCATGCCCACCATGCTTACCCCCGCCGCGGCAACGGTGGATCAACGCTGCTCTTGACTAACACTCCTTCATATGAGCCCCACGGCTTTGAGAGCCTCGTCGCGGTTCAAGTGCTCGTAGCAGTAGGAGACCTTGTCATCGCGCACCCTGCAGTGCTCGTAGAAGCGCATCTCGACCTCAGCGCCGCTTGCCTTGCCGCGACCGACCAGAGTCGCCGCCAGGAACACGTCACCGCCTCGGCCCCAGATCTCTTCAACCGCGATGCTTTGCTGGTCCCATACGCCGAGCCATTGATCTCTGAGCCGCAGGGCGGCGTCGAGGCCGTGGCTCGGTATGTTGCCCTCCTCAAAGGGCATCCAATCAATTTCTGGATGGGTCACCGCGCTGAAGGCGTCACGGTCACTGCCAAACGCCAACAGCCACCGCAGCACGATCTCCACGTTCTTCCGCGACACCGCCTCTATCGCCACGTCTTCGAGGGCTTCGGCTTGATCGAGGTAGCTGTGGATGCGCCACACCTTCTCGCCGCGGAAATCCATGACGATCGCATTTGGAGCTTCCACCGGCACACTGCTGCCCTTTCCTCGTCCCCAAATCCGGCCAACCACGAGTACCCGGTCACCGAGATCGCGGAAGTCCTCGGCGAGTATGCGGAACTCCCCCCATGTGTCGGCGGTGATCTGGAAGTACGCCTCGATGCCAGCTCGTCCGGGAAAGCCTCCGCCCTCCACAGCACCAGCCAACGCAGCGAACAGCTCGACGTCCTCAGTCGTGTCGGCCACTAGGGCCTCGACATCGCCACGGTTGAAGGCGTCGATGCCGCGCCTAGCGATCTCTACTTTTTCCTGCGACATCGGCTACTCCGTACTCTGCCAGGCCCAGGTCGGCGAAGGCGCGTGGGCGGTCAAGGTAAACGGCCAGCCGCACCACCCTTCCGCCGCGAACATGAAAGACGTTTGCTCCCTTCGACCACCCCTCTTGCAGCTCAAGCCCGCTCGCCTTGCCGATTCCGCGGAAGTGGAACGGCACGAGAATGCGCGCGCCGTCCAGCTCGCGGTACTCCTCAGCCTCGCCACTGAAATCCGCCCACACACTCAGCCAAGCCCGCCAACCCTCCGCCATGCCGGCCAGTCCCTTCCACCGTCCAGGTTCAGGGCCATCGGCGATCACGAACTCGATCTCAGGATCGGCCCACTCGTTGGCGCTCCAGTCGCCGCGCTCCCACTTTGCGTGAATCGAGCGCACGAGGTCCAGGTTCTCCGACACCGCCTACCCCCGTTCCTCGGCAAGGCGTTCGGCGGCAGTACGGGCCTCGTCGATGTTCGGATAGATCCTGACTCGGACGATCAGGCCATTCGCCCACTCGCTGATGAACGCAACGCGACCTTGCCACTCATCGCGGCTGCCAGCCAGGCGGACACTTTGGAGGACCACCGCAAGAACGACCCCGCCGCCGAGCTCGAGAAGCTCCTCCGGCTTCATCGCAAACTCCTCGAAAGTGCCGATGACGTCTTCCAGGTTGCCGCGAATCGCCTCTCGGCCCGTGAAGACTGTCCCCATCCACCCTTCCCAGACTGAATCGGGACTGAAGTGGCTCATCACCGCATCAAAGTCGCGGCGGTTCGCAGCGTCAACGGCACTGCGAGCAAGCTCCAACAGGTCGGGGGTCGTGGACTCCTCAGACATCATGCGGCGAGTATCCATCAATCGGTGCATCAGGCGGGCGCCGGCATCTTGGACTCTTGCCGGTTCGTAGCCGTCCCGTCACGCCTCCTGAGTGCTCCTGAGGACCTGTCGCGCCACTCTGTCCTGGACGCTCTGGAGCGCCGTCCGCCACGCCTCGGAGAACGGTCGCCCCAGCTCCCGCTATCGGGCGAGGATGCTGCGAACCGGAGCGAAGTCACTCGGCACGGCCAGCCCCGCCTAGCGCTCTTCGGCCGTCTGTACCATCGCCGCACACCGTAACCGGGGGGCCTGGTCATGAACCGCAGAAGGCCATCGACGGCCACTGTAATCGCGCTTGTCGGGCTGATGCTCGCCTTTGTCGTCGCACCTGGCGGCACCGCTATTGCCGGCGGCAAATACGTCATCACCAGCACCAGCCAGATCGTGCTGGCAGAACCGCGTGGGAAAACAGGCCCGACAGGGCCAGCGGGGGCCACCGGAGCCAAAGGCGTGACCGGAGCGACCGGACCAACGGGGCCGACCGGACCCACCGGCGCAGCCGGATCGACAGGCCCAGCCGGAGCCAGCGGAGCTGCTGGAGCCACCGGAACCGAAGGCGCAACCGGAGCTACCGGTCCGTCCGGTCCCGCAGGCGCTTCGGGATCGAGCGTGGTGGCCCGCGCTCGGAGCGTGGAAGCCATCACAGAGGGAGAGGGTGCTACCCCTGACCCGGTGACCGGCGGGACGTGGGACCAGGGCTCTGAAGAACTGGATCAACTCCGTTCACGTTCACGATGTTCGAGCCGGGAGGACCGATAAGTCATACCCTCACGATGCAGGCGTATAACGGATGCGGAACTAACGGCTACGTGACGATCAACTCCGTCGCCATAGACGTGGTGGGTGTGCGGTAGACGCGCAGGTAGCGCCCAGACGAACATCCGTCGATCTGCCCCCTGGGCACCATGACCAGGTGCCTAGCGTGGGACATGACGGCGCACATCGCCCCACGGAGGCTGTCGTCACCAGGCCATCGGGGTGTCCTGCGGGAGCACCCGGATGGCCCACCATCCAGCAGCCGCATCGCTGTCATGGCTCGTCCGGCAGGGCTCCCTCGGCCTCGATGCGCAAGAGTTCGCCCTCGACGCGCTTGCGTTCGGCCGCCAGGTTGGGGGGTTCGAGGCGTGGCCTAGCGGACTACCTAGCTCGCGTGGTCGAGATCCGTCGATCGTGCGATGAACTCCAGCGTCGCGGCCTATGGCCTGCCATTGCCGGATGGCTGACTCGTCAACCGCTCGGGGATCGAGTTCTCTGTGAACGATTTCGGCAATCGCATCGACCATCACATTGCCCTCGGCGAACCACTGCACGGCATCCACATCGGGATTGGCGGCCTCGGCCTCGGGGCGAGCAGGCTCCATACGGGGCGGCCTAGCTGGGTGATCTCGCTTTCGCACGTGACCCGGTCCGTCGTGCTGGCTCAAGCAGCAGGCGTTCGCTTCAGCCGCGTGCTCTGCCCCGGCGGCGGCCCCCACGACCCGCACCGCCGGAGCGGCTGAGCTGGTCAAAATGATCGAGGGCCTGGCCCGAGCCGGTGACCACGCAAGTCAGCGGCGATGTGGCGAGGAAGACCGGGATGCCGGTCTCCGCCGCGACGAGCTCTGGGAAGCCACGCAGCAGGGTACCCCCACCGGCAAGGAGAATCCCGTCGCGCGAGATGTCGCCCGTTAGCTCGGGCGGAGTCTGCTCGAGCGTGTCCTTGATCGCATCGACGATCTCGCGCAGCGGTCCCTCGATCGCCGCGCGTACCTCCTCGCTGCGGAGCTCGATCTGGGTCGGCAGGCCGGTGATCAGGTGACGCCCGCGCACCTCGCTCGTCTCTTCGGGCCGAAGCGGAACTGCCGATCCGATCGCGATCTTGATCGCCTCAGCCGTCTGGGAGCCGATCGCCAGCGCGTACTCGGCACGCAGGTAGCGCGTGATCGCCTCGTCCATCTCGTAGCCCCCGACGCGCAGCGAGCGGGACAAGCGCGATGCCACCGAGGGAGATGACGGCCATCTCGCTGGTGCCACCCCCGATGTCGACCACCATGCGCCCGATCGGCTCTGCGATATTCAGGCCGGCACCTATCGCGGCCGCGATCGGCTCCTCGATCAGGTGGACGCGACGCGCGCCGGCCGCAAGCGACGCCTCCTCGACCGCCCGCTTCTCGACCTCAGTGACCCCTGATGGCGCGCAGACGATCAGACGGGGGTGGGCCCGGTTCCGATCGAGAACCTTGCGGATGAAGTAGCGCAGCATCTCCTCGGTGATGTCGAAGTCAGCGATCACGCCGTGGCGCAACGGGCGCGTCGCTGAGATCGTCGCCGGGGTGCGGCCGATCATCCTCTCGGCGTCCGCTCCCACGGCGTGGACACGACCGGTCCGCGAGTCTGAGGCCACGACGGAAGGCTCCGAGACCACGATGCCCCGTCCCCCGACATACACAAGGGTGTTCGCCGTACCGAGGTCGATCGCCATATCCCGAACCCCGAGCGTCGGAGCCAGATGGCGGCGAGAAACGTCGCGACGAGAGCCGTCCCTGCGGAAGCGCATCACGACAGACTGTCAAACGTGGCTCGCTATGCGAGCTGGCCTTCGCGGTCCTCGACACCCCCGGAAGCATCAGTGAACCGTGCCGCGAGATTCCCGAACACAGTCGATGATCAAGTCGCCTCGATGCAGAAGGACGGCGCGCAGCGATCGGGGAGGGGGTCCGCAAGACTTCTGGTTTCACCTGCGGAGCGGCAGTCGGCGCTCGTCATAGTCGTGCTCTCGAGATTCGGGGCATGAAAATGCGGGCTTGAAGGCCGCTGTTGGCGGCCGATCGTATTAGGGTCGGCTGACCGGGATAGGGGCTTTCAGGGAGAACGCAGTGGGGCAGGCCGTTTTGGACGATGGGCTTCGAGCCCGGGAGTTTTCGGTGGCCGCCCCTGCGACTTGCCCGGGTGTGCCGTGAGCACGTATCGGTCGTTGTCGTTAGCCCGCTGCTTCTCCAGTGGTTCACGCAATCAGAGGAGGACGAGGTGAGATCAGCTGGTAGAGCGATCGGGTTGGACGTGCACCGTGATTTCTGTGAGGTAGCGATCGCACAGGATGGTGAGGTGCGCTCGGCGGGTCGGGTCGATACGACTCCCGAGCAGCTGGAGTTGTTCGGCTCAAGCCTTGACCCGCGGGATCGCGTGGCGCTTGAGGTGAGCGGCAGCGCGTGGGAGGTCGCGCGGATCCTCGAGCGGCACGTCGCGCGGGTGATTGTCGTGAGTCCCGCCGACACGGGGATCCGCCAGGCGCGCGCGAAGACCGACCGTTTGGACGCGCGCACGCTCGCGAGGCTGTTGGCGGCGGGCGAGCTGGACGGCGTCTGGTCACCGGATGAGCGCTGCCGGGTGATGCGCCGTCGCCTGTCGCGGCGTGAGCAGCTGGTGCGCTCACGCTCGCGCGCGAAGAACGAGATCCACGCGGTGCTCGTGCGCCGGCTCGTGGGGCGCCCGCCCGTGACTGACCTGTTCGGGGCCAAGGGGCGCCGCTGGCTCTCAGAGCTCGAGCTGCCGCTCGAGGAGACAGAGACGATCGGGGCGTGCCTGCGACACATCGAGTTCCTGGACTCAGAGATCGCCGCGGTCGAGCGCCAGATCGCCTCCGAGGCGCTCCGATCGGCGGAGATCACGCGGCTGATGACGGTACCCGGAGTCAACGTGATCTGCGCGGCGAGCTTCATGGCCGCGGTCGGCGAGATCCGCCGCTTTCAAAACCCCAGGGCGCTGGTCGGCTATCTCGGTCTTGACCCGCGCGTCTACCAGTCAGGCTCAGCGCCGGCGACGGGCGGACACATCTCAAAGCAGGGCTCCGCATCGGCGCGCTGGGCGCTCGTCGAGGCGGCCTGGTCAGCCGTCCGCCAACCCGGCCCGCAGCACGCGTTCTATCAGCGCGTGCGCGCCCGCCGTGGACACGGGATCGCCATCGTCGCCAGCGCACGCAAGCTCTGCTGCCTGTTCTGGTTCCTACTCACCCGCGAAGAGGACTACGCCCACCAGCAGCCCTCCCTGACCGCCAAGAAGCTACGGCTGCTGGAGATCCGTGCCGGCGCCCCAACAGTGAAGGGCACCCCGACCGGCGTGTGGGCCACCAGGCAGGCAATGCGCGCAGGCGAGCGCAAGCTCGCCGAGCAAGCCGAGGCCTCCTACAAGCGGATGGTCTCAGACTGGCAGGCCGCCGCACCGAAAAAGAAAGCGGGCGCGAGCGTGACACCGGGGCGCGCATCACAAAAGCCCTCAAGGGGCAAAGTCGCGCGGCAGACCACGAGCCCCTGACGTCTGCACTTCGACTCGTCCTCTACTCGCGCCCACCAGAAGCCTAACGCCCTCGCGGCTCCTCTACAAGACGCCGATTGACTCCGGCGAGGACCCCGCCTGTCCCAAAAGCCGTCGAATTCACCTCGGCTGCCAGCACGCCGTCGAAAACGGCACCACAGGAGGCCCTCTGCGGCCCTCGCGAGGTGAACCGCGACCGAGTCCCTGTCCGAAATCCTCGCAAAATCCAACCGATACCGAGCCCCAGCCCTTGATTTTCATCGGTCGTCCAACGCGAGAGTCAGCGCTGTCCTCGTTCAGACGCCCGCTCGGCCAGCAGAGCGGTAGCCGGTCGCCAGCAGCGATCGACTCGATCGCGCAACCGCTCGGCTAACGCACGGGACGGTCAGCCCGCGTGTAGCTCACCGCCTCCAAGAGGCGGATTGCTCACGCTCGAGGTGACTCGTCGCCCGACGCCCCTGGGCCTCCTCACGCACACCTGAAGAGCCCAGCGCGTCCCCATCCCGCCCCGGCGACCGCCCTGAAGGACGCTGTGACCGCAGCCGAGTCCGCGTTGGCGTCTATGTGTGTCACTCATCATGCGGTGAACCCTGACGTGGGCCATGCTCACACGACGGGTCCGGGTTAACTAATCCGGTCAGCCCGCGAGTGCCTTCTGCTTGATCTGCTCGAACTCGGCCGGGCTGATGGCGCCCTGGTCGAGAAGCCCCTTAGCTTTGGCGATCTGCTCGGCAGGGTCGCTCTGGCCCGCGACGGACTTCACGTACTGGTCCATCTGCGTCTTGGCCGTTTCCTGCTGCCTGATCGAGCGCTCGGTCATCCCCTTGTGCTCTTCGATCAGGTAGACGAACACGCCCAGGTAGGGCAGGACGATGACGAAGATGATCCATGCGGCCTTGCCCCAGCCCGATATGTCGTCGCGGCGAAACACGTCCGTGAAGACCGTGAACAGGATCCAGAGCCAGATGAAGAACGCGAAGAAGATGAGCATCGTCCAGAACACTTCGAGAAGCGGATATGCGGTTGCGATCAAGGCGTGACTCCTTTTCGGCGGTCTGGTCTCGTGTTGACGCTTCCACGGCGCGGCGATTAGGACGCCTGAGGTACGGAGTCGAGATGCCGCCGGCCGGTGCGCGGGCCGACGAGGGATTGCATGTGGACTCAACCGGCACATCACCGCTACTGGTCGAGCCTGCGCAAGCTCGCCGACCGTCCAGGCTTCGACTTCTACGAGCTGCGCCACGCTGCCGCGACGATGCTCCTCGAGCGGGGCATAACGCCGTGGGATGTTGCTCAACAGCTTGGCCACACCGACGGCGGCCAGCTGGTGATGGGGCTATACGGTCACCCGACCGAAGCCCGGCGCTCGAGCGCGTCTGCTGGCTGCCTGGGATGCTCAAACCGGGCCTGTTCCGCTCAGCTATCGCGCGCTAAGCGAGCGAGGAGGCGTGCGTGCTACCGCTTTTGGGCGAGCAACAGTCGTCTCGGCTGCGTGGCTCAGCGCTCTTGCGTCGGCATGAGTGCAGCACCCCTCGGCCGACGCGCCTGATCGCCGCGCGTAGTTGGCGCAAATTGAAAGAGGGGTCTCGACTGGCTTTCGATCGACATGCATTCAGAAGAGTCATCGTCGATCGCCGCAAGGAGGCGTCATGAAGACCAAGAAGGACGCAGAAATCGTAGGTTGGATCGGCCGTGTCGGAGCCGCCGGCGCCGAGCATGTGATGGGCCGCTTCGGGATCAGTCGCACCCGGGCATACGCATGCCTGAGCCGCCTCGTAGCGAGCGGCCTGCTCGAGCAGAGGGCACTCCTCTACTCGGCTCGAGCGCCAGAGTTTCAAGCGGATGAGATACGAGGGCAATGAACAGACGATCCCCGAGGAGGTGACCGCCGCATAGACTGACCACCACCGGGAACCCGAGCCGAGGAGACGATCTACGGCCTCGAGGGTGTCTCGACGTGGACGATCGACGGAACGACGGTCGAGATCGGTCCAGAGAGGCGGTATGCGTGTCGCGCGGGCAGATCCACGGATTTAACAACCGCGGCAGCGTCGATGCGAAGTTCCTCGCGATCGCAACCCCAGCCGTCTTCGGATCCGCATACTTTCGCGAGATCGGCGAGGTCCTTGCCGCTTCGTCCGGCGACCCGCCGGATATGGCCGCGATCGGCGAGGTGATGCGGCGCCACGGCCTCACGCCGGCCTAGCCGGCCTCGTGCCTGAGCGTTTCGAGGCCCTGCCAGCTCTGGGCGTACCGACCACTTTGTCAATTTTCCAGAGCTGCGGATACCGCGCTCTGGCGCCCTCGCCGGCCCGCAAAGCGCAGTTTGACGCGAGCCTGAGTCCCCCAAGGAGACGACCCCCCGCCGGCGGGCGGGAGGTCGTCAACTTCGAGCCTCTGTTGCTCTCCCTTTCGGGAGAATCTGGGGCTTAGGCCATTAATGCACCCGGACCGAACCCACCACTCCGGCGTGATCGGAAGGCCAGAACGGCGGTACCGCCTCGAACGGTGTGTTACCGATGAGGTGCGCGCTGACAGCGCTCGCTGCCGCGTGCGTCAGCACAAGGTCGATCCGTGACGCCAGCTGCGACGTCGGGTTCGTGAGCGTCCCGCTCTGGCAGCATGAGAAGCCCGGATTATGGCGGTTCAGGTCCCATGCGTCCTGGAAGTACGACTTCGTCAGATTCGCGTACGTCTTGGTGGTGCTGCCGTCCGCGGCCGAGTTGAAGTCACCGGTGGCGATCACGGCACCGCCCGACTTCGCGGGCCCCTTGAGGAATTCCGCTCCCTGCGCTTCCTGGACGCTCGGGTATTCCTCGGTCTCGAGGTGGGTGTTGGCGTAGTGGAACTTCTTGCCGGACAGTGTCCCGTCGATCGAGGCCCAGCCCCGATCGAACGAGAGCTGGCCGACCGGCGTCGTCAGCACCTCCTGTGTCTGGTAGCGCCCGCTCTTCGGGTTCGACACCGCCAGGTCGTGGTTGGCTTTGTTGACGAGGATCACGTCACGGTCTTGGAACGTGAGCAGGCAGCTGCCCAATGGTCCGCTGCAGGGGACGGCGAGCGGAAGCGGACCGATGCTCGCGTTTTCCGAAACCGACGCGACCGCATAGGACAGGCCGTGTTTGGCGAGGTCCGCCTGCAGGATCGCGAGGAAGTCGAGGCTCGGAGGCGCTCCGGGCCCGGTCGCCGTCCACTTGGACACCTCCTGCAATCCGATCAGGTCGGGCCGTTCGCTAGCGATCTCGTTTGCGATCGCTTCCGCGCGGGCCGGGAAGTTGGTGAACTGGACGGTTCCATAGATAGTCGCCACCGCGACGATGAATTCTTCCGCAGTTTTCGCTTCGGTCGCCGGTGCGAGGCTCGAGCCCAGGTACATGTTCTGGGTCATCACCGTCAGGTCGCGCTTGTCCTTGGCCTGCGCGAGGCCTGTCAGAGCCATGGCCATCGCGGCGGCAAGAACAGCGATAACCGTCAGTCGCGCGCCGAAAGCGCGTCGAGTTTTGAACAACATGTGTGCCACCTCCCGTGGTGGTTGCAGCGCCGGGTCGGCGCCCCTCCTGGTGTTGGAACCCTGTGGGCGGGCACTCCCGCCGTGTTCATGCAGGCCCCAAAGGCCGGTCCCGGCCTCGGGGCAACCATAAGGCGTGAGCGCGCCGGAATCAAGCGCGTCCAGAATCGAGGCCCCCGCTGGAAGCTTCGTCAAGATTGTCGAGGAGCTCGCAGCCCTCTCGCCCATTGAGCAGCTCACGCTCCTGGATTGGACGACCTGCGAGCGTGGCGGGAGTGCCCGCGTGGGCCTCATCTCACAGCCGCTTGCGTGGAGCAAGCGGCAGTCTGCCGTTAGCGCCCGAGACGCGAGCGCTCAGGTCGGCGCTCGCGCGCGGGCGTCCGGGTAGTTCAGAGCTCAAGGCCGGCTGTCGCGGACATCATGGGGGCGCGACGCGCGTGCACGGTCGAGATGATCTCCTGGATGTCGATTCCCTGAAGGTAGATGCTTGTGGTGCGAGGTTGTCGTGCCCGAGCTGGCGCTGGATGACGTTGAGCGACACCCCTCTCGCGGGCTAGCTCAACCGCGTGTGCATGGCGTAGCTGATGAGGGGCGAAGCGTCGCCTGACGCCTCCCTCGACGGTGTGGCGGCGAAACTCCGTGCGGACCGCGGCAGCCGACCACGGTCGCCCGTGGGTGGGACCGTCGATCACGCAGAACAGTGGGCCCGCCGGGAGTTCGAGGCGGTGTGAGAGCCAGGGCCTGAGATTCTCCCAACCCCACGCGTCCATGCCGACCTCGCGCCGCCGCCCTCCCTTGCCTCAACGCACGAGCACCGACCCACGCTGCGGGTCAAGGTCGTGCTCGCTCGGCGCGAGCGCCTCTTTGACGCGCAGTCCGCTGCGCCAGAGCATTACGATCATCGCTCGCAGCCTGAAGCCGTGAGGGTCCTCGCTTGCATGGCGCATGACGCAGACGATCTCCTCGGAGGCGGTCGTCTTGCACCGGGCCCTCCTCACGCGGTGGTTCTTGGAAGTGCAGACTCGCCGCTTGGGCGTGGCGGTCGCCACGGGAGGACTCGCGCCGCAGCCTGTCGATCGCGCGGTTTCGGGCGGTGGTGATGATCCATCCCGCGGGACTCGGAGGCAGGCCGGAGGACGGCCAGCGCTCCGAGGCAGCGGCGAAGGCGTCCTGGACCGCGTCCTCGGCGAGATCGATATCGCCGAAAGCCCGCGCCAGGACTGCCAGCGCCCGTCCGTGCTCCTCCCGGAACACACGCGCGATCAACGCCGAGGTGACCGGAGGGCTCAGTCCTGCGCCTCCTCCTGAAGCGGGCGGACCTCCACCGGCACCCGCGCCGCCCGCGTTGCCTTGCGGCCCCACTCCAGCGCCACGTCCAAGTCCGCCGCCTTGATCACCCAGAACCCACCGATGTGCTCCTTGCCCTCGAGGAACGGACCGTCGGTGGTGAGCACCTCATCGCCCTCGAGCTGCACCACGGTGGCCGTGCTCGACGGATGAAGACCACCGCCGAACACCCACGCCCCAGTGCTCCGGAGCTCGGTGTTGAACGCCTCGACGCCGCTCATGATCTGCTGGACCTCGTCCGCCGGCGGCGCGTAATCCGCACCCTCGGCGTGGTACACACTGAGTAGATACTGCTTCATTTGACTGTCCCCCTTTAGATCTCGGGCCGGCCCATCCCGGCCGCTCACCCCTTACACGAACAGGCTCGGCCGAAATCGACAACGGCCGCGACGATACTTGTCGGCAGGGCGCCGTTGGCCCTCGCGCCTGCTTTCGCCCCGAAGCTGGCATCCGGTCGCGAGTGATCGACACGATCGCAAGGGACGAACAGGAGCCCTGACGCGCACCAACGCAAACGCTTCCGCATCGCTAAGTGCAAGCAGGAGCGGGCGGCTGATCTAGGAAGCGCCGACGGAGAACAGCCGCCAGGCCCCGTCGATGCCCTTCAGCTCGTGCTCGCCGCGCTCGGTGAAAGAGGCGCTGCCCCCAAGCATTAGGTCACGCACGGTTGAGGACGCCCAGAGTTCGCCGTCGGCCGCGTTCTGCTCGACACGTGCGGCGAGGTTGAC
The DNA here is from genome assembly GCA_963821655.1 of uncultured Solirubrobacteraceae bacterium. GTDB lineage: Bacteria > Actinomycetota > Thermoleophilia > Solirubrobacterales > Solirubrobacteraceae > Palsa-744. Next base: position 16,909 of record CAWGER010000003.1, read on the forward strand.
GGCAATGCCGGAGATGTCGCCGTCGTCGTGAACCTCGATCTCACCGGCGTGCAGACCGGCGCGAATCTCGACGCCAATGCCCCGAAGTGCGTCGCACATCTTGATGCCGCACTCCACGCCTTGAGACGGCGAGTCGAACACGGCGAGGAGCCCATCGCCGGTGCTCTTGACCACGCGGCCACGGTGTTGGTCGATCAGACCGCGGGCGGTGCGGTCATGACTGTCGAGCACGGCACGCCATCTTGAATCACCGACAGACGCCGACTGGCGTGTCGAGTCGACGATGTCAGTAAAGAGAACGGTCCCGAACTGACGGGTGGTCGTGCTCTGAGCATTGGCGCCTGTTGCAAAGCGGATCACCATGTCGGCCATCTCGCGCCAGTTGGGCATGATCCAGAAGAAATGATCAGCTCCCTCCACCTCGACGTACTCCGCGTCCGGGATGATGTCAGCGAGAAGGCGACCCATCGAGACGTGCAACTCTTGATCGCCCTGCACGTGCATCACTAGGGTGCGAGCGGAGATTCGCTCAGGGGCATCGCCGGCGTCGAGGCTGATGATGCTGTCCAGCTGGCGTTTGAAGTCCTTGGGACTGGCGGCGCAACGTAGCAGCCTGGCGACCCAACGGGTAAAGGCCTCGTTCCCAATCTGGCTCGGCATGGCCCACTCGACCAGGTAACTGGCGTCCTCGCCCCACGTCTCGAGGACACGTTCGAAGTGTTCGTAGATTTGCACGCCATTCAGGATCGGCGGGTCGCCATCTCGTATGTACTCAGGTATGCGACCTATATATCGAGGTGGCACGAAGGTGTTTACCAACGTCAGACTCTCGACGCGCTCGGGGAAGTCGACGGCGAATAGTTGTCCCATCGCCGCACCCTCGGATTGCCCCAGAACGTGGGCGCGCTCCCAACCCACCGTGTCCATCACAGCGAGGATGTCCTGGTTTCGCTGCTCGAGCGTCGGCGCCTCCTCGAAACGGTCCGACGCGCCGATGCCGCGCTTGTCGAAGTAGACACAGGTCATGTGCTTGCCGAGGTGCTCGAGTGAGCGGCGGTATAGCTCGTGCTCCCACGTAATCTCCACATTCGAGATGAGGTCGGGGACGATCATCAGGGGCGGACCATCACCCCATTGCTGATAGGCGAGCCGGAGGTCACCGGCGCGGGCGTAACGCACTTCGGGCACCTGCATGGGCAGCCCCTCCAGAGAGAACGTCGGTCGGCACATGCCGAGTCAGCGGAAAACGGTAATGCATTGTCGCCTCTCGCGGCGTGGGTCCGGCACAACAGACTTCGCGCTGCCGGTTTCTTGACCAAGCGAGTCGTCCCAGCGAGCGGCTCGCGGACGACTCGCTCAGGACGGTGGCTGTTGCAAAAAGGGGTGCTGTCCGGCGGGTTAAGACCATGCCCGTATGCCCCAGAACTTCATAGCGTGTGACCGCGATCAGGAGCTGTTGTTGCCGCCGAATCTGAAGGAGTGGCTGCCGGAGGATCATCTCGCGTGGTTCATCCTGGCGGCCGTTGAGGAGATGGACGTCTCGGCGTTTCTTGGTGCCTATCGTGCCGATGGTCACGGCCGACCGGCACATGATCCGGCGATGATGTTGGCACTCTTGCTCTACGCCTACTGCAAGGGTCAGCGCTCCTCGCGTGGGATCGAGCGCGAGTGCGTGGAGGATGTCGCCTACCGTGTGATCGCAGCAAATCAGCGGCCTGATCACACGACGATCGCGCGGTTCCGTCAGCGCCACGCCATCCTGGCAAGGCGTATCGAGCGCCCTCTGAGCGCCGATTCACCACGCCCAAATCACATGGGCACGGTCCCAGAACGGGCTGCAGCACGCCCCTTTGAGCCGAATCGCCTCGCCGACGACGCAACCAGCGCCCACTGCGCTCCGAACCGACGCTCAAAGAAATTTGCAACGCCCCTTGACTTTCATCCGTCGTCCAGAGCAGTAGTGAGCTGGGCGCCTCCGGAGACGCTCGCATCCCGCGGAGGCTGTTTCACAAACCTCCGGCGGGCTCACTGGAGCCTTTCTAAGGGCGGGTTCGAAAAAGCGGCAAGTCGTCGCTCGCCCGAGGCCCGCCCTGCCCAGCCTCGGCGCTACGAGGCCCCTCAACGACCGTCACAGCGAGCGCAGCCCAGGTTTTCGCGGACGGCTTATCTGAACCATGGCCTCCCGTCAAGCGCGGGGTTCTGTGGGGGTGAGTGGTTGTGGTTGGTGGGGTCGTGGTTCGCTCCGTGGATGCCCGGGCTTATCTGGGTCCGCGACTTGGTGGTCGGTGACGTGATGGTTGATCGGTCGTTCCGGGTGGAGCGACTCCGGCCGCTCGGTCTTTGTTGGGCCGCCACGTTGACGTGGGAGCCACCGTCTTTGAGGGAGCTGGTCGGAAGCTTGGGTGCCATCTTGTAGTCGTGGGCGTAGCGGAGCGGTGGAGCGGATGCGCTCAAGTGGTCGTGATCGGCTCGAGCGCGCCGGGGCCAAGCTCGCGCAGGATGTGGAAGGAGCGTCGCGCGAGCTTGCGCGCGATCGTCAACGACGCGCGGGTGTGTGAGAGCCCGCGCGCCTTCAGTGCGAGGTAGTCCTCATGGTCGGGACTGGTGGGTCGACACGCCGACAGGGCGGCCTCATAGAGCGCCCAGCGCAGGTGCGGTGAGCCCTGGCGGTTCAGCTTGCCCACGCGTGAGCGCCGATCGGAGCGGTGCACGCCGATGTCGATCCCGGCCATCCGCACGGCCTTGCGCGATGCTGAGAGGCGCTGGACGTCTCCCAGCTCTGTGAGTGTCACCAGCGAGGTCAGCTCACCCATGCCGAACTGTGCCATCAGCGCACGGCAACCGGCCTGCCGGCGCGCGAGCGCTCGCAGCTCTGCCTCCAGCGGGCGCAACTGGCTCTCGAGTGAGTCGATCATCTCAAGCGAGATTGCGATTCGCTCGCGCGCGTCGGCGGGCAGCTCCAGCTCACCCAGGAACTCACGTCCGGCGCCGCTACGCAGCCTGTCGGGCGCGCCGGCGATGCCGTGGTGAAACAGCGTCGCCTGGATGCGCTGCAGCCATTGGGTGCGCTCGTCGATCAGCGTCTTGCGCAGCCGTGCGCGTGAGCGCCAACCGCGCACGTGCTCCGGCGGGATCCAGGATTCCGGCAGCCGCCCCTCGCCGAGCAGCGTGCGCAGCCAGCGCGCGTCCTCGCGATCGGTCTTCGCGCGCCGCTTGCGCCCGCGCAGCGCGTTCGTCTCGACCGGCTCGGCGAGATGTGCGACCGCGCCGGCACGCTCAAGGGCGCGGGAGACGAACAACCAGCCCGTGCACGCCTCGAGCGCGACCTGCACCTCGCGACCCTCGAAGCGTGTGGCCCAGCGCTCCACGGCGCTGGGCGTCGCGTCTATCCGCCCGCGCGTGAGCTCACCCGTGTCGGTGTCCAAAGCGTCGAATGTGATCTGCCTGCGGTGCACGTCAAAGCCAGCTACGATCGTCATCTCGGGGCCTCCTTCGAGTTCCGGCATTGCCATTTCGCGCGAGTGTTTCGCGCTGAGCCGAGGGAGGCCCTGTTCATGCCATCTTTGTGCAACAGCCACCGCGCGAAGCGCGAGCGTGCCAAGTGCAGCTCGCCGATGAGCAGACCTCGTGCTACTCGGCCTCGGTGGAGAGAAAGCCCAGCAGCTCGGGCACTATTCGTTCGTAAGCGTCCTCTTGAAGGTAGTGGCCGGCGTCCTCGATTCGGGTCACGGGAGCGTCGGGGAAGGTCTTGCGCCACAGCTCCTCGAGCATTTCGGGGGTGAAGGCGGGGTCGCGCATCCCCCACACGATCTGGGTGGGCTTTGAACGGAAGTGAGCCTCGAGGCCGCGCTCGAGTGCGCCGGTAAGCTCGGTGACCGGTCCCGTTCCGCCGGCTGGGATCTCGCGTGGGAAGACAAGCACACCGGTGCGACTCGCCCAAGTCGGGTGCGGCGCGAGGTAGGCCCGGCGCACGTCCGGCGTGAGCCGCTCTTGATGCACGACGCCGACGCGGAACAGGAAGCCCCTGGTAAACAGGTCAAGCCCCTTGACGAGCAGCTCGCCGACGCCGGGGGTCCGAAACAGCCGCAGCGGGAGCGGCAGCTTGACCTTGCCCCGTGGTCCGTGAGCGTAGGTGTTGAGGATGAACAGCCCCCACACGCGCTGCGGGTGCGCGACGGCCCAGGAGAGCCCGATCGGGCCGCCCCAGTCCTGCGGCACGATGACGGCGTCATGGAGATCGAGCGACTCGAGCAGCGCATCCAGACGCTGCACATGGCGCGGAATCCGGTACAGCTCGGGGTCGGACGGCTTCTCAGAGCGCCCGAACCCGAGATGGTCCGGCACGATCGCTCGGTAGCCGGCATCGGTCAGCGGGGCGATGAAATTGCGATAGAGAAAGCCCCACGTCGGGTTTCCGTGTACGAGCACAACCGGGCGGCCATCGCGCGGACCCTCGTCGACGTAGTGCATGCGCCCGTCTGCTGTGTCGAACCAGCGCGGCTCGTACGGCCACAGGCCGTTGAAGGTCCAGTCGGCGATCATGGTCGCGAACCGTAGCGCGGACCGTGAGGCGGGGACTGGCGGCGCATACTGAGTGTCGAACGGTCAAGCGGCGTCCGCGACACTGTTTGCATTGCGTCGTGATGACGTAGCCGGACAACTCTGCACGATCGCGCGCTCCTTGTCGCGCACGGGGGAGATCGGGCCGACCAAGACCGGGCGATCGCGCACCGTGACCGTCCCGCCGCCGGCGCAAGATGGCCTCCTCGAAGTACCGGTCCACCCTTCCGGTCTGCTATTCACGAGCCCGAGGGATTGCATGTGGGCTCAGCCAGCCCACCACCGCTACTGGTCGAGCCTGCGCAAGCTCGCCAACCGTCCAGGCTTCGACTTCTACGAGCTGCGCCACGCTGCCGCGACGATGCTCCTCGAGCGGGGCATAACGCCGTGGGATGTTGCTCAACAGCTTGGCCACACCGACGGCGGCCAGCTGGTGATGGGGCTATACGGTCACCCGACCGAAGCCCGGCGCTCGAGCGCGTCTGCTGGCTGCCTGGGATGCTCAAACCGGGCCTGTTCCGCTCAGCGTTTCGGGAGCACGTCGGGAGCAGACCGGTTGACTAGGCCCGTGAACATTGACGGTTGCACTCCTTTTGATCCTGTCTCCCCGATCTGGTTGTGGTGCTTTCCCGCAGTGCCTCGCTGACCAAATTCGCGACTGCCGTTTTTTCCCGGGGACCGGGCGGTAGCATCGCCAGCCCAGAGAGTGTCTAACGGGGAGGGTGGGTTTGCGCAGGAGACGTGGGCTGGTCGTGGCGGCGGCGGTGCTGGGATCCGGGTTCTGGGCGGCGCAAGCCAGCGCCTACGTCTACTGGAGCAACTTCGGAGGAGGCGGCGGCACCACGGTTGGGCGGGCTAACCTTGACGGCGCGGCCCCCGTCAACCAGAGCTTCGTCACCGGCGCAAGCGGCCCGCTCGGGGTGGCGGTCAGCGGCCAGTACATCTACTGGACCAACATCGGAGGCACGATCGGGCGGGCGAACCTCGACGGAAGCGGCACTCCCAACCAGAGCTTTATCACCGGCGCAAGCACCCCGGAGGGGGTGGCGGTCAACGGCCAGTACGTCTACTGGACCAACGTGGGCACGAACACGATCGGGCGGGCCAATCTCGACGGCAGCGCTTCCAACCAGAGCTTTATTTCCGGCGCGAACGGCCCGACCGGGGTGGCGGCTAACGGCCAGTACCTCTACTGGAGCAACTTTGGAAGCTCGACGATCGGACGGGCGAACCTGGACGGCACGACGCCAAACCAGAGCTTCATCACCGGCGCGAGCAACGCCGGCGGGGTGGCGGTCAATAGCCAGTACATCTACTGGAGCAACAGTGCCACCAACACGATCGCGCGGGCGAACCTCGACGGCACAGGCACCCCCAACCTGAGCCTCATCACCGGCGCAAACAACCCCAGGGCGGTGGCGGTCGACGGCCGGTACATCTACTGGGCAAACTTGGGCGGCACCACGATCGGCCGGGCGAATCTCGACGGCACAGGTTCCCCCAACCAGAGCTTCATCACCAGCGCGGGCAACTCGTTCGGGGTCTCAGTCGACGCAGGGCCTGCGGGAGCAGCCACCCCGAGCGCCCCAAGCATGAGCTTCGCTAGCCAACCTCTTTACACGTACAGCGCGCCGCAAACACTGACGATCACCGACTCCGGCCACGGCGCGCTGCAGATCGGCAGAGCGCAAGTCACAACCGGCCAGACCGACGACTTCTTGATCACCACGGACACGTGCTCCGGCGCTACGCTTTGGACCGGCGACACGTGCACGATCGACGTTCGCTTCGGACCCACCGCCACCAGCGCCGCCAATGGGCGCTCTGCGACGCTCGCGGTTGCCAGCAACGATCCGGCGAGCCCACTGTCGATCACGCTTCAGGGCACCGGCGGGGCGCTCCCGCAGGGGCTGACTGGCACGAACGGCGCCAACGGAGCGCAGGGCAGGAACGGCTCGGTCGAGCTGGTGAGCTGCAGGACCGTCAAGCGATCCGTCGTCAAGACGATCCATGGCAAGCGCAAGAAGGTCAAGGTCACCAAGCAGGCTTGCACGACCAAGAGTGTGACCGGGCCCGTCAAGTTCACAACCGCGGCGCTCGGCCGAGCCGTGCTCTCACGCGGCGGGGTCATCTACGCGACCGGGATCGCGGCGCGACGCGCCAAGCACCCTCAGTTGGTACTGAACACCACACGTACATTGCGCGCGGGGCTCTACACGCTCACGCTGCGTTGGAGAAGCGGACGAACGAGCCACGTAACACGCCAGACGATCATGCTGCGCTGAGGACAAGCCGGCCGTCACTCTTCGTCAGCGCGATCGAAGATCGTCCCTTGCGCGCAACGCCGGTATCTCGCGCCCCAGCCAGCCACGGTAGAAGCCCTCAACGTCCGGGAGGAACTCGTGGACCACGGGGTAGCCTGGTTGGAGCGCCTCCACCTCGAGCTGGCGCGCGCAAGCGGGGCAGTAGTACTCGCGGATCTGCTGCAGCTTCGGATCCGGCCCGGCCATCTTGGGGTAGATCTCGAGCAGCGCCTCCTCGGTCTCGCGCACGTATACCACGGCGTCCATCTTCCAGTTGCGATTGTGTGCGCAGAAGTCGTGCCCGCAGTCGCAGCGGTAGATGAGTTGCCCATCGGGTCGGCGTCGGACGATGTTCAGCCCTTCGCCCGCCGGCAGCACGATCGGGTCGTCGTAGGGGACGCGCTCCTGGAGCACCGCGAGCCACTTGTCGAACCGGTCTGAATCCTTGTAGCCGGACTGGATGTCCTTCACCTCGCGCCGGGACAGCTTCTCCTCGAGCAGGGCCGCCAGCGTCTGACCGTCAAGCTTGCCCCCGGCGGCGGAAGCGACGCCGTCCTCGCCGGGACGCGGATCCGATGCGGCAAGGAAGGCATCGGCGGCGTCGTCGGGATCGAGCTTGCCGGGCTGCGAGCGCTCCGCCACGACGGTTGAAGTGACGACGTCATACTCGAAGTCCTCCGGCAAGTCCCAGAACCCGCGGTACTCGGCCGCCCATCGCGGTGACAGTCGCATCGACTCCGCATACATCGCCTTGACCGTCTCGACGAACTCCTGGGCGAGGATCCTCTGGCGCTCGATCGCCACCCAGTCGCGCACCGGAATCGCCCGCTTCAGGCGGCGCTGTCGGAACGCGTCGCGGTCTGAGATGCCGTAGACCGACTCGGCGAAGCGGGGAAGGAGATGACCCTCCTCGACGTCTCGCTCGATCGCCTGTACTCCCCTGAGCAGCGGATCGCCGAGCCCCGCGCCACCCTTCATCACCGACAGGTACAGGTCTCCGTTGGAGTACGGCTCGAGCAGCGTCATCCCGTCGTTCTTGTAGTCGCGGGAGCTGCCCTGGATCTCCATCAGCGCGGGGCTCTCGAAGTCGCCGTCGGCGACGGGGTAGGCCTCGCCGCGGCGGGCGCGCTCGATCAGGTCGGCGCCGTGGATGTTGTGGATGTACGCGGTGGCGCCGGGGTAGCCGCCGAACAGCCCGGAGGAGGAGAGCACGCGTCCGGTGCCGATGTTCTGGAGCTCCCAGAAGGGCGTCTTGTTGACCATGAACAGCGACTCGAAGCTCGACCCGCCGCGATGGCGCCCGGGCCCGCCGGAGGACGCCTTGATCCGCCGCGACAGGTACACGAACGGGGAGATCAGCTCCCACATCTCGATGTCTCCCATGTCGCCCTCGGGATTGAACATCGCGGCGCAGTAGTCGGTCCCGTCGAGAACGTACTTCGCGCCCATGCCCTGCGCCGAGACCTCGAAGTTCATGATCGCCGAGGAGCTGCCGTACTGATCGATGCCGCCGCCCTGCTGCACGTTGCCGGACACCGAGTAGGCGGCCAACACCTCCTCGATGAAGCCGCGGGCCTGCAGCGCGCGCGAGATCGTGCGCGGGAAGCCCGTGAACGAGGGCTGCAGGAATGCCCAGGCAATCGCGGTCGAGCCCTCGGCGTCGCCGATGTTGGAGATCGTGCCCTCCGGGAAGTTGGTCTCGATCGCGAAGTACGCGCCGTCGTTGACCTTGTCGTTGCAGATCAGCGTCTGGGTGAACATGACCCAGATTGCCCCCTGCATCCCCGATGGCGTGCAGTTCATCGAGTGCCAGCCCCAGGCCGAGCAGCCGTCGTAGTCGAGCTCGTACGTGCCGTCGCCGCCGATCCGCACCTCGAAGGTGGAGTGCATGATGACGTCTCGGCGCGCGCGCGCCGGGAGTTGCACCTTGTCTGCGAACTCCGCGTCAAAACCCGCCGGGGAGCGGTAGCGCCCGGGGACCGTCATCTCACGGATGCGCGACTTGAACGAGCGCCGGCCCTCCTCGATGACCTCGCGACTGAAACGCTTGAGGCGGTCAACCCCCTCCTCGAGGATTATGCGCTCGACCGCCGCGCGGACCATGTGGCAGCCGGCCAGGCGGGTACGCTCGTCGAGCAGGTAGTACACCGAGGCGCGGGTGCGCTTTTTGCATCGCTCGAGGTGCCATCTCGCGAGCTCGTCCTGTTCCCCGATCTTCATGCACGGCAGGTCGATGCCGTCCTCGTAGCGCATGGTCGGCCCCACCGGCACACCGCCGGGCGTGCTCGCGCCGATGTCGAGCACGTGGGTCACGCCTCCGGCCCAGGCAACCAGCTCGCCCTCCCAGAAGATCGGTACGAACGTCTGCACGTCGGCGTTGTGGACGTCGCCGATCGTCGGGTCGTTGTTGGCGAAGATGTCGCCCCGCCTGATGCCGGGGTTGTCCTCGTAGCCGTTGCGGATCATCCACTTGATCGCGTCGGACATCGTGTGGACATGGACGATGATGCCGGTGGACAGGGCGAGCGAGTCTCCCTCGGGGGTGTACAGGGCAAAGCACAGCTCGCCCAGCTCGCGCACGATCGGCGAGGCGGAGATGTTGAGTGCCGTCTCGCGGGCGGACACCAGTCCGCCGCGGATCCGGGAGAAGAGCTTCTCGTAGCCGATCGGGTCAGAGCTCATCATCTGGAGCTCGCGCAGGCCGCCGTAGTGGCCGGTGTCCGCGAACAGGCGCTCTGACTCGGCGAGCATCTCGTCCAGGCGCTGGCCCCCCCAGCCGATTGCCCCGCCGCTTTGAAGCTCGCGCGTGGCGTCAGTGATCGCCATCTGCAGATCCCTCCCTGTTTGTGAGGTGGAATATGTGGTGACCGTCGAGCGTCGCTCGGCGTCCGGGCGGTATCGCGAAGGTGGTCGCCGAGTGCTCGATGATCGCCGGGCCGTCGATCGAGTTTCCGGCCTTCACCGATTCGAGCTGGAAGATCTCGGTCTCGACGAACTCATCGCGGCTGGCACGTCCCCAGTGGACTGCTCTCGTCGCCTTGAGCGGCGCCCTGCCCGGCTCCTCGGGCAGCTGCGGCAGCGCGGGCTTCTCCACAGCCACCGTCCCGTGGACGATCACATGGGTGACCAGGTAGCCGAACTCCGGGGAACGCGCCGAGGAGGCATACATCTTCGCGTAGGCCTCCTCGAACGTGTCGATGAGGTCGTTCACCTGCGAGGCGTCCTGCAGCGCGGCGTGGGGAGAGACGAACTCGATGTCGTTGAGCTGACCGTAGTACTGCATGCGCACGGCATGCGTGAAGCGGATGCTGTCCCGATCGATCCCCGACTTCGCAAACTCCCCGGCGACACGGTCCTGAAGCCCGACCCAGGCGGCGGTGATCATGCCTCCGATTCCCGCCTTCTCCGGCTCGCCGAACATAGGCAGCAGCGGCATGTCTACCGTCTGGTCATAGCGGTAGTCGAAGTCCGCGCATGCACAGCCGAACGCCGAGAATCCCGCCGCCCAAGCGGGCACGAGCACCTCTTTGTAGGTGACGTCCTCGGTGTACCCGGCGACATGCAGCGGACCCCCTCCGCCGTAGCACAGGAGCGTGTAGTCGGCGGGGGAGTAGCCCTTGCCGAGGATCCGCCCGACCGCCTCGTTCTTGAGGGTCTGCTCGAACAGCTCAATGACGCCGGCCGCGGCCGCGTCGACCTCGAGGCCGAGAGGCCCGGCGATCTGCCGCTCGATCGCCGCGCGCGCAAGCTCGACGTCCAGCTCAACGTCGCCGCCGAGGAAGTAGTCCGGATTGAGACGGCCCAGCACCAGGTTCAGATCGGTGACCGAGACTGTGTCGGTGCCTCCCTCAGGCCAGCAGACGCCGATGCGCGACCCCGCCGAGTCGGGCCCTAGCTCTGGCCGGTTCGAGTTCGGGTTCACGCGCACGAACGAGCCAGTGCCGGCGCCAATCGAATCGATCCGCACAAGCGGAATATTCAGAAGGAATCGCGCGATGTCGGGCGTCTGCGTGATCTCAAAGCGTCCGTCGGTGATCAGCGCGATATCGAAGGAGGTACCGCCGATGTCGGTGCACAGCAGGTTTCGCAGCCCCATCCGCTGGGCAAGCGCCTGCCCGCCCACCACGCCGCCGACCGGTCCAGATACCAGCGTACGCCCGAGCTCCTTCGCCTCGATCGAGATTGTGCCGCCGTGTGCGGCCATCACCCGCAGCTCAAATGGTGCGCCGTGGGCCTTGGTCACGTCGCGCACCGCCTTCAGGGTGGTGCGCGAGGGCTCCGCGGCATAGGCCTCGATCACCGTGGAGTTCAGTCGCGGCAGATCCCGCCGCATCGGATACAGCTCGGAGGAGCGGAACACCGGGACAGCGCCGTTGACGCCTCGCTTTGCCTTTTCGCGCTCGACGATCTCCGCCACACGGATCTCGTGGGCGGCGTTCCGGTAGGAGAAAAGCAGGGAGATGACGATGCCTTCGACCCCGTCGTCGAGCAACTCGATCGCCGCCTCGCATGCATCCTGCTCGCGCAGCGGCAGGACCTCGTCACCGAACACGTCGATGCGGCCACGAACGCCCTTCATCCGCGTGCGCGGCACCAGCGGCTCATTGTGGAAGTGGGTGGCCACGTGAAGGCGATCGGAGTAGGAATAGCCGAGGTATGTCTGGATGCCGCGCTCGAGCCGCAGGTAGTCCTCGTGGCCGGCGTTCACGATGCAGCCGATCTTCAGCCCCTGGCGTTGGAGCAGCCGGTTGAGCATCGCGGTGCCGGAGTAGATGCCCGAGACGATCGGGGGGAAGCCCTCCTCGGGGGTCGAGTCCCACTGACCCAGCGCATCGCGCGCTGATGCCATGAAACCGATCGACTCGTCCTCGGGAGTGGTCTGCGCCTTGCCGACGACGAACGAGCCGCGCTCATCGACGATGAACGTGTCGGTCATCGTGCCCCCGGCGTCGATCGCAAGCACGCGGGGGACTCGTGCACCGCTATCGGACATCCAACCTCCTCACCTCGTCCCGTTCAAATGAAGCTATCAGGTGCCACCGCTCGGATCGCCGCAACGCCGCGCCCGGCTTTGACCATCGCCGCTGCCTTAACGGCAGAAGCCCGACGGACGCCGGGCTTCTGGGCTTGTGGTACCCAAGGTTTTGAGGGACGATTAGATCGTAGCATTCCGCACGAGCGGCTGTCAAGGGACAGCGAGCCTGAATGGGGAGCGCCCCCCGGGCCGCCCCTCAAGTGTTAGCTTTCGTGGGAGAGGACACGGCGCCGCGGGCATTCAGCCCGCTCCCAGGCTGGCAGAGCGACGGCCGCGCCGAAGCGGCTCGAGCGGAGGCGAAATGGCCGACCAAAGACGTAACCCGATCGCGAAGTCCATCGAGCCACTGCTGGTGAAGCCCGGATCGAGCGTCAAGCTCGAGACGGACTTCGACCCCGCGTTCAAGACGCGGGTCAAGAAGAAGAAGCAAGGGGTCGAGCTGCTCCGTGAGGGCGTGGAACTGCTGAGCGAGTACCAAGCGCGCCTCGCCGCCCAGGACACCCATGGGGTGCTCGTCGTGCTGCAGGCCTTGGACGCAGCCGGCAAGGACGGGACGATCCGTCATGTGATGAGCGGGGTGAACCCGCAGGGTGTGTCCGTTCACAGCTTCAAGGTCCCCTCGGCGGAGGAGCTGGGTCACGACTTCCTTTGGCGCTACCAGCAGCGTCTGCCCGCGCGGGGCGAGATCGGTATCTTCAACCGCTCGCATTACGAGGAGGTGCTGGTCGTCCGCGTGCACCCGGAGAACCTCGACCGCCAGAAGATGCCGCTCGAGGCGAAGCGCAAGGACGTCTGGGAGCGTCGCTATCGCGAGATCAACGACTGGGAGCACTACCTCGTCGACAACGGCTTTCGAATCGTCAAGCTCTTCCTGAACCTCTCCAAAGAGGAGCAGCGCATACGCTTTCTCAGGCGCTGCGACCTGCCCGAGCACAACTGGAAGTTCTCGGCCAACGACGTGCGGGAGAGGAAGCATTGGGACGCCTACCAGGAGGCGTTCTCAGAGATGCTCTCCCACACCAGCACCCCCTGGGCACCGTGGTATGTGATCCCAGCCGATCGGAAGTGGTTCGCGCGGCTCGCCGCTGCCGCGGTGCTCGTAAACACGCTCATGGAGATAGACCCGCAGTATCCCGTCGTCGAGGCAGACGCTCGCCGGCGGCTCGCCGAAGCAAAGGCGGAACTCGAAGCTGAGGCGCCCAAGGGAGCGGCCCCGGATCCCTTCGCGGATCGGCTGGCCAAGTCCTCCGATGACGGCGTCGTCGCCGCTACCTAGGCGAGGTCTGACGGTGGCGGACTGGTGACGGTCGGGGGCGAGGGAGCGTGTGCTCGGCGCTAGGCTCCGTTCTCCGCAAGCCAAGCCTTTGCCTCCGCTAGGTCGCGGACGCGAAAGCCCCGGGCCTTGCCGGGAAGCAGGAAGGAGAGAGCACGTAGCGCAGGACGTATCCAGTCTTCGTCGCTCACCACGGCCACGCGCTCGAACGACGTTGCGTGGCGCACGCGGAAGCCGGTGTCAGCGCCCATCGCGTCGCCCTCAACCTCGCGGGCCTCACTGCCAATGAGGTAGAGCAGCCGTGCCTTGCGTCCCTCCGCGATCTCCCGGCGCAGAACCGGCTCGACCGTCTCCTCCCAGTCGTCGTCCTCCACCTCGCCGACCGCTTCAAAGCCGATCGTCCCGGCCGGCATATCCGAAATCCCTCGCAACATGGAATGGCTCCCTTCTCACGGCCGCCATCGCGTGGCGACCCAAGATCGAAATCGAGTTGGACGATAGACCTTCGAAGCCACCAACTGCTCGGCCTCCGGCGCGGGTCAGCTCGAGCAGCCAAGTGCAGGTGCCGCCGGAGCGGCTGCCGGACAATCGCCCCACGGCGAGTTCAATGCGGCGTCGGGGGTCTGAGAACATGACCCACGTGCGCAGAACACCTGCACTCCCGAGGAAGGCCTGGGCATGCGGCCCACACGTCTGAGGCGACTCGCCGCGATCGCGGCGCTGCTCGCGCCCCTCGCCGTGGCGGTCGTGGCCGCGGTCGCGCTGGCGGGTGATCTCGCTATCGCCGCGGCGGCGGTCGGGCTCGTGCTCGGCGCAACCTGCGCCATCTGGCTCGCCCTGACCCGTCGTGGCCCGCGACGCGCTGTTGGCGCGGCGCTGGCGACGCTTGCCGTGGCCGCGCTGGTCGTGGTGCTGGCGACCCACTGGCAGGGAGTGCTGGTACTGGTCGCGCTGCTCTTGCTTCTCGCCGTGTTTGGGCTGGCCGCGCGCTATGCACTGGGGCTGACCGGGCAGGCGGCGGCTCGCAGGGCGGCCGCCTCGGTCGTGCCGGTGGGCGCCGCTGACTCGGCGGCGCTGATCATCAACCTGAAGTCGGGCGGCGGGAAGGCCGAGCGCTTCGACCTCGCTTCCGAGGCTCGCAGGCGGGGCATCGAGCCGATCGTCCTTCAGCCGGGCGATGATCTGCTCGAGCTCGCCGAGAGCGCCATCGCACGCGGCGCGCAGGTCATCGGGATGGCCGGAGGCGACGGCTCGCAGGCCCTCGTAGCGACGGTTGCCGCGCGGCGCAACGTTGCCCACGTCTGCATTCCCGCGGGGACTCGAAACCACTTCGCCCTCGACCTCGGCCTCGACCGAGACGACGTCGTGGGAGCGCTGGATGCGTTCACTGACGGCGTCGAGCGGCGTATCGACCTGGCGCGGGTCAACGACCGGGTATTCGTCAACAACGCGTCGCTGGGGGTTTATGCGAAGGTCGTCCAGTCCGAGGCCTACCGCGACGCCAAGCTTCAGACATGGACGGACATGCTGCCGGACCTGCTCGGCCCTGAGGCCGAACCGATCGACCTCGAGTTCACCGTTCCGGACGGGACGAGATGTGAGGACGCGCCGCTCGTGCTCGTGTCGAACAACCCGTATCAGCTGACGAACCTGTCCGGTGCCGGCACGCGCGAGCGGATCGACACGGGCATGCTGGGCATCGTCGCCGCCCGCGTGCGCAGCTCGGCGGATGTGTCGAAGCTGGTGGCGCTCGAGATGGTGGGCCAGGCGGAACGCTACCCCGGCCTGCTGTCCTGGTCTGCGCCGGAGTTCGAGGTCCGCTCGCGGCGGTCCGGTCGAGATCGGCCTGGACGGCGAGGCCCTCGTGCTCGACCCGCCGTTGCACTTCGCCTCGCTGCCCGGGGCGCTGCGCGTGCACCTGCCCCACGGCGCAGGTCTGTCGCCGGCGGCGCGCGCGGTCGCGCTCACGCCGGACAACCTGGGCGCGCTGATGCGGGTGGCTGCCGGCCGGTGAGCCGCCCGGCCGCACGGCTGGTGGCGGGCCTCGTCGTGTTCGTGCTCGTCGGCTGGGGGGTCGGAGCGCTATGGACCTCGATCGTCGGGTCGGGCGAACTGGACGTGATGGGCAAGATCGCCGCTCAGCGCTCGACGGCCCTGACGGAAGCGGCGCGGGTGGTCACGTGGGCGGGCAGCGCGTTCGTCTTGGTCCCACTTGCCCTGATCGCCTGCGTGATGCTCGTCCGGGCGGGATTGCGCCGAGAGGCCCTAGCCGTGGCCGTGAGCCTCGCCGGCGCAATGCTGATCTCAGATTTGGTCAAGCTGCTCGTGTCTCGCCCGCGCCCGCCGGTCGAGCACCTGCAGGCGGTTAGCGGATCGAGCTTTCCCTCGGGCCATGCCACACAGGCGAGCGCATTCTGGTTCTCGCTGGTGTTCGTGTTGCGGGCCGCGGAGGCACCGCCGAGGATGACCCGCGTGGCGGCCGTGCTCGCGCTGCTGATCGTCCTTGCGGTGGCGGCGTCTCGCGTCTACCTGGGCGTCCACTATCCAAGCGACGTGGTCGCCGGCATGCTGCTTGGCACGGGCTGGGCGGCCTGGGTGTTTCGCTGCGTGCGGGAGCCTAGTGTTCGGTGACGCCGTGGGGCATCGCGTGCAGCACGAGGACACGCCGGCCGATGAAGCGGCGCGCGAGCTTCCTCACGCTTTTCGGCCGACCGCGGCGGTGCGAACCGCGATCACCATTTCAGCTCGATCTCCAGCTCGCGCTCGTCGGTCTCCACCTCCAACTCGACCTTGAGCTGCACTTGGTCGGGGACGTGAACACTGAAATGCATGCCACCGCGCTCGAACTCCAGGTCGTTGTGCCGGGCGAGCATGTCCGCAAGCGTCCGCAGGCGCTGCGCCACCTCCTCTCGGCTGACGGTCTCCTTCTGCTTGATCTCGAAGATGTCCATGGGGGCTCCGTTCGTTGTCGTTGAGCTACGGGAGGTGCTTCGTCCCTCACCGGCCGGGCAGCATCCAACTTCGCATCTCGCGTCGTTCTGAGCGCCGCGCAGGTCAAGCCCGAATTCGGATCTGGATCCTATTCACGGCGTTCGCGGACCTGTTCCGCCGCGACGGCATACCGGGCTGGGGCAAAGACCGCATCGATCATCTTTGTCATTGCCCTTCCCCATCCGGAAGCGACCGATTAGGTACGATCGCTGGCGTGCGTGGTTCTGTGCGTGTACGCAGCGCGCTGGTAGGGATGCTGATGACCGGCGCGATTGTCGTCTCGGCGACGTCGAGTGCACGGGCGCTGCCGTTTGGGCAGTGCCCGGCGGTCGACGCCGACAAAAGCTGTCAGTTCTTGGTCACGATCACCAACGCCGGCAGTTCGGTCGCGCAGGACACGACGCAGGGGCCCTACGAGGCGTCCGATGACTCGCTGATCGGCGTGCAGAACAACTCCTCCAACTCGGTCACGGCGCTTCCGCTCTCTTCGCCTGGGACGACCCTGTTCGGGTTCGAGGCCGACGGGCTCTGCGACCCCGGCGCGCAGCCATTCCCCTCCGGCTGTGTTCCCGCACCCGGCTCACCGGCCGGCACGAAATGCGGGGCACAGAGCGTCGCCTGCTCGTTCCCACCCCCCGCGGGCGAGCCGGCCAACTACACCGAGGCCGGCTCCACGGGCGCACTGCCCTGGCCCAACGGCGACAGACAGAACGGCTACGAGGGCCCCACCTCGTGGTTCTCGGGCATCTCGGCCGACGCGAGCGCGGGCACGGTG
The DNA here is from genome assembly GCA_963821655.1 of uncultured Solirubrobacteraceae bacterium. GTDB lineage: Bacteria > Actinomycetota > Thermoleophilia > Solirubrobacterales > Solirubrobacteraceae > Palsa-744. The sequence goes on from CAWGER010000003.1 coordinate 33,846, forward strand.
AACTTCTCGCCGGCGATCCCGCCGGGCGGGTCGACCTACTTCTCGCTCGAGGCGCCCCCGAACGCAGCGGCGATCAAGGTCGGCACGCCGACGACGACGCCAGGGGGGACGACGAAAGTGCCTCCGGCGTTCGGCCGAAACGGCGCGATACAGGGTCTCCCGTCCACACGCGTCTGCCTCTCCAAACGTCATTTCAGAATCCACATCCGCCAATACCGCGGCATCTCCTACACGGTGGCGATCGTGTTCCTCAACCGCCACCAGGTAGGTGTCGTCAAGAGCCGCGCGGGTCAGTTCTCGGCTCCGATCAACCTGCGTAACCTCCCCGCCGGAACCGATCGGGTGAAGATCACGGTCATCACCACGACCGGCTCGATCATCTCCGGCACGCGTACCTACCACACCTGCCGCAAGCGGCTCCCTTTCCACGGCCCGCCGCGTCTCTGATCGAGAGCGCCGTGTCTCATCGAGGCCGTACCCACGAAGGCTCAACCACGCCCGCTCACGCCGGTGCGCTTTCTAGCTCGACGAGCAGCCACTCGACGCAGCTGCGGATCTCGTCGCGTATCTCTCGCACGGTCTCGACCGGCTGACCCTTCGGATCCTGCAGGTCCCACTCGACGTACCGCTTGCCGGGGATGTACGGGCAGGCGTCTCCGCAGCCCATCGTGACCACCAGGTCGGCGCGTTCGGCGAGCTCGCTAGTTAGGAGGCGGGGCCGCCGGTCGGCAAGGTCGATGTCCAGCTCCCGCATGACCTCGACCACCTCCGGATGAATGCGCTCAGATGGCGTGGTCCCGGCGGAGAGCGCTGTGTGACGGCCGTGGCAGGCACGCTCGAAAAGTGCCTGGCTCATCTGAGAGCGCCCGGCGTTGTGCAAGCAGACGAACAGAACCGTCGCCACTACGTCTCGTCGGCCGCAGTGGCGGGATGGGGGAGTCGAGGGTGCTCGCCTCGCACGAACTGATACGCGAACGCGCCCATCGGTGCACCGATCAGCGGCCCGGCCAAGTAAACCCAGAAGTCCTTCCACTGCCCGGAGACCAGCGCCGGGCCGAACGACCGGGCCGGGTTCATCGATGCTCCCGTGAGCGGGCCACCGAAAAGAGCGTCGAGGGCGATGGTCGCGCCGATGGCTATCGCGGCCGGCGCGCCAGCCGCTCGCGTGTCGGTCGCCACGCTGAGGATCACGAGCATCAACAACGCACTCATCACGCCCTCGACGATCGCCGCCCGCCCGACGGCGATGGAGGGCACCGTCGCCCCGAGATCGGCCGGCTTGGCGGGCCATACGAGCCAGAGCAGCAGGGCACCCGCGGTGGCTCCGGCGACCTGCGCCGCTATGTAGGTGCTGGCATCCCGCCCCGGTAGGTGTCGGGTCAGGAAGAAGCTGGTCGTCACCGCGGGGTTGAAGTGGGCGCCTGAGATGTGGCCGACGGCGGCGATACCGGCGAGGATCACGAGGCCGAACACGAGGCTCACCCCGACGGTGCCAAGCGCTCCCGCGCGTTCGGTGTTGGTGACGATCGCGCCGCATCCTGCGAAGACCAGCGCGAAGGCGCCGAGTGCCTCAGCCGTCGCCCGCCGGAGAAGGCTCGGCACACTCACAGCGTGTCGAGCGGGACGCCGATGACCTGAAGCCTGCGGGTCAGCCCGCTGAGCGCGAAGGCCCGGATCTCCTCCGCCGAGGCGCCGAGCTCGGAGGCATCAGCACCCTCCGGCAACGTCAGGGAGTCGGCGACGGCAGGCAACAGATCGCGCAGGGTTCCGCGCACGACCTCACCCATTGCCGAGTCCTCAGCAACGGCTCGGCGCAACAGCCAGATCCCGTATCCGATGTGGCGATGCTCGTCGTGGTGGATCTTGGTGTAGCCGGCGACAAACCCCGGCAGCAGACCCTGCCGCTCCATGAAGCGAGTCGAGAACTCGAAGGTCGTCAGCCCGAGCGTCGCCTCCAAGATCAGGTGGTAGGTCGTCACAAACGCGACCTTCGCGGCCGTATCGCAGGGATTGGCGACGAGGCGATCGTGTGCGGCGACGAGCTTCTCGTCGAAGATCCTGCGAAAGGCTGGTGAGACCTGCTCGCGGGCACGCTCGACGTGCGCGGCTATCACCGCGGGCTCCTCGACCACCTCGTCCTGGTAGCGCGCGTAGAACTGCATGTGCCTGGCCTCATCAACCTGCTGAGTAGCGAGGAACGTGACTTCCTCCTCGCTGCCGTCCGCACCCACGAGGCCGGAGAACTTCGTGGTGATCCGCTCCTCGGCGACCATGAGCGAGCCAAGCACGAAGGACACGAGCGTCCGGTCCTCCATCGCTGCCCACTGCCCCCGATCGACTGAGAGATCGACCTCCCACGGGCTCCACTGGCTTTCCTCCCAGTGCCGGTATAGCGTTTGCGGGTCGTGCAGATGGATCTCGTGAGCGTCGCTCATGTCGAGGGCTCGGAGGACTGCGTCGGAGGCTTTAGCTCAGCCATGAGCGTAGATGCCCGAGGGCATCGGGATCGGTGTAGTAGAACGACCACAGCCCGCGACGCTCGGTGTGCAGTACCCCGGCGGCGACGAGCACCCTCAAGTGCTTGGCCAGAGCCGGCTGCGACATGTCGAAGAGGGGCAGTAGCTCGCACTGACAGACCGCCTCCGGTGAGGCCTTCCGCAGCGCGTCCACGATCCGAAGTCGCGTGGGATCGGCGAGCGCCTTCGTCACCACCGCCAGGCGGAGCGCTTCCTCAGCAGTGAGGTCGGGCTCTACGAGCGGCGTGCAGCAGCCGCCCGGCTGGCGTTCGCGCTCGGAGATCACAGGGACGGCGAGGCTCATCGCCCAAAACGATACCAAGCTAAATGGTTATGGATAGAGGAGAACGCCCCACGGGGTGGTCCCGGGTAAGGGAGTTCTACCCCTAGGGTGCCTTTCCGGCGGGCTCTCCAAAGGCGAGGATTGTCTTACAAACCAACCCGCCCGTAGGAGGCAAACGAAATGCACACCACCAAGATCCGTACTACCTTCATCGCCCTCGTCGCATCCGTCGGCTTCGCCGGAGCAGCGATCGCACCCGCCGTCTCGCAGGCCCAGTGGCACACCCTGAACGTCGGTGGACACATCATCACGCACGGTAACTTCACCGAAGGCGGCGTCAGCCCTTGCACCCGCATCGGCGGACAGCTCGGGTCCGAGGAAAACCTCGTCGGCGACGACAAGGAGTGGAAGGCGCTCAAAGGCGCAGGCGAATGGATGGCGACCAAAGAACTCGAAAACGCCGAAGCCGCCGTTCTCCGCGCACGCCAGGAAGCCTTCGAATACGGCTGCGACATTGCTCCCGCCTAACCCTCTGTGCGCACGCGAGAGCAGGAGAGCCCCGTCCAACCGGGGGCTCTCGTCGTTCAAACGGAGGTTCATCGAAAGGCCAGTCTCAACCCCTCCATGACTACTTGTCGACCTCGAGCACGTAGGGCACCAGCCCTTCGCGGACCCAGTCGGGCAGCTCGATCTTGTTCCATGTGTCCGTCCCAACGCACACGTGGCGGAGACTTCCCGCGACGAGCCGCTCCTCGCCGCGGAGCACGTCGATCTCCGTCGTGATCGCCGTGGTGCCAAGGCGCGCGATCCGTGCCGACAGCTGCAACTGGTCGTCGAAACGCGCCGGCGCGTGGAATACGAGATTGGCCTCCGCGACAACCGCGTCGACCCCGCGCTCGACCATCTCCTGCCACGGCCCTACAGCCGCACGCCACAGCTCTGTGAAGGCCACGTCGAGGTAGAGCAGGTAGTTCGCGTTGAAGACGATCCCCTGCGGGTCGCACTCGCCATAGCGCACGCGGAGCTCGTGTACGAACGGGGCCGGCACGGTGGCACACCCTAGCTGCCCGAAGTCATTGGGAAACGCCTCGGACCTCCGCCATGTAGGCCCCGGCGGCGTCTGATGCCTCCTCCGGAGTGCTGCCATGCTCGCGCGCGTTCATGTACGGGGCGTACCAATCCCACCAGTCGTGCTGCGGGTGGGTTTTCTCGTAGTGGTCATGGTGGTCGGCTGTCTCATGCAGAAGGTCCGCCAGCGCGGCAACGTCCATCGTGTGCCTCCCTCGTCTAGTCGTGTTCTCCGCGTCAATGGGTCGGTCGTTGGCGTGCGTCGGGTGGAGGTCCCGGCGGTCTGATTCCAAGTTCGGCGCTTGCAGCCGCGATCAGCGGCCGGGAAGCCGCGTCTTGATCTCCTGGAACAGCCAGCCGTTGCCGTCCGGATCGCTGAACGAGGCAAATGTGCCGTAGGAGCGACCCTCCGGATCCGGGCCGGCCACCCGTCCCTCTGTCCCGGCGTGGTGGAACACCCCGCCCTCGTCGTGGAACAACTCACTCACGTCGACGCCACGACCGATGAGCTCATCCCGGGCAGCATCGATGTCGTAGACGGTGAGCTGCAGACCCTGAGCTGAGCCCGGCACGGCTGACGTGACCCCCTTGCCGATGATGATCGAGCACGCCGAGCCGGGAGGCGTCAGCTGCACGACCCGAAAGTCGTCGCCGGCGGCGTAGTCGGCATCCAGCCGCCACCCGAGCGTCTGATAGAAGCGCTTGGCCCGATCGACGTCGGAAACGGGCACCACTACAACCTCGAGTTTCATATCCACGGTGTCACCGTCGGGAGTCACGGTCGAGGTTTGACTGCTCGCGTCGGTGTTGCTCATGTTGACCTCCTTGTGGTGGTGTTGGTATCACGGTCGGGCAGTTGGCCGTCCGCGCCCGCGGAGTCCATGGTCGATGCTCTGGTCCGCCTACCCCGCCCCCTGACCGCCGTCGGTGTCCTGGTAGGGATGGTGGCGCGAGTGGTCGCCGGACTCCCAGGCCGCTCGGAGGCCGGGCGCGTCCAGGTCCCAGTCTGGGCGGATCTCGCGTGTCACGTCGCGAAGGTCGCGACGTAGGTCCTCGGTCGATGGCCGGCCCCAGAACCAGTAGCCGTTGTAGACGCTGTGGATTACGAGTCCGGGCTTGAGCACGAGCGTGTGCGGGATCATCGGGTCGTGGTGGGGGTCGGTGTACTCCTGGATATCGAGCTCCTTCTGCAGCTTGCGGCCGGCGTCGGAGAGGAAGGTCCATTGGGCGCCGACCGAGCTGCGGAACTCGTTGAGTTCCAGGATGTTGTCGGTCGAGATCGTGACGATCTGGGTATAGGCGACGGCGATCCTTGGATAGAAAGCGGCCAGCTCGAGGTGTTGCTGGTGCTCCTTCGGGCAGAAATGACCGCGCGAGAGCACGAGGATCATCGGGTCGATCCCCTGCAGCTCGCTCAGTTTGCGCCGGGCCTTGGTGTGGTCGGTCAACTCGTAGTCGGGAAAGATCCCGCCGGGTGCGATGTCAGAGCGCACGGTGTGCTCCTCGTCCGTTTCGGGTGTACTGGGCAACTCTCGGTGCCGGCATCAGAGTCGCGCTCCGAGACTAACAACAAGGGTGCGACCGGGAATGCGCCGTTGCGAGGAGTGGCGCCGTCGGTCAAGCTGTCGTTCGACCCAAGCCCATGGAGGTGTCAGATGGCCGAGTTCCCCGCTCCCTCAGACGGGATCGTGCTAACCCACTTCATCGTGTCGGACGACGTCGAGCGTTCCCGCCGCTTCTACACCGAGGTACTAGGCGGCGAGACGGTTCGCTCGGGTGAGCCGTCGTACGTTGCGCTGGCCAACAGCTGGATCATCATCAATGTCGGCGGCGGCCCGACCGGCGACAAGCCGACGGTCACGCTCGAGACGCCGCCCGACCCAGATCGGACCAGCAGCTTCCTCAATATCCGGGTTGCCGACATCCAGGCTGTGTACGCCGAATGGAGCAAGCGGGGCGCGGAATTCCTGACGCCGCCGGAACAGCGCGAGACTGAGATCCGCTGCTACATCCGCGATCCGGATGGCCACCTGATCGAGGTAGGCCAGACCACCCGAGTTCCCGGCGGGGACAGCGAGCGCTGACCGGGGCCTTGGCGACATAGCGCATCCCGTCGCTCACACTGAAGGCGTCAGTGTCCTGCGGTCTGACCACCGTCGATGTGCAGGATCTCGCCGGTGACGAACGTGGCCCGCTCGAGATAGAGGATCCCGTCGGCGACGTCGCTGATCTCCCCCACACGGCCGAGAGGGTGAAGGCCGGCCAGGCCGTCGTAGGACTTGGGGTCGTGCATCGGGGTCTTGATCACTCCGAGGGCGACCGCGTTGACCCGCACTCCCCGTGACGCGTACTCGATGGCCAGCGAGCGAGTCACGGCGGCCAGCCCGCCCTTGGTGAGCGACGCGAGAGCGGAAGGCCGCTTGCTGTCGGCCTGGTCGGCGAGGCTGGTGGTGATGTTGACGATGTGGCCGTTGCCCTGGGTGATCATCTGCCGGACGGCGCGCTGGGTGATGTGGAAGAACCCGGCCAGGTTCACGTCAGCTATCGCGACATAGTCGTCGAGCGTGTACTCGACGAAGGGCTTGCCGATGTAGACCCCCGCGTTGTTGATCAGGCTGTCGATTCGTCCGAACCGGTCGAGGGCCCCCTCCACCACGCGCTGCGCTGTTGCGACGTCCGCGATGTCACCCTGCACCGTGAGAAGGTCGGACTCCGCAGAGTGAGGAATCGAACGCGAGGTCGCCACGACGACGTACCCGGCGCGACGGAACGCGTCCGTCAGGCCTGCGCCGATGCCCTGCGAGGCGCCCGTGATGATCGCGACTCTCTTCGACTCTGACATGAGGGATCCCGGTGACCTCTGCTCGAGCTGGAGGGATCAAACCGCCCTTCCCGACTCGAGCTCGGCCGCCGCGTGGCGGTTCATAAAGCGCATCGTCCCCCGACCGGGCTTCTTCGCCGACTGGCCCGCGGCCGCTATCTCGCCGCGGAGCGCTTTCAGCGCGACAACATAGATTTGGGAGAAGGTGGGGAACGGCTGGATGGTGTCGCTGAGTACCTCGATGGGGACGCGCGCGCGAATGGCCAGCGTGGCCTGCTGCAACCACTCGCCGGCTTCGGGGCCGAGCGCGTAGGCCCCGGTCAGCCACTCGCCGTCACTGAGCAGCGTCAGGAACCCATTGGACTCGGCATAGGCGTGCGTGTAGGTGGCGGTCTTGGACACGTCGGATACCGGGGCGGTTCCGCTGAACCGGGCCTCTGTGGCGCCCACCGCTGCGGCCTGGGGGTCGGTGTAGACGGCGCGCGGCACCGCCTCGTAGTTGGCCTCTCGCGGTTCGCCGAGGATGTTCGCTGCGACGACCTCGCCCTGGTACTCGCCGACATGGGTCAGGGGCCAGAGGCCGTTGACGTCGCCGATCGCCCACAGGCGCTCGCCGGCGCGCATATGCGCGTCGACCGGGATCCCGTGGCCGTCGGCCTGCACGCCGACCGCCTCGAGGCCGAGCCCATCGACGCGCGGGCGCCGGCCGGTGGCGACGAGCAGGCGATCGCCGCGCAGCTCGGGACCGTCGGCGAACTCCAGGACGTAGTCATCACCGTCGCGCCGGGCCGCTGTTGCGTGCATGCCGAGGACGAGCTCGATACCGTCACGGCGCAGGACCTCTCCGAGCGCCTGGCCCAGTGGCGCGGGCTCGCGGGCGAGCACGTGCTCGGCGCCATCGACGAGCACGACGTCCCCGCCAAGACGACGCACGGCCTGCCCCAGCTCAACGCCGGCGGGCCCAGCGCCCAGGACGAGCAGGCGGCGCGGGATGGCCTTCATGCTGGTCGCCTCGCGGGTGCCCCAGACGCCCTCGAGCTCCCGCAGGCCCGGGACGGGCGGCACGATCGGATCTGCCCCCGTCGCCACGACGACGTGCTCGGCGGTGTGGGGCACGCCGTTGACCTCGACCACGCCCACGCCGGCGAGCCGGCCGCTGCCGCGCAGCAGGGCGATGCCCCTGTCCGCCAGCCAGCGCTCCTGCCCGGCATCGGAGTGATCAGAGACCATGAAGTCGCGCCAGGCAAGCGCCGCCTCGACGTCGACCTGCGCGCTCGCCGCCGCCTCGCGCGCACCGTGCACGGCCTCGCCGGGGCGCAGCAGCGTCTTGGACGGAATGCACGCCCAGTAGGAGCACTCGCCCCCGACCAACTCACGCTCGACAACCGCGACCCGCAGGCCGCCCTCGGCAAGCGCGCCGGCGCAGTGCTCACCTGGGGCGCCGCCGCCGAGGACGATGACGTCGTAATCAGTGCTCGCCTCGATGTTGCTCATGTTGACCTCCGTCGATCGGGTTGCAGGCAGGACGGCGCAAGCCTTCGCAAGCACCCTGGTGTGCAGCTGCGGCCGCTCGATATGGCACAGCGCTACCCTCCTGCTGATGGCTGAGGACGACCCCAGGGAGGAGCGCACGCTCGAGGTTGCGGCGACGGCTGCGAACGTAGCCGAGGCGGACCTCATTCGTCAGCGGCTCGCTGAGGCCGGGATCCAGGCGATATCTCAGCGGACCATCGGTGGACCCGAATGGGGCCTGTCCGGTGCCCAGTACGTCTACGTCGAGGCGGCCGATCTCGACCGTGCGCGGGAGGTCTTGAACACGGCCGGGGAGTTCAGCGATGAGGAGTTGGCGGAGCTGAGCGAGCACGGGTTTCAGGAGGACGCGGACTGCAGGTCGATCGAGCGGCGGGTCGGAGTCGTCGTAGATGCGGGCGGCAGCCAGCTTGCCGCTCTCACCCCGGACATAGACCGCGACGCCGGCCTCCGGCGGCAGGTCGGTCTGGCCCCACCGCACTACGTTGTACTCCAGTGCGCACGCGCGCCCATCGTCGGTGACGGTGCAGTGCTCCAACGGGATCCCACCGTCGTTTGAGAACAGGAGTTCGTAGAACTGGCGTAGGCCCTCAGGACCCTCATGGATGTACCGTCCGCCCGCGGGCTCGCGGGCGTAGGCGCTGCGTTCGAATACTGCCAGGATCGCGTCGAGGTCGCCGGTTGCGAGCGCACGTTGATACTCGCCAACGACGCCGGGCTCTCGCAGCTGCGGGTCGGGTTGGAGCAGGGGCGGGCGGTTCGCGTGCCGGCCGGTCAGCGGCCAGGTGCTGAAGTACATCCGCAGCTCGTCGATCCGCCCCCCGGACGCACGGTCGGCAACGATCGCCACGGGGAGATCCACATGCCCGGCCGCACCGTCGAGGTGCAGCACGACCTCCTCAACGCCGCGATGCTCGGTGACGAGCACGTTGACGTCCTCGATCGAGACATCGCGCTCCTCGAGCCAAGCGCTGGTTTCGGCGACGAATGCCGCGAACGCGCGCGCGCCCTTTACGCGCCCACGGACCGGATGATGCAGTTCTGGCTCGCCGGCGAAGGAATCAATCAGCGCATCGATCTCGCCGGCCATCAGGCCGGCGAAGTAGTTCACCGCAATGAGCTTCTCACCGCGCCGCTTGTCCTCGAACTGCTCGAGCGCCGGTGCAGAGAACAGCTCGGGAAGCCAAGGCACCAGCGAAGCTTTCCACAGCACGGTGGGACGCGCGCGCAATAGCGTGCAAATTCGCACCGCAAAGCTCGTGCTCGGATCGCCGCGGGCCGGTGGGCGGGGATGGGATCGGACCGTACGCGGTGATGGCCAGCCACATCTCGCCTCCCCGTAGTGCCGTAGCTGCCCTCGGCAGACCCCACGCCGATCATCGCCCTCGGCTGGTGATTGCCGACGATGACCCTGTGGTGCGATCGATGCTCGGCATTTCCCTCGGCCGCGAGTTTGAAGTTGTTGGCGTCGCCGCTGACGGCGAGGAGGCGGTCGAGCTCGCGAGCACCAGTCAGCCGGACGCGGCGCTCATCGATGTCAGCATGCCGAAGGGCGGCGGACTGCGAGCGGTCAAGGGGATTTCCGAGGTTGCTCCCGATACCGCGATCGTGATGCTGTCCGGTCAAAGGTCCCATGGCATCGTTCGGGAGCTCATCAAGGCGGGGGCCATCGCGTACCGCCGCAAGGGCGTGGCGCCTCAGGTGCTCGCTGCAGCACTGACGGAGTCGATCAGGGTCCATGCCGCCGAGCGCCGCGCATCGGCCTGGCCGATTCTCGCCTGGTACTGCCGCGGCCTTGACCGTCGGCCGCGCGCTCACTGACGCAGTAGGCAGTCATAAGCTTGGTCGGTGGGCAAGGGCACGAGCACGCGCGGTCACCGTGGCAAGACGGCAGGCGGCCTCCCGCACCCCGGCGCACGGGCGATCCGCGCGGTTCTCAGTGGCACCGTCCAGGGCGTCGGGCTCCGACAGAGCACGCGACGGCGCGCGCGTGAGCTGGGCGTCATGGGCTGGGTGCGTAACGAAGACGACGGCACCGTGACCGTGCATGCGGAGGGCGCGCCAGCCGCCGTCGAGGCGCTCATCGTCTTCCTGCGCGACGGCCCGCCGGGCGGCGCGGTCGCAGATCTGGCCGTGGACGAGGTCCGGATCGAGGGCCACGAGCAGTTTGCCCTCCGTGGCGTGAGCGCCGGCGTGTTCGTCGTGCAGGAGCACGCGGCCACCGCCCGCCATTTCGACCTGCGCCTGGAGGTGGATGGCATCATGCGCTCCTGGGCGGTGCCCAAGGGCCCGTCGCTGGATCCGTCCGTCAAGCGCATGGCCATCCAGGTCGCCGACCACGGTATGGACGACAACAACCGGGAGGGCGTGACCGACCACGGCGGCGTGGTTGTCTGGGACCGCGGCAACTACGAGCAGGGGGGGAGGGTGGCCTGGCCCGAGGCGCTGGATAGGGGCCACGGGGTCTTCGTCCTGCACGGTGAGAAGCTCAGGGGCGGCTTCGCCCTACAGCGCACGCGGCCGGGGCCCAAGCCCCAGTGGCTGCTGATCAAGCGGCGCGACGATCAGGCGCGCCCAGGCTCGGACGTCGTCGCCGAGCGGCCCGCGTCGGTGCTAAGCGGCCGGACGCTGGACGAGCTGCTGGGAGTGGACGGCTGAGCCGCCTACCAGCGCCGCCGGCTCAAGGCTCGCGTCAACCGCCGCGAGACGACAACGTGCCAGCCGAACAGGGCGGTGCTGGGTATCAGGAGCCACGCGGGCCAGAAGACGCCCTCACCGGTGAGGGCCCAGATGCCCAGGAGCGACGCATTGAGCGTGGCGTAGGTGAACAGGTGCATTCTCAGCAGCGCGCGCTGGAGGCGCCGCGCGCGGATGACGATCAGCCGGCGCAGCCCCCACATGGGCAGATCGCGAAGGTAGAAGGCCATTCCGCTGCGGGTGTCGGAGCGGTAGACATTTTCGATCCGCTCCTCCAGCTCCTCCGTGCTCAGGCGTCCCTCCGCGTAGTGCGTCTTCAATGCCCCCAGCGCTCGCTCGCGCTCGGCGTCGGAGGGCCGCAGCGACCAGGGCGCGGCTTGCAGACGATGAGCTCGCATCGGGAAAGTATCGCAAGCTCCCGGGCCCCCGGTCGCGCTATCGGGCAGAGCTGTCGGTTCCAAAGTAGGCGAGACTGTCAGATCGATGCCCCCGAGTGATACGACCGCCGTGGTACGCACGCCCCGTGATCTGACCACGGAGTGGCTTGCCGAACGTGCTCGGAGTACACGGGATCGCCGAGATCGCCTCGGCGCCGATCGGAACGGGACAGATGAGCCAGAGCTATCGCGTGGCGATCACCTACGCCGAGGGCCGGGCCGCGGGTCCGGCGAGCGTCGTGTTGAAGCTGGCCGCGGAGGATCCGATGAGCCGCGCCACCGGCCAGGGCCTCGGTGCCTACATGCGCGAGGTCCAGTTCTACAGGGAGCTCGCGCCGCGGATCGGTGGTCCCCTCGCGACCTGCCATGCCTCGCTGATCGACGAGGAGGGCTGGTTCACGATCGTGCTGGAGGACGTAGCGGACGGGGTCCAGGGCGATCAGATCGCGGGCTGCGGCGTCGAGGATGCGCGCCGAGCGATGCTCGCGCTCGCCGAGCTGCACGCCCCCGTCTACGGCGACGCCGTGCTGGGCGGCGCCGCCTGGCTGAACGTTCCGTCGCCACTCAACCAGGCGCTCGTCACCCAGGTCTTCCCCGGCTTTCTGCAGCGCTACGGCGACCGAGTCGCTCCGGAGCATGTAGCGCTTTGCGAGCGCTTCGTCCCGAGTATCGACGGCTGGATCGCGGACGCTCGGCCACCACTCGGGCTCGTCCACGGCGACTACCGGCTGGACAACATGCTGTTCGCGTCCACCGGCCGGCCTCGAGCTCTGACGATCGTTGACTGGCAGACGCTCTCCTGGGGCCCGATGATGCTAGACGTCGCCTACTGCCTCGCCGGTAGCCTTGCCGTCGAGGATCGTCGTTCCAACGAGGAGGAGCTGGTGCGCACCTACCACTCGGCGATGCTCGAGCGGGGAGCGCGCGATCTGGACTGGGAGGCCTGCTGGGAAGGCTACCGACATCAGAGCTTCGCCGGCGTGCTGATGTCGATCGCGGCCTCCATGCTCGTGGTGCGCACCGACCGCGGCGACGACATGTTCATGACGACGCTCGCACGGTATGCGCAGCATGCGATCGACCTGGACGCCGTCGTCCTGCTCCCGCAGGCGGGGGCCGGGCGCCCGGCCGCGCTCGTGCCGGCGCCCGGCGAGGAGCAGCGACACGAGCCGGCGGGTGAGCAGCTGTGGAACGAGAGCTACTACTTCGACGCGGTCTCGGCCGACGGCGCGCTCGGCGCGTACGTGCGCATCGGCCTGTACCCGAACCTGGGTGTCGCCTGGTACACGACCTATGTCTGCGGTCCCGACCGCGCGACGGTCGCAGTCGTCGACTTCGAGTCGCCACTTCCCGGCGCGGGCTCCCTGGCGATCTCCCGCGAGGGCCTGCGTGCCGACCACGTCTGCGAGGAGCCGCTCGCGCGCTTTCGCGTAACACTCGATGCGATGGGCGAGGCCCATGGGGACGCCTCGGCGTTCCTGCGCGGCGAGCCGGGCACGCCGAGCGAGGTCGCGCTGGACCTCGTGTGGGAGACGGACGGGATCCCCTACGCCTACCGCCTCACGACCCGCTATGAGATCCCCTGCACGGTCCGCGGCACGGTGCGGATCGACGGCGAGGAGCTTCAGCTCGCCGGTCCCGGGCAGCGCGACCACTCCTGGGGCACACGCGACTGGTGGTCGATGGACTGGATGTGGAGCGCCGGCGCGCTGGACGACGGCACCCGCTTCCACGGGGTAGCCGTGCGGATCCCGGCGGCGCCCGTGCTGAGCGTCGGGTACGTCCAACCCCCCGCGCAGGAGCTCATCGAGCTCGACGGCGTGGGCGCTACCGAGGAGGTCGCTGCCAACGGGCTGATCGAGCGAGCGCGAATAACACCCGACCGGGGCCTCCCCGCACTCGACGTCGTGCCGCTCGCCTTCGGGCCGATGCGCCTCGTGGCCTCCGATGGCCGCGTCACGCACTTCCCGCGTGCGATGTGCCGCTTCATCAGCGAGGACGGACGCGCCGGTCTCGGCTGGGCGGAGTGGAACCTGAACCAGCGCGATCGAGCGGCGAGCCCGTGAGCTGCCATCGCCCGCCCGAGGCGTGCCACAATCCTCACGTGGTGGGCCCTCTGCGTCTACGCGGTGCTCGATGAGGTCGGTGGCATGCACCAACGGCGAGCTCGAGGTGGTTGAGCGGCCCGAGCCCGTGCCCGGACGGGGGCAGGTGCGCATTGACGTGCTTCGCTGCGGAATCTGCGGGTCCGATCTCCACGCGCGCCACGGCTGCGATCAGTGGGCCGATCTGGCCGCGCGCCTGGGTTACGATCGCTTTGCCCGCTCTCAGGAGTCGATCGTGTTCGGCCATGAGTTCTCTGGCGCCGTGGCCGAGCACGGCCCTGGGTGCCGGCGCAGCTCGCCGACCGGGACGCACGTGGTCGCGCTGCCGCTCCTGCGGGGGGGTGGGGGCGTGGACACCGTGGGGCTCTCGGTTCACGCTCCCGGTGCGTACTCCGAGCAGACACTGGTCGAGGAGTCGCTGATGATGCCCGTGCCCAACGGCCTGCGGCCCGAGATAGCCGCACTGACCGAGCCGATGGCGGTGGCCTGGCACGCCGTGCGCCGCGGTGAGGTTGGCAGGCGCACCGTGGCGATCGTCGTCGGCTGCGGGCCGATCGGGCTGGCGGTCATCCTTCTCCTGAAGGCCAAGGGAAAGCGCACCGTCGTCGCCAGCGACTACTCGCCGTCACGCCGTGCGCTCGCGCGTGCCTGCGGCGCGGACATCGTGCTCGATCCCGCACAGGATTCCCCCTTCACTGCCGCCGAGGGGCGCGGTCATCTGACCGATATGCCCTCCGCCTTGGAGCTCGCCGTCGGCACCCGCGAGAAGCTCGAGCGTCTCCCCGTTGGATGGTGGCACGTGTGGCGGCTCGGCGAGGCGCTCGGTGCGGCGCCGAAGCATCCGGTGATCTTCGAGTGCGTCGGCGTGCCTGGGGTGATCGAGAGCATCATCGATGGCGCGCCGCTGTTCTCCCGCGTGGTCGTCGTGGGCGTTTGCGTTGGCTCCGATGAGATCACGCCGGCGATGGCCATCAACAAGGAGATCGACCTGCGGTTCGTTCTCGGCTACACGCCGCTTGAGTTCCGCGACACCCTGCACATGCTCGCCGAGGGCGACGTCGATCCCAGCCCGCTCCTCACAGGGACGGTGGGACTGGATGGCGTCGACGCCGCGTTCACGGCGCTCGGCGATCCGGAGGTCCACGCGAAGATCCTCATCGACCCGCTCAGCACGGCCTCCGAGCCGACGCCGGCACGGCGCGCGCACTAGCGCGCACCGACCGGCACCCGGCCCTGTCCGTTGCTCCGGCTCATCACCATCCCGATCAGTCACTACTGCGAGAAGGCCCGCTGGGCTCTCGAGCGTGCGGGAATCCCCTATCGGGAGGAGCGCCACGTCCAGGGCATCCACCGGTTGGCCGCGCGCCGCGCGGGTGGTGGGGCCACCGTTCCCGTGCTCGTGACGCCCGAAGGGGTGATCGGCGAGTCGCAGGAGATCCTCGCCTGGGTCGATGAGCGCACGCCGGCAGAGCACCGGCTGTTTCCCGCCGATCCGAGCGCGCGGGACGAGGTCGAGTGCGTCTGCGAGCGATTTGACGAGGAGCTCGGTCGGAAGGGCCGTCGACTCATGTACGTGCAGATGCTCCCCGAGCGCAAGCTTGCGCTGGCGTTCAACAACCAGGGCGTGCCCCGCTGGGAGGACCGTACGATTCGTTACGGATGGCCCGTCATGCAGCGGTTCGTCGGGCACGCGCTCGGCATCGTCCCGGGGATCGAGGATACGGACGAGGCCACGGTCTTCCACGAGTTCGACTTCGTGGCGGAGCTGCTCGCCGACGGCCGCCCATACCTGTGCGGAGAGCAGTTCAGCGCCGCTGATCTGACCTTCGCGGCGCTATCCGCCTCGATCATCTTGCCAGCCGTGTATGGGGTTCCACTTCCGCAGCCGGATGTACTACCGCCACGTATGGCAGCCCTCATCGGGCGCGCGCGCCGGCATCCTGCCGGGCGCTACGCGCTCGCGATCATCGACGAGCACAGGCGTGAGAAGGTCCTCGGATCGGGCGATCTGCGGCCAAGACGCGTATGAGGCGACAGCGGGCGCGGCTAGAAGGGTAGGCCGCGCACATCCACCCGTCCGGGCGGCCACTCGGCGCCTTCGTGCAGCGCGCGCCACATCGCGGGCTCGGGCATCTCGACCCGCCCCTGCGGCTGATCCACCCAGACCGCCGCCGTGATCTCAGAGAAGGCCAGGGACCGGTAGAGCGCGACGAGCTCGGGCCGGCAGAAGATCATCGCGCGGTCCGGTCCCATGCGCTCAGCCAGCGCCAGCACCGGCTCGACGATCCTGAACATGAGGCCCCGGCCGCGTGCTGAGCGAGCCACGATCAGGCCGCCGAGGCCGACCACCTGGAAGCTTCCGGCGCCCTCGACATCGACCTCGGCGATCGCCGCCCCCGCAGCGGCGAGCAGGCGCCCATCGCAGGCCCGTAGCGCCACGTTTCGGTCCTTCTCCCGCCACGCGAGCCCTGCGCCCACCGGACCGAAGGGCTCATCCTCGGAACCGGTCAGCTCAGCCCAGTCTCGCTCCGTCAATTCATCGAGCTCGACGAGCTCCATCGTCAAACCGTACACCCGCCAGAGACGTTGCAGAACGGAATGTGTTTCAGGATTCCCGCGTAACTGCCGACGTCTCCTCAGGACGTCTACGCGAGAGGAGCTGAGCAGCGATGGCAACATACACGACCGAGAAGTGTCGCCTCGTCACCCGCAGCGACTTCGACGGGTTGGTGTGTGCTGCCCTGTTCAAAGAGCTGGGGATACTCGATGAGATCAAGTTCGTTCACCCCAAGGACATGCAGGATGGGCTGGTCGAGATCACCGATCGCGACATCACCACCAACCTTCCGTACGTACCCGGCGTACGACTGGCCTTCGACCACCACGAGAGCGAGACTCTGCGTCTCGGGAGAGGCCGCCGAGAACCACATCATCATCCCGAGCGCCCGCTCAGCCGCCCGCGTCGTGTACGACTACTTCGGCGGCGCCGAGCGCTTCACGCAGGTCACCGAGCCGCTCATGGAGGCGGTGGACAAGGCGGACAGCGCATCGTTCTCGCTCGAGGAGATCAGGACACCGACCGGCTGGATCCTGCTCAGCTTCCTGATGGACCCGCGCACCGGCCTGGGTCGCTTTCGCGACTTTCGCATCTCCAACTACCAGCTCATGATGGAGCTGATCGACGCGTGTCTGGAGCTCACCGTCGAGGAGGTGCTCGACCTGCCCGATGTGGTTGAGCGCGTGACGCTCTACCGCGAGCACGCCGACGCGGCGCAGGCGCAGCTGCTGGCACGCTCGACCGTCCACGGGAACCTCGTGGTGCTCGACCTGCGTGAGGACGAGGTGATCCACCCGACCAACCGTTTCATGATCTACGCGCTTTATCCCGAGTGCAACATGTCGGTGCACGTGCTCTGGGGCCTTCGCCAGCAGAACACCGTGTTCGCGATGGGCAAGTCGATCGTCAACCGCTCGAGTGAAACGGACGTCGGCACGCTCATGCTCGCCTACGGCGGGGGCGGACACGAGGCCGCCGGGACCTGCCAGGTGCCCAACGCCGAGGCCGACTGCGTGCTCGAAGAGCTCGTCGAGCGCGTCAACCACGACGGCTAGGGTCAGTCGAGGTAGGTGACGTACGCGCGCGGATCCTCACGCGCGGGCGGGGCGCTCTTTTGACGTGGCGGCCCGAGGTGGATGAGCCCGAGCACGTGTTCTGCGGGAGCGAGGCCCACGGCGGCGCGCCCTGCGGGGGTGCGCAGGACGGCTGGTGTCCGCCAGTAGCCGGCGAACCCTCGGGCATGGGCTGCCAGCAGGACGATGTAGGCGGCGATCGCGGTGGCGTGTAGATCCTCCTCATCCTGCAGCTCCTCGCCGGTGAGCGCGGCACTGACCACGACCAGCGTGGGCGCGCGGCCGAGCTTCGCCGCCTGCTCCCTTCCAGCCGCTTGCTTCAGGCGCGCCAACGCGTCGGGGCCGACGACGCGGAAGCGCCACGGGTTGGTCCCGTGATGGTTGGGTGCCCAGCGCGCGAGCTCGAAGAGCTCCTCCAGAGTCTCGCGCCGGACGGGCTCGGGGCCGAACGCCTTATGGGTGCGACGAGTGCGGATCGCATCTTCGATGTGCATTGCCGAGCGTGACCCGGTCAGAGACCGAACCAGCGGGCGCGGCGGCTGGAGCCGAAGCGCTCCTTCTCGACAGCCAGGGCCGAGGACGGCGCGTTGAAACTCCCGGTTCGCGTGGGACCCGACAGGAAGTCGATGTCCACGCTGCCGACCCGCCCCGCACCGAACTCGATGTAGCACGTCCCACGCCCGAGGTGGGGGCCGGGCCGCTCACCGCCCTGCATGGTGGCGATGAGCGTCTGCGCCACGATGCGCGCGGCGCCCTCGGCGAACACACCGGCCTTCGGCACGCCCGCCGTGGCGACGTCACCCACCGCGTACACGCCCGGGAAGCTCGTCTCGAGGGTTGCGAAGTTCACGGGTATGTAGCCGTCCTCGGTCATGCCGCTGGCGATGACCACCTCGGGGGCACGGTGCTTGGGCACGCCGAGGAACAGGTCGAATGGCAACTCGGTGCCGTCGTCGAGGATCGCGACGCTGCGGCCCGGATCGAGCGAGCTGACGCGCCGGCCGGCGATGAGCGTGATGTCGCGCTCGGTGAACTCCTTGATCAGGGCGGCGGAGGTCTCCGGCGACGGCGGCACGGGCGTGCCCAGCGGGATCACGAACGAGATCTGACAGGCGTCGCGCACCCCGCGTGCCTTCAGATGGTCATCCAACAGCAACGCGCACTCGCTCGGCGCCGGCGGGCACTTGAACGGTGCGCCGCACACGCCGATGACCGCGTGGCCCTGCGAAAACGTCGGGATGATCCCGGCCAGTCGCTCGGCGCCGGCCACGGAGTAGAACTCGTTTCCACCCTCGGCAAGGCCAGGCGTGGCGTCCATGTCGTAGTCGGCGCCCAGCGCAATGACGAGAGCGTCGGCCTCGTGGATTCCCCCGTCCGTGGTTACGCGGCGGGCCTCGGGGTCGATGGCCGTGATCGTCTCCCGCAGGACGCGCACGCCGGGTTTGGCGATCTCGCGATAGGCCAACCGAACCGCGTCCGGCGCGGTGCGGCCAAACATCACGTCGAGCTTCGAGAACCCGAACACGAACGAGTCGCCCTTGTCGATAAGGCTCACATTGACCGCGTCGCCCAGCGTTTCCGACAACATGGTCGATAGCTCAAGGCCGCCGAAACCTGCTCCTAGGATGACGATGCGAGACGGCATTCAGACGATCCTAACCGACGGGCGCAGGGGGCATCCGGTCTCATCGGCCGCCGAAGTCCTGCGTGTAGATCGCCCCGGCCTGCCCGCGAGCGAGCGAGAAGGGGGGATGGGTGGAGACGCCGATGGCCGTGTCACGGAAGCGCCCGTCGAGGATGTTGGCCCGGTGTCCGGGGGAGGCCATCCAGGCGGCGACAATCGCACTGGGCGTGGCATTCCACAGCGTGCCCCAGCCGATGTTCTCACCGACTTCGAAGCCCCTCGAGCTCGAGATGTAGCCGGTGGCGCGCATGCGGCTGAGCGGGGTTTCGCCACGCGGACCATCGTGTTCGAAGTAGTTGCGGAAGGCCATGCTTTCGGTGTGGGACTGCGCAGCATGCTCGAGTCGTTTGTTGAACGCCAGCGGCTGCTCGCCCCGACCGACCCGTTCCCGGTTGACCAGGCAGAGGATGGCGGTGCGAATGCGGCTGAGATCGCTTGGGCTGGGGCGCAGGTCGGCGCCGGTGCAGGTGCGGCGTGCCGTTGTGGCCCGCGCAGTGAAGCGATGGGCCGTGGCCAGCGCAGGAGAGGCCAGGATCGCGATCACGGTCACGGCGAGGCCCACAACGAGCCTGTGGCGCCGTTGCTCACGCGACCCCGGGCAGCCATCGCCGGGATTGCGAGGATCGTCAGAGTGCAGCAAAAATGCGTCGCCGGCCGTTCCTACCCACATAAAGCACAACCTCTTTCGTTGGCCTACGGGGTTAGCTGACGGGCTAGCGCTGAAAGAGCCTGCGCTTCCCACGGACTTCCGCGGGATTCGCCCCTATAACTTGGGTCCCCCGTTCCCTGACACCCTGGTCAGGGACTCGGCGTTCAGGGCGGCAAGCTAGCAAGCGTGGAGGACGGCATCCTCGCGATCGGTGGGTTTTGTCCGCAAACAGCGGGAATCCCCTGGCGATTCGGCTGTTGCGGACACTCCTACAGGCATCCGCGCTCGGTTCTACGGCACCCAGGTCTCGGCCAGCGGGGTGACCTGGAGCTCATGTGTGGCCGCCCGGGCGCCCTGATCGGCAAGAAACCGAACGGCGTCGGCGATCTGGCGGGGATCGGCCATCGCGTCGCGGCCGTCGGTGCGCGTCGCCCCGGCCAGCGGCTCGATCCCGGCATCGACGATCAGCAGCGCGACATGTATCCCTTGCCCGCGCAGCTCGAGAGCCGCAGCCTGGGTGATCGCGCGCACGCCGAAGGCCCCCGCAGCCCAGAGCCCGCGGCCGGGCATCGCTCGCCGCGATGAACCGCCCGTCACCTGAATCGCGGTCGCGGCCCGTGCCTGGGCCAGTAGAAAGCCGCCGGCTCCCGATAGGAAGGCGAACGCGGCGCGAGCGGGGGCTGCCGCCCAGCCGTCGAATGCGTCGGCGCTCGCCTCTGCAATCGGGCCGCCGCCGAACGGGCCGCTGCGGACGCCGCCGTACGCGGAGGCCGCGTTGACCACGAGATCGACGTGCCCACGGTCGGCGGCGACCCGCTCGAGCGCGTCGCGGACGCTGGACTGGTCCGTCACGTCGGCGCGTAGCGCGAGCGCACCGGCCGCGGTGATCTTCCCGAGCGTGGCGTCTGAGCGGGCCACTCCCGCGACCGCCCAGCCCTCACCGATCAGCGTCTCGATGATCGCACCCCCAAGATTGCGCGCCCCGAAAACCAGTGCGCTCCTACGATCCTGCTGCCCATCGGACATAGTGCTCCTCCTCATCTGGTCAACCGGAGACTTCGTCGTGTGACCGCAAGCCATAGCACCCGGCGGCACCAGATCCGCTACGCCCCGCCGGTAGGATGCGGCACCCCGTCACAGCACTCGAGGTGAACGCCGCCACCGCTCCAGCCGTCTCTCGCTCCGCCACGGAGAACCGCGTCGGAGTCATCTTCAGCGGTCTGACGCTGGTGTGCTGCTGGCGGCGCTCGACTCGACGATCGTCGCGACGGCGCTGCCAACGATCGTTGGGGACCTGGGCGGCCTCGAGCGGCTGTCGTGGGTGACGAGCGCCTACCTGCTCGCGCAGACGGCGGTCACGCGTATGGCAAGCTCGGCGATCAACTGGGGCGAAAGCGGGTTCTGCAGAGCGCGGTCGTGCTGTTCCTGGTGGGGTCGGCGCTGTGCGGGCTGGCCCGGTCGATGACGGAGCTGATCGCGTTTCGGGCGGTGCAGGGACTCGGCGCCGGCGGTCTGATCGTGCTGTGCAGGCGACGGTGGGCGACATCGTGTCCCCGCGCGAACGCGGTCGCTATCAGGGGCTGTTCGGAGCGGTGTTCGGAGTCGCGAGCGTCGCCGGGTCGCTGCTCGGCGCTGTGATCGTCGAGCACCTTTCGTGGCGGTCGATCTTCTACGTCAACCTGCCGATCGGCCTCGTCGCGCTGGCCGTGATCGCGGCGACCCTGCCGGCCGCGAGCGTGCGGACGCGCCCGACGATCGACTACCTGGGCGCCGGGCTGCTTCGCTGCCTTGAGCTCGATAGTGCTGGCCGCGAGCCTCGGCGGCACCAAGTGGGCGTCGGGCTCGGCGCCAACGGTGCTTGTCGCCGCCGCGGGCGTGCTACTGCTCGGTGCGTTTCTCGCCGTCGAGCGCAGGGCCGCGGAACCGGTGCTGCCGATCGCGGTACTGCGCGACGAGCTGTGCGTCGAGCTGGCGGGCCAGCGACCCTGAGCGGCAGGGTCACCCGCTGTCGATGACGACATCGAAGGGGGCGCCCACGAGGTGGCGGGCGCCCCAGCGGATCAAGCCGGCGGTTCCGCTTCAGCTGGGCTCGCCCAGCAGGGTTCGAAGACCGCGCCGTCCAGGTTGATGCCAAAGCGCGCACCCTCGATCCCCGTTGCCAGGTCAGAGGGACAGAACGCGCTCGTCGCCACGTTGTACTCCGCGTTCAGAACCGGCTCGCCTTTGGCCAGGTACGGTTCGAAGTTCGAGCACTCGTTGAACTCGTTGCACTGCTCTGAGACTGCGCCGTCGAAGGACGAGTCCAGAACGTTTGTCTGTTCCCCGTCGTTCTTCTGAAACACCGCCATGCCCTGAGCATGAACCTCGCCGGCCACCCACTCGTCGTAGGTGTTGGAGTCTGCCGCGGTCAGCGGAAAGCCCGTGTCGTTTTCCCAGCCGTCGATGTTGTCGGGCTCGACCGCGTCAAAACCCTTTTCCTTGCACATTTGAATGCGCTGGGCCATGATCGGCTCGAGCGTCGAGAGTTGGCGAACGTCCAGCCACTTCTCTTCGGTGAATCCTTCGACGCTGCTGCCCTGGACCGAGGCCGGGAAGGATTCGGCGTCGGGCCGGAACGGCTCGTAGGTGCCCACGTCGATGTAACAGATGACGTGGATGCCTTTGTTGTGAAGCGCGTCGACCTCCAACTGCGAGGCTTCGAAGCCGTCGATGTCGTATGCGTCCACGGGTACGTTGTTGTTCACGGAGCCCTGGAGCTGCCAGTACCACGTCAGGTCCTGAGGCGGCGTCCAGCGCGCTTCTGTTTCGCCCGTTTCGCCAGTGGGTCCGGTTTCGCCGGTCGTCCCGGTAGGCCCGGTTTCACCCGTCGGTCCGGTTTCGCCGGTCGTCCCGGTAGGCCCGGTTTCACCCGTCGGTCCAGTTTCGCCAGTCGATTCGGTGGGCCCGGTTTCGCCGGTGGGCCCGTTTCGCCGGTCACTCCGTCGGTCCGGTTTCGCCGGTGGCTCCCGTGGGTCCGTTTCGCCGGTCGATTCGGTGGCCCGGTTTCACCGGTGGGTCCGGTTTCGCCAGTGGGTCCGGTTTCGCCGGTCGATCCCGTGGGTCCGGTTTCGCCGGTGGGTCCGGTTTCGCCGGTGGGTCCGGTTTCCCCGGTCACTCCCGTAGGTCCGGTTTCGCCGGTCGTTCCGGTGGATCCAGTTTCGCCGGTCGATTCGGTGGGTCCGGTTCCGCCTGTTTCGCCAGTGGGTCCCGTTTCGCCGGTGACTCCCGTCGGTCCGGTTTCGCCGGTCACTTCCGTCGGTCCGGTTTCGCCGGTGGGTCCAGTTTCGCCGGTGGGTCCAGTTTCGCCAGTTGGGCCGGTCGGCCCCGTGGATCCCGTTGGGCCGGTGCCACCTTCGATTCCACGATGGTGGTGATTTCGATGACCGTGGTGCCCGCCGTAGCGGTGATCGGTCGCTGATGCGCCGCTTGCGCAGAGCAGGAACAGCACGACAGACGCTAATGACACGCGAGAAAAGGGACGCATCCGTGATCCTCCTAAAGGTTGGCGTAGCGAGGCTTTGTGGCCCTCCGTGACCGACTCCTGCATCGGCCAGACTTACGGATGTGTGTACCCCATGCAGGGGTTACGAAACACACCGTCTGACACGAGCGTTCGAGGGATGTGCTCCCCAAGGCTGGACCTCCGCCGGGCAGGGCGGCAGCCGCGCCTGTGGACCGCGAACCACCACCCACTCTACAGCACGTGGCAGCCTGGCCGCTGATCAGTGCGAATACATGTGCACGCGCACCACACTGCCCGTGGGTGCCGAGCGGATCTGCACGAGATCGCAGAGCTGGTTAACGAGCCACAGCCCACGACCCGTGGGCTGGTCAGGTCCCGGACGCACCCGTCCCACGAGCGGCTCCTCGATGCGCCCTCGATCTTGGACCTCGACGAGCAACGCCCCCTCCTCGCGCCACATTCGCAGCCTGCCCCCTCCGCCGCCATGGCGCACGCTGTTGGATGCGAGCTCGGTAACCGCCAGAACCAGGTGTTCGGTCCGCTCAGAACCGAGATCGAGCCCCGATGCCCACTCATACAGGCGCAGGCGCACGCCGCCCAGCTCCCCGCCGGAGAACGCCATCAACGGCGCCTCGTCCCGGGGCGGCGGGAGCGCGCCGCCGAACGGGTCAGCGGCGCCATGGAGATAGGACGCGCTTTTTCGGCGGTCGCCCTTCCCGGCGATGAAGGGGTGGCTGCGCCGCGCAGACTCGATCACCCGCTCGTCCAAGCCGTCGAGGTCGTAGGGGCAGAGCAGGCGCCAGGCCGGCCCCTCATCGAAGGCCAGGTTGAGAAGCAACTCGTGCACTTGGCACTCGACTAGCTCGGCCGCGCTGCGTCCGGGCCAGATCGGTTCGCCGATGCCTCGCACGGGGCGGTCCTCAGACGCATTGTCCTTGAGGAACTGACGCCAGGCCGGGATGATGCGCGCCGGGTTGTGGCCGAGCAGCCGCATGTCTGTGAAGCTCACCCGCGCCTCGTCTCGGCCGAGCGCCTGCTTGAGCGCGTCGATCTTGTCGTCTGCCACGGCGACGAGCACGGGTTCCTCAGCTGCCAGGGCGTCGTTGATGAAGGGCACCGTGCCCTCCAGGAATCCGTGCTCTCCGCCGTAGAAGAGCGTCTCATGGTGGAACGCGTTCTCGGTGTGATCTTCGCCGTTCAAGATGCGTTCGGAGAACCCCTCATCCGCGGGCGGTATGTGTGGCGGCGTTCTCAGTGTCTCCATGCCGTCACCCCATCAAGAGACTACCGGCGGTCGGCAACCAGAGCCACGATGTTCGAGCAGCCATCTGCAGTGTTGCCGGTAACTCGTCGTGTACGCACCCGACCCGTCAATGCCCGTTTTGAGCATGTCTCAAGCACGCACCCGGCCGTGCCGGGGGGCACGGGACCCGGGGCGGTAGCCTGACGCCGCGATGGGCACCCCCTGGGACGCGCGCGCGTACGACCGAACGAGCGAGCCCCAGCAGGCGTGGGCCGCAGAGGTCCTCGCTACGTGCGCCTCAATGCCTCCGCCGTCCGCGGGTCGGCTTGAGGCTCCTCATCAGCCCTCTGCCGGCTTGTAGACCGTGACGACGGCAGCGCCGCCGAGGCCGATGTTGTGCTGGAGGGCGACCTTGGCGCCGTCCACCTGACGCGCGTCGGCCTCGCCGCGCAGCTGCCAGCAGAGTTCGCTGCACTGCGCGAGGCCCGTGGCCCCAAGCGGGTGGCCCTTTGAGATCAGCCCGCCCGACGGATTGACGACCCAGCGCCCGCCGTAGGTGGTGTCGTCTGCGTCGACCAGCTCATGCCCGTGGCCCTCCTCGGCCAGGCCGAGCGCCTCGTAGGTGATCAGCTCGTTCGCACTGAAGCAGTCGTGCAGCTCGATCACCTGGATGTCGTCGGGTCCTACCTGTGCCTCCTCGTATGCCTCGAGCGCAGCCTTCCTGCTCATGTCGTAGCCGACGATCTTGATGCAGTCGGCGGTCTCGTCGAACGTGGAGGCGAGGTCCGTGACCATCGCCTGGCCGGCAATCTCGATCGCGTGAGCCCAGAGGTCGTGCTCGTCGACGAACCGCTCGCTTGCGACGATCGCTGCGGCTGCGCCGTCGGAGGTGGGCGAGCACTGCAGCTTCGTGAGCGGCTCGTGGATCATCTTCGCCGCCTTGATGTCCTCGATCGAGTACTCGTCCTGGAACTGCGCGTATGGGTTGTTGACCGAATGCTTGTGGTTCTTCCAGCCGATCCAGGCATAGTGGTCGGGCGTCGAGCCGTATTTCTCCATGTGATCGCGTCCGGCGTTGCCGAACATCTGCGGCGCGAACGGAGACTCCTCGGCGGAGCGCAGCTCGAACATCCGCGTCATGTGCTTATCCATCGCGGGCGTGCGGTCGGTGTACTTCATGCCCAGCGAGCCCCGCTCCATCTTCTCGAAGCCGACCGCGAGCGCGCAGTCGACGAGGCCGCCCTTGACCGCCTGGCGCGCGAGGAACAACGCGCTCGAGCCGGTCGAGCAGTTGTTGTTGACGTTGACCACCGGGATGCCGGTCAGGCCGAGCCCGTAGATCGCACGCTGACCGTAGGTCGAGTCGCCGTAGCAGTAGCCGGCGAAGGCCTGTTGCACCAGCTCGTACGCGATCTCGGCGTCGGCCAGTGCGCGCGATCCCGCCTCGAGCACCCACTCCGGGTAGTCGCCCTCCTTGGTTCCGGGCTTGTCGAACTTCGACATCCCCACCCCGATCACGAACGTGCGGTTGCTCATCTGGCTTCCTTTCGGTGCGACGTTGGCCTGAAGCTGGTCGCGATGAGGGTATCCGACCGGAGCCGAGCGATCACCCGCCGCGAGCTCAGCCGCTGGGCGGTAGGGCGGCGACTCGTCGAACGATCAGGAGCTTCGTGCCTTGCGAGCCCGCCGGGCGCGCTTGCCGAGCAGGATGCGCTCGATCTCCTGCAGCGCTTCGCCCATGCAGAGCGCGAGGTGCTGCAGATGCGGCAGGGTGTCGCGGGCGCCGGTGAAACCGAAGTTGAGCGTGCCGGCGTAGCTCACGCAGGTGATGTTCAGCGCGTTGCCGTGCAACAGCAACGACAGCGGGAACAGGGCATCCAGGCGCGAGCCGTTGAGGTAGAGCGGCTTGGCTGGGCCCGGGACGTTCGACACGCCCAAGTTGAACGGGATCGGCGCATGGCCGGCGAGTCCCGCCATCAACCCGGCGATGTAGGGGCCGTTGATGAGCAGCGTGTAGGACGTTCGCGCCTCTGACGGGAGCTTGCGCAGGTGGCTCTTGGCCTCTGTCGTGGAGCGGATGATCGCCTCGAGGCGCTCGACCGGATTGGCCACGTTGGTGCCGAGCTCGGCGACCATTATCCCGATCGCCGTTCCCATCGACTGGTCGTCGCTCTCGCGCAGGTTGACGGGAATTCCCGCGGTGAGCGGACGATCGGGTATCCGCGCGTGCTCGGCCAGGTAATGGCGCAGGGCGCTGCCGCTGAGATACAGGACGATGTCGTTGAGCGTGCACTTCGCCGCCTTGGCGAGTGCCTTGATCCGCTGCAGCTCGTACTGCTGGGTGGCGAATCGCCGTTGGCCGGTGAGGCTGCCTCCGAGCACCGAGCCGGGCGCACGGTAAGGGGCCTGCAGAGCGCGATCGTCGACCGTCGCGAGCGCCAGATCGAGCGCCGCTCGAGAGAGCCCACTCAACGTTGCGGCGCCCTCGCGCGCGGCTCTGAGCGGGCGTCCGAGTGGCCCGGGAGCGCGGCCGTTCTCCTCGCCGCTGCGGTGCGGGCGCTGGCCTGCGCCGACCGTCCAGAAGGGGGGCATGCCGCGCTTGCCGGGATCTGTCGAGAAGGCCCGCATGATCAGCCGCATGCCGCTGACCCCGTCTATCAGCGAGTGGTGCATCTTCGTGTACATGGCGAAGCGATTGCCTTCAAGGCCCTCGATCAGATGCACCTCCCAGAGTGGGCGGTGCAGATCGAGCTCGTTGCTGTGCAGGCGGGAGACGAGGATGCCCAGCTCGCGCTGGCCACCGGGATGCGGTAGCGCGGAGTGCCGCACGTGGTAGTCGAGGTCCACATCATGGATCTCGCGCATGAGCGGCACGCGCGGGCCGACGAGCGGCCCCTCGACGAGTTTCAGGTTCCAGGGCGGTGGGATCGCCCGCGCCTCGCGCATCCGCTCGAACTCGTGCTTGAGGTAGTCGGCCGGCGCATCGGCCGGGAGTGTGAACTCGAACAGCCCACCGACATGCATGGGCGTGTCGCGCGACTCGAGCACGAGCCAGACGGCATCGAGTGGGGGAACCTGTCTCATCGCCGCTCGCTCCGCTCCTCCCGGTCGCGTTATCCGCCAGGAAGCCTAGCTCAGCCGAATGTGCGCTTGACGGCGCGTCCGAATGCAGGGCGCTCCGTGAGCCGCCCCATGTAGCTTTTCAGGCTCGGCGCCAGCTCCTCGGAAAAGCCGGCGCGGGTCGTGAACAGCAGCGTTGTGCCGACGAGCACGTCGGCGATGGAAAAGCGCCCGCCGACCAGGTACTCCTCGCCGTCGAGCGCCCTCTCCACAGCGCCCGCGGCGGCGTCGAAGCGCTGGCGTGCGAGGGCGGCGCGCTCGGGATCGCGCTCGGCCTGGCTCCAGGTCTCGAACAGTGGAGGCTCGAGCTCGGCCGGGGCGAAGCAGGACCACTGGTAGACGAGCGCCCTGTCGTGTGTGCCCACCGCCGGCAACAGGCCCGCCTCGGGGTGCAGGTCGCCGAGGTGCAGGCACAGCGCCGTGGACTCGAACAGAAACCCCTCGTCGTCTTCCAGCACCGGAACGCGGCCGAGCGGATGGCGGTGGCGGTGGTCCTCGCCCCGCCCCTCCTCACCGCTCATCACGGTCAGCTCGTACGGCTCGCCCACCTCCTCGAGCGTCCACAGGATCCGCAGTGGCCGTCCAGCCCTCTCCCGGTGAAAGACACGCATCGCGTGCCGCACGATAACGCTCACAGGGATGTATCGATCCCGCGTGCCCCCGTCGGATAGGATCGCGCCGTCATGCCCGACGCCGAGCTCCTCCTGCGATCCGCCATCGAGCTGGCCGCGCTGGTTCGCGCCGGCGAGGTGACCGCGACCGAGCTCACCGAGCTTTCGCTGGGCGCGATCGAGGAGCGCGACGGCGACATCCACGCGTTCACCACCGTCTCGGCCGACGCCGCCCTCGCGAGCGCGGCGTCCGTGGGCGCCGGCGACGAGCGCCCCTTCGCCGGCGTTCCGCTCGCGATGAAGGACCTTTTCGTGGCGGTGTCCGGCCAGCGGCTGACCTGCGGGTCGTCCATCACCGGCGAGTCCTGGGTTCCTGAGTACGACGGCTTCCTCACACGGCGCATGCGCGACGCCGGCTTCGTCATCGTCGGTGCGACCTCCTCACCGGAGTTCGGTGCGCTGCCGGTGACCGAGCCACGGCGTTTCGGTCCGACGCGCAACCCGTGGGACCTCGGGCGGACCCCCGGTGGCTCTTCGGGCGGCTCGGGCGCAGCCGTTGCTGCCGGCATGGTGCCGATCGCCCACGCCAGCGACGGCGGCGGCTCGATCAGGGTGCCGGCTGCATGCAACGGGCTGGTCGGCCTGAAGCCTGCGCGCGGACGTATCTCCATGGGTCCCGAGGTGGGCGAGTCCTTCCTGGCCGTCAACGGCGTCCTCACACGCACGGTCGCCGACACGGCCGCGGTGCTCGATGTTCTCGCGGGCTACGAGCCGGGAGACTCGAGCTGGGCGCCGCCGCCACGCGAGCCGTTTGCCGCCCAGGCCGCACGCGAGCCCGGGCGCAAGCGGATCGCGGTCATCGTCACCCCGCCGCTGGAGGCCGAGGTCGACCCCGTCCATCTCGCCGCCGTGGCGCAGACCGCCGAGCTGCTGCGCGGGTGTGGTCACGAGGTTGAGGAGATCGACCCGCCGATCGAGATCCCCGACCTGTTTGACATGTTCCTGACGCTGTGGTCGTCGCTCGTGGGTACGAGTGCCGCGCTCGTGGGCGGGCTGTGCGGCAACGCCGTCACCCCCGAGACCGTCGAGCCGCTCACGCTCTTGCTGTGGGAGCAGGCCAACCGCCAGACGGCACTTGAGCTGGCTGCTGCGACCGGCCAGGCGCAAGGCTTCGCGCGCGCGCTCGTCGCCTCGCAGCTGCCCTGGGACGCAGTGCTGACGCCGACGCTAGCGGGGCGCCCGGTGGAGATCGGGGAGATCGACAGCTGCTCGGACGACCCCATGGAGGAGTTCGCCAAGGCAGGGCGCTTCATCGGCTTCACCCCGCTGGCGAACCTCACCGGCCTGCCGGCTGTCAACCTGCCGATCGCTCACGGGGATGACGGTCTGCCGGTGGGCGTGATGCTCACCGGGCGCCCCGCCGGTGAGGGCGACCTGCTCGCGCTCGCCTCTCAGCTCGAGGCTGCCGCACCGTGGAGCACCCGCTCGCCGCTCCTCGCGCTCGGCGGCTGACGCGGGCCGTCATTCAGTTGGTGTCATAACGCCCGCCAGGAGCGCTCGGGCGCGTGGCCGCACGGCAGCCTGCACTCCATCCGCGGGGTGCCCTAGCGTGGGCGAACAGATGTTCGATGATCGCAACACATGCCCCTGGCTGGACGGGCTCAACGCCGAGCAGTGTGCTGCCGCCACGCATGCGGGTGGGCCGCTGCTGATCCTCGCCGGGGCCGGCACTGGTAAGACCACGACCTTGTGCGCTCGCGTGGCATGGCTGCTGAGCGAGGGGGTGCCCGCCCAACGGATCCTCCTGCTCACGTTCACCAGACGTGCGGCGCGGGAGATGGTGGAGCGCACGCGTGCCCTCGCCGAGCGGGTCGCGCCCGACGCCGGCCGCGTCGTGGGCGGCACGTTTCACTCGGTCGCCCACCGCATGGTTCGCCTTCACGCCTCCTCACTCGGTCTCGATCCCGGCTTCGGGGTGCTCGACGCTCAGGATGCCGCCGATCTTCTCGACCTGGTGCGCCAGGAGCAGGGTCACGCCGCGAGCGCTCGTCGTTTTCCGCGCGCCCAGACGATGCTCGACATGTACTCGCGCACCATCAACGCCCAGACGCCGCTGGCGGAGGTCCTGGCCGAGTCGTTTCCGTGGTGCGCCGAGCACCGCGAGGCGCTTGCGGAGACGTTCCGCGCGTACGGGGCGCGCAAGCGCGAGCTGGCCCTGCTCGATCTCGATGACCTGCTCCTCTACTGGCGCGCGCTCGCGGCCGATGATGTGATCGGACCGCGGATGGCCGACTCCTTCGACCATGTGCTGGTGGACGAGTACCAGGACGTCAACGGTCTACAGGTCGACATCGTGCGAAACCTGTGCGGAGGAAGCACCGACATAGCGGTCGTGGGCGATGATTTTCAGGCGATCTACGGGTTTCGCGCGGCGAGCGCCCGCCACATCCTTGACTTTCCCGAGCAGTTCCCGGGCACCCGCACGGTGAAGCTCGAGCGCAACTATCGCTCGACCTCGCCGATCCTCTCGGTTGCCAACGCCGTCTCCGAACAGGATCGATTGGGGTTTGCCAAGGAGCTGTGGACCGAACGCGAGGGCGGTCAGCCGCCCGAGCTCATCTTCCCCCGCGACGAAAGCGAGCAGGCGGGCGAGGTGTGTGACCGGGTGATCGCCGCGCGCGAGGAGGGAATGGAGCTGCGCACGCAGGCCGTCTTGTTCCGTACCGGTCACGACTCCGATCTGTTGGAGCTCGAACTGACGCGCCGCGGCATCCCGTTCGTCAAGTACGGGGGCCTGCGGTTCCTCGACGCGGCCCACGTCAAGGATCTCATCGCCATGCTGCGACTGACCGACAACCCGGCGGATGAGGTGAGCTGGTTCCGCCTGCTCCAGCTGCTGGAGGGAGTCGGTCCGATTCGCGCTCGCCGGGTCCTCGACGCGCTCCGCGCGCCGGGCGGCGGTCCGCCGGAGCTGAACCGCTGGCCGCAGGCGGCCGCGCACGTTCCCGACAGCTCGCGTGAGCATGCCGGCGCGATGATCGATGCGCTCGCGGGCGCGGGCTTGACCGGGACCGCCGGTGCTCATGTCGAGCGCTGCTGCGCCGCGCTCACCCCGCTGATCCGCCTTCGCTACCCCGATGGCGCTGTGCGCGTCTCGGACCTCGATCAGCTGGTCGCCGCCTCCAGCGGCGCCGAGGACGTCCGTCACTTCGTCTCCGAGCTCGTGCTTGATCCGCCGATCTCAAGCGCCGACCTGGCAGGCCCGCCGCACCTCGACGAGGACTACCTCGTACTCAGCACCGTCCACTCGGCCAAGGGCCTGGAATGGGAAGCGGTCCATCTGATCGGCGCGTACGACGGCAACTTCCCGGCCGATATGAGCACGGCGAACGAGGAGGGGGTCGCCGAGGAGCGGCGCCTGTTCTACGTCGCGCTGACGCGAGCACGTCGGCGGTTGCACGTCTATGTCCCGTTTCGCTACTACCACCGCGCGCGGGGCCGGGATGATGCGCACGGCTACGGCCAGGCGTCGCGCTTCCTGTCCGATGCGGTGCAGGATCTGTTCGCCGTCACTCGCACATCGACGGCGTCCGCCGGTCGCGCAGAAGAGGTGCCTTCACGGCCTCGGATCGAGGTCTCGGTGGACGCGCTGTTCGGCTGATGCCAAACCGGCCAGGCAGCCGAGGTCAAGCCTACTTTCGGTGAAGCGCCGTCACGACATACCGGCTCGTGACCCGAAAGCCGTCTGGCTCCTCGTTGGCGGCCTCGAAGATGTGGAGTGCCTGATCGCGCAGCGCCTCCATCTCCCCGCGTGGCTCAAGCGCAGCACGGCCGGCCACCCAGAGAGGATGATCACGGAACTCCGACTCGACGAACTCCTTGGGCGAGTCCGCGGTGAATGCGAGTCGCTCCTCGTACAGGTCGATCGAGAAGCCGAAGGGGCCGAACATGCCTCTCAGCACGTCGCCATCGTGCCACGCCACCGGTGGCGGGTCGCGGGTTGCGCCCGCGGCGGCGGTCACGGCCTCACGGCGCAGGCGCATCACGTCAAACAGCGCACCGCCGGGTATCCAGGCGCATAGCACGATCCGCCCACCGGGGGCGGTCACGCGTGCCATCTCTGAAGCCGCGGCGCTCGCGTCGGGGGCGAAGATCACGCCGAACACCGACAGCATCACGTCCGCAGCCGCGTCGGCAAGCGGCAGCGCGTCAGCCTCCCCCCGCGTGAACGTTGCCTCTAGTCCACGGTAGGCGGCTTGAGCGGCGGCGACATCCAGCAGTCGCTGGGACGGATCGATGCCTGTCACGCGGGCGCCGCGTTCGGACGCGAGCAGCGCTGCGTTACCGGTACCGCAGCCCACGTCGACGACATGCTCGCCCGACCGGGGGGCAGCCTCATCGAGCGCGACGTTCGCGGCTCCGAGCAGCTGTGCGGCTATTCGCTCGTAGTTGCCAAGGCCCCAGTCCATCGAGCTTGCGAGTCTATTCACGCGGCCTCGCCGAACAGCGCGTGCTCGGACAGCCCCTTCAAGGTGCGCCGGCCCCGTTCGGAGAACGCCCTGCAGCTGATTGGAGCAACGGCTTCGCGGGTGCGCTCGGTCATCAGCAGCTCGCCGGCGTTCGCTGCCGAGGTGACCCTTGATGCGATGTTGACCGTCGATCCGAACCAGTCGCCGTTGCGCTCGACGGCCGGGCCGGTGTCGAGTCCCACGCGGGCCGGCGGAAGGCCCTCCCGCTCGGCGAGCCCGAGGATGCTCCTCGCCAACTCGACCGCGGCGTCTCCATTCTCGCTGCGAACCATCACCGCGTCGCCGATTCCCTTGATGACGTGACAGCCGAGCTCGGCCGCGAGTTCGCAGACGTGCTCGTAGAAGGAGACCGCGACGTCCGCGCCGCGGTCGTCTCCGTGTCTCGCCGTGAACTCGGCAAAGCCGACGAGGTCAGCGAACAGGAAGGTGTGGAGTTGGAAGGCCATGAGCTGTGCGTGCCGGGGTCGCGCTACACAAGTACAACGCTCGGCGCCGGCGGTTCGTGAGGCGTCTTTCCGGCGAGATGTGTGTCGCTCATGCACGCTCCGAACCGAGTCGTCGGATGCCGGCACGAGCAGAGCCCAGCGGACGATCCTCGGCTCTGCGTGTACCGTTCAGCCGTGTCCGCTCGGTCGCGCATCCTCGCGTTTGGCTCGGCCGGCGCCCTCGTCCTCGCAGGCGGCGCGTGCGCGGTGCTGGTCGGGGGAGTGGTGGGCGAAGTCCTCACCATCGTCCTGATCTCGGGCGGACTCGCGGGAGCCCTGCTGCTCGCCTTCCTGGAGGTCGGTCTCAGCGAGGAGCGGGAGCTGGCGCGGGACGAAGAGCGCCGGCGCAGGCGCAGGCGGCGTGCCGGTGACGTTCCTCGTCGGCCGTGGCAGCGCTCCCTTCCGCGACGCCCTCGCTGATTCGTGGATTGATAGGGTTGGCGCGACAGGCCCGGTGACGGGCCGGGCCGAAAGGGAAGGGAGTCGGCGATGGCCGACAGGGTGCTGTTCATCGGCTGGAGTACCCCTGTTCCTGGACGCGAGGAGCGCGGTCTCGAGGTGTTCAACGAGGCCGTCGGCATCTACGGTCGGATGCAGCAAGAGGGCCGTATCGAGAAGTTCGACGTGGTGCTGCTCGGGCCCAACAGCGACCTCAACGGCTATATCGAGCTGCACGGCTCAGCCGAGCAGCTCGCGGCGGTCCGCGAGGACGAGGAGTTCGAGCGCAACACCATCAATGCCGGTCTCGTCGTCGAGCGTCTACGTCACATCGACGGCGTAGCAAACGACGAGGTCGCACGGCAGATGGCGCTCTATCAGGAGAGCATCGCGCGGGTTGCGCAGGACACGTAACGCCCCTACCGGGTCTCCCAGGTGCCTGCTCGGGGAGGCGAGGCACCTGGGCCCCGTTATGGAGTCCGCCGCTGCGGGGTGTATCTGTGTGATCGATGGCAGACCACTCCCGCGACGGGCGAATAGCCGCACACATCGAGTCGATCGCGAAGCGCTCGGCGTCTGACAGCGAGCGGCTCGTGTGCGCGATTCTCCATAACTGCTGGCCGGGAGGCGTGAGCGATCGCAGAGAGCCGGGGGCGCTTGACTGGGTGCGCCGCTGGGGACCGCGCCGCGTCGGTCCCGTCCCGCCCGCGTGCTCCTGTGCGGAGGGACGCTGCCGCGTCTGCAACTGACGGTGCCATCTGCACCGTCGCGTTCGCGCTCACGGCCAGGGGAGGGCCTTGCCAAACCGGATCAGCTCGCCGTACAGTCGCGGATCTGGCGGGTTCAGCGCCAGACGCAGTAGTGCCACCGCAGCCTGGTCCGGTGTCTGGGCGTCCTTCATGTCGAACCACGGCCGCGATGCTCCGGTGTCGATCATTCCCGGACATACCGCGGCGATGAACGTCCCATCCTCGCTGTCGGCGGCGCGACGTTCGCGGGCCAGCACACGGACCGCCGCCACCTGGCCGACCTTCGACGGGATGTTGATGAACTCCGGCCAGCCCTCCCCGGCTGCTCGACCGTCGATGACCGCGTCCCGCCAGTCGAGCATCGTGGCGTCCACGTCGTCGAGGGTCATGGTGTCGGTGTCGAAGCGCGCGTGCAGCTGCGGAGGCAGCTCGCGCAGCAGGCCCAACGTGCTGGACACGACGAGCAGCCGCCCGCCGCTGCGCAGTATCGGCGCAAGCGCCCGCAGCACGCGGGTCGTCCCGAGGTTGTTGGTGTCGACGTAGGCCGCGACCACATCGGCCGGCGCATCGGATGGCATCACGCGTTCGTAGTGGTTTGAGAAGACGATGTCCACACCCCCATGGGCGGCCTCGAGCTCGCCGGCGAGCGCATCGACCGCCGCACCGTCACGGACATCCACGACGCGGGTCCGCACCTCTGCCTTCGCGCCACCGAGACGCCCGCGCGCGGCGGCCACGCGCTCGGGGTTGCGCCCGGTGAGATAGACGACATCCTCCGGCTGGAGCTGCTGTGCCAACCCCTCTGCCAGGGCGAAACCGAGCCCCTGGTTCGCTCCGGTGACCAGGGCGACTCTGCTCATCTTTTTGGTAGGTTACCCGCCTAGCATGCGTCGGTCGCGGTCCGCGGCGTCGCGATGAGCACAAACGGCGCTCCATATGCTGCCTGGAGGCGAGAATGAGCGCGACCGAGATCGACCAGGGCAAGCTGGAAGCCTTCATGGGGCAAGCAGTCACGGACATGGGCGCGGTCATCAGCGCGCCGCTGTTCATGATCGGTGAGAAGCTTGGCCTGTACAAGGCGATGGCGGGAGCGGGACCGCTGAGTTCCGAGGAGGTGGCAGAGCGCTCCGGCGCAGCCGAGCGCTACGTTCGGGAGTGGCTGAGGAATCAGGCCGCTGGAGGCTACGTCACCTACGACCCCGACAGCGACCGCTACACCCTGCCCGACGAGCAGGCGCTCGCCCTGGCAGACGAGGAGAGCCCGTTCTACATCCTCGGCGTCTACGACTCGATCGCCTCCCTGTACGCAGATGAGGAGCAGATCCTCGAGGCTTTTCGCAGCGGCGAGGGCATGGGCTGGCACGAACACGACCACCGGCTCTTCCGCGGCACCGAGCGCTTCTTTCGCCCCGGCTATCGCGGCCACCTGGTGGGCGAGTGGATCCCGGCGCTCGAGGGTGTGCAGGAGAAGCTCGAGCGCGGCGCAAGGGTCGCCGACATCGGCTGCGGACACGGTGCTTCGACGGTGATCATGGCCGAGGCCTTCCCCAACTCCGAGTTCTTCGGGTTCGACTATCACGAGGCGTCGATCGTGCGGGCACGCGAAGCGGCCGCGGAGGCGGGCGTCTCAGACCGGGTCAGCTTCGCGGTCGCCTCGGCCAAGGACTATCCGGGCCAGGGCTATGACCTGGTCTGCGTGTTCGACTGCCTGCACGACATGGGCGACCCCGTCGGCGCCTCGGCGCACGTCCTCGAGACGCTCGACGCCGATGGCACCTGGATGATCGTCGAGCCGTTCGCCAACGACAAGGTCGAGGACAACCTCAATCCGGTCGGGCGCGTGTTCTACGCGGCCTCGACGACGATCTGCACGCCGGCTTCGCTTTCCCAGGAGGTCGGCCTGGCGCTCGGCGCGCAGGCCGGCGAGGCCCGTCTGAGTGAGGTGCTGAGCGCGGGAGGCTTCACCCACGTTCGACGGGCAACCGAGACGCCTTTCAACCTGATCCTCGAAGCCAGGCGATAGCCACCCTCTGCAAAAGAACATCGAAAGGAGCCCCATCCATGTCGCGCAAATACATCGACTGCCGTGAGATGCCGAGCGAGAACAACTGTGATCTTGCGATGTCGGGTAGCGAGCAGCATCTCGTCGAGGCGGCCGCGATGCACGCCGTTACGGCGCACAAGCACGAGGACACACCGGAGCTGCGCGAGCAGATTCGCGGTGAGCTGAAAGAGGAGGTACCAGGCGCGTTGGTCTGAGCGGTACGCGGGCACAGGGCGTCTGGGCGGGAGCGGCCTCCCGGCCAAGCTCTGCGCGGCAACACTGGCTGCCTCGGCCACGGTCGGCCTCGCAACGCTCGCGCCTGCGCACGCGTCATGGACCCCTGCGCCGGCCGCGCCACAGCTGCAGCAGGGGCACCCGGTAGCGCTCATATCGGCAAGCCTCGTCCCGCCGACCGACCCGTTCATCCAGCAGGGAGCGAAGCTCAAAGGGCGCGACGAGGCCGGCGAAGGTCGCTTCGGAGAAAGCGTGGCGCTCTCGGCCGATGGCAGCACCGCGCTGATCGGGGCTCCCGCCGACAGCGGCGGCATCGGAGCGGCGTTCCTGTTCACGCGCTCGGGCTCGGCCTGGACCCAGCAGGGCGCGAAGCTCACCGCCAAGAACGAGACGGGCAGAGGCTCGTTCGGCACGAGCGTGGCGCTCTCCGCCGATGGCAGCACCGCGCTGGTCGGGGCTCCCGCCGACGGCGGCGGCATCGGAGCGGCGTTCCTGTTCACGCGCTCGGGCTCGACCTTCACCCAGCAGGGCGGAAAGCTCACCGGCAAAGAACAGGTGGGCAAAGGCTCGTTCGGCGAAAGCGTGGCGCTGTCCGCCGGATGGCAGCACCGCGCTGATCGGCGGCCCTGAGGACAACGGCGAAGTCGGCGCCGGGTGGGCGTTCACCCGCTCGGGCGCCACATTCACCCAGCAGGGCGCAAAGCTCACCGACAAGGAAGGCGTCGGCAAGGGCCGGTTCGGGACGAGCGTGGCGCTCTCCTCCGACGGCAACAGCGCCCTGATCGGCGTCCCCTACTGCCAGGGCGGAGGATGGGTGCTCACGCGCTCGGGCTCGACCTGGACCCAGCAGGCTGCCCTGCGCAGCTACAACGGGACCTGTCCCACCCCCGACGCCGGCCGCGACTTCGGCGAGAGCGTGGCGCTCTCCGCCGACGGCAATACCGCCTTGGTGGCCGGCCCCGGGCCCGAATTCGGCGTGGGAGGAGGATTCCTCTACACGCGCTCGGGCTCGACGTGGACCGAACAGGCGATGCTCGGTGGGCAGGCCGCCGGCGAAAGCGCGGCCCTCTCCGCCGACGGCAACACCGCGCTGCTCGGGGGCAGCAATCTCAATGAACACGCCGGCGGTGCAGTGGTGTTCACCCGTTCAGGCTCGACCTGGACCGCCTGAAGGCCTGCCGGTCGAAGGCGCGGAGTCCGCCCATCCCACGTTCGGCTCCTCCGCGGCGCTCTCCTCCGACGGCAGCGCTGCGCTGATCGGAGGTCCGGGAGCGGAAGCGGCGTGGGCGTTCGCGAGGCCGCCCACGGCCGTCACAGGCGGAGGCTCGTCCGTCACCCAGCCCCCTCAGACCGGCTCGGGCGGCGCGGGGGCATCGTCCGGTCAGGGGGTGCTGTCCTCTCAGCAGCGCAAGGCGCCGGCCGTGCCCGATGCCAAGCTGGCGAGTACGTCGGTGGGGGTGAATCGCTCAGGCCTCGCAATCGTCAGGGTGAGCTGTCCGACCGGCGTGGCCAGCTGCACGGGGACGGTCGTGCTGCGGACGCTCGAAGCCACCGGTGCCACGGCACCTCGTCGGTCCACGAACCGAAGGGCTGCCGTCGTCACACTCGCAAGAGGATCATTCGCGGTCGCCGGTGGGCGGGTCAAGGCGGTGACGCTGCACATGTCGAAGAAGGCCCGCCTGCTGCTCGCCCGCGCACACGTGCTTCGAGCGCGAGCGACCGTCGCTGCTCATGATTCCGCGGGTGCCACGCACACGGCTCGAACAATCGTGACGTTGCGGGCGATCAAACCCGCACGCAAGCATCGCAACAGCTGAGATGCCGCGGCGGGCCGGCGGCGTGCGGCGGCGTGCGGGCTGACGCTACCCGAGGGCCTGCGTGATCGCGTCGATCGCCGTCTGCTCGGCGTCGCTGATCGGATCCTCGCCGCGACCGCTCTCCCGGTGCGCGCGGGCGACCTTCTCCGCGAGGGTGACGACGAAGCGCTTGTACTCGTCGAGCTCCTGCGGCGTCGCCTTGCCGTCGAGCAGCGCGACCGCGTCGCGTATTTGCCCGAGGGCCCGCTCTTTCAGCTCCTCGGGCGAGCTGGAGCGCGTGCGGTCGATCTCGGGCTTGGCGGCGACGATCCCGTCAAGCAACTCGCTCTGGCCATGCTGCTGGCGCGCCTCCGCGTATGCCTTCGCCATCGAGACGGTCTCGCGGAACGTCCCGCCTCGCTGCGCCGTGATGACGATCATGCCGGCGCTCGTCGGTCCCTCCAGGACCAGCTCCCACTCCTCGTCTGTGAAGTCGGTCTTCGTGGTCATCGAAAGCTCCCTCTCGTGGTGTGCGGATCCGGATGGCAGTGTAGAGGCGCGTGTCGGCGGCGACGGTTCGAGATTCCGCCCAACAGCGTTCAACGCGCTGAACGCAAGATGGGACAGGTGGCGCATTCCTCGTGCCGGTCGGAGCGGGGAGACTCAATGGGTGCATCGAGCAGCGATCCGCGTCCCGCGGGCGTCCGCTTCGGTGCCCTGCTGATCCCGGAAAGGAATCCGACCTATGCCCACTCTCACCAGCCGCCGTGCTCCCGCGGCGCTTGCCGCACTCGCAGCACTGCTGCTCTGCGCGCTCGCCGCGGCTCCTAAGGCCAATGCGGGGATCATCTTCGCCTGCGCGAAGCAGCTGGGGGGCTCGGTCCACATCGTCACCGCGGGTACGAAGTGCAAGCGAGGCGAAGTGAAGCTGAGGTGGGCAGGAGCAACCGGACCCACGGGAACGACCGGGCTCACGGGACCCCAGGGCGCGACCGGGGCGGACGGGGCAGCGGGCGTGAGCGGAGCGACCGGAGCACAGGGGGTGACCGGGGCCACCGGACCGGCCGGAACCGGCGGATCCAGCGAAAACGGCGTGACGGGGCCCGAAGGAGCAACCGGGGTGACCGGAGCCACCGGCGCGACCGGCGCCACCGGGCCAGCCGGTCCCACGGGCGCCGCGGGGACCAGCGTGCTCGCGCGGATTCGCAGCACCGCCGCCGTCGCGACGGCCTCGACGACTCCGTCCGCGCCGTCGTGGACGAGCGATGCGCTCACCGCCGCCACCTGGACCCAGGGCGCCGAAGAGCTCGATCAACTCGTCGGGCAGGTCAAGCTTGAAACGGCCCCCGAAGCCGGCTGCCGCAACGGCGCGGGCATCGCCGGAGCAGATGTGCAGATCGTGATCGACAACAGCCCTGTGGCGGACACCCTGGTCGCGAGCACTCCCACCGCGACGACGGAGACCGTTCAGATCAACTGGGCCCGTCACGCCGAATTCAGCCTTCCCCTCCGAAAGCTGGTCGACCCTGTCGTTGTTCGAGCCCGTCGCGGCAACCAGCCACACGCTCACGGCCCAGGTGGCCGACGACTGTGGAGCCAACGGCGGCGCCGGCGGCGGCCACTTCACGATCCAGTCGATCAGCGTGGACGTGCTGGCCGCGCGCTGAGGAGCTCCGCTTGCGCGCGATCGGGCGCGGAGATAGGGTGCGAAGGACCAGGAGGGAGGAGCAGGATGGCCGTCACGACCCCGGCGTTGAGCGAGTCGTACTACCCGGCGGACCAGACCGACACGGTCCTGGACACCACGGTCGGGGGGATCCTGCGCGACGCCGCGCAGGCGGTGCCCGACCAGCCCGCGCTGATCGGCGGGCACCCCGATCCGGACCGAGCGCCGGCGCTGGACCTACAGCGAGCTGCTCGATGATGCGGAGCGTTGCGCCCGCGCGCTGCTCGGGCGTTTCGAGCCCGGCGAGCGGGTCGCGGTGTGGGCACCCAACATCCCGGAGTGGGAGGTCGTGGAGTTCGGGGCGGCGCTGGCCGGCCTGATCCTGGTGACGGTCAACCCCTCGTACAAACCCTCCGAGCTCTCCTACGTGCTCGAGCAGTCGGCCGCGGCGGGCATCTTCCTGCTGCCGGAGTTCCGCGGCAATCCGATGGCGCAGTCGCTCGAGACCGTTCGCGCCGAGCTTCCCGTGTTGCGCGAGGCCGTCTCCTTCACCGACTTCGACGTCATTTCTGGCGTCCGGCTCGCCCACGCAGACATTCCCGGAGGTCGCCGCGGGAGACCCCGTCCAGATCCAGTACACCTCGGGCACGACGGGCTTTCCGAAGGGCGCGCTCCTGCATCATCGCGGCCTCACGAACAACGCCCGCATGACGCTCGGCCGCTTCGACTTCGCGCCGGGTGAGGCCTACGTGAACCCGTTCCCGCTGTTCCACACCGCCGGGTGCGGCCTCGGCGCGCTCGGCTGCGTCTCGCACCAGCTCGCACACGTCCCGGTGCTCGCATTCGAGCCCGGCCTCGTGCTCGATCTGATCGAGTCCGAGCGGGCGGCAGCGCTCTCGGGCGTTCCCACCGTTCTGATCGCCGTGACCGAGGATCCGGGGTTCGACACGCGCGATCTCTCATCGGTGCGCGCGGCGCTGTCGGGCGGCGCGCTGGTCGCGCCCGAGCTGGTCAAGCGCATAGAGGATCGGCTCGGCGTGCGCTTCTCGATCGTCTACGGCCAGACCGAGAGCTCGCCGGTGATCACCCAGGGCCGGCTCGACGACAGCTTCGACGATCGGGCCACGACGATCGGCCGCCCGCTGCCCCAGACCGAGGTGCGGATCATCGACCCCGAGACCGGCGAGACGGTCGCCTGCGGCGCCGTCGGGGAGCTGTGCACGCGGGGCTACCTGGTCATGCACGGCTACTACGAGATGCCCGCCGCGACCGCCGAGGCGATCGATGGCGACGGATGGCTCCACACCGGCGACCTGGCGTCGATGGACGAGCGCGGCTACTGCCGCGTCGAGGGCCGGCTGAAGGACATGATCATCCGCGGCGGCGAGAACATCTTCCCGCGGGAGATCGAGCAGCGGCTGTTCACCCACGAGGCCGTCGGCGACGTGGCGGTGGTGGGGATCCCTGATGAGACGTGGGGCGAGCAGGTGTGCGCGTTCGTCCGCGCGGCACCCGGCGCGGCGCCCGAGCGCGACGAGCTGGACGCCTACGTCCGCGCCGAGCTCGCCGCATACAAGGCGCCGCGCATCTGGGTGTTCGTCGAGGAGTTCCCCATGACGCCGTCCGGGAAGGTGCAGAAGTTCGTCCTGCGAGAACGCTTCGTGGACGGTCAGCTGCCTGCGGCCTGAGACGCCCGGGCCGCTACAGCGCCAGCGCCCGCGCGACGATCGCTTCACCGTCGACGCCGCGAGGCAGATCGCCGAACGCGAGACCGCGCTCGCCAAGGCGCGCGGCGCAGAACGCATCCGAGACCGCCGGGGGCGCATGGCGCAGCAGCAGGCTGGCCTGCAGCGCGAGCGCCATGTCCTCGACGACGCGGCGAGCGCTCCACTGGGCCTCTGCGGGCCCGGCCTGCAGCGCCGCCAGGCCCGCGCGCACACGCTCCATGTGCTCGTCGAAGTCGGCGTTGGCGCCGGCGGCGAGTGCGCACTCGGCGAGGAACGCCGGGGCACCCTCGGGCTCGCGGGCGAGCGCGCGCAACACGTCGAGGGCGATCACGTTGCCCGAGCCCTCCCACACCGTGCCGAGCTGGATGTCGCGATAGAACTGGGCCATCGGCGCCTCCTCGACGTAGCCGTTGCCGCCGAGGCACTCGAGCGCCTCCGCCGCCAGCGGAGCGCCGCGCTTGCAGATCCAGTACTTCATGACCGCCAGGGCAAGGCGCCGGAACGCGACCTCCCCGGGCTCCTCGGAGTCCAGGGCGCGCGCGATGCGCAACGTCGACGCGGTGGCGGCCTCGGACTCCATCGCGAGGTCGGCGAGCACGTTGACCATCGCCGGCTGTTGGGCGAGCGGCGCGCCGAACGCCGTGCGGTGGCGGGCGTGCCAGATCGCCTCGGCCACGACGCGGCGCATCATGCCGGTGACGGCCGTCATCGTGTCGAAGCGCGTCCAGATCAGCTGCTCGACGACGAAGGCCGTGCCGCGCCCCTCCTCGCCGAGGATCTGAGCCGGCAGGTGGTCGTACTCGACCTCCGAGGAGGCAAGGCAGCGGCCTCCGAGCTTGTCCTTCAGCCGCTGGATGCGGAAGCCGGGATGCGGCCGCTGGGCGACGAAGCAGGTGATGCCCGCCTCGGTCTGCGCGAGCGTGAAGAACACGTCGAAGACAGGGTGGGTGCAGAACCACTTGTGGCCGGTCAGCTCGAACCAGCCGTCGCCGATCGGCTCGGCGATCGTCGAGTTGGCGCGCAGATCCGAGCCGCCCTGCTTCTCGGTGAAGACCATGCCGGCCTGGGCGAAGGCGTCGTAGTCGGGTAGCGTCAGGCGCGCCTCCCATTCACCCGCGAGCGCTGCGTCCTGGCGCATCGTCGGGACCGCGGCGTAGTTGATCGACATCGGGCAGCACGGGCCCGTGTCGAGCTGATTGAACAGGTGGAACATCCCCGTCCGCACGACATGGACGCCTGCTCGCGGCTCGCGCCACGGCAGCGAGTTGACTTCGCGCTCGACGCCCAGGCGCAGCATCCAGTGCATCGAGGGGTCGTACTCGATGTCGATCGACGCGGTTGCCGTAGCGGTCGTGGGTCTTCAGAACCGGGATGTTGCGCTGCGCGCGCCTGGCGTGGTCGAGCGCCTCGGCAGAGGCGACCACGGCGCCGAAGTCGCGGACCCGGTCGAGGCCCCACTCCCCGCCCTCGCGGACCAGCGCCTCGCGCAGCGCCGGGTCGGCCTCGAACGCGTTGTAGCCGACCAGCGGCGGCGGCTGGTTGAGGACCTCGTGCGTGGCCGCACGATGGGCGGGGCTCGTGGTCGACATCATCGGCTCCCTCGACAGATTGCCTGTAGATGTGACCTTAGCGCGCCTGCGGGGCGCGGCGAACGCCCGACGAGCTCCCCCGAGAACGCCCGAAGCCCGGTCTGTGCCGGGCTTCCTGACACTGTTCCCTCCCGGCGTCCGTTCCCCTCGGGCGGCAGCGGATTGGGCTCGTGCAGCCGCTGCTCCTGAAGACTATCGCGCAAAGAGCAGGACGCGCGCTAGAAAATCCTCGCAAAATGCGTGCTTTTGCTCGGCCGGTCGGCCGGTCTGTAGGATCTTGGCGCGGGCGCCTGCGCCGGGTGCCGGCGCCCTCCTCCATGTCCGAGCACCTCGCCGTTCAGCCCGAGCTCATAGACCTGATGCACCTCGGACGCGCCCGGCTGCTCAGCGCCTGGCGGGTGGGGGACGTGATCATCGATCCCGGCCCCAGCAGAAGCCTTGAGACGCTGCTCGGAGCGCTCGAGCGGAACCCGCCGCGCGTGGTGGCCCTGACTCACATCCATCTCGATCACGCCGGGGCCAGCGGGTCGCTGCTCGAGCGCTTCCCGGATGCCGAGGTGTGGGTGCACGCGCGAGGTGCGCCGCATCTGATCGACCCGAGCAGGCTTCTGCGCAGCGCCGGCCGACTGTATGGCGAGGACATGGAGCGCCTGTGGGGCGAGGTGCTGCCGGTACCGGCGGACCGCCTCAGGGTGCTCAACGGCGGCGAGGTCCTCGGACCCTTTCACGTGGCCTACACGCCCGGACACGCCTGCCACCACGTCTCCTACCTGCACGAGCCGAGCGGGCGCGCGTTCACCGGCGATGTCACGGGTGTCCGGATCGGCGCGGGGCCGGTGATGGCACCCACGCCTCCCCCCGACATCGACCTGAAGGCCTGGCGGGCGTCGCTCGAGGTGATCGAGGCCTGGCGCCCGGCGAGCCTCGCGCCCACGCACTTCGGCGCCTACTACGACGTTGCCGCACACCTGGCCGCCCTGCGCGATCAGCTCGACCGCGTGGAGGGGATGGCCCGCGACCTCGATCAGGCGAGCTTCGCCGAAGCGATCCGTGCTCAGGTGGCCGACACGGCCGACGCTGAGACGGCTGCCGCATACGAGCAGGCGATGCCCCTGGGCCAGACCTATCACGGCCTGACGCGCTACCTGGAGCGGCGCGAGCACACACCCTGAGAGCGCGTAGACGGATCTCCGATTGAGCCGGATGTCCTTCTGGCCGAGTATCCAGGGGTGTCTCACGCCAGCACGCGCCACCGATCGGCGATCGGGCAGCGTCGTCGTCGCTCTGGCTTCACTCACGGCAAACTGCCGGTCCACTCGGGCAGGTTCGGGGTCGAGCAGGCCGAGAGGCTCCTGTGGCGCGCCGGCTTCGGGCCGAAGCCTGGCCAGGCCGCGGCCCTGGCCAGGCGCGGCCTGCGCGGAGCGGTCCTCTCCCTGACGCGCCCGGCGCATCGCTCCCTGCAGGGCCCGGCACCGACGGTCCAGAACGGCCAGCCGATCGCCCCATACGACGCGTGGGGCAATGACGTGCTGTGGTGGCTCGATC
The DNA here is from genome assembly GCA_963821655.1 of uncultured Solirubrobacteraceae bacterium. GTDB lineage: Bacteria > Actinomycetota > Thermoleophilia > Solirubrobacterales > Solirubrobacteraceae > Palsa-744. The sequence continues at coordinate 78,544 of CAWGER010000003.1, forward strand.
GGATGGTGCGCACGCGCGCCCCCCTCGTCGAGCGCATGACGCTGATCTGGCACGACTGGTTCGCGACGAGCAACGAGCTGGTCGACTCTCAGCGGCTGATGATCGAGCAGAACCAGACGCAGCGCGCGCTGTGCCTGTCGAGCTTCCCCCGCATGCTCGCCGCGATGACCACCGACCCGGCCATGCTGTTGTGGCTGTCGGGCTCCGGCAGCACGAAGGAAGCGCCCAACGAGAACTACGCGCGCGAGATGCAGGAGCTCTTCACGCTCGGGGCCGGCGCCGGCTACTCCGAGCGCGACGTGCGCGAACACGCGCGGGCGCTCACGGGCTGGACGAACAGCTGGAACGAGGCGACCGGTCAGCAGGACGATTTCCGCTTTGACCCGACCAAGCACGACGCAGGCATCAAGGTCATCTACGGCCGTCACGGTCGCTTTGGCTGGAGGGACAGCGTGCGGCTCGTCCTCGCCCATCCCGATCACCCCAGGCACCTCGTCACCAAGCTGTGGTCCTACTTCTGCCCGGCGCCGCTCCCGGCGAGGCAGGCGCGTGCGGCCGAGCACCTGTACGTGTCGACGGGCAAGCAGATCCGGCCCCTCGTCGAGGCGATGCTGATGCATCCCCTGGTGGTCACGCGGGCCGCGCATGGTCAAGCCGCCGATCGTGCAGATCGCGGGGATGCTGCGCGGCATCGGACGCTTCATCGACACCGACGCATGGGCGTGGGAGTCGAGCCTCGCCGGGCAGATGCCGTTCTATCCACCCAACGTGGCCGGCTGGGAAGCCTCCCGCTGGCTGAACACCGGGACCTGGCTCGCACGCTTCAACCTCGCGGCGCAGATGATCGACGAAAGACGTGCGTTGAAGCCGAGTGCCGGCAAGAGCACCGTCTCAAAGGATCCGCACACCCTCACCAACCAGGCGCTGGCCTTCTGGGGAGGGCCGACGGTGAGCCCGGCGACGCGTCGGGCGCTCGAGTCATACGCGAGATCCGCGGCCGTGGAGGCCGCCACGGAGCCCTGGGAGCGCGAGCAGTACCCGCTGCTCGCGCTGAATGCCCTGCGCGCACTCGTCGTCGTCGCCCCCGACTACCAGACATGCTGAGATGAGCCGACAGCCCGCGGATCGCGCGTGCGCCTGCCAGGACTTCAACCGCGCGGAGCTGCTGCGCCGCGCAGCCGCGCAGGCCGGCAGCGGCCTTCCCTCGATCCACGCCGGCATGCCGACGCCCGCCGGCACGGGTCTGTCCCGGCGCGGCTTCCTGCTGGCCTCAGCGGGTCTCGCGCTGTCGGTGTACGGCGCGGGGAGCCTGCTCGACCCCTCCACGTTCGAGGAGGGCATCGCGCGCGCCGCCGAGGGCCCCGCGCAGCCGGTGCTCGTCAGCGTCTACCTGCAGGGAGGCATCGACTCGATGTCCGTCCTGTACCCCGCCGGTGATCCGCTTTACACCCAGTACAGGCCGGTGCTGGCGCTGGGAGATACGGCGGGGCCCGTCTTCGCCGAGGATCCGCGCCTGCACTGGCATCCCCTCGCCGCGCCGCTCGCCCAGCTGCACGGCGAGGGCAAGCTGGGCGTGCTGCCCGCGGTCGGGTACTCCGATCCCGACCAGTCGCACTTCACGAGCCGCCACTTCTGGGAGGTCGGCGCCACCCAGGCCGGAACTCCTCACCGGCTGGATGGGCCGTTACCTCGACCTCGCCGGCAGTCCCGGGAACCCCCTGCAGGGACTGTGCCTCGACGAGGCGCTCCAGCCCGCGCTCGCGACCGCGCGCATGCCGGTCGCGACGATCGACACGCCCGCCTCCTACTCCTTCTACGCCAAGGGCGTCTGGGGACCGCCGCAGGCGGTCATGTACGACTACTTCGACGCCCTCGGCGAGGTGGGAACGCGCTCCGGGGATGCCGCAATGGCCCAGTCCGGCGGGGCGGCGCTGATGTCGAGCACCCTGCGCCGGCAGCTCACGCCGTTCCAGCCCGCCTCAGGCGCCGGCAAGCCGGTGCTGCCCGCCGGCTATCCGAGCGGCGGCGACCAGTTTCCGGTGCGCATGGCGGGGATCGCGCAGCTGCTCGCGGCGGGACTGCCGCTGCGCTGCGTGAGCGTCTCCACGCAATCGGTGTTCGACACCCACGACAACCAGGTCACCGCGTTCAACGCTGGGCTCGATCAGGCCGCACAGACCCTGTATGCCTTCCAGCGCGACCTCGAATCGCGTGGTCTGGCCGACAGGGTGCTGACGCTCGTCTGGTCGGAGTTCGGCCGGCGCCCGCACGAGAATGCGTCCGCCGGCACCGACCACGGCGCGGCCGGCTGTGCGTTCGTGATGGGCACACGGGCCGCCGGGAAGATGATCGGCGAGTGGCCGGGTCTCGCCACCGGGCTGGACTCGCTGGGAAACCTGCGGGCGACCGCGGATTTCAGGGGCCTGTACTGCTCGCTTCTGGAGCAGTGGCTGGGGCACGAAGCCGCGCCGATCATTCCCGGCGCGAGCGGTCTCGCCCGCCCGCAGGTGGTCAGGTGAGATACCGAGCCGTGGCGCCGCTCGGCGCGCTCGCGCTCTGCGGCGCGCTCGCCCTGTCTCATGTGAGCGCGCACGCCCACACGGGCTCGGCGCGCGCGGCGGCCGGCGCGGGCTCACATCTGCAGGTGACCGAGGTCGAGTACCGGCTGCTGCTGTCCCGCGGGGTCGTCAAGGCGGGCCCGGTCAGCCTCGAGACGATCGACCGCGGCATGGATCCGCATGACGTGCGCCTGCGCGCCGTCACCTCCCAGGGCCAGATCGCAACGCCACAGTTGACGCCGGGGCAGCGCTGGGACAGGGTCGTCTATCTCAAACCCGGCGTCTATCGCCTGTGGTGCACGCTGCCCGAACATGCCACGCTCGGGATGCGCGCGACGCTCCGGGTCGTTCGCTGAGCCACGGCGGTCCGGGGCGGCCCGTCTCCAACTACGACTAGTAGAACCGAATCAGCTGCTCGACCACGCAGGCGGGCTTCTCCTCGCCCTCCCGCTCGAGCGTGAGCGACAGCGCCGCCTGATGTCCGCCGGGCACCTCTGAGAGCTCGTCGAGCTTCGCGCGCATCCTCAGCTGCGAGCCGGCCGGGACCGGTGAGACGAAGCGGACCTTGTTCAGGCCGTAGTTGACGACCAGCTTGACGCCCTCCACGGTGAAGATCTCCGCATTGAAGGGAACCACCAGCGAGAGGATGAGATAGCCATGGGCGATGGTCGTCCCGAAGGGGGATTCGCGCTGAGCGCGCTCCACATCGATGTGGATCCACTGGTGGTCTTCGGTCGCGTCGGCGAACCGGTTGATGAGATCCTGGCTGATTTCCCTCCAGCCTGAGACCCCGATCTCCTGCCCCACGAGGGCGCGCAACCCGTCAAGGCCCTCGATCGTGCGCTGCGGGATGGTGGTGTCGCTGGTGCTCATTTGACCTCCTCGAGCATCGGTGGGCGTAGACGTTAGCGGGAAGTCGCGCAAATCGGGAAGTCGCGCGGATCTCGCCCCGCCGGGGACCGATCCTGCCGGTATGCTCGCCACGATGAAGACCGCTATGAAGACCAAGAAGATGACGCTGCACGGCCGCGAGGTGACCTATGCGGAGGCGGGCAGCGGCCCGGTGTTGCTCCTCATCCACGGGATGGGCGGCACGTTCGAGAACTGGGAGCTCGTGATCGAGCTGCTGGCGCGACACAACACCGTAGTCGCCCCCGACCTTCCCGGGCACGGCGCCTCGGCGCCCGGCGCGGGCGACTACTCGATCGGGGCTCTTGCGGCCGGACTGCGCGATCTGCTGATCGCGCTGGGCCATGATCGCGCGACGCTCGTCGGACACTCGCTCGGTGGCGGCATCGCCATGCAGTTCGCCTACCAGTTCCCCGAGATCACCGAGCGCCTGGTCCTCGTCTCGAGTGGCGGGCTCGGTTCCGAGGTCAGCCCGGTCCTGCGCGCCGCCGCGCTGCCGGGCGCGAACCTGTTCATCGCGGCGACCGCTGGTCCAGGACGGGTTGCCGGATCCGCGCTCGCGCGCGGTCTGGCGGCAGTCGGGCTGCAGCCGAAGCCGGATGTCGCCGAGGTCGCGCGTGGCTATGCGTCGCTCGCCGATCCAGAGCATCGCGCCGCGTTTCTCGCGACGTTGCGCGCGGTCGTCGGCACCGGCGGGCAGCGGGTGGATGCCGCTGACCGGCTGTATCTCATCAAGGGCGTGCCGGTCCTGATCGTGTGGGGTGAGCGCGATCCGATCATCCCCGCCCACCATGCCGAACAGGCCTGCAAGGCGATTCCGGGGAGCCGGCTTGAGATCTTCGACGGAGTGGGCCACATGCCACAACTCGAGGCGCCGGGGCGCTTCGTGGCCGTGCTTGAACGATTCCTCGCAGAGAGCAAGCCGTCACAGCGCGACGCCAAGCAATGGCGCGCCCGGTTGACCGCCGCCAGCACGGCGTAGCCAAGGGCGCAAACGGCTCCGCAACGCGCGGGGGAATGGCGCCCTGATGGAGTACGCCGCTGCCCGGAGTTGTCCAGTCACGCCAGTTGCGGGTGTCTGGCACGGCGACTAGACTCACCACAGATGGTCAGCGGAGGAGGTACGACGATCGAGGTGCCCAGCTCACATCCTTCGTCGGCCGGAGATCTGCCCGCCGATCCGGCCGTGCGCCTGGTCGATATGCGCAAGACCTATGGCGACGTGGTCGCGGTGGAGCGACTGTCACTGGAGGTTCGGGCCGGGGAGTTCTTCACGCTGCTGGGACCCTCCGGATCGGGCAAGACCACGACGCTTCGAGTGATCGCCGGCTTCGAGCTGGCCGACTCCGGGAGCGTGGAGCTGCACGGTGTGGACGTGACCCGCAGCGCGCCCTACGAGCGTCCCGTGAACACGGTATTCCAGGACTACGCGCTGTTCCCGCACATGAGCGTCCTTGAGAACGTCGCGTACGGCCTGCGGGTGAACGGCGTGGGCAAGCGCGAGCGCCTCCAGCGCGCCGGCGAGGCGCTTGAGATGGTGCGTCTACCGGATGTGGGCGACCGGCGCCCGATCCAGCTCTCGGGCGGCCAGCGTCAACGGGTGGCGCTGGCCCGCGCGCTCGTCAACCGCCCTCGCGTGCTGCTCCTCGATGAGCCGCTCGGAGCGCTCGACCTGAAGCTCCGCCAGGAGATGCAGCTCGAGCTCAAGTCGATCCAGCGCGAGCTGAGCGAGCGGATCACGTTCCTCTATGTCACCCACGATCAGGACGAGGCGTTGACCATGAGCGACCGCATAGCCGTGTTCTCCGACGGCCGGATCGAGCAGGTGGGCACGCCCGGCGAAGTGTATGAGCGCCCCGCCAACGAATTCGTGGCGGCGTTCGTCGGCACCTCGAACATCATCGTGCGCGACGGACGCACCTTCACGATACGGCCCGAGCGGATCCGCATGCTCGGCGCGGGCGAGGATCGACGGTCAAGCCGTCGAGGGCACCGTTCGCGATGTCGCCTATCTGGGCTCGGTCACGCGCTACGTGGTCGAGCTCGACCGGGGCGAGACGCTAATCGTCCTGCGACAGAACCTGGACACATCGGCCGCGCAGGCCCTCGCAGAGCGGGGGCGCCGTGTCCGGCTCGCGTGGCGTCCGCAGGACGAGTCGGTGCTTGCCACTAACCAAGAGGAGGAACTGAGCTGATGAGACTCGCAAAGATCGACTGGGCGCTGGCCGTGATCCTGGTGGCGATGACCGTCACGGTGGCGGCGTGCGGCAGCTCCTCGAGCAGCTCCACCACGAGCAGCCTGCCAACGAGCGTCGGCAAAGGCGAGGGTCAACTCAACCTGGTCGCCTGGGAAGGCTACGCGCAGCCTGAATGGGTGAAGCCATTCGAACAGCAGACCGGCTGCGTGGTGCATGCGAAGTACGCCGGATCCTCGGATGAAATGGTCACTCTGATGCGCCAGGGCGGGGGCAGCCAGTACGACATGGTCTCGGCCTCTGGTGACGCAAGCCTGCGCCTGATTCGCGGCGGTGATCTCCAGCAGATGAACGTGGCCCTGGTTCCGGAATGGAAGAACTTCATCCCGCAGCTCCAGTCTCCCCCCCACAACACGGTTGACGGAAAGCACTACGGGATCTCGCTGCAGTGGGGACCGAACATCCTTCTCTACAACACCCAGTCGGTCCAGCCTGCCCCCACGAGCTGGTCGGCGATCTACGGCCCGAAGTACAAGGGCGAGGTCTCGGTTCCGAACAACCCGATCCAGATCGCCGATGCCGCGCTGTACCTCTCAAAGACACAGCCGAGCCTCGGTATCACCGATCCCTACGAGCTGACCGAACCGCAGCTGAACGCAGCCGTGAATCTCCTCAAACAGCAGCGCCCGCTGATCAAGAAGTACTGGGCGCTCGCGTCTGACGAGGTCGAACTGTTCAAGAACGGCGACGTGGTGATCGGCGCCGCGTGGCCACTGCAACAGAGCAACCTGCTGGCCGCCAAAGCGCCGGTCAAGTCCCTGATCCCGGTGGAGGGGGCAACCGGATGGGCGGACACCTGGATGCTCGCCGCGCACGCCAAAGATCCGAATTGCGCCTACAAATGGGTGAACTGGGTCTCGAGCCCGAAAGTCCAGGCCGAGCAGTCGATCTCCTACGGCGAGACTCCTGCGAACACCAAGGCATGCGCCTACATGGAACAGATCAAGAAAGGCTCGTGTCCGCTGTATCACGCGAACGCTCCGACGGCCTACTTCAACAGCATCAAGTTCTGGAAGACCCCGGTGAGCGAATGTGGTAACGGCCAGAACGACTGCATGGACTACAGCGCCTGGCAGCAGAAGTGGACAGAAGTAACCGGGTAGACGGGGGCGAGGGCTCAGGCCCCGCCGCAGGCGTCACAGCCAACCGGGCGGCCCGCATCCGCGTGTCGGCGTTCCTCTTCCGCCGGCCGTGGCTGCGGGCCTCTCTGTTGCTGTCCGCCCCCGGCGCGTGGTTCGTGCTCATCTACCTCACGGCGCTCGCGCTGCTGTTCATCTCTGCGTTGTGGAGCGTCGAACCCTTCACCGGCAAGCTCATCCACAGCTGGACGCTCGACAACTTCAGAACGCTCGTCACGGTTCCCATATACAAAACGATCGCGCTGCGGACGATCGGGATCGCGGCCGCGGTGACGCTAACGGACGCGCTGCTGGCGCTGCCCTTCGCGTTCTTCGCCGTGCGGATCGCGCCAAAACGGCTGCAGGCAGTCCTGTTCGTGGCTGTGCTGGTCCCGCTGTGGTCGAGCTACCTCGTGCGCGTGTACGTGTGGAGACTGATCCTCGCCAAAGACGGGGTCCTGAACTGGACGCTCGAACAGGTCGGGCTGGGCTCCGTCAATATCGGCTACTCGCTCTGGGCGGTGTGGATCGTCTTCAGCTACATCTGGCTGCCGTTCATGATCCTGCCCATCTGGTCTGCCATCGAGCGCGTGCCCGACTCCTACATCGAGGCCTCGGCGGATCTCGGTGCGCGCGGCTGGCGCACGTTCCGCTCGGTGCTGTTTCCGTTGATCCTCCCCGGGATCGCCGCCGGATCGATCTTCACGTTCGCGCTCACGCTGGGCGACTTCATCACTCCCACCCTCGTCGGTGGAGCCGGCTCGGACTTCATCGGCAACGTCGTCTACGCGAACGTGGGGATCGCCAACAACGTTCCGTTCGCCGCCGCGTTCGCAACGGTCCCACTGCTGGTCATGGGCGTGTACCTGTTGGGCGCTCGTCGCCTGGGAGCGTTTGAAGCGCTGTGATCGGAACCGGTAGATGGAGTCGCGTGGCGTTCGCCATGTGGACGGCGCTGATCATGTTGTTCCTGTTCGTCCCGATCCTCATCATCATCCTCTACGCATTCAACTCGTCGAACGTCCAGAGCTGGCCGATCCCGGGTTTCTCGACGAAGTGGTTCGCCTCCACGTGGCACAACGCGGAAATGCGCCACGCGCTGTGGCTGTCGATCCGCGCGGGCCTGTTTGCGACCGCCACAGCCATTCTGCTCGGGTCGATGGGCGCGTTCGCGGTACACCGCTTCCGCTTCTTCGGACGCGAAGCGATCTCGTTCGTATTCGTGCTCCCGCTGGCGCTGCCCGGGATCATCACCGGGATGGCGCTCAACTCGTTCATCACCTTCTCCGGCGTGCCGTTCTCGCTGTTGACGATCATCATCGGGCACGCGACGTTCTGCATCGTGGTCGTCTACAACAACGTGCTCGCGCGTCTGCGGCGCACGCAGTCCTCGCTCGTGGAGGCCTCGATGGATCTGGGTGCCGACGGCTGGCAGACCTTCCGCTTCGTGACCCTGCCGGTGATCGCCACCGCGCTGGTCGCGGGCGGTCTGCTCGCCTTCGCGCTCTCCTTCGATGAGATCGTCGTGACGATCTTCACGGCGGGAGCGCAGAACACGCTCCCGATCTGGATCTTCGGCAACATCCGCCTCGGTCAGCAGCTGCCCCAGGTCAACGTCGTGGTCTTCTTCGTGATCCTGGTGACCGTGATCCCTGTGACCCTCGCACAGCGGCTGACCCGCGACACGGGCATCCTGCGCTCATCGCGGGCAGCCCGCGGCGCTTCGGCCTGAGCTAGAACATCCGTCCATTTCCCGCGCAGATCGCGATCTGCGCTTCACAGCGGCGGAGCGGTGCTCCACAGTGCGCTCGACCAACCCATAGCTGAAAAGGGCAAACTCGCCGTGAGGCGAGGGCGCAAAGTCAGGGATCTCAAACGAGATAGCTCGACCGCCAGCAGACGCCACGGAGGGCTGTCCAGTGTTTGCAAAGGTTCCCGAGCACTTCCTGCAGAGCATCAAGCCACACCCAGCAGGCAGAGCCCAGCGCGTGCGCGAGCGCTTGAAGGACTCAAATGGCTTCTCGCTGATCGAGCTGCTCGTCGTGATCCTCGTGATCGGCGTGCTCGCGGCCATCGCGATCCCCGCCTTCGCCTCACAGAAGGGCAAGGCCGCAGACGCCCAGGCCAAGGAGCTCGCCCGCACCGCCGAGACGACGGCCGAGACGATCGCCACCGAGAACAACGGCGAATACACGAAGGTCACAGCCGCCGAACTGAGCAAGTACGAGCCCGCGATCCGCATCAGCCAGAGCTCGACACAGGCCTACCTGAGCGCGGCCAGCGCCAGCAAGGCCGAATACTCGCTCACCGCCCGCTCCACCAACGGCGATGAACTGAAGATCGCAAAGACCGCCGCCGGGGAAATCACCCGCAGCTGCGTCAGCCCGGTCTCGAAAACCGGTTGTGCGGGCGGCGAAAAGGCGAGTTGGTGATGCGCCGGCGGAGTCTTCGCTGGGCGCCGTTCATGCAGTCGTAGTGGGAACCCCGCGCGTGTGCGACGATGGCGCGCGGTGCGGTGTCCGACGGGGCCGGGCTGTGTGATACCGGCATTCGCCGCACCAAAGCGAATGCCGCCGTCGGCTGTTGTGTCTCCTTAGAGTCCGATGCTGCTCAGCTCTGATCATCTCCGTGCGCTCGCGGTCCTGTGCGGCTCGCTGCTGTCGTGTGCCCTCGCCTGTCTGTGCGGGGCGGGCGTCGCGCGCGCCGCGGAGAGCGCCTCACCCGCCTCGGTGTCCCCGCGCCAGACCGCGGCCGCGGCGCGCTACCCGGCCGGCGCCCAGCGCCCGTCGATCCGTCCGCGCTCGTTCGAATTCGCGCGCACGGCCGCATCTGCGCGGCCGGCGAGCTCGGGCGGCGGGGCGCTCGCCCCCGGCTCTTCGGGCGGGCGCAAGGAAGAAGGCCGCAAAGCCCGTGCTGCATGGCAACCCCAAGCGGGCACTGGTCGCCTTCCAGGCGATGCAGAAGGCGTACTACATCAAGGGCAAGGGCCTGTACGCCGGCGAACCGTACTCCTATCTGTGGCCCTTCTCGCAGGCGCTCGCGGCCACCGTCAGCATGGCCAACGTGCCGCACCTCGGGGTCTCGTTCGCGCGCGAACTGCATGCGCGCCTGATCGGCCTGGGCTCCTACTGGGACACCGATAGCTCGGGTGCGCCCGAAGGCACGTTCACGAGCACGCTCCCGGGTTTCGACGGCGCCGTAGCACCCCCGGCCGGACCTGGCGGGACCAAGTACTACGACGACAACGACTGGATCGGGATCGAGCTCCTGCGCATGTACAAGCTCACCCGCAGTGCCTCGGTGCTCGGCAGCGCCGAGGCGATCATGACCTTCGAGATGGCCGCCTGGCAGGCGAGCCCCGAACTGGGCTGCCCGGGAGGCCTCCCGTTCTCCAATGCCGCCGCCAACTCCGAACGCAACACCGTGACCACGGCTCCGGCCGCCGAGCTCGCCACGCAGCTCTACCGGATCACCCACAACGCCCAGTACCTGCAGTTCGCCGAGATGGCCTACGAATGGGTGCGCCGGTGCCTGCTCGCGCCCAGCGGCCTGTACGCCGACCACGTCAACCGCAAGGGCGTGGTGGAACCGCAGCTGTGGAGCTACAACCAGGGGACCATGATCGGCGCCGGCACGTTGCTCTACCAGGCCACGCACGACAGCGCCTACCTGTATCAGGCACGCCAGACCGCCAAGGCGGCGCTCGCCTACTTCACCCCCGAACGGCTCGGCTCGGAGATCCCGTTCTTCCCGTCGATCTACTTCCGCAACCTGCTGTACCTCGACTCCGTCACCCACGACCCGCCCGGCCCGAGGATCGCCCAGGCCTACGTCAACTACGCGTGGGAACACCTGCGCCTGCGCAGCGACGTGTTCGTCGCCGGCTCGCCGGCCTCGGCCCAGCTGCTGGTGCAGGCTGCGATCGTGCAGATCTACGCGCTGCTGTCCTCGGCTCCCAGCACGTACTTCTAGGGCCGGCGTCCGTCGCTAGACTCGCAGCCGATGGCCAAGGCCGAGGATGATCTGTTTGGCGAGGAGCACGTTCGGGTCTACCGCGAGACCGCCGGCGAGCGCGGCTATCACTGGCGTGGAACGACGATCCTTCTGCTCACCACGACCGGGCGCACCTCGGGCGAGCCAAGGACGACGCCCCTCATCCACCGCACCGACGGCGACCGCTGGATCGTCGTGGCCTCAAAGGGCGGTTGGCCCGAGAACCCGAGCTGGTTCGAGAACCTCGTGGCCAACCCCGATGCCACGATCGAGGTCAAGGGCGAAGCGGTGCCGGTGCGTGCGACCACGGCCACGGGCGAGGAGCGCAGCCGGCTGTGGTCGCTGATGACGGAGGTCTGGCCGGCGTATGACGACTACCAGGCCAGGACCGAGCGCGAGATCCCGGTCGTGGTGCTCTCGCGCCGCTAGGAGGCCGTCGCGGTGCAATCCGCCGACATGGGCGAGCTGGCAACGATGACCTACGAGGTGACCGGCCGCGTCGCCCGGATCACGCTCGATCGCCCCGAGCGCGGTAACGGGATCACGCGCGGCCTCGTCACCGAGCTCGAGCGCTGTGTCGAGCAGGCCGATCTCGACCCCGCTGTGCACGTGATCCTGCTGGCGGGCAACGGCAAGGGGTTCTGTGGTGGCTACGACCTCGTCGAGTCCGCCGAGGGTCAGGGGCGCATGGGCCAGGAGGGCGGCGCGCCGGTCCCCGGCTCGCCGCTCGACCCGACCGTCATGGCGGCCAACCACGACCCCCGGGCAACCTGGGATCCGATGGTCGACTACGGGATGATGGGCCGCAACGTCCGCGCCTTCATGTCGTTGTTTCACTGCTCCAAGCCGGTCGTCTGCCGGGTGCACGGCTTCTGCGTGGCCGGGGGGACCGACATGGCGCTGTGCAGCGACCTGTTGGTCATCGCCTCCGACGCGAAGATCGGCTATCCGCCCGCACGTGTGTGGGGCTCGCCCACGACCTCGATGTGGGCCTACCGGTTGAATCCCCAGCGGGCCAAGCGGCTGCTGTTCACCGGCGACTCGCTGTCGGGCGCCGAGGCGCTTGACTGGGGTCTTGCGATCGAGGCGCCGGCCCCGGCCGCCCTCGACGAGCGCACCGAGATCCTCGTGGCGCGGATCGCACGCAACCCCCTGAACCAGCTGCAGATGATGAAGCTGCTCGTCAACCAGTCGTTGTACGCGCAGGGCCTGCACCAGACCCAGATCCTGGGCACCGTCTTCGACGGGATCACCCGTCACACGCGGGAGGGATACGCCTTCCAGCAGCGCGCTGCCGAGGCCGGCTTCAAGCAGGCCGTGCGCGAGCGCGACGAGCCCTTCGGCGACACCGGCGCCTCCACGTTCAAGGGCTGAGAGCCCGGCGCAGCCCGGCGCGGTGCCGGGCCGCTGCGGAGCGGTCACGTCGTGATCTCGCCGTTCGATCGCAGGTGTAGAATGCGGCCCAAATCGAGGGCAGAGCCACGGGCGGGCGAGCTGCACGTGGCGGGGGAGACGGAGCGCCGGTGTACGCCAGGAGGGCCAGCGCGCAGTCGCTCGCCGGGGATCAGCACCCGTCCACATCCAGGAGAGGGGACGACAAGATGTCATCCATGCGTCGGTATCGACTTCATGCGCGCACGCAGAGTCTTCAGAGCGTCGCGGATGGCCGCGATCGCGCTGGTCATCAGCGCGTTCGGCGCCTTGCCAGCACCGCTGCCGCGAGCGGCGGAGGCGGCGAGAGGCGGCGGAGGCGGCGGAGGGGCCCAGGTGAACATCGTTCGCCAGGGCGACGGCGCCGAAAAGCATTCCCGCCAACACGCACTACTTCAAAACGATTCAGGCCGCGGTGAACGCCTCGACATCAGGTGACTGGGTGCTCATCGAACCGGGCACCTACCACGAAGAAGTCAAAGTAACCAGTGCCCAGTCCGGGATCTGGATCAGGGGCATGAACCGCAACACGGTGATCGTCGACGGCCAGAACAAAGTCGGCAACGGCATCGAAGTCTACAAGGCGAACAACGTGTGGGTCGAAAACCTCACGGTGCGCAACTTCGAGTTCGGCGCTCGTGCCCGGACGAAGAGTGCGGCAACGACATCTGGTGGAACGGCGGCGCCGACTCGGGCAAAATCGGCGCGCACGGCTGGTACGGGAGCTACCTGACCGCATATGACACCGGGCTGAACGGCGGCTACGGGATCTTCACCAACAACGAGACCGAAGGCTCATGGGAAAACATCTACGCCTCGGGCTTCACGGACTCGGGCATCTACATCGGCGCCTGCCAGGAATGCAACGCGCGGGTCACCGGAGCGACGATGGAAAACAACGCGCTCGGCTACTCGGGCTCGAACTCGGGCGGCAAGCTGGCGATCGAAAACTCGCTCTTCCGGCGCAACGCGGTCGGCATCGCGCCGAACTCGGAAAACCCCGGCGACGGACCGCCGCCACAGGACGGGGAATGCGGCCGGCCCAACATCGAAAACCCGAACCCAACGCCGATCATCACCACGACCAAAATCTCGCGGTGCACGATGATCCGCAACAACATGATCACCGAAAACAACAACCTCACGGTTCCGGTCAACGGATCGACCGCGGGTGGCCCCGTGGGGGGCGGGCGTCGAGCTTCCGGGCGACTACGCCGATCTGGTCGAACGGAACGTGATCACCGACAACCCGACCAACGGAGTGCTCGGCTTCGAGTACCCGAACCCGTTCACGCCCGAAAACGGGTTTGAAGGCACGATCTTCTTCCAGCTGGCGGGGAACCGGATCAGCAGCAACGTGATTCGCGCACAACGGCTACAGGGGTGGCGCTTTCACCGGCGACGTGACGCTCGCGGGCGGTTTCAGCGAAATCTTCGGGTATCCGGAATCGCATTCCGTGAACAACTGCGTCAGTGGCAACCTGCTCACGGACGCGACCTTCCCAGCGAAAATCGAGGGAACCTGGGGCTGTCAGAACAACACCACGCCGAGCCCGGGCGGCGGCGTGCCAGGCGGTCGAATATCTCGTCGGACTGCAGCTGGAAGCCGCGGCGATAAGAGAAGCGGTGCCGCCGGTCGGACAGCCGGCACCGCCCCCGCAGCCGACCATGAAGAACCCGTGCACGGGGGTGCCCAAGAACCCGCTGTGTTCGTAACGGTTAGCTGGCCTCCCAAGGCGACGGGAAGTGATGGACGCCGCCGCTCCGTTCAAACGGGGCGGCGGCGACCTCATAGCGCAGGCGGCGCTCTAGCGCAAGCCTGGGCGGCCACCGGCGCGGGCACACCGACGTGCCTGGCAAGGAAGTGCAGCTGGTCGGCGATCGCCTGCTCGAACGGCGGGCCGGCGTAGATGTCGAAATGCCCGATCGGGTACGTCCGCACCTCGGCCCGGCCGGTCGCCCGCCACGCGGCATCCTGGGCCGCCTTGACCGGAGCGATCGCGTCCCGGTCGGCGATCTGCACGAGGATCGGGCAGGGGAGCCGGTCGGCCTGCAGGCCGGGTCGGTATGACCCGGTTCTGAGAAGGATCCGCCCAGCCACCTCGTTGCGCCACGAGGGGCCCGCGAGCGCGAGGTAGCCCGGCTCGGCGTCGGGGGTGGTCATCGCGCCGACGCTCCCGGGCGGACCGACGACGGGGACCATCACCGGCGGTCCGGAGCGCAGGGAGCTTGCGAGGTCGCGCATCCCGGCGAGCACGAGCTTTGCGACCTGGCCGGGGCCCGCATAGCGGGCGAGGTTCAGGAGCGTCATCAGGCCGTCCATGCCGGGCACCTGCGAGATGACGGCGGCGACGCGCCCGTCGGCGACGGCCACCGGAACCACGTGCCCACCGGAGTAGGAGGAGCCCCACACCACGACGCGCTCGGGATCGACGCCCTCCAGCGAGCGTGCGAATGCGATCGCCGCGGCATAGTCCTCGAGCTGGCGGGGTATCGAGAGCAGCTGCCGGGGCTCGCCGTCGCTTGCGCCGAAGTGCCGGTAGTCGAACGCGAGCGCGTCGATGCCGGCGGCCGCAAAGCGCTCGGCGTAGGGCAGGAGCCCCGAGTCGACGGTGCCGGCGAAGCCGTGGGCGAGGACGACGCAGGGCCGGCGCGCCGTCCTCGCCGGCGAAGGCGTCGCCCTCTCCGGGCAGGTGCACGCCGGCGCAGCGCACGCCGCCGCTGTCGAAGAAGACCTGCGCTCATGCAGGAAGCTCTGACGGTTCGAGCGCCGCGGCGCGCCCCGCGGTGGAGCGGCCGGTGGGCGCGCCGGCGCGGGCACGCGCCTGCCCGGCCGGGATCGAGCGCGTGTTGAGCTCATGCTGGAAGGCGTACCACTCGAGCTGCATCGTGTGGCGGGGCTTGTTGATGAAGTGGCCGGTGTGGAACGCCTCGTCGCGACGGATCTCCGCTTCCATCTCGCCTTCGGGCGGCGGGGCCCAGTCGCCGCTCAGCCAGCGCGCGGCGATTTTCGACTGCAGCTCGGAGAAGGGGAAGATCGTGGGTATCGGCTGGCCGAGCCCGATGAACGCGAGGTCGTCGAGTCCGGGTTTGAGCATCCGCTTGTACAGCGGCAGCACGTTGTCCGGCGCCGACAGGAAGCCGGGGTCGAAGAACGGGAAGCTCACGTTGTAGCCGGTGGAGTACACGATCGCGTCGACCGGCTCGACCGAGCCGTCGGCGAAGCGCACGCGGTCGCCGAGAAGCTCGGCGACGTCGCCCTTGGCCACCGCGTCGCCGGATCCGAGGCGTCCGAGCAGCTCGCTGGAGACGGTCGGGTGGGCGTCGAGGAAGTTGTGGTTGGGGGTGGGCAGCCCGAAGTCCTCCATGCGCCCGGAGAAGATCCGCGGCAGCAGGCGGCTGACGCGCCGCTGCAGGCCCGTGGGCAGCCGCGGGTTCGTCTTGACCACCTGATCGGCGGGTTTGCCGAAGATGTACTTCGGGACGACGTACGCCCCGGAGCGGGTCGACAGGAAGACGGTGTCGGACACCGTCTTTCGCCCCAGCTCTGAGACGATGTCCACCGCGCTGTTGCCGATGCCCACGACCAGCACGCGCTTGCCGTAGAGGTCGAGCGGATTGCTCGGGTCGATGTATTCGTGTGAGTGGATCTGCGGCCCGTCGAAGGTTCCGGGGAAGTCGGGGTAGCGCGGATCCCAGTGGTGGCCGTTGCACACGAGCAGCGCGTCGAAGTTCTCCCGAGCCCCGTCGTCGAGCGTTATCTGCCAGCCGCCGCCCGCGCCGCGCTCGGCGCGGTCCACGCGCGTGTTGAAGCGGATCCGCTCGCGCAGCCTGAAGGCATCGGCGTAGTCGCACAGCCACTCGAAGATGTGCGTGTGATGCGGATAGTCGGGGTACCGATCGGGCATCGGGAAGTCCCTGAACGAGATCGACGGCTTGGAGATGTCGATGTGCAGCGATCGGTACGCCGAGGAGACCCCGTTGGGGTTCTGGAAGTACCAGTTGCCGCCCACTTCATCCGATGCCTCAAAGCAGGAGTGGGGCACGCCGAAGTCCGCAAGCGCCTTGCAGGCCGTGAGCCCGCTCACGCCGGCCCCGATGACGCACACTGACGGAAGATCGCCCATCCGAGGATCCTACGTCAATGGGGCGCGCCCCTGCTCCGGCGATCACGGCGCACGGTGCGCCGGGATCGCCCGAAGCAGGGCTCCTCGCGGGCCGGCCGATCAGCCCGCGAACGAGTGGAATTCGCCGAGAGCGCTCGGCAGTGTCGGTTTGAAGGGCACGAACGTGTACGGCTTGGTGACGTCGAAGCCCGCCTTTTCAGCGGCTTTGGGTTCGGCGAACGGCAGCAGCGCTTCGACCGCCTGACCGATGTTCGTGAGCAGCAGCGTGCGCTCGTAGCCGTTGTTGTTGGGCGGATCGACCGACTCGGCGACCTTCTGGATACCGGTGATCTCCTCGATCGGGCCGCCGTCTTTGCTCGCGACGCCGGGCCCCACAACACGTGCGAGCGTGCGGTGGTCGGACTCGATGCCCATGATCCGCGCCGAGGTCACTTTCAGGTCGGGGGTGCTGAAGTCGCGCACTCCGATGAGATACGCGGCGATGAACGCATCCTCGAGCGTGACCAGGATGTCGAGCGTCGTCTGCGCGTCGGTGAACATCTTCGACGGGTAGTAGAACTTCGTGAACGGCGTGGGCTTGCCCGTGACGCTTTCCTCGAGCAGGTAGTGGGACATCTCCTCCTGCACCGCAGCCTTCAGGTAACCCTGGTCGTCTTCTTCGAGGTTCTTGAAGAAGGGCGCGGTGTTGATGATGTTGGTGTAGGTCGTCACCGCGAGCGCCTCAGCGATCTGCGCGGCTCCGAGGATTTCGAGATCCCCGGGCGTGGGGCTGCTGGGCGGTGCCGGCATTTCATGCCGGTGATGGCGGTGGTGCTCGTGGCGGTGATGGCGGTGGTGCCTTCCACCGGCCAGCGCGACGGCAGGCGCGAGTGCGCTGAGGCCCGTCGCACCGGCGCCGGCGACGGCCGCGCCCTTGAGGAAGCTCTTGCGCGTGGTCGGTGAGGTCCACGCATCCTGCGGCGTCTCGAGTCCGGTGTCGTCGAGCTGGGATCCGTTGTCTCTGTCCTCCATTGCCTGTCTCCTTGTTCTGTTCCGAGTGGCGTGTTGTCTGTGTCTTCGCATGGGGGCGCGCAACGGATCACTCGCGACCACCGATCGGCGTCCATCTCGCCCGCACAGGGCTAAAGGGATCTCGGTGCGTGGCCGACACATCAAGGAAACCTGCCGCGCGAATGCCACCCCGGGCATCAAAGAACGGTCCGGCAATCCCCTAGCCCTTGGAGCAGCGTATGAGGTCTTTCTTTATCAGCGACAACGTGCAGATCGAAGAGTCCAAAGACGGCGATCTCGCTGTCCTGTCCATGGGAGGCGAACTCGACTACGAGGCCAGCCCGCAACTGAGGGCGCGCCTGATCGGCGCCATCAAGGCCGGTGGACGGCGGCTGGTGCTCGACCTCTCCCAGGTCACGTTCATCGACTCGACGGCGATCGGCGTCCTCGCCAGCACCGTCGCGCGGCTGGACGAGGCCGGTGGCGGATCGCTGGCGGTCGTGTCCACGCACGAGAAGGTCCTGCAGATCTTCGAGATCACGGGCCTCGACGCCGTGATCTCGCTGCACAGCTCCCGCGAGGAGGCAGTCTCGGCCTTTTCCCTGGCTGGTTGACATGTCGAGTCCGGGCGCGCACAACGGTGGGGGCCTCGCCAGGAGCGAGCTGCAGCTGCCGGCCGAGCGATCGGAACTGGGTGCCGCCCGCAAGTACGCCGCCGATAGTGCGGCGGCGTTCGGATTGGATGCCGACACGTGTTACGAGTTCGTGTTCGCCGTCAACGAGGCGGTGACCAACGCGATTCGCCACGGCGCCTCCGATGAGCACGGATTGATCCATCTGAGCATCGTCGCGGACGCCGATCGCCTGACCTTCTCCGTCCGCGACCGCGGGACATTCGTGATGCCGATCCTGGACGGCTCCATGAGCGCCGACCACGGCCGCGGGCTGGCCCTGATGGCCAGCCTCGTCGATGAGGTCCAGCTTGAAATCGAGCCGGGTGGCACCACCGTTCGCCTGTCGAAGGCACGAGAATGACAACCGGCCCTGCCCACCCACGTGGCGGTTGACAATGGCCTCCTGGCGATCCAGCGGCGCGGGCACGGTGGCGAGGGTGCTGGCCATCGGCGTGTGCGCGATACCGCTCGCCGCGGGGTACGCCGATGCGCGCGGGATCGACCGGTCGCGCCTGTCCAACACGTCTTCGTCTGAAAGGTCCTCCCGGGCGGCGCCCTCCTACCAGCCGGGCAGCGCTTCGCCGGCCGGGTCTCCATCCGCCCGCAACACCTCGCCCGCCGGCAGGCCTGCGCACGGCAGGCTCCCGCCGAGGGGCGGCCCTGCACCGCAGCCGGACAACGGCGCCCCTCCGCCACACGGCGCGTCCTCGCCCAACCCCCAGCTCTCGCCCGTGAGTGGGTCCGCCGGCGGCCAGCCGTTCCCGCCCGGACGGCCTTCACGCAGTGGGCGATCACGGGCGGGGAGGGGGCCCTTGCGGGATGGCCGGTCCTCGGGCGGGGGTCCTTCATATGCCCAGAACTCCCCGAGTACGAACGGCTCGCGCGAAGCGTCCGGCGCCGCGGGCGCGGATTCCTCTGGCCAGGCCTCGGTGGCGGGGTCGGTGTCGAGCGGGCGTCGCAACGGCTCCCACCGCTCGGGCAGGCATCGAGCAGCTTCTGAGGGATCGCCCACCGAACGGGTCAAGGGTTCGCCCACCGAACTCGGGGTCAAGACCACCAAAGGCTCGAGCGTCACTTCCGCATCCGCCGTCACGAGCGCTGCAAGCACGCTGACGGCACCCAGCTCGCCGGCCGCTCCCACGCCGGCCGTGTCCGCGGCTCCCGCACCCTCCGGCGGTGTCGTGCCCGCGCTCGGGATCGCGAGCAGCACCAGCCAGCGTCAAGCTTCAACTCAGCCCGCACGTCCCCGCGCCGGCCGGGCGGTGAAGGCGAGCCGCAGCTCATCGCGCGGCGCCAACCGGCTGACGGGAGCTGTTGTGGCGGCGAGCGCCGCGCCGGCCGCCTTCACGCAGGTCGCATCGGCCTCGGCCGCACCGGTGTCGCGTCCCCGCGCCGCGTCGCACACGTCCAGCAATCCTCTGGAGAGTCTCGGCGGACGCATACCCCTGCCGATACCCGTTCCGGACTGGAGCAAGCCGATCATCATCGCGCTGCTCCTGCTGGCCGGCTGGTTTGGCATCCGCGCTCGCCTGGCCGCGGTGCGTGCCCGCCGGCTCGAGGGCCAGCGCGCGACGCTCCTGCGCGACGTGGGCGCGATGCAGTCCGCGCTCGTGCCCGAGGTACCCGCCCTCCTGGGCGGTCTGGCGGTCTCCGTCGCCTACCGGCCCGCGGAGGGCCCCGCGGCGGGCGGCGACTTCTACGACCTGTTCGTCCCCGAGCCGGGGAAGGTCGCGATCATGCTCGGCGACGTCTCCGGACATGGGCACGACGCGCTCACCCACGCGGCGCTCACGCGGTACACGCTGCGTGCCTATCTGCAGGCCGGACTCGAGCCGCGTGCGGCGCTTGCGCTCGCCGGGCGGGTCCTCGCCGATCCCACGAGCGAGCGCTTTGCGACCGTGGCGGTGGGCGTGTATGACACGGAGAGCAGCACCCTGACCTACGCGCTGGCGGGTCATCCTCCGCCGATTCTGAGCGGCACGGCCGCACGCGAGCCGTTGACGTTGTGCTCGTCGCCGCCGATCGGCTGGGGCGCACCGACGGGGCATCGCCAGAGCACCGTCTCGCTGCCCGCGGGCGCGGCGGCGTGCTTCTTCAGCGATGGCCTCATCGAGGCGCGCTCCGAGGGCGAGCTGCTCGGCCGCGAGCGCCTGCGTGAGATCCTCGCCGGCCTCGGCTCCGAGCCGGCCGCTCCCGATCTGCTCGAGGGGGTGCGGGCGGTAGCCGAAGGAGCCCCGGACGACATGGTCGCGTGCCTGCTCGCAGCCGAGCCGACGGCGGTCGAGAGCCACCTCCACGTGGAGGAACTCGAGGCGGACGCCCAGGCGCTGTGCAAAGCGGACGTGCGGCGCTTTCTCGCGGAGTGCCTCGTGCCGGAGCGCGAGATCGCGAGCACCATCGAGCTTGCAAGCGAGATTGCGGACGCCTCGGGCAGCGCTCTGCTGCGCGTCGAGCTTGGGCCCACGAGCTCAACGGTGACCGCGACCGCTCCGGGCTCCGGTGCGCCACGGGCCGCGTCTCCTCGCAGGCCGCACAGCGCGGGTGAGCCGCTGCTTGAGACGCTCCTCACGGCATGACAGCCCCCGCGCGCGTATTCGCGTACGCTTGCGCTGTTCATCGCTAGGAATCATTCCGAGGAGGAGATATGCCGCAGACCCGCCGTGCCAAGCAGGCCGGCACCGCAGCGCTCGACCGCTTGCGTGCCTCGATCGAGGCCGCGGAAAATGCGCTCAAAGATCTGCAGGGCGAGGTGAGCCGCGACTCGCGTGACCTGCTCAAGGACATCGGTAAGACGCTCAAGGCCACCCAGCGCAATCTCACCCGCAGTCGCAGGCGGATCGTCAAGGACATCGAGCATCTCGAACGCGCGCTCGTCAAAGGCAAGGTGCCGGCGCGCACGGCGCGAAGCGCGCCACGCGCGCGCCGCCCGAGCAAAAGCCGCCCAAACGCGCCAAACGCACGACCAAACGGACGCACCAAACGGACCACGACCAAACGGACCACGACCAAACGGACCACGGCCAAACGGCCGGCGGCCAAACGGACGGCGAAAACAGCCTAGGTGCGCTGAGCCGGCGTTCGCGTAGCCTGCGCCCGGGTCTGGCGCCCGGGCCCGGGGTCTAGCCGGCGGTGGCGGCCCGGGCTTCGCGCGCGATGCGACGCGTGCCGTGCTCGACGACGTGCCTGTTGGGTGGCCTCACGGGGGCGTACTCTATGTAGCCCATGACCGCTGAGGCCACCGCCGCACGGTCGCCAGTCGCGCCGCTGTGGGGTGAGCTGCGCTATAGCAGCGAGCTCGCCCGACTGTTGACGGACGGCGAGCTGCGCGCCCCCGTTCGCCGGCGCGACGCACAGCCGGTGATGCTGATTCCGGGTTTCATGGCGGGCGACTCGTCGATGAGCGTGCTGAGACACTGGTTGCGCCGCCGTGGACATCGCGTGGCGGTGAGCGGGATCCGCGCGAACATCGACTGCGCCGAGCGGGCTGTGAGCCGGCTCGAGCAGCGGCTTCGCAAGTTCGCGGCCGACACTGGAGCAGCCGGTGTTCCTGATCGGGCAGAGCCGGGGCGGCACGCTGGCCCGGTCGCTGGCCGTGCGCAACCCCGAGATCGTGTCGGGACTGGTGATGCTGGGCTCGCCGGTCTGCGATCCGCTGAACGTCGCCGCACCGGTGCTGCGGACCGTGCGGTGGATGGCATGGCTCGGCGATCGCGGGCTTCCCGGCGTGTTCTCGCGGCACTGCGCGGAGGGCGAGTGCTGCGCGAGCTTCCGCGAGGACCTGATGGCTCCGCTTGAGCCACACATCGGGGCGGTCGCCGTGCATTCGCGCAGCGACGGAATCGTCGACTGGCGATCGTGTCTTGACCCGCACGCCACGCCGGTCGAGGTCAAGTCGAGCCACTGTGGGATGAGCGTCCATCCCGAGGTCTACCGGATGCTCGTGCAGGTGCTCGACACCTCCAAGGAGGCCGCATGGAGTGGATGAGCCCGATCGACTCGTCGTTCCTGCACGTCGAGAACGACATCACGCCGATGCACATCGGGGGGGTCAGCATCTTCGAGGGGCCGCCGCCGCGGTTCGAGGATCTGCGGGCGATGGTGGCCGGCAAGCTGGACCTGGTGCCCCGCTACCGCCAGAAGATCCGCTTCGTGCCGCTCGCCGTCGGCTCGCCGGCGTGGATCGACGATCCCCACTTCAGCCTCGACTACCACCTGCGGCACACCGCGATTCCGGCTCCGGGCACCGAGGCCCAGCTGCGGCAGATGGCCGGCCGCGTCTTCTCACAGCACCTGGATCGCAACAAGCCGCTGTGGGAGCTGTGGACGATCGAGGGTCTGAAGGAGGGCCGCTGGGCGCTGCTGTCCAAGGTCCACCACTGCATGGTCGATGGGGTCGCGGCGACCGATCTGATGTCGGTCATGTTCTCCGACAGCACCGCGCCCGCGGCGGACGTGCAGTGGTCGCCGGATCCCGAGCCCTCCTGGATCGAGGTGCTGATCCGCACGCTGATGCGCCGCGCGACTCCGTCCGGACAGCTGGACGCGCTCCAGCATTCGCTGCGCACGCCACGGGAAACCCTGCGCTCGCTCGGCGAGATCGCACGGGCATCGGTCTCGGCCGGTCGCACCCTGCGCCCGGTGGAGGCCTCCTCGCTGATCGGTCCCATCGGTCCCCACCGGCGGTGGAGCTGGGCGCAGGTGCGCCTGACCGATGTCAAGGAGATCCGGGCCTCGCTCGGCGGCACGGTCAACGACGTCGTGCTCACCGTCATCACGAACGGCTTTCGCGAGCTGCTCGAGTCCCGCGGCGAGGAGATCACCGCGGATCAGGTCATCCGCACGATGGTTCCTGTGTCGGTGCGCCGGCGGGGAGAGAAGGGCGTCTACAACAACCGTGTGTCCGCGGTGTTCGCGGGCCTGCCGGTCGGGCTGCCCGATCCCGTCCAGCGCCTGGCGCAGATCCGCGCGGAGATGGACGGGGTCAAGCAGTCCAAGCAGGCCGTCGCCGGAGATGTCCTGACGCAGCTGTCGGGGTTCGCACCACCGCTGCTGCTGGCGCTGGGAAGCCGGCTGGTCACACTCTCCCCGCGCCTGAACATGCACACCGCCACGACGAACGTGCCGGGTCCCCAGCAGCCGGTCCAGACGCTCGGGCGCCGCATGCTCGAGTCCTATCCCTTCGTTCCCGTCGTGGGCTCGATCCGCATCGTGGTGGCCATCTTCTCCTACGACGGCGGGCTCTACTTCGGGGTCACCGGCGACTACGACAACGCGCCCGACATCGACGTCCTCACGGCGGGCATCGAACGGGGGATGGACGATCTGCTGGCGCTGGCCTCGCCACCGAAGCCCGCCGCTCGCAGCGGCGCCAAGCGCGCTTCCCGCAACGGCGGGCAGTCCGCGTCGCCGAAGAAGGCGGGGCGACGAGCATCGAGGGGCCGCGCCGAGAAGGCCACGTCGTGAAGGGCCATCACGCGCGGACCGCTGGCGACTGCTCAGCAGCTCCCATGCGCGGCCGGCTCTCCTCGCCGGGCTCCTGCGGTATTCCGGTGTTCGCGGAATGAGCTACGTGAAGGGCCTGCAGGAGGTGGGCGACGGCCTGTACGCCTACCTGCAGCCCGATGGCGGTTGGGGCTGGAGCAACGCCGGTTTGATCGCCGACGGCGAGGCCACGCTGCTCGTTGACACGCTGTTCGACCTCACGCTGACCGAGCAGATGCTCAAGAGCATGCGCGATGCCGTGCCGGCGGCCACCCGCATCGACACACTGGTCAACACGCATGCAAACGGCGATCACTGCTACGGCAACCAGCTTCTCACCGGGGCGAGGATCGTGGCCTCGGAGCGCACGACCGCGGAGATGTCCGAGCTTCCGCCGGCGGCGATGGCGGCGCTGATCGAGCAGGCGCCGCAGATGGGCGAGCTGGGGGCGTTCTTCCTTCAGTGCTTCGGCGCGTTCGAATTCGCGGGGATCGAGCTGGTGCTGCCCCAGCAGACCTTCAGCGGCGAGCTGACGCTCACGGTCGGCGACCGGGCGCTCGAGCTGATCGAGGTCGGTCCGGCGCACACGCGCGGGGACACGCTCGTTCACGTCCCGTCCGCCCGGGTGCTGTTCTCGGGGGACATCCTCTTCTCCAGGGCCCATCCGATCGTGTGGGCCGGGCCGGCATCGAACTGGATAGCCGCGTGCGATCGCATTCTCGCGATGGACGTCGAGCTGATCGTGCCGGGACACGGACCGCTGGCGGGTCCTGACGCCGTGCGCGAGCTGAAGGCGTACTTCGAGTACCTCTACGACGAGTCCCGAATCCGTCGCGACGAGGGAATGACAGCGCTGCAGGCAGCGCAGTCGATCTCGCTCGAGCGGTGGGCGGACTGGGGCGAGTCAGAGCGCCTGGCGGTGAACGTGGCCAACATCTACGCCGAGCTGGCAGGGGATCCCGAGCCGCTCAATCCGCTGGCTGCGTTCGAACAGATGGCCGAGCTGGCGCGCTCGCGCTGAGGGCTACTCGAACTCCGGGGTGCTCCACCCGGGCAGGATGTCCGGCAGCCCGTCGCTCACGCGGTCTGGGAAGCGTGCCGGGCGCTTCTCCAGAAACGAGGTCACGCCCTCGACCGCGTCGGCCGACTGCCCGCGATAGAGCATGCCCCGGGAGTCGGCGCGGTGGGCGAGCATGGGGTGCTCGGCGCCGAGCATCCTCCACAGCATGCGCCGCGCCAGCGCGACCGAGACGGGGGCGGTGTTCTCGGCGATCTCGCGGGCGAGCTCGCGTGCGGCGTCGAGCAGCTCGCCGGCCGGGTGCAGGCTGCGCAACAGGCCGCCCTCGAGCCCCTCCTGCGCGGAGAACACGCGGCCCGTGGCCACCCACTCCATCGCCCGGCTGATCCCGACGACGCGTGGCAGAAACCAGCTCGAGCAGGCCTCGGGGACGATCCCGCGGCGGGCGAACACGAAGCCCATGCGGGCGTCCTCGGAGGCGAGGCGGATGTCCATCGGCAGCGTCATCGTCGCCCCGACTCCGACCGCGGGACCGTTGATCGCGGCGATCACGGGCTTCGTCGACGCGAACACCCGCAGCGTGAACTGGCCCCCGTTGTCACGCGGCACCGGCCCGGCGGACTCGCGCTTGCGGTAGTCGAACGTGTCGCCGCCGCCCGCCAGGTCGGCGCCCGCGCAGAAGCCACGGCCCGCGCCGGTGACGATGATCACGCGGACGTCGTCGTCGGCATCGGCCCGGTCGAACGCCTCGATGAGCTCGAGGCCCATGGTCGCCGTCCACGCGTTCAGGCGCTCGGGACGGTTCAGGGTGATGGTGAGGACGCCGTCGGCGAGCTCGGTGGTGATCTGCTCGAAGTCCATGACGCGCTTCCTCTCGGCAGGTTTTCGATTGTATTAGCGGTATGCCGGGCGTGACGATAGACGAGCTCCGCATCGCCGATGAGGTCGAGCGGTGGGCGGCGCTCGGGTTCACGGTCGCTGACAGCGCGTGCGAGCTCGGCGGCGTGCGGCTCGCTTTCACGCCCCCCCGGCCCGACCGGGGGATCCTCGGATGGTCGCTGCGGGGCCCTGCGAGCACGGAGCTGGACGGCCTGGAGACGAGCGTGTCCGAGCGGCCGGCCCCGGCGGCCGCGCCCGAGCATCCGAACGGTGTGGTGGCGATCGACCACGTCGTGGCGATCTCGCCGGACCTCGATCGCAGCGTCGGGGCTCTGCAGGCGGCGGGCCTTGACCTGCGCCGCATACGCGAGCAGCCGACGCCGGCGGGGGCGCCGCGTCAGGCGTTCTTCCGGCTGGGCGAGGAGATCCTCGAGCTGGTCGCAGAGCCCGAGCAGGTGATCGAGCGCGCGGGTGGAGCGAATCGTCCGGCGCGGTTCTGGGGTCTGGCCCTGCTGGTGAGCGACCTCGAGCGCACCGTGGCAGAGCTGGGCGGCCATGCGGGAGCGATCCGGCCGGCGGTTCAGCCGGGAAGGCAGATCGCCACGGTGCGGCGCTCTGCGGGCGTGTCGATCCCGCTTGCGCTGATGAGCCTTCCCGATCCTCCCCGGGAGCCCTGAGCCGGGCCGAGGCACGATCCGGGCTGCGCGGCCGGTACGGTCACCGAATGCCGCCCAGCAGCTCCGCGTCGGTCAAGCGCCTGACACTGATCGCCTGCATCATGGGCTCGGGGATCGTGCTGCTGGACGGCACGGTCGTGAACGTGGCGCTGCCGCGGATCCAGATCGCGCTGGGGGGCGGGCTGGCTGCGCAGCAGTGGGTGGTGAACGGCTATCTGCTGACGCTCAGCGCGCTGATCCTGGTTGGTGGCTCGCTCGGGGACCTGTATGGGGAGCGGCGGGTGTTCGCGATCGGGGTGGGAGGCTTCGGAGTCGCGTCGCTCGCGTGTGCGATCGCCCCGTCGATCGGCGCGCTGGTGGTTGCCCGGATGGTGCAGGGCATGGCGGGCGCGCTGCTGGTGCCGAGCTCGCTGGCGGTGATCATGAACACGTTTCCGGAGTCGGAGCGGGGTGGGGCGATCGGCAGCTGGACGGCGTGGGGCGCGATCGCAGGCGTGCTCGGCCCGCTGGTCGCCGGAGAGCTCCTTGCGATCGGCTCCTGGCGGCTGATCTTCCTGATCAACATTCCCCTGACCGCCGCCTGCGTGATGCTGATCCTCCTGGCCGTCCCCAAGGCCGCGCGCCGCGAGCCGGGTGGTCGTCGGGTGGACCTGCCCGGTGCGCTGTTGTGCGCCGCCGGGCTCGGGGGATCGGTTTTCGCGCTGATCGAGCAGCCGCGACTGGGGTGGGGGAGCCCGGCCGTGTTCATTCCGCTGATCGGCGGGATCGTGCTGCTCGGCTGCTTCCTTGTGCATGAGGCGCGCGCGAGCGACCCTATGCTGCCGCTGGGGCTGTTTCGCCGGCGGAACTTCTCGGCGGGGAACATCGAGACGTTCTCGATGTATGCGGGTCTTGCGATCCTGTTCTTCTTCCTCGTCCTGTTTCTGCAGCAGATCGGCGGCTACACGCCGCTGCAGAGCGGCCTGGCCACGCTGCCGGTGACCGTGGTCATGTTCGTGCTGTCCCGTCGCTTCGGCGCGCTTGCCGATCGTGTTGGGCCGCGGCTGTTCATGGGGGGCGGACCGCTGGTGGGGGCCTGCGGCCTGCTGCTCTTCCAGCGCGTGGGCCTGCGGGTCGACTACGTCTCAGAAGTGCTCCCCGCGCTGCTCCTGTTCGCGGTCGGGCTGTCGATGACAGTCGCGCCGCTGACGGCCGCGGTGCTGGCCGGCGCGGGCGCCGAGCAGTCCGGCATCGCCTCGGGCGTCAACAATGCGATCGCGCGCGTGGCAGGGCTGCTCGGCACGGCGGCCCTGGGCGCGATCGTCGCGGCCTCGTTCGCCTCCTCGCTCGAGAGCCGCCTGGCGGGAGCGCCGCTGGGGGCCGCGGCGCGGGCGGCGGCGCGCGAGGCCAAGCGGCTGCCGCTGGGACGCCCCGACGTCCACGCCCTCCCGCCCGCGCAGGGACGGGCGCTGGCGAGCGCCGCCGAACACGCCTCGCTGCACAGCTTCCACCTGGGGATGATCATCGCCGCGGCACTGGTGGCGATGGGGGGCGTGGTGGGGGTCGTGGGAATTCGCAACCCCAGCAAGCGCGTGCTCGCCGCGGACTGTGCCGGGGGCCAGCTGGTGGGAGCCAGCACTGAGCTGGGTCAGCCGGCGCGGAGCGGTGCGCTCGAGGCTCAGCCCACGGGCTCGCGCGCGTAGGCGCGCATGGCGTCGATGATCGGCCCGAGCCGCCGGCCGCGGGTGGTGAGGCGGTACTCGACGGTGGGAGGACTGGAGGGGATGACCGTGCGCTCGATCAGCCCCGCGGCCTCGAGGTCGCGCAGGCGCTCGGCGAGCATGCGGGGTGAGATGCCCGCGACCGCGTCGGCGAACTCGTTGAAGCGCAGCGCGCCGGTGAGCGCCGCGTAGATGATGGAGAGCTGCCAGCGCCGCTCGAGGAGGTCCGCCGTCTGGCGGACCTCCACGGGAACGGGCTGACACCTACGAGACGTGCGCGACATCGCGAGCCGGCTCCAGTGCGCGGTCGAGGACCTCCTGGACGGTCATCACCGGGTGGAAGGTCATCTGCTTGCGGACCTCCTCGGGGATCTCGTCCAGGTCGCCACGGTTGCGCTCGGGCAGGATCACGTCGGTCAGGCCGGCTGCGTGGGCGGCGAGCGCCTTCTGCTTGAGCCCGCCGATCGGCAGCACGCGGCCCTGCAGGGTGACCTCACCGGTCATCCCGACCGTGTGCTTGACCGGACGTCCTGACAACAGCGACGCGAGTGCGGTGACCATGGTCACGCCCGCGCTCGGGCCGTCCTTGGGGATGGCTCCGGCGGGAACGTGCACGTGGAACTCGCGGTTCTCGAACGCGCTCTCGTCGATGCCGAGCTCCTCGGCGTGGCCACGCACGTAGGAGAGGGCGATGCGCGCCGACTCCTTCATGACGTCGCCCAGCTGACCGGTGAGCACCAGGCTCGAGCCTCCGCCGCTGGCCTTCATGGCGGTGGCCTCGACGAACAGCACGTCTCCGCCGGCGCCGGTGACGGCCAGTCCGGTGGCGACACCCGGCGTCGCGGTCCGCGCGGCGGACTCCTGGAAGTACTTCTGGCGTCCGAGCGCGTCGCGCACGGCCTCCAGGTCGATCTTCACGGGCGCGTGCTTGGGGGCCTTCGTGGTCTTTGGCCTTCTTGGCGGGCTTCTTCGCACCCTCGACGGCGACCTTGCCGTTGTCGTTGGCCGATGCCTTCTGGGCCGCCTTGCTCGCGGCGGCCTTGGCCGGCGCGTCGGTCCCTGTCTGCGATCTGCGCAGATGCGATCTTGGTCGCGGTCTTGCGCAGCACCGTGCCGAGCTCGCGCTCGAGGTTTCGCACGCCCGCCTCGCGGGTGTACTCGCTGATGATCGTGCGGAGCACGTCGTCTGAGATCTCGACCTCATCCTCGCGCAGGCCGTTGCGGTCGCGCTGGCGCGGCCACAGGTAGCCCTTGGCGATGGCGAGCTTCTCCTCGGAGGTGTAGCCGTCGAAGCGGATGACCTCCATGCGGTCGAGCAGCGGCCCGGGGATGGTGTCGGCGACGTTGGCCGTGGCCAGGAACATCACCTGACTCAGGTCCAGCTCGACGTCGAGGTAGTGGTCGCGGAAGGAGTGGTTCTGTGCAGGGTCGAGCACCTCGAGCAGTGCCGAGGATGGGTCTCCGCGCCAGTCGGCGCCGACCTTGTCGACCTCGTCCAGCAGGATCACCGGGTTCATCGTGCCCGCGTCGCGCAGCGCTCTGACCAGGCGCCCGGGCAGGGCTCCTATGTAGGTGCGCCGGTGCCCGCGGATCTCGGCCTCGTCGCGGACGCCGCCCAGCGACATGCGGACGAACTCGCGTCCGGTGGCGCGGGCGATCGACTCGCCGATCGAGGTCTTGCCGGTGCCCGGAGGACCGATCAGCGTCAGGATGGCCCCGGACTTGGGGTCGGCCTCGATGCCGCGGTCCTGGCGGAGCTTGCGCACGGCCAGGTACTCGGTGATGCGGTCCTTGACGTCCTCGAGGCCCTCGTGGTCTGCGTCCAGCACGGCACGCGCCGCGACCGGGTCGAGGTGCTCCTCCGAGCGCTTGCTCCAGGGCACCGCGATCAGCCAGTCGAGGTAGGTGCGGATCATGCTCGACTCGCCCGTCTGCTCGCCCATCCGCTCGAGGCGGTTGAGCTCCTTCAGGGCCTGCTCGTTGACCGCCTCGGGCATGGCGGCCTCCTCGATCTTGGTGCGGTACTCCTCCACGACCGAGGCGTCGTCATCGCCCAGCTCCTTGCGGATCGAGTCCATCTGCTTGCGCAGGAAGTAGTCGCGCTGCTGCTTCTCAGCGCCCTCCTGGACGTCCTCGCGGATGCGCTTGCGCACCTGCAGCTCGGCGAGGCTCTCGCGTTGCAGCGAGACCGCCAGCTCGAGGCGCTCGGTGACGTCGAGCGTGCGCAGGAGCTCGACCTTCTGCTCGTATGACAGGTTGGGTGAGTAGCCGGCGGAGTCCGCCAGCGCACCGGGCTCCGCGATGGCGCGCAGGAACGCGGAGATGCGCCCGTCGTCGCCGCGCAGCTCGAGGATCTCCTCGACGGTCGCGCGGTACTCGCGCTCGAGCTCACGCGTGCGCCCGTCCACGGGCACCTCGTCGGGACGCTCGTCGACCTCGACGCGCAGCTCGCCGCCGGGACCTGTCTGGGCCGCGCCGATCAGGGCGCGGTGCTCGCCGGAGATGGCAACCGCACGGCCGCCCCCTGGCAGACGGATCTGCTCGGAGACCTCGGCGATCGTGCCCACCTCGAGGAACTCGTTCTCGTGGCGGGGCACGAGCACGACGCGCTCGTCCTCGCCGACGTCAACGGTCAGCGTGATCCCCATGTTGGGGAACACGACGGTGTCATCGAGCGGGATCAGCCGCAGGACCGGCTTGGACGACGGTGGCTGTATCTGGGGGTTCTCTGTTACAGGGGGCATAGGTATTGGCTCCATATGAGCTTACGAAAGTTTAGTTAGTATAGCGCGCGGTGGTTGTGCGCGCAAGTACTTCGGAGGTCATCCCGCAAACGGCATTCCAGAGCCAGATTCTGGGAGACAATCCCGCTGACACCCGGATCCGGCGTGACGTCGCCGGCCACGCGGCGGGCTGGACGAGCCCAGCGGGCCGGGCTACTGGGGCTCGTCGAAGGTGACCTCGACGGTCTCTTCCTCAACGCGTTCCTCGACCTCGGCCGAGGAGGTGAGCGCGCGCCGGTCGGCGTCGAGCAGGGGGGCGGAGAAGAAGCTGCGCGGCCACAGCCGGTGCAGGCGCACGACGTTGATCTCGGCCGCGAAGATGGTCAGCTGGGCGCCGAGGTAGAGCCAGGCGAGCAGGCCCAGCACCAGGGCGAACACGCCGTACAGGGGCCCGGTGCGCTTGAGCTCGTGCTCGAGGTAGTAGCCGCCCAGGTGCTGGAGCAGCTGCCAGCTGACGGCCGCGACGATCACCCCGGGCAGCAGCTCGCGCCATGAGAGCTCCACCGCGGTGAGCAGTTTGAAGGCGATCATGAACAGGGTGAGGTTGACCGCGAAGGCCACCGCGACGCCCGCGGCGACCGTGGCGGCCCCGTGGCTGGTGGCGCCGACAAAGCCCGCGGCCGCTGTCGAGATGATCATCAGGGTGCCGAAGATCGCCAGCATCCCCAGGCCGCGCAGGCGGGCGTGGATGAAGTCCGGGCGGTGCTTGAAGGGGACGTTCCAGATGCGGTTGAACGCGTGCTGGGCGGCGTTGGTGATGCCCAGGCCGGCGAGCAGGGACAGGACGATGCCGACCACGAGGGCGGTGGTGCTGCCGGTGAGCGGTTGGAGCTTCAGCTGGTCGGAGATGATCGGAAACTGGCCGAGGGTGCCGTCGAGGATCTTCTTCTGCTCGTCCGGATCGCCCTGCAGGACGAAGCCGAGAACCGTCACGAACACGAGCAGAAGCGGGAACAGGGAGACGAACGCGTAGTAGGAGATCAGCGCCGCCAGCTGGCCGGCCTGGTCGTCGCCGAACTTCTTCAGCACGGCGGCCAGAAAGCGCACCGCGGGGATCCGCTGCTGGCGGCGGTCGAGGGACTCGAGGTGGTCGGTGAGGCTCACCGATTGCCTCGCCCCGGGCCGGCTGAGGGGTCTCGGTCCGGAGGGGGGTCCAATTGGGAGGGGGGTGTGCGGGCGCCAGCGCTCGACATCCCCATGTGTCTACTCCATATCAGGGTGAAAGACGAGTCCCGCGAGGAGGCTGGCCGGCGGGCGGGCGGGGAAGGCCGGGGTTTGACCCGGCTGACGAGGTCGCTCTGGTGGCCCGTGCCAGGCGCGATCTGCTGCTGCGGGCGTACCGCTACCAGGGGCGGGTTGAGGATCTCGAGGACTGCTTCAGTCAGGCGACGCTTGAGCTGGTGGTGTACGCGCGCACGGGCGGCGCGTTCGCCGACCGGGTGCACCTGGGGAATGTTCTGGAGCAGCGATTCGTATCGAGGGTACGCGATCGTCGTCGCGCCCTTTCAGGGCGCAGCCCCATGCAGGCGGCGC
Organism: uncultured Solirubrobacteraceae bacterium; assembly: GCA_963821655.1. Classification (GTDB taxonomy): domain Bacteria; phylum Actinomycetota; class Thermoleophilia; order Solirubrobacterales; family Solirubrobacteraceae; genus Palsa-744. The sequence continues at coordinate 110,670 of CAWGER010000003.1, forward strand.
TGGAGGACTCCCTGTCTCTGGGTGGCGCCGGTGAAGAGGGACTTGAGATCGCCGATGTGCGGGCCGAACTGGAGAGGCTGGTGATGCTGCGCCACGACCTGCGACGCATCGGGGAGATTGCGCGCGCGCTGACCCCCGATCAGCAGCTCGTGCTGGCTTGTCAGCTCGGGCTCCAGATGGAGAGCGGGGCGTTCTGCCGTCGGTTTGGCTGGTCATCCGAGAAGTACCGCAAGGTCGCGCAGCGCGCGCGTGCACGGCTCAGACGGCTGATGGCGGAGGAGGAGTAGGGGAAGGGCAGGCGTGCCCCCTTTCCGGAGGACGTGCGATCGAACATCGCCACCGGCGATCTGTACGGCACGGTGTGTGGCTAGCTCGACTCGAGCAGCGGAGCTCGGGCTGACCACCGACGCATTTGGCAGCGCAGGAGCGCGCGCTGTCAGGGCTTGAGCGCACGAAGAGTCTCCGCCGCGAGCACAACCCCGACGGCCGAGAAGCCCGCACTCACCGACGAGCAGCGCGCGGCCAGATTGAAGCTGCTCGCTGAACGGCTGCTCAGCCCAGACGGGCTCGACCGCGCCACGCTTGCGCGGATCGAGCAGCTGACCGACGAAGCGCAGTAGCCGCCGGCGTGGATGCGCACGAGCTGCTGCGTGGAGACGCGCCTTCGTTGCGGAAAGCACATCGGCGTGGTGGCGCGCGACGCATGGCGCAGGCGATCTCGGCGCGCTTCTTCAGGACGCCGTGCGGCGAGGACCGGCTCTTGATCACACCGATCGTCCGGATGGAGATCGCTCGAACTTCGGCTCGGACGGGCTCGGAGTATCTCGAGCTGGAGACCGAGCTCGACGCGCTACGGATTCTGCGCGGCGACCGCGCCGTCGCCGATGCGGCGATGAACGCCATGGCGGAGCTAGCCGGGCACAGCGACGGCTACCACCGCATACCACTCACCGACGCCCTGATCGGTGCAGCTGCCGCCGAGCATGGTGGGCTCGCCGTGCTCCACCGGGATGCGCCTTCGATCGCCTCGCCGAGACGCGCGTTCCAGAGCGTTGCCTTCCGGGCGCGTAGGAAATTAACGCTCGCTTCGCCAGGGCAATGCGAAAGTAATCGCGCTCCCATAGCGGAGCGCATCGCCATAGCCGGCCCGTCAAACATCGATAGCGCCCCATCGCCGATGTGCTTGACCGCCCGCGCGCCGTGTTCTGGTAAGTGCGGACGAGTTCCATGTCTGTTTCTCCTCTGCAGGATGTCCCGTTCTCGAGAGGAGGTCGGAACAGGTCATAGGCCAGCCTATGACCAACTCTCCCCCCATTCATAGCCTGGCCCCGTGGGAAGCCGGCGGTCGAGTAAATGGCCGACCGCACGGCGATGCCCACTCGCGCACATGCGGTCGGAAGTCGGGCACCTCTCGAACCCGGCTTCCGGCCGCCCGTGTTCATTCCTCATCCCCCAAACGCCCAGAGCAAGCGTGATGGCGATTCTGCGCAGGACTCCGCGCGCGGTGTACAGGGTGTACAGCCAGGACGACTATCTGGCCGGATCTGATCAGCTCAACAGCTGGGATCCATTGCCGGGTGCTGGGGTCTCGCGCGAGCGCATGCTGCGACGGCTGGCGGGAGCGGCCGTTCTAACCGGAGCGGTGGGAGCTGCTGCCGGAGTGATCGTTCTCGCGGGTATCCGTGGGCGCTCGACCGGATCGGCAGGTCGCTGTGAACCGCTTGCCGCGGACCCGAGCCGTGCCGCCGTCCGCAAACCCGAACAGCTCGATACGCGCCCACCGCCCGGCGCGGACCCGCCGGGCGGAAACGGGTCGTCACGGCACCGCCGCAAGACGATCGGCCGCGGGCCGTCGAAAGGTCACCCACCGGCGTTCGCTCTACGCGGCACCAGCGAGTCTCACCCGGCGCGGATTTGCCTCCGTGAGGGGCTCCGCACGGAACGTACTCCACGAGGCTGCGGTCAAGCCGCCGGGCCAGAGCGAGTTCGGGTTCGAGCGCTGAGATGGACACGCAAGGCACCAGGTCGGAACCGGCAAGCGTGAGTGGCACCAGGTCGGAACGGGCAAGCGTGAGTATTACCCCGAAGCCACTGTGGCGGATCAGGCTGACGCGCGAACTCTTCCGATACATGGGCTACGCGCTGGCCCTGGCAGGTCTTGCAGCGAGTGCCCGCTTCGCAATCGCGCCGCCGCACCCCGCGGCGTTGGCTGCATCTCCACGTGCGCCCTCGCCGCCCGACCGGGCGGCCGAAGGCTACGCGTCGCTGTTTGCACGCCAATACCTGACCTGGGACTCGGCTGAACCGCAGGCGAGTCAGCGAGCGCTCGCGTCGTTTGTGGGTCCCGGGATGGAATCCGACGCTGGACTGCAGCTGCCGCCGACCGGGGAGCAGCGCGTGGAGTGGGTCGAAGTGGTGCAGGAGCGCGAGTCGACGGCCAACGGGCACGTCTACACGTTGGCTGTCCAGACCGACAGCGCCGGCCTGCTCTACCTGACGGTGAATGTGGTCCGCGAGGCGAACGGCAGCGTTGCGCTGGCGGGCTACCCGGCGTTCGTGGGAGCGCCGGCCTCCAGTCCTGCGCAGGTTCCTGCCCATGCCCGCGAAGTGGAGGATCCCGCGCTGGCCACGGTCGTGGAACGCGCTCTGCGCAACTACCTGGCCGCTGCATCTGGCGAGTTGGCTGCAGATCTGGCGGTGGGTGCGCACGTGTCACTGCCAGGCCTGGCGCTGAGCTTGGAGTCCGTCCAGAGCCTGAACTGGTCCCCGGGGGAGGTTCGGTGCTGGCGGTCGTGCGGGCCCAGGACGAACGACGCATTCAGTACACGCTCGACTACGAACTGGACGTGGCCCGAGAGGAGGGCCGCTGGGAGGTATCCGCCGTGCAGACGGACCCCGACGCGTGAGTTTTGCGGTCCGGATCGGCCCGCGACAGAGACACAGCCCCCGACGAAGGAGCCAGCAATGAACCCGTTGAACCGCGCAAGCGCAATGCCACCGGCCGCGGAACGGCACGTGCGAGGAGGCCGTAGACGCCTGCGCGGGAGCCGCCCTCTTGCTCGCATGCGCATGCATGGCCGTCGCGCCAAGCCCCGCGAACGCGGCGGTCGAGCCATCCCCCTTCGCGAGCACGCAGCGGGCGGCGAGCTCCGAACCGAAAGGAAGCTCTCTGGAATCGGCCGCAGCCAAGGCGGGCAACACCGGACGGGCGGTAGCAATGAGCCTGATCGGGCTGGCGTTCGCGGTGGCGGCCACGGTGCTGGCTTTTCGACGGGACTTCAAGGAGGCGACTGGCGTGTTCGCGGTGGGGATCGTGTCGGTGCTGCTGGCCACTCCGGCCGGTGTGAACCTGCTGCGAGACACGGTCACATCGCTGTTCGGGTCGCGCTGATGGAGATCCGCTCATTCCGCCGGGTGTTCGACCTGGAGCGGCGTATCTATCGCGTCGATCGGCTTCGGCTGAACCCGGCTGGAATACCGGTGCGAGGAGTCGTCTACTTCCTGGCGATCCTCGCCACGGCCCTGATTGCCGGACGATTGCCGCTGCTGGCGAGTCTGCTGAGTGCGCTGCCATGGTACGTGCGCGATCTCGGGCTCCCGATAGCGAGCGCTGCCGCCCTCGCAATGATCCGCGTGGAGGGGCGGCCCTTTCATCTCGCGGCATACGCGTTGGCGCGGTACCGGGCCGGACCCCGCCAGCTCGCGGGCGTTCGTCCGTGTGCGACTCTCGGAGAGCGCTGGCATCCGGCGGAGATCGTTCTGCTGCCCGACGGCTCCGACAACCGCATGCGACGGATGCGCTACACAGGACCAGGTGCCGTGTTGGTCGCCGTGGACCATCGGTGCGCGGACGGATCGTCCGGGCGCCGATGGTGCCTGGGACTGCCGCGCCGTGCGGCGCTCACGTTGCGCGAACCGCTCGTCAGACGTGAGCTGAATCGAGGCCAGGTGATCGCCCTTGCCCCCGGCGCGCGACTGCTCGTGCGTTCAGATGCCGCTCGGAACGGGTGAGCGGTGAGGGCGCCAATCGAGTTCGTTTACGGCAACTGCGTGTTCGCGGAAGGGCTCGACGACGGTTGGGCGGCGTTCACGGTGGAGGCGTCGTCATATGAGTGGCTCGGTGACGACGGAAAGCGCGCTCGGTTTCTTGCGCTGCTCGGGGGGCTGGAGGCGATCGAGGCGGACGTTCAGATCCTGCGGGTGGGCAGGCGCTGGGAGCTCGAGCGATACGCACGCGACCTGGATGGCGAGGCCCGCGAGGCACAGAGCGGTGACAGGACGATCTCAGCCCGTCCCCATGCACGGGCACGGACGCAGTACCTGCGGGAACACGAACGTCGCCTGAAAGACATCGGCACGGCGAGACCTGCGCTGTTCCTGTTGGTGAGCCTGCGCGACCCCGAGAGGGACGTCGCCTCCTACGTGTCCCGGGCCGCCGAGCAGCATCCAAGGGAGTGGTGGGAGGGCTTCAAGCGGGCGTTCTCGAGAATCGACGGGCGCTTGCTGAAGGTCTCCGAGCTGGAGCGGGCACGAGTACGCGCCGACCAGGCTCATGCGCGGCTGACGGACTTCCTGCCGGTGCGCCAAGCGCGCGGGGTGGAGTTGCAGTGGCTGGTGCGAAGAGCGTTCTGCCGAGGCCTGGGTGAGCCGCTCGTCGACGCACTCCACGAGCCACGGGCACTCGCGTTCGAGCGCAACGGTGAGGCCGTGCTGGCGCCGCTGGAGGGGGACGTGATGCGGTGGATGGACGGTTACGTCGAGCATCGTGGCAGGTCGCTACGGGTCGAATCGGAGCTCGGCACGAGCTGGCAGGCGCTGCTGGTCGTGGGGGCTCTGCCCGAGCGGATGCACTTTCCAGGTGCGCGCGCCGAGCTGATGTTCGCGCCTGCTGAGAGTCTGCCGTTCGGGATAGATCTCTCCCTGAACGCGCGATTTCTGCCCAACGAGTTGGCGCTGCGGATCGCGCGTCGGAAGATCCAGGACGCCGACCAGATCATGCGAGCGGAGTCCGACGGGGAGCAGGGCGTCTCCGACTTGGCGTACGAGCGAACTCAGGAGGCCCGAGATCTGCTCGCGTACCTGCAGGCCTCGAGTCGTCCACCGCTGCTGCGGGCGACGCTCACGATCGCCGTGGCGGCCGACCGCGAGGAGGAGCTCGAGGAGCGCGTGGAGATGTGCAGGAGGGCATACGGGGAGATCCGTCTGCACCGGCCGCTCGGCGACCAGCTGCAGCTGTTTCTTCAGCACCTTCCCGGGCAGCGCACGCGTGTCGCGGGCTATGACGACACGCTCACCACCGAGCAGGTCGCCGCGATGATGCCGACGGCCACACACGCGGCCGGCTCGCAGACCGGCTTCTACCTCGGGTACACCCTGTCGGGGTCCAAGCAGCCGGTCAGGTTCAACCTGAGGGAGGGCTCGGACGGCGATCGCAACACCACGATCCTCAGCGTCGGGGCGCTCGGCTCAGGCAAGACGACGCTCGACCAGAAGCTCAAGTACGAGGGGTTCCTCCTCGGGGCGCGGGTGATCGACTGCGACCCAAAGGGTGACCACCGCTTTCATCTGCTCGAGGAGGTGGCGCCTCATACCGAGTGTGTGACGCTGCGCCCGGACCCGGCCCTGCGGGGTGTGCTCGATCCGCTGCGTGTGGCGCCCGAGCATCTGCGTCAGGACACTGCGGTGTCCTTCCTGCGCGACCTCCTGCCGGGACGAGCCGAACCAGCGTGGGAGACCGCCGTGGTTGCAGCCGTCGACCGGGTGGTGAGGCGATCGCGCAAGCCCACCTGCCTGGAGGTCGTCAAGGCCCTGTGCGAGGGAGACGAAACCGAGGCACAGGTGGGTAGGACGCTTGAGGTGTATGCCCGCTCAGGGCTGACGCAGCTTGGCTTCGCGGACCCGCAGGTGAAACTGCCTCCGGTCGGGCATCGCCAGGTCACCTATCTGCCGATCCGGGACCTTCCCGGTCCGGAGCCGGGGATGCGGCGCTCAGAGTACTCGCAGGCTGAGCGCGTGGGTGAGCAGATCGTGCGGCTGATCGCGATGTTCGCGATGCACCTGATGGGAGCCGAGCGTGGCCGCCTGAAGCTCTTCTCCTTTGACGAGGGCTGGCGGCTGTTGGGCGATCCGGCTGGTCGCGCACTGCTGGCATCTCTTCAGCGCATGGGTCGCTCGGAGCTGGCGGTGCCGATCATCAGCACGCAGCTGGTCACCGACACGCTGATCGGCGAGCGTGAGTCGTTGGAGAACCTGATCGGTGCGACGTTCGTGTTCGGGATGCGCTCAGAGGCGGAGGCCGCGCGTGCGCTGACCTTGCTGGGTCTTGACCCCGAGAACCGGGGAATGCGCCAGAGTCTGCTCGAGTTGGAGTCGGGACGCTGCCTGTTCCGCGACCACCGCGGACGCGTCGAGGCGATTCAGGTGGACGTCGTCGTGCCGTCCCTGCTCAAGGCCTTCTCGACGACTCCTGGGTCGGCGTGAAGGCTGGCTGGGAGCCGGCCCCCCGACTTATCGCAGGGGCGGCGCTTACGGCGCTCGCCGCGATCGCGTGCGCTGGCGCGGCAGGTGCGGTTTCGGTCGCCCACGCGGCACCGGTCGAGACATCTCGCGCGGCCGACGCCCCGGGATCGCGAATCCACGCGGGAGCGGGGGCCAAGAGAGCGCCGCGTAAGCCTCCATTGACATCGCGACCTGGCGAAGCCGGCGCGGAAGCCGAAGAAGGGGCGTCGGTCTCGGCAGCCTCCAGTGCGGGAGACCCCCTGATCAGTAACGGGTTGGGCAGTCCGATGTGCCGCACTGGGGCGAGCGAAGCCGATCTTTCCAGAGCCAGCGAGAGCAACTGCCGGACCTCGGGGTTCGAGGCGGCGCCGGCGCCCAGCGGCAACTACGCGTTCGACGTGCACATCGACACTGGGGTTACGAAATGGAAGAACGATGCGGCCGCGACGGTGCAGAACCTGCTCCAACTGGCGTGGACTGTGCTCGTTGCGGCCGTGCATGGCGTGATCGTGACGATCGAGTGGTGCTACACGATCGACCTGCTTGACAGCTCCGCGATGAGCGGTGTCGCCAAGGGGTTGCGCGAGACCCAAGCAGCCTTCACCCGGCCCTGGCTGGAGGCCGTGCTCGCCGTGGCGTCGATGCTCGCGGCCTACCACGGTCTCGTGCGCCGTCGCGTAGCTGAGACGGTCGGTCAGGCGCTGATGGTGCTGGCGATGATGGTCGGAGGCCTGTGGGTGATCATGGATCCCGCCGGCACTGTGGGTTCGCTGGGACAGTGGGCCAACCAGGCGGGCCTGGGAGCGCTTGGAGCGGTTGCAGGGGGGACTCCGGACAATCCGGACCGAACGCTCGCCAACAGCATGGGGAACATCTTCAGCGGCGCGATCGGCAGACCCTGGTGTTTCCTGGAGTTCGGCAATGTGGGGTGGTGCAGCGATCCGGCTCGGCTGGACCCACGGCTGCGCGCGGCGGGCCTGGCAATCGCGGGGCGCGAGCGGGCACAGATCGGCTGTCGGTCGAACACCGATGCGCTTGGGGTCGCCTGTGCGCACCCCGGTAGCGAGCAGGCCCGCGCGCTCACCCTGAGCGTGGAGGAGTTGCACGAAGCGCGCACCAACGGCGGGCTGTTCCTTGCGCTGCCCGCCAATCAGGGGATGCGCAACTCGATCAACGATTCGCGCTCGCTGTTCAACGTGCTCTGCGGTGGGGGCGAAGTCCCATGCAAGGGGTCTACTGCTGCGCAGGCGGTGTTCCGCACCGAGCACGGAACGGAATGGCGATTCATGGGGCTGGTCTTCATCTGGGTCGGTGCGCTCGGGATGCTTCTGCTGCTCGGCTTCATCGCAATGCATCTCCTCGGTGCGGCGATCGCCAGCCTGCTCTATCTGCTGCTTACGCCGGCCGCGGTGCTTGCTCCGGCACTGGGCGACGGCGGGCGGGCGGCCTTCCGTGGTTGGGCGACGCGGCTGCTCGGCGCCGTGATGTCCAAGCTCATCTACTCATTTCTTCTCGGCGTCGTCCTGCTCATGGAGCGGATCCTCACCGTTGACCTGACTGCACTCGGGCTGGTTTACCCAGTGGATCCTCATATCGACCATGTGGTGGGGCGTGTTCTACCAGCGCCACCAGGTGCTGAGCTTCGCCCAGGGGGACGCGCTCAGCGCGAGCCCCGGTCCCTCGCGCGACGAGTGAACGGTGCGCTCGAGACGCCGCGCGGGGTGCTGCGGAGCGCGGGTTTGGTCAAACGGAAGCTGTCCAAGCCGGCGCCGAGAGGGGATAGCGGGCTTGGGCGCGGTAAAGCCGTGAGCGAGCGGGCGAAAGCCGGCACCGGAGCAGGTGGGCCCGTTACCGGAGCGTGAGCATGGCGATGCCGAGGAGCAGGTGGGTCGGTTACTGGAGCGTGAGCATCACGATGCCGAGGTGCAGGTGCGGGCGGGTGCGGAGCTCGGAACGCGCCTGTCGGCCAAGCGCTCACAGCTGGAGCGTGTCCGTGGCGAGCGCGGCAGGGCAACGGCCTCGGAAGATTTCCGGCGGGCAGCCGAACTGGAGCATCGCGCGCAGCGAATCGAGGCGGAGATAGAGCACTCACAGCAGGGGCTCAACGCGGCGCGTCGGCTGGCGAGTGACAGCGAGCACGCGCGGCGCGCAACCGGGAGGGCCTACACCCGGGAGCAGGCCGAGGAGCGGGAGCGGTTCTTGGATGCCCAGGCCGCGTTGCCGCCGAGCGCCAACGCTCGGCGCGTGGGAGGAGGCGAACGACGTTCATACGCCGCCTTGGCGGGCCTGGCTGGATACGGCCCCGAGGAGTACGAGCAGCTCGACCCGCGTGCCCAGCGTATGGCGCGCCTGGAGGTTGATCGCGAGCTGGCGTTGCGCAAGGAGCTTAGGCTGGTGCGGCGGATGCGCGATGGCGGCCACGACAGGACCGCCTCGCGTCCCGAGCGCTCGGCGCTCGACTCCTGGCGGACCGAGGGGCGGACCGATCGGGGGTCGGTCAGCGCGAAGGAGTCCAGCGTGATGCACGACGCGTTCGAGGTGGCTGCGCGCCGCAAACGCCAACTGGGCCGGGATCAGAGTCATTGACCACCCTGCCGAGCGCAGTGGACGCCCTGACGGGCGGATCGTGGAGATCCGCGCGGCTGATCCTGACCGGTGTGTTGGTGGCGGGCGCGTGCGCGTTGATGGCTGCGCTGCTCATGGTCTTTTCGACGCTCCCAATCACAATGGGCGCGGACGGGGTGCCTCAAGAGAACGCATCGAGCGCCGGGATCTCAGCCTTGGCACAGAGGGAGATCCCGCCGGGGTACCTGGCTCTCTACCGGCAGGCGGCGCAGCGGTACGGCTTGAGCTGGGCGATCCTGGCAGGAATCGGCAAGGTCGAGTGTGACCACGGGCGTGACCCCGATCCATCGTGCACGCGGGAGGGCGCCGTCAATTCGGCGGGTGCCGGTGGGCCAATGCAGTTCATCTTGTCCACTTGGGCGCGGTACGGCGTCGACGGCGACGGCGACGGTCGGATCGACCGCTGGGATCCGGCGGACGCGATCAGCGCAGCCGCCAACTATCTTCGTTCTTCGGGCGCGCCCGGCGACTACGGACACGCGCTGTTCGCCTACAACCACGCCACCTGGTACGTGACCGATGTCGAGCATTGGGCCGCGCTATATGCCGTGCCCGCTGCGCCGCGTGCACCGCTCGCCGGGGCCGAAGCGAGTGAAGGGGAGCGGCGCCGATCGGGCCCTGGAAGGCGAGAGCCCCACGCCGGTGCGGTTCCTCGCGGGCAAACGTGCGGTGCTTGCGCCAGGGGACGGCCATCTGGCGCTCATTCCGGTGGGTGTGCCTCCGACGGTGCAGGCGATGCTGGTCGCCGGAAACGAGCTGCAGGACCTGCCCTATGGTCCGGATGGTCACCCGGACCCGCGGGGGGCGTTCGACGAGGACTGCTCCAGCACCCTGAACTACTTGCTCTACCGCTCGGGCGTACGAGGCATCGCGGAAATCGTCAGGGACAATCCCCTGGCCCAGGACTACGTGACCTGGGGTGCGCCGGGTCCTGGACGCTGGGTGACCATCTACGCCACCACCCGACCCACTCCGCACGTGTTCGCAGTCATCGCCGGGATCCGACTCGATACGAGCCACAACGGCACGGACGTTGGTCCGAACCGCAACGAAGACGGACCGCGCTGGCGCATCCTTGGCCACATTCCGACCTGGGCTCACTGGTCTGTCCGTCATCCGCCGGGGTTGTAAGGTGCGGGGCAATGGCGGCTCGCAAGGTCGACTACCTGCTGATCGGCGGAGGACTCGCCTGCGCCAACTGCGCGCGCTGGCTGCGCGAGGAAGGCGCCGATGGGGAGGTGCTGCTCGTCGGACGCGAGCCGGACCCTCCCTACAACCGCCCGAACTGCTCGAAGGGCTACCTGCAGGGAAAAGAGTCCCGCGAGGAGGCGTTCTTCCGGCCGAACGAGTGGTGGACGGAGCAGGACGTCGAGCTGCTCACGCGCACGAGCGTGACCGGGCTCGACCTGCAGGCGCGCACGGCCAAGCTGTCGACCAAGGAGGAGATCGAGTTCGACAAGGCTCTGATCGCGACCGGAGCGAACGTGCGCCGGTTGAACGTCGATGGATGTGAGCTCGAGCAGATCCACTACCTGCGCACGCTCGGGAACACGGACGCGATTCGCGCGGGTCTGGAGGATGCCGAGGAGGTGGTGCTCATCGGCGGCTCCTACATCGGCTGTGAGGTCGCCGCGTCGCTGACGCTCGTGGGTAAGCACTGCACGATCGTCATGCAGGAGCAGACGACCCTCGAACGCGGCTTCGGTGCGCGCGCGGGGCGCTTCTTCCAGGAGCTGCTCGAATCCCACGGCGTGACCGTGCACGGCAGCGACGAGCTCGAGCGCTTCGAGGGCGACGGCCGGGTCGGGAAGGTCGTCACGCGGGGTGGTCTCGAACTGGCTGCCGACGTTGTGGTGATCGGTGCCGGTGTGACCCCCGACGTGCAGCTGGCGCAGCGGGCCGGGCTCGAGATCGGCGAGCGCGGTGGAGTGCGCTGCTCTTCGCGTCTTGAGAGCTCGGTCCCCGGAGTGTTCGCCGCCGGCGACATCTGCGAATACGAGTCGGTCGTGCACGGCGGTGCGCTTGTGCGGATCGAGCACTGGGATGTCGCCTTCAACCACGGCAAGACCGCTGCCTTGAACATGCTGGGAAGGGATGTTCCCCACGAGGAGGTCCCCTACTTCTTCTCCGTGCTGGCCGACTGGGGCGAACTCGAGTACGTCGGTCCGGCGTACGAGTGGGACGAGGAGATCGTGCGAGGCTCGATCGAGGACGCGGCCTTCACCAACTGGTATCTGAAGGACGGGGTCGTGAAGGGCGCGCTCACGGTCGGCCGCTCAGATGACCTCGACCCGGCGCGGCGCCTGCTCACCAACGGAGCCGTGCTGGACGAGGCCGAGCGGCGCGGGCTCGCCGATCGCGAGTCCGACCTGGACCGAATCGCGCGCTGAGGGGCCCCCAGCCTGGACGCCCGGCGCGAGATACCGGAGCGACCGAGGAGTAGGATCCGATGTGTTCAACGGTCGGTGGTGAAGGGAAGCCGGTGAGAGTCCGGCGCGGACCCGCCACTGTGACCGGGGATGCCCACCGCGGCGCGCGGATAGAGCGCGCAGCCACCGATCCGCCTTCGGCGGGACGGGAAGGCGCGAAGGGGTAGGCCCGGGAGCCAGGAGACCTGCCTCCGACCGCAAGCCCACAAGCCCTCGTGGAAAGGGGTTGGCTCAATGGTTCCTTCTCGTCGCATTCCTCTGGCGCTCGGCGCCGCCTGTCTCTCGCTCATGGCGTTCGCGACCTGGGCTCACGCAGCCGCACCGGCGCCAGTGACTGTCAGGGTCGTGGGGGCCGCTCCCAATTTCCCGACGCTGCTTCCTGTCACCCAGGTGCTAACCACGACCGCGCCCGTCGCGAAGGATGGGGGATCCTGCACCGGTACAAGTGCCGCGGGAGCGCTCGAAGAGGCCACCAAAGGCAACTGGGAAGGCGTGTGGAACAGCGGCTTCGGCGACTACGAAGTCGTCTCGATCGCGGGTCAGAGCTACCCGTTCGACGCGAGCTCCAACAAGAACTACTACTGGAGCCTCTGGCTGAACGACAAGGAATCGACGACCGGAGTGTGCGGCAGTCAGCTCGAAACTGGCAATCAGGTGTTGTTCTTCCCCGGGTGTTTCGGATCAGAATGTCCCGCCGCCCCGAATGTGCTCGCTGTGGAAGCACCCGCGGTCGCCGGTCTGGGCTCGTCGGTCATCGTCAAGGTCCTGTCCTACCCCGGGACGGGTGGTGAACCGACACCGGCCGCCGGCGCGACGGTCTCAAGCGAAGGCATCAGCCAGACGACCAACTCCGGCGGGCTAGCAACGCTCAACTTCTCTCACGCCGGTGGCTACACGCTCTACGTGACCGGCGCCGGAGGCGGAGGACCATCCATCCCAGGGGAAGCGACCGTCTGTGTGCACGCCGACGGCGATGGCACCTGCGGCACCACCGGTCCTGGCGGTTCCCCGGGCGCCTTGGGCAGCGGAGGTGTATTGGGCTACTCGTCGACCTCCTACAAAGGCCCCTACGCGGTCGTGGCAAGAGTCGCCGGGCTCATCGAACACCACCGCTACGCGAGGGGTCGCGCGCCCGAGGCTGCTCGCCGGCAAGGTGCTCGCCCACACCACGGTCACGTCGGTGAGCCTGCGCCTGCGCCGCTCCTACAAGGGCCGCTGCTACGCCTACAACGGGGCCAGTGAGCGGTTCGGCTCGGCACGCTGCGGTCATGGCAGCTTCTTCAAGGTCGGCGCGCGGTCGAGCTTCTCCTACCTGCTGCCCGCATCGCTGCCGGCCGGCCGCTACGTCCTCGACGTGCGGGCGAACGATGTCGCGGGCAACCGCACGACGCTCGCGAGGGGTACATCCAGGGTCGTGTTCTATGTCTCCTAGCGGCGATGCCCGCTAGCAACGGCGCGTCCCGGCTCGCCGGGGGCCGCTCGAGGCTCGGTGGGGTTGCGCTCGCGATGGCGCTGGGCGCGCTCGCGCTCACCGGCTGCGGCCTCGGCGCGGGACCCGCGCCGAGCGTCGTCCACCTGACCGTCACGCACGACTTCGGCGCGGCGGTCATGCACTCGCTCACCGCTCCCAAGGTCAGCGGACAGGAGACCGTGATGAGCCTGCTGATGCGCAACGCGACGGTGAGCACCCGCTACTCCGGCGGTTTCGTGCAGAGCATCGACGGACTCCCGGGCGGCAGCGAACGGGGGCAGCCGGTCGACTGGTTCTACTACGTCAACGGCGTCGAGGCTCCTCAGGGCGCGGCGGCCACGAACGTGCACCCGGGCGATCACATCTGGTGGGATCGCCACGACTGGAGCCAGACCGACGGCGTGCCCGCCGTGGTCGGGTCGTTCCCCGAGCCGTTCCTCAACGGGCTCGGCGGCAAGCGCCTGCCGGTGCGCGTCGAATGCCAGGTTGTGTCCGGCGAAGCGTGCCGGACGGTTACCGCGCGGCTCCGCGCGGAGGGGGTCCCCGCAGCCGTGGCCGCGCTCGGGAGCGGTGTCGGAGCCTCGCACACGCTGCGCGTGGCGGTGGCGCCCTGGACGGCGGTGCAGGGCGACCCGAGCGTGCAGGGCATCGAGCGGGGCCCCCGCGCCAGCGGCGTGTACGCGCGCTTCTCCGCGAACGGAGGAGCGCTCACGCTGCTCGATCAGAACGGGCGGGCGACGCGCACGCTCGCGGCGGGCGCGGGGCTGATCGCGGCCACCCGCAGCGGCGAAGATGCGCCCGTGTGGGTGGTGACCGGAACGGACATGGCGGGAGTGACCGTGGCGGCCGGTGCCTTCGCTGCGGACAAGCTCGACAATCGCTTCGCTCTTGCCGTCTCTGCTCGGGGAGCGTTTGCCCTGCCCGAGGCGAGCTCGTGAAGCCGCAAGCGGGGATCCCGCTCTTCTACCGTCGCATCGCGAGCCCGCTGCACGCCGCCCGCGCGGGCGCCGGCGCCGCGTGGGCGCTCGCGCTGACGGCGGCGACGCTCATCCTCTTTCACCCCATCGTCCTGTTCGCACTGCTTGGGGCGGTGCTCGCCGCGGCCGTCGGAGCCGGCGTCGGGCGCCTCCTCGCGCGCTCGCTGCGGACCGCCCTGATCGTGGCGCTGCCGATCGTGGTGATCAACGTGCTCGTTTCGCGCGAGGGATTGACCGTGTTCGCAAGGCTCGGCGACCTGGGCCCGTTCGGCCAGGGCAACCTCACTCTGGAGGCGCTCCTCTACGGCGCGGTGATCGCCCTGAAGGTCATCCTTCTCATCCTCATCACAACGCTTGCCGGGCTCGCGATCGACCCCGACGAGATGCTGCGGGTGTTCCGCCGGCTGTCGTTCCGCTCGGCCCTGACCGCGTCGCTGGCGACGCGCATGCTGCCCGTGCTCTCGGCGGACTCCCAGCGCCTGGCCGAGGCCCAGATGACCCGCTCGACCGGTGCCCGGAGCGGCGCGCGTGCACGCGTCGCGCTGTTGGGGGCGGTGATCGGTGGCTCGCTAGATCGGGCGATGGATGTCGCGGCAACGCTCGAGGTCCGCGGCTTCGCCGCCGCGCGCCGCGCGCCGCGGGTCGCCCGTCCATTCTCGCGCCACGACGTCGCGTTCACCGCGTCGGCCGTGGCGATGCTCACCCTGGTGGCTGTCGGCAGGCTCGCGGGGGCGGCGTCGTTCGATGCCTATCCCTCGGTGCGCATGCCCACCAGCCCCGGTACGCTCGGTTTGAGCGTGGCGCTGATCGTCGCCGCGCTGCTTCCCTTCTGCGACCGCCGCGGGATCGAGCCATGATCGGCCCGCTCCTGTCCTTCGAGCAGGTCACCTATCGCTACCCGGGCGAAGATGTGCCCGCGCTGGATGACGTCAGCCTGGAGATCCACCCGGGCGAGTTCTGCCTGCTGGCGGGTCTCTCCGGCCACGGCAAGTCGACGCTCCTGCGGGCTGCCTGCGGCCTGGCGCCGCACTTCGACGGCGGGCGCTTCGCCGGGCGGGTGACGCTCGCGGGCCTTGACACGCGCGAGCATGGACCCGCGCGCCTGGGCGCTTTTGTGGGGGTGCTGTTCCAGGATCCCGAGACCCAGCTGGTGATGAGCTCCGTGCGGGCCGAGCTCGCACTCGCGCTCGAGAGCCGCGGCCACGGGGCGGCGGCGGTCGCGCGGGGAGTAGAGGAGGTGGCGCTCGCGCTGGGTATCGACTCCCTGCTCGATCGCTCCACCCATGACCTGTCGGGAGGGGAGAAGCAGCGGGTAGCGCTCGGCGCGGCGCTCGCGGGCAGACCCCAGATGGTGCTGCTGGACGAGCCCACCTCCCAGCTTGATCCGGTCGCGGGCGATGAGCTGATCGGCCTGCTGCGCCGGCTCAACCAGGAGTGGGAGACGACGATCCTGCTTGCCGAGCACCGGCTGGAGCGCTGCCTGACGGCCGCCGACCGGGTGATCGCGCTCGAGCGTGGCCGGGTCGCCTGCGACGGCGATCCCGCGGCGTTCCTAGCCTGGGCCGGCCAGCGGGCGCCCGCCCTGCAGACTCCCGGCGCGAAGCTGTTCTCGCTCACCGGCCTGCGCCCGGCGCCCGTGGGCGTCAGGGCGGCGCGCGCCACGCTGCGCGCGCACGGCCTCCTGCCCGGGGAGGATCGTCGCGAGCCTTCCGCTCGATCGAGGACGAGGGGGTCCCGCGCGCGCGGCGCGGCACCCGCGCTTCGCATGCGCGGCGTCTGGCACGAGCTGCGCGACGGGCCGGCGATTCTGCGCGGCGTCACCCTCAGCCTTGCGCCCGGCGAGAGCGTCGCGCTGATGGGGCGAAACGGGGCAGGGAAGTCGACGCTCCTGCGACATGCCGCCGGCCTGCTCGAGCCGACGCGGGGGCGCATACAGCGCGCCGGCAGAGTGGCGCTGTTGCTTCAGAACCCGGGCGACTACTTCATCCACGAGCGCGTCGGTGAGGAGGCCTCGGCAGCTGCCCTCGAGGCGGTGGGGCTCGCGGGCATGGCGGAGCGCAACCCGCGCGACCTGTCGGGGGGGGAGCGCCAGCGGCTGGCCCTCGCGATCGTCACCGGCGCCGGCGGGGAGTCGGAGCTGGAAGCTCCTGCCGTGCTCGCGCTCGACGAGCCCACCCGCGGCATGGACCGCGCAACGAAGGCCGAGTTGGCCGGCGAGCTGCGGCGGCGGGCGGAGGAGGGACAGGCTGTGATCGTGGCGACGCACGACCCCGAGTTCGCCGCGGCCTGCGCGCGACGCGCGATCCTGCTCGCCGACGGACGCGTGATCGCGGATGGCCCAGCCTGCGAGCTGCTCGCCGGGGGCTGGTACTTCGCAACCGAGACTGCCCGCATCCTCGGCGGGGCCGGCGGCGCGCTGCTGCCCGAGGAGGGCGCCGAGCTCCTGGGCGCGCGCGCCCTCGCGGAGGCCGTCCTGTGAGCTGGCCGCTGGCGTCGTTCTCGATCGTCGGACTCGTGCTGCTCCTCGGGTGGCTCACCTACGAGCGCAGACGGCCCTCGGCGCGGATGGTGGCCGTCGTCGCTACGCTCGCGGCCGTCGCCGCGCTCGGCCGGGATGCGTTCGTGGCTCTTCCGGACGTCAAGCCGATCACCGCGATGACCCTGGTCGTGGGCTACGCGCTCGGCCCCCTGCCCGGCTTCACGGTCGGAGCGCTCGGGATGTTGGCCTCCAACGTCGTGCTCGGGCAGGGCCCGTACACCCCGTGGCAGATGGCGGCCTGGGGAATGGTGGGTCTGGCCGGTGCGGCTCTCGCATGGCTCAGCCGGCGGCGCCTCGGGCGGGTGGAACTTGCAATCGCGTGCGCGCTGGCCGCGATCGCCGCGAAGGAGGTCATGAACGTGTACACGTGGACGCTCGCTGCCAGCCACACGCCCGCGGCGTTCCTGGTGATCGCCGCCACGGCGCTGCCGTTCGACCTCGTTGACATGGTCGCGAGCCTGTTGTTCGGCCTCGCGTTCGCACCGGAGCTGGCCAGGCTGTTGGCGCGGATGCGCTCCCGCATGGAGGTGACCTGGGAGGCGGCCGAGACCCCAGAGTCCGCCGATCAGCCGCCTGCGCCGGCTGCCGGCCGGCCCTCGCTCGGAGCCGTCTCGTCGCTCGTGGCGGTGCTCATCTGCGCGACGGTGCTGTTGGGCGCCGCACGCGCCGACGCCGCCCCGCTCGGCCCCGAGCTCTCGTTCCTCACCGGCGCACAGAACGCCGACGGCGGCTTCGGTGGCGCGCGCGGACAGTCGAGCAGCGAGCTGTACACCTCGTGGGCGGCGATGGGCCTGGCTGCCGCGGGACGCAACCCGGTGGGCGTGCGCAGGAGCGGGCACTCGGTGCTCGACTCGCTGCGCGGCGGAGCATCGACCCTGCAGGGGCTCGGCGATGCCGAGCGCACGATTCTCGCCGTGCGCGCGTGCGGGGCGTCGGCCTACTCCTTCGCGGGCCGCAACCTGGTCTCCGAAGTGCTGCGGGCCCGCGCGGGCGACAACTCGTTCGCCCACCAGGTCAACCTGAGCGCGTTCGCGGTGTTCGCGCTGCGCGCGGTCGGGCATTCCGCGGGGTTCTCCGCGATCCGCGAAACGGCGGGCTGGATCGAGCGCCAGCAGAACGGCGACGGCGGCTTCGGCTTCGGCGTGCACGGCTCGCCCAGCGACGTCGACGACACCGCGGCGGCCCTGCAGGCGCTCGTCGACGCTCATGCCCGCAGAGCGCGCGCGCTCGCGGCCGCGGCGGGCTTCTTGACGCGTGCCCAGAACCTCGATGGCGGCTATCCGCAGCAGCCCGGCGGCGAATCGAACGCCCAGTCGACGGCGTGGGCGGTTCAGGGCCTGATCGCGGCAGGGCGCAATCCCGGCACGGTCCGCCGTCGCGGCAGCCGCTCGCCACTCGGCTACCTGGAAAGCCTGCGCTCGCAGGGCGGAAGCATCCGCTACTCGCGAACCGGCGCCCAGACTCCGGTTTGGGTGACCGCCCAGGCGCTCATCGCGCTCGCCGGGAAGACCTTTCCGATCGGCGGTTGAGCGAAGAGCGCCCCGTCCGCGGGCGGCTTCACCGCCGCTTTAGCGACTGTCATACCCTGTTGGGAGATGTCGGGTCACGCATACACCGTCCGGCCCATGCCCCGCAGCCAGACGAGGGACCGCGCCGAGCGGCCCGGTCCGACGACCGCGCTGGGCGCCGCCGCGCTGTGCCTGGCGGGGCTCGCACTGACCTGGGTGCTCGCCGAGCTCGTGCCGGCCGGGCAGGTGCGGGATTCGGCGGCGCTGCGCGACTTCGAGCTGCTCAGCCGTCCGCACGTCGATTTCCTGGCGAACGCCCTGTTACACCTGCTCGACCCGCTGCTGTTCATCTGCTGGGGCATCGCGCTCGTCGCCGTCGCGCTCGCGCGCAGGCGCCCCCGGGTCGCGGTGGCCGTCGCGCTCGTGATGGCGCTCGCGCCGCTCACCTCAGAGACGCTCAAGCCGCTGCTCGCCCACTCCCACGTGCAGTTGGGCACCACCTACATCACCGCCGCCTCCTGGCCGAGCGGTCATTCGACCGCCGCCCTCGCCGCTCGTGCTGTGCGCGGTGCTTGCCGCTCCCGTCCATCTGCGTCCCCTGGTGGCGGCGGTCGGCGCCGCGTACGCGGTGGCCGTGGGCTTCTCGCTGCTCATCCTCGCCTGGCACATGCCGAGCGACGTGTTCGGCGGCTTCCTGGTGGCGGCGCTGTGGATGGCGCTGGCCGTGGCCGCGCTCCGCACCGCCGATCAGCGCTGGCCGTCCGGCTCCTCGCGCACAGGCTCAGGACGCTCGCGGCCCGGAGTCCGCGCCATGCGCGCCGGGCTCCCACAGTGACTCGGACTCCCCGCCGGCACCGGTTTGGGCGTTGACCGCGCGGCTGAGGATGAACAGCAGGTCAGACAGCCGGTTGAGGTAGCGCACCACCTCGGGATTGCCATCCTCGCCCACGGCGATCGTGCGGCGCTCGGCGCGGCGGCAGACGGTTCTGCACACGTGCAGCTGCGCTGCTGCGGGGCTGCCGCCGGGAATCACGAACGACCGCAGGGGCTCGAGCTTGGCGTTGACCTCGTCACAGGCCCGCTCGAGCCACTCCGTGTAGGCGGGGCCGATGCGCAGTCGCTCGTTGCCCGTGCCAGCGGGCACCGACGGGCTCTCCGCTCCTCCCGGTACCGACAGGTCGGCGCCTACATCGAGCAGGTCGTTCTGAACGCGGCGCAGCCACTCGGCGAACGCGTCCGGCAGACCCGGCTGCAGCAGTGCCACGCCGAGGGCGGCGTTCAGCTCGTCGACCGTGCCGTAGGCCTCCACGCGGGGGTGCAGCTTTGTCACGCGGCTCATGTCGCCGAGGTGCGTCTCGCCGCCGTCGCCGAGCTTCGTGTAGATGCGGGTCAGGTTGACGGTCATGGCGTTTCGAGTCTTGCACACCCGGACCGCCGCCAATCGCCGGGATCGGATACGTTCCCGCCCTGCACATGCGGATTGGTGTTCCGAAGGAGACGGCGGCGGGCGAGCACCGGGTGGCGCTTGTGCCCGAGGTCGTGAGCAAGCTCAAGGCCAAGGGTCTTGAGATCGTCGTCCAGGACGGCGCGGGCGCCGACGCCCTGTTGCCGGACGGCGCCTTCGTTGAGGCTGGAGCGCGGATGACCGCGGACGCCTCGGATGTATGGGGTTCTGACGTGGTCGTCACGATCGCGCCACCGGACCCTCAGCAGATCCGCGGGCTCGGCTCCGGCTCGGTCCTGATCGGGTTTCTGGCGCCGCTCACGAGCCCTCAGACCACGCGCGCGCTGGCCGATGCGAAGGCCACCGCCTTCGCGATGGAGGCGATTCCCCGCATCTCCCGTGCCCAGTCGATGGATGCGCTGTCCTCGCAGAGCAACGTCTCCGGCTACAAGGCGGCGCTGCTCGGTGCCGAGCGGATGGGGCGCTTCTACCCGATGCTGATGACAGCCGCGGGCACGATCCCGCCGGCGAAGGTGCTCGTCCTGGGCGTAGGCGTGGCGGGACTGCAGGCGCTAGCGACCGCCAAGCGCCTGGGAGCACGTACCACCGGCTATGACGTGCGCCCGGAGGTGGCCGAGCAGGTGCAGTCGCTCGGAGCCCAGTGGCTCGATCTCGGCCTCGAGGCCAGCGGCGAGGGCGGCTACGCGCGCGAGCTGACCGAGGAGGAGCGCGCCCGCCAGCAGCAGGCGCTCACCGACGCGATCAAGGGCTTCGACGTGGTCATCACGACGGCGCTCGTCCCGGGCCGGCCGGCGCCGAAGCTCGTCACGGCGGAGGCCGTGGAGGGAATGAAGCCGGGGTCGGTGATCGTCGACCTCGCCGGCGAGGCGGGCGGGAACTGCGAGCTGACCGAGCCCGGCGAGACCGTCGTTCGCCACGATGTGAAGATCGTCTCGCCCCTCAACCTCCCCGCCGGCATGGCCGAGCACGCGTCGCAGCTGTTCGCGCGCAATGTGCTCGCGCTGCTCGAGCTGTTCGTCGGCGAGGATGGATCGCTTGAGCTGAACTTCGAGGACGAGATCGTCGCGGGAGCATGCATCGTGCGCGACGGCGAGATCGTCCACCCCGGGGCGAAGGCCGCCGTGGAGGCCGCGCCATGATCCTTGCGAGCGTCCTCACGACCAACCTCGCGATTCTCGTGCTGGCCGGCTTCATCGGCTTCGTCGTGATCTCGAAGGTGCCCAACACGCTGCACACGCCGCTGATGTCGGGCACCAACGCGATTCACGGGATCGTGCTCCTCGGCGGTCTGCTCGTCATCGGGCTGGCCGGCAACGACACCTTCAACAAGATCATCCTCGTGATCGCGATCGCGTTCGGGACGATCAACGTGGTGGGCGGCTTCCTCGTGACCGACCGCATGCTCGAGATGTTCAAGTCAAAGCCCAAGGCCCCCGCGCAGGAGCCCGAGGACAAGGCGGCAGAGGGCGCTCCCGGCAAGGGCAAGGAGCAGGCACCGTGATCCTCGCCACCTCCTTCGTGCAGGGCCAGAGCTTCCGCGACGTCCTGTACATCGTCGCGTTCTCGCTGTTCATCCAGGGGCTTCGCGGCCTCTCGGGCCCGACCACCGCCGTGCGCGGCAATCGCATCGCGGCCGTCGGCATGGCGATCGCCGTGATCGCCACGCTGATCAATCCGTTTGAGGGTAACTGGGGCCTGATCGCACTCGGCGTCGCGCTGGGGACGGCCGTCGGCGTGCCGGCGGCGCGGCAGGTGAAGATGACCGCGATGCCGCAGATGGTCGCGCTGTTCAACGGCGTGGGCGGCGGCGCGGTGTTCCTGATCTCCTGGTCGGAGTTCCGCCTGACCGACGGCTTCGCCAACACGCCCACCTACGTCGCGATCTTCTCCCTGTTCGCCGCGATCGTCGGGTCGGTGTCCTTCTGGGGCTCGAACATCGCGTTCGGCAAGCTCCAGGAAATCATCCCTGGACGCCCGATCAGCTTCGGCTCGGCCCAGCAGATCGTCAATCTGGTGCTCCTGATCCTCGCGGTCGCCGCCGCTGCCGACATCGTCGGGGGCGATCAGTCCGAAGGGGTGTTCATCGGGTTGCTGGTGTGCGCCGCACTGCTCGGCAACGCCGTCGTGCTGCCGATCGGCGGAGCGGACATGCCGGTGGTGATCTCGCTGCTGAACGCCTTCACCGGCCTGTCCGCAGCAGCCACGGGAATCGCGCTGGACAACACCGCGCTGATCGTCGCGGGCATGATCGTGGGGGCATCGGGCTCGATCCTCACGAACCTGATGGCCACCGCCATGAACCGCTCGATCCCGGCGATCGTCGCCGGCGGGTTCGGCGGCGGCGGGGCGGTCGAGGGCGCCTCCGGCGCGGGCGAGCACGCGGGGACCGTGCGTTCCACGAGTGCCGCCGACGCGGCGATCCAGCTGGCGTACGCCAGCCGCGTGGTGATCGTCCCCGGCTATGGCATGGCCGTGGCCCAGGCCCAGCACGCCGTGCGTGAGCTGACCAAGGAGCTCGAGGCACGTGGGGTGGAGGTCAGCTACGCCATCCACCCGGTGGCCGGGCGCATGCCGGGACACATGAACGTGCTGCTGGCGGAGGCCGACGTGCCCTACGACCAGCTCAAGGAGATGGACGATGCCAACCCCGAGTTCCAGCGCACGGATGTCTCGCTGGTGATCGGCGCCAACGACGTGACCAACCCGGCCGCCAAGAACACACCGTCCTCGCCGATCTACGGCATGCCCATCCTGGAGGTCGCCGACAGCCGCTCGGTGATCGTGATCAAGCGCTCGATGAACCCGGGATTCGCCGGCATCGAAAACGAGCTCTACTTCGACCCCAAGACCGCGATGCTGTTCGGAGACGCCAAGTCGGCGGTGAGCGAGATCACCGCCGAGCTCGCGCACATCTGAGAGCCCGCGGCGAGCGCCGGCGCAGGCGGGATCGAGCTCCGCCATGGTGGTATCCGCGCTCTGAGAGACTGCTGGGCGTGATCGAGCGCAGCCAGGCTCTAGCGTCGCTGTCGCAGGACGAGTTCGACGTCGTCGTCGTCGGTGGCGGCATCACCGGTGCGGGTGTGGCGCTGGATGCCGCGACGCGCGGCTACAGCGTGGCCCTGCTCGAGCGCGCAGACTTCGCCTCCGGGACCTCCAGCCGCTCGAGCAAGCTCGTCCACGGGGGCCTGCGCTACCTGCAGAACTTCGACCTCGGGCTCGTGCGGGAGGCCCTGCTGGAGCGCCAGCTGATGGTGACGTTGGCGCCGCATCTGGTCCGGCCGCTGCCCCTGGTCGTGCCCGCCTTCGAGGGGGCACGCCCGGATCGCCTGGTCGGGGTCGGGCTGAACCTCTACGACGTGATGGCGGTCGACCGCGACCGCCTGCGTTCGCGGCGGGGGCGACGGTCGCGCTCCGCACGCGCCAAGGGCGGCCGGTCCGCCGACGCAGGCGCGCCCGCCGCGAGCTCGCCGCAGGACGGCCCGCAGGAGGGCGAGTCCTGGAGTCCCGAGCGCCATCGCGTCATCTCCGGCGAGGAGGTGGTCGAGCTGCTGCCGGCGCTCGCCGCGCGCGAGCCGACCAGCGGGTACCTGTTCTACGACTGTCAGACAGATGACGTGCGCCTCGTGCTGACCGTGCTCGGCGAGGCCGAGCGCTTCGGCGCGGTGTGCACCAACCGGGTCGACGTCGTCGGCCTGCTCGAGCAGGACGGCCGTGCCCACGGCGTGCGGGCGGTCGATGCCGAGAGTGGGGAGCACTTCGAGGTGCGCGCCGCGAACGTGATCAACGCGACCGGCGTGTGGGCCGATGAGCTGCGTCCCGAGGAGCTGCACGACGAGGCCGGGCTGCCACGCATCCGGCCCAGTCGCGGCACCCACATCACGCTGTCTCACGACTCTCTGCCGCTCATCGGCGGCGCGATCGTTCCAGCGGGAGCGGGTCGGACGATCTTCGCGCTGCCATGGCTTGGACACACGCTGGTGGGCACGACCGACAACGATTACGAGGGGCCGCTCGACCACATCAAGCCCGCGGTCGAGGACATCGGCTACCTGCTGGACGCCATCAACCGGTACTTCGGCTCCGCGTTCGGCCACGCCGAGCTGACCGGAGCGTTTGCGGGCGTGCGCCCCCTGATCTCGACCGGCGATCCGAAGAAGTCGGTGGACATCTCCCGCAAGGCCGAGCTGTATGAGACCTCATCCGGCATGATCACCATAACCGGGGGCAAGCTCACCACCTGGCGGCGGATGGCGAAGATGACCGTCGACCGCCTAGTCGAGCGCGACGCCAGGGACGCTCCCTGCCGGACGCATGAAATCCCGCTCGGACAGGCCATCGCCGTCGATGAGCTGCCGCGCGTGGAGGGCGTGCCCGGAGCGTCCTATCCCGCGCTTGCCTCTCGCTATGGATACGCCGCCCACGAGGTGCTCGCGCTGGCGGCCGAGCGTGGAGAGCTGGCCCAGCCGATCGTGCCCGGCCTGCCGGACCTGCTCGCCGAGGTGGCGTTGGCGGCCCGGCGCGAGCAGGCGCGCAGCATCGGCGACGTCCTGTTGCGGCGCACCCGCCTGGGGCTGCTGGCGGCGCGGGAGCTGGTGGGAGCGGATGCTGCGGCGGCCGGTCAGGGTGGCCCGGTCGAGCGCGTGGGGGACATCCTCGCGCGGGAGCTGGGCTGGAGCGCAGAGCGGCGGGCGCTCGAGCTGCGCCGCTTTGCCGAGGAGGCGGCGGCCGAGGGCATTCTCGCCGGTGCCGCCCCACCGGAGATCGTGGGGGAGGCCGGCTCGCCATCCTCCGCATCGCAAGCGTGAGCGCTCCCTCCTATCGCCTCCGCGCCGCCGATCGCGTGCTCGAGCTGGGCCGCCGCCCGCTGCTCATGGGCATCGTCAACGCCTCGCCGGAATCCTTCAGCGACGGCTCCCGCCACGCCACGTTCGAGCAGCAGGTAGAGCTGGCGTGCGAGCTGCTGGGGGCGGGAGCAGACATGGTCGACATCGGGGGGGAGTCCGCCAGCACGGGTCGTCCGCCCCTGGAGGCGCACGAGGAGATCGAGCGCGTCGTGCCGCTCGTCGAACGGGTGGCCCAGATGGGGGCGATCGTGTCGGTCGACACCTACAAGCCCCAGGTTGCGCGCGCCGCGATCGCCGCCGGGGCCAGGATCGTCAACGACGTGAGCGGCCTGCGCGACACGGCGCTGGCCGAGCTGTGCGCACAGACGGGCGCTGCACTTGTCGTGATGCACACGCTCGCAGCTCCCCGGGAACGCATGCAGTCCCCCGATCTCTACAACGACATCACCAGCGAGGTGCTCGCCCTCCTGCGCGAGCGCATCGCCCTCGCGCTCGCAGCCGGGGTGGCGCGTGAGCAGCTGATCGTCGATCCCGGCCCGGATTTCGCAAAGACGCCCGCCCAGACGATCCGGCTGCTGGCCGAGGTGGGGCGCCTGCACGAGCTGCAGCTGCCGCTGCTGATGGCGATCTCTCGCAAGGACTTCATCGGGGCGCTCACCGAAAGGGCGCCACGCGGGCGCGTCGGGGGCACGCTTGCCGCGCTCGCCCACGGGGTGGACGCCGGTGCTCACATCTTCCGCGTCCACGACGTGGCGGTCGCCCGCGACTTCCTCACCGTGCGCGCCGCGCTGGCAGGTGAGCTCGAGCCGAGCCGGGATCTCATGCTGGCCGAGCAGCTGCGCCGCGAGCCGCCCGCCACCGGGGAGCCGCCGCGCGGGTTTCCCGGGAGCGGACCGCGAGACGGCCGAGCAGATCGCTAGGCTGGACTCCTACACGGGTGCCCGCCGCTGGTCAACGCGGTGGGACGCCAACCGCCCTACCCAACCAGCGAAAGAAGGAACCTCATATGGCTGTACTCGAGCGCTCTGAGCTTCAGGCAAGCACTCTGGCAGACCTGCATGCAATCGCCGATCAGATCGGCCTCGACGGCTTCCGCCGTCTGCGCAAGGCGGAGCTGATCGACGCGATCCTGGGCAGTGACGGGCCGGTCGCAGATGACACCGACGAGCCCCCGGCGGAGTCCCCGGCCCTCTCCTCGGAGGATCTCGGGGAGCGTGAGCCCGAGCGCTCGGAGTCTTCTCGCGGCCGCCGCGGCGGCCGCTCCTCGGCCTCTCGCTCGCGTCGCTCGGCATCTCAGAAGGAGCGTGGTGACACGGAGGAGGCCAAGCCGGGGAAGGCCGGAGGATCGGGTGCAGATGAGAAGGCCGCGCGGGGCAGCGGTCGCGTCGTCGAGGGCGTGGTCGAGCTGCTCGGCAACGGCTCGGCCTTTCTGCGGGTCGCCCCGCCGGAGCCCTCCGACGACGACGTCTACATCTCCGCGGCCCAGGTTCGCCGCTGCGAGCTGGTCTCCGGCGACCGGGTGACCGGGCCGGTCCGCACGCCCCGCCGCTCGGAGCGCTACCCGTCGCTGGTGCGCATAGACACCATCAACGGCGCACCCGCGGAGACCGTCTCCGAAGGCGCCCGTTACGAGGACCTACCCGTCGCCTACCCGAGCGAGCGGCTCGCGCTGGGTTCTCTTGTTCCCACGCTCGAGGCGATCGAGTGGCTCACCCCGTTGGGCCTCGGCTCGCGTGCGGTCATCGTGGGGGCCCCGCACTCCGGCAAGACCGAGACCCTGCGCAGCCTGCTGGCCGCCGTCTCAGGCCGGGACGACATCGAGGTGACGCTGGTGCTGGCCGGCGTGAGGCCCGAGGAGATCGCGCAGTGGCGGGAGGGCCCCGTGCCGCCGGTGGCCGCGCTCAGCTTCGCCGCCTCCGCCGACGCGCAGGGCCAGGCGGTCGAGCGCGCCGTGGATGCCGCCAAGCGGGTGGCAGCCCGCGGTGGGCACGCGCTGGTGCTGATCGACAGCCTCGACGGCCTGCATCCGCAGGCCGCCCGCAAGGCGCTCGCCCTCGCGCGCAACCTGCGCGACGGCGGCTCGCTGACCATGATCGCGACGGCCACCAGCCCGTTCGGCGGCGAGACGACGGTGATCGCACTCGACGTGGGGCTGACCTCGACGGGCCGCCAGCCGATTCTCGATCTCCTCAAGAGCAGCACGCTCAAGCCGGAGCTTCTCGTGGGGGATGACGGCGCCCGGGCGATCGCCCAGGCGCGGGCCGCTGCGATGGAGGCCTCCGGCTGACGGGCGGCTAGAGGTTCCTGGCGCGGTAGGCGACCCGGCCCCACGAGGGCTCGGGCGCCAGTTCGATCGGCTCGCCGCTCCGATCAGGCTGCACGTAGGCGAAGGCGCCGGCCTCCTCGTCGAAGACCACGTCGAGCTCGCCCTCGTTCACGCGCTGGTCAAGCCACGCACCGCGGAACACCAGGCGCCGCAGCCAGTGCACGAGCGAGCGCTCGGCGGGGCCGACCAGCTCCGGCCAGCAGTCGTTGACGTGCTCTCCGAGCGCCGAGGCGGGGTCTGAGATCTCACCGTTGACAGCCAGATTCACCAGGTCTTCGAGCTCCTCTTCGCCGAGCCGCCCGCCCACGAACCCGAGCCTCAGCGCAGCCTGCTCGCAGCGCTCGGAGAAGTCCTCCTCGTTGAAGGTGAACCGCAGCTCTCCATATTCGAGGACGAAGTCCTCACCCGAGTTGTAGTTTCCGCGACGCGACATCATAAGGGCCGGGAATCGCTTGAAACCCGTGTCGTCGAGATGATACGTCCGCTTCCTGCTTTTCGGCCTGCGGTGCATGGGATTTTGCACCACGGTGAGCCCTCGGTCCCCGTTTCGCCTTGGCGTGGCGGGCTGCCGGTTGCCGCCTGTATACGCTCCGCGGATGCCACGCCTAAGCCAGCACGGAGGCGGATCTAGTCTGAAGCGCGTGGAGATCGTCCGCGTCGCGATCGCATGCCACGCGCAAGGCCGGTGCTAGGTGGCACGCCTCACTGAGCACGGACTGCGCCGATCGGTCGGCGTACCCGGCCTATTCGCGACGGCCTACGGCAACGTCGGCTCCTCCATCTACTACGCGCTCGGGCTGGTGGCCGCCCACGCGCTCGGGCTCACTCCGCTGGTGTTCGTGTTCGCGGGGGGCCTGTTCGCGCTCACCGCCAAAACATACGCCGAGGGCGCCTCGATGTTCCCCGAAGCAGGCGGTTCCTCCTCGTTCGCGCGGCACGCCTTCAACGACGTCGTCTCGTTCTTCGCCGGCTGGGCGCTCAGCCTCGACTACATCCTCACGATCGCCATCTCGGCGTTCTTCGTCCCGCACTACCTGAGCGCCTTCCCGCACCTGCACGCGCTCAACCACAACCCTGGTGACATCGTCGGGGGATTGGTCGTCGTGGTCCTGTTGACCGCCCTGAACATCCGCGGCCTCGGCGAGTCGGCCAACCTCAACTTCGTCCTCGCGATCCTCGACCTGAGCACGCAGATCCTGCTCGTGGGGGTTGGGCTGGTCCTCGTGTTCAACCCGTCGCTTCTGATCCACCAGGTTCAACTCGGCACCGTGCCGAGCTGGAGCCAGGTGATCTTCGCCCTGTCGCTGGCGATGCTCGCGTACACCGGCATCGAGACGGTCGCGAACATGGCGGAGGAGTCCCGCGATCCCGGGCGCGAGGTCCCGAAGGCCGTCAACCTCGTGGTGCTGGCCGTCCTCGGCGTGTATGCGGGAATCTCGGTGATCGCCCTCTCGGCGCTCCCGGTGGTTCACCACGGCGTGGGCTACAGCCCCGAGCTGCAGCAGACGTTCACGCAACCGGGCTATGCCACCGCGCTCGGAGGGCACTTCCAGAACGACCCCGTGCTCGGGATCATCTCGCAGCTGGGACTGCACGGAGCGGTTCTGCACATGGCCCAGTACTACGTCGGCGCGCTCGCCGCCACGATCCTGTTCATCGCAACCAACGCGGGGATGATCGGGATCTCGCGCCTGTCCTGGTCGCTGGCCGAGCACCGCCAGCTGCCCAGCCTCTTCTCGCAGCTGCACCCGCGCTTCCGCACGCCCTGGTTCACGCTCCTGTTCTTCTCCGCGCTGGCGGGGGTGCTGATCCTGTACGGGGACACCGAAGTGCTGGGGAACCTCTACTCGTTCGGCGCGATGCTCTCGTTCACGATCGCCCACGCCGCCGTGATCGCCCTGCGCGTCAAAGATCCCGATCGCGAGCGTCCCTACCGAAGTCCCTGGGGCGTGCGGATACGCGGATCGGTGATTCCGATGACGGCGGTCATCGGGGGTCTCGGCACCGCTGGCGCGTGGGTGGCCGTCGTCGTCCTTCACCCCGAGGCGCGGCTGGTCGGGGTCCCCTGGATGATCGTCGGGATGGCCGGCTACCTGCTCTACCGTCGCCGGCAGGGCCTGGATCCCGGCAAGCACTACCGCATCGAGCGCGCCGAGCGCCCGCCTGACTTCCAGGAGCTCGACTACCGCACCGCGCTCGTTCCGATCTTCGGCGATGACGTGAGCGCGAGCGCGCTCTCGAGCGCCGCGAAGCTGATCGGCGTGGACGGGGTCGTCTACGCGATCTTCGTGCTTCCCGTGCCGAGTCAGCTGTCGCTCGAGGCGGGGCTGGAGGAGGAGGAGGCCCAGGGTCGCTCGGTGCTCGAGAGCGCGCGCATCAAGGCGCGGCGGAACGGCATCAAGATCCACACGGCCCTGATTCGCACGCGCAACCCGGGGGCTTCGCTGGTCGAGGAAGCCGAACGGGTGCACTCGGACGTGATCTACTGGTCGACCATCCATGCGCCCGCGGGTGAGCAGCGGATCGGGCCGACGGCCGCATACCTGCTGAGCAGGCGCCCCTGCCGGGTGATCATCGAGACCCAGAACCGCCCCCCGCGCCAGCGCGAGGGCGTGCCGGCGCCGGCCTGAGCGGGCGCCGGAGCCTCTAGGGGGGTGCGAGGGCGGACTCGAGCGCCTCCCGCAGGCGAGGGTGGCGGAACTCGTAGCCGAGCACCAGCGGCTTGGCGGGCACCACGCGTGCGCCGGTGGTGATGATGTCGGCCATCTCGCCGTAGCGCAGGCGCAGTGCGGCCCCCGGCACGGGTACCCACGCCGGACGTCGAAGGACGCTGCCCAGAACGGCAGAGAAATCGCGGTTGGATACCGGTTCGGGCGCGGTTGCGTTGATCGGGCCGCGCCAGCGCCCGTCGGTGATCGCGGCCAGGATGATCCCGATCAGATCGTCAAGATGGATCCACGACATGTACTGGCGGCCTCCGGCCACCGGGCCGCCGACGCCGAGCCGGAAGGGGGGCAACATGCTCGCAAGCGCCCCGCCGTCGCGGGCGAGCACCACGCCCGTGCGCACCTGCACCACCCGCATCTCCAGAGCCGCTGCGCCCGCGGCCTCGCGCTCCCACTCGGCGCAGATCCCCGCCAGGAAGCCGGTTCCCGCGGGCGCGTCCTCGTCGAGCGGCTCCTCGCCGCGGCGGCCGTAGTAGCCGATCGCCGAGCGCGCTCACGAGCGTGCGCGGGCGGGGCTCGGCGCCGCGCAGGCCCTCGATCAGATGGCGGGTGCCCGTCACGCGGCTCTCGCGTATCGCCTCCTTCGCCCTGGGCGTCCAGCGCTGTGCGATGTTCTCGCCCGCGAGGTGGACGACGGCGTCGCGTCCCGCCAGTGCGCCGGCCGGTGCCGCTTCTGCCGTCGGATCCCAGCGCACGGCCTCCACCGGGTCCCGCCCGGCCGAGTCGAGCTGCGCATCGACGCGGGCGGGACCGCGCGATAGGACAGTCACGAGCGCCCCGCGCTCCTGCAGGGCAGCGATGAGCGCCGAGCCGACCAGCCCCGTCGCTCCCGTGACGGTCACCCGCAGAGCGCTCACCTCGTCAGCTTCTCACACGCCGTCTCCGCCCAATGCGGCCGCTCTGCGCTTCGCGGCCCCGTGCGCCTAGTACCCGTCGCCCGCGCTGCCCGTCATGGTGTCGCCCTGGGCGAAGCCCATCTCCTGGCCGGCCAGTGCGGTGCCGGCCGCGCGGGCCTCATCGGCCACGGCGGCGGCCACGGCGGGGGCGACGTCCCGGTTGAAGACCGACGGGATGATGTAGTCCTCGCGCAGATCCTTGTCCTCCACGATCGCGGCGATCGCCTGCGCGGCGGCCATCTTCATGTCCTCGGTGATCGCGGTCGCGCGCACATCCAAGGCGCCCCTGAAGATCCCCGGGAAGCACAGCACGTTGTTGATCTGGTTCGGGTAGTCCGATCGCCCCGTCGCCATGATCCGCACGTAGGGCGCGGCCTCCTCGGGGTTGACCTCGGGGTTGGGGTTCGCCATCGCGAACACCATCGCGTCGGCGTTCATGCGCGACAGCGCCTCCGCCGGCATCGCTCGCGCGCCGGAGAGCCCGATCAGCAGGTCCGCGCCATCGATCACGTCCGCCGGCGCGCCCGC
The DNA here is from genome assembly GCA_963821655.1 of uncultured Solirubrobacteraceae bacterium. GTDB lineage: Bacteria > Actinomycetota > Thermoleophilia > Solirubrobacterales > Solirubrobacteraceae > Palsa-744. Next base: position 141,502 of record CAWGER010000003.1, read on the forward strand.
TCGGCAATCCGGGTTGGTGGACTGGGCGAACCAGCGCTTGAGTGGGTTCATCGACCCGTCCAGGTAGTCCTCGCGCCGGACGTGCAGCGCGCCGCGGGAGTCGGCGCCGATGATCTGGCGCACGCCGGCGGCGAGCAGGATCTTCGTCACCGCGATCCCCGCCGCCCCCAGGCCGATGATCATCACGTTCAGGTCCTGCAGGCGCCGTCCGGTCAGCTTCACGGAGTTGAGCAGCGCGGCCATCACGACCACCGCGGTGCCGTGCTGGTCGTCGTGGAACACGGGGATGTCGAGCTCGCTCCTTCAACCGCTCCTCGATCACGAAGCAGCGTGGGGCGGAGATGTCCTCGAGGTTGATCCCTCCGAACGCGGGCGCGATCAGTTCGATGGTGCGGACGATCTCGTCAGGGTCCGTCGTCTCGAGGCAGATCGGGAACGCGTCCACGCCGGCGAACTCCTTGAACAGGCAGCACTTGCCCTCCATCACCGGCATCGCCGCCGCGGGGCCGATCCGACCGAGTCCCAGCACTGCGGTGCCATCCGAGACGACGGCCACCGTGTTGCGCTTGATCGTGTACTGGAACGCCTTGTCCGGGTCGTCGGCGATGGCCAGGCACACGCGCGCAACGCCCGGTGTGTAGAGCATCGAGAGGTCGTCCCTCGTCTTCAGCGGATGCTTGTTGCGCTGTTCGATCTTGCCGCCCACGTGCAACAGGAACGTGCGATCGGTCGCGTCGATCACCTCCACTCCCTCTAGCGCGTCAATCGCCGCGATGATCAGCTCCCAATGCTCCCTGCCGGAGGCGTCCACGACGATGTCGCGCAGGCTCTGGCCACCGTCGACCTCGACCAGGTCCACGGCGCCGACCATGCCCCCGGCTTTGCCGATCGCTCCGGTCAGAACTCCGAGCATGCCGTGGCTGTCGTCGATCTTGACGCGGATGGTGAGGCGATACTGCGCGCTGGGCGTTGCGCTCATTGTGATGAGGTTCCCTCGGTTGTTGGGCGGCAGGGCATGTTAGTCAGCATCGACGCCCAGGCTGCGCGCACCCTCCTGGCGGGTGCTCTCGTCGCGGCCGCGAGCGTCCTCGTAGAGTGGTCGGTCAATGGCCCTGAACACGACCGACAGCGCGAGCGCATCGGCGGGCGCCGATGCCGTTCAGGATCGTCGCCTGTTCCTGATCGACGGCCCCAGTCTCGTCTACCGCGCGTTCTACGCGCTGCCCGAGTCGATCGCGACCTCGACCGGCGTGCCGACCAATGCGATCTTCGGGTTCGCCTCGATGCTTGTGAAGATCGTGACCGAGTACGGCGTGTGTCCGACCGTGGTCGCGTGGGACGCGGGCACCTCGGGCCGGACCGAGCTGTTCAGCGAGTACAAGGCCCAGCGCCGTTCGCGCCCGGACCTGCTCAAGCAGCAGTGGCCGGCGATGGAACCCCTGGTCGACGCGTTCGGCTACCGCAACGTGCGGCTCGAGGGTTACGAGGCCGACGACGTGATCGCCACGCTGGCCGAGCAGGCCCTGCGGGCCGACCCGCCCGTACCCGTGATGATCGTCACGGGCGACCGCGACGTCTTTCAGCTGATCGACGCCGACGGTCTGATCAAGGTGATGGCGACCTCCCGCGGGATCACCGACACGAAGATCTATGACCGTCAGGCCGTGGTCGACCGCTACGGGATAGCGCCGGAGCTGATCCCCGACTTCTACGGGCTGAAGGGCGACACGTCGGACAACATCCCCGGGATCCCCGGGATAGGCGACAAGACCGCCAGCGAGCTGATCCAGAGCTACGGCTCGCTCGAGGGGGTGCTGTCGCACATCGATGAGATCAAAGGGGCCAAGCGCAAAGTCAACCTCCTCGACCACGCCGAGGACGCGCGGGTCTCAAAGCGACTGGCCACGGTGCAGCGCGACGTGGCGGTCGACCTCGACATCACGGCCGAGGCGGCACGGGAGCCCGATCGCTCGCGCGTGCGCGAGGTCTTCCGAACCTATGAGCTGCGCGATCCGCTCAAGCGCCTGGAGGAGGCATTGGGTGACCCGGAGGTGGCAGCGCCGGCGCCCGCCGCCGAGGTCAAGCTGAGTGCCCGTGTGCGCTCGGGAGCGCCCGCGGACATCGCGCGACTTGGTGACACCGAGGCGGAGCTGTCGCTCATCGCCCTGGCCGCTGAGGCCCCTGAGGGGGCGCTGTTCGCCGAGGGTCCCGCATGGCGCTTCGCCGTGGCCGTGGCGGCCGACGCCGATCGCGGCGGGGAGAACGGCGACCTGGGCGCAGGCGCGGTCGAGGTGCTGGCCGGCGAGTGCGAGGGGCCCGAGCAGGTGGTGGTGGAGTGCGGCGAGCGTCCGGTGCTCGCACACGACGCCAAGTCGCTGGGGCTAGTCCCGCCGGGGCTCACACACGACACGCTGCTGGGCGCCTTCCTGCTGGACCCGGCGCGGCGCGGCTACCCGTTCGCCGAGCTGTGTGAAGAGCGCGGTCTGGCAAGCGACCTCGAGGACCCCGCGGCCGCCGCTGCCGTGCTGCTCGGCGCGCTGGCCGGCTGGCAGCGAGCGCAGATCGCCGAGCGCGACCTTGAGGGGGTGATGCGCGACGTCGAGCTGCCGCTGGTGGCCGTCCTGCGCGAGATGGAGCTGATCGGCGTGCGCCTGAACCTCGAGCGCCTGGCGGAGATCACGGGCCGCGTGCGGGAGGAGCTCACCGCCCTGGAAGCGGATATCTTCGCGCTCGCCGACGAGGAGTTCCTGATCTCCTCGCCGCAGCAGCTGGGTGAGATCCTGTTCGTGAAGCTCGGCCTCTCGCGCAAGCGCCGCGGCAAGACGGGCTTCTCAACGGACGCCCGCGTCCTGCAGGCGATCCGGGCCGAGCACGAGATCGTGCCCAAGATCGAGCGCTGGCGCGAGCTCTCGACGCTGACCAAGACCTATCTGGACGTGCTCCCCCACCTCGTCGATGAGCGCTCGCGGATCCACACGACATACCTGCAGGCGGGAGCGCAGACGGGCCGGCTCGCGAGTACCAACCCGAACATGCAGAACGTGCCCGTCCGCACCCCGCTCGGGCGCGAGATCCGCGGCTGCTTCGAGGCCGAGCCGGGCAGTGTGCTGATCTCGGCGGACTATTCGCAGATCGAGCTGCGCGTGCTCGCGCACGCGGCTGAGGAGCCGGTGCTCAAGGAGATCTTTTCGCGCTCCGAAGACGTGCACACGGCGACGGCCTCGCAGGTCTTCTCGGTGGCCGCGGCGGACATCGACCCCGGCATGCGCTCGAAGGCCAAGATGATCAACTACGGGATCGTCTACGGGCTCTCCGACTACGGCCTGGCCGACCGGCTGAACATCCCCCGCGAGGAGGCCAAGGAGTTCATCGACGCCTACCTCGAGCGCTTCCCGCGGGTGGCGGCGTTCATGGCCGAGACGATCGAGCGAGCCAAGCAGGAGGGTTACGTGAAGACCCTGTGGGGGCGCCGCCGCCAGATCCCCGAGCTGCAAGCCCGCAACTACCAGGTGCGCACGCTGGGCGAGCGCCTGGCCGTGAACACCGTCATCCAGGGCACGGCGGCAGACATCATCAAGCTCGCGATGGTCCGGTCGCACGCCGCACTGGCCGACTCGGGCCTTCAGACCAACCTGCTGCTGACGATCCACGACGAGCTCCTGTTCGAAGGGCCGCCCTCCGAGCAGGACGCCGCGCGCGAGCTGATCGAGCGCGAGATGTGCGGCGTGTGGGAGCACGACCCGCCGCTGGCGGTCGACGTGGGCGTGGGCCAGAACTGGCTGGAGGCGAAGTGAGCCGGGGGCTGGCTGTGCTGCTCGCCGCGGCCGCGGGCGCCTTCGTCGGCCTGCAGGCCCCGGTCAACGCGCGCCTCGGCCGCCAGGTCGGCAGCCTGCAGGCCGCAACCGTGTCGTTCCTCGTCGGCACGACGGCGCTGATCCTCATCACCTCGCTCTCAAGCGGCGGTATCACCGGCATCCACAACGCGGGGCGGGCGCCGTGGTGGGCGCTCGTGGGCGGCCTGCTGGGCGCGTTCTATGTGACGGTCGCGCTGCTCACCGTCCGCACCCTCGGCGTCAGCGGCCTGACTGCGATCGTCGTCACCGGCCAGCTTACGATCGCGGTCATCGTCGACCGCTTCGGCCTGCTCGGGCTGTCCAGACAGCACATCGGCGCATCGCGCATCCTGGGGGTGGTGCTGTTGTTGGTCGGGGTGGTGCTGGTGGTGCGGAGGTAGGGCGCGCCTGAGGCGGCAGATCAGCCGAGCGCATTGGCGAAGCCCTCACGCCAGCTCGGGTGCTTCGGCGTCCAAGCCAGCTCGGCCTTGGCGCGCCTGTTGGAGGCGCCCTGGCCGCGTGTCATGATCGCGACGCCGTACTCGCCGGCGATCAGTCGCGCCAGGAGGGCGGGGACTCGGTAGGGGCGCCGCGCTCCGAGCGCCTCGGCGAGCGCGGGCAGCCATTCCGCGACGGCTGCCGGCTCGTCGTCGACGATGTTGTACGCGCCGCTGTCGCCGCGGGACAGGGCGTCGACCGTCGCAGCAGCGGCATCCTCGACGTGGATGAACGACCACACGCCCTGGCCCTTGCCGATGATCGGCAGGCGCCGCCGCGCCACCTCCGCGCACATCGCTCCGGTGCGCGACACCGCGCTGTGAGGACCGTAGAAGTAGCCGTAGCGAAGGACCAGTCCGCCGGCGCCGAGAACGGTGCGCTCGAGCTCTGCCAGGGCCGCGGCGGAGCGCCTGAAATTCCCCGGCGGGACGATGATGAGTGGATCGTCCTCGCCGTGGACCGTGCCGGTGGGCCCCGGCTCATAGGCGAAGGCAACGCTCTGGGCGAGGATCCGCTGCACCCCGCTCGCCTGCGCCGCCGCGACCAGATGGGTCGTGCCCTCGGTGCGCAGGCGGTCGGTGAGCGCGAAGTCCCGCTCGATCTTGCGCGGATCCAGGCGGGCGGGAATCGCGGTGAGCTGATGGATGACGGCGTCGGGGCGGGCCTCGCCGACCGCGCTCATCACGGCCGCGGCATCGAGCGCGTCGGCGACCACGGGCTCGGCGCCCGCCGCACGGAGCGCGTCGGCCTTCTCCGGCGAGCGGGTCATCCCCGTGACGTGATGTCCCGCGGCGATCAGCTCCGCCACGAGCGGTCGACCGATGACGCCCGTGGCGCCGGCCAGAAAGACCCTCATGCGCCGCCCGGCATGCCCGCCAGGCTCGGTGCTGCCCGTCCGACATCTCCTGCGGGCGTCACGTCGGCCGGCTCCCGAGCGGGCGACACGGCGGGCTCCATGCGCGCACACGCCATGCCCTCACTGAAGCCGGTCGAGCCGATCGCGAAAGTGGCGTTGAAGCGCGAGCGCAGGTTCTCGACGGCGATCAGGTTGACGAGCTCGACGAGCTGGCCGTCGTCGAAGTGCTGCCGGAGGGCCGTGAACAGCTCGTCGCTGACCTGGACGGGCGTCACTGTCATCCCGACGGCCAGGTCGAGGACCAGGCGCTCGGTCTGATCGAAGTGCGGGCTGTCGGAGTAGCGGTACAGGTCGAGCAGCTGCTCCTCACAGATGCCCGCCGTGCGCGCCTCGTGGGAGCCGATGTCCTGGCACATCTCGCATCCCTGCATGACAGCCGACTTCAGCACCGCCAGCGCGCGCAGGCGATCGTCCACGCGGGGCTTCGACGCGACCGCCTTCTCGAACAGCCCGTAGCCGATGAGCAGCCGGGGCCGGTGGGCACGGATCGGAATGTCGCCCGTGAGGCGGCCGTGCTGGCCGGTCATCCTGGCCAGTTCGTGCCGTACCACGCGGTAGATGACGCGTACGATGGGATTTGCCCGTTGCTCGGGGACGCCTTCCATGCGGCTCATGTGATGCTCCTTCCGGCGGAGGGGGACAGGGGAGGTTCGAGATCGGCCTCGGCGGGCCGAGGGCCGGGGTGGGCGGCTTCCAGGCTCGCGACCCGCCACAGCCAGGCCAGCACGACCGTTGCGGCCGCCAGCGAGAAGAAGTCGAAGTAGCCCGTCCACCGCGGGTGCGCGCGGCCGATGTCGACGAGGTGGTTGATGCTGTGCAGCGCGAACTGGGCGGTCGTCAGCGCAAGCACCGGCACGCGCCAGGAGGGGCGGACGAGCGCCACCACGAGCGCCAGGCCGAGGGCGCCCTCGAAGCTCGCGACGTCGCGCAGGTAGTGGGCGTTGAACGTGCCGAACGGCCCGATGGCCTTGTAGAAGGCATGGGGGGAGGCCGCCATGAACACCGCCAGTGAGAGCTCCACCGCGGCGAAGGCCGCGATGCCCACCTGGAGCGTTCCGGGAGGGGGCACGGAGAGGGAGGCGGCGGGCGGACGATCTGGCTCAACGGTCATGCAACGCTCCACGATATGCTGATAGTGGAGCCCTGTAAAGGACCACTTTGAATACGAAACTGGGTACCAATTCTGGCCCGGAGCTGCTGGTCGAGCTGGACCGGGCGAGCCGCAGGCCGCTACGGGCCCAGCTCGAGGACGGCCTGCGCGAGGCCGTGCGCTCGGGTCGTCTGCGCCCGCGGGCAAGGCTGCCAGCCACGCGAGCCCTGGCATCGGACCTCGGCGTCTCGCGGCGTCTGGTGGTCGATGCGTACGCGCAGCTGCTCGCCGAGGGCTATCTCATCGCGCGCCGCGGCGCGGGAACGTTCGTCGCCGACGCGGCCAGCGCGGTCGCCGCGCCGGCCGGCGAGCCCGAGCCCAGCTCGCCCGCGTTCGACTTCTTCCCCGGCTACCCCGATCTGGCCTCGTTTCCGCGCAGGGCATGGCTGCGCGCCCTGCGCGAGAGCATCCGCGAGGCGCCCGACCGGGCCTTCGGATACCCGGACGCACGGGGCGCGCCCGAGCTGCGACGGGCGCTGGCCGAGCACCTGCGCCGCGTGCGCGGGGTGGCCGCCGACCCGCAGTCGATCGTCATCTGCTCGGGTGCGGCGCAGGGCTTCGTGCTGCTCGCGCGGGCGCTGCGCGGTGCGCGCATGGCGGTCGAGGACCCGGGGCTGCCGCCGCACCGCGCGATCCTCACCGCGCATGGAGTCTCGCTGTTGCCGCTCCCCGTCGATGAGCAGGGGGCCTGCGTCTCAGAGCTCGACGACCTCGCGGGGACACGGTCCGCGCGACCCGGCCAGGACGGGGCGGTCGACGTGGTGCTGGTGACGCCCGCCCATCAATCGCCGACGGGGGTGGCGCTCGCGCCGGCCCGCCGCGCGGCGCTGCTCGAGTGGGCGGGCGTGGCCGGACGGGTGGTGATCGAGGACGACTATGACGCCGAGTACCGCTATGACCGACCGCCGCTGGCGGCGCTGCAGGGGCTCGCGCCCGATCGGGTGGTGTACATGGGCACGGTGTCAAAGACGCTCGCGCCGGCGCTGCGCCTGGGCTGGCTGGTGCTGCCCGAGCGACTGCTGAGCGCGGTCGTCGAGCAGAAGAGCCTGGCCGACCACGGCTGCCCTACCCTCGACCAGCTGGCGCTCGCGCGCCTGTTCGAGAGCGGCGCCTACGATCGTCACCTGCGCCAGGCGCGCCGGCGCCACCGGGCGCGGCGGGATGCGCTGGTGGCCGCCGTCTCCCAGCACCTGGAGGGCGCCGCGGTGACCGGCCTGGCGGCGGGTCTGCACGCGATCGTCCGCCTCGATCGCGCCGTCGACGGGATGGCGCTGCTGGCAGCGGCCGGGCGGCGCTCGGTGGGCGTTTACCCGCTCGGCTACGCCTACATGGACATCAGGGCCGTGCACGACTGCCTCGTTCTCGGCTACGCCAATCTTGCCGAGCCGGCGATCGAGGAGGGCATTCGCCGGCTGGCGCTCGCGCTCGAGGAACTACCGGGTGGCCCCGCGCCCACGAACGACGCGGGCGCGATCGCCAGGTAGTGCTCGAAGATCCAGTCGGCGATGGTGCGGCTCTCCATCAGGCGGACGACCGCGGTCATCGACCGACTCGGCGTGATCCGGCCGACCGCGTGCTGGGCCCCGAGCAGCCAGCGGTATTTCCGTGCGTGGCGGTCGGAGAAGGCGCCATAGCGCGCAAGCGCATCGGCGCGCGAGCGGTGCCCGTCCAGCACCGCGCGCAGCTCGCGTCCGCAGGCGAGGCCGAAGTAGAGGGCAGTGCGGATGCCCTCTGCGGTCAGCGGCAGGCAGTGACCGGCGGAGTCGCCGACGAAGAACACGTCATCCTCGACGGCGGCCCGCAGCTGGTGGGGGAGCCAGTTGCCCTGGTAGCCCTCCGGTGGCAGGTCAAGGTCGCGTGCCAGCCTGACGGTCGGCTCCTTGACATGGTGAGTGGGCCAGAAGGAGCCCGCGCCGACCCGCAGCTCATCGTCGGCGGGGAAGCTCCAGGCGTAGCCGGCGCGGACGTAACGGGGATCGATCCACAGGCGCATCTCCTCGCTGCTGCCGGAAGGGTGGACCTCGAGGGCGCGCGAGAGGCGGGCTTCGGGCGGCTGGATGGTGGTCGCGTTGGACAGGACGCGGCGCCAGCCCAGCCCGTCCACGATCAGCGGCGCGGTCAGATCACCGCGGTCGGTGTGGACCGTGAAGCCGTCGCGGGAGTTGACGGTGGCGGTCTCGAACTCCACGTCAGGGCCCTCGGCCTGGACCCAAAGCAGCGCGCACAGCGCGCGGTAGTCGAACGTGGAGAACGGCCAGCGCAGCGACCAGCGGGAGGTCCGGAACGGCGTGTGAACGGTCAATCGGTCGAAGCTCTGGCGCAGCGAGTCCATCAGGTCGAGCGCCTGCAGCCAGGCCGTGGGCATCGCACAGGCCGAGGTCTGGCGCTCGCCGAGCTCGTAGCGGTCGATCACGAGCACGCGCGCGCCCGAGCCGGCGAGTTCGCGGGCGACCGCCAGGCCGGCGAAGCTCGCTCCGCACACCAGCACATCGCAGTCGCCTCGCCGAAGGCGCGTGCGTTCCGCTCCCCGCTTCGTCGCTCGCACCGGCATCCCCCGGCAATGATACGGCTGCGCTAGGCTTTCGTCGGTGCAGACACTGACGGAGAACCCCGACGCTCGCGTGGTCGAGGGGTCGAACGGGCTACTGCTGGAGATCGACGGCGAGATCGTCCCCAACTATGAGGCCACGTTCCGGCCCATCGAGGAGGGCGAGGTGGTCACGGGCAACGTGGTCCGAATCGACAAGGACGAGGTCCTCGTCGACATAGGCTACAAGTCCGAGGGCGTCATCCCCGCGAACGAGCTTTCGATTCGCAAGTCGGTCGACCCGAGCGACGAGGTCCATCTCGGCGAGGAGGTCGACGCGATCGTCCTCACCAAGGAGGATCAGGACGGCCGGCTGATCATGTCCAAGAAGCGCGCCCGCTTCGAGAAGGCGTGGCGGCGCATCGAAACGGCCGCCGAGTCCGGTGAGCCGGTCGAGGGCACCGTCATCGAGGTTGTCAAGGGCGGACTGATCATCGATCTCGGCGTCCGCGGCTTCCTGCCCGCCTCGCTGGTGGACATCCGGCGGGTGCCCAACCTCGACGAGTACATGGGCACCAAGATCGAGACGAAGGTGATCGAGCTCAACCGCTCGCGCAACAACGTGGTCCTCTCCCGGCGCGCCGTGCTGGAGGAGGAGCGCAAGGAGGTGCGCCAGCAGATCCTCGACGGCCTTCAGCCGGGACTGGTCGTGGACGGGCAGATCTCCAACATCGTGGACTTCGGAGCGTTCGTCGACCTGGACGGTATCGACGGCCTCATCCACATCTCCGAGCTGTCTTGGTCGCACGTCAACCACCCGTCGGAGATCCTCACCATCGGGGACACCGTGAAGGTCAAGGTGCTCGACATCGACCGTGACCGCCAGCGCATCTCGCTGGGTCTCAAGCAGACCCAGGAGGACCCCTGGCAGCGGATCGTGGACACCTACAACGTCAACGACGAGCTCGACGGGAAGGTCACCAAGGTGGTCACGTTCGGCGCGTTCGTCGAGATCCTCGACGGGGTCGAGGGGCTGGTGCACATCTCCGAGCTCGCTCCCCATCACGTGGAGAGCCCGCGTGAGATCGTCCACCCCGGCGATGAGATTCGCGTGAGGATCCTCGAGATCGATTCCGAGCGCCGGCGCCTGTCCCTGTCGGCCAAGCGGGTGGAGGACCAGATCCTGCCCGTGTCGCGTCCCGGTCAGCCCGACGATGCCCCAGCGGATGATGCACAGGACGGCGCGCCCGAGGCCACCGCCGAGGTCGTCGAGACGCTCGACGCTCCCGAGACCGAGGACGCGTCCGAGACTCCCGAGGTCCAGGAGGCGTCCGAGGCTCCCGCGATCGAGGAGACGTCCCAGGCTCCCGAGGCCGCAGATACGGCCGAGGCCCCGCACGCGGCGGCGGCCGTGGAGGCTCCCGAGTCCGCGGAGGCGGTCGACGCTGCGGGTGATGCAGCGTCCACCGAGGCGTCCGCCGAGGCGCAGGCGGATGCGTCCGCCGAGCCCGAGGACGGATCGAAGGCCGGCGATGTCGCCGCCGAGGGCGATGGCCAGGCCCCCGCGGCTGAGGCCGAGGCGGCTGAGGCCGAGGAGGCCCCGCCCGAGATCGTCGCCGAGTCCTCGCCGGACTGACGCGGTCAGAGAGGCACCGAGCGGGTGGAGCCGGCCGTGCCCTTCGTGGGGCTGACCGGAGGCATGGGAGCGGGCAAGTCGACCGCCCTGGCGGCGCTCGAGCGGCTGGGTGCGGCGGTCCTGTCGACCGACGCGGTGGTGCATGAGCTCTACCAAGAGGAGCAGCTGCGCGAGGCGGTGGTTGGACGCTGGGGTCCGGCGATGGCGCCGGCCGGCGTGGTCGATCGCTCGGCCGTCGCGGAGCGTGCGTTCGCGCGGGCGGAGGACAGGGCCTGGCTCGAGGGCCTGCTGTGGCCGCTCGTGGGAGCACGGGTTGCCTCGTGGCTCGCGCAGGTGCGAGCGGGCGCGCTGCCCGGTACACCGCGGCCGCGGGCGGCGGTCGTGGAGATTCCGCTGCTGTTCGAGGCGGGCCTCGAGACGATGTATGACGCCACGATCGCGGTGGTCTCCGATGAGCAGGTGCGGCGCGAGCGGGCCGGGAAGCGCGGACACGCCCTGGCGGACGAGCGTGCGGCGCGCCAGCTCTCCCAGGAGGAGAAGGCGCGGCGGGCGACGTTCGTCGTACGCAACGACGGCAGCGAGGAGGACCTCGAGCGGGGACTGTCGGCGGTTCTTGAGAAGCTTGGACGATGAGCCGGCGAGCGCTTGGCACGGTCGTGGCGGTGGTCCTCGCCGTGCTGCTCGTGGTGGTGATCGTCGGGGAGGTGGACCATGCCGTGCACAGGCTCGGGCTGCCCCTCAGCGAAGCGACCGTGATCCGCGAACAGGCCAGCGAGAAGCATCTGGACCCCGCGTTGATAGCGGCGGTGATCTACGCCGAGACGAAGTTCGATCCGCGACCGTCCGTCGCGGGAGCGCAGGGGCTCATGCAGATCCTCCCGGCGACCGCGTACTTCATCGCACATCTGTCGGGCGGCAGCCGCTTCACGGCGAGCGACCTGGCCACGCCCAGGATCAACGTGGCCTACGGCAGCTACTACCTCAGGTACCTGCTCGACCACTACAACGGCAACGAGATGCTGGCCGTGGCGGCGTACAACGCCGGCGTGGCCAACGTGGACAGCTGGGTATCCAGGGCGAAGGCCGCAGGCCGGCCGCTCACGGTCGGTGCGATCCCCTTTCCGGAGACGCGCGCCTATGTGCAGCGCGTGCTCGACGCCCAGCGGGAATACCGCGCCACCTACTCCCAGCAGCTCGGCCTGCGGTAGGAGGGCGGGGGCTCTCGCTACGGTAGGAGGCCATGCCCGAGTTCAAGCTGGACTCCGTCTTCACCCCGACCGCCGACCAGCCGAAGGCGATCACCGCCCTGGCCGAAGGCGTGGAGGCGGGCGAGCGCTTCCAGACGCTGCTCGGAGCGACGGGAACGGGCAAGACGATGACCATGGCCGGCGTGATCGAGGCGGTTCAGCGCCCCACGCTCGTGATCGCCCACAACAAGACGCTCGCGGCGCAGCTGTGCAACGAGTTCCGCACGTTCTTCCCGGACAACGCGGTCGAGTACTTCGTGTCCTACTACGACTACTACCAGCCCGAGGCGTACGTTCCCTCGAGGGACCTGTACATCGAGAAGGACTCGGCCATCAACCAGGAGGTCGACCGGCTGCGCCACGCCGCCACCGCGGCGGTGTTCGCCCGCAGGGACGTGATCGTGGTGGCCTCGGTGTCCTGCATCTACGGGCTGGGCTCCCCGGAGACGTACGAGATGAACATGCAGATCCTCAAGCGGGGAGAGGAGATCGACCGAGAGGCGCTGCTGCGCAAACTGGTCTCGATCCAGTACACGCGCAACGACAGCGTGCTCTCGCGCGGCACCTTCCGCGTGCGGGGCGAGACCCTCGAGGTGTTCCCCGCATACGCCGAGACGGCCTTCCGCGCGCGGATGTTCGGCGACGAAGTGGAGCGGCTGTCGCACTTCGACCCGCTCACCGGCGAGCTGATCGCCGACGACCTGGAGCACGTGGCGATCTGGCCGGCCACCCACTACAACGTCAGGGAGGGCACGATCGAGGACGGCGTGGCCGAGATCGGACGGGAGCTGAACGAGCGGTGCGAGCAGCTGGAGTCCGAGGGCAAGCAGCTGGAGTCCCATCGCCTGCGCCAGCGCACCCAGTACGACATGGAGATGCTGCGCGAGATGGGATTTTGCTCGGGGATCGAGAACTACTCGCGCATCCTCGACGGACGCAAGCCGGGCGAGCGCCCCTACTGCCTGATCGACTACTTCCCGAAGGACTTCGTGTGCTTCATCGACGAGTCCCATCAGACGGTGCCGCAGATCGGTGGCATGCACGTGGGCGACCGATCGCGCAAGCAGACGCTGGTGGACTACGGCTTCCGGCTACCGAGCGCGCTGGACAACCGTCCGCAGACGTTCGAGGAGTTCTTGTCGATCACCCCTCAGCTCACGTTCGTGTCGGCCACGCCCGGAGAGTACGAGCGGACGCGGTCCGGGAAAGTGGTCGAGCAGATCGTCCGCCCGACCGGGATCGTGGACCCGGCCGTGGACGTGCGCGAGACGCGCAACCAGATCGACGATCTGATGAACGAGGTGCGCGAGCGCGTGGAGCGCGACGAGCGGGTGCTGGTGACGACGCTCACCAAGAAGATGTCCGAGGACCTGTCGCAGTACCTGCTCGAGATGGGCTTCAAGACGCGCTACCTGCACTCGGAGATCGACACGCTCGAGCGCATCCAGATCATCCGCGACCTGCGGCTGGGCGAGTACGACGTGCTGGTCGGTGTGAACCTGCTGCGCGAGGGCCTGGATCTTCCCGAGGTCTCGCTGGTGGCGATCCTGGACGCCGACAAGGAGGGCTTCCTGCGGGGAGAGACCTCGCTGATACAGACGATCGGTCGTGCCGCCCGCAACGTGGGGGGGACGGTGTTGATGTACGCCGACAAGGAGACCCAGGCGATGCGGGCAGCGATCTCCGAGACCGATCGCAGGCGCGAGATCCAGCTCGCGTACAACGAGGAGCATGGGATAACGGCCGCCACCATCGTCAAGGGCATCTCCGACATCGCCGAGTTCCTGCAGGCGGAGTCCAAGGTCCCGCGCGGGCGCAAACGGCGCAAGAGCTCGCGCATGGCTGCGGGCGAGATGCCCAAGCACGAGCTCGAGCGGATGGTGGTGGAGCTCGAGGAGGAGATGATGCTCGCCGCCGAGGAGCTGCGCTTCGAGTACGCGGCGCAGCTGCGCGACGAGCTTCGCGAGCTGCGCCGCGACCTGCGGGAGATCCAGGCAACTGAGGCTCCCACGGGCGACATCGCCTAGGATTGCCGCCGTGGACATCGACCGGCAGGCCATCGAACGGCGGGACTTTCCGATCGGCAGGCGGGGATACGACCCGGCGGCCGTGGATGCACATCTGCGGGCGCTGGCCGTGGAGTTCGAGGAGCTGCAGCGCGCGAGCGCCGGCGGCGGCGAGCCCTCGCTGGCGTCAACGGCGGCCAGCCAGGTGCAGAGCATTCTGAATGCGGCGGAGACCGCCGCGGCCGACATCGAGCGCCAGGCGCTGCAGAGCGCGACAGACGCGCGCGCGGCCGCAGCCAGCGACGCCGAGCGGACCCGCGCGGACGCCATCGCGCAGGCCCGGGCACACGTGGCCGCGGTCGCCCAGGCCACGTCGGTGCTGCTGGAGCGGGTCTCCTCGATGGACGGCGAGGTAGAGGCCCTGGTGAAGAGCCTGCGCGAGGGCGCCGGCCGGCTGGCAGGCGACCTGGCGGCAGTGGACACGAACATGGGCGAGCTCTACGACGCCGCGTCGGGAAGGCAGACCGCCGCCGGCGAGGAGCAGCCGTCCGCCGCCGCCGTTCCCGCGGCCCGCGAGGCCCCTGTCGATCCAGCACCGCCCGCACGCGTCCCCACGCTCCCGCCGGCGGTGGCCTCCTCGGCCTTCGGCCCGCCCGACCCGCCGGCCAGCGAGGCCAAACCGCCCGTGGCCAAACCGCCCGAGGCAAAGCCGATCGAGGCCGGGTCAGGAGAGCCCGCCGGCAACGGCGACCTCGACAGCGCCCGCCTGATCGCTCTGAACATGGCGCTGAACGGCGAGTCGCGCGCGAAGGCGGATCGGTACCTGGCCGAGAACTTCCAGCTGGCCGATCGGGAGAAGCTGATCGACGAGGTGTACGCCGCGATCGAGGGCTGAGCCGGGGCGCCACCGCCAGACCGGCGATCACCCGCGGCGAGGCGGGTCGGGCGAACATCTGTTCGCCCTAATAGAATGGGCCGCACATGGCTGCCGGCAACCAGATAGTGGTCTCTGGAGCGAGAGAGCACAACCTCAAGGACATCTCCGTGTCGCTGCCGCGGGAGTCGCTGGTGGTGATCACCGGCCTGTCCGGCTCGGGCAAGTCGAGCCTCGCATTCGACACGATCTACGCCGAGGGGCAGCGACGGTACGTGGAGTCCCTGTCGGCGTACGCCCGGCAGTTCTTGGGGCAGATGGACAAGCCCGACGTGGACTCGATCGAGGGGCTGTCGCCGGCGATCTCGATCGACCAGAAGACCACCTCGCGCAACCCGCGCTCGACGGTGGGAACGGTCACCGAGATCTACGACTACCTGCGGCTCCTGTGGTCGCGGGTCGGGAAGCCGCACTGCCCCATCTGCGGGCGCCCGATCGTGGGCCAGTCGGCCGAGCAGATCATCGACCAGGCGATGGAGCTCGCGGAGGGGACGCGCTTCATGGTGCTCGCCCCGGTCGTGCGGGGACGCAAGGGCGAGTACGGCAAGCTGCTGGACGAGCTGAGGACGGACGGCTTCGCACGCGTGAAGATCGACGATCGGGTGCGCATGCTGGAGGAGTCGATCGTGCTGGACAAGCGCTACAAGCACGACATCTCGGTGGTGGTGGACCGGCTGAGCATGCGCCACGACGTGCGCAAGCGACTCGCGGACTCGATCGAGACGGCTGTCTCCCTGGCCGACGGGCTGGTGGAGATCGAGATCATCGGCTCCGCCCTGCCGGGCTCCGCGGCCGCATCGGTGAGGGAGGACGTGGCGGAGGGGGAGCGTGCGCACGCGACCGGCGCCAAGGGCGCGCGCGCAGCGGCGACGCAGATCGTGCCGGGCGTGGCGCCCGAGGCGGGCACCGTGTTCACGTTCTCGGAGAAGTTCGCCTGCCCCGAGCACGGGCCGTCCCTGACCGAGCTCGAGCCGAGGATCTTCTCGTTCAACTCCCCCCACGGCGCGTGCGACCGCTGCACGGGGCTCGGCTCCCAGATGGAGATCGATCCGGAGCTGGTCGTGCCCAACCCCGGGCTGTCCATCGGCGAAGGGGCGCTCGCGCCGTGGGCGAACAGCACCTCGAACTACTACGAGCAGGTCACCGAGGCGATCGCCGAGCGCTACGGGGTGGACCTGGAGGCTCCCTGGCAGGACCTGCCCGCCGAGCAGCAGGACCTGTTCCTGTATGGCACCAACGGCGAGCCCATCCAGGTGACCTACCGCAACCGCTACGGGCGCCACCGCTCCTACGGGACGAGGTTCGAGGGGATCGTCAGGAACCTGGAGCGCCGCTACCGGGAGACCGATTCGGAGTGGACGCGGGACAAGATCGAGGAATTCATGTCGCTGCGCGCCTGTCCGGTGTGTGGCGGGGCGCGGCTGCGGGCCGAGTCCCGCGCGGTGCTCGTGGGTGGGACGCGGATCGAGGACTTCTGCGCGCTCTCGGCGCGGCGGGCGCTCGAGTGGCTCGATGAGGTGGAGCTGTCAGAGACGGACAGGCACGTGGCGCGGCTGATCCTGCGCGAGATCTCAGAGCGGCTGCGGTTCCTCGAGAACGTCGGCATCGGGTATCTGTCGATGGACCGCGCCGCCGCCACACTGTCCGGCGGTGAGGCGCAGCGGATTCGCCTGGCGACCCAGATCGGCTCGTCGCTCGTGGGGGTGCTGTACATCCTGGATGAGCCGTCCATCGGCCTGCACCAGCGCGACAACTCGAAGCTGATCGGCACGCTCGAGCGGCTGCGCGACCTGGGGAACACGGTGATCGTGGTCGAGCACGACGAGCAGACGATGCGCGCGGCCGACCACCTTCTCGACCTCGGGCCGGGCGCGGGCGAACACGGCGGGCGGATCGTGGCACAGGGGACGGCTGATCAGGTTCAGAAGGTGAAGGAGTCACTGACCGGGCAGTTCCTCTCCGGCGCGCGCACGATCGAGGCGCCCGAGCGCCGGCGCACGCCGAGCGGGTACGTCGAGATCCTGGGGGCCAGCCAGCACAACCTGCGCGACATCGACGTGCACATCCCGCTCGGGGTGCTCACCTGCGTGACGGGGGTCTCGGGGTCGGGCAAGTCGACGCTCGTCAACGACGTGCTGTTCAAGGCAGTTGCCAATCGCCTGCACCGCGCCCGTCAGCGCCCGGGCTCGCACCGGGCGATCCACGGCCTCGAGCAGCTCGACAAGATCATCGCGGTCGACCAGTCGCCGATCGGGCGCACCCCCCGCTCGAATCCGGCCACCTACACGGGCCTGTTCGATGTCATCCGCGACCTCTTCTCGAAGACCCAGGAGGCGCGGGTACGGGGCTACAAGCCCGGGCGGTTCAGCTTCAACGTGAAGGGCGGGCGCTGCGAGGTCTGCCGCGGGGACGGGCAGATCAAGATCGAGATGCACTTTCTGCCCGACGTGTACGTGCCCTGCGAGCAGTGCCACGGCAAACGCTACAACCGCGAGACGCTCGAGGTGCGGTTCAAGGGCAAGAGCATCGCCGACGT
This sequence comes from uncultured Solirubrobacteraceae bacterium, assembly GCA_963821655.1. Classification (GTDB taxonomy): domain Bacteria; phylum Actinomycetota; class Thermoleophilia; order Solirubrobacterales; family Solirubrobacteraceae; genus Palsa-744. Next base: position 158,785 of record CAWGER010000003.1, read on the forward strand.
GCTCGACATGCCGGTCGAGGAGGCGCTCGCACTTCTTCGAGCACATCCCCAAGGTGCGCCGCCGCCTCGAGACGCTGAACGCGGTCGGGTTGGGCTACGTGCGGCTCGGCCAGCCGGCGACGACGCTGTCCGGCGGGGAGGCCCAGCGCGTGAAGCTTGCGACCGAGCTGTCGAAGATCGCGACCGGGCGCACGCTGTACATCCTCGACGAGCCCACGACCGGCCTGCACTTCGCCGACGTGCAGCGCCTGCTGGAGGTGCTCCAGCGCCTGGTCGACGCGGGCAACAGCGTGGTCGTGATCGAGCACAACCTCGACGTGATCAAGTCGGCCGACCGGCTCATCGACATGGGCCCGGAGGGTGGCGAGGAGGGGGGGATGGCGATCGCCGTGGGCACCCCCGAGGAGGTGGCGGCCGAGCCGGCCTCGCACACGGGGCAGTTCCTCTCGGAGATCCTCACGCCCGTCGTGAAGCGGGGCGGCGGGAAGGCGGGCAAGGGCGCCCAGCGCAAACGCCGGCCCAAGGTCGCTGCTTGAACCGGGCTGCGCGCGAGGCCCGGCTGTGGACGCTGAAGTGGCGCTACTACGAGCGCAACTCGCTTCCCTGGAACCGCGCCCGGATCCATTGGGAGTTCCTGCGCCGCGAAGCGTTCGTGCGCTGGCCGGTGCACGGCAACGTGCTCGAGGCCATGCGCGAGGGGCGCCTGGAGATTGGAGCGGAAACGCTGCTCGAGCCCGGCGTGTGGATCACCGCCCCGGGGGACGCGCGCGTGCGGATCGGCACCGGCACGTTCCTGAACCTGGGGGTGATGGTGGCCGCGCAGGAGCTGGTGGAGATCGGCGACCACTGCATGCTCGCCAACGGCTGCTTCGTCTCGGACGCCTCCCACCGCTACGACGACCCTGAGAGGCCGATCACCTGGCAGGGATTCGAGAGCAAGGGACCCACGCGCATCGGGGACAACTGCTGGCTGGGGGCCGGCGTGGTGGTGACCAGCGGCGTGAGCATCGGCGAGCGCTGTGTGATCGGCGCCAACAGCGTGGTCACCAGGGACATCGACCCGTTCTCGATCGCGGCCGGCGCACCTGCGCGCGTGATCCGGCGGGTGGAGCACCGCTGACGCGGGTCGCCACAGTCCGCTGCCGGGACGGTTGGTAGGGTCGGCTGATGCGGCGGCGGCTGCACATGACCCGGATGTTGGCCACTGCGCTCGCCTGCGCGTCAGCGCTGCCAGGCGTCGCGAGCGCGGCGACGGCGGCCACGAAGACCCATGAGTGTCAGAGGCCGGTGATCACGGGAGTCGAGGTGTATGGCCTGCACAGGGTCTCGGCGGCCCGCGCATGCCCGGTGGCCCTGGCGCTGTACGCGTGGGAGAACGACAGTCCAGCGCATGTGAGGGCTCTGTACGGCTGCCACCACCCGGCTCGCAACGCTGCCGGGTATCCGTTTCTGCGGCTCCGCCGCTTTCATGGATGGAGGCTGTCGATCGCCGGGCGACCGTATGGGGATTTCACGATGTCACGCGGACGCAGCTCGTTTCACGTTGGCGGGACCGACTTCCCGCTGAACTGCAGCTAGCCGGGGCTCCGGCGCGGCTGTAGTCTGCAGCCCGTGGACCTGTACGAGGCGATGCGCTGTGCCCCCACGACCCGGCGCTTCGCGACCGACCCGGTCCCGAGCGAGATCCTGCACCGCGTCTTTGAGAACGCGCGTTTTGCCCCCAGCGGCGGCAACCGCCAGGGCTGGCGCGTGGTGGCCGTGCAGGACGCCGGACCGCAGGCGCGAGCTGCGTGACCTGTATCAGCCGCACTGGCGCGCCTACATGGAGCTCACCGGCGGGGCCGCGATGCTTGCCGACCCCGGTGCGCACGACCCGGCGCGGGTTCGCATGCTCCAGCGCGCGGACGAGTTCGCCGACCGGATCCACGAGGTCCCGCTGCACCTGGTCGTGTGCGCGCGGCTCGGTGACCTTGCGATCGTCGACGCCGCTCTTGACCGCCCGAGCATCGTCGGCGGCGCCTCCGTCTACCCGTTCGTGCAGAACGTCCTGTTGGGGCTGCGCGCCGAGGGCCTCGGCGCCGCGCTGACCACCCTTCTGGCACCGGCGGAGCCGGAGGTCAAGCAGCTGCTCGAGATCCCTGACGACGTCGTGATCGCCGCGTACGTGGTCGTCGGGCGCCGCGCCGATCCCTGGCCGAAGCGCCTCGCCCGCCGGCCGGTCGAGGAGTTCGCGTTCTCCGAGCGCTACGGACAGGCGCTGTAGCTACGACAGGCGCTGTAGGCACTCAGCCCAGTCGGGCCTTCAGCTCGGCCAGCTCTTCGGGGTCGATCGAGTAGGTGTGCTCCGGACCCGGATAGCGCCGTGCGCGCACGTCCTCGGCGTAGGCGGTTATCCCATCGTTCATGTCCTGCTGGAGGTTGGCGTAGCGCTTGACGAAGCGCGCGCCGAGCCCGTCGCGGATGCCCAGCAGATCGTGGAAGACGAGCACCTGCCCGTCGGTCGCCGCCCCCGCGCCGATGCCGATCACGGGGATCTGCACGTGCGGCATGAGCTCCTCGGTGACGGCGGCGGGGATCGCCTCGAACACGAGCGAGAAGCAGCCGGCCTCCTGCAGGGCGAGCGCCTCGGAGGCGATCCGACTCGCCGCGCCCGCGGTCCGGCCCTGGGCCTTCCAGCCGCCCAGCGCGGTGGCGGTCTGAGGGGTCAGCCCGACGTGGCCCATCACAGGAATCCCGGCACCCACGATCGCACGTGCGCGGCGCACCGAGGCCTCTCCGCCTCCCTCGAGCTTGACCACTTCGCACCCGGCCTCCTTGACCATGCGCATGGCGGTGGTTATCGCCTGCTCGTCTGAGACCTCGTAGGACCCGAAGGGAAGGTCGCCGATCAACAGCGGGGTGCTCAGCCCGCGGCGCACGGCACGCGCGAGCACGAGCATGTCCTCGAGCGCAACCGGTGTGGTGGCGGTGTAGCCGAGCACGGTGGTGGCGGCGGAGTCGCCCACGAGCACCAGGTCGACGCCGGCGGCCTCGGCGGCGCGGGCCGACGGATAGTCGTAGGCGGTGACCATGACGATCGGTTCGCCGAGCCGCTTCTTCTCCGCCAGCAGCGGCAGGGTCATCGGCAGGCGACCGGGATCGGACGGGGACTGGGAGGACAGGGCCCCGAGGGCTGGATCGGGATAGCTGGACACGGTGATTCCTCTCTGACTCCGGTTGACGCCCGCTAGGACAGCAGGGTCGCCACCGCGTCGTCGACGGTGATGATTCGGTTGGTGTTTGCCTCGACGTGTACGACGCGAGGCTCGTAGCGCTCAAGCTCGGCCTGGTCGTAGTGGGCGTAGGAGACCACGATGATGGTGTCCCCGAGGTGGACCAGGCGGGCCGCGGCGCCGTTGATCTGCATGGTCCCCGACCCCGGCTCTCCCGCGATCGTGTAGGTCTCGAAGCGGGCGCCGTTGTCGATGTCCAGCACGTGGACCTGCTCGTGCTCGAGGATGTCGGCCGCGCCCAGGAGCTCCGGGTCGATGGTGATCGATCCGACGTAGTGCAGGTCACAGCCGGTGATCGTCGCGCGGTGGATCTTGGACTTGAGCATCACGCGTTGCATCTGACGGGCACCTTTCGCGGGGGCGGTTGGCGGGTGGCTCCAGGGACGGCCGGCTCGAGCACGGCGTTGTCGATCAGGCGAACCTCGCCGATGCGCGCCGCGAGGGCCAGCAGGCTCGGTTGCGTGAGCGTCTCGCGCGGCTCGAGCGTGTCGGGATCGACGAGCGCCAGATACTCGGGCTCGACGCCGAGCGAGCCCATCTCCGCGCGCGCGGCGTCGAGCAGGGCAGCCGCGGAGCGCTCACCTGTCGCGGCGCGCTCGCGGGCTGCATCGAGCGCCGCGGGCAGGGCAAGCGCGCGGGAGCGCTCCGCCGGCGAGAGCAGTGCATTGCGGCTGGACATCGCCAGGCCATCGGGCTCGCGCACCGTCGCACAGGCCTCGATCCGGACCGGCAGGTTCAGGTCGGCGACCAGGCGGCGGATGACCACCACCTGCTGGGCGTCCTTCTGGCCGAAGTAGGCGATATCGGGCATCGCCATGCCGAGCAGCTTGGCCACGACGGTGCTCACGCCGCGGAAGTGCTCGGCGCCGCGCGCGACCCCCTCCAGCGGGTCGGTCACGCCGAGCACCTCAACGGACGTGGCGAAGCCGGGCGGATAGACCTCGTCGATCGACGGCGCGAACAGCACGTCCGCGCCGGCGCGGGCGGCGAGCTCGGCGTCACGCTCCTCCTGACGCGGGTAGCGCTCCAGGTCTGAACGCTCGTTGAACTGGGCGGGGTTGACGAACAGCGAGACGACGACCTCCTCGCACTGCTCGCGGGCCCGGCGGATCAGCGAGAGGTGGCCCTCATGCAGCGCCCCCATCGTGGGGACCAGGCCGATCGTGAGCCCCGCGCGCCGGGCGGGTGCGAGTGCCGCGCGCAGCTCGGCCACGGAGCGCACCGTGCGCATGCGATCGAAGGTCGGTTGATGGCTCATCGTTTTCGGTCCAGTTCCAAGCGGATACCGGCGCGACTGAAGATGGGTCAGACGTACTGCACTGGCTGGGGTCCATCTCGAGCTCTCTCGATGACGGCCTGCTCTCGATAATACAGCCGTCTTGCGCGTTTTGGGGAGCGCCGGCCCTATGTGCGCTACGTCACACAGGCGATCCCCAACGGCTCACCAGGCATCGACGTACGGGCGCTTCTTGGCAGGGTTCCGCCACCATTCGCCGGACGTCTCGTCGAACAGCGTCGCGATCCACCGCCGCGAGTCGGCGGGGTCGATGACGTCGTCGATCTCGCCGTAGGCCGCCATGTTCATCCCCTGCCCGCGCTCGTAGGCGGCTGCGACGGTCGCCTGAAAGACACGCTCGCGCTCCTCGGGGTCCTCGATCGCGTCGAGCTCGCGACGCATGCCCAGGCGCACGGCCCCCTCGAGGCCCATGGCGCCGAACTCGCCCGTCGGCCAGGCGATCGTGAAGAGCGGTGCCTTGAAGCCGCCGCCGGCCATCGCCTGTGCGCCGAGTCCGTAGCCCTTGCGCAGCACGATCGTTCCCGCCGGCACGCTGAGGTTGGCCCCCACCAGGAACATACGCGCGAAGTGGCGCACCGTCGCGGTGCGCTCGGCTGCCGGGCCGACCATGAAGCCGGGGGTATCGCACACGAACAGCACGGGCAGCTCGAATGCGTCGCAGAGCCCGAGAAAGCGGGCTGCCTTGTCGGCGCCATCGGCGTCGATCGCGCCGCCGAGGTGGGTGGGGTCGTTCGCCACGACTCCGAGCGGGCGGCCGTCGAGGCGGGCGAGCGCGGTGACCATCCCCGGTCCGAACCCGCGGCGCAGCTCGAGCACGGAGTCCTCGTCGAACAGCGTGTCAAGCACCCGGCGCACGTCGTAGACGCGCTTGCGCTGCTCGGGTATGAGCTCGCGCAGCAGGCTCTGGTCGGGCACCCTGCCCGGGCCGGTCGGCCCGCGGAAGTAGGACAGGTAGCGCTTTGCCTGGGCCACGGCCGCGTGGTCGTCGGCGACGCGCAGGTCGACCACGCCGTTTGCGTGCTGCACGTCGATCGGCCCCACCTCGTCCGGCGCGTGGACACCCAGGCCGCCGCCCTCGATCATCGCGGGACCGCCCATGCCGATGCTCGAGTCCTCGGTCGCGATCACGACGTCGCAGCACCCGAGCAGCGCGGCGTTGCCCGCGAAGCAGTAGCCCGCGGCGATGCCGACGAGCGGCACCAGGCCGCTCAGGCTCGCGAACAGGTGAAACGCGCGACAGTCGAGGCCCGCGACGATGGGCATGTCGACATCGCCGGGCCGTCCGCCTCCACCCTCGGCGAACAGCACCACCGGAAGCCGGCGGCGCTCCGCCATCTCGAACAGCCGGTCCTTCTTGAGATGGCTGCGCATGCCCTGCGTACCGGCCAGGACGGTGTAGTCGTAGGACATCGCCACGCACCGCCGGCCCTCGATCTCACCGACCCCGCCGACCAGACCGTCCGCCGGCGTGCGTGCGATCAGCTCCTCGCGCGTGCGCCGGCTCTCCTGGGCGGCGAACAGCAGCGGGCCGTACTCGACGAACGTCCCCTCGTCCACGAGCTCTGCAAGATTCTCCCGCGCGGTCCTGCGGCCCCGCTCGCGACGCCGTGCGACCGCATCCGGGCGCGCGGCGTCGAGGCCCAGCGCATGGCGCTCACGCACGGCCCGGAGGTCCGCGCGTTCGCCACCGTCGCGCAGCTGATCAGGTCGAGCTGCATCGGCCTCGCCGATCGCGCCGGGCTCGAGCGTCAGCAGCAGCTGACCCTCGTCGACCGCGTCGCCGACCGACACCGCGAGGTGGCGGACGATGCCGCCGATCTCCGCGAGGACCTCGTGCTCCATCTTCATCGCCTCGAGCACGACCAGCGGCGTCCCCGGCCGCGACGCGTGCGTCGCTCGGGTTGGGGATGGCAACGACGACCCCGGCGAATGGGGCCATCACCGACTCCTCGGCTGCGGAGGCCATGGCCAGATCATCGCTCACGGGCGTCGCGCCGGTCGGGCCGGCCCCGGCGCGATCAAGACCTCCGTGGATCGCATGGGGCGTGCGCAGAGCAATTACCATCCGGCCGATGTCCTCCGGGGAGCGCGAGCAGTCGGCATCGGAGCGCCGCGAGGCCCTCAAGGAGGTGCTCGTGCAGGCGCGCGGGTGCGTCCGCTGCCCCGAGCTGGCCGCGACCCGCAGGACGGTCGTCTTCGGCGCGGGCAACGCGGACGCCGAGCTGATGTTCGTCGGGGAGGCTCCGGGTGCCAGCGAGGACGAGCAGGGTGTGCCGTTCGTGGGGCGGGCCGGGAAACTGCTCGAGACGCTGCTCGAGGAGATCGGAATGGCCCGCTCGGAGGTCTTCATCGCGAACACCCTCATGTGCAGGCCCCCGGGCAATCGCGATCCCCAGCCGGTCGAGATCGAGAACTGTCAGGACTATCTCCTGCGCAAGGTCGAGCTGATCCAGCCGACGGTGATCTGCACGCTCGGCAACTTCTCGACCAAGCTGCTGCGCAACGACCCGACCGGGATCACGCGCGTGCACGGACAGCCGGAGGTGCTCGCGCTGGGCCGGCGCGCGGTGCGGCTTTACCCGATCTTCCATCCCGCCGCCGCGCTGTACACCCCACGCATGCTCGAGACGCTGCGCGAGGACTTCATGCGCCTGCCCGAGCTGCTCGCGCTGGGCGCGCCCGAGCAGCCGCAGCCGCTGGACGTGCCGGAGATCGAGCCGGAGAGGCCGGCGGAGCTCCTCGCCGAGGGAGATGGGCCGGCAGAAGCGGCCGACACGGGCGCGGGAGAGGTCGACCAGCTGGGACTGTTCTAGACGCCTGTTGGACGTACTAGACGCTTTTTTCGCCCCTGTTTACAGGGAAAGAGGGGATTTCAGGCGTATGTCGAATGTTTACGCGCAGGTCCTAAAGTAAGTCGTGATGACTGCCGATGAAGGGCCTGTCTCCCTCCCGCAAAGCAGTACCGACCGGCCCGCGCTCCTTCCTCCCGCGGGCCGGCCGCGTTAACGGGATCGGCGTGGTTGGCTCTACAGTCTCGTCGTGGCCTTACGCATCGTCGAAACATCGGATTCTGCGGGCACGGAATCGCTGGGCGCCGAGCTGGCGGGCGGCCTGAACGACGGCGACGTGGTGCTCGTCCGGGGCGAGCTTGGCTCGGGCAAGACGACGCTGGTCCGGGGCGCCGCTCGCGCGCTGGGGGTCAGCGACCCGGTGACCAGCCCGACCTTCAGCATCGGCCACCGCTACCGGGCCGCCGAGGGGATCGTTTCGCATCTGGATCTCTATCGCCTGGCCGGGCTCGAGCATGAGGATCCGGCGCTGCTGGCCGACTACCTGGGGCCCGGGCGGATCGCGTTCGTGGAGTGGCCATCGCACGGGGACAGCGAGCTGGCGAGTGCCCGCCTGCGGGTCACGCTCACCCATCTGGGCGGCGACCGCCGGCGCATCGAGCTGGAGAATGGCGAAGACCGCGGCGAGCAGGCCGGGCGATGATGCTGCTCGGCTTCGACACCGCCACGCCGTCGACCACGGTGGGACTGCGTCTCGCCGACGGAGACACGCTCCAGGCGCGCGATGACCCACCGGCCGGCGAGCATCCGGGGCACGCGACGCGGCTGCTCGCGATGGCGGCCGAGCTCCTCGACCGCGCGGGTGTCGCCTGGAGCGCGCTCGATCGGATCGCGGTGGGGCTGGGACCGGGCACATTCACCGGCCTGCGCGTCGGGGTGGCCACCGCGCGGGGGCTGGCGCAGTCGCTGGGTGTGGAGCTGGTCGGAGTGTCCAGCCTGCGCGCGCTCGCCGAGGCGGTCTCCTCCGAGGGGGGGCCTTCCGGCGTGCTGGCGGTGATCGACGCGCGTCGCGGCCAGGTGTTCGCCGGCGCCTACGGTGTCGGCGGCGGGAAACCGGCTTACGAGCTGCTGACCCCGCGCCCCGTGTCCCCGGAGGATCTCGGGGACGTTGTGAAAGAGGCCGAGCACCCGGGTGGCGAGCATGGCAATCGGTGGCTCGCAGTGGGTGACGGAGCGATACGCTTCCGCGGTCATCTGGAGTTGGCCCGAGTGGCGGTTCCACCGGATTCCTCGCCGCTGCACCTCGTGAGCGCGCAGGCCATCTGCGATCTCGGAGTGTGTACCGCGGCGGTGGCGAGGTACGAGGAGATCGTGCCGGACTACCGGCGCCGGCCGGACGCGGAGATCGCTCTGGAGGGCGCTGCCGCGTTGGAGGGTTGAGAACCGTGACAGAGCTATCCGCCGCCCAGCTGCGAGCCAACCACTCACCGCCGATCGAGATCCGGCGGCTGCTGTACACGGATCTGCCCCAGGTCATCGGGATCGAGCGGCGCGTGTTCCCCACGCCGTGGTCGTTGGCCATGTTCGTGCTCGAGCTCTCCAAGCAGTCGGGGATCTGCCTCGCGGCCGTCTGTGAGCAGCGGCTGGTCGGATATCTGATCTGCTCCCGCTACGACACGGTCTGGCACGTGATGAACGTGGCCGTGGACATCGATCGTCAACGCAAGGGCCTGGCCTCGGCGCTGCTGGCCGAGCTGTACGCGCGGGTCGGCGACGAGGACGCCCGCTTCACGCTCGAGGTCCGCCGCTCCAATCACGTCGCCATCCACCTGTACGAGCGGGAAGGCTTTCGCGCGGCGGGCGTGCGTCGCCGCTACTACCAGGACAACGGCGAGGACGCCCTGGTGATGTGGCGCACGCCGGCCACACTGGCCGACCGCACGGGGATCGGCCCACTCGAGGATGTGCCCAATCCAGGGCCTGTATGAGCTTCATCCTGGCGCTCGAGACCAGCTGCGACGATACGTGCGCGGCCGTGATCGACGGAGATGGGCGAACGCATGCGAACGTGATCTCATCGCAGCAGGTCCACGAGGAGTTTGGCGGCGTCGTCCCCGAGATCGCCTCCCGCCACCACCTGCAGCTGGTCAACCTGATCATCGAGAGGGCCCTGGAGGAGGCGGATGTGACGCTCGCCGACATCGGCCTGGTGGCCGCGACCCAGGGCCCCGGTCTCGTGGGAGCGCTGCTGGTCGGACTGTCGACCGCCAAGGCGCTCGCCGCCGCGAGGGAACTGCCGTTCGCCGCGGTCGACCACCTGCAGGGGCATGTCGCCGCGAACTTCCTCATCTCGCCGGAGCCCGACGAGCCGGCGCTCGCTGCGCAGGCCTTCGAGCCGCCGTTCCTGTGTCTGATCGCCAGCGGCGGGCACACGCTGCTTGCGCGTGTGAGGAAGCACGACGGATTCGAGGTTGTCGGCCGCACGCTCGACGACGCGGCCGGCGAGGCGTTCGACAAGGGGGCGAGGATGCTGGGGCTGGGCTTTCCCGGTGGTGCGGCGCTCGAGCGGCTGGCGGGCGACGGCGATCCCGAGGCCTTCTCCTTCCCGGGCTCGCGCGGTGAGCGCTCCCGTGGCGGAAGGGGGACGAATCGCCAGGCCTTTGCGCGGAGCCTGGACTTCTCCTTCGCCGGGGTGAAGACCGCGCTGCTGTATCGCCTGCGGGAGCTGGGAGAGGCAGAGGCGCGTACGCGGGCGGCCGACCTCGCGGCGTCCTATCAGGCGGCGATCGTGGACAGCCTGATCCTGCGGGCCGAGCAGGCGCTCGAGCGCACCGGGCTCGAGCGGCTGGCAGTGGGCGGCGGAGTGGCGGCCAACGGTGAGCTGCGGCGGCGGCTGAGAAGTCTGGGCGCGACCCTTCATGTCCCGGCGCGCGTGCTGTGCACCGACAACGCCGCCATGATCGCCAGCGCCGCCCGCTTCACAGAGCCGCTGCCCTACCCGCAATACCTGGGGCTGGATGCATATGCCACGGGGGAGCGGTCGCTGTAGTGCGGCGTGGACGGGCCCGGCTCGCCCCCGAGCCTCTCCTATGCTCTCCGCGACGTGGTTACGCTGACGCTCTACTCCAAGCCCGACTGCCACCTGTGCGACGACGCCAAGGCGGCGCTGTGCGGGCTGCAGGCGGAGCTCGGGTTTGAGCTAGAGGAGCGCGACATCTCAAGCGACGACGCTCTGCAGCGCGCCTACTTCGAGCGTATTCCGGTCGTTGCGCTGGACGGCGAGGTGCTGTTCGAGTACTTCGTAGAGGAGTCGGTGCTGCGTGAACGACTAGAGTCACGGCGATGACCCACGCAGAAGCGGCGACAGGCCCGGCGGGTGCCGAGCGGGGCGCAACCGCGTCCCCCGTCGAGCGGCTCTCACTCGGCGTGGCGGCGCGGCTGTCGCGCTACCTGCAGGTGCTGACCCAGGCCAAGAAGATGGGCAAGGAGACGATCTCCTCGCAGGAGCTGTCGGATTACACCCACGTGAACTCCACCCAGATCCGCCGCGATCTGTCGGGCTTCGGGAAGTTCGGCAAGCGCGGGGTGGGCTACAACGTGGAGGCGCTCGTATCGCAGATCCGCAAGATCCTGCGCACGGCCGGTCAGCACAACATCGCTTTGTTGGGAGCTGGGCACCTTGGCAAGGCGATCGCCTCCTCGGATATCTTCGCCGACCACGGCTTCCGCGTGGTCGCGATATTCGACGTGGACCCGGCCAAGGTCGGGACGAAGCGTGGGCAGCCAGGATGTGCGCCACATCGGTGAGCTGCGCCAGCTGGTGGAGGACGAGGACATCGTGGTGGGCGTGCTGGCAGTGCCCACGAACGCCGCCCAGGGACTGGCCGACGAGCTCGTCGAGGCGGGCGTGAAAATCATCTTCAACTACTCAGAGTCCCTGCTGGCGGTGCCGCCGGAGGTGACCGTGCACACCTCGAGCCCGGCCGTCGATCTGCTCTACGCTCTGTACTTCTACCTGACCTAGGTCGTGGCCCTTCCCAGGCGCGTCACACTGCACACCGGAGCGCTCACAGCGCGGAGGAGCACGCCAAGATGAGCCTGGATCTGGAGCGAGCGGCCGAGACATTCGCCGAGGTATCCGACTTCACGGTGGGGGTCGAGGAGGAGTTCTCGATCCTCGACCCGGACACGCTTGAGCTGATGCCCCGCTTCGAGGAGCTGCGCGCCGCCGCCGAGGGCGATCCGCTGCTTCATGAGGGCATCACCGGTGAGCTGATCCGCTCGGAGATCGAGATCATCTCGGGCGTCGGAGCCGACCTGGGGCAGGCGCTGGCACGCCAGCGCGACCGGCGCGGGCGCCTGTTCGCGCTCGCGGCAGCGCACGGTGCGGCCCTGGGCGCCACCGGCACTCACCCCTGGGCCGACTACCGCGAGCAGCCGATCATCGACACCGAGCACTACCACCGCGTCGAGGAGGGCCTGAAATACGTGGCCTGGCGCAACAACACCTTCAGCCTGCACGTCCACCTCGGCGTACGCGACATCGACCGCGCGGTACGGGTGTGCGACAGGCTCAGGCCGGTACTGCCGCTGCTGCTGGCGATCTCCGCGAACTCCCCCTATCTGGACGGTCGCGATACTGGGCTTCACTCCGCGCGTACGCAGAGCTTCACCAAGAGCTTTCCCCGCTGCGGCGTGCCTGATGTGTTCGGCGGCTGGCGCGCCTACCGCGAGTACATCGAGTTCCTCGTGCGGACCAACTCGATCGTCGAGTTCACGCAGGTGTGGTGGTCGGTCAGGCCGCACTTCAGCTTCGGCACCGTCGAGGTGCGAATCTGCGACGTTCAGGCGACCGCGCAGGAGTCGGACGCGCTCGCGGGCCTGATGGTCGCGTGCATCGCGCAGGCGACGCGTGACGTCGACGAAGGTGTTCCCTTCTCACATCCCGCCGCGCGGCTGATCGAGGAGAACATGTGGCGGGCCATCCGCTTCGGGCTGGACGGCCGGCTGATCGATCTTGCGGCCGGCGAGGAGTACCCGGCCAGGGAGGCGATCGAGCGGCTGGCCACGTGGACGGCGCCGATCCGCGCCGAGCTCGGCATCGATCCGGCATTTCCGCGAGCGAAACGGCGCCCAGCGCCAGCGGCGGATGGTCGAGGCCGGCGCCTCCCGCGAGGAGGTGTTCGCCGCCTCGGTCAAGGAGACGCGACAGACCTATTCAGAGGAGGTGACGGTATGAGCACTGACACAGCCGGGCAGCCGGGCGAGTCGCCCGCCGGTCCGGGCGAGGCATCTCAAGGACCGAGCGAAGCCGAGCTCCGGGCGGCCTATGAGGCGGAACTGAGCCGCATCACCCCCGCCGACATGATGCTGCAGGCGGCGGTATCGCTGCTGAACCTGGGCGCGCGCCGGCTGGGCTTGACGGGTGGGCCTGAGGCTCCGGAGTCCGAGGGCGCCGGCGCCGGGGGCAGGCGCCGGCCGGGGCCGAGCGGGATCTCGACCAGGTGCGTGACGCGATCGACGGTGTCAGGGCGTTGCTGAGCATCCTCGAGCGCAGCATGCCCCAGGAGCTCCGTCCACTGCGCGACGCGCTGTCGCAGCTGCAGCTCGCGTATGCGCGCGAGGCCCCGGCGAGCGACACGGTGGATCCGACCGCCCAGCAGGCACCCCCCGCCGCGGGCAGGACCTCGCCGCCGGCCGAGGAACAACCCGGTGCTCCCGGCCCCGCCCAGTCGAGCGGCAGGCTGTGGGTGCCCGGAAGCTGAAATTCTCCTGGCACACTTTGCGCTGGCCGGCACATTGCCGGCCAGCACGATAGACTGCCCGCGCGTTTGCGTCGGGTAAGCGCTCGTGTCGAGCGATCCGTGCGACAAATGTGCGCGCGAACATCCTCGCGCGGCACGCCAATCAGACCGCGGAGGATTTCTGTTGAGCAGCTTTCTGACGAACCATGGGGTCGTCGTCGCCCTCGTTTGCGCCGCCTGTGCCGTCGTGTACGGGCTCGTGACCACGCGATCCCTGCTTGCGCTCTCGCCCGGCAGCGAGCGGATGCAGAGCATCTCGCTGGCAGTCCAGCAGGGCGCACGTGCCTACCTGAACCGCCAGTACACGACGATCGCGATCGCCGGCCTGGTGCTGTTCGTCGCGCTGATCTTCATCCAGAACATCGCGGTGGCCGTCGGTTTCGCGATCGGTGGCATCCTGTCGGGCTCGACCGGATACATCGGGATGAACGTCTCCGTGCGTGCGAATGCCCGCGTGGCCGAGGCTGCAAAGGGTGGCGTCTCGCCGGCCCTGCAGGTTGCCTTCCGCGGTGGAGCGATAACGGGCCTGCTGGTGGTCGGACTGGCGCTGATCGGCGTCGCCGGCTACTACGGTGCGCTGACCTCGCTGTTCAACGACAGTCCGAAGACGGCGGTTGACGCACTGATCGGGCTCGGGTTCGGCGGCTCTCTGATCTCGGTGTTCGCGCGGCTTGGCGGCGGGATCTTCACGAAGGCGGCCGACGTCGGCGCGGACCTCGTCGGCAAGGTCGAGGCGGGCATCCCTGAGGACGACCCGCGCAACCCGGCGACGATCGCGGACAACGTCGGCGACAACGTGGGCGACTGCGCAGGCATGGCCGCCGACCTGTTCGAGACATACGCGGTGACGGCGATCGCCGTGATGCTGGTGGGCATCCTGACCTTCCACGAGGCCACGCGCGTGGCGCTCTATCCGCTCGTGATCGGCGGCGCAGCGATCGTCGCCTCGATCATCGGCACCTTCGCCGTGCGCACGAAAACCGGCAACGTCGAGCGCGCGCTGCTGCAGGGACTGATCGTCTCGGGCGTGCTCGCCGCCGCCGCGTTCGCGCCCATCACCTACTGGCTGATGCGCGACCTCACCTTCAGGGTGGTCGGCACTGCCGTCAACACGCCGAGCTGGGGGCACCTATACCTGTGCTCGCTGATCGGGATCGTCGTCACGGCGCTGCTGTTCGGACTGACCGAATACTACACCTCGACCCGCTTCTCCCCGGTGCAGAAGACCGCGAAAGCATCGATCACCGGCCACGCCACGAACATCATCCAGGGCTTCGCCTCAGGCCTGCAGGCCACGGCGCTGCCGGCGATCGTGATCGTGCTGGGCATCTTCGGCTCGTGGAAGCTCGCGGGCGGGGGAATCACCGGGATCTACGGCATCGGCGTCGCCGCCGTGGGACTACTTTCGCTGACGGGACTGATCGTCGCGCTCGACGCGTTCGGGCCGATCACCGACAACGCGGGTGGCATCGCCGAGATGGCCGATCTGCCCGAGGACGTGCGTAAAGTCACCGACCGCCTCGATGCGGTCGGGAACACGACGAAGGCCGTCACCAAGGGCTATGCGATCGGCTCCGCGGTGCTCGCGGCGATCGTGCTGTTCGCGGGGTTCCAGAAAGAACTCGAGCTCAAGCTTGGGCACCTGGTCAATTTCGGGATCAATGAACCGCCCGTGCTGATCGGGCTCCTGCTCGGCGGGCTGATGGTGTGCCTGTTCGCCTCGCTGTCGATCGAGGCTGTGGGCCGGGCCGGCGGGGCGGTGGTCGAGGAGGTGCGGCGCCAGTTCCGCGAGCACCCGGGGATCATGGACTACTCCGAAGAGCCCGACTACGCGACCTGTGTGGACATCGTGACGAGGACGGCCCAGCGCGAGATGATCCTGCCCTCGCTGCTTCCGATCGGGCTGACGCTGATCGTGGGGCTGATCGACGAACAGGCGCTCGGCGGCCTGTTGATCGGGGTGATCGTGGTCGGCTACTTCTTCGCCGTGCTGATGACCGCCGGCGGCGGGGCCTGGGACAACGCCAAGAAGCTGATCGAGGACGGCGCCTTCGGGGGCAAGGGGTCGGAGGCCCATGCCGCCTCGGTGACCGGGGACACGGTCGGCGACCCGTTCAAGGACACGGCGGGGCCGGCCATCAACCCCATGATCAAGGTGGCCAACATCGTCGCGATCCTGATCATCCCGCTGATCGCCTGAGGCGCGGCGTTGCGAGCCTGCGTGGGGGCGTGCCCACGCGCCATGCGGCGTGAGACGGCGCGATGCCGCCCGGCGGACCCGCGCGGACCGGCGGAGCCCTAAGCTCAGGTTGAGATGAGCGGCCGCGGAGCGCATCGCATGGGCACCCTCGTGCTCTCCCTGCTCATGGCTGCGATCGGTGTGGCGCTGATCGTCCAGGCCGTCGAAGGCAACGGGAGCGTGATCTCGGCGCGCTTCTTGCTGGGCGTACTGTTCCTCGCGGCAGGGGTGGGCCGGATGTACGTGGAGACGGCGAGGGGTCGCAGGACATGACCTCGCCCGTGGGCCCGGATGGCCCTGGCTCGCCGAGCAGCGACGGTGCTCGGGAGGGTGCCCGCCCGGAGGGCGTGGGCGACGGCGCCGCGGGACCGCCGGGCGAGCAGATCGCCTCGGAGGGCGGACTCGCACCGAGCGGCCGGGAAGGGGCGGCCGCGGAGCTCTCGATCCGTTCGCGCATGATCCTGCGGCGGAGCATCGGCTCGCCGCTCCTGTTCACCGTCGTCTACTCCTCGCTGGCCAGCGCGATCTATTTCTCCCTGGGGGTGATCGCCGGCCACGCTCTCGGCCTCACGCCGCTCGTGTTCCTGCTCGCGGCGCTGCTGTTCGCGCTCACGGCGATGACCTACGCCGAGGGCGCGTCGCTCCACCCGGACCGGGGCGGCTCGACGGTGTTCGCCCGCTGGGCCTTCAACGAGCTCGTGAGCTTCATCGCCGGCTGGGCGATCCTGCTGGACTACATCATCCTGATCGCCGTCACGGCCTTCTCGGCGACGCAGTACCTGCGCGTGTTCTGGAGTCCGTTGGGCGATCGCGAGGAGGCGCTCGGGCTCGCGCTGGTCTTCATCGCGCTGGTCGTGCTCGGCAACATCCGCGGCCTCGGCGGGCGCCGCGCGCTGCGGGTAGGGGTGCTGGTGGCGGGGGATCTGCTGCTGCAGGCCTTCATCGTCGTGCTGGGGATGGCGCTGTTCTTCAGCCCGAGCACCTGGCTCGACCCGATCCACCTGGGGACCGCGCCGACCTGGTCGGGCCTGGTGTTCGCGCTGACGGTGGCGGTGATCGCCTTCACGAGCCTCGAGTCGGCGTCCGGGCTGGCCGGCGAGGTGAGAATCAGCCGCGGCGGCCTGAAGCGCATGGTGGCCAGCGGCACGGCGACGGTGGTGTTCCTGTACGTGGGCATCGCCCTTGTGGCGATCACCGCGCTGCCGGTGCACGACGGCCACACGGCGCTGTCCACGCGCTACGAGAGTGCCCCGATGATCGGGATCGTCGACCAGGTCCATCCGCACTGGCTCGAGCAGACCCTCAAATACCTCGTGGCGGGGCTTGCCTCGGTCACGCTGGTGGCGGCCGCGAACTCGGCCATGCTCGGCCTCTCGCGGCTGGCCTATTCGCTGTCCACCAACCGTCAGATCCCGAGTGGCCTGGGGCGATTGCATCCCCAGCGCTCGACCCCGTACGTGCTGATCATGCTGGCCGGGGTGATCGCGGCGGGCCTGGTGGTGCCGGAGGACCTCGACTTCCTGGTCGGGATCTATGCGTTCGGGGCGATGCTCGCCTTCACGATCGCGCATCTGTCGATCTGCAAGCTGCGCTACACGGAGCCTGAGCGTGACCGCCCCTACCGAGTGCCGCTGTCGATCAGGGTGCGTGGAGGCGATCTGCCGCTGCCCGCCGCGTTCGGGGCAGTGGTGTCAGCCGCGGGCTGGGTGGTGGTGATGGTGGTGCACGAACCGGCTCGCTACGTGGGGCTCGCGTGGATGGTCATTGGGACGCTGTTGTACGTCGTCTACCGCCGCGCGGATGAGACCTCGCTGTTGCGCCGGGTCACGGTATCTCCGCAGGTCCTGCGTGCCGAGCAGCCGCCGGAGGACGACTACGGTTCCATCCTCGTGCCCCTCTTCGGGACGAAGCTGGATGAGGACATCGTGCAGACCGCGGCGCGCCTGGTCTCCGGCGAGCCCACCGACGAGGCGGCGATCGACGACGCCACGATTGAGGCAGTCTGGATCTTCGTGATCCCGATGTCGCTTCCGCTCGACGCGCGGCTGCCGGAGGAGCAGGTCAAGCACGCTCGCCAGGCGCTGGCGCGGGCGAAGGCGGTGGGGGAGGAGTATGCGGGCGTGCAAGTGGCCACAGCCACCGTGCGAACCCGGCGCGCCGGGTTCGCGATCGTCGATGAGGCGCGGCGTCGCGGCGTAGAGGCGATCGTGCTCGGCGCGGAGGAACCGTCCCTCATCCGCGGGGGCGCGCGTCTGGGGGGCCGGGGTGGGCGGCTTGAGACGTTCGTCGGCGACATCACCAAGTACGTGGTGAGCAAGGCGGACTGCCGCGTGATCGTTACCGCTCCGGCCGCGCAGGACTCTCCGGGCACGCCGACTGAGAGTGTGGACCAGGCAAGCGCCCCCATCGTCTAATCTCAGCGCAATGTTCATCCTGATCGTCGGCGCCGGACGCGTGGGCTCGGCAGTCGCCAAGTCGGCGCTCGCGGCTGGTCACGAAGTGTCGGTCCTCGACGAGGACCCGCTCTCGCATGAGCGCCTGGATGCGGGCCAGAGCAAGAGCTGGGAGGACGCGGACGGCCAGTTCACGGTTGGAACCGCGCTCGAGACCGATGCGCTGATCCAGGCCGGGATCGAACGCGCGGACGTCTTTATCGCCTCGACCGCCGGCGACAACACGAATCTGATCATCGCCCAGATCGCCCAGAAGCGGTTCGGCGTGGACAGGACGATCGTGCGGGTCATGGATCCTGCTCGCGCCGGCTGGTACGGCGAGCAGGGCCTGCACACGATATCTCCGACCAAGCACGCGATCGAGATGTTCGAGCGCGCACTCCAGCCAGAGCTCACCTGACCACCATGTACGCGATCATTGTCGGTGCCGGCAAGGTGGGGCGCAACCTCGCTCGGGAGCTGCTCGTCAAGGGGCACGAGGTCAGCCTGATCGAGTCCTCGCGGTCGTGCTACCTGGCGATCGAGGAGGAGTTCGAGCATGCGGCGCAGTACGGCGACGCCACCGAGCTGTGGGTGCTCGAGCGGGCCGGCATCCAGCGTGCCGATCTGGTGGTCGCGGTGACCGGCGACGACGAGGACAACATGCTCGTGTGTCAGGTGGCCAAGGAGAAGTACCTGTGCGACCGGATCATCGCGCGCGTGAACAACCCCCGCAACCACGATCATTTCAGGCTGCTCGGGATCCAGCCCGCCGTTTCCGCGACCGACCTGATCCTGCGCCTGATCGAGCACGAGGTTCCCCGCTACGGCCTGGTTCACCTGCTGGCGCTCGAAGAGGAGCGCCTGGAGATCATCGAGCTCGAGGTGAGCACGGACGCGCCGACGGTCGGCGAGCGCGTATCGGACATTGCACTGCCCGAGGGCAGCCTGATCATCTCGGTGCTGCGCGAGGGATCGGGCTTCGTGCCCAAGCCGGACACGGTGATCGAGGCCGGGGACGAGGTGCTGCTCGTGCTCGATCCGGGCCTTGAGGAGGCGATCACCGCCTACTTCGCGCCGAACGGGCACGCGGCCCCATCCTGATCGACCGGGGTGGACGAGTCTCGTTAGGCTCTATCAAGCTCGACGGCGCAGTCCGCACTGTTTTGTGCGGGGAGCGCCCGATCCGGGATGGTGTAATTGGCAACACGCGTGCCTCTGGAGCACGAATTTGGGGTTCGAGTCCCTGTCCCGGAGTATGCGACGGCCCTGCAAACGCGGGGCTTTTCGCGTTTCAGGGCCAGCTCGTGTCGGTTCTCGTGTAGGTTCCGCCAGTACGCAGGCCGATGCAACCGAGGCACCGGTTAGCCTGCCGCCGATGGTCGAGCCGACGGGCAACGTCGGGCCATGACGGTGCGGGATACCGGGCAGGTGATGCCCGAGGAGTCCACGACCCCCGACCTGGTGGAACTTATGGGCAAAGTCGTTGAGGTGTTCAATCGCCGGGACGTTGACGCATTGATGAGCCTTTTCGCCGCCGACGCTGTCTTTGAGTCGCAGGTGCTCGGGAGCAGCTTTGAGGGTGCAGCGGCGATTCGTGTATTCGCGGAAGACTGGCTCGGCGCTTTCGAGGAGTGGGCGGTCGAACGCCAGGAGATCATCGACATGGGCAACGGCGTCGTCTTCCTCGTGTACGGCCAGGAAGGCCGTCCGGTGGGAAGCAGCGGTCTCATCAGATCGCGGGCGGTGTCCGTCTATGAGTGGGCGGACGGCTTGATCACGCGGGCCACGACCTACGATGACATCGACCAAGGGCGCGCTGCCGCCGAACGCCTCGCCGAGGAACGGGGATAGGCGATGTCGCAGGAGAACATCGACCTCCACGAGCGGGCCATCGAGGCCGTGAACGCTCGCGTGCTCTCGGACGAGCTGGCTGCGGAAACGCTCGCACCTGGCTTCCGCATCGAAAACGCCGCGACGGCTGTCACCGACAAGACCTACTTCGGCGCAGAGGGTGTTCGCGAATGGGTCCGAGACATCTTCGAGGGGTTGGACGAGGACGCCCGCTATGAGACCGAAGAGATCCTCGCCGACGACGAGGACTTTGTGGTGGCCAGGGTCCGGATTGTCGGCCACGGCGCTCGCTCTGGCGCGCCGGTCAAGCTTCGCTGGGTGTCGGTGACCTGGTACGCGGATGGCAGGGCGACACGGTCAGTGGGCTACCTGCGCCGCCGTGAAGCCCTCAAAGCCGTGGGGCTCATATGAAGGAGTGTTAGTCAAGAGCAGCGTTGATCCACCGTTGCCGCGGCGGGGGTAAGCATGGTGGGCATGAGCGTCTCCCGGGGCGCCACGAGCTGAAGTGCCGGCGTGATCGACCGTGTCTGGTCAGGCTCATATGCGAGGACTGATTACCTCAAGACCCTTGTTCGTCGCCGGGCTTGCATTCTGGAATCGGGCGCCACCCGGCAATCGGTGAAAGCGGGTTGCCCATAGCCCCTACTCGCGCGCCCGTGG
Source organism: uncultured Solirubrobacteraceae bacterium (assembly GCA_963821655.1). Taxonomy (GTDB): domain Bacteria; phylum Actinomycetota; class Thermoleophilia; order Solirubrobacterales; family Solirubrobacteraceae; genus Palsa-744. The sequence goes on from CAWGER010000003.1 coordinate 179,132, forward strand.
ATGGCGACGTTGCGGCCTTCTGAATAGCTCATAGCGCCCCGGCAGCCGCCGGGCCCTTGAATGTTGTTGTCGCTCGTTCAGTCCAGTGTCGCTGCCTCCCAGCAGAACGCGGCGAGCTCGCGAGCGCACGCGATCACGACAGTTCCGCTCGGCTTGCCCCGCCGTCCGTAGAGATGCATCCAGCGCTCGTGCAGGCGAAGCTGGGCACGCCAGGCGATCTCAACGACCCGTGGGTCCTGGCCGGCTTGGCGTCCCCCGAGCCCTTTACCCACCGCGGGGCGGCGGCGGTAGTGGTGGGCGGCCTCGACCAACAGGCGACGTGCGTGGGGCGGACCGGCCTTGGTGATCTGGCCCTGCACGCGCTTTGAGTCAGAGGTGTACTCGCTCGGCACGACGCCGAGGAAGCCCGACAGCAGCGAGGGCTTCGGAAAGCGATCGAAGCTCCCGACTTCCGCGCACATCCCGGCGGCCGTGAGCGTGTCGATCCCGCGGAAGCAGCGGAGCCTTTCCACCACCGGGGCGTGGCTTGACTGCGCCACCGCCCCTTCGAGCACGCCGATCAGGCCCTGACGGCGCTGAACGAGTGAGCGCTCCGCGCACAGATAGTCGAGGAACACCGCTTCAGAGAGCGCGTCATCGAAGCTCTGCTTTGAAAGCCACTGCTCGTGCGGCTGAGTCCACGACTTGCACGAGGAGCGCACCCCTCGGCGCAGCAGGAACTTCGACAGGCGGTGGCGGGAGCGCATCAGGTCCTTGCGGGCGTCCTCCACGCAGCGCACGAGGTCTCGGAAGTGCTCATCGGCCTCGCTCGGAACGAACGCGAAGGACAGCTCACCCGCCGCCAGGAGCCTGACCAGGCGCTTCGCGTCACGGCGGTCGGTCTTGACCCGATCACCTGGTGCCTTTGGGATCGACCCCGGCGCCACCACTCCGATGTCGAGTCCGCGCTCCTTTCCCACCCGCGCGAGGGCAAACCCCGTCGGGCCCGCCTCATAGATCGCGCGCACCGGACGATTGAGCTCCTGCAGGAACACGGGCACGACACGCTCGGGCTCACCGCGCAACCGCTGCACATGAAGCTCGCCGCTGAGCGGGTCAAGCACGGCGGCGACGGTCTGCGCCGTATGAACGTCGAGCCCGACAAGGGCCATAATCTCTGACATGGTCGGCACCTCCCATAGCTGGGGTGTCGGCGCCGGGTTCGTCCCGACGCCCAGTCCCCGCACATCTCTGCGCCGTGGCGCGGGCGAACGGGCATCGTCGCGACGTAAACGACTTACAACGACGACGACGTGGCATGATCGCCGCCGAGCGATCCGTCGAGGCCTCGGGGTAGGCGAGGTCGGCGGTCCACCCCGGGACCTCGTGCGCTCGATCTACGCGGACTGGGAACGCGGCGACTTCAGCCACGTCGAGTGGGCGGACCTCGACATCGAGTGGACGTTGGTCGATGGCCTCTCACCGGGCACATGGCGCGGGCTGGCGGGCATGGCGACGACTTCGGCGCTGGGTGGAGCGACTTCCGAGGAGGCGCCGAGGATCGAGTACCGAGAGCTCGATGACGAGCGGGTGCTCGTGCTGCAGTCCGCTTTAGCGGGCGCGGAAGAACGAGCGGAATCGAGGTCGGGCGCAACGACGGACGAACGGCGCGACATCTCTTCTACGTCGCCGACGGCAAGGTCGGCGAAGCTCGTGCTGTACTCGGTCCGCGACCGTGCGCTCTCAGACCTCGGCCTGGAGGACTAGGCGATGTCGCAGGAGAGCTCATGACGCCGTGTGCGTCACCCTCGACGGATGAAATGGGCGAGACTTGGCCCATTATCCGCACGGAGGTGACCGCGTATTTCTAAGCAGAACTTGGAGATCGTGCGGCGGCTGTTAGAGGCGTGCAATCGCCGGGATTTCGAGGCAATGCTCGAAACTGGGGATCCCGAGATAGAGATCGTGACGCTCATGTCCGGGACGTATCGCGGCCACACAGGATGGCGTCAGCTGGTCGAACAGATGGCGGAAGAGCTTTCCGGGTTTCAGTTTGTCCCGGAGGATCTCATCGACGTGGGCCAGGACAGGGTCGTGGCCGTGACGCGCTGGGTCGGCACAGGACGTACAAGCGGAATCGCAGTCCCTGACACCACCATTGGGCTCGTCTACACACTTCGAGACGGTCTGGTTGTTCGCCAGGAGTCCTTCCGAAACAGAGACGAAGCCCTCGAAGCCGTGGGGCTGGAGGACGGATGAAAGTCAAGGGGTCTGGACGGTTTTTCTCCTTTGTGGGAAAGTGGCTGTTGGTGCGGGCGACGACGAGCTAAAGCGCAGGGTCAGGGACTGAGGCCCTGCCGCGCTGCTTGCCGCTTGGCGGCGTTTTGGATGCGCGTCCCCGTGTCGCGCCCGCACCGCTCTTCGGAGGTTTGGGCTGCCAATCCTCGGCGAGCCTGCGGTAAGCGCTCTCGATCTGCTCTGCGAACTCGCGCTCGTGCTCACGATCCTCCTTGGTCTCGTGAACGCGTGGGCCCGAATAGCGCCCACGCCGCCAGCCTTCTTCGGTCTTCAGCTCGAGCGCACGTAGCTTGCGACGCGTGAGCGAGGGGCGCCCGAAGGCGTAGTCCTCTTCGCGCGTGAGCAAGTGCCAGAAGAGCACGCTGAGCTTTCTGGCAGTCGCGACGAGCGCCACCTGCGCTCCGCGGCGAGCACGCACGCGCTCATAGAACGCGCGCAACGGGCCGGGTGTTCTGACGGCGACCCAGGCGGCCTCGCAGAGCATGTGGCGCGCTTCGGATGAGCCTTGCTTTGAGATGTGCCCGTGACGCGCCGGTCCCTCGCCGGACTGGCGCACCCGCGGATCGAGCCCGACATAGGAGACGAGCTTCTTCGGTGAGCTGAAGCGGCGAATATCACCGGTGGCCGCCACGAAGGCAGCCGCCGAGACGAGCGACACCCCGGGGACGGTCATCAAGCGGCGGATCTCATGGCAGGACATCGCCTGGCGGGCCAGCTCGCGCTCGATCAAGCCGATCTCGGAGTCCAGGAAGTCGACCTCGCGCAGGCAACACTCGAGCGTCTCTGACTCATCCGCCGGGAGCTCAAGGGCGCCGAGCCACTGACGTCCCCCCTTGCCGAAGACATCTGTCATCGGCGGACGGCCCTTGAGGTTGCGAGCCAGCACCGCGTGGCACTCGTTCTTTGCGCGCGTGCGCGAGCGCACGAGCTTTGAGCGGCGCTGCAGGCGACGGCGCAGCCCACGCGTGAACTCATCGGGCGCCCACACGGCTGGCAGGAACCCCGCCGCGAGCAGCTCGCACAGCGTGCGCGCGTCGACCTCGTCGGTCTTGACCTTGGACTCCGTGATCGCTGAGAGCTTGCGCGTGTTGGCGACCGTGACGCGCCCGACGTGTGGCTCGATAATCCGAGCGATCGCGAGCGCCGGCCCGGTCGCCTCGAGCGCCACCTCGTCATCAGGCGCGAGACTTCCCGCGAACAGCTCGAGCTCCTCGACCGAGCTCTTGACACGGCCGGCCAGCCGCAGACCGGACTCGTCCTTGATCGCGACCTCGCAGAAGTCGCGGTGCACATCCAGCGCGATGAAACGCATGTAGCCTCCTCTTCGATGTCTATGGGGGGGAGAGGAGGAGGGCAAAACGACAGCGACGGATTCGTGCTCGCGGCACAACCGGGCAAGTCGCAGGGGCGGCCACAGAGTAGGTCGGGCTCACAGCCCATCCGCTATGTACGGCCTGCCCATCCTGCGTTCTCCCTGAAGCCCCTGTCCCGGTGGCGCGACGCTAACCGACAGGCCCGCCACCCGGCAAGAGCCTCACGTCCATTCTCATCCCCGGAGTAGGCGATGTCGCAGGAGAATGTGGACGCGGTGCGCCGAGCGTGGGAAGCGTTCGAACGCCACGACAACGAAGCGATCTTCCCCCTCTATGACCCAGAGGTCGAGGTCCAATATCCGTTTCTTGATCGCGTCTATCGAGGGTTGCCCGGCGTCCAGGAGTATTTCCGTGACTGGCTGGCCGTCTGGGACGAGTTCGGGAGTGAGGTCGAGGAGTGGATCGACGCCGGGGATAGCGTGATCGCGGTCATGCACAGCTGGGGCCGGGGAAAGCAAAGCGGAGCGCGGGTCGAGGAACGCAACGCGCATGTGTGGACGTTGCGTAACGGCAAGCTGTGGCGGCTCCGGGTTTACGCGACCAGGGCCGATGCCCTCAAGGCCGTGGGGCTGGCGGAGTAGCGGTCAGGTGCCGGTCTCCGGTGTGACGCTTAGCTGATGGGTGTCGCTTCGTCCCATCCGGGGGGCGGCCCGTCGAGGATCTCGGACAGCAGGATGAGGTCGTCGCGGAACACTCCTCGCCAGAACGTGGGCGTGGAAAGCTCGATGCCGGTGCCGCTTGATCGGACCCGAATCTCGCCTCGCGTCACCAGCGCACCATCGCTGGTGATCCTCGTCTCGTAGCGCTCCGCGTTGTAGCTCTCGAAGCCCTCTTCGATGGCGGCGACCAGGTCGCGCAGCCCGTCGTGGCCGCGAAAGACCTCGGTTCCAAACGCTGCGGCCATGTGCCCCATCCGCCATTCGGAGTCGGGTTGATGGAGCGCGATGAGCGCCTCGATGTCAGGCGGATTCCACGCGGCGAACGATCGTTCGGTGAGCGCGAGCTTCTCAGCGGGCGTCATGCGGCTCCAGGGTCTCCGAGGTCACGTCCGCAGTATTGCGGGCGGCGGGACTCACCGACTAGGGTCAGGCGTCGTCGCGACCCCGAGTTCGTGTGGGACATGTCGCATTTCCAGGGCTGGCCCGAGCAGCAGGTCTACGAGGGCACCGAGGGCGCGCAGCGTTTTCTTCGAGATTGGAGCAGCGCCTGGGATGACCTGCAGATGGAGATCGAGGCGTTCTACGACGCGGGCGATAGGGTCGTCACGATTGTGCGGCAGCGTGCGCGGTCGAAGGCTTCGGGCGTACCCGTCGAGATGTTGTTCGCCCAGGTTTGGACCCTCCGCGACGGCATAGAGACGCGGATGGACATGTATGCACACCCAGACGAGGCCCTCAAAGCCGCGGGCCTGGAGGAGACGGGCGATTGAGCTGGCACCCTGTTGCCCATGTCCCGCGAGCCCGAGCCCTGGCAGACCAACGCCAGCCGACCATCCATCCGTCGCGTAGCGCAGAGCCGCCCGAGCGGTGGTTGAGGGCCCGCCCGGGCGGCTCGCGTGGTGCACCCCCATTTGTCGCGCGAGCCGTTTCGAGAAGAAGAAGAGTTGTCCTCGACGGAACCGCTTGCGCGAGTGGAGTGGGTCTTCGGAGGAGCCAGCACCACCGAGGTAGCTTCGCGCCGGACCAAGGCACCCGCCATCGGTTCTAACCCGCAAGAGGCCGGTGGAAACTACGGTTTGAGCTTGCGACGGGTTGCGGCTACGCGGCGGCCTGGGAGGCCCAGTCGCGGTAGAGCTCGAAGTAGCGCCCTTCGGCGGCGATGAGCTCCTCGTGGGTGCCCTGCTCGGTGATGCGGCCGTGCTCGAGCACCACGATCCGCCCGGCCTGGCGGATGGTGGAGAGACGGTGGGCGATCACGATCGAGGTGCGCCCGGCCAGCAGGCGGCGCAGGCCCTCCTCGATGCGGCCCTCGGTGTGCAGGTCGACGTTGGAGGTGGCCTCGTCGAGCACGAGGATGCGCGGGTCGGCGATCAATGCGCGGGCGAACGCGATCAGCTGACGCTGGCCGGCAGAGAGCTGCGCGCCACGCTCCCCGACCTCCGTGTCGTAGCCGTGGTCGAGTTCTGAGATGAACTCCTCGACACCCACCGCGGCAGCGGCGGCACGGATCTGCGCATCATCGGCGTCGGGGCGGCCAAAGGCGATGTTCTCCCCGATCGTGCCGGAGAACAGAAACGCCTCCTGGGGCACGATTCCCAGCTGCGAGCGCAGCGAGGAGCTGGAGATGTCGCGCAGGTCGTGCCCGTCGACGAGCACGTGCCCCTCGGTGGGGTCGTAGAAGCGGGCGAGAAGCTTCGCCATCGTCGACTTGCCCGCTCCGGTGGCGCCCACGAGTGCCACGGTCTGACCGGGCGGAATCTCAAGGCTCACGTGGTCGAGCGCGAGCACGGCGTCCTCGCCGGCGCCGTTGCCGGACGGGGCGCGCGTATTGGCGCCGGCGCCGTTGAGCGCCGGCTCGTTGGCAGCCGCGGCGGCGTCCGGGGGGGAGGGGCGGCGGCGAGGGTAGGCGAAGGAGATGTCCTGGAAGGACACCTTTCCCTCGATGCGTGGCAGCTCGAGGGCCCCGCGTCGATCCTCGAGGTCGGGCTGCACGTCCAGGAGCTGGAAGATCTTCTCCAGGGCTGCCATCCCGGACTGGTAGGTGGTGTAGAGCTGGGACAGCTGCTGAATGGGGTCGAACAGGTAGGAGAGCGCGGCGACGAAGGCGACGACCGTGCCGGCGGTGATGTTCCCTTCGATGGCCTGTAGCCCGCCGTAGAAAATGATCACGGCCACCGCCAGGCCGGAGAGCATTTCCACGGCCGGGAAGTAGGTGGCGTTGAGCCGTACCGTGACCATGTTGGCCTCGCGGTTTTCCTCGTTGAGCTCGGCGAACCGGGCCTCGTGGAAGGGCTCCTGCCCGAAGCTGCGGACCACGCGGATGCCGGAGAGGGTCTCCTGCAGGTAGGCGGTGATCGCGCCGATCGTCTCGCGCGTACGCCGGAAGGCACCGACGGACACCAGACGGAACCAGATCGAGCCGCCGAGGACGAACGGGAAGATGCCGAAGGTGATGAGTGCGAGCGTCGGGTCGAGGATGATCAGGATCACGATCGTCCCAAGCAGTGTGAGCCCCGACTGAAAGAGCGTCACCACGGAGTCGGTCACGAGGCTGTCGAGCGCCTCGATGTCATTGGTCATGCGCGAGATCAGCACGCCCGCCGGGCGGCTCTCGTAGAAGCCGATCGGAAGCGACTGCAGATGAGTGAAGATGCGGATGCGCAGATCGGCAAGGGCGCGCTGGCCGACCCAGCCGACCAGATAGGTCTGAACGTAGGTCATGACCCACACGAGCAGCGCGGAGAAGAGGAAGGCGATCACGACGAGCGTGAGCGTCTTGGTGTCGTCCTTGGAGATGCCCTGGTCGATCGCCACTTTGGCGAGCAGCGGCGGTGCGAGCGAGGCGGCCGTTCCCACCACCAGCGCGACGAGCATGACCGCCGAGCGGGCACGGTAGGGGCGCAGGAGCGCCAACAGGCCCCTGAGGTTGCGGCCGCGATTGCCCTTGGGCGCGCGCTCGCCGTCCCATTGGGTGCGGCCGAAACCGCCTGGGCCGCCGCCGGGACCTCGTGCCACGGGAGGGCTCACAGTCCGCTCACCTGCGTCTCGCGCTCGTCGCTCTCCACCGTCTCACGCGTGAGAAAGACCTGGTCGGGCAGACCCTTTTCAACGATTTCGCGGTAGAGCTCGGATGTCTGCAGCAGGCGTGCGTGATCTCCGTGGGCGATCACCCGGCCGTGGTCGAGCACGACGATCTCATCGGCGAGCGCGATGGTTGATAGGCGGTGGGCGATGATGAAGGTGGTGCGCCCCGCCATGGCCTCATCGAGCGCGAGCTTGATCAGCTGCTCGGTTGAGGAATCGACTGAGGAGGTGGCATCGTCGAGGATCAGCACGCGCGGGTCGGCGAGCAGCGCGCGGGCGATCGCCAAGCGCTGGCGCTGGCCGCCGGAGAGGCTCAATCCGCGCTCACCCACCCGTGTTTGAAAGCCCTGGGGCAGGCGCGTGATGAACTCCTCGGCCTGGGCGCGCCGTGCGGCCTGCTCGATCTCGGCGAAAGCGGCGTCGGGCCGCGCGTAGGCGATGTTCTCGGCCACGGTGGCTGAGAACAGGAACGGGTCGTCGCTGACGATCGCCACGGAGTGACGCAGCGAGCGCAGATCGAGCAGGCGCACGTCGGCGCCATCGATGAGCACGGTGCCCGAGCTCGCGTCATACAGCCTGGAGATGAGCGAGACCAGGCTCGTCTTGCCCGAGCCCGTGGCTCCGACGAGCGCGACGGTGCGTCCTGCGGGCACGTCCAGGTCGACGTCTGTGAGCACCGTGCGCGCACGCGCCTTGCTCCGAAGCGCAACCGCGCCGGCGGCGACGTCATCCGCCTCGGAGAGCTGTTCGCGTGAGTGCGAATAGGCCGCGCCGAACTCGTCGGGATCGTCATAGCGGAGGGTCACGCCGCGCAGCTCGACGTGGCCGTTGCCCGGTGGCAGCGGCGGGGCGTCCGCGGGGGCGGTCAGATTCGGGGGACGGTCGAGCACCTGGAAGATGCGCGCCCCCGAGGCGGTCGCCCGCTGGGCAAGGCCGAGCGTGACTCCCAGCGAGCGCATCGGCGCGATGAGCATGTTCAGGTACAGGTAGAAGGCGCTGAACTGGCCGAGCGAGAGGTGGCCGTGGATCACCGAGCGCCCACCCAGCAGCAGCACCGCGGCGAGGCCGAGCTGGGGCAGAAAGCCGATCATCGGGTTGTACCTCGCCTCAAGGCGGGTGGCCACCATCGCCTGGTCGAATACGCGCGAGACGCTGTGGCGGAAGCGGCTGAGCTGGAGCGGCTCGCGCGCGAAGGACTTCACGACACGCACTCCGGAGATGTTCTCCTCGGCGTTCGCGGTCAGCTCGGCGATGCGCTGCTGGACCTCCTGGACGGCGGGGCGAGCGCGGCGCCCGTAGCGCTGGGAGATGACGACCACGAAGGGCACGGGCGCCATCGCGATCAGACCGAGTGCCGGGTTGATCACGATCATCGCGACACCGGCGAGCACGATGGTGAGCGCGGACTGGAGGATGAACACGAGGCCGTAGCCGAGGAAGAAGCGCACAGCCTGAAGGTCCACCGTCGCACGCGACATCAGCTGACCGGTCTGCTGGTGGTCGAAGAAGGCGAGCTCCAACCGCTGGAGGTGTCCGTAGAGCAGCTCGCGCAGGTCGAATTCGATCGCGAGCGAGACCCTTCCTGCGATCAGGCGCCGGAAGTAGGTGAGCACCCAGCGCACGAGTACCGCGGCAACGATCAACAAGGCGAGCAGGAGCAGCTTATGCCTGTCGTGATCGCGCGCCACGATCTCATGCAGCTGAGCGTGCTTGGCCCCGCTCTCCAGCGCGTCCACGGCGCGGCCGGTGAGATAGGGCAGCGCGACGGTCATGACCATCGCGGCGCTCGCGAGCAGCCACGAAACCGTCAGCCAGCGTTTGTAGGGGCGCAGGAACCCGAGAAGTCTGTAGAAGGTGTTCATAGTTGCTCAGTCAACGAGTATCGCACGGCGCTTCGAGGGGCTTCCGGCAACGCCGCGCCTGGCTGCTCTTACCCTTCGTTCATGTCCAGCGCCTCCAACCCGCCGCCGGCACAGGATGGACGAGCTGGGCTGTGCGACACGTGCGTTCACCAACAGGAGGTGCGGAACACCCGTGGCTCTACGTTCTCGCTGTGCAAGCGCTCGCGGCAGGATCCAGCTTATCCGCGCTACCCGCGCCTGCCGGTCGTTGCCTGTCGCGGATATGAGGCCAGGAAGCCCTGAGTGGCCGTGATGCGAGCGGCACGGCTGGCCGGGCCGCGCCTGTTGCCGGAACATAGCGGTGAGCAAGGGCCGGGCGCGGCCGTCAGCCGGCGGCGGTCGCCACGGGCTCGAGCTCATGCCCCTCGGATGTGCTCGGGGAGGTCACGAAATCGCGGCCGCGCACCAGTGCGAAGGCGGACACGGCCCCCACCAGGGCAACCATGGCCGCGATGGCGGCGATCGTCGTGAATGCGCCTGTGAACCCCACCCGATAGGCGTGATCGAGGGCCGTGCGGGCGGTGGGGGAGAGGGATCGGGCGATCTGGGTGACTTCGCCCGACTCGAGCAGCGTCCCCAGCTGTCCGTGGGCGGTGCTCATGACCTCGCGCGCGTGCCCGCCGGCGAGGAGCGCGCCGGTGGTGCCATGCGTGACACTTTGCTGGAAGACGGCGCCCAGTCCGGCGATCCCCGTCGCGATGCCCACCTGGCGAAAGGTCGAGTTGATCCCCGAGGCCATCCCGCTTCGCTCGTCGGGTACCACCCCGATCGCGGTGGAGGCCAGCGGTGGGTTGACCAGCCCAACCCCCGCTCCGGCAAGGACGAGTCCAGGAATCAACGCGGTCCAGCCAGAGGTGGCGTCGACCGTGGTCATGGTCAGAAGGCCGATCCCGATCAACAGGAGACCCGAGCCCATGAGCAGGCGCACGGGGACGCGGACACTGAGCTTTCCGGCAATCGGCGCGACGATGAAGGACAGCACCGTCGAGGGCAGGAATCGCAGGCCGGCCTGCAGCGGCCCGTAGCCGAGCACATCCTGGATGTAGAGGGTCAGATACAGGAACATCGCGAAGAACGAGCCCGACAGCGTGAACGCGACGATGCTCGCTCCGGTGAAAGCAGGGCGGCGGAAGAGCGCCAGGTCGAGCATCGGCCGGCTCTGCAGCTGCTCGACGACGACGAACGCCACCAGTAGGAGGATGGCGGCCGTCAGACACGAGACGATCTCGGCCGAGCCCCATCCCTTCTGGTTGCCCTGCACGAGCGCGTACACGAGCAGGAACAACGACCCGGAGAAGGTCACGAGGCCAGGCCAGTCGACGCCGGTTGCGTTCGGGTCGCGCGAGTCCGCTACGCGTGTGAGCGTGATGAGAACGGCGATCGCCCCGATCGGCACGTTCACGAAGAAGATCCACTCCCAGCCGATGCTCGACGTGATGATCCCGCCGAGGACCGGGCCCACCGCCACCGCGGCGCCTGTGACGGCGCCGAACGCGCCGAAGGCCGTCCCGCGCTCCTTTCCATGGAAGGCCTGCGCGAGCAGCGCCAGTGAGGTGGCGAACATCATCGCCCCACCGGTACCCTGCACGGCGCGTGCCAGGTTGAGCATGAGCGGCGTGGTGGACAGGCCGCACGCGGCCGAGGCAATCGTGAACACGAACAGGCCCGCCACGAACACGCGTCTGCGCCCGATCAGATCCGCCACCGAGCCGGATGTGAGAAGAAAGGCGGCAAGCGTCAGCGCATAGGCGTTCACCACCCACTGCAGATCCGAGAACGAGGAGTGAAGCGAGCGCTGGATGTCGGGCAGCGCGACGTTCACCACGGTGATGTCGAGCAGCAGCATGAAGATCGCCACGCAGACGGCAATCAGGGTCCACCACTTGCGCTCCACGGCCTGCTCCTCGCTGTTCTGGTTCGCTATCCGAGGTGCCGCTTGAAGAACGGCACGATTTCGGCCCACAGCGCTGCCGCCGGCGCCGGACGGTAGGTCGGGCGATAGTCGGCGAAGAAGGCATGTCCGGCGCCCTCATAGGAGTCGACTTTCACCTCCTGTCCGCTCGCCGAGGCGCGGACTCGCAGTTGCTCGCCCAGCTGTGGAGAGGGGTTGACGTCTTCTGCGCCGATCGCGCCGAGCAAAGGGCAGCTAAGGCGGTCTGCCAGCTCGAGCGGCGGGGTCGGGCGCTCGGGAGTTGCGCGCTCCTCGGGCGTGGCTTTGTCGATGAACCCGCCCCAGCAGTCGACTGCGGCGCTCAGCCGGTGGGAGGCGCAGGCGAACAGGAGCGTGTAGCGCCCGCCCATGCAGAAGCCGATGCAGCCGATCTTCTCCGTGACGTCCTCGCGCGCGCCGAGGAAGTCCGCGGCACCCTCCAGGTCGCCGAGGACGGTGGCGTCGGACATCGCGAACAGGCGCTTCATCATCGCCTCCACGTCTCCGGCCGGCGGTGGACCACTTTCGCGCGTGTACAGGTCCACGCCCAACGCGACGTGGCCGAGATTGGCGATGCGGTTGGCGACGTCGTGGATGTGGTCGTTGAGTCCCATCGCCTCGTGGATCACGATCACGCCGGGATGGCTGGAGCGGTCCGAATCAGCGGGTCGAGCCAGGTAGCCGTTCACCGGCGTTCCCCGCGCGCCCGTGAACGTGAGCTCCTCACCGGTGACCTTCGCCGGGTCGGTCAACGCGCCCGGTACGCCCTGCGGGCTCGGCTTCACCTGGGCTGGTTCTGACATCCTGGCCCCTTCCGTTGGTCGTGGTGTCTGTCGATGATCGCCGCGCGCCGGGGAATGGCCTGGCCGAGATGCGGATCACCCAGGCGCAGCACCACGGGCGTACTCACCGGGGCACCACCTCCTCCTCCGGTGGGAACGCCCCGGCGCCGGCGGCATCCAGTCCGCGGATCTTGCGGCGAACACGCTTGCGGGTCTCGCACAGCTCCTGCTGCAGCTTTCCCAGCTCGGCCGCGCGCCGGCGGACCAGCTCCAGCTGGCGGTCGATATGGCCGAGCGCCTCGCTGAGCAGCTCGCGTCGGCGCTTGGGGTCGACGTCCTCGCGCTGGAGCTGGGCGCGTACCTCCGCGCGCGCCTCCTCGGCCGTCAGAAGCGTTTTGAGCTCCTCGAGCGACACGCCGAGGAGGTCCTTCAGACGCATGACCTCGCGCATGCGCTCGACCTCAGCCTGCGTGTAGAGCCGATGCTGGCCCGCGGGCCTGGCGGGTGCCTCGGCGAGCAGTCCGATCTCCTCGTAGTAGCGGATCGTTCGGGGCGTCGTGCCCACCAGGCGCGCAACATCGCCGATACGAAGATTGGCGGGTCGAGGTCCGGTCTGGGGTTGCTCTGAGGCGGGCGGGGTCATGGCGGTTGCGGAGAGGCTCAACGGGCCCCGGCGGGAATCGATGGCCGAGAGGGATCGGATGGCCAGGTGCGATCGGCGTCATGCCCGGGCGAGGGGCGGTTGCGTGCGCGATCGCCGGCGCCCTCGGCCGTTGCTCGACCGGCCGCCGCCTCCTCCTCCGCAATGGCGCTCGGAAGGGGTGGGCCGGTCGGGCCCGCATCATGGCGTGGGCGCATAAGGCAGACGCCCGCTCCCAGCAGCGAGGTTGCTGCGAGCACCCACAACGCCACGTGCATGTTCGTGATGAACGGTGCGAGCTTCTGCTCGGAGAGGCCCTTGGCGAGACCCGAGAAGACCGCGAACAGCGTCGCTTTAGGCACCGCCGAGGTGACGATCGCGAGCACGAACGCGATCGACAGCACCGCGCCGGTGTTCTGTACGAGCGTCCTCGCCCCCGCTGCGACCCCGCGCCGGTACGCCGGCACGGCACCCATCATCGCGGCGGTGTTGGGGCTGTTGAACATGCCGGAGCCCACCCCCACGACCAAGAGCCACAGTCCGGCCTGCCAGTAGGGGGTATCCACCTGGAGCGTCGTCATCGCGGCCAGGCCCGCGGCGCTGACGAGCATGCCGAGGGCGGCCAGCGAGCGTGAGCCGTGCCGATCGGCGTAGGCGCCGGCGATCGGGGAGGCGATGAGCATCCCCAGGGCCAGCGGGATCAGCTTGATGCCGGCTTCGATCGGTGAGTTGCTCTGCGCGCCCTGGAAGTAGAAGACGAACAGGAACATCAACGCGAATCTCGCGAGTCCGTTGATGAAGGCCGAGGCGGTCGCCGCCGCGAACAGGCGGTCTTTGAAGATCTGCAGATCGAGCATGGGGGAGCTCGAGTGGAGCTCCACCAAGACCCAGGTCGGGAGGAGCACCACGGCGGCGGCGAGGCAGCTGATGACCATCGGGTCGTTCCAGCCGCTCAGGCCTCCGCGCGAGACGCCGAGCACGAGGCCCGTGAGGCCGACGACGAACGTGGTGGTTCCCAGCACGTCATATCCCCGCACGGCATCCGGTTTGGCAAGCTCGCGCAGGATCAGCGCGCCCCAGGCGGCCCCGCCGAGCGCCAGCGGGACGTTGAACCAGAACACCCAGTGCCAGGAGATCGCGACCAGCGCGCCGCCCAGCACCGGTCCGAGCACAAGCCCGATGGCCGCGACCATCGTGTTGGCTCCCATCGCCAGGCCGAGTTCCTCCTTGGGGAAGGCGTCGGTCACCAGGGCGGCAGCGTTGGCGAACAGGAAGGCCGAGCCGATGCCCTGCAGGATGCGCCACAGGATCAACACGGTGGCGTCGGGGGAGAAACCTGCACCGAGCGATGCCAGCGCGAACAGGAGGAAGCCGCCCACGTAGGCGCGCTTGCGTCCGAACAGGTCGCTCAGGCGCCCGGCGGTGAGCACGAGCACGGTGGCCGCGATCAGGTAGGCGAGGATCACCCACACGAGCGCAAGCAGGCTGGTGTGCAGCGAGCGCTCGAGATCCGGCAGCGCGATGATCAGCGTCCCCGAGTTGGTCGCCGCGAGCAGCATCCCCAGGCTCGTGCAGGACAGCGCCCACCACTTGTAGCTCTCGTGCCCGGCGGCCACCCCGAACCGGGATCTCCCGTGCGAGGTCTGCTCGGCGATTGGTGCGGTGGACAAGTCGCTTCGCTCCTGAGCCTCTGTGGTCGAAATTGACGTGAACGTAAGGATCATGATAGCAAGAGGGCGGTGGGGGTTTCCGGAGACCGCGACGCAGGAGGGCTGCGGGTGCTAGAACATGGGCAGATGGCTTCAAGCGAGCCCAAGGTCATCAAGTCCGAGGACGAGTGGCGCGAGCAACTCACGCCCGCCCAGTACGACGTGCTGCGCAAGGCGGGCACGGAGCCGCCGTTCACCGGCGAGTACGTGTACAACAAGGCTTCGGGCGAGTACCGCTGCGCGGCCTGCTCGGCACCGCTGTTCGCAGCGGACACCAAGTTCGAGTCCGGGACAGGCTGGCCAAGCTTCACCGAGCCCGCCGTAGCCGAGGCCGTGGAGCTGCGCCCCGACAACAGCCTGTTCATGCGCCGCACCGAGGTCATCTGCCGCACGTGCGGGGGACACCTGGGCCACGTGTTTGACGACGGCCCAGGGCCGAGCGGTGAGCGCTACTGCATCAACTCGGCCGCGCTCTCGTTCGCGCCCGACGCCGAGGATGCTAGAGCCCGCCGCCGATGGCGAGCCCGGCGAGCGCTCCAAATAGCCGCGTCAATCGCATGATCATGTTCGATCAGTCCCGGCGGCTGTCGGAGCCGCTGCACTGGGGACGGCGTGAGAGGACGGCGGTGGCAGCCGCGCTCAGCTGCCTGGTGCTGGCGCTGCTCGCGCTGGGCGTCTTCGCGCTCACGACGGGCTCGCCCGCGCGGCCAGATTGCATCAACGTGACGTTCGCGAGCACGCTCGGCGGCGCACAACTTCAGGGCTGCGGTGAGCGGGCCAGACGCATATGCGCGTCCGGGGACTTTCACCACATCGAACCTGAACTGCGGGCAGCCTGCCGCAAGGCCGGGTTCCCGTTTAGCCCCGACTGACAGGCGCCCGCGGGCGCGCTCGCGGACATCTAGACAAATGTCGAAAGCCCCGCGGCAAGTGTTGGCCACGATGGCCCTACCCGCTGTCCCGCAGGCCGGGTTTCATACCGGGACTTGAATACGTGGGTTCCCGTCCGCCTGTGCGGATCGGGCGCCACTGGTCCACTACGTAGGGAACGGAGGCACATGTCCTGGCTGGCATATCCAAGTTGGCTGAATCCGGGAGATAACGCGTGGCAGATG
The DNA here is from genome assembly GCA_963821655.1 of uncultured Solirubrobacteraceae bacterium. GTDB lineage: Bacteria > Actinomycetota > Thermoleophilia > Solirubrobacterales > Solirubrobacteraceae > Palsa-744. The sequence continues at coordinate 194,602 of CAWGER010000003.1, forward strand.
ACCGCGGCGACGTTCGTCGGGCTGATGAGCCTGCCGGGTCTCGCGATCCTGTACGGCGGAGTCATGCAGAAGCGCTGGTCGGTGAACAGCATGATGCTCACGTTCGTGGCGTTCTCGCTCGTCCTCGTGGCCTGGTGCCTGTGGGCGTTCAAGATGGGCTTCGGCGAGCCGGTCGGTCATGGCAAGGGCTTCTTCGACACGTTCCTGGGTAAGCCGGGCAGCATCCTCGGCGACGCCGCCGAGGAGGGTCAAGCCGTGATCCCGTCGATCACGGAAGGACCGCCATTCCACTTCCCCGAGGCCTCGCTCGTGTACTTCCAGTTCGTGTTCGCGGCGATCACGCCGATCCTCATGCTCGGTTCGGTGCTCGGGCGGATCAACTTCAAGGCGTGGATTCCGTTCGTGCTGCTGTGGATCACATGCGTGTACACGGTCAACGCGTTCCTGATCTGGGGTGGCGGCTACTTCGCCGCACATGGCGCCCTGGACTACTCCGGCGGCTACGTGATCCACCTGGCGGCCGGTGTCTCCGGTTTCGTGGCGGCGGCGGTGATCGGACCGCGACTGCAACGAGATCGCGAGATCGACGCACCCAACAACCTGCTGATGGTTGCGGCAGGGGCGGGACTTCTGTGGCTGGGCTGGAACGGGTTCAACGGAGGGGACTCCTACTACGCGGGCGCGAACGCCTCCGCAGCGGTTCTCAACACGAACCTGTGCACCGCGGTTGCGATGCTCGTGTGGATCGCCTGGGACTACATATTCCGCGACAAGCCGTCTCTGATCGGCTCGGTCAACGGGATGATCACGGGTCTGGTCTGCATCACGCCGGGTGCCGGGTTCGTCAATGGCTACGGGGCGATCATCATCGGTGTCGTGGGTTCGACGATCGTGTGGATGGCCATCAGGTTCCTGAGCCGAGCGCCGGTGTTCCGACACGTCGACGACACCCTCGGGGTGATCTATACCCATGGCATCGCGGGACTCACCGGCGGCCTGATGGTCGGGGTGCTCGCGGACTCGAAGATCGTGGAGTACCTCGGCGTGGGCGGCGCATCCAACCTGCCCGGGAAAGAAGGTGTGGCGCAAGGCAGCTGGACGCTGTTGCGCTGGCAGGCCGAGGCCGGTGCCTGGGTGATCGTGTTCAGCGGGATCATGACGTTCATCTTGCTGAAGCTCCTTGGTCTGGTCGTTCCCCTGCGCCTCTCAGACGAGGAACTCGAGATCGGCGATCACGCGATCCACGGCAACGAGGTCTACCCGTCGGACGTGCCAACGCTCGGCGGTCCGCACGCGCCCACATGGCACCCGGACCCGTCACCTGCCGGCGCGTAAGAAGCGCAGAAAAGGCAGACAAGCCTGCCGGCCTGGACGTGTTCATCCCTACGGATGCGTCCGGGCCGGCAGTGAAGGCCAGCGACCTCGCCTCGGCGGGGTCGCTGTGCTGTCAGGAGGGCCTGGCTGACAGCTAGGCCTGGTGGGCCAGGCCCACGGGGCAGCTGACGCCGGTGCCGCCCAGCCCGCAGTAACCGCCGGGGTTCTTCGCCAGGTACTGCTGGTGGTAGTCCTCGGCGTAGTAGAACGGTCCGGTCGCGACTATCTCGGTGGTGATCTCGCCGTGGCCGGCACGCGTGAGCATCTCCTGGTAGACATCCCTGGAGGCCTCGGCGGCGAGGCGCTGCGCGTCGCTCTGGTAGAGGATGGCCGAGCGGTACTGGCTGCCCACGTCGTTTCCCTGGCGCATCCCCTGCGTGGGGTCGTGCCCCTCCCAGAACAGCCTCAGCATGTCCTGAAAGCTTGCGGTCGCCGTGTCGAACGCGACGAGCACCGCCTCGGTGTGGCCCGTGCGTCCTGAGCAGACCTCCTCGTAGGTGGGGTTCGGGGTGAACCCGCCCGCGTAGCCCACCGCGGTCGTGTAGACGCCGTTCGCCTCCCAGAAGAGCTTCTCGGCACCCCAGAAGCACCCCATTCCGAACACTGCAGTCTCGATGCCGTCCGGGAACGGTCCCTTCAGCGGTGTTCCGAGGACCTCGTGCTTCGCCGGCACCGGCATCTCCTCGGTGCGTCCGCTGAGCGCCGACTCCGAGGTGACCATGTCCGCTTGCTTGCGCGTGAAGAACATCGTGCCCTGAAGGGTAGACGATGGTGTCGGCTCGGCCGTCGGAAGTCGCTACGCGCCGGGGCGTGCCCGCCCGAGCCAATGGGGCAGGCCCGCGTGCTCGAAGATCGTCTCAAACTGCATCCCCACCTTTTCGAGCACACGCCGCGACGCGCCGTTCGTGACGGCGGTGAAACCCACCACCTCGGTGAGCCCCAGGCGGCGCGCCTGCGCCATCGCGACGGTGGCCATCTCGGTTGCGTGGCCTTCGCCCCACGAGTCCGAGCGCACGGCGTAGAGCAGCTCAACCGAGTTCCTGCCGTGAACGGTCGCGCGGCGCAGGCCGCACCGTCCCACGAACACTCCGGTGTCGGTCTCGAAGAAGACCCAGGGGCCGAACGACTCCTCTTGCCAGTGGCGGATATCGGCGAGGAGCATCGCCGACGCCTGCTGGTGGGTGCGGGGGCCGCCAAGCACGCCCGGCCACAGCGCACGAGCGACCGCGGGATCCGCGAACAGGTCCGCATACAGCTCGGCATGCTCCTGCCAGGGCCGTTCCGGCCGCAGTCTCAGTCGTTGTGCTGGTGTGAGGAACACGACTGATGAGGTGGCTCGCCCATGCTCGAGACGCCAAGCACCCGAGCTCAGCGCGGCTCGAGCACGAACACCGCGATGTCTCGGTCGGTGCGCTCGTCGTAGTCGTCGAAGCCGGCGTACTGATCGTTCATCGCCCGCCACAGCCGCGCCCGCTCCTCGCCCTCGGCGATCCGCGCGTTCACCTGTCGGTGCTTCGCCCGAACCTGCACCGCACATACCGGGTTGGCCTTCAGGTTGAGCGACCATGCGGGTGCGTGTTCATTGCCGGCGTTGGAGCCGATCACCACGAACCGCTCACCATCGGCGAGGTAGACCACGGGCGCCGTGCGCTGTTGGCCCGAGCGGCGGCCGGTCGTCGTGAGGAGCAGGATCGGAGCACGGCCGTAGGTGTTGAACAGGCGGCCGCGACTCGCGCGGTAGACGGGTACGTTCAGCTTGCCGATGCCCCGGAGCACACTGGCCGGCAGTGACATGGAGAAGCGCGACAGGGTGCGGTCGCTGGGCATCGGGCGAAGTATCGCACTCGCTGGACGGGCGTACGCACAGGGCTTGGCCGCATCTGCGATCTTACGGGCCGTGGCATTGATTCGCGCGAGTGCTCCCCTGGGCAGACAACTTGAGCGCCTGTTGCCGTCGAGGCCGTTTCATGTGAGCTTCTGGGACGGCGGAGCCGTGGGTGCGACCGCGGTCGGACGCCCCGACGTTCTTCGTCCGACGGCCGTCCGCACTCGCCCACTTCCTGCGGGCTCCCGGAACACTGGGCCTGGGTCGTGCCTACGTCGACGGGTCGCTGGCCGTCGACGACCTCGACGCCGCGTTCGCCGTGGTCGACACCTGGGAGCCGCCGGCGATGCAGGCCGGTGACCGTGTCCGCCTGGGGGCCGCGATCGTCGCCGCGGCGGTGCCGGGCGGGATTCCCCGGCGTCCGAGCCTCGAGCTCGTCCTGCGCGGCGAGCGCCACAGCATCGAGCGCGATGCCGCCGCGGTCCGCTACCACTACGACGTCGGCAACGACTTCTTTGCGCTCTTCCTGGATGAGTCGATGACCTACAGCTGCGCGATCTTCTCGCGGGGCGCGCAGACACTGGAGGATGCTCAGCGGACAAAACTCGACCTGGTCGCGGGCAAGCTGGATCTGAAGCCGGGGATGCGATTGCTGGACGTCGGCTGTGGCTGGGGCAGCTTTGCCATCCACGCGGCTCAGAACTACGGCGTGAAGGTCACCGGTGTCACGATCTCACCGGCTCAGGCCGAGCTCGCGCGCGAGAAGGTGAGGGAGGCCGGCCTCGGCGACGCAGGTGGACATTCGCGTGGCGGACTATCGCCAGCTGCCGCGATCGTCGTTCGACGCGATCGCGAGCATCGGCATGGCCGAGCACGTGGGAGAGAGCCAGATCGACGTGTACGCCCGGTCGCTGTTCACGCTCCTGCGTCCCGGAGGACTGCTGCTGAACCACGCGATCGCCGTACTGGACCCCGAGGATGACCCGCTCGAGGATCTCTTCTCGACGCGGTACGTGTTCCCCGATGGCGAGCCCCTGCCGCTCTCTCGCGTCCAGCTCGCGCTCGAGCGCGCCGGCTTTCACACGGAGCACGTTGAGGGCTTCCGCGAGGACTACGCCATCACGCTGCGCCACTGGGCCGACCGGCTCGAGCAGCGCCTGGACGACGCCAGGCGACTCGCCGGTCCCGAGCGCACGCGCGTCTGGCGGCTGTATCTCCGCGCGGCGCGGCGCGGCTTTGACATCGGTCTGACGGCCGTCTATCAGGTTCGCGCCCGCAGACCCGTCTGAAACTGCCTCGTCGACGTGGCCCGTGGCCGCCGGATAGAATGGCCGAGTTGCGCGGATGTAGCTCAGCTGGCTAGAGCGTCGCCTTGCCATGGCGAAGGTCGAGGGTTCGAATCCCTTCATCCGCTTCGATGTTGTGTGTCGGGACATCGGAGACAGATGTCGCGGGACATAGTAGACAGCTCAGGCCTGCCCAAGTGGCTGGTAGTCGCGGCTCGGATCGAGCGTGAGCTCACGTAGCAGCTCGCCCTCCAGAGTGATCACGCGGATGCTCTGATCGGCGATCAGGAGCTTGACCTGACGGCCCTTGTGGGCCCGGCCAAGCCCGATGTGGTGCAGGCGGCTCATGTAGCGCAGGCTGACCTTGCCCGCCTGATCGACCCTGTCCTCTCTGACCCGGAAGTGCGTCCCTGCCTTCACGGCCGCCGGCCTTGCCTTCAGGCGGGCGCTGTAGGCCTGTAGCGGCGTTCGTCCGTCCAGGGCCCTGTGCGGCCTCACGTTGTTGTAGTAGTGCACGAAGCGATCGAGCTGGCCCTGGAGCCCTGTGAGCGTCGATGCGGGCTCCTGCGCATCCAGGTAGCGCTTCAGCGTCTGGTGCAGGCGCTCGATCTTCCCGCAGGTCTGCGGGTGGTAGGGCCTTGAGTTCTTCGAGGAGATCCCGAGCCGCTCGAGCTCGGCCTGCAGGAGCACCTTGCCCTTGCGCGGTGTGGCGCTGAACACGGCGCCGTTGTCGGAGAGGAGGCAGGCGGGCAGCCCGTGGAGCTCGGCTGCTTCATGGAAGACATCCACGACGTCGCTGGCCTTGACCGTCTGAAACGCTCGGGAGGCCAGGAACAGGCGGGAGTGGTCATCGATCATGTTGAGGATCTCTGCGTGCTCGCCGCCGGAAAGCTCCCAGTGGGTGATGTCGGCCTGCCACATCTCGTTCGGCAGCTCGGCCTGGAAGCGAATCAGGCTGCAGCGCGGCCGCTTCTGCGGCTGTGCGACGACGAGGCCCTCGCGTCTGAGAATGCGCCAGATCGTCGAGAGGGAGGGAGTGTCCTTCCGTTTCTCGGCGAGGTGGTAGGCGATCGTCGCCGCCCCGGCATCGTGGCCCTGCGACCGAAGCCGTATGCGCAGTTCAACGATCGCCTCAACGACCTCATGCGCAGTCCCGTGCCTGCACAGACCGCGGCCGTCTGGATCTCGGCTCAAGGGCCTCATAGCCCCCATCGCGGTAGCGGGCGAACAGCTTGTAGATCCAACTGCGATGCACTCCATGAGCCGCCGCCAGCTCGCTGACCGAGCGTCCCTCCAGCACATGGGCCTCGACCAGATACCGCGCCATGTCCACAGGAAGACTCCCTCACGTTGGTGTCTCCTATGTCCTGACACATGTGTCGCCTATGTGTTGGAACCAGACACCTTCATCCGCTTCGAGGACGATGCCCGCAAGCAGCCACTAGAGCGCGGCGCCCAGCGGCAGAGTCGCGCATCCGCAAAGCGAAGGCAGGCGTGGGAACGCGTGTCAAGTCGCGAGTGCCGAAGAGATCTCGCGGGACTTCTCATGGAGAGATGAGGTCGCTCGCGGAAAGCCCGGAGAGGTCCCGTGGGCCCAGAGACCGGGACTGCCGTTCCTCGCGCATGGCGCGAGCGCGCTGAGCATTGCCCGAGGCTCTCGCCAATCGTTCCGAGCAGGCGTCTAGCGCCTAACCCTTCTCAGCCGCCGACCGCCCACTGGATCTGTGCAAGCCCCGGAAAGGCGAGCGCGGCGGCCGTCGCGCCGGTTAGGTCCCACTCTCTGCCGGCGACATAGGGGCCGCGATCGATCACCGGCACGGTCACGCTGCGCCCAGCGTAGGTGAAGGTAATCAGTGTCCCGCAAGGTGCCGTCTTGTGCGCGACCCCGAGCTGGTCGCGGCCCAGTACGCCGCCACATGCCAGCCCGAGGCCGTAGTCACGGAACACCGACGCAACGCTCACCTGGGTTCCCGACTTGGGCTCCACTGACCATGGGAGCAGTCCGGCCAAGCTGGCGGCGGCGGCGCTTAGCGCCCGGCGGCGTGCTTCGCGCCGAAGGGCGTCCAGCTGCGCCAGCTCGCTTCGCACTTCGGCGTCCGACGGCGCGCCAGGCGCCGGCCGGAAGGCAGCTGGGATCGGATGAGCAGGCGCTATGGGGCGCTTCTTTGGCCCGGTGGGAGTGCCCGCCGGTGAGGAACCCGGCGCTGTCGGGCCTCTCGCGGCGTCCGGCGAGGCCCCCACAGTGACCGGCGGGGCGGACGGTGGATCGGCGGCAACCGTCCTGTCGTGGCTCGGCACACTGGGGCTCGGCACACTGGGGCTCGGGCCCGAGGAGCCGCAGCCAGCCGCCAGCGCCAGGGCGAGGACCAAGGCGGCCACCGCCACGGCTGCTGCGTACGTCAGGTGCCGCGGTCCGGACATCCGGAGATTATGGACCTGGGAGGTGCCGTATCCGGCATCGCGGTATCCGCTGAGCTACGAAACTGCAGGAGTTCGAGTGGCGCGCAGTCCGACGCCCCTCCGAGCCGATGGGGGTGTCGCCCGTCCGTGGAGCTAGGCGCCGTTGCCGGCCTGCAGCCATACTCCGCAGCCGCGTCCGCCGGCGCGAAGTTGCGCCAACGATGGCGGGTCCTGCGCGAGGAGTTCCGGCACTGTCACGGCGCGCAAGTGATCGCGCGCCAGTGCCGCGAAGATCGTCAAGAGAGCGCGGATCGTTTGGCCTCGGTTCTCGTGCATCAGGATGATTGAGCCAGGATGCAGGCCGGCGAGGACGTGGCGGTCAATTCCGGCGTAGTTGGCGCCCAGCGAGTCGCCGCTGTCGACGTTCCAAAGCACCTCGAGCATTCCGAGAGTCCTCACCTCATGGTCGATCGCCGGCGTGCGGCCCTCATACGGCGGCCGGAACAAGACAACCGGCTGGGCGGCCACGTGTTCGATCAGCGCCTTGGCGCCGGTGATCTGCTGCACCATCTCCGCGCGCGGCAGCGCCGGCAGGAACGGGTGCGTCATGGTGTGATCGCCGACCGCGCCAACCGGCTTCTCGAGCCGCGCCAAGCCTGGGAAGGCGCGGATCTGCTTGCCGACAAGGAAGAATGTGGCGCGCAGATGGTGCTTGCGTAGCTTGGCAATCGCAAGCCTCGTGTACGGGCCCGGGCCGTCGTCGAACGTCAGCGCGACCATCCGCTCCGAGCGCCCGCCGCAGAAAAGCGGTAGACCGTACGCAGCGAGTCGCCTGACCGCCGCCTGCTGTGCCTCCGAACGCGAGCCCCGAGCGACGGCGGGCCCGAGCGCTACGGCCGTGGACGGAGGCGCCAGGCGAACCGCTGTGCGTCCCACCGAGCGGCGCGAGACCACTATGGCGAGCATCACGGCGAGGCCAAGCACCGCGATGAACACGGCCAGCGTCAAGGTGCGGCGGCGGCGCAGCGCTCTGGCACGAGCAGCGCGGCGCGCTCTCAGCTGCTCGGCACGATCCTCCACGGATGGACATGGTGGCATGCTCGCCGCCGTTCAGGCCGGCCTGATGCCGTCCACTCTCGTCGGACGCTCGCAATCATCGTGTGTGGTGAACGCCACCGAGACTTGTTGATGGCCCGGTCCGGCCCAGCCACGACCCCGGCCCCGCAAACGCGAGAAGTCGCCGCTAGACGACCTATCACGCGCTCAGCCTGCGGCGCGCGTGTCTCAATCGGTGGGTCGGCTGCCTCTCGCCGTTCCCTCGGTTGCTGCCGCTCTGGTGGGGATCAAACCGCCCACTCCGACTGCCGGGTCATTGCCGCTCCGCCTCCCGCAGCCGCCGATCCTCGGCCTCCCGGCGAGCCAGGGCGCGTCGGTCCAAGATCTCCAAACGGCGGGCGCGCTCCTGGACGGCCCGCGCCACGCGTTCGAAACGGTTGAGCGCCTCGCTCGCCGAGCGGCCTTTCCTCCCTACGTTCACGGTTCCCTCCGTTTCGCCGCGGCCGCCAGACGGCCGTGCTCCCCAGATCCCGACGCCCTTGACATCGGGTTGCGCCATCTTGTCTCGTGGATCTTCCTCCTTTCGAGTCTTCTTCGCAATTTGCGACCGGCGCGCTCGCGGCGACCCTGACGAGCACGTACACCTTCCACCGCCTGTTCCGTAGTGCTCCCTGTGCGTTCGGGACTCGCGAGCGACGGGGCGAGGGCTTCCGCACTGTCCGGTGGAGCGAACGTGAGCCGATCGTTGGTCGTGACGCTCCGAGCTCGTCCGGAGCGACGGTGTCGGTCCAGGTTTCCGGCATGCTCGCTTGACTGCCGAAGGCAGCAGTCGAAAGTGTCCAGCTGCGCACCCTCATAGAATTGCGCGCAAACTGAAGGAGGATCTTGATGCGCAGCCTGATCTACTCGATGACTGTGTCGCTGGACGGCTACATCGCCGGACCCGATGGCGCGATCGACTGGTCGGTACCCGACGAGGAGCTGTTTGGGTTCCACACCCAGCAGGTGCAGGAAACCGGTGTGCATCTCTGCGGACGGCGGCTCTACGAAACGATGGTCTACTGGGAGACCGCTGAGGAGAGTCCGCTGGCGGTGGAGCACGTCAAGTTCGCCCAAATCTGGAAGGCCCTGCCGAAGGTTGTGTTCTCCACGACGCTTGAGAGCGTGGTGGGCAACACCAGGCTGGCCAGGGACGGTGTCGGCGAGGAGGTCTCAAGGCTCAAGGAACAGCCCGGAAAGGACATCGCCGTCGGCGGCGCCGGCCTCGCCCGCGCGTGTATGAAGCTGGAGCTGATCGACGAGTGGCGGCTGTTCGTCAGCCCGGTCCTACTCGGCGGCGGCACGCCCTACTTCCCGACCCTCGACGAAAGGATCAACATGGAGCTGGTCGAGACGCAGACGTTTGGCTCTCGCGTCGTCTACGTTCGCTACAGGCGCGTGTCAGACGACCTGTAGGCGCTCGTCGCACTTGCGCTGGCGACGGTCGACGCAGGTGGTCGCCCGATCGCATTGGACACCGAGCGAGCGTCGCTCAATCGCTGTGACTGATGATCGCTTAGGACGACCGATGAAAATCAAGGGCTGGGGCTCGGTATCGGTTGGATTTTGCGAGGATTTCGGACAGGGACTCGGTCGCGGTTCACCTCGCGAGGGCCGCAGAGGGCCTCCTGTGGTGCCGTTTTCGACCGCGTGCTGGCAGCCGAGGTGAATTCGACGGCTTTTGGGACAGGCGGGGTCCTCGCCGGAGTCAATCGGCGTCTTGTAGAGGAGCCGCGAGGGCGTTAGGCTTCTGGTGGGCGCGAGTAGAGGACGAGTCGAAGTGCAGACGTCAGGGGCTCGTGGTCTGCCGCGCGACTTTGCCCCTTGAGGGCTTTTGTGATGCGCGCCCCGGTGTCACGCTCGCGCCCGCTTTCTTTTTCGGTGCGGCGGCCTGCCAGTCTGAGACCATCCGCTTGTAGGAGGCCTCGGCTTGCTCGGCGAGCTTGCGCTCGCCTGCGCGCATTGCCTGCCTGGTGGCCCACACGCCGGTCGGGGTGCCCTTCACTGTTGGGGCGCCGGCACGGATCTCCAGCAGCCGTAGCTTCTTGGCGGTCAGGGAGGGCTGCTGGTGGGCGTAGTCCTCTTCGCGGGTGAGTAGGAACCAGAACAGGCAGCAGAGCTTGCGTGCGCTGGCGACGATGGCGATCCCGTGTCCACGGCGGGCGCGCACGCGCTGATAGAACGCGTGCTGCGGGCCGGGTTGGCGGACGGCTGACCAGGCCGCCTCGACGAGCGCCCAGCGCGCCGATGCGGAGCCCTGCTTTGAGATGTGTCCGCCCGTCGCCGGCGCTGAGCCTGACTGGTAGACGCGCGGGTCAAGACCGAGATAGCCGACCAGCGCCCTGGGGTTTTGAAAGCGGCGGATCTCGCCGACCGCGGCCATGAAGCTCGCCGCGCAGATCACGTTGACTCCGGGTACCGTCATCAGCCGCGTGATCTCCGCCGATCGGAGCGCCTCGGAGGCGATCTGGCGCTCGACCGCGGCGATCTCTGAGTCCAGGAACTCGATGTGTCGCAGGCACGCCCCGATCGTCTCTGTCTCCTCGAGCGGCAGCTCGAGCTCTGAGAGCCAGCGGCGCCCCTTGGCCCCGAACAGGTCAGTCACGGGCGGGCGCCCCACGAGCCGGCGCACGAGCACCGCGTGGATCTCGTTCTTCGCGCGCGAGCGTGAGCGCACCAGCTGCTCACGCCGCGACAGGCGACGGCGCATCACCCGGCAGCGCTCATCCGGTGACCAGACGCCGTCCAGCTCGCCCGCCGCCAACAGCCTCGCGAGCGTGCGCGCGTCCAAACGGTCGGTCTTCGCGCGCGCCTGGCGGATCCCCGTGTCGGCGGGACTCACGACAATCACCCGCGCGACGTGCCGCTCGAGGATCCGCGCGACCTCCCACGCGCTGCCGCTCACCTCAAGCGCCACGCGATCCCGCGGGTCAAGGCTTGAGCCGAACAACTCCAGCTGCTCGGGAGTCGTATCGACCCGACCCGCCGAGCGCACCTCACCATCCTGTGCGATCGCTACCTCACAGAAATCACGGTGCACGTCCAACCCGATCGCTCTACCAGCTGATCTCACCTCGTCCTCCTCTGATTGCGTGAACCACTGGAGAAGCAGCGGGCTAACGACAACGACCGATACGTGCTCACGGCACACCCGGGCAAGTCGCAGGGGCGGCCACCGAAAACTCCCGGGCTCGAAGCCCATCGTCCAAAACGGCCTGCCCCACTGCGTTCTCCCTGAAAGCCCCTATCCCGGTCAGCCGACCCTAATACGATCGGCCGCCAACAGCGGCCTTCAAGCCCGCATTTTCATGCCCCGAAGCTCAGGCGCGTCGGCCGAGACCAGGCAGACGCCTGCTTGCTCGGCGTATTGACGACGAGGCCGGGTTCTTCAACGCTCGGAAGGGACGAACAGCATCCCCGCGCTGGGCTGGGTCCGGGTGATGACCGCGCTGACGCCCGGGGCTGCTGGTCCGGTTGGCCTATTGCTCGCGGAGAGCGACGCTGGTACCGTCGACGGGGCTCTTGTAGGAGGAGAGAGCGCTGAGGCGTTTCGTCCAATAGCGACAGAAACGCCCCCGTGCGAACAACCGTGGTCGGGGAGCTGGAGGTGGTGCATTACCGCCTTCTAGCCACCTTCGGCTAGTCGAGCACTCAACCAAGGATGGCCATGGAGTTCTCCGCGTACCGCCCGCTCACACCCCGCCGGCTGTTGGCATTGAGTCTCGTCGCTCTCTTTTTGTGCCCTGCCGTCATCGGGGCGGCAAACGCTGGTGCAGCTGTGGCAACGCCGACGGCGGTCTCGGCGTCCACTAGTCGGCCGATCTGCCGGCACGGCTACCACCTCGACGGCAGCCAGAGCCACGGCTTCCTCTGCTCATCACGGCATCACGGGTTGACATCCCCCAGGTGTCAGGCGGGATACAAGCTTCGCGCGGCATCCAGCAGGCGACACCGTGCTGGTCGGAAACTATGTGTGCCGATCCCTCGTCAACCGGCTGCTCCTCGAGTCCCTCCGCCAGCCGTTCCTCCGGCCGCGCCGGTTCAGACGGCGTTGACCGCCGCCAACATCTGCGGCTTCAACCCGGGCTTGGGCGTGATGCACTCGGGCGTTAATGCGGTCTACTGGGATATCAATCGCGACGGAGAACCCGACTTCGGCGCGAGCAACATCGAAGGCGACAGCAAAGTCGATGCTGCTTGGATCCTGAATGGTCGAGTGTTGACCTGGATGGCCTTCTGCTATCCGCACGAATCGAGCTGGATCAACGTTCCACTGTACGAACGAGAACAGCGCGAATCACTGGCGTTGACGCCAACGGCTTGGAAACAGCTAGGCGAAATCCTCGCGGTTGAAAGTGGCCTCGCCCACCCTTGGGCATCCGGCGACCCCTCCGTCGGCGCGGTCTGGCTGAACACAGGCCAATGTGCTGCAGCGTACGAATACTGCGAGAGGGTCTCATGAGGCTTACCGTGTGGGCCGGCCGAGATTCGGGTGCCAATGGTGTGGACGAGACTCCTGTCTGTCGATCGAACGGCAACCGGCAGTCGCCGCGCACGGAGTGCTGAGTTCGCGCGGAAGGAGCGGCAACGCGCTGTGCGGAGCGCGCGCTCATCCTCTCCTGAGGTGGGAGGGGAAGCAGCGTCGCCGGGCCCCGGCTGGTGTGGGACGCTAGCCGGTGCTATCCAGCGGCAGCCGAGCATGGGATCGGGTGGTTTGCCCGGAAGAGATCGTGCGGGTCGTAGCGCGCCTTCACCTCTTGGAGCCGGTCGAACGTCTCGGGCGGATAGAGCATGCGGGTGTCGATGGGAGCGTCGACGAAGTTGGCGAACTTGACGCCCGAGTCCCACGGCCCAAGTACGTTGGAGACTAGGTCCAAATGCGCGTTGATCGCCGACCCCATACCGGGGTCCATGACCATGCCTACGCCTAGGGTCAGGAACGCTTGGTCGAGGATGGCGAGAGCGCCCGAGCGAAAGAAGCGGCGATCCGGAGTCAGGGCCGACGGCCTCGACGAGCGTGTCGATCGCCGCCGGTGGGAGCTCGTCCAGCAACTGACCGCCCGTAGCGAAGGGCACGGGCTCCTCGGGATCCATGTGCAGGCGACTCAATCCGTCAACGACGCTCACAGGCTTGCCGCGGCACGTACCTCCCGCCGTCCCCGCGTGTCAACAGCCCCATCAGTTCGAGCTCGCTCAATGCGAGAAGCATCTCGCCGGCGTCCTCGCCTGCGCTCGCGAGCTTCGCGGGGGTGTCTCGGCCAGCACCCACCCTGTCGAGGGTCACCTGTAACCGCGGCTCCAGTTCCGCCGGCGCCTTTCTAGCCGCCGCGGCCGGCGAGCCCAGACCGGAGAGCAGCTCCAGGGCGTCGGCAGGTCCTCTGAGGAGATGTGCGCCGCCGGTCAGCAACGCGTGCGTTCCGCTCGACAGCGGCGATGTCACGCGTCCGGGGACTGCTGCCACGGTCTTTCCGAGTGTCTGGGCAATCCCCGCGCCCGCCAGCTCGCCGGGGGTGTCCCGCGCCTCCACCACCACCGTCAGCTCCGCCAGTCGCGCCAGAATCCGCTCGCCGGCGGCCAGTCCCCAGCGCCGCGGCCTTGAGCCGGCCGGCAGCTCCGTGACGGCGCAGCCGGCCTTTCTAATGCGCTCGTACAGTGAGCGCCTTTTGGCCGGGCACGCCACGTCGAGGCCGCCGGCCATCACCGCCACCGTCGCACCGTCGAGCTGCAGCGCCCCCGCGAGCGCCGCGACGGCAATTCCGTCGGACATCCCGCTGGCCACCGTCACTCCGCTTGCCGCCAATCCACGCGCGAGGCTCTTCGCCATCTCCACGCCGTAGTCCGTTGCCCGGCTCGTACCGATGATGGCCACTGTCGGCGCAGTCGTGAGCGCCCGCAGCCTGTCCACCCCGCCCGCGACATTCAACATCCACGGAGCGCCTGCATCCGTCAGCGAGGGCGGGTAGCTCCGACGATGACGGCACACACCCTCGACTCCCTCCTGCCGGGCGACCTGCCTCTCCTCGAATCTCGCGTGGCTGACCGCGAGCTCCGCTCGCCGCCTGCCGCCGACGGCCTGCATGAGCTCCTCGTCGTCGAGCATCAACAACTCCGCGAGTCGCTCTCGGTTGCGGGACTGGTACTCAAGCGGCGTGCTCAGCGCTCCGAGCAACCAGCTTCGTCGCAGACAGCCCTTGCAGGGGCCACTCCGGCGGCCCTTTTCGGTGGCGCTCATGCAGCCCGGCTGCCCGCGAGACCGGCTTCTGGACGCAGCGCCAGGGCTCCGCCGACGTCCCGTGCCCGCACCCGCTCGCTGCCGTTCAGATCGGCGATCGTCCTTGCAACCCGAAGCACGCGGTGCTCCCCCCGCGCGCTCAGCAGTCCCGTCTCCCGGGCGCGCCGCAGCATCGCCTCACTCTTGGCGTCGAGCCTCACATACCTCTGCAGCATGCGCACGTCCATGTGCGCGTTCACCGTCTCGCCGTCTCGCTTGAGCCTCGCCGCCTGGCGCTCACGCGCATCTGTTACCCGCTCGCGGGCCGTCTTCGAGCTCGATCAGAGACGACGTCCCGAGGTCGTGTGTGCCGCCGCGCTCGAGATGGGTGAGCAGATCGATGCGATCGAGCAGTGGGCCGCTCAACCGGCGACGATGGCGGGCCATGTCGGTCTCGCTGCACCTGCAGCGATCTCCGTCCCCGGCATAGCCGCAGGGACAGGGGTTGGTGGCCGCGAGGAGCATGAACCGCGACGGATACACGGCCGAATGCCGCGCTCTGACGATCGCCACCCGCCCGTCCTCGAGAGGCTGGCGCAGAGCCTCCAGGGCGGGGCGTGCGAACTCTGAGAGCTCGTCGAGGAACAGGACCCCGTTATGGGCGAGCACCACCTCGCCGACCCACCCGCCGCGCGCGCCGCCGACGAGGCCCGCCGTCGTGATCGAGTGATGAGGCGCGCGGAACGGCCTCACGGTCGCGAGCCTGCCCGCGAACTCGCCCGTGATGCTGTGGATCCGAGTCACTTCGATCGCCTCTGGCCTGCTCAGTGCCGGAAGGATCGAGGCCACACGGTGGGCCAGCATCGTCTTGCCGGTCCCCGGGGGTCCGCTCAGGAGGCTGTTGTGTCCACCCGCCGCGGCCACGATCAGCGCCCTGACCGCGTGATGCTGACCCCGCACCTCGCTCAGATCGGGCCCGAGGTTGCCCGCCCTCGGCGGCTCCTCCTCCGCACGTTCGGGCAGTGGATCTCCCGGTCCGCCCTCAAGCACACGCACCGCGCTGCTCAGCCGTTCGACGATGGCCACGTCGATCCCCTCGACCAGCTTTGCCTCGCGCGCGTGCGCGCCGGCGAGAACCAAGGCGCCGAGGCCGGCATCCTCGGTTGCCTGCGCGACCGCGAGCGTGCCCCGACAGGGTCGCACCTCGCCGCCCAGCGCCAGCTCGCCGAACAGCGCGTGGCTCTCGAGTCGATCCCGCGGCAGCTGCTCACTGGCGGCGAGCACAGCGCACGCGAGCGCTAGATCCAGGCCGGGGCCGGCCTTGGGTATGTCACCGGGTGCAAGGTTCGCGGTGATTCTTCTGGCCGGGAACTCGTACCCCGAGTTGCGGATCGCCGACTGCACCCGCTCGCGCGCCTCACGTACGGCCGCGTCGGCGAGACCGACGATCGCGAAGGCGGGCAGCCCTGCGCGGATGTCAACCTCGACCGTGACGTGGCGAGTCTGCAGCCCTTCGATCGTGAACGTGTGTGCCCGAGCAAGCATGGGCCTGCTTCTCCTCTCCGCTTCATGGGACGGAGATGATCAAGCTAGGCCCGGCTTGGGACGGGACTCTCGGGGGAGTGAGGCCGCCGGCGAGGGCGGCCTCACATCATCGCGCTGGAATCCCGCCGGCGGAAGCTACATCCCGGCGGGGTGACGCGCCACAAAGCCGGCGGTCGAGGTCATGCTGCCCGCCCACCGCGTACCGGTCTCCTGCAGGGCAACGGTGTCGAAGCGCCTGCCGTCGACGACCATGAACGCATGCTCGGAGTTCGCGTAGATCGTGATCTCCTTGCCTGGCCCCGGTTCGCCGTAGGACTCGAGTCCCGTCGAATCCTCGGGTGAGCTGAGAAGGCCGGCTCCGTGCAGCGCGTATGAGACCGACCCCGAGCAGTCGTATCCCGGACGACTGGAACGAGCCGTGCCCACCGCCCCAGACATACGGCCTGGTCGCGATTTCATCGCCGGCGGCGATCACCCGCGAGACAACGCTCGAGGACGCGCCTTCGCCGCCCGCGCTGCTGGATGACCCGCCGCGGGAGCTCTGTCCCACGAGTGCGGACCTGGGTGGTGTGAGTGTGCCCTGTCCATGCAGGCCGAGCACGCTCCAGGTTGCCGGGCCGACCACGCCGTCGGGGGTCAACCCGTGACGGGCCTGAAGCCGGCGGACCGCCGCCTCGGTTTCGGGGCCGAATTCGCCGTCCACGGGCATCTTCAGCGCTGACTGCAGGCGCTGAACTGCGTCCCCGCCGCCTTCGGCGGAGGCTTCCCCGGTTTCCGAGGTGTTGCTCACCTCGATGCTCCGGGCCGATGCGTGACTTGAGTGATGGTGGTGCCGGGGCAGAGCTGAAGCCGGTGGCGTCAGCGTTTCCTGGCCGTGCACGCCGAGCACGCTCCACGTCGCCGGCCCCGCGACGCCGTCGGGGGTCAGCCCGTGCCGGGCCTGAAGCCGGCGGATCGGCCGCCTCGGTCTCGGGGCCGAATTCGCCATCCACGGGCATCTTCAGCGCCGACTGCAGGCGCTGAACGGCGCCCTCGCCGCCTTCGGCGGGTGTTGCTTCGCCGCTTTCCGAGGCGTCGCTCGACGCTCTTGGAAGATCCAAGGGCTGAATGGTGACGAGGTTGGGGGAGGGCTGAAGCCGGCGGGGTCAGCGTTTCCTGGCCGTGCACGCCGAGCACGCTCCACGTCGCCGGGCCGACCACGCCGTCGGCGGTCAGCCCGTGCCGGGCCTGTAGCCGGCGGATCGCCGCCTCGGTCTTGGGGCCGAAATCGCCGTCGGCGGTCACGTGCAGCGCGCTTTGCAGCTTCGCCACAGCGTCGCCGCCACCCGCCCGTTCAGAGGCACCATCTGATTCCGATAGCAGCACTGCGTCATGGGCGTGACGCTTCGCCGGGGACCTCTGCGTTGACACTCGCCGTAAACGCACGTCCGCTCGCCTGGCCGCGCAGCGTGGCGCCCGTGAGCGGGCCCACGACGCCGTCGACCGTCAGGCCTGCCTTCGCCTGGAAGGAGCGCACGGCGGCTTCGGTTTCGGGACCGAACATGCCGTCGACTTTGATCGCACCGAGGGCGCGCTGCAGAAGCTGCACCTGCCTTCCTTCGCTGCCCGCGCTCAGCACGATGGTGTGTTCGGTCGTCGTCGGCGGTTCGGGGTTCGGGGTGCCCGAGTTGACGCTCGCCTGTCCGTCGGCCAGGCTGGCGGTGGGCCCCACGGTGAGCGCCGCGAGAGCGCCCAGCGAGATCCGCTTTGCCCGTGAGCCCGCGGGTACGAACCGCAGCTCGACGGCACGCCGGCGAGCCCTGGAGCGGCCCAGCGACAGCTCCCACGGCTGCTCTTCGGCCAGATCCCGTCGCTCGCGCAGCTGGCTACGCGTATCGAGGAGCGCGGACAGGGAAGAGGGGTCGTTTACGTTGTTGCGCGAACGTCTGCGGCCCGCGCGTGCACGGCGTGCCCGGGACCGCGCAAGCGAAGCGTCCCAGGGGTCGAGAACAGCAAGATCACGGGGGAATCCCGGCATGCTAAAGGCGTCCTTTCTCCATTGCTTGGCGCCTACGGGGTTAGCTGTCGGGCTCGCGTAAGCTTCTACGCTACGCCACACCTTGTGGCGATTCGCCCCCGCAGCCTCTCTGGCTGCATTGGGTCCCCCGCTCCTCCACCCCTTGGGGTCGAAGATTCGGCACGAACGCGGCAGAAGCTAACAGGTTTTGTTGCAAGATGCATTACATGGGGAGGTTTGCAAAGGTTTTTGCCGACGGCCAACGGGCGCGCTCGGCCACCGGCGCTGATAACTTCGCCCTGTCATGCGCAGAAAGGGCCTCGACCCCCGCTTGCTGATCGCGCTGCTGGCGCTCGTTGTCATCGCGGGCGGCGTGGCCCTGCTCACCGTGGGCGGCTCCTCGGCGCAGCAGGGCGACAGAGCACAGGCCAAGCAGGCCGACTTCGACGCCCAGGGCCTCCTGTCACCGGTGGCGCCCGCTCCGCCACTTGCCCTGCGCAACTATCTCGGCCAGCCGGTCAACATCGACTCCTACCGGGGCAAGGCGGTGCTCGTCACGTTCCTCTACACGAACTGCCCCGACATCTGCCCTCTGATCACCTCCAATCTGCGCGTGGCCCAGAACCTGATGGGTCCCGCCGTATCCTCCAAAGCGCAGATCATCGCCGTCTCGGTGGATCCCCGCGGGGACACGCCCAAGGCAGTGGGGGCATTCCTTGCACGCCACGAGATGACCGGTCGCATGCAGTACCTGGTCGGCTCGGCCCCCGAACTCGCACGAGTCTGGAAGGCCTGGGGGGTCGGCTCAGAACGGGACGACCAGCAGCCGCAGTTCATCAACCACTCCGGGCTGATCTACGGTGTCACGGCCTCCGGCAAGCGGATCACGATCTACGCCGCGAGCTTCCAGCCTGCCGAAATAGCCCACGACGTGCCCCTTCTGGCAGCGCGTTGATCGTCGCGCATGGCTCGGCGCCCGCGAGCTCTCGGTTGGATCCTTGCGGGGGCGGCAGGCGTGGTCGCGTTGATCGTGTTCGGACTGGCCTCCCACCGCCCCGCCTCGGTCGGGCGGCCGGCACCCGCGTTGCCGCGCGAACACCTCGCCGGCCCGCCCGCGACGCTGGCCGGCCTGCTGGCCGCCGCGGACGGACGGCCGTCGCTCGTGGTCTTCTGGGCCAGCTGGTGCGGGCCCTGCGCGCGCGAGGCGCCCGCGTTCGAGCGCTTCTCCCGAAGCGACGCCGGACGCAACCGGGTGGTCGGTGTTGATTGGAGCGACGGTCTAGTCGGGGCGCGATCGTTCATTCGGCGCTACGCCTGGACGTTCCCGAACCTGCGTGACGGCGAAGGGACCGTCGGAAATGACTACCACCTGACCGGACTGCCCGCCACGTTCGTGCTCGATGGCCACGGTCGCATTCGCGCGGAGTTACGCGGACCACAGGACGAAGGCTCGTTGGCGCGGGCTCTCGCGAGCGCGGGTTGAGGCGCGCCTACCAGCTGCCGTTCTGGCAGCCGCCCCCTGCAGATCCGCTCATTCCCGTGGGGGTGCAGGTCCGTTTCGAGGTACCGCTGGGTTCGCGTGTGTAGGTGAACGTGTGGCCGTCGGTCGCTTCGGCCGTGACGGCATATTCTTCGAACCCGGCGCCTCCGACCGTGACGGTCTTCAGGCACGCGTTGCTCGCGTTGGGGCAGGACGGAAGCGTCTTGTCGTACGCCTGGAGCGATGCAACCGTCATGCTCTGATAGTTGCCGCTGTGATCGGTGGCATACGTCTCCGCCGCGTTCTGACCCGCGTGGGCGAGCTCCTTCCCCGCGGCGTCTGTGGCCTTGCTCTTCTGGCTGAGGAACGACGGAAGGGCGATCGCGGCGAGGATGCCGATGATCAGGACGACGACCAGGAGCTCAATCAGAGTGAACCCGCGCTCGCCTCGCAGCCGTTGCAGGCGTTGGAGGAGCATCATGCACACCTATCGACCGCGGATCGGCCGGTCTAAAGCCATGCCAAGTAAGGTCGGCGTAAGGATCGTGGCGAAACTGCGCAGCTGCACGCAACGCGGCCGCGATCAGGCAACCAGGAGAGGTGGCGATGGCGACATCACGGAGCGGGGACACCGCGAGCCATGGGTCTCTCGCCGGCCGCACCCTTCTGATGTCGGGCGGCAGCCGGGGGATAGGTCTTGCGATCGCAGAGCGTGCGGCCGCCGACGGGGCGAACGTGGCCATCATCGCCAAGACCGCCGACCCGCATCCCAAGCTCGAAGGCACGGTGTACACGGCTGCCACCGCGATCGAGGATGCCGGCGGTCAGGCGCTCCCGATCGTGGGAGACGTTCGCAACGACGATGACATCGCATCGGCCGTTAGCCAGACGGTCGAGCGCTTCGGGGGGATCGACATATGCGTGAACAACGCGAGCGCGATCGATCTCGCGGGCGTCGACACGTTGAGCATGAAGCGCTACGACCTCATGCAGGACATCAACACGCGCGGCAGCTATGCCCTCAGCAAAGCATGCGTGCCGCATCTCCGCGACAGCGCCAACCCACACATCTTGACGCTCTCTCCGCCCATCACCCTTGAGCCGCGCTGGCTCGCGCCCCACACCGCGTACACGATCGCGAAGTATGGGATGACGCTTTGTGCCCTTGGCCTGGCGGAGGAGCTGAAGCCGGAGGGAATCGCATCGAACGCACTCTGGCCGCGGACCCTCGTGGCCACGGCGGCGGTCCAGAATCTCCTGGGCGGCGAGGCCGCCATGAGTCGTGCTCGGAAGCCGTCCATCTACGCCGACGCGGCCTACGTGGTCCTCACCAGTGACAGTCGCGAGCTGACCGGCCGGGCGCTGTTGTGCGAGGACGTGCTCGTCGGCGCCGACATCACCGACCTGGATCCGTACTCCGCGGGCGATGCCGCGGACCTGGCGGTGGACCTGTTCGTGGACTCGGTCGAACCTGGCTAGCGCCGGCCCGCGAGACACTCAGCGCCCTCACAGAGGCGACGACCGGAATCGAACCGGTGTAGACGGCTTTGCAGGCCGCTGCGTAGCCACTCCGCCACGTCGCCTGGGAACCCTGGAGCGTATAGGGCTGTTGCGAGTGTAGGGCGACGCACCGATCGCTGGCCGGCAGGGTGTCGACCTCGGTCCGTTTGCCGATGCCCAGAGCCGATCCGCGGCGCAACACAATCGCTCAGGCGATCAAAACGATCGAGTCGGGCAAGGGCGTCGCCTCGGCCCAGGCCAGCCGAAGCGGCGTCCAATCCGAAGCCGTCGCCCGCGGACAAGCGCCGTATGGCAGCTCGGCGAGTCCATACGGCGAACTGGAAGCCGCCGGCGCCCTCCGAAACCGAGCCTGAAGCCAACCGAAGAGGGGACTGGACCGAACGGCCTGGAAGGCGGTGCAGATCCGAACGGCTCGGAACCTGCTGGCGCGCAAGCCGAACGTCAGCTGATGATTGTGCCCTGACGGGGCACGGGACCCGGGCGCCCATGGGAGGCTTCGCTCGGGCCTCGTGCCGCGCCCCGGCGAGCTGGTTCGTCCCTTGAACGTCGGCGTCTTCGGGCTGCCCCCGCGTTGCTAGGCTTTCAGCGCGGTCCCAGGGCGATTAGCTCAGCTGGGAGAGCGCCGCCTCGACAAGGCGGAGGTCACTGGTTCGAGCCCAGTATCGCCCATAACAGGCGAGTGCCGAGAACCCCTGCTAACGCGGGGGTTTTCGCGTTCCGAAAGAGCCGTGAGGTCGTTCCGTGGCACGTCAGTGGCACGTCAAGTCGGCACACGCGCTGGCGGCCGTCCGCCGCGCGGGGGTCGCGTGCTCGTGGGTCGCGTGTGGCCGGTACCTTTCGGTCCGTGACGGACCCCGACGACGCCTACCTCGCCCGCGAGGCGAAAGCGCGCAAGAAGATCGACGGGCAGTTGGCAGCCGCTGGCTGGATCGTTCAAAGCCAGAAGGAGGCGAACGTCGCCGCTGGTCATGGGGTGGCCGTACGGGAGTTCTCCCTGGAGAAAGGGCACGGCCGGGTGGACTATCTGCTGTTCGTCGATGGCCAGCCCGCTGGCGTCATCGAGGCAAAGCCGGAGGGCACGACGCTGGTCGAGGTCGAGCACCAGGCCGGTCGGGCTGAATCGGGACGAGTCGGCCTCGTCCGTCGGGCGAGAGGGCTCCGGCTCTTCTGACTGTGCCATCCAGCGCAGCGTAGCGACCGTGACGCCGGTGCCGGTGATCGTGCCGACGCACGTGGTGCGCTGGGTCATCGTGAGGCTGCACGCGTCGGTGCTGGTGCTGGCCGGTGACCACCCGTGGCGTGGTCGATCCGGTGGTGGCGAACGCGTGGCCAGCGCATCCTTCTACTCAGTCCGCGTGTGGCCGTATACGGATGCGCCGCCCGGCTTCCGGGCCATAGACCACCAAGTGCATGGCTTTCTCGCGGGCGTGCACTCGGTTCGCCCGCTCCCTAGAGCATGGAGGTGGCGTGATGAGCGCGTTCAAGGCCCTACGGGGCGTCGGTGCAGCAGCGTGCGTGGCGATGATCGCGGTGGCGGTAGCGCTGGTTTGGGGCACGGGGGTGGGCCTCGCGGCCGACTACCAGGACGCCAACCACAATGTCTGTGAGGGGACTTTTACGTTCGGGAGCTGCGAATGGGGGTCCCACGTCACCGGCTCCAACAACGTGGCGCTTGGCGATGCGATGATGAACTCGCTCACCAGCGGCAGCGACAACGTGGCTCTCGGCTTCGGCGCGCTCGCCAACAACACCTGGGGCGAAAACAACCTCGCGAGCGGCACCGATGCGCTCTCCTCGAACATCGACGGCCACGACAACATCGCGAGCGGCTTCGGCGCGCTTGCTTCCAACATGCACGCCAGCGAGAACATCGCGACGGGTACCTATGCGCTCAACCTCAACACCATAGGCGAGAACAACCTCGCGAGCGGCTTCCTCGCACTCGCCAACAACACTACCGGCAGCAGACAACCTGGCGAACGGCACCAACGCGCTCGTCAACAACACAATTGGCGACCAGAACCTCGCCGACGGTGTTGACTCGCTCTTCTCGAACACAACCGGCAATTTCAACGTCGCGCTCGGCAAGGCGACCCTCACCCACAACACCACTGGTTCCGCGAACGTGGTGCTCGGCGATGAAGCCGGGTTCAACGAGGAAACCGGCTCGAACAACATCATCATCTCAAACGAAGGCGTAGGCACTGACGAAGGCACGATCCGCATCGGCACCGAAGGCAAACAAACACGGGCATTCTTGGCTGGCATCCAGTCAACATCTATTTCGGGCTGTACTGTGCAGGTCACTGTCGAAGGTCAGCTCGGATGCAACCCCGCAGCAGGGGCGACGGGGGCGACTGGGGCGACCGGAGCGAAAGGCGCGACCGGAGCTACCGGGAAAGAAGGAGCGAAAGGTGCGACTGGGGCAACCGGCGCGACGGGCAGCACAGGTGCTTCCGGCCCGGCTGGCAACGCCGCAGTAGCGACGTTCGCCAGCTTCCAGAACGTGCCGAGCGGCAACTGCCTGAACTACACGATGCTGGCAGGCCAGGGCAACGGCTCCTGCCCGACGAAAACATCGGGCTTCTCATCCAGCGCTCTGCTGGCAGGTATGCCCGCCAACGGCGGGAAGGTGTCCAACCTGTATGCCGAAACGAACGCGACGCTGAGCGGCAAAGAAGAAGCGACCGTCGCGGTCATCGACAACACGACCGGGGTGACGCTGCTCTCGTGCACGGTCAACTCGACGAGTAAAGGCAAGTGCTCGAACACGGCGACAGCGTCGGTTGCTGCGGCGGCTGGCGACAGGCTCGAGGTCAAGGTGACGGCCACCGGCTCCAACTGCAACAACAAGCAGTGGCAGGTGAGGTTCCGCTACTAAGTCAGTAGAGGCGATAGCAGCCTGGGTGGTGGCCTGTGCCTCACAGCACGGGCCACCACCTGGACGGCCTGTGCCTCACAGCACGGGCCACCACCTGGACGGTCCTGAGCTAATCAACGGCGGTCGCCAAGGCGGGGGATGATCACCGCAGGAACGGTATTTCCTACCTACCGATGCCGCACGCTTCTGCGGCGCGGGGACTACCCTGAACGCATGGCAGAATCGGAGCCCAGGCCCGCCAAAAATAGGGGGCGGCCACCGGCAGGTGAGGAGCGCCAACCACGCAAGTCCAAGGCGGTCGCGGCTGCCGAGGCGGGGAAGCCGATCGGCGTCGGAGCCCAGGTCCTGGCGGTCGATCGGAACCTCACGATCTATGAAGAATGGAGGTCGGGAGTGGATGCGCTCGACATCGCGCGCGAGCACGACCTCGGAGAGCGGCGCGTCCGCACGATCATCGACGAGTGCCGGGCCGTAGGGATAGAGGGGCTGGGCCTACACGACCGGATGGCGGCGCTACGGCTCGGCGACGATTTGACCTTGCGCCGGTTCCGTTCCGTCAGTGAGGCCGCCAAGCTGATCCGCAAGGCAGAGGAGCTGGGCAACCTCCCGGTGCAGCTCGGCGCGATGAAGCGGCGGGACGAGGCGTTGACGATGCTGACGGAACACCTGAAGGACCGTGGCTATCTGCCGCGTCAGCTCTCGGCACTGCGCGGCGAGCATGAGTGGACGATGCTGGTGACGAGCCTCTTCCAGGTGCTGACCGAGAACGGGATCGAGGATGTACCGGGCGGCGTGCACGACCAACTCAGCGAGGCGTTGGGGCTGCGCGGAAGCGCGGCTGACGTGGACGCGGATGTCATCGACGGCGAGCTGGTCTGATCGTGCCGGGAGCGTCGTCGAAGGTCGTGACGAACGGCAGCGGCGTGGACGCTGCCGAGGGCGCGTCCGAGCGCTGACACTCCGCGCTTCTGCTCGGTCCCAATTCGCAGTGGAACGCCGTCCCAACCGGGGCGGCGTTCTTCTTTGGGCCGTTCTTTCCGTCCGTCCAGCCAGTCAATATGCGGAGCGTGAATTGGACGAGTATGGATGTGTGCGGTGCCTTCGAAACGGGCTGACTGGGCACTTGGGCCGGGCGCGTACGATGTCGTAGTCCTCATCGACGGCCCCAACCTCTCGCGCCCCGTGGACGGCTCCTTCGAGGTGACCTCCTTGTTGGACGTCGAGTTCAGCCGCCGTCCCGCTTCGGTCCGTCACGCCCGCCCGCTCGCACACCGTCGGCGAGCAGGCGGAGGCAGACCACGTGGCCGTCGCAGGAGGACTTCGCGTGCCGGTTCGCGCAGCAGCGATAGCTCCGGCGACCCCGACGAACCCGAACCAGCCGGGGGGTATGAGCCCCGGCAGCCAAGCCCATGAGGGCGACCTGTGCCTACTGTGGCGGGTCGCTCGCTCATCGCCGCGTCGATGCGCGTTACTGCGGTGCTGCGTGCCGCGCTGCCGCGAGCCGCGCACGAGCTGCTGAACCCACGAAGGGCTTCTGGGCGGCACTCGGGCTCGTCAGACGCCGAGCAAGCGCACAGAGGCGCACGAACGGCCCCGCACAGGGCGGTGAGTCGCGGTGACCGGGCACAATCTCCGTGCGGCAGCCGTCGAGTCTGCTCAGGCAGGGTTGTGCGTCTTCCCGCTCGTACCACGCGAGAAGAAGCCACTACGGGCGGGATGGCAGAAGGCTGCCACCGCTGACGTGGCATTGGTGGAGGCCATGTGGGCAGACGCGCCCGCTGCCAACATCGGCGTCGCCACCGGCGGCGGCCTGCTGGTCGTAGACGCCGACAGCGAGTCCGCCGAAGAGGCGGTGCGGGGCCTCGGAGTAACGAACACGACGACCGTCAAGACCGCAAGGGGACGGCACTTCTATCTGCGCGGGCCAAGCCGCAACCGCCACGGAGTGTTACCCGGTGTGGACGTTCGCGGCGACGGCGGCTACGTGGTCGGCGCAGGGTCGCTGCACCCGAGCGGCTTCGAGTATCGGTGGGAGACTCCACCCTGGGAGCTGAGGCCCGCCGACGCACCGCCGGAGCTTCTGGCGCTCCTAACGCCCAAGAAGCAGGCGTCTCGCGAGCTGGACATGACCGGTCCGATCGGAGAGGGCCGCCGGAATCAAACGCTTCACCGGATCGCGTCAACCCTCCGTGGGCTGGCAGGACTGAACTACCCCGAAATACTCGACGCGCTCACCACGACCAACAGGCTCCGGTGCAGGCCGCCCCTCGATGACTCGGAGGTTGAGCGCATTGCTCGCAGCGCGGGCGGTTACGACGCGACGCCGCTCTGGCTGTGCGACCCGCTCGGTTTCGCCGCCGAGCAGAGGCTCCATGCCCGAGAGCGGCATCTCCTCGCCGCGCTCGTCCGCTACTGCAACCTCGAAGGAGCCTGCTTCCCCAGCATCCGTCGCCTGTGCGCCGACACTGGTATGGCGAGCGACACGATCGAAAGGACGATGGATCGGCTAATCGCCCACGGTCAGCTCACACGTGAACGGCGGCGAGGTACTTCGAATCTCTATCGCCTCCTGAAGATCGATGAAAGCCAATCTTCTGGGTCCATACGAGCCCAACCCAGTGGTAGTTCTGTCCTAGACGTTGGGACACCTGCGGTGCGTAGCTCTCGTCGCGGAGCTGGACCGAGCGGATCGCGGCGGGCATGAGGCTCGATCCGCGCGACGTCGTTCTGATCGCCGACGCAGTGGCAGACCGGCTGCGCACTGAACGACCGCCCGATCACAGGCTGCTCGATGCGGCTAACGCGAGTCCCCCCACGAAGCGTCTGCTTCCAGCGGACGAGGCCGCCCAGATGTTCAGTATTCCGTCCTCTTGGCTTCTGCGGGAGGCGCGGGCGGGTCGAGTGCCACATGTGCCGCTTGGCCGCTATGTCCGATTTGATCCAGATGCCCTCAATGCGTGGTGGCGAGCACGAGTGGCGGGGCCACAGCGGTCCGTTCCTGGATCTAGACCAGGATCGCGGAGGGACGGATCGGCATGAGCAAGCCGATTTCGTGGGGATCAAGGCGACGTGGCACGTCAGGAGGCACGGCGGTGGCCGCACGAGAGGTGCTGTCGGGCTGTCCGTCGGGACGCCCTCCGGAAGGCCTTAAACTGGAGCCAACACTGATAAGTGCGGGCGCGCCGCTGGAACGGCCGCCCGCGTGGCCCAAGGAGAACACGCCTCCATGAGCAGTCTGAAAGCTACCCCTCGCCGTGCCCCCGGCACCGGCAGCCTGATCATTCGCCGCGACGCGGCTGGCCGCGACTCCTACTACGGCCAGTGGACGCCTACCGGCGGCAAGCAGGTCAAGCGCCGCATCGGCTTCAAGCGGACTCCCGGCAACGCCGACGGACTCACCGTCCGCAAGGCCGAGACGAAGCTGCGCGAGCTGATGGCAAGCGTCACCGCCACCGTGCCGGTGGGCGAGCGCCTGACCGTCATGGAGGTCGGCACGAAATACATCGCGCACCTCGAACGCCTCGGGCGCAAGCGCGCGACGCTTACCGCCGTCGAGATGGCGCTGCGCGTTCACCTGGTTCCGTTCTTCGGCGAGCGGTCGCTCGCGCCATCAAGTACGAGGACGTGCATGACCTGATCGGGGTGCTGGGGAGCCGCGAGCTTTCGCCAAAGTCGGTCCACAACTACATCGGCACCCTCTCGGCATTGTTCACGTTCGCTACCTCGCCTCGGCGGCGGTGGGCGAGCGTGAACCCCTGCCGTGGCGTGGAGCTACCGGCGATACCCGAGGTGTCGGAGATTCGCTTCCTCGAACTTGACGAGGTGGATGCGCTCGTCGCCGCCGCGCTGCCGGGCGCGTATGCCACGCTCGACCGCGCGCTCTACCGGACCGCCGCGATGACCGGGCTGCGCCAGGGGGAGCTGATAGCGCTGCGCTGGCGTGACGTGGACTGGACCGCTGCGCGCATCCGCGTACGCCAGAACTACGTGCTCGGCGAGTTCGGCACGCCGAAGTCCCGGCGTTCGACCCGCAGCGTGCCGTTGGCGGACGAGGTGGCTGGCGAGCTTGACCAGCTCTTCAAGGCCGCTAAAGCGCAGGCCGACGACGACCTCGTGTTCGCCGACCCGCACACCGGTGGGCCACTGAACAAGGCCGCGATCCTGCGGCGCTACCGCAAGGCGCTCAAGGCGGCCAAGCTCGGCCAGTCTCACCGCTTCCACGACCTACGCCACACGTTCGGAACGCGCATGGCGGCGACTGGTGTGCCGATGCGGACCTTGCAGGAGTGGATGGGTCACCGCGACATCGCGACGACGGAACGGTCCGCCGACTACGCGCCGAGCGCGCATGAGGCCGAGCTGGTCGCGGCGGCGTTCGCTCGTGAGACGGGCAACGCTGCCACGAGCGTCGTGGAGGACGGTGCGCGATGAGCAAGCGCCTGAACCGATCACAAACAGAAAGGGACCGAGCGTCGGCTAGGCCCGCGTGGCGTCGCCTGCGGTGTGCTGACGCTTGGACTGCCCAAGACGACCAGGAGACAGTGGCTCCATGAGCGAGCAGCAGCCCAACCAAGACTCGAAGATGCTGGCGCGCACCGCGTTCAGCACGAGCCGCCTGCTCGACTTCGTGTCCGAGCGCGAGCTGACGTTGCAGTGTGGCTACGCCCCGCTCGACTGGCCGCTCGTCGTGGTCAAGGAGTTGATCGACAACTCGCTCGACGCTTGCGAGGAGCACGGCATCGCGCCCAGGATCACGGTCACGATCGACGAGTCCTCGATCACCGTCGCCGACAACGGGCCGGGCATCCCGCCCGACACGGTCGACCGCCTGCTCGACTTCTCGATCCGCGTGTCATCCCGCGAGGCGTACGTCGCCCCCGATCGCGGCGCACAGGGCAACGCGCTCAAGACGATCGTGGCGATGCCGTTCGTGCTGGATGGCGAAGAGGGCCGCGTGGACGTCCTCGGCGGAGGCTTCGCCAGCTCGATCACCTTCGGCGTCGATCGCATCCAGCAGCAGCCCGTCGCCGACATCTCCCGCTCTCGTGAAGCGGGCTCGCTGGTCCGAGTTCACTGGCCGCTCGGAACTAGCTCCGACGACGATGACGTTTTTACAAGTCGGGACGACGCAGCGTTCGATGAGGACGACTGGGCGACACAACGGATCATCCCGCTTATCGAGGACTTCGCCACGCTGAACCCGCACGCGACGATGATCATCAACTTCTTCGGCGAGTCGAGCCGGATCGTGGCGACCCACCCCGGCTGGCAGAAGTGGGCACCGTCCAGCCCAACGTCGCCGCACTGGTATGACCCCCCGCACCTTGAGCGCCTGCTCGGTGCCTACATCACCCACGACCTCCACAACGGCCGCGAACGCACCGTGCGCGAGTTCGTGTCGGAGTTCAAGGGGCTTACCTCGACGATCCGGCAGAAGAGGGTGCTGGCCGAGTCGGGGCTGTCGCGCTGCCCGTTGTCGGGACTCGTGGACGGCCGCGACTTCGACCACGGACTCGTGGAGCGCCTGCTCACGGCCATGAAGAGCAACAGCAACCCGGTCAGCCCGCGACCGCTCGGGACGATCGGACACACGCACTTGAAGGCACGCTTCGAGGCGCTCGGCATCCGCGAGGGTTCGTTCGAGTACAAGAAGGTGGCGAACCTCGGCGACGACGGGCTGCCGCAGGTGACCGAGGTCGCGTTCGCTGCGCTCGCCGATGAGGAGGCTGGCCGCCGACTCATTACGGGCATCAACTGGTCGGCTGCCTGGGTGAATCCGTTCCGGCAGCTCGGCACGGCCGGGCAAAGCCTGGACACGTTGATGAGCGACCGGCGCTTTGATGGGGACCGCCCGATCGCGCTGCTCGTCCATGTGGCCCACCCGCGCGTGAACTACTCCGACCGTGGGAAGTCAACGGTGATCGCGCGATGAGCGGCGAGATTAGAGGCAAGGACATCATGTCCGCGCTCGACGTAGGCAAGAAGTGGACGCGGCAGATCAAGGCCGAGGAAAAGCGGCCGCACGCACGTATGCAGCGCTCGTCGATCTGGGCTTCGTCGCGCACGTCGCTCAAGGAAATCTGCTTCGAGAACATGGAGGACGCCTACATGAAGGCGAGCGGCAACGGCGAGCTGCCGACGCACTGGCGCATGGTCTTCTACGTCATGCGCCCGATCGTCGAGGCGCATCCCGAGTCAGACCGGCCGCTGCTCGATACGACCTTCAAGAACATCATCGAGGAATACCTGGACGAATACGCCCCCGACTGGGACATCCTGCGCGGCGCTCGCGGCGTGTTCAAGGAGCCGCACCGGGCGGCGGCCGACAGCGGCCTGGCGCTGAGCACGATGAACGTCCGCAACTACCTGAGCGCCGCGCAGCCGAGCGCGACAATCGGCCTGGTCCCGACGCGCTTCCCGACCCACGGCTCGGCCAACCGCATCGCCGCCATCCTCATCTGCGAGAAGGAGGGCTTTGACGAGCTGCTGAGCGCCGCTCGCGTGCCCGCGCGTTTCGACCTGGCGCTCTTGTCCACCAAGGGCATCTCGGCGATCGCCGCCCGTGACCTTGCGAGGGAGCTGGACGCACCCTGCTTCACGCTGCACGACATGGACAAGAACGGTTTCGTAATGTCCGCTGGCTTCCCGTTCGCGACCGACCTGGGCATCCGCGCGGAGGACATCGAGGACTGGGAACTCGAACCCGAGCCGCAGTACCACAAGAACCCGCGAAAGACCTACGCGAACCTGGTGAGAAAGGGTGCCACCCCAAAGGAGGCCGAGTTCATTTCGGAAGGCCAGCGCGTCGAGCTGAACATGTTCACTGGCGACCAGCTCATCCGGTACGTGGAAAACAAACTACGCGAGCACGGCGTCGAGAAGGTCATGCCCGACAAGGCGACGCTCGCTGACGCCTGGGAGCGCGCCCACGTCGCGTTCAGGATGAACGAACTCATCAAGGGCACCTGGCCGGGGCGGCGGCCCGTCGAGGTGGACCTGCACGCCGACATCCCGCCCGTGCCCGACGACCTTGAAGATCAGATTCGTGAGTTATGGGATCAGGACTACGACAACGAAGCGTTGCCCTGGGACGGGGCGCTGTTGTCACTCGTGACCCACGGCAACGAGGACGGGGAGGAGTGATGAGCGCCAAGAGGGGCCACGGGACTGGCGCGCTCTACACGCGCAAGGACGTGCCCAGGGCGGTCGTCAGTTGTGGCCGTCCACCGTGCGCGCCGTGCTGCGCACGTAGAGCGCTTGTCGAGTCTTGACTTCGACCTCGGTGTCGCAAACTCGTGAAGTCCCAGACTGGCTGCGGGATACTCATCGGTGATGCCCGAGGAGTCCACGACCCCCGACCTGGTGGAGATGACCCGCGACTTCTTCGTGACCGCGACTCGCCAGGACCTCGACGCAGTTATGCGCTTCTATGCTTCCGACGCCTTGTGGGATATGTCCGCCGTGGGCATCGGCACCTTCGAGGGAGTTGCCGCGATTCGAGACTTCATCCAGGGCTGGTGGGCCACATGGCAAGACCATCACCACGAAGTCCAGGAAGTTCTCGGCCTCGGGCACGGTGTGGTCTTTGCGGTCGTGCGGGAAGACGGTCAACTCATTGGTAGCGACCGCTACGTCGAGCAGCGGGGCGGTTGGGTCTTCTTGTGGGCGGAGGGCGAGATCGAAAGAGCGATGGGCTATTTCGACATCGAGGAGGCCCGTGCTGCCGCCGAACGCCTCGCCGAGGAACGGGGGTAGGCGATGTCGCAGGCGAACGTGGAGCTGGTGTGCGCGATGCTCGATTCCTACAACACCGGCGATATGAACACGACGATGAGCTACTTCGCGCCACACGTGGCGGTCTTCCCGGATGCGGCAGTGTTTCCCGAGGCAGGTCCGCTTTACGGGCACGAACAGTTTAGGAACTTTTTGGAGGAAGCGGGGACGGCTTGGGTGAATGCACAGTGGGTAATCACGGAGGTATTCGCGTTGGGCGACAGTCGGGTGATCTGCCGTGGCGACTGGGGCGGCGAGGGAGTAGCCAGCGGCATCAAGCTGGCTTCAGGCGTCACCGGCATCCACACGGTTTGCGACGGTCAGATATCGAGGATCGAGTACTTCTTCGACCACGAGCAGGCCCTCAAAGCCGCAGGGCTGGCGGAGTAGGCGATGTCGCAGGAGAGGTCATGACGACCAGGTGGTCGTCACCCACGACGGATGAAATGGGCTGGGTGAGCGCGTATTTCTAAGCAGAACGTGGAGATCGTCAAGAGAGGAATTGACGCGTTCAACCGGCGCGATGTTGATGCGTTTGCCGAGGTCACGAGCATCGACTTGGAGCTGTCCACGGCGCTCGCCAGAACTGTCGAGGGTGGCAGCTATCGGGGACGCGAGGGCATCGACACGTACTTCGCGGACCTCCGCGACACCTGGGATGAGGTGCGCATCCTCGGCGACGAGTTTCGCGATCTCGGAGACCGTGTGCTCGTGCTCGGTCGCCTTGAGGGACGTGGAAAAGGCAGCGGCGTCCCGGTCAAGGCCTCCTGGGGAATGATCTCCGAGTTTCGTGACGGCAAGACCTCGCGCATCCGCACCTATCTAGATCACGACGAGGCGTTGCGGGCGGCGGGCCTCTCGGAGTAGATCAGGTGCCGGTGTCCGGCTACGGGATACTCAACCGACGATGTCCGAGGAGTCCACGACCCCCGACCTGGTGGAGCTTACGCGTCGCGTGTTTGAGGCTAGCAGTCGCCATGACGTTGACGCGGCCCGGAGCTTCTATGCACCTGACGCGGTGTTTGATCTCTCTGACGTCGCGCTCGGCACCTTCGAGGGTGTGGCGGCGATTGCAAGCTTTTTGGAGGACTGGTGGGGGACGTGGGGGGACCACCTGACCGAGGCGGAGGAGGTTGTCGATCTCGGCCACGGCGTGGTGTTTTCGCGTGTCTGGGAAGACGGCCGCATGGCGGGTAGCGACAGTCATGTCCAACAGCGCCGAGGGTGGGTCGTTGTGTGGGTCGAGGACGTGATCTTGCGGGCGACGGCCTACCTCGACATCGACGAGGCCCGCGCTGCCGCCGAACGCCTCGCCGAGGAACGGGGGTAGGCGATGTCGCAGGAGAACGTGGAGGCTGTCCGTGCCCTCTATGAGCAGACCGCCCGTGGGGATTTCAGTGCGCTGGATGATTTCCCAGACGATTTCGAGTTCGTAACCAGCCCCGAATTGCCCGACGCAGGCACCTATAGGGGTGAGGCGGCAATACGGTTCATAAGGACCTGGATTGAGTCCTTCGGGCAGCTCACGATTGAGGCCACCGAGATCATCGGTGTCGCCGACCAGGTCGTCGTCGCCATCGTCCAGCGAGGTCACCCGCGCGGAACCGACACGGTCGTTGACGGTCGTTGGTGGCAGGTCGTGACGTTTCGCGGAGCCGACATTGCCCGAATCGAGACATTCGCGGAACGCACCCAGGCCCTCAAAACCGTGGGGCTGGCGGAGTAGGCGATGTCGCAGGAGAACGTGGAGCTGGTGATGTCGCTCTACGACGCTGTGCAGCGGCAGGACTACGAGTCGCCCGTCGAGCTGCTTGACGAGAACATCCTCTGGGATATGTCCGAGTTCGGCCTGCCCGACGCGGCAAAGGTCTATCGCGGGCACGGCGGCGTACGGGAGTTTTGGTCCGCGTGGCTCGCCGCCTGGGAGACAATCAAGTTCGAGGCGCTTGCAGCCGAGGACCAGGGGGACCACGTCATCGTCGAGGTCGAGCAGCGCAACCGTGGTCGTTCGAGCGGCGTTACGCTCGACTTCCGTTACTTCCAGGCCTTTACAGTCCGCAACGGAAAGGTCACGGCGTGCCACATGGCCGAGACAAGGGCCAACGCCCTCAAAGCCGTGGGGCTTGAGGGGTAGGCGATGTCGCAGGAGAACGTGGAGGCGTTGCGCGTATCCGCCGAGGACTTCCTCGCCAGTACGAACGAGTCCGACAGGGAGGGCATGCTCACAAGGATCGCCGCACTCTGGGACACGGAAGTCGAATGGGATGCCTCCGAGCTTCCGCTGCCGGACCTGGCGGAAGTGGTCCGGGGAAGAGAGGCGGTGCGTCGGTGGTGGGGAGAGTTCCTTGCCGCCTGGGAAACCACGCAATTCGAGTACCAGCTAGTCGATGCCGGGGACCGCGTAGTTGAGCTGCTCGACCAACGGATGCGCGGACGCTCGACGGGTATCGAGGTCGCCTTGGGAAAGTACGCGCTGATCTGCACCTTCAAGGACGGGCTGGTCGTTCACTTGAAGCTCTGCATGAGCCAGTCGGAGGCCCTCAAAGCCGTGGGGCTTGAGGAGTAGCGGTCAGGTGCCGGTGTCCGGTGTGAGGCTTAGCTGATGGGTGTTGCTTCGTCCCATCCGGGGGGCGGCCCGTCGAGGATCTCGGACAGCAGGATGAGGTCGTCGCGGAACACTCCTCGCCAGAACGTGGGCGTGGAAAGCTCGATGCCGGTGCCGCTTGATCGGACCCGAATCTCGCCTCGCGTCACCAGCGCACCATCGCTGGTGATCCTCGTCTCGTAGCGCTCCGCGTTGTAGCTCTCGAAGCCCTCTTCGATGGCGGCGACCAGCGCGCGCAGGCCGTCGTGGCCGCGAAAGACCTCGGTTCCAAACGCTGCGGCCATGTGCCCCATCCGCCATTCGCAGTCGGGTTGATAGAGCCCGATGATCGCCTCGATGTCAGGCGGATTCCACGCGGCGAACGATCGTTCGAGCAGCGCGAGCTTCTCAGCGGGCGTCATGCGGCTCCAGGGTCTCCGAGGTCACGTCCGCAGTATTGCGGGCGGCGGGACTCGCCGAGTAGGCGGCGGAGCTACTAGCCGGTGTCCGAATCGAGGCCGAGGTCTGCGAGGGCGTCGTCGCGGTCCCAGTAGCTGACGAGTCTCGCTACCTTGCCGTCGCACAGGCGAAAGAGGTTCGCTCCCCGCGACTCGACCTGCAGCCCGCTCGTCTTGCCACGCCCGATGCCCTTCCCCAATACGAGTACGTGCTCGCCGTCGATTTCGCGGCACTCGACCACCTCGACCCGCCAGTCCTCCCAGGCACCCAGCCAGTCCCGCATAACCGACGCCAGCCCGGCCAGCCCGGTTCCGCTTCTCGGTTCAGGTCCACCGACGTACTCGTACTCGATGTCGGAGCTCGCCCAGTCGCCCCGACCCCACTCCCCGCGTTCCCACGCCGCGTAGATCGTGCGCACGAGGTCCAGGTTGGTCGGGGACATTGGGGGGAGTATCGCGGCTGGGTGTGCCGGGAAGCCTGGTCAGTCCGACGGACGCGCGTCGCCTTCGGTCGAATGGTCGCGGTGCCGATCACGGTCGGTCCGACCACCGGTCGCACAGCGTTAGAAGGGATGTCGCCAGGAGGGCTACCAGGAGAGCGAGCGTCGCTTCTACCTATCCCCGAGATAGCTCGCGGCGACGCTTTCGTTTTCGTCTGTGTTGCGGAGGATGTAGCTGCCGCCCGATTCTTCTTCATCCACGCTGATCGCCGATGCGTCGTTCCAGGTGCTCGCCGTCGACTGATCCGCGTCGATAACCGCCCACACGGAGCCATCTTCTAGTACGAGGATCGCCCCGTCTGAGGACTTCGTTTCCTGGTTGTGTTCTTCCCCAGCCCCGGCATACGGTCCGCCGCCCGACGTGTCTCCGACCTTGTTCACTTCGAGCTGTTCGCCATTGTCGGCTTTCGTGATCTTGCCTTCGTCTTCGGAGACGTTGACCGCTTCGCTTTCCCAGCTAGAGGCGTCTTCGCTGGTCGAGTAGACGTCGCCGTTGTCCAGCACAAGCACGGAGCCGTCGCTCGTGACGGTTTCGACGGTTTGAGAATCACTCGCCGGGAGCTGTGGTTGCGAGTGAGTCCGCTTCGCATGGGGTACGGCCCTGGGCCTTGGCGTCGGCTTCGGGGGAGGCGTCGTCGTCGGTGTGGTCGGCGCGGTGGTAGTGGTGGCCGTCGACGCGAGCTTTGCGTGTACCGCACCGCCGCACCCGCCGAGAGCGAGCGCGATGACTGCGACGACCATCAGTCGAACCCCCATAGCCACAATGCAGCCTACTTACGGCCACGGCCAATACCCCCCTCTCTGGCCGTATGGCTGCCGCCTGGACTGAACGTAGACGCCCACCTTCATGACAGGCGGAAGCTGAAGCCGACGCCCGCGACGTTGCTGCCGTGAGCGCGGCCAAGAGACTCGAACACCTTCGCCAAGCGGCTCATGGGACCACTATCGCCGATCGTGCGACCGAGCACCATCCGGTACGAGTCGCCCAGCGGCCGTTACTGGCCGAGGCGTCGAGCCTCGTGGCACGCCAGGTGGCACGTCACTGAGCGAATCTCACGGAACCCGAGAGCACCCAGGAGCAGCAGACGTCGGCTCTCTCGCGTGAGGTGACGCCAGGGGTCGAGTTCGAGCCCAGTATCGCCCACTGAGGAAACCCCTGCTAATGCGGGGGTCTTCTTGTTTCCGTCGTGTCAATGTCGTGACAATTTGAAGGGCCTGCACTCGAGATCGGGTCCATCGAGCCGGCGGAGCGTGTTGTGCGGCACAGTGGGGCCGGGGTCCCCCGTCAGTCGTGGAAACCCTCGACACCCGCCTTTTGCGGTCCAATGCCGGCCCGGCCCCGCTTTTAGCGCCGAGACCGACACGCATTCTCAAATGCCGCCCACCACGGGTAGGTGCTGATGTGGTCCTGCGGACCGATCACGTTGAATCCGTAGGACATCACGTTGCCATTCCCGCGGACATAGATGCGGGGCTGGAGCTGGAACAAGTAGCTGGCCTCATATGCGCCGAAGTTGTCTGGACGAAGCGCTGCGCGCCCGCCACAAGATCTGCGACCTGGAGCTGTCGGATACGGGCGGGCTGGTCGATCTTTGGGTTTTCCACGAACGCGCGCCATCGAATCTCTGTTCGCTGCAGTTCTAAAGGCGACGTACT
The DNA here is from genome assembly GCA_963821655.1 of uncultured Solirubrobacteraceae bacterium. GTDB lineage: Bacteria > Actinomycetota > Thermoleophilia > Solirubrobacterales > Solirubrobacteraceae > Palsa-744. The sequence goes on from CAWGER010000003.1 coordinate 231,187, forward strand.
GCCGCAGCCGCGAATAGGGAAAGTTCCGAAGATGCGCGAAGGTGACTGATGCTTCGCCGCGAGCGTCGTCGACGAACCACGAGATGCGCTCGAGCAATCGCCGCACGGCGTAGTTGTACATCGAGGCCGGATCACTCGATGCGCTACCGGAGCCCATGAGTGGGTTCTTTGAACACGATGACGCTCGAGATCGTCATATCGAGCTCCGCCAGCTCACCCGTCACGTACTTCGCTGAGAATGCGTCTTTACGTTCTCTGCCCAATGCAGGTCGGTCCGCTCCGGCTTCCCGAGTGCCGCGTTGAGTTCATCGAGCTTGCGAACACGGCTGCGGGAGCTCCCTCGGCCAGATCGAGGCGGTGGCGGTCGCTGATTTGGTGACCGGCGAGCATGTCGAGCTCGGGCTGTGTGACATGTGCCGTCGCAGTCGGTATCGAACCTGGCGCCGGCGCTATGAGCCGGCAGGCGCGTCGGCGTCGAGCTGATGGTCGCGCTCGTCTCCCTATTGCTCATCGCCGCGCGGCTGACGGTCCGCTGCGGGGTAGCACGAGCGATGGTAGAACCCGCTGCCCGGTTGAACATCTATGTCGGGATCGGCTGCCAGCGAGGTGTGGCGGGGCCCCTGCTCGTCCACGATCACGGTCGGCTCATAGACGCCGATCACATCTCCGCAGGACGTGCACCGAAAGGCCATCGCAACAAGATCGGCCAGGGCAAGCCAGCGTCCATGCGAGAAAAGCCGCAGAGAGGTGTGGCGAACTACGCTCCCAACGGGTCCGTCCCGTGCAACATGCCGTGCTTCACGAGCACGGCCCTATCAATCCCGCCGCAATGGGTCTAGGGTCGCGGGAACCGGCACGGACGTTGGGCAGCGCCCCCGGTCTCTCCCTCCTGCGACCGGGGGTGCACATTTCCCATCCCCGATTCGTCCCAGCGCAGCGGGGAAGCCGCGCTGGGAGCGTCGGAGACTACCCGGCCTGGGGCCGGCTGAGCTATGCCGAGTGACTTCGCTCCGGTTCGCAGCATCCTCGCCGCCGAGCGCGAGCAGGGCCAACGGTTTCTCGAAGGCGTGGAAGGTGGCGCTAGAGGCCGTCGAGGACCGGGAGCGCCGGCAAGTGCTCAGGGACACCCGGCAGGCGTGGCAGGACGGCTACGAACGGCGCCAGTCCAAGATGCCGGCGCTGACCTGATGTACGGATTGCTGGATACTCGCCACATCATGTCTGAGGACTCCACGAGCCCCGACCTGGTCGAGCTTGTTCGCAGCGTGGTTGAAGCTGGGAACCGCCGCGACTTTGGTGCGGTGATGAGCTACTTCAGCCCCGATTCCATCTGGGAAGGGTGGATGGGGACAACCTTCACGGGGCGAGAGGCGATTCGCGGCAACCTGGAAGACGTCGTCGGATCTGTCGAGGAGCTTGCGATGGAGCCGGAGGAGCTTCTCGAGCTCGGCGGCGGGGTCGTTCTTGCGGTGGTCCTCCAAAGCGCCCGCCTGGCTGGCAGCGGCGATGAATGGCAAGGTCGTGTTGCGTTCGTCGGCGAGTGGGCGAATGGCCTGATCGTCCGGGTCACGGTCTATCCGAACATCGACGAGGCCCGTGCTGCTGCCGAACGCCTCGCCGAGGAACGCGGGTAGCGCGATGTCGCAGGAGAACGTGGAGCTGGTGATGTCGCTCTACGACGCTGTGCAGCGGCAGGACTACGAGTCGCCCGTCGAGCTGCTTGACGAGAACATCCTCTGGGATATGTCCGAGTTCGGCCTGCCCGACGCGGCAAAGGTCTATCGCGGGCACGGCGGCGTACGGGAGTTTTGGTCCGCGTGGCTCGCCGCCTGGGAGACAATCAAGTTCGAGGCGCTTGCAGCCGAGGACCAGGGGGACCACGTCATCGTCGAGGTCGAGCAGCGCAACCGTGGTCGTTCGAGCGGCGTTACGCTCGACTTCCGTTACTTCCAGGCCTTTACAGTCCGCAACGGAAAGGTCACGGCGTGCCACATGGCCGAGACAAGGGCCAAAGCCCTCAAAGCCGTGGGTCTGGCGGGGTAGGGCGATGTCGCAGGAGAACGTCGGCATCATCCTGGCTCAGGACTCGTCAGCTACGGGGATGCAGCAATCCGAGAGGATCGAGCCATGGCCAGTCCCGATGACGTGATACGCGGCTATGTGGCGGCGATGTCGGCGGCGGATGGAAGCGGGGCGGCGGCCTTCACGGCTGACGATGCGGTCATCGAGCTTCCCAATGGTGCAGCCCTGAGAGGCAAGGAGGGAGCGCGCCAATTCGCCGCGAAGCACGCCGAGAAGGACGGCCAAAAGCGGTCGGTCCGGCTGACCTCGCTGGAGGCTCGAACGCCGAACCGCTTTCTCGCAACGCTGGAGATGACCAACCGCGAGGTCGAAACGGACGAGATTCTCTACTCGCTGGACGTTGGCTCCGTATTCGAGGTCCGTGATGGGCTCATCGTGGGCCAGCGTGTCTTTCCTTCCGCTGACGAAGCCCTCAAAGCCGTGGGACCGGAGGAGTAGGCGATGTCGCAGGAGAACGTGGCGAACCTTCGAGCACTCCTTGCCCCCTGGGACGGCAAGGACCTTCGAGCATGGGGGAACGCCTGGGCCTCGGGGGAGGTCGATCTCTCCCTTCTCGATCCCAGCGTGTCCTATGAGGACACCGTCCTGCCCGACCAGGTTGGCGAGACCTATCGCGGCCATGAGGGTGTGGTTCGGGCCATGGAGCGGTGGACCGAGCCTTATGGGGAGCTGACGACCGAGCTGGAGCGAATCGTCGGCACAGGTGACCTCCTCGTATCCATCCACCGAGTCCGAAGCAAAGCGGGCTACACGGGCCTTCAGTTCGACTCTCCCCTGGCGTATCTCTGGAGTTTCCGAGATGCGCGAGTCATCCTCTTCCGGTCGTATTGGGAACCCGAGGAAGCCCTCGCGGCTGCGGGGCTAGAGGGGTAGGAGACATGTGGACGAGCTGGCACCCTGTAGCCAATGTCTCACGAGCCAGAGCCGTGGCAGACCGACGCCCCCCGGCCATGCACCACCATCGAGAAGCCGCGCGGCACGGTGCGCATCTCGAGCATCGGCAACGAGCGCTTTCGCGTCGAGGCACCGGGCCATGACTCGGAGGTCGAGGGCTACGCCGAGGCGAGGGCGCTGGCGCACCAGCTCGCGACGGAGATGGAGTAGGCCTCGGCTTTCGATACCCCGGTTGCCTGACGCAGAGCCGCCCGGGCGACAGGGAGATGCCCGAGCGGCTCGTGTGGTGCACCCCCATTGCCGCGCGAACCGTTTCGAGAAGGAGAAGAGCTGTCCTTAACGGAACCGCTTGCGCGGGTGGAGTGGATCGCCGGAGGAGCCAGCACCACCGATGTAGCCTCGCGCCAGGCGAAAGCACCCGCCATCGGTCCTAACCCACAGGAGGTCGGCGGAAACTACGGTTTGACCTCGCGGACAGAAGAAGCGCCCCCCGGGGTACAAGGGGGCGCTGGCTCCTCCTGCAAGCCGCCAGCGAGACTACAGGTGGCCTATTCGGCCAGCAATAGGGCAGTCGGCCCATCGTCTCCAACGGCGGCTGTACGCTGGACTCAGAGCCAAGCGGTCCGCCAATTCCCCCCTCCTAGGAACGCGCCGCTTGGCTCCATTGTCGCTGCTCTCGAGTGGCGCATACCCGCGGTCGCACCGGTTAGTCTTGCTGTGCTCGCAGCACTGCCTCAGCGCAGCGCTCGAGCGAGGGGATGGAGAGGTGTGCCCCCGGTCGGAGGGAGGGTCAAGGACCGGGGGCGGCCTCCCACTTCAGATCAGCAAGGCGACCCTAGCCGAGGTCGCACGGCGCCCGCAAGGCGTGCGTGCGAACTCCCCGCTCGTTCCGGCTCTTGCGTTCCGTCGGGACACGAGCACTTCTACGGCGCGTGGCGTGCGAATGGCCGGCGGATGCACCGGGTCCTCGGCGCCAAGCGCCCGCGAGGCAGCCGCGAAGGCATGACGCAGATGCAGGCCGAGGAGAAGCTGCGGCGTCTGATGGCCGAGGAGGCTCCCAGCTCGGCGCTCGGGGATCGTCTGACCCTCAGCGAGGCTGGACTGCGCGAGGCTGGACTGCGCTACCGGGGCCATCTGTCGACGCAGGAGCTCAAGCGCTCGACGGTGACCGCGGTCGAGAGCGTGTTCCGTGTGTGGCTCGATCCTCAGCTCGGCGACCAGGCGCTCGACGCGATCACGACCGAGGACCTCGAAGACCTGATGCGCTCGATGGCCGCCGCAGGCGTTGGCTCGAAGTCGATCCGCAACTACGTCGGGACGCTCTCGGCGCTGTTCAGGTTCGCTATGAGTAAGAAACGCCGGTGGGCGACAGCCAACCCGTGCGAGGACATCGAGCTGCCCAAGCGCAAGCGGGCGGAGAGCAGGGAGATCCTGTTCCTGTCGGTGCTAGAGGTCGAGACCCTGATCTCGGCGGCCGTGCCCGGTCTCACCAGGCGCTCGACCCAGCGCTCTACGCCACCGCAGCGATGACAGGGCTGCGACAGGGCGAGTTAATTGCGCTCACCTGGAGCGACGTGGACTGGATCGCTCGGCGCATTCGTGTGCGGCGCTCGCACGTCCTCGGTGAGTTCACAACGCCCAAGAGCCACGCCGGCAGTCGCAGCGTGCCGATGAACATGCGCGTCGCACAGGAGCTCGACCGCTGGCACCAAGCGACGAGCTGGGGCGGTCCTGGAGCGCTCGTGTTCGCCGAGCCGTCAACCGGCGACGTGCGGGCCCGCGGTGCGCTGATGCGGCGCTACAGACAGGCGCTCAAGGTCGCGCAGCTCGAGCAGACGCATCGCTTTCACGACCTACGCCACACGTTCGGAACGCAGATGGCGGCGGCCGGCGTGCCGATGCGCACCTTGCAGGAGCTGATGGGCCACCGGCAGCCGGGCACGACCGCGATCTATGCGCACTACGCGCCCAACGAGGAGGAGGTTGCGATGGCTGATCGTGCCTTCGCCACGCCGCGGATGACCCGTCGTGTCAACCTCGTGTCAATTTGAGCGGATCTCAGGTGAGCTGAGAGAACCTGAGGCCAGTAAACATTGGGGGAGAGCGCCTGAGAGAACCCCCGGGTAAGTATTCGAGCCCAGTATCGCCCATCGCGTTTCGCCCCGTGTTTACGGGGCGTTTCGTGTTTCTAGAGGGCTCCGTGGTCACATTCGTGGTCACATTCGGTACAGCCGACGTGCAGGATCGCGAACGATCTTGGACAGTGTCTGGCACGTGATATACGGATTGATGGATACTCGCCGCATGACGTCCGAGGAGCCCGCGACCCCCGACCTGGCGGAAATCGTTCGCCGAGGCGTCGCGAGCCACACGCCGGGCCAGATAGACGCGGCCATGCGCTTCTACCGTCCCGCTGCCATCTTCGACATGTCGCCGATGGGAATGGGCACCTTCGAGGGTCGCGCCGCGATCCGCGGGTTCCTCGAAGACTGGCTCGGCGCCTACGACGAGAGCTTCGAGATAGAGGTGCAAGAGTTTCTCGAGCTCGGCAGGGGCGTGACGTTCACGGTGATCCGCCAGAGTGGCCGTCCTCTTGGCAGTAGCGGCGAGATCGAGCTGCGCTACGCCGCCGTTGGGGTCTTTGCCGATGGCTTGGTTGAGCGGACCACGAACTACTCCAACATCGTCGAGGCCCGTGCTGCCGCCGAACACCTCGCACAGGAGCGGGGGTAGGCTGTGTCGGAGAACCTGGATCTCGTGCGGTCGATCTACGCCGGCTGGGAACACGGCGACCTGTTCACGTCCGCCGAGTGGGCACATCCGGACATCGAATGCGTGATGGTGGACGGACCGGTACCAAGCAGACGAACGGGACTGGCCGGAATGGCGCAGATCACGCGCGAACTCGTCAGCGCGTATGAGGACTTCTCGGTCACAGCGCAGGAGTACCGCGAGATCGACGAGCGGCACGTACTCGTGCTCGTTCAGTTTCGTGGGCGAACCAAGACCAGCGGTCTGGAGCTCGCACAGATAGCTGGCAGGAATGCGAGCCTCCTCCACATCGAATACGGCGCGGTCAGGAGACTCGCCCTCTACTGGGACCGCGACCGCGCGTTTGCCGACCTCGGACTGGCGGAGTAGCGATGTCGCAGGAGAACGTGGAGATCGTGCAGCGGGCGATGACGGCGTACATGGGGAACGACGAGGCAACGGTACGCAAGCTTGTCGCGCCGGACATCGTCATCTCTACGAGGCCAGATCAGCCGGACGTGCGCGAGCACCACGGCTACGACGGCATGTTGCGAGCGTCGGCGGAATGGCTCGAGGCATGGGACGAGCAAACCTTCGAGGCTGCTCGCGTCTGGGATGTAGAGGGCTTTGTGTTCGTCCGCACTCGCGAGTCGGGGCGGGGGAAGATCAGCGGCGTCCCGATGGAGTACGAGTCCACATTCGTGTACACGCTGAGCCAGGGCAGAATTGTCCGCATCCAAGTCTTCGGCTCTGAACGCGAGGCCCTCAAAGCCGTGGGGCTCATATGAAGGAGTGTTAGTCAAGAGCAGCGTTGATCCACCGTTGCCGCGGCGGGGGTAAGCATGGTGGGCATGAGCGTCTCCCGGGGCGCCACGAGCTGAAGTGCCGGCGTGATCGACCGTGTCTGGTCAGGCTCATATGCGAGGACTGATTACCTCAAGACCCTTGTTCGTCGCCGGGCTTGCATTCTGGAATCGGGCGCCACCCGGCAATCGGTGAAAGCGGGTTGCCCATAGCCCCTACTCGCGCGCCCGTGGATGGCGACGTTGCGGCCTTCTGAATAGCTCATAGCGCCCCGGCAGCCGCCGGGCCCTTGAATGTTGTTGTCGCTCGTTCAGTCCAGTGTCGCTGCCTCCCAGCAGAACGCGGCGAGCTCGCGAGCGCACGCGATCACGACAGTTCCGCTCGGCTTGCCCCGCCGTCCGTAGAGATGCATCCAGCGCTCGTGCAGGCGAAGCTGGGCACGCCAGGCGATCTCAACGACCCGTGGGTCCTGGCCGGCTTGGCGTCCCCCGAGCCCTTTACCCACCGCGGGGCGGCGGCGGTAGTGGTGGGCGGCCTCGACCAACAGGCGACGTGCGTGGGGCGGACCGGCCTTGGTGATCTGGCCCTGCACGCGCTTTGAGTCAGAGGTGTACTCGCTCGGCACGACGCCGAGGAAGCCCGACAGCAGCGAGGGCTTCGGAAAGCGATCGAAGCTCCCGACTTCCGCGCACATCCCGGCGGCCGTGAGCGTGTCGATCCCGCGGAAGCAGCGGAGCCTTTCCACCACCGGGGCGTGGCTTGACTGCGCCACCGCCCCTTCGAGCACGCCGATCAGGCCCTGACGGCGCTGAACGAGTGAGCGCTCCGCGCACAGATAGTCGAGGAACACCGCTTCAGAGAGCGCGTCATCGAAGCTCTGCTTTGAAAGCCACTGCTCGTGCGGCTGAGTCCACGACTTGCACGAGGAGCGCACCCCTCGGCGCAGCAGGAACTTCGACAGGCGGTGGCGGGAGCGCATCAGGTCCTTGCGGGCGTCCTCCACGCAGCGCACGAGGTCTCGGAAGTGCTCATCGGCCTCGCTCGGAACGAACGCGAAGGACAGCTCACCCGCCGCCAGGAGCCTGACCAGGCGCTTCGCGTCACGGCGGTCGGTCTTGACCCGATCACCTGGTGCCTTTGGGATCGACCCCGGCGCCACCACTCCGATGTCGAGTCCGCGCTCCTTTCCCACCCGCGCGAGGGCAAACCCCGTCGGGCCCGCCTCATAGATCGCGCGCACCGGACGATTGAGCTCCTGCAGGAACACGGGCACGACACGCTCGGGCTCACCGCGCAACCGCTGCACATGAAGCTCGCCGCTGAGCGGGTCAAGCACGGCGGCGACGGTCTGCGCCGTATGAACGTCGAGCCCGACAAGGGCCATAATCTCTGACATGGTCGGCACCTCCCATAGCTGGGGTGTCGGCGCCGGGTTCGTCCCGACGCCCAGTCCCCGCACATCTATGCGCGGGGTGCCGGCCGATCCTGTCGCAGGGTGCTTGGGAGCCGACCCTTCATAGGGTCTGGAGGGGTAGGCGATGTCGGAGAACCTGGACCTCGTGCGCTCGATCTTCGCGGACTGGGAACGCGGCGACTGGTCTTCGGCCGAGTGGGCGCACCCCGAAATTGAGTTCGACATCGCGGACGGGCCTGAGCCTGGTGTCCGGATCGGAGTCGCCGCGATGGCGGAGTCCTGGCTGGAGTGGCTAAGCGCGTGGGAGGACTACCGCATCCAGGCGGAGGAGTACCGCGAGTTGGACGAGGAGCGGGTGTTGGTCCTGAATCGCTATGGCGGGCGCGGAAAGACGAGCGGCCTGGAGATCGGAGATGCGGGAGGCATGAAGGCAGCGACGCTCTTTCACGTCCGCGACGGCAAGGTCACGACGCTCGTCGGTTACAACAGCCGCGAGAACGCTCTCGCCGACCTCGGCCTGGAGGGGTAGGCGATGTCGGAGAACCTGGACCTCGTGCGCTCGATCTACGCGGCGTGGGAGCGAGGCGACTTCGGTTCGGCGGAGTGGGCGGACCCGGAGATGCAGTACGAGTACGCCGATGGTCCCTCGCCCGGCGCGTGGAAGGGCGTCGGAGGGATGGCGGAGGGCTTTCGCGATTTCTTGGGTGCCTGGGAGGACTGGCGGGTCGTGGCGGACGACTACCTCGAACTGGACGGTGAGCGCGTCCTCGTGAGCTTCCATTTCAGCGGCCGTGGCAAAGCCAGCGGAGTCGATATGGCGAAGCTGCAAACGAACGGAATAACCCTGTTTGAAGTCGGCGACAGCAAGATCACGAGGGTCGTTCAATACTTCGACCGCGACCGTGCCCTCGCCGACCTCGGCCTGCCGGGGTAAGCGATGTCGCGAACGAACCTGGAGCTGGTGCAAGCGGCCTTCGATGCATACTTTCGCGGGGACGAGCCAGCTTTGCTTGAGCTGGTTGCGGCGGACGTCGTCATCACGCAATTCCCCGAGCAGGTCGACGTGCGCGACTACCACGGGCACGAAGGGTTCCGTCAGGTCATGACCGACTGGATTGGGAGCTGGGACGACTGGTCGATCGAGATTCTGGGTGCCAGGGAGAGCGGTGACGTGGTACTCGCCACCGCGCGTCAGCGTGGCCGAGGAAGAGGAAGCGGCGTGCCGGTGGAGGCTGAGGCCATATTCGTGTTCACTGTGCGCGGGGGCCTGATCGCGCGGTGGCAGATGTTCTCGTCCGAGGGGCAGGCCCTCGAAGCCGCAGGGCTGGAGGGGTAGGCGATGTCGCAGGAGAACGTGGAGATTGTGCGGAAGGGGATCGAAGCGTGGAACCAGCGCGAGGCTGAGCTTTGGCTCAGCTATGCCGCGCCAGAGATCGAATGGGTGCCTGCGGGTCCTGCGGCGGTCGAGAGTGCCGTCTACAACGGCCATCACGAGGTGGCGCGTGGGTTGGCGGCGGTGTGGGATACCTGGGAGATCTTTGAGTTCGAACAATGCGAGGTGCGTGACCTCGGAGATTCCGTGCTGTGGATGGGCCACGTCAAGATGCGCGGAGGCACCAGCCACGTTGAACTCGACCAAGAGTTCGCTCTCCACAGCCTGCTGAGCGGCGGCAAGTTCACCCGAGTGCAAGCCTTTCTCTCGTGGCGAGAGGCCCTCGAAGCTGTGGGACTGGAGGAGTAGGCGATGTCGCAGGAGAACGTGGAGAGCGCGGAGGAGCTACGTCTTGTCCCCGACGAGTTTCGCGACCTGGGTGACCGGGTCCTTTTGCTCGGGACGCTGGAAGGCCGGGGGAAAGGCAGCGGAGTTCAGGTCGAGTCGCCGTTCGCGGCAGTCATCGACTATCGCGAGGGCAAGTCCTGGCGCAACCGCGTGTTCAACGATCACGGCGAGGCGTTGCGGGCAGCGGGCCTCACGGACTAGGGGTCAGGTCAGGTGCCGGTGTCCGGGGTGAGGAGAGGTCGGTGAGCGCCCGCTCGCGGTCGAGATACCGGGCAACCCCCGTGACCTTCTGATCGCGGACGTGAAAGGGTCGCCTCCTGCGTCCGCAGTCGCCAGATCTCAACTCCGCTTGCTTTGCCGCGCGCGCTGAAGTGGAATAGCACGAGGACGCGCTCGCCGTCGAGTGCGCGGTACTCGTCCGCAAGACCCCCCTACGGTGCGCCCGGGTCACCCGCTGGGGTGCACGAATTTGCCTACGAGTTTGCCGACAACCCGAAATGGCGTCGAGATCACTCGAAGGACCGGGCGCTGGTGCTCCTTACCGGCCAGGGTGTTGCAGCGGGCGCACCGGGGCCGACCGCCTGGGCCGGCGATGCGATGCTCCTGCTTGATCGTCTTGCCGTGGTCGCATAGAGAGTTGTCGTGATAGACGTTCCGGTGCGTTGGCGGGTACTCGGGGCTGTCTGTGTGAAACGGAGATTCGTGCGGCATTGTGTGGCTCCTCTCTCCTTCAATGCCCCGGCCTACGTGTCGGGGTCTGACTGATGGTCGCGCTCGGGCTGCTTTGGCTCAGCGCCACGCGGCTGACGGGCGCTCTGCAAGGCTTCGTGGCAGACGAGGTGGTAGTGCCATGCCCTCAGGTGCGAACACCCGGGCCGGGCAGTGTGCGAGCTGGGACGCATCTCGCGCGATTGGACAACGACGCTCGGTTCGTGCACTCCGATCACCGCCCCACAGTGCGCGCATCGATAGGTCATTCCGACGAGGTTCGGCCCCGCAAGCCAGCCATCCAACCGCGAAAAGCCGCAGATGGTCGCGGCAAAGGTACGTACCCCGTCGGTCGACGCTTCTGACCGTAGCGTGCGGGGACTCCGAGCGGGACCCCTATGCAGCCGGCGGCAACGTGTCTAGGCTCGCCGATGGCGAAAGACGTCAAAGGCACGCGGCAGGCGTGTCAGGACGGCTATGGGCGGCCGCAGAACAAAATGCCGGCGCTCGCCTGCTGTACGGATTGATGGATACTCGCCTTGTGACGCCCGAGGAGTCCACGACCCCCGACCTGGCTGAGCTTGCTCGCAGCGCCGTTGACGCTGCGAACCGCCGCGACTTTGGTGCGGGGATGAGCTACTTCAGCCCCGATTCCATCTGGGAAGGGTGGATGGGGGCAACCTTCACGGGCCGAGAGGCGATTCGCCGCAACCTGGAAGACGTCGTCGGCACTTTCGAGGAGTTTGCGATGGAGCCGGAGGAACTTCTCGAACTCGGCGGCGGGGTCGTTCTTGCGGTGGTCCTCCAAAGCGTCCGCCTGGCTGGCAGCGGCGATGAGTGGCAAGGTCGCGTTGCGTTCATCAGCGAGTGGGCGAATGGCCTGATCGTCCGAGTCACGATCTATCCGAACATCGACGAGGCCCGCACTGCCGCCGAACGCGTCGCACGGGAACGAGGGTAGGCGGTGTCCGCGAACCTGCGACCGCGTCAACGCCGTGGGGAAGGCGATTGACCTGCCGCCCATCGTGGAGATCCGGTACGAGTGCGTGGGCGGTCCATCACCCGGCCGTTGGACGGAGTTGACCGGGATGTCAGAGGGCTTCCGCGACTTTCTGGCGGGGTAGGCGATGTCGCAGGAGAACGTGGGGAGCGTGCGTCAGGCCTTTCCGCGTCAAGCAGGTCCGCGCCGCGCACCGTCGCGCTCCAAATGGGACCTCGCCACGATTCCGCGTCAACCGTGTACCACGGGCACGATGGAGTCCGGGCGTCGTTTCGCGAGACTTGCCTCGCGTTTCGCGACCTCCAGCTCGCCAAGCAGCTTCTTCAGCGTCATCGTGGGTAACCCGGTGACTCTCGCAAGCTCGCTGAGCGTTGTCTGACCCACTGCTCTTACGGCGGCTAGGACGTCGCGCTGCTGATCGTTGAGTTCCATGTCGACGCACGCTAGCCGAATCGCGGCTCTTCGGGTCGCCCTGGGAACGGGTCTGCTGCGCTCTCGCCAGCCCGTGGTCACATCTTGAGCGCTTCTACGGGCACCTGAGCGACCGTGAGAGCAACAAACAGGGGGAAGAGCACCTGAGATCACCCCCGGGCGGGTGTTCGAGCCCTAGTATGGCTCGTAACAGGCGAGTGCCGAGAGCCCCTGCCAACGCGGGGGTTTTCGCTCTCTGTGAGAGCTATGGGGTCTTCCGTGGCACGGCAGCGGCACGTCAGGTCGACGCACGTGCTTGGTCCTGAGCGTACGGTGGATCGCGGGAGGCGTCCTACGCCTAGAGTTGCCCTGACAAAGATCTCGACAGAAAGGCCACGATGAACACCTACGTGATTCTCCGCCGCAGCGGCTGGCGGTCCCCGGCAGAGTTGCAGGCGGCTGCCGAGCGCTCCGGGAAGGTTGGCGACGAGGAGATGTCGGACGATATCCGCTGGATTCGTAGCTATGTGCTGGAGGAGGATGGCGGCTCGGTGGGAACGGTCTGCATCTACCAGGCGAGCAGCCCTGAGGCGATCAGGGATCACGCCGCGCGGGCCGACTTGCCCGTGGACGAGATAATCGCGGTCGCCGACACGGTGCTGGTTCGCCCGGACCCAGAGCCGCAGCCGCAGGAGCAGCAGCCGCAGCGGCGGGAGCCACGGCCAACGATGTATTAGCGGGGCTGTCCTCGACGCGGCAGGGCCGGTGGCATAGGCGATGTCGCAGGAGAACGTGGACTTGGCAGGCAACTTCTACGACGCAGCGGTGGCCCCGCTCGTGCACGCGCCCAGTCCTGCTCTGTCGACGGATGTAACAACGTGGGGCGAACATCTTTGGCCGCCAGCCCATATGGGCGCGCATTCCGCCCAGGGAACATGGCCCGTATGGCTCTCGAGCCCCTATCGGCTACGGAACTGGCCAGGACGCCGACGCTGTTCGCCAGCTTCATGGGCTACATGGACAGGAGCTACAAGACGGTGGGCGAGCTGCTGGCGATCTATCGGGAGCGCAGCAAGGCTCTGGACATGGCCGAGGACCACGCAGACGACCTGCGAGTCGACCGTTTCATGGACGACATGGCGAGCAAGAGATGGACGACCGACGTGGTCATGCGGATAGGCGTGTTTGACGGCACGCTGCTCGTGATCGACGGAATACATCGCGGCATCGCATACCTTGCATGCGTAGAGGAGGGACTCAGTCCCGACAGACTTCCGGCGCTGCGCGTCGACTGCTGAAAAGACGGGGTCAGTCGCTGCTCGCGATGGCGACTGACGGACCGTCGTCGTGCGCAGCCAACTCGGCCAGATGACGGGCGGCGGCCACCTTCGCTTCGACATTCGGGAACGTCGCAGGGCCTCTGCTTGACGCGTGGGGCGCCGGGGTCATCCCAAGGATCTTGGCCTTGGCGGCAGCGAACTCGTCACCTGTCAGTGCGCCGCGTACGTGCAGGTTCGCAAGGCGCTCGAGTTCATTGGCCGTGCCGTTGCCTGCCCCGGCTGTCTGTGCGACCCTCGACGTGCCCGCTGGCAGTGGCATGGGCCGTCGCGCAGCTTTCGGCTCGGGCCGTCGTGCAGCTTTCGGCTTCGGACGACGTGCTGCTTGTGGCGTGGGCCGTCGCGTCGCTTGCGGCTTGGGTCGTTTGACTTTCGTGCGCCTCTTGGGGCGCATCTCCTTCGCAGCGGCTTTCGCTCTGGGTTTCTTCTTCGGTTCCTCCTTGAACACCAGCCCCGATAGGCCGCCGGTTGCAACGAGAAGTGATTTTCGCCTGAGTCCCATGCCCACCGAGCCTCCTCAAAGTCGCGTTGGAGCTTGATACCAGGCCCGTCGGACGCGCCGAGAGGTCCGCGTGGGCTTTTCGTCCATATGAGTTTGCTCTGCGGCACCAGTGTGGTTCCATCGGCTCCACAAATGCTCGCCCGAGTGGACGCCGATCGAGGCGGCGAGCTCCGGAGGAAACGCCAGGACATGAGCAGTCGGATCCTTATAGCCATCCGTGGGAACCTCATCGCATGGCTCGCCCTGTTCGTGGCCCTCGGAGGCACGAGCCTCGCTGCGTCGCACTACGTCATCAACTCCACAAGGCAGATCAATCCGAAGGTGCTCAGGAAGCTCGAGGGTCGCACGAGCGGTGCGGGGTCGGCGGGACCGACGGGCCCGGCCGGTTCGCAGGGACCCAAAGGAGCCGAAGGGGCCAAAGGAGCCCAGGGAGCCCGAGGATCCGAGGGCCCGGAAGGGCTTGAAGGGCTTGAAGGGCCGGAAGGGCGATCCGCTCTTTCCTCGCTGCCCTCGGGACAGACGGAGAGCGGGGATTTCGGAATACGGATCACGCCGAATGCCAACGCCAGTGGTCAGATCGATGACTCGGTCACATTCCCCATCCCGTTGGCAACTCGGATCCCGTCCACCAACTTCGCCGTCACGACGACCGGCACGCCTGTCACGCATTGTCCAGGTCCGGGACATGCCGAACGCGGATACCTCTGCATCTACAGCGCCCAGGCGGTTGGGGTCACCGGACCGGCTGTGCTCGACATGGAGGAAGCGGCTCCGCAAGCTGGAAGTGGCCGCTTCGGATTCGACATGGCCTTCACGGTGACGGCTGCCAACGCGTACGACATCGGTACGTACACCGTTACAGCGCCGTAAGCCAATCAAGCGGGCCGTCGCACCGGCGGCCGTCATGTACGCGCGTGAGCCACGCTCCCCGTCCCGGCTGGCTACGCTTGGCGAGATGAAGCACCTGACTGGAGCCGCGCAGGCCGGCGTGGGTGTGCCGATCGAGGAGTGCCTCACGTTCCTCGCCTCCCTCGAGGCCTATCCGAGCTGGTACCCGGATGTCGTGAGGGAGGTGCAGGTCGTCGAGTCCGGCAAGGACGGGCTTCCGCTCAGGGCGGAAACGAAGCTGCATCTGTCCTACGGACCGGTCTCCCGGGATCTCGATCTGCTGCTCGCGGTGCAGGTGCGCCGCCCTGGCCTGGTGCAGCTGAGGCACGTGCCCCGCGGGCCATCGAGCGGTGCCTCGTTCAACGCGACCTGGCACCTGCATGAGCGCGACGGAACTCAGCTCGAGCTCGAGCTCGACGCGAACATGCCGGTGCCCCGGCTCGTCCCGCTCGGCGGGGTCGGCGACGCGTTCGCGTCCGGCTTCATGCAGGCGGCAGTCGGGAGGCTCGAGTCCGGATCCTGAGACCGTCCGCGCGTGGCCGTGGTCCGCTTGCGGTCGGCGCCTTGCGTGCAGGAGCACGGAATACTTGTGCCAATGCTCACCGCCCCCGATCTCGCCGGTCGCGCTCTCGACGATCGCTATGAGCTCCACGCCGTAATCGGCGAGGGTGCCTTCGGCCGGGTCTACCGAGGGCTGGACAGGCGCCTCGCGCGCACGGTGGCGGTGAAGGTGATCAAGCCCTGGTGGGCCGAGGACGGGGCGTGGGTTGAGCGATTCCAGCGCGAGGCACAGCTGCTGGCACGCGTCAACGACCCGGGGATCGTGCAGATCTTCGACTTCGGCCATGCCGAGGAGGGGCCCTACTACGTTGCCGAGCTCGTCGAGGGCGAGAGCCTCGCCGAGCGCCTGCGGCGTGGCCCGCTGCCGGTCGCCGAGGCGCTTGCCGTGGCCGAGCAGCTCTGCCGCGCGCTCGGGAGCGCCCACGCACAGGGGGTCGTTCACTGCGACGTCAAGCCGGGCAACGTCCTGCTCGCCGCGGGCGGCAGGGTGAAGGTGGGCGATTTCGGCGTCGCCCGTTTCGCCGAGGGGACCTCGCAGGCGCTGACGGGCACCGTCGCCGGCACCCCGCGGTACATGTCGCCCGAGCAGGCCCGTGGCCGCGCGACGACCTCGGCGACGGATGTCTACAGCGCCGGCGTCGTCCTGCACGAGATGCTCGCCGGCGAGCCGCCGTTCGCGGGCGGCTCGGCGGTCGAGCTGGGCCTGCGCCACCTTCAGGACCGCCCGCCGCCGCTGGGCGCCCGGGTCCCGCGGGCGCTGCGCGAGGTGGTGGAGAAGGCGCTCGCCAAGGAGCCGGCCGAGCGCTATCGCGATGGCGCCGCGATGGCGGCGGCGTTGCATGCGGCGGGTTCCTCTGCGGAGTTCGCGGCGGCGGCGGCGAAGGACGCCACGGAGGATGGCGAAGCGGCCTGGGATGGAGGTTCCGAAGCCACCTCGGCCACCGCTGTCATGAGCGAGGCGGTGACCATCGACCGCGCGGGAGCCAAGACGGTGGTGGTGACCCCCACGATCGCCCTCGAGAGGACGCCGACGCCACCCCCGCCGCGTTGGCCGGGGCGCGGGGGTCACGGGCGCGCATATCGCCGCCGGATCGGGCTGCTGGCGGCGCTGTTTGCCCTGGCGGTCTGCGCAGTGGTCGTGTTCCTGCTGAGCGGTGCCGGCGCACGCACGACGGTTCCCGAGCTGCGTGGGATTCCTCGCGGGGGCGTCGAGGCGCGGGCGCGGCGCATGCACGTTCAGCCGGCGTTCTCGACGCGCTACTCAGGGGCAGCGGCGGGGATCGCCGTCGCTCAGAGCCCGGCCGCAGGAACTCGCATCAGCGACGGTTCGACTGTCCGCGTCGTGCTCAGCGCGGGACCACCTCCGGTGAGCGTGCCCGATGTCGTCGGGCGGCCCTCGGCTGCCGCCGAGAGCGCGCTCGCCCACAAGGGCCTCCGCTACGGGGTGACGCTTGTCGCCGCGCCCGGATCCACCGCCGATACGGTGATGCGACAGTCCCCTCGGCCGGCCGCGACCGTGCCGCACGGCTCCACCATCGCGCTCAGCGTCGCCGAGGCGCCGCGGTGGCGAGCACTGACGACATTCTCGGGCGTCGACGACGGCCGCTCGGTCCCCTTCCGCATTCTCGGCAGCCGCTGGAAGGTCACCTACAACATGGGCTATGAGGGAACGTGTCTCCTCCTGCTGGTGTGCCTGGGGCCGAGCGCCGAGGCGCGCAACATGCACACCGACTCCACGTTCGGTGGCTTCGAACTGGGAGAAGGCAGCTCTCTCACGCACACCTTCGCCAGCGGTGCCGGCCTCTACCGCCTGGAGGTCTCCGGTGGCCGGGACTCGGCGCGCTGGTCGATGACCGTTGCCGACTACTACTGAGCTGCCGCTGCTCCAGCCCGGGAGGCCCTTGCAGGCAAGCCCGTCCAGGTTTCATCGGGTGAGTTTCTCGAGCAGGAAGATGAACGAGGCGTACGGTGCGCCCGTGATCTCCTGGAGGCCGATCTCGCATGTGCGGTTGCTGGACAGGTACTCGTCGATCGAGTGATCGGACAGGGCGGCGGCCTCGTCGCGCAACGCCGAGGCCGGCAGCTCCGGGTGCAGCAGCCCACGATCGCCCGCCATCCCGCAGCAGGTCGTTCCGACGGGCACCAGCACCTCGTCTGCCAGCTCCCGCGCGATCGCCTCGAGCTTTCCGCCGAGGCCGAGATGGCCGGCGGAGCACGTCGGATGGATCGCGGCGGATGCCACCCTGCGCTTGGGCTTCAGCCGTGGCAGCAGGTGATCGTGAGCCCACGCGATCGAGTCGAGCACCTCGATCCGCGCGAAGCGCTCGCGGTCGGCGTCATCGAGACGGGGAGCGACGTCCTCCAGCAGGCCGTGAGCGCAGGAGGTGGCGTCGATCACGACGGGCAGAGCGCCCCCTTCGCTCCAGCGCCACAGTGCAGCAGCGGTCTTGGCGGCCATGTGGTCCTGACCGCGGCGATAGCCCTTCGAGCTCCACGGTGTCGCGCAGCAATGGCCCGCCACGTCGAGCGGAATCCACAGCGGCAGTCCCGCGCGGGAGGAGACCTCCACGAGCGCCTCGGGCAGGGATGGGTGTCGCTCGCTCCCCGGGCCGTTCCCGAAGATGCGGTTGATACAGGCCGGGAGGTAGACGGCCACGGCTCCCAGGCGCTCGGTCCTCGGCAGGGATGCGGGTGCCGCCGCGGGCATGCTCGCGGGCAGCGTGGGGACGAGGTCATGATTCACGTGCCGCCTGATTCGCTCGGACACCGCGGCGAGCCGCCGATCGCCGATCACCCGGTCCGCGGCACGCGCCGCGTCGAGTCCCAGGCGAGCCGCCTGCTCAACGGTCCGATAGCGCTTGGCGAGTGCAAGGGCCACCGCCTCTTCGCGGTCCGTGCGCTCACGCCGTCGGAACTCCTTCATCATCTGCCCGGTATCGATCGCGACCGGGCACACGCTGCGGCATGTTCCGTCGGCGGCGCAGGTCTGGATGGCGTCGTGCTCGTAGTCGGCCATCAGCGCCTCATACACGGGCGAGCCCTCCTCCTGGCGAGCCATCTCGCGACGGATCACGATCCGCTGGCGAGGCGTCGTCGTGGTGTTGCGACTCGGGCAGACCGGCTCGCAGAAGCCGCACTCGACGCAGTGCGCCGCGACCTCCTCGATCTCGGGCTGGGTCTTCAGATGCTTGAGGTGGATGCCGGGATCCCGGTTGAGCACGACGCCGGGGTTGAGCACCCCGTGCGGATCCGCGAGCTCCTTGACCCGCCACATCATCGCCGTCGCCTTCTCACCCCACTCGCGTTCCACGTACGGTGCCATGTTCAATCCGGTGCCGTGCTCGGACTTCAGCGAGCCGTCGTACTTGCCGACGATCAGCTCGACCAGCTCCTCCATGAACTCGTGGTAGCGCTCGAGGTCGGCGGGCTTCGAGAAGTCCGGCGTCAGCTGGAAGTGGAGGTTTCCGGCCGAGGCGTGGCCGGCTACGCCCACGAGGAACTCATGCTTGCCCAGGAGCTCCTGCAGATCGCCGGCGCACTCGGCGATTCGCTCTGGGCGCACGCACACGTCCTCGATGATCAGTGCGCGTACCGAGCGGGCGCAGCCGGCCGACCAGCCCAAACAGCCCCTCACGCACCTCCCATGTGTGGTTGATCGCGTCCTCGTCACGGGTGAAGTCGATCGGGTGGAGCAGGTCGGCCCCGTCGAGCAGATCCAGTGCCCGGCGCTCGTGAAGGTCGAGCTGTTGCGCGTCCTCGCCCCCGAACTCGACGATCAGGGCGGCCGAGTCGGGCGGGAGCTCCTTCCAGTACTCGGGAGCGCCCGGTGCCTGGTAGGCGGAGACGATCAGCGCCGCGGCGACCATCAACTCGGTCGCGCGGGCGCCCGCCTCGACGAGTTCGGGCACGCGAGCGACAGCGTCGTCGATGCTCTTGAAGTGAAGCCAGGCGAGCGTCTTGTAGCGCGGCTCGGGCCGGCTCCGCAGCACCGCCTCGGCGATGAACGCGAGCGTGCCCTCAGAGCCGACAACCAGCCGGCGGAAGATCTCAAGCGGCGTGTCTGCGTCCAGGAACGCGCACAGCCGGTAGCCGGTCACGTTCTTGATCTCGTACTTCCTGGCGACACGCTCGGCGAGGGCACGATCGGCAAGGAGCTCCTCGCGCAGCTCGAGAAGGCCGGCGGCGAGCTCGGGCTCCTCGGCGGCGAACCGAGCCTCGGCGTCCGGCGCGGCCGTGTCGATCAGGACGCCCGAGGCGAGCACCAGCGTCATCGACTCGACGGTCGAGTAGGAATCCCAGGTGACGCCGCAGCGCATCCCACCCGAGTTGTTTGCGATCACGCCACCGATGGTCGCGATGTTTTTGCTCGCGGGGTCGGGGCCGAGGGTGAATCCATGGCGTTCGAGAAACCTGTTGGCCGTGCCCACGAGCGTGCCCGCCTTCAGCCGCACGCGCCGGCCGCCGTCCTCGAGCTTGACGCCCGACCACCAGCGCCTCACGTCGATCATGATCTCGTCGGTCTGGGCCTGCCCGTTGAGGCTCGTGCCGCCGCCACGAAAGTTCACCGCGTGAGCGGTCCGGCGCGCGTAGTCGAGGACCCTTGCGACGTCGGCGGCGTCGTGAGCCATCACGATGGCCGACGGAAACCGTCGATACGGACTGGCGTCCGAGGCGTACCGGATCAGGTCGATCGCCCTCGTGAGCACGCGATCCTCCCCGAGCAGGGCGATGAGCTCGCTGCGCAGCGGCTCCGGCGTGCCCGCGGCGAGTCGATCCGGGGCCCTGTCCGGGGCGGGCATGCCCGGTGGCCGCCCGATCCGCTCCGGCTTCGGACTGAGTAGCGGTGACCCTCGCATGGCAGGCATCCCGGCGTCGAGCTCAGACCACGACCGGCGTCATTGCCAGCCCGGCGACCTCGCTGCGCGCCCGAAACAGCGTGCCGCCCAGCTCTGGATGGACTTCGTTGTCGGCTGTGGTGATCAGCACATCGCGCATGTCGGCGCCGCCGAAGGAGAGGCTCGAGACGAAGTTGCTCGGCAGGTCCACGACCTCGTCGAGCTCGCCATCGGCCCGGAATCGCGCTATCCCCCCGCCCTCGCCGAGAGCGATCCAGACGGCTCCCTCCACATCGACTGCCAGGCCGTCCGCCGACCCCGCCGGCGAGCTGCAGAACTCGCGCGCCGGCCCGCCCTCGAGCGGTATCGCGAGAACCACTCCCTGCGCGTAGTCGCTCAGATAGATCGTGTGCCCGTCCGGTGAGAGGCCGATGCCGTTTGGCCAGATGACGTCCTCGGTCAGGATCTCGACGGAGCCGTCGCGGCCGACCGCCAGCAGCTGGCCCGGACGCGGGCTCTCTCCGGCGAGGGGCCGGTAGCGCAGCACACCGGCGAGCAGAGCACCGTCGGCGCGCGGCGCCGAGGTCGTTGAAGCCGCACACCTCCTCGCCCGACAGGATCTCGCGCTGCTCGCCGTCGGGCAGAAGGTGGATCACACTGCGGCCGCTGATCACCCAGCCGCCGTCGGCGTGGGCGACGATGCCTCCGATACCCCGGCGCCTGGGCAGGACCTCGCGGATCACGCCGCCGTCCGAGCACCCCCATACGCCGCCGGCGATCACGTCGCTGTAGATGACCTCATCCTGCTTGCCGAAGCGTGGTGCCTCCAGCAGGCCATGGGGTCTGGTGAGCACCGCCTCCAGCGCTCTGACGTTCGACAGCGTCGTCATCGAGCGCAGTATCGCCGCTGCGAGGACGCCGGGGAAGTCCGTGGGCACAGCGTGACCGGTTCGGAACCCGAGTGTGTTCGCTTTGCAGATGTCCAAAGCCGCTGGAAAGATGCTGGCCAGCGGGCCCTCCCTCGCTCTGCGGGCGATCGTTCATCCTGATCACATGGCTGGCGATCCCGAGATCATCGGCGGGCCCACTCCCATCCGCGCTCCCGTCGTAGGCGACATGTACCGCTGGAAGGTCCAACACGGCCGGGCCGAACAGCACGTGTACGTCCAAATCGCGCGCTCACTGAAGGCCGAGACCTGCGCGGAGCCGCTCCGGTCGGGAATCGAGTCCAAGGGCGAGTCCGTGCTCCGCAAGCTGCTCGAGCGCGGCAATGTCCCGACGCGAATCAAGATCACATCGGCCGGGATCACCGAAGTGGGCACGGATCGCCAGTCGCGTCCCTGCTCGGTCTGACGCCATGTGAGAGTCAACCGGCGCTCGCCGCGCCCCGTGTGAGAGTCAACCCGGCGCTCGCCGCGCCGTAGCGGGTTGCTCGGAGCGGGACGGCGTGATTGAATTCACTTTCCGCGGCGGCGTTTGAGCCGGCGGTGAAGGGCGACACGGAGGTTATCGATGGGAGGGTTCGAGGCCCCACGGGGCGTGAGCGCGCGCGCGAGGAGATTGCGGGCGAGTCGTGCGCCCGGGCCTCCTCGTAGGCGTCGTCGGCCTGTTCCTGCTCCTCGGCAGCGCCCAGGCTGCGTCGGCGGCGCATCTGACATCCGTATCCCCAACGTTCGGATGCCCCGGAACTGAAGTCACGTTCACCGGGACCGCTTTCACGGGGGTCTCGACGGCGCAATGGGCAGACCCAGCCGTGCAGGCCGGTAGTCCCAACTCGGTGGAAACCACGGCCACGCTTATCAGCGCCACGAAGGCCACTGCGGTCGTTCCTCTGTTCGTACAGACCACCGGCAGCGGCGTGGGCACCGTCTCGTTCGACCACAGCAACAGCGTCTCCTTCACCTACGCGTCCATCCTGACCTGTCTGAAGGGAGCGACGGGCGCCACCGGAGTCCAGGGGGCGACCGGGCCGCAGGGGGCGACCGGAGCGACTGGGGCGAAGGGAGCCAGCGGCGAAAGAGGCACGACAGGGGTGACCGGAGCGACCGGGGGACAGGGCGCCGATGGGGCAACAGGAGCCAGCGGTGAAGATGGGACGAATGGGGCCAACGGGGCGACGGGAGCGACCGGGGCGACCGGTGAACAGGGGGCGGACGGGGCCAACGGTGCGACGGGGGCGACGGGTGAAGAAGGCGGCAAAGGGATCGACGGTGCGACGGGAGCGACTGGAGCGACCGGACCTCGTGGCGTCAGGGGCGAAACGGGCGAAACCGGAGCGGAAGGCGCTGTCGGCGTGACGGGGGCAACCGGCGTGACCGGGGCAACCGGCAGGACCGGCGCAACCGGCGCGACCGGACCTCGGGGCTTCACGGGCGAAACGGGCGCTGCCGGAACGGACGGCGCTGCCGGCGTGACGGGGGCAACCGGTGCGACCGGTGCGACAGGAGCAACCGGTACCTCCGGGGTGAGCGGTGCAACCGGACCAACGGGCCCGACCGGACCAAGCGGTCAAACCGGCGCGAAGGGTTCAACGGGCGCGGAAGGGCCGGCCGGCCCGGGCACAAATCTGCCTTCGGGTGTGGTGCTGCGCACGAGCAACATCCAAGGTATCGGGGATGCGTCGAGCACCGTGGCAACAGATGGGGTCGTCACCGCCGTGGGCAAAGCGGGCGAAGAAACAAGAATTGCCGCGTCGGGTGGACTGTTCCGCCTGAGCAACGGACTTGCCTACTTCCACAACACGCACGAATGGAAGCCTGCCCCGGGCGGCTCCAAGCCCCGTATCGACATCATCTGGGTGGGAGAATCCGAAGGGGAACACGACCAGGAATCCGATCCGCCCGGACGTTTCGTTGCGTTCAAAGCGACGACCACGGAAGGCTCGAAGGAACTGAAGGAAGTGTCCAGCTTCACCGAAATCTTGGTCGGAGGCGAACTCACGGGCGGGGGCGTCCCGAATACCGGCACCGTGATCGAAGGTGTGAACATCGCTGCGAAAACGATCCAGATGAGCAAGGCGGCGACTGTGACCCATGCGGGCGCGACGGCCGAAGTCAAAGCGTTCGTGACGCCGCGGAGGATCAACTACGAATACAACGTAGGGGTGGAAGCCACGGAACCGGTTCCCCCGATAGCGGTGGAAGGGCCCGGACCGCACCCGCCCAAAGGGTGGGTGCCCATCGCAACCATCCTCGTTCCCGCCGGCGCCACGAAATCGAGCGAATTCACGATCACCAGCGTAAGGAAATTCGTGGGGTAGCAGGCCGGGCCGGACGCCTCAGGAGACCTCGTAAGCGACGAGCGGTTCATCCCATCGCCGGGATCGACCAACCGGCTGACGCGCGGGGAGCGTTAGCGGTAGTTTCGAGCCAGCATCGCCCATGCCGGCAGCCCGTGGTCATGGGCTTCAATGTCGAGGAGAGGATGGTCGTGATGGCTGATGGGGTCTATCGAGTCACTGAAGTGATCGGCGTGAGCACTGAGTCCTGGGAGGCCGCCGCGAGGAGCGCGGTGGAGACCGCGGCCAAGACCGTGCGCGACCTGCGCATCGCGGAGGTCATCAGGCAGGATGTGGCGATCGAGAACGGAGCGATCAAGAACTATCGCGTCCGGCTGGCAATCTCGTTCAAGTACGAGTCCAGCGACTGAGCCGCAGCCTGCTGTAGGAGACCCGCTCCGATCCGCCCTCGTACAGCGGCCGCGCGCCGCGCTTCAGCGGGCGAGGTCGGTCGGGGCGGTGTCTCATTGACCGGCAGCGCGCTGGCGATCTCGCGGGCATCCGGTCTCATCCGGGCGCTCCCGCCTGCGAGCGCCGGTCCGGTGCAAGGGGGTGTGGAGTCATCACGATGAGCGGGCGAATACCATACGCGTCGGCCGAAAGGGATGCACAGCCAACTGCCCGCTTATCGGGGCTTGGTCAATAAGGGATTCGGGACTGCGAGCGAGGCGTTATGAGGAGCACCGGAGGAAGGCTCTTGCAGATTGCTGCGGTTGCGCTCGTCGCGGTCGTCGCTGCTCCCGTGGCCAACGCTCTGGCCGAACCGCCGACGGTCACGATCACGAGTCCGAGCGGCGGGAGCGTCACGAGCAACCCGACGCCCTCCTTCGGCGGCGTCGCCGAAGAAGGGGGCGGCGAACTCACGCTCACGATCTACAGCGGCCCGAGCACCGCAGGCCCGAAGGTGCAGACGATGACCACGTCGATGCTCTCGTTCGGTGGCACCTGGGAACTCGTGCCGGAACATCTCACCGACGGCACCTACACAGCGCAGGCGACACAGGCGAACCTCGCCTCGGAAGTGGGTACCAGCGCTGAAGTCACCTTCACCGTCAACACGGCCCCGCCTGCGGTGACGTTGAGCCAGCCGCTGTCGCCCTCCAACGACACGACACCGTCGTTCAGCGGCACGGCCAACGACACCACCGCGGTCACTGTCGAGATCTACGCCGGAGCCACCGTCAAAGGCTCGGTCGTGGCGACGGCCACCGCGTCGGGCAACGGAGGAAGCTGGGCCTCTGGACCTGCGAGCCCCGGCCTTGAAAGCGGGCAGTACACCGCGATCGCCACCCAGGAAAGCTCCCTCGGCAACCCCACCGGCGTGAGCAACGCGGTCACCTTCACCGTCGAAACATCGTCGCCCACGGTTACGCTGAACCAGCCCGCATCACCGTCCAACGACACGACGCCGTCATTCACCGGGACCGCGAGCGACACCACCACGGTCACCGTCCAGATCTATGGCGGATCCACAGTGAAAGGCTCGGCAGTCGCGACGGCCACGGCGACGGGGACCGGGGGAGGTTGGACCTCCGGCCCCGCGGGTCCAGCCCTCCCCGACGGGGAATACACGGCGGTTGCAACCCAGCTCAGCTCGGTGGGCAACCCCGCCGGCGTGAGTGCACCGGTCACGTTCATCGTCAACACGGCGGCGCCCACGGTCACGTTGAGCAAACCCGCGTCACCGTCCAACGACACGACGCCGTCCTTCACCGGGACGGCCAGTGACACGACTCCGGTGACCGTCCAGGTCTACTCAGGCGCCCAGGCCGAAGGGTCGATCGTCGTGACGGCCACGGCCACGCACACCGGCGGCAAATGGACCGCGGCGCCGGTGAGCCCGCCTTTGGCCAGCGGTGAATATACGGCGATCGCCACACAGGAAAGCTCGATCCTCGGAAACCCCCCGGGCGTGAGCGCACCCGTGACGTTCATCGTGGACACGCAGCTCGCCCACGGTCACGTTAAACCCCCCGCTGTCGCCGTCCAACAACACCGCGCCGACCTTCACGGGCACGGCGAGCGCCACCACCAAGGTCAAGGTTCACATCTACGCAGGAGCTCCGGCAAAAGGCTCTCCCGTATCGACCGCCGAAGCCACCGGAACCGGAGGAACCTGGACCTCGGGCAAAGCGAGCCCGGCGCTGCCCAGCGGGGTGTACTCGGCCGTCGCCACACAGGAAAGCCCCCTCGGAAACCCCGATGGCCGGAGCGTTGAAGTGACATTCAAGGTGGAAACCGCGTCGCCCAGCGTCGCGCTGAACCAGCCGGCGTCGCCGTCCAACAACACCACTCCGTCGTTCACCGGGACCGCGAGCGACATCACAGCGGTCACCGTCCAGATCTACGCCGGAGCAACGGTCAAAGGCTCGCCCGTCGCGACGGCCTCCGCGACGGGCACCGCAGGGGGCTGGAGCTCCGGCCCTGCAAGCCCGGCCCTGGTGAGCGGGGAATACACCGCGGTTGCGACCCAGCCCAGCTCGGTGGGCAACCCCGCCGGAGTGAGCAAAGCGGTCACGTTCGCGGTCAACACGGCGGCACCCACGGTCACGTTGAGCAAACCGTCGTCGCCCTCCAACGACACGACCCCGTCCTTCACCGGGACTGCCGACGACACGACTCCGGTGACCGTCCAGGTCTACTCCGGAGCCAAAGCCGAAGGGCCGATCGTCGTGACCGCAACGGCCACGCACACCGGCGGCAACTGGACCTCCGCGCCGGTGGGGCCGCCCCTGGCCAGCGGTGAATATACGGCGATCGCCACGCAGGAAAGCTCGATCTTCGGCAACCCCGCCGGCGTGAGCAACGCGGTGACCTTCACCGTCAACACGGCCCCGCCCACGGTCACGTTGAACCAGCCGCTGTCGCCCTCCAACAACACGAGGCCGTCCTTCAGCGGCACAGCGAGCGACACGACCGCCGTCACCGTCCAGATCTACGCTGGAGCCACGGCTGGGGGCTCGCCTGTCTCGAAAGCCACGGCGTCGGGCAGCGGCGGCGGCTGGACCTCGGGCAAAGCCAGCCCGGCACTGTCGAGCGGGCAGTACACCGCAGTAGCCACTCAGGAAAGCTCCCTCGGCAACCCCGCCGGCGCGAGCAAAGCGGTCACGTTCACGGTCGAAACGGCCTCCCCCACGGTCACATTGAGCAAACCGGAATCACCTTCGAACCATACGACGCCGACCTTCACGGGCTTCGCGAGCGACACCACCACGGTCACCGTCCAGATCTATGGCGGATCCACAGTGAAAGGCTCGGCAGTCGCGACGGCCACGGCGACGGGGACCGGGGGAGGTTGGACCTCCGGCCCCGCGGGTCCAGCCCTCCCCGACGGGGAATACACGGCGGTTGCAACCCAGCTCAGCTCGGTGGGCAACCCCGCCGGCGTGAGTGCACCGGTCACGTTCATCGTCAACACGGCGGCGCCCACGGTCACGTTGAGCAAACCCGCGTCACCGTCGAAGGACACGACGCCGTCCTTCACCGGGACGGCCAGCGACACGACTCCGGTGACCGTCCAGGTCTACTCAGGCGCCAAAGCCGAAGGACCGATCGTCTCGACGGCGGCGGCCACCCGCACGGGCGGCGCTTGGACCTCCGGCCCGGCGAGTCCAGCCCTCTCGAGCGGGCAATACACGGCCGTAGCCATCCAGGAAAGCTCGCTGCTCGGAAACCCCCCGGGCGTGAGCGCACCCGTGACGTTCATCGTGGACACGAGCTCGCCCACGGTCACGTTGAAACCAGCCGCTGTCGCCGTCCAACAACACCGCGCCGACCTTCACGGGCACGGCGAGCGCCACCACCAAGGTCAAGGTTCACATCTACGCAGGAGCTCCGGCAAAAGGCTCTCCCGTATCGACCGCCGAAGCCACCGGAACCGGAGGAACCTGGACCTCGGGCAAAGCGAGCCCGGCGCTGCCCAGCGGGGTGTACTCGGCCGTCGCCACACAGGAAAGCCCCCTCGGAAACCCCGATGGCCGGAGCGTTGAAGTGACGTTCACGGTGGAAACGGCCGCCCCCAAAGTCACGTTGACCTCGCCCGCGGTGCGATCCAACAACACGACGCCGTCCTTCACCGGCACCGCGAGCGATACCACCACCGTCACGGTCAAGATCTACTCGGGGGCCACCGCAAAAGGCTCGACCGTCGCCGAAGCGACCGCAGCCGGCACCGGCGCAGCGTGGACGTCCGGTCCCGCGAGTCCGGCTCTGGCGAACGGTGAATACACGGCGGTCGCCAGCCAGCCCAGCTCGCTGGGCAACCCGACCGGCACGAGCTCGCCCGTGACGTTCACCGTCAACACGAGCGCGCCCACCGTCACGCTGACCTCGCCCAAATCGCCGTCCAACAACACGACGCCCACCTTCACCGGGACGGCGAGCGAAGGCACGACGGTCGCAATCCAGATCTACGCTGGCCCGGCTGCCAAAGGAGCGGTCGTCGCCGAAGCGACCGCCGCCGGTACCGGCGGCGCCTGGGCCTCCGGCCCTGCGAATCACGCCCTGTCGAGCGGACAGTACACGGCGATCGCCACTCAACCGAGCTCATTCGGCAACCCGGCCGGCGTCAGCGCTCCGGTGACGTTCATCGTCGAGACCGCCTCGCCCAAAGTGACGTTGAGTGCCCCGAAATCACCGTCGAACGACACGACACCGTCCTTCACGGGCACGGCCAGCGACACTACTGCGGTCACCGTCGCCATCTACGCGGGACCGACCGCGACCGGGACGGTCCTCGCCACGGCGACGGCATCTCCCACCGCCGGCAACTGGACCTCAGCCGACGCGAGTCCGGCGCTTGCGAGCGGGGTGTACACAGCCACCGCGACCCAGACGAGCTCGGCGGGCAACCCCGCCGGCGTCAGCGCACCGGTGACGTTTGTCGTGGAAACGGCCTCGCCCAGGGTCACGTTGACCGCGCCGGCGTCTGCGTCCAACAACACGACGCCGTCCTTCAGCGGCACCGCGAGCGATAAAACGTCGGTGACGGTCCAGATCTACGCCGGTAGCACCGCAACGGGCCCAATCGTCTCGACCGCGACCGCAGCAGGCAACGGCGGCGCTTGGACCTCCGGCCAAGTGAGCCCGGGCCTGTCGAGCGGGAAGAACACGTACACGGCGGTCGCCACCCAGGAAAGCTCGCTGGGAAACCCCGCCGGTGTCAGCGCGCCCGTCACGTTCACCGTGGATACGACCCCGCCCACGGTCACGCTCAACCAACCGGAATCGCCGGCCAACAACACGACCCCGTCCTTCACGGGCACCGCGACCGACAACACGCTCGTCACGGTAACCATCTACTCCGGTTCGACGCCTAGCGGCCCGGTCGTCGCGACGGTCACGGCGGCGGGCACCGGCGGCAGCTGGACGTCTGGCCCTGCGAGCCTGCTCTCGAAATCGACCAAACACACCTACACGGCCATCGCCACCCAACCCAGCTCGCTCGGAAACCCCGCCGGTACGAGCGCACCGGTGACCTTCGAAGTCGACACGGCCGCGCCGAAGTTGACCATGAGCACCCCTGCGTTGTGGTCCGATACCTCCTCGCCCACCTTCACCGGCACCACGAACGAAGAAAGCACGGTGGTCGTCAACATCTACGCTGGAGCCACCGTCAGCGGGTCGCCGGTCTCCACCGCCATTGCCCCCGCGGGCAGCTCCAGGTGGACATCCGCCGGCGCGAGCCCCGCCCTGGCAGATGGGCAGTACACGGCGATTGCCACGCAGGAAACGGTCAAAAAAGGAGATCCCGCCCGCACGCTCCCGTTCACCTTCACGGTCGACACGATCCCGCCACGTGTCACGCTGACCACGCCGGCCAGCGGCACGACGACCAACAGCGGATCACAGCTGGTGAGGGGTTCCGCTGGGACCGAGGAAGGCGACCGCTCGGGCGTGACGGTGAAGCTGTTCTCGGGCTCGACGATCGCGGCGGGCCAGGCGCCTGTGCAGAGCATCGTCGTCAGCGCCTCCGCAGGAGGCTGGTCCGCAACCTTCGGCGGGCTGAGCCCCGGCACCTACACCGCCCGGGCGGAGCAGTCCGATGAAGCCGGAAACATCGGCCTCAGCGAAGCGGCCACCTTCGTGGTTACTGGACCGGGCTCAGCCAACACGAACTCGCAGACGCCGCCGGGGCCCGTGGCGTCGTTCACGTGGTTCCCCGCCGCTCCCCATGTCAGGGAACCTGTCTCGCTGGCGTCGAGCTCGACCGATGCCATGAACCCGATTACGGGCTTTGCATGGGATCTCACCGGCCGTGGACCGTTCGCGGCGGGCGGCCAGGTGATCACGACGACGTTCTCCACGGCCGGCAACCACGTGGTGCGCCTGCGGGTCACCGACGCAAACGGTCTCTCCAGCGTGGCCACCGAGACGATCCCGATCGCCTCATCGCAGCTGGCATTGATGCAGCCCTTCCCGGTTGTGCGCATCGCCAGCACCGACACCGCCTCCGGCGTCAGAATCCGCTTGCTGAGGGTCCAGGCCGCGGCCGGGGCTCGGATCGCGGTGGCCTGCAGGGGCCGTGGCTGCCCCAGAGCTCAGAGCAAGGTGGCAGCGACGGGCAAGCTCCGTGTCGCTCCGATCGAATTCAAGCGCTTCGAGCGCTCCCTGCGGGCCGGTGTCGTCCTGCAGATCCGGGTCTCCAAAGCGGGTGAGATCGGCAAGTACACGAGCTTCACCGTTCGCCGCGGCAGGCTGCCCCTGCGAGTGGACACATGCCTTGGCCCGACGGGGGCCAAGCCGATCGCGTGCCCCTCATGACGACTGCCGGGCGGCAGGCGAGCGCGCGCAAACCGGGTGCGGGGCCGTGCGGGACGCTGCGCCATCGGACCGCGAACCTGCACGGCCGGCTCGCACGAGGGCTGCTCCTGTCGGTCGTGCTGTCGCTCATCGCCGTGAGCGTCGGCTCGGTCGGCGTCGCCGCCGCGCACTCGCCCACCATTCTGACTCCGCTCGCCGGCAGCGCGATCAACAACCCGACGCCCACGTTCAGCGGGGTGGTCGGGTCGGAAGGCGAGGACGAGACGCTCACGATCTTCAGCGGAACGAGCCGCGAAGGCACGAAGGTCGAAAAAACGGAGCCGATGGAATTTCCCAGTCAGCTGTGGCAGTTCCTCCCCGCCGCCCTTCCCGACGGCACCTACACCGCGGTGGTGGAAGAAGAAGAAGGCGGGACTGCACAGGTGACGTTCACGGTGGACACGACGCCTCCGGCGGTGACGCTCACCTTTCCGGGCAACGGCAGCTCGACCAGCACCGGGTCACAGCTCCTCGAAGGATCGGCGGGCACCGCCCCAGGCGACCTGCCGACCGTGTCCGTGCTCCTGTTCGCAGGGTCCACGATCGGAACCCAGGCTCCCCTCGAGGCGCTCACGGTCAACGAATCGCAAGGCACCTGGGCGGGCACGTTCGGAGGCCTGAGCCCCGGCACCTACACCGCTCGCGCACAGCAATCCGACACGGCCGGCAACATCGGCGCGAGCGCCCCCGTGACGTTCACGGTCAACCCGTCGGGGGGCGGCTCGGGGATACCGCCGGCAGCGTCTTTCAAGTGGTTTCCCGCCCTGCCCAGGACTGGCGAAAACGTCACTTTGGTGTCAAGCTCAACCGATGCCTTCAGCCCGATCACCTCGTTCGCCTGGGCGCTCACGAGCAGCGGCCCCTTCCGCGTGGGCAAGCCCGTGCTCACCACGTCGTTCTCCACTCCCGGAGCTCACGTCGTGCAGCTGCGCGTCACCGACGGCTACGGCCTCTCGAGCGTCGCGACCCAGACGATCCCGGTGAGGTCGTCGCCATTGATCCTCATGCAGCCCTTCCCGATCGTGCGGATCGCAGGCTCTGAGACCAGCTCCGGCGTGCGCCTCAGCCTGCTCAGCGCACAGGCGCCCGCCGGGGCTCGGGTGACGGTGAGCTGCAGGGGGCATGGTTGCCCCGCGAAGTCGGAGAGCCGGGTCGCGCTGTTCAGCAAGAGGAAGGCGGGCGCTGTGATCGTTGAATTTCGAAGGTTCGAGCGCCGTCTGCGGGACGGCGTGGTGCTCGAGATCCGTATCTCCAAGCCCGGCGAGATCGGAAAGTACACCCGCTTCGTCGTCCGCCGCGGCAGGTTGCCCCGGCGGGTCGATATGTGCCTGGGCCCGGCTGGAGGCAAGCCACTGGTGTGCCCGTCGTCATGAGCACGGTGCGGATTCGCATGAAGGAGTTGGGGAGCCGTGGACGGGGAAGGCCAGTGCGCATGGATCTCCGGCGGTCGCTCATCGCCGTTGCGTGCGTGTTCGCCGTGTTCGCTGTGTTCGCCGCCTTCTTCGAGATCGGACGCGTGACACGCTCCTCGCACACCCTCCCCCAGGCCTATGACCCGCAGAAGCTCCCCGCCGTGTTCGTTCGCGCAGGGATCCCGCAGGGCCTGGTGGCCGCTCCCCCAATCCCGACCCTCGTCGCCGGCGAAGCACCCAGAACACAAGCCCCGGCCAAGTCGACGTCCGTCGGCGGCGCGTCTGCTTCCACACCCGAAACGGCGACATCCCCGGTGACGCCGACGGGTACTTCGCCTGCGTCGTCGAGTCCGACGTCGACGACGCCCGCGGTCACGCCCGCGCCCGTGAAAGCGCCTCAGCCTTCAGCGCCTGTCGCTAAACCACACGGGGGTTCCCCCAGCGGTGAAGGCGGCTCGTTTGACAGCTCGGGTTGAGCGATGCGCAGCCGCACAAGCCAGGAAAAGCAGATCGTCGCGGTGCTGGTCCTCCTCACCGTGGCGATCGTCGGCTACCTGGACGGGCACGGTCGCTCGAGCGCCGCACCGGTGGAAAGCACGCGCGAAGCCTCGAACGCCGCCATGGTCGTCAACTATGCCTTCGCCTCGGGCTGGCGGCAGGCATCGCGGGCCCCCGCGATTCCGGGTCTTGCGAGCACTCAGTCGCTCGTCCTGGCTCCACACGGCGATGGCGCCCACGCCGGCCTGATCGCCGGGCAGCTTCCGGGCGGCGAAGCGACCCCTCTTCCGCCTCAGCTGCTCGCAAAGGTGCGCCAGCTCCGCAACGCCGAGGTGGTGGACCTGCTGAACACCCAGGCCTATCGATACTCGGGTGCGAGCCTCACGGGCTCTCCCCTGGCGCTCACCCTGTACGTGATCCCGGTCTCCACCACCAGCACTACTGTCATCGCCTGCTACGCCTCACCTGGGTTCGCACGCTACCTGCGGGCGTGTGAACAGCTGGCCGGCACGCTCACCATCGCGACGGGCAGGCCGCAGGTCGAAGTGCGGACCTATGAGTCCCTGACCCCCAGGCTGAGCTACGGGCGCCAGATCAGCGTGGTCGTGGCGAGGGTCAACGAACTGCTCCGCACGCGGCGGGCCGAACTGCGCGGCGGAGTGTCGCGGGGCACGGCCTCGACCATCGCCACGCGTCTCGCCGCCGGGTTGGCCGCCGCGGCTGATTCGCTGTCTCATGTGCGATCCCCGCCCGCCGCGAAACGTGCGCAGCTGGCTCTGTCGGAATCCCTAGTGCGCGCGCGCGCAGCCTACGCGGCGCTTGGCGCCGCGGTCACGACCGGAGGTGCCTCCGAATACACGTCGGCGCTGACCGAGATCTACGCCGCGGAAGCAGCGCTCAGCACGGCGCTCAAGAACTACACGCTGTTCGGGTACGAGTAGAGGGTAGGCGCACCGCCCGCGCCCGCGATCGAGTGCGGGAGATTGGGCATAGGTCCATATTCCGAGCGTTTTGGCGGGCTCGGCCCTCGCGTGGCCGATAGGTGGGCATGGCCTGCGATCACTCCGCGCTGCACAGCGGCGAGGCGCGCTTCCTGCGAGAGGCCGGTCAGCTGCGACTGGTGCTCGTATGCGATGAATGCGGGGCCGAGCGGGCGGAACTGGAACGCATCGACTACGTGCCCAGTGCGCGCTGCTTCGCCGGCCATCTGGCGGAGCTGACGGCCCGAGAGCTGTGCCTGGACGAGAGTCAGGTGGCCAGGGTCCGTTTCGCGGCACTGGTATGCGGAGTCGGGCGCGATCAGATCAGGCCCGAGATCCTGAACAAGCAGGGTCCGCTCACCGAGGAGGAGTGGGTCGAGGTCTACCGCCAGCCGGAACTCGGGGCCGCCCTGCTGGGCGATCCGAGCTTCGACGACATCAGGGAGTGGATCCTCTGCCACCGCGAGCGCCCCGACGGCAGTGGTTACCCCCGTGGCCTGAGCGGCGGCGAAATTGCGCTTGAGGCGCGGATCCTCGCTGTGACGGACGCCTACGTGGCGATGACCAGCGACCGCCCATACCGTCTGGCGCGCACGCACGCGGACGCCTGCGACGAGCTGTTGCGCTGCGCCGGTACCCAGTTCGACGCCGATGTGGCCGAGGCGTTCGTGCGCGCCTCGGAGCGACGCAACCCGCAACTTGCCGGCGCCGCGGCCTGAAGCACGACGCTAGCCCGCCGCGCTGTTGAGCCGCTCGGGCTCGGTGCGCTGAGCGACCAACCGGCAGAACACCTCCACGAGCGCCGGGTCAAACTGGGTGCCGGCGCAGCGTCGCAGCTCGGCCAGGGCCTCGCTGAGCGACATCGCCGGCTTGTAGACGCGCTCGTCCATCATCGCCCGGAACGAGTCGCAGATCGCGACGATGCGTGCGCCCAGCGGGATCTCCGTGCCCGCGAGGCCATCGGGATAGCCCATCCCGTCCCACCGCTCGTGGCTGGCACGCACGAGAGGGCCGATCCGCTCGAGGTAGGGACCCGCGGCCGCGATGATCTGCTCGCCCATGACCGTGTGCTGCTTCATGAACGCCCACTCCTCCTCGCTCAGCGGGCCCGGCTTGGTGATGATCTCGTCGGGAATGCCGAGCTTCCCCACGTCGTGGAGGTCGCCGGCCTTCACGATCTCCTCGATCGTGGCCTCGTCCAGTCCGACCGTCCGGGCGAGCATCTCGACGTCGCCGGCAACGTCGTCGGAATGCCCGCCGAGTTCGGGGTGGCGCTGGGCGAGCGCGGCGTGCAGAACGGACGTGATGAGCTCAGCTGCGCCCTGCTGGTTGCCCATCTTCTCCCGGTACATGTGCTGATCGGCCAGTCGCAGGGCCTGGGTCGGCTCGCTGGCTTCGCGTGGAATCTCGACGGCCCCGGCCGAAGCGGTCACGGTGAAGGCCCCGCCCTGTTCTGCCAGCGCCTCCCGCGCCTGCAGGAAGACGGCGTGCGGGTCGCTCGTCGGCGTGGTGATCAGCACGCAGAACTCATCACCGCCAAGCCGGTAGGCGGTCCCGCTGGAGGCGATCGCCTCACGCAGGCGGCCTCCCAGCCGTGCCAGCAGCGCGTCCCCGGCGACATGCCCGAACGAGTCGTTGTAGCGCTTGAAGCCGTTGAGGTCGAAGAACCACAGGAACGCGGGCTCCTCCTCGCTTGCGCGGCGGCATACCCGCGGCAGGTCTTCCATCAGGGCGCGTCGGTTGTGCAGGCCGGTGAGCGCGTCGCTCGACAGCTCGCGCCGGACCCGGCGGCTGGACACCGCGAGCGCCACGATCGAGCCGATCAGCGTCAGCAGCGCGAGCGAAAGCACCGCCAGCATGCCCGGGCTCCAGGCGTTGAGGAAGCCGGGGTTGGAGCCGAGCGCGGTCGCGATCACGGCCACGTGCTGGTGCGAGGCGCCGATCCTCAGCGGCAGCGCGGCGACCATCGCGCGATGGGCTTCTGAGAGGGCGGATTGCGGGTGCGACCCGATCGGGAACACGCCCACCGACAACGGCGCAGGCGGTCGGAGGCCTCCCGCGGCCCGCGGGCTCGACGCCCTGTTGAGCCACAGCTTGCCCCTGCCGTAGCTGGCCAGCTGCACGCGGACGCCCGGGGTGCTGTTGGCGATCAGGCTCGCCCTGCGCGTGTCGACGATGCTGATGTCGAGATGCACGACACCGAGCAGCCGCCCACCCGTGCGGAACGGCGCCAGGAACGCGACCGAGAATCGTTTGCTCACGGGCGAAAGGAACGCCCCGCTGATGGCTCCCACGGCCGAGTTTTCGGCAAGCGCGGCAAACTGCCGGCCCAGTCTCGGCGGAAAGTGGGCCGGGCGTTCCGTGGGGCCGCAGGCCAGCTCGCGACCCGCGCCGTCATCCAGGCACACTGCCGACACCGGGACGAACGCGGAGCGCTGGAGCGCCGTGAGGGCCAGCACGGAGTTGGCCAGATCTCCACGACGGGCTCCGGGCGAGGTTGGCCGGCCACGCAGCAGGTCCCGTACGGCGGGATTGACCAGCATCAGGGAAAGGGCCGTCGTGGTCTGGTGCTCTCCCTCGGCGAGCAGCGCGGTCTCGCCGTTCACCGCCCCCTGCAGCATGCGGTCCTGCTCGTCGCGCCGAGCGCCCACGCTGTCTCTCGTCACGTCGACGGCGATCGCGCCCAGCAGCAGCGACAGCACGACTCCGATCAGCGCGAGCCCCCTCATTGAACAGTCTTCGCTTCCTCGGCGCCAGGCTTGAGCTTCATGCCCCTTCCGTCGGCGGGAGTTCGCACCTTCTCCTGGCTGCTGTGGCGCCGGCGCACCGCTACTCCGCGCACCCGCTGAGGCCGGCTTGGCGAAGATGGCCATCTATCTGCGTTCTCAGCGTGGCGCTCTGCACCTGAAGGCGCGGAAACGAGCCGACTTCGACCAGTCCCGTCTGCAGCCGGTGCAAGAAGCCATGCAGATTGGCGGCCAGCTGGTCTGCGCCGGCCAGGGCGGCAGCCAGCTCGGTGCGCTTCCCGGCGGGTGGATCGAGCGCTGCCAGCCCAGCCGTCCCGCGGTGCATGATCGCCAGCACCTGCGGTAGATACGACACCGCCTGTTCAGGCGTGGTGGGCCGAACAAGCCGGTTCAGGCGCGCCGTCTGTTCGCTGCAGACGGCCTCACCGGCGGCCACGTAGGCCGGGGGCGGTGAGGCCGAGGAGCCACAGCCTGCGAGCAGAAGGGCGAGGACCGCGAACAGGGCGAGCGCGTGCATTCTGGCCATACGGCATGACATATCGGCAGTCGCAAGCGTTGACACAAGTCGGCTTGTCGCGCGGCCGGCGGGCGCGAGCGAGGGGCTAGATTGAGA
Organism: uncultured Solirubrobacteraceae bacterium; assembly: GCA_963821655.1. Taxonomy (GTDB): domain Bacteria; phylum Actinomycetota; class Thermoleophilia; order Solirubrobacterales; family Solirubrobacteraceae; genus Palsa-744. Next base: position 267,482 of record CAWGER010000003.1, read on the forward strand.
ACACGCCAGCGATCTCGGTAACCCATTTCAGCGATCCGGGCTGCCCCTGGGCCTACTCGGCGAGCCCTCAGCTCGCCGTGCTCGAGTGGCGCTACGGCGAGCAGCTGGCCTGGCGGCTCGTGACGATCGGCTTGGCCGACGACCCCGAGCGCTACGTGCGAAACGGCTACACGCCGACGCGCGTGGCCGTCGGCAACATGCGCTTCCGTCGCTACGGCATGCCGTTCCTGTCCGAGCCCCGTGCGCGCGTCGCGGCCACCGGGCGGGCGTGCCGGGCGATCGTCGCAACCCGCCTGCTGGACGGGCAACGCGAGCGGGAGGTGTTCCGCGCGCTGCAGCTGGGCTGGTTCACGACGACGCTCCTGCTCGACGAGGACGATGACATCGCACGCGCGCTCGAGCGAGTTCGCTGGCCTGGATGTGAAGGCGGTCGTCGCGGCGATCGACGATGAGGCCACGGTCGCGGCCTACGAGGCCGACAAGCGGGAGACGCGCACCGCCGAGGGCGGGCCGACGGACTTCCAGGGCAAGGCCCGCCAGACCGATGGGCCGGTGCGCTATTCGGCGCCCTCGCTGGCGTTCGAGAGCAGCACGGGCGGGCGTCTGGAGGCCGGCGGCTTTCAGAAGATCGAGGCCTACGACGTGCTGATCGCCAATCTCGACCCCAAGCTCGAGCGCAGGGCGCCCCCGGAGGAGCCGCTGCAGGCGCTCAGGAGCTTCCCATACGGTCTCGCCACCCAGGAGGTAGCCGCGATCATGGCGCACAACAACGAGGAGCCGGACCGTCTCGCCGCGGAGGGCGCGCTGATCGAGCTGGCCGGCGCCGGCGAGGTGCGGCGGAGCGCCGTCGGCAGCGACGCCCTCTGGCAGATCGTCTGACCGTGTCGGGGGCGTGGCCGAGACCGCGTGCGCAGGGAGGGTAGCCTGCAGCGCTCAGATGTCGGTCACGGTCACACTTCCCGACGGAAAGGCGCCTCGAGCTGGATGACGGCGCGACGGGCGCGGACGCCGCTGCAGCGATCGGTCCAGGACTCGCGCGGGCGGCATTGGCCATCGAGGTCAACCACCCGGAGACCGGCGAGACCCCGCAGGTGCTCGATCTCTCGCGAACGCTGCCCGACGGGGCGAGGGTGGCGATTCTCACGGACAAGAGCGGTGAGAAGGCGCTCGAGCTGATACGCCACGACGCCGCACACGTGCTCGCGGCCGCCGTGCTGGAGCTGTATGACGGCGTCAAGATCTCGATCGGCCCGCCGATCGCCGACGGCTTCTACTACGACTTCGAGTTCCCGGACGGGACGGCTGTCTCCGAGACGGACCTCCCCTCGATCGAAGAGCGGATGCGCGCGCACGTCAAGGCGGCGGAGGCGTTCGAACGGGCCGAGGTGCCCGTGGCCGAGGCACGCGAGCGCTTCCTGGCGGAGCGCCAGGACTACAAGGTCGAGCTGATCGACGACCTGATCGCAAGCGCGGACCCCGCTCATCCGCTCCAGACCGTTTCGCTGTACACGAACGGACAGTTCACCGACCTCTGTCGGGGTCCTCACGCCCCCAGCACGAAGAGCGTGGGCGCGCTCAAGCTCCAGTCGGTCGCGGGTGCCTACTGGCGCGGGGATTCGGCGAGGACGATGCTCACGCGCATCTACGGCACGGCCTTCTTCTCGAAGGCCGATCTGAGCGAGCATCTGGAGCGGATCGAGCAGGCCAAGGCGCGTGACCACCGCAAGCTCGGGCGCGAGCTCGGCCTGTTCGCGTTCTCCGAGGTCTCGCCGGGCGCCGCGTTCTGGCTGCCCGCCGGCACGGGCGTGTGGAATGCGCTCGTCGGAGTGTCGCGCGAGATGGGCGAGAAGCGCGGCTACACAGAGGTGAAGACCCCCCTCATCTACGACGCCGAGCTGTGGAAGACCTCCGGGCATTGGGACAAGTACAAAGAGCACATGTTCAGGCTCACCGCCGAGGATCGCGAGATGGGGGTCAAGCCGATGAACTGCCCGGGTCACTGTCAGCTCTTCTCGATGCAGCGGCACTCCTACAGGGATCTGCCCGTGCGCTACTCAGAGCCCGGGCTGCTCCACCGCAACGAGGCCTCGGGGGTGCTGCACGGGCTCCTGCGGGTCAGGCATTTCGCCCAGGACGACGGCCACATCTTCTGCACCGAGGAGCAGGTTCACGAGGAGGTGAAGGGCTGTCTTGAGATGGCGTTCGCCACCTACAAGCTGTTCGACTTCGACGTGCGCCTCGAGCTCTCGACTCGCCCGGAGCGGCGGATCGGAACAGACGAGATGTGGGACCGGGCCGAGGGCAACTTGATGAGCGCACTGGACGAGCAGGGACTCAGCTATGAGCTGAACCCGGGCGATGGCGCGTTCTATGGGCCGAAGGTCGACATGCACATGACCGACTCGCTCGGACGTTCCTGGCAGCTCGGGACGGTGCAGCTCGACTACTCGATGCCCGAGCGGTTCGAGCTGAGCTACACCGGCGCCGACAACCAGGAACACCGGCCGGTGATGATCCACCGCGCGCTGTTCGGATCCTATGAGCGGTTCATCGGGATCATGCTCGAGCACTACGCGGGGGAGCTGCCGCTGTGGCTGACGCCGGTGCAGGCGATCGTGCTGCCCGTGTCGGATCGCTTCAACGCGTACGCGACGAAGGTGAGGGATGAGCTGCGTGCCGACGGCGCGCGCGTGCATCTGGACGATCGCAGCGAGTCTGTGGGACGCAAGATCCGTGAGGCCGAGCTGCGCAAGATCCCCTTCATGCTCGTGGTCGGTGATCGCGAGGAGGGCGACGGGACGGTGTCCGTGCGCGAGCACCGGGCCGGGGACACGGGAAGCGTCCCGTTGAAGGACTTCAGCGAGCGGTTGCTCCGGGAGCTATACTAGACGGCGTTGAAGCCCCGCAAATCCTCAGAGCGCCACCCATAACATCCGTTTGACGCGCGGCTGCGAGCAATAGTGCCGGTTCCCCGCAGGTTCGACCGGCGCCCGCCTGAGCGGGATACAACGAGGATCAACGAGCGCATTCGCGTCCCCGAGGTCCGCTTGATCGACGACGAGGGCAACCAGATCGGCGTGCTCAAGACGCCTGATGCGCTCAGCTTCGCCCAGGAGCGCGACCTGGATCTCGTCGAGGTCGCGCCCGAGGCGCGCCCGCCGGTGTGCCGCGTGCTGGACTACTCCAAGTACAAGTACGAGCAGGCCCAGAAGGTGAAGCAGGCGCGCAAGCACCAGCAGCAGATCACCATTCGCGAGATCAAGTTCCGCCCCAAGATCGCCCAGCACGACTACGACACCAAGAAGCATCATGTCGAGCGCTTTCTTCGTCACAAGGACAAGGTCAAGGTCACGATCATGTTCCGCGGACGCGAGGTGACCCATCCTGAGCGCGGCACCGCGATCCTCGACCGGCTGGCCGAAGAGCTGTCCGAGCTCGGGGTCGTCGAGCAGCGCCCCCTGCAGGAAGGGCGCAACATGACGATGATGATGGCCCCGTCGAAAGCGGTTCTCGCCGGTCGGGTCGACGTAGGCGAGGTCTCCAACGGGGAGGTTCGCGACGGCGCTCACATGGGCGACGTGGCCTCTGCTGCGATCGAGTCTCCGGCCGGTGGGGCCCCAGTGGCCGGCGCCGGCGGGGAGGCGCAACGCGAGGGCGCCAACGGCGAGAGCTCGCAGAGCAAGGACGGCGGCAGCGAGAGCGTGCAGAGCGCGGATGACAGCGGCGAGAGCGTGCAGGGCGAAGTGGCGGAGGCGCCCCGCGAGGACGGTGGAAGCACCTCGGCCGGCACGGCCGTGTCATAATCGTCCGTTCGCGATCATGCCCAAGATGAAGACCCACTCCGGCGCCAAGAAGCGCTTCAAGGTAACCGGCACCGGCAAGGTGAGGGCTCGGCACCCCTTCACGAGCCACATCCTCGAGAAGAAGTCGCCGAAACGCAAGCGTGCGCTGGGTAGGCCGGCGATCGTCTCAGACCATGACGTGCCCCGGATCAAGCGGATGCTGGGGGTGGGCAAATGACCAGGGTCAAGCGCTCGGTCCACGCGCGCAAGAAGCGTCGCGCGACGCTCGAGCTCACCAAGGGGTTCCGCGGCGAGGCGCACTCGAACTACAAGCGCGCCAAGGAGGCGCTGATGAAGGCGGACGCCTACGCCTATCGCGACAGGCGCAACCGCAAGCGCGACTTCCGGCGGCTGTGGATCACGCGCATCAACGCCGCCGCGCGGATCAACGGGATGAGCTATTCACAGTTCATGCACGGCCTGTCGCTGGCCGGCGTAGAGCTCGACCGCAAGGTGCTCGCGGACATCGCCGTCCGCGACGCCGACACATTTCGACGTTTCGCCGAGGTCGCCCGCGAGGCGTCGGCTGCCTGACACCGGCAATCGACTCGAACAGCCTCCCGGGCGTCGCTCCTGATCAAGGACGGCGCCCTTTTTTGTGCCCCCAGCAGTGAGATCGATCCCACATCGCAATTCAACTCCACAACCCACCACCAACTCCACAACCCCACCACCACTTCCATGGCCCACATCGTCTCCTCCCACAATCCCCGCCTGAAGGCGGTTCGCCGGCTCAAGAACAGGCGCGAGCGGGAACGCTCAGGCACCTTCCTGGCCGAGGGTGAGGACCTGATCGCCGCCGCGGCGAGCGCTGGCCGCCCCGCCCTCGACGGGTACCGCATCGCCGGCTCGACGCTCGGCGACGAGGGCTTTCACGACGTCGAGCCCGCCGCGCTCGCCGCCGTCTCCACGCTCGGCTCGGGCACGCGCGTGATCGGCGTCTACGAGCAGAGCTGGGGTGTGCCCGCCGGACCCCTCTGCGTGTACCTGCATGGGGTGGGAGATCCGGGGAACGTGGGCACGGTGCTGCGCGGTGCGCAGGCATTCGGCGCCGGCTGCGTCGCGTTCGGCCCCGGCTGCGCGGATCCACACTCTCCCAAGGCCGTGCGCGCGAGCATGGGCGCGATCTTCGCGGTGGGACTGGCGCGCGTGAGGGAGGTGGGCGAGCTGCCCGGTCAGCGCATCGCCCTGGTCGCCGACGCTGCGGAGGCGCTGCGCGCGCCGGCGGACGACGGCGTCCCGCCCGGCCCGGTGACGCTGCTCGTCGGCGCCGAGCGCGAGGGCCTGCCGCCGGCCGTGGTGGCGGCGTGCGAGCGGGTGGCGCGGATCCCGATCGCCACGGAGTCACTGAATGCCGCGATGGCGGCGACGGTGGCGCTATATGAGATGACCCGTCGCGCCGCGGACGCCCCGCGGTCATCTAGGGTCCGGGCGTCATGATCGAGCGGATCGAAGCCCTGCGAGCGCAGGCGGACGGGGAGATCGCCTCGGCGCCCACCAGCGAGGCGCTCGAGGAGCTGCGCGTGCGCTACCTCGGTCGCAAGGCCGAGCTGCCGCAGATCCTGCGAGGGGTCTCAGAGCTCGAGCCCGCCCAGCGCGAGCAGGTCGGCAAGGCGGCCAACGAGGCCCGCCAGGTCCTTCAGCAGATGATCGATGCGCGCGCCGCTCAGCTCAGCGCCGGGGAGCTTCAGAGCCGCCTTGAGGCGGATCTCCTCGACGTGACGCTGCCGGGCGCCCCGCCGCAGCCGATCGGTGCGCTGCACGTGCTCAGCGCCACCCGGCGCGAGCTGGAAGACATCTTTCTCGGGCTCGGCTTCACCGTTATGGAGGGCCCCGAGATCGAGACGGTTCACTACAACTTCGACGCACTCAACCACAGCCCCACCCACCCGGCGCGCGCACGCACTGACACCTTCTACGTGGCCTCGCCGGAAACGAACGGGAGCCCGCCCGACGCCGGCGGCGGGCCGTCCGCGGAGGGCGGGTTGAAGGGCGCCGGCGAGGAGCTCCTGCTGCGGACACACACGTCGCCCATGCAGGTGCGGGCGATGGAGGCCCATCCGCCGCCGCTGTATGTCGTCATCCCCGGTCGCGTGTACCGGCCTGACTCAGATGCCACGCACACGCCCCAGTTCCATCAGATCGAGGGACTGGCGGTCGATGAGGACATCACCATGGCGGACCTGAAGGGCACCCTCCTGGTGTTCGCGCGGGCGGCCTTCGGCGATCAGCGCGATGTCAGGCTGCGTCCCCACTTCTTCCCGTTCACCGAGCCGAGCGTGGAGGTGGATGTCTCCTGTTTTCACTGCGATGGAAAGGGATTCCTCAGGGACGGCGCGCGCTGCTACCTGTGCAAGGGTGAGGGCTGGCTCGAGGTGCTGGGAGCTGGGGAGGTCGATCCGAACGTCTACTCACATGTGCCGACGACCGAGCACAACGCGCCGGGATACGACCCCGAGAAGGTGCAGGGGTTCGCGTGGGGCATGGGGGTCGAGCGGATCGCGATGCTCAAGCACGGCATCCCCGACCTGCGGCTCTACTTCGAAAATGATTTGCGCTTCCTGGAGCAGTTCCGATGAGGGTGCCACTGAGCTGGCTGCGGGAATACTGCGATCCCGATCTCGACGTCAACGGGGTCGAGGAGCGCCTGACGATGACCGGGACCAAGGTCGAGGCGATCCACCATCATGGGGTCGGAGCGGTCGAGAACTTCGTGGTGGGACGCGTGCTGGAGGTCGGGCCCCATCCGGACGCCGACCGGCTGAAGCTGTGCACGGTGGATCTGGGAGCGGTCACCGAAGACGGGCCGGCCAGCATCGTCTGCGGCGCTCCGAACGTGGCGGAGGGTCAGACGGTGGCCGTGGCCCGTCCCGGCGCGGTCATGCCGGACGGGACCAAGCTGAAGAACGCGAAGCTTCGGGGCGTGCTCTCCGAAGGCATGATCCTCGCCGAGTCAGAGCTTCAGATCGGGACCGGTGGCGAGGGGATCCTCGTGCTCGACGACTTCACCGTCGACGCCGAGTTCGCCCCCGGTACGCCCCTGGCCGACGTGCTTCCGATCGCCACCGAGGTGCTCGAGCTGGAGATAACCCCGAATCGGCCGGACTGCCTCGGCGTGTACGGGGTGGCACGCGAGCTGCATGCCGCCACGGGGGCAGCGCTGTCCGCGCCGCCCTGGCAGGACGACCCCGGGTCCGAGGGTCCGCTGGACGGCGCCGTGGTGACGGTCGAGTGTCCCGAGTTCTGCCGGCGCTTCACCGCGCGCGTGTTCGAGAACGTCGTCATCAGACAGTCCCCGCCATGGCTGAAGGCGCGGCTGATGGCAGCCGGGCAGCGGCCGATCAACAACGTGGTCGACATCACCAACTACACGATGCTGCTGACCGGCCAGCCGCTGCACGCGTTCGACCTCGATCGCGTCGCCGGCGGGCGGTTGACCGTGCGCCGCGCGAAGGACGGCGAGCAGGTGGAGACGCTCGACGGCCACACGCGTACGCTCGACGGCGAGATGGTCCTGATCGAAGACGCCGAGGGCCCGACCTCGATCGCCGGCCTGATGGGCGGGGCGCGCTCGGAGGTGCAGGCGGACACCGCGCGCGTGCTGCTCGAGGTCGCCACCTGGAGCGGGCCCAACATCCATCGCGCCTCCTGGAGCCTGGGCCTGCGCAGCGAGGCCTCGGGCCGGTTCGAGAAGGGCCTTCAGCCCGAGCAGTGCTTCCACGCCCAGGCCGTGGCGACCACCCTGATGCTCGAGCTGTCCGGCGCGCGGGTCTCGCCGGGGACCGTCGACGAGGCCTGGACCCCCAGCCCGCCGTGCGTGATCGGACTGCGCGAGTCCCGCGTGCGGTCGATCCTGGGCGTGCCGGTTGCCGTGAAGCGCCAGGCGGAGATCCTGGAGGCCCTCGACTTCCAGACCGAGCCGACCGCCGATGGCCTGGAGGTGACGGTTCCCCCGCTGCGGCGCGAGGACGTCACGCGCGAGGTGGACCTGATCGAGGAGGTCGCGCGTATCGACGGCGTTGATCGCCTGCCTGCCACCCTGCCCGCGCGCCGTGGTGCGGCGGGCCGGCTCGACCACACCCAGCGGGTGCGCAGGGCGGCAGAGGACGCGATGGTCGGGCGCGGCCTGTATGAGGTCGTCGGCTGGAGCTTCACAGACCCGGGCCTGCTCGACCGCCTGCTGCTCGGGCCCGAGCATCCCATGCGTCAGGTCGTGCGCCTTCTCAATCCCCTCTCGGAGGCCCAGTCGATCATGCGCCCCACGCTCCTGGGCTCGCTTCTGGAGGCCGCGCGCCACAACGTCTCCCGCAACGGCCCCGACGTGGCGATCTTCGAGTCGGGCACCGTCTACCGTGCCTCTGCGGACGGACCCCTCGCTGACGAGCACCACGGCCTGGGCGTCCTTCTGAGCGGCTCTCTCGCGCCCCGCTCGTGGCGCGGAAGCACCGGCGAGGCGGACTTCTTCGCGGCGAAGGCGCTGCTCGGCGCGCTCCTTGGCAAGCTGCACGTGGACTTCTCGACAGAGTCCAAGGTCTGGCCGTTCCTTCATCCGGGTCGCAGCGCGGCGGTGCTCGCCGGCCCACAGATGCTCGGATTTGTGGGTGAGGTGCACCCGCTGGTGGCCGGTGCCTGGGATCTCGAGCGCACCGCGGTGTTCGCCGTGGATCTGGGGAAGGTGGCGCTCCTCTCCCCGGAGGTCGTCTCCTTCCGGTCGTTCCCGGCGGTCCCGCCTCTGCGCCGGGATATCGCGGTGACGGTGCCCGATGTGATCTCTGCGGCCGACGCTCTGGATGTGGTGCGCCGGGCAGCGGGAGAGGTGCTCGACGACGTGAGTGTGTTCGACGTATACACGGGCGAGCAGGTCGGTGAGGGCAGGCGCTCGCTGGCTCTGGCCCTGTCCTTCCGCTCCTCCGAGCGCACGCTCACCGACGAGGACATCGCTCCGGTGCGCAAGCGCATCCTTGCGGCGCTCGAAGGCCTCGGGGGTGAGCTGCGTGGCTGAGTCGAGCTCGGCGGACGCCGCCGGCGCCGAGCGGCGCGCCGCGGTGCAGACGTATGTGAAGGACGCGCCACGGGTGATCGTCGCCGGGGCCACTGGCTTTGCCGGTGCGCTGGCAGCGCATCTGCTCTGGCGCCATCCGCGCTTTCAGCTCACGGCCGTCACCGGCCGCTCCGAGGTGGGAAGGCGCCTCGACGATCTCTACCCGCGCTACCGCGTGGGCATGACGATCGAGCAGCTGGACCTGGACGGGCTGGGCCGGATCGACGCTGCCGTGGTCGCCTACCCGCATGCCGCCGCCGCCCCCACCGTGGGCGCGCTGCGTGAGCGCGGCGCCCGCGTGGTCGATCTGAGCGCGGACTTCCGGCTGTCATCCCAGGCCACGTACGAGCACTGGTACGGCCCCCACCCGCGCGCGGACCTGCTCGAGGAGGCGGTGTACGGGCTGACCGAGCTGCACCGCCAGCGGATCTCGAGCGCGAACATCGTGGCCAACCCGGGCTGCTACCCGACGGCGTCCGTGCTCGGTCTCGCGCCGCTTGCCCGCCAGGGACTGATCGCCGATCTGGTGATCGACGCCAAGCAGGGGATCTCGGGGGCCGGGCGGGTGTTCGATGAGACGACGCACCTGTCCATGGCGGGCGAGAACATCGTTCCCTACAACGTCGCCGCCCACCGGCATACACCGGAGATCGAGGAGCAGCTCGCCCTCATTGCGGCCCACATCCCGGAAGGCTGGAGCACGCACAGCGCAAAGCCCCGCGCGAGCGGCACCCCGGCCAGGCTGGCGGTGCAGTTCCAGGCGCACCTCGTCCCCCTCGATCAGGGCGAGCTGGCCAGCTGCTACGTGACGCCCACCCGCCCGGTCGCGGCCGAGGAGCTGCGGGAGCTGTTCGCGAACGCCTACGCGAACGAGCCGTTCGTCGAGGTGGTCGACGCGCCGCCGGGCGTGCTCGAGGTGCGCGAGACCAACTTCTGCCGGATCTTCGCCGCCTGCGATGAGCACACCGGGAAGGTGCTCGTATTCTCGGCGATCGACAACCTGTGGAAGGGAACGTCCTCCCAGGCCGTCCAGAACCTGAACCTCATGTTCGGATTTCCCGAGACCGAGGGGCTCCTGTGAGCGGTGCCGATCTCACGCCGAGCGGCGGGGCTCCTCCCGAGGGTCCGAAAGGGGGCCCTCCGCAGCCGTTCTTTCACTCCCGCTGGGTGCCCGCGCCCCCGCATGTGCGCGATCTCGGTGCAGACGCCGGGCTTCCCTTCGGCTTCCGGGCCGCCGGGGTGGCCTGCGGCATCAAGCCCAGCGGCAATCCCGACCTGGGCCTTCTCGTGTGTGACGCCGAGCGCCCGGTCAGCGCCGCCCGCTTCACGGCAACGGGCACGCCGGCGGCGCCCGTGCTCGTGACCCGCGAGCGCTGTCGGCTGGAGGGCCTGCGCGTGGTGCTCGCCAACTCCGGGTGCGCGAACGCCGCAACCGGCGCCCGCGGCCTGGACGATGCGGCCAAGACACAGGGCGCCGCGGCCGCCGCGGTGGGAGTGGATCCCGCCGAGGTGGCGCTCGCCTCCACCGGTGGCATCAGCCATCACCTCCCCGTGGATGCGATGGTGAAGGGCATCCTCGCTGCAAGGCCGCAGTTGCGCGCCGACGGCGACGGGGATTTCCAGCAGGCGATCCAGACCACAGACGCGTCCGAGAAGCGGGCGAGCCTCGAGCTCGAGCTCGACGCCGGCCCGGTTCGGCTGAGCGCCCAGTGCAAGGGCGCGGGGATGATCTCGCCGCGGTTCGCCACGATGCTGTGCTTCGTCGAGACCGACGCGGCGCTGGCGGCCGAGACGGCGGAGCTGCTGCTGGGGGTGTGCGTGAAGCGCTCCTTCGACCGCGCCTCGGTGGATGGCCAGCTTTCGACGAACGACACCGCGATCCTGATGTGCTCGGGCGCGAGCGGCGTGACCATCGCTGCGGAGAGCGAGGATGAGCTGCGCTTCGGCGAGGCACTCGACGCGCTGCTGCGCCAGCTGGCGATCATGATGGTCGCCGACGGAGAGGGCGCGCGACGGATAGCGCGCGTGCTCGTGCGCGGGGGAGACGCCGACGGCGTGGAGGCGGTCGCGCGCGCCGTGGCCGACTCGCCGCTCGTCAAAACGGCGCTCCACGGCGCCGACCCGAACTGGGGGCGGATCATCCAGGCCGTGGGCGCGGCGCTGGGCGGGCAGGGCGGGCGCGATCAGACGCCCCAGCCGCAGGCGGTGGACCTCTCGATCGAGGGTACCGCCGTGTGTTCGGCCAGCGCCGCCATCGACTACGACGAGAAGGCGCTCGCCCAGGCGGTGGCTGCTGCGGAGATCGAGTACGAGGTCACCCTCCCGGGGGAGGGCGCCGAAACCGAGGTCTTCTTCTCCGATCTCTCACACCGGTACGTCACGATCAACGCCGAGTACACAACGTGAGGACACGCGGATGCACGATGTAGGCACGCTGCTGGAGGCGCTTCCGTACATTCGGGAGTTCCACTCAAAGACGGTCGTCATCAAGTACGGCGGGGCCGCGATGGAGGATCCGCGCCTGCGCGAGGAGTTCGCGCGCGATGTCGTGCTGCTGAAGTACGTCGGGCTGAATCCGATCGTCGTCCACGGGGGCGGTCCGGAGATCACGGCCTACATGGAGCGTCTCGGCCTGCCGGTGGAGTTCGTCGGCGGTCTGCGGGTATCTGACGAGGACACGGTCGAGGTGGCCAAGATGGTGCTCGTCGGGAAGGTGAACAAGGAGATCGTGCTGCGCCTGAGCCGCCACGGCCAGGCGGCGGTCGGTCTCTGCGGTGACGACGGCTCCCTGTTCCGCGTGGGACGCCGGGTCGGGCCGGCCGGTGAGGACATCGGCTTCGTCGGGCGCATCGAGCGGGTCAACGTCGGCGTGATCGAGCACGTTTCAAGCGACTACATTCCCGTGATCGCCTCGGTCGGCGCGGACCGGGATGGGCGTTCATACAACGTCAACGCCGACGAGGCAGCGGGTGCGGTGGCGGGCGCGATCGGCGCCTACAAGATGGTGTTCCTCACCGACGTGCCCGGATGGCTGCGCGATCCAGCCGATCCCGACAGCCTCATCGGGCAGACCACGGTCGATGAGGTGCAGGAGGCCCTGCCGGGACTGCAGGGCGGGATGCGTCCCAAGCTGGAAGCCTGCGTGGAGGCGATCCACGCGGGCGTGAGCGCCGCCCATATCCTCGACGGGCGGATCGCCCATTCACTGCTCCTGGAGCTCTTCACCGACACCGGGATCGGCACCAAGATCGAGGTCACCCCGTGACCCTTGCAGAGCTCCAGGAGCTCGAGCGGAAGAGCGTCATGGGCTCCTACGCGCGCTTTCCGGTCGAGTTCGTCCGGGGCGAGGGCGCGCGCCTGTGGGATGCGGAGGGCAACGAGTACCTCGACTTTCTGTGCGGGATCTCGGTGACCAACCTGGGTCATTGCCACCCACGCGTGGTCGACGCGGTGCGCGAGCAGGTCGGGCGGCTGATGCACACGAGCAACCTGTTCTACACCGAGCCGGCCATGCGCCTGGCCGAGCGCCTGTCCGCGTCGAGCCTGGGCGGCAAGGTGTACTTCTGCAACTCGGGCGCGGAGGCCAGCGAGGCGGCGATCAAGCTCACGCGCAAGGTCCGCCCCGGCGGCGACGTGGTGGTCGTGCTCGGGGCCTTTCACGGTCGCACCTACGGTGCCCTGTCGGCCACCCCGCAGGAGGCCAAGCAGGCGCCGTTCGCTCCGCTGGTTCCCGGCTTTCGTGCGGTGGCGGCCGAGCCGGACGCGCTGAGGGAAGCCGTGGACGGGCACACCGCCGCGGTGCTGTTGGAGCCGATCCAGGGCGAGAGCGGGGTGCACGTGCTCTCCGAGGAGCTGCTCCAGACCGCGCGCGAGGCCTGCGACGCCCACGGCGCGGCACTCGTGTTCGACGAGGTGCAGTGCGGCATGGGCCGCACGGGCACCCTGTGGGCCTACGAGCAGGTCGGCGTCGAGCCCGACGCGATGACGGTCGCCAAGGCGCTTGGCGGAGGCCTGCCCATCGGTGCGCTCATCACCGGCGAGCGACTGGCTGACGGCTTTCGGCCGGGCGACCACGGCTCGACCTTCGCGGGAGGCCCGGTGATAGCGAGAGCCGCGTTGGCTGCCCTCGAGGTCACCGACGATGAGGAGCTGCTGGCTGCCGTGCGCGAGCTCGGCGAGCAGCTGATGGAAGCGCTCGAGCCGCTGCCCCATGTTCTCTCAGTGCGTGGACGGGGGCTGATGCTGGCCTGCGAGCTCGACGTGCCTGCGCCGGCGGTGGCGAGCGCGGCGCTTCTGCAGCAGCGCCTGATCGTGAACGCGACGGGGCCGACCACCCTGCGGCTGCTGCCCCCGCTGACGATCGGTCACGAGGAGGCTGAGGAGGCCGTGCGCCGGCTCGCCGCGGCGCTGTCGGGGCCGCTGGCCGAATAACGGGGAGCGCCCGGCGATGTTCAGGTACGCGGGGGCTCCGACCGATGGTCAGATGTGTTGAAGGCATCACGTGTCCAGTGCACCCCCTGAGAGCGCAGCGTTGCCGCAAACACGCCTGCCATGAGCAATCTGCCGTCAGCGTCCATGGGGCGCCTCGCCACGCTGCTCGCGGTGACCGTCGGGCTGGCAGTCTGTTCGGCTGCAGTGCGACCGCCATCGGCCCGGTCGGCCGGTCTGACCGAAGGCACGCTGGTGCCGTACATCGTCGGTGGCCAGGAATCGTCGATCAGCCAGCTCCCCTGGCAGGTCTACATCCAAACGAAATTCGAAGAAAACGGAAACCACCTGGTGGCGGCCTGTGGCGGATCCATTCTCGATGCCACCCACATCCTCACCGCTGCGCACTGCGTGGACGCCGAGGGCACGACGGTCAAGCGGCCGCCGAGTGCCGTCACGGTCGTAGCGGGAGACTCGAACGTGAGCGGACCGTCCTCCACGACGCAGGTGGCGGGCGTCTCGAGCATCCGCACCCATCCCTACTACACGCCGCTGCCGCAGGCCAAGGACGACGCCGCCGTGCTCACCCTCTCCAAAGCGCTGACGCTGTCGCCGGCCGCCGACGCCCAGGCGATACCGCTGGTGGCGAGCGGCGCGACGCCGGCGCCGGGAAGCACGCTCACGGTCAGTGGATACGGCCTGCAGAGCGGGGCCGAAGGCGCCGAACCGAACAACAGGCTCTACTCGACCTCGCTCACGGCCATCAGCAGCGACGCCTGCCGCGGAGCGGTGGGGGTGAACTCCGCCGTGCTGCTGTGTGCCGTCGGCCCGAGCTCCACGACATGCCAGGGGGACAGCGGCGGACCGCTGACCCAGGGAAACCCCCCGGTGCAGGTCGGCATCGTGGACTTCGGGCTCAGGGGTTGCCCGGTCGGCCAGCCCGACGCCTTCACCAGCCTCGCCGCCCCCGAGGTGCGCGCGTTCGTCGAAGGCAGCGAATCCCCACCGCTCGCCCCGCGGCCGACCGCCCCACCGGTGATCAGGTCGGTGGGGTCCACCCCGGTTGACTACAGCCCTCTGACCTGCGATCCGGGGGCGTGGAGCGGCTCACCGTCGTTCACCTACACCTTCCAGGTTGAAGACGCCGCCGCGCAGGTGCTCCTGAGCGGAGCGGGCAACGTGTTCGTCCCCCCGTCCAGTCTCATCGACTTTCCGCTCGTGTGCATCGTGCGCGCGAGCAACCCCGGCGGGCTGACCACGATCCGCAGCGCGACGAGCCCGCCGATATCCGCCGATTCCGCGCGGCCCGTCGCCTCGATCACCGCGCTGAGGTGCCACCTGCGGGCCTGCACCCTGGCGCTCGTGGCCACCGACCCCAACTCGGTGGCACTGGGCGTCCAGTCCAAGGCCACCTACGCCCTCGCCACCAAGTGCCCGCCGGCGAGGAGAAAGGCCAAGGGCCGGAAGGCCCCCCGGCGGTCGACCTGTCACAGGACGGCCACCGTGCACATGCCCCTCAGCCGCATCTCTTCGGGCGCCTACCGCGCGACGGCAACAGGGCTGCCGTACAACAAGCGCGTCACCTTCACCGTGCTCGTCACCAACGCGGCGGGCCTTCGCCCGGCCCGGTCGCTGACCCGCTCGACCACCCTGCGTCCACCATCGAAGACGCACAGGACGAGCAGGAAGTCCAAGCGCGCCAAGCGCTAGAGCCGCGCCGCCGCGAGCCGCGCGCGCCGCTGCGCCTCACACCCGCGGTGCCTTGCGGACGATAGCCTTGGCGCCCGTGAGCGCACCCGAGGAGATATCACCTGTCCGGACCGCCTCCTACGAGGCTGACCCGGCTGACGTCACCCGGGTCCTCCTGCTCTACTCCGGCGGCCTTGACACGAGCGTGATGCTCAAGTGGATCCAGGACTCCTACCACGCCGAGGTGGTGTGCCTGACCGTCAACCTGGGTCAGCCCGGCGAGGACTACGAGGTGATCAAGGGCAAGGCCCTGGCGCTGGGCGCACTGGAGTGTCACGTGGTGGATGCCAGGCAGGAGTTCGCACGTGAGTATGTGCAGCCGGCGATCAAGGCCAACGCGCTCTACGGGGGCGGCTATCCGCTGTTCACGGCGCTCGGCCGGCCGCTCATCGCGAAGCTGGCGGTGCAGTTCGCGCGCAGCACCGGCTGCGACACGATCGCCCACGGCTGCACGGGCAAGGGAAACGATCAGGTGCGGATCGAGGCGACCGTAGCGACGCTCGCTCCCGAGCTGAAGGTGATCGCGCCGGTGCGCTCCTGGCAGATGGGCCGCGAGGAGGAGATCGCGTACGCGCGCGAGCACGGCATACCCGTCAAGGGAGGAACCGAGGCGGCTCCATACTCGATCGACGACAACCTGTGGGGACGATCCTCGGAGGGCCGCTGGATCGAGGACCTCGACCACGCGCCCGAGGACGACGTCTTCCAACTGGTCACCCGGCCCGAGGATGCACCCGATCACGCCGAGGTCGTGACGCTCGAGTTCGCCCAGGGCGTGCCCGTCGCCGTCAACGGGACGCGGATGGAGCTGGTCGAGCTGCTCGAGCGGGTCGCCGCGGTGGGCGCGCGCCACGGCGTCGGGATCGTCGATCACATCGAGGATCGCATCGTAGGGCTGAAGGTACGCGACATCTACGAGGTGCCCGCGGCGGCGATCGTCCTGCCGGCCCACCAAGAGCTCGAGCGACTCGTCTCGACCATCCACCAGAACCAGTTCAAGCCGCAGCTCGACCACCAGTGGGCCTACCTCGTCTACGCCGGGCTGTGGTGGGAGCCGCTGCGCGGGGATCTGGATGCTTACATGGATCAGGTCAACGAGCGGGTCAGCGGCACGATCGGCCTGAAGCTGTACAAGGGCCATGCCCGCGTGATCACCCGCTCCTCGCCCAACGCCGTCTACGACGCCGGCCTTGCTTCTTTCGCGCAGTCCGGCGGTCTGTTCAGCCAGGCCGCCTCGCCTGGGTTCATCGAGCTCTGGTCGCTGCAGTCACGGATGGCCTGGCGTCTGCGCAACGAGCAGTGACCGCGGCTAGCATGGTCTCGATGAAGGTGAACCGCACAAGGCTCGTGGGCATTCTGGTCTGGCGCGGGGGGAAGTGGTACCTGCGCCGCAGGCTGCCGCCGACTCGCACGCTGGCGGTCGCCGGCCTCGCCGGTTTCTCGGCGATTCTGCTGGCCGCCGTGCTCGCGCGGCGGCTCCACAGCTGAGCCCCGGCGCGGCGAGAGCCCTCAGCTGAGTCTCTCCCGCAGGGGCGTCCCCCGGGACCGTCCGGCGGGCACCGTAGCTTGCGGATCATCGTGATGGCAGAGGGAAGCGAGACGCCGGACGGCGGACCGGCTGCAGGCGCACAGTCCGGCGGACTGGGTGCGGAAGGCCGGGGGCGGGGGCCCGAGGGCGACCTGCTGGCCGAACGCCGCGCTCGCCGCGCGGCGGAATCCGGCGACGCTGCGCTGATTCGGCGTGCCGAGGCGGCCGAGGCGACGGTGCGGACACTCGAGACGCACGTGGCAACCCTCCAGCGGCGCCTGCGCGAGGCCGAAGAGGCGGAACGGCGCATCGCCGGCCTGATCGAGGCGGAGCGTGCCCCTGCGGGCGCCGATCGCCTCTCCCCGGCCGAGCAGGAGCTGCGGCGCGCCAAGCAGCGCGAGTACGCCGAGCAGCAGCTGCGTGTCGAGGCCGAGGACCGCTGTATCGATGTCGAACGGGAGAGCCGTCTGGAGACCGAGCGCCTGAGCCGGCGCCTCAGCGCCAGCGAGCGAGCTGCCCGGGAGCTGGCCGCGCAGCTCGAGAGCGTTCAGAGGGAGCTGGCAGAGGCCGAGCAGGCCGCTGCAGCCGACCTGTCGGCCATGAGGCGCGCGGAGACGGCGTTTCAGGCACGGCTCACCGAGCTTGAAGGCCGCGCGCTCGAGATCCATCGCGGCGTCGAGGTGGAGCGATCCGCCCGCGCGCGCTCCGAGCGCCAGCTCGAGAGGATGCGTCGCGGCAATCGACGGGTGGTGGGCCTGGTCGGCGAGCTGCGCAGCCTCGTGGGGAGGCTGATGGCCGTCGCCCCGACACCCCTGCCCTCCGAACCCGTGCCGGACAGGCTCGGCCGGGAGGCGCCGCTGCTCGCGCGCGACGATTCCCCGGGCGCTGCTGGCGGCCGCCCGGCCTCGGCCCAGCGCGAGGAGATGGCGGACGCGCTGGCGGCCGCTGTCGAGCGCCTGCGCGCGCGCGTGGAGGAGGTCGACGGCGGGTCCACGCACGCCGAGGAGACCTCCTACGCCCCGAGCCCGTCGCCGCCGGAGTTCGCCGCACCCAGCGCGAAGCCCGCGCCGCACAAGCACAGCATGTCGGGAATCACGCGCATGCGGATAAGACGCAAAGACCGGCGCGCGCGTCGCTCCGACGCCGCCCGGGCGCCTAGCATGCGTTCACAGTGAGCACCCCCGGCTGCGCCCACCTTCATGTGCACTCCGAGTACTCGCTGCTGGACGGCGCGTGCAAGGTGGACGCGTTGGCGGCGCGGGCCGCCGAGTTCGGCCAGCCGGCGCTCGGCCTGACCGATCACGGGGTCATGAACGGAGCGGTCGAGCTCTACAAGGCCTGCACGAAGCACGGCGTCAAGCCGATCATCGGCTGCGAGATCTATCTTGTCGACGATCACACCGCCAGCGGGCCGGGCAAGGCCGAGCGCAACCACCTGACGCTCCTGGCAGCCGACGACGCGGGCTATCGCAATCTGGTGAAGCTCTCCTCGGCCGGCTTCCTGGAAGGCCTGCAACGGGGCAAGCCGACCGTGGACCTCGCCCAGGTCGAGCGCTACTCAGACGGCGTGATCGCGCTCACCGGATGCCTTGCCTCGCGCTTCTGCCAGCGCCTGCTCGAGGACCGTTCAGCAGACGCTCGCGCGCATGCGGACGAGCTGCTTTCGGTGTTCGGCTCCGAGAACGTCTACTTCGAGGTGCAGAAGAACGGCCTTGCGCCACAGGACAAGTGCAACGAGGGGATCGCGCGGATCGCGAAAGAGGTCGGGGGAGCCCTGGTGGGCACGGGCGACGTGCACTACCTGCGCCGTGAGGACTACGACCACCACACGGCGCTCCTGTGCGTTCAGACCAAGAGCACGATCGCCCAGCCCAAGATGACCTTCGAAACAAACGAGTTCTACCTGCGCGATTCAGGGGAAATGATCGCCGCCTTCGCCGAGTGGCCCGAGGCGATCGCCAGCACCCTTGAGATCGCCGAGCGCTGCTCGGTGGAGCTCGAGCTGGACAAGCAGCTGATTCCAGGGTTCGAGACGCCCGACGGGAGCACCGAGCGCGAGTACCTGCGCGCGCGGGTGCTGGACGGCCTGCGTCTGCGCTACGGCGATCCGCCGCCGGCGGCGGCCAGCGAGCGCGTCGAGATGGAGCTCGCGGTGATCGACCGCATGGGTTTCAACGCCTACTTCCTGATCGTCTGGGACTTCGTCAAGTTCGCCAAGGAGAGCGGCATCGCCGTCGGCCCCGGGCGCGGCTCGGCGGCCGGCTCGATCGTGGCCTACAGCCTGGCGATAACCGATGTCGATCCGCTGCGCTACGACCTCCTGTTCGAGCGTTTCCTGAACCCCGAGCGCGTGTCCATGCCGGATATTGACATCGACTTCTCCGTGCGGGGACGCGAGCGGGTGATGCGCTACGTGACCGAGAAGTACGGGCGTGAGTCGGTCGCGCAGATCGTCACGTTCGGCAAGATGTTTCCGCGCGCGGCCACCCGCGACGCGGCGCGGGTGCTGGGGCTCGACTACGGCACCGGCGATCGCCTCGCGAAGCTGATCCCGGATCCGATCATGGGGCGGGCGCCATCGTTTGAGGACTGCCTGAAGGACGGCCAGCCTCTGCGCAAGGTCTACGACGAGGAGCCCGACGCCCGCAAGATCGTCGACGTGGCACGTGGGCTCGAGGGCATCGTGCGCAATTCCTCGATCCACGCGGCGGCGGTCGTGATCGCCGAGGGCCCGCTCACGGACGTCGTGCCCCTGCAGCTCGCCGATGCCGGCACGGGCGAGGACGGCGAGCGGATATATCGCACCGTCACCCAGTTCTCGATGAAGCCGATCGAGGACATCGGCCTGCTCAAGATGGACTTCCTCGGGTTGCGCAACCTCGACGTGATCGAGGACGCGCTCGACATCATCGAGCGCTCGAGCGGCGATCGCCCGGAGATGACCACGCTGCCGCTCGACGACCTTCCCACCTACACGATGCTCGCCCGCGGCGACTCGACCGGAGTGTTCCAGTTCGAGTCCGAGGGCATGCGCGAGGCGCTCAAGAAGGTGCGCCCGGACGAGTTCAACGACCTCGTCGCGCTCGTCGCGCTCTACCGGCCCGGTGCCATGGATCAGATCCCGGTCTACGCTAGGGGCAAGCACAATCCCGAAGCGATCTCCTACCAGGATGACCGGCTGCGGGGGATCCTCGAGTCCACCAAGGGGGTGATTCTCTACCAGGAGCAGGCGATGCAGATCGCGAAGGAGCTCGCCGGCTTCTCGGGAGCCAAGGCGGACGATCTGCGCAAGGCCATCGGCAAGAAGAATCGCGCGTCGATGGCGTCGCTGAAGCCGGAGTTCGTGGAGGGCTGCCGGGCCTCGGGCACGAGCGCGCAGGTTGTCGAGTTCCTGTGGCAGACCAACGAAAAGTCGGCGGACTACTCGTTCAACAAGTCCCACGCCGCCTGCTACGCGCTGATCGCCTACCGCACGGCCTGGCTGAAGGCCAACCACACGGCCGAGTACATGGCGGCGCTGATCTCCTCGGTGATGTCCACCAAGGACAAGGTGCCCTTCTTCGTCGCGCGCTGCGAGGAGATGGGCATCGAGATCCTGCCCCCGGACGTCAACCTGTCAGACCACGAGTTCACGGTGGAGGCGCCCGGGCAGGTCGTCCGGGAGGCCGGGACCAATGGGCGCGTGGGGAACATCCGATTCGGCCTCGACGCTGTCAAGGGCGTCGGTTACCAGGCTGTCGAGGCGATCAAGCGGGCTCGCGAGGAGGGGGGACCGTTCAGCTCGCTGTGGGATTTCTGCGAGCGCGTCGACAGCCGCACGGTCAACAAGAAGGCGATCGATGCGCTCATCAAGTGCGGCGCCCTCGGTTCCACCGGAGCGAGCCGAAAGGGCATGCTCGAGGTGCTGGAGCAGGCCCAGGGTGCCGGCCAGAAGATCCAGCAGGACGCGCTCACCGGCCAGGGCTCGATCTTCGACCTCCAGGACGATCTGCCCGTCCCTGCCGCCGGAGCGCTCACCGCCACAGGCCTTGCGCGTCCGATCCACCCGCCGATCCCCTCCGAGGAGTTCGAGCAGGCCGAGCTTCTAGCCGTCGAGAAGGAAGCGATCGGGCTGTTCGTGTCCGCGCATCCGCTGAAGCCGCTGCGCGAGGCCCTGCGCGCACGCGTGGACTGTCAGATCTCCTCGCTTGAAGGCCGCCGCGACAAGGACTGGGTGACGGTTGGCGGGATCATCACGGAGGCCAAGCGAATCCGCACTCGCAACGGCGATCACATGATGTTCGCGACCCTCGACGACCTCGAGGGAACGGTCGAGCTGCTGGTGTTCGGCAAGGCGCTCGCCGAGCACGAGGCGTCACTCACGGTCGACGAGGTGGTGCTCGTGAAGGGCCGCGTCGACCACAAGGAAGCCGGCTCGACCTGTCTGGTGGTGCAGACGGTGGAGACCTTCTCGCCCTCGGAGGAGGAGATCGAGCGGGCGCGGGCCGAGGCCGACGCGGCCGCCCGGACGGCTACGACGATCGCCCAGCCGGTGCACCTGCGGGTATCGGCTGATTGCCTGTCGCGGGGCGTGATCGACGAGTTGAAGCATGCGATCGAGGACTTCCCGGGCCCCGCCGAGGTGCTGATCGACATCGACACGAGCACCGGCACGCGCCGGCTGCGCCTGGGTGAGGCCTACCGCGTGCAACACACCTCGACGCTGCGGGCAGAGCTGGAGCACGCGCTGGCTCAAGTCGTCCCGGCGTCCGCCACGGGCTGAGCACGCGCGGCGCCGGCTCGCTCCGTTGCGCCCCGCTCGCGCAGCGCCACCGCGAGCGCGACTTCCTCGCGGGTGGGCCCGCTGCGATCCTCGCCGGGCGTCTCGAGCACGCAGGGAAGCCCGGCGAAAGCGGGGGCGGAGAGAAAGGCAGCGCAGCCCTCTACTCCGAGCTCGCCCTGCCCGACATTGGCGTGACGGTCCCGATTTGAGCCGAGCGGGGTGGCGGAGTCGTTGAGGTGCAGCGACCCCACACGTGCCAGGCCAATCTTCCCGGCGATCTCCTCCACCACGTCGTCCATGCCGGCGCTGCTGCGGATGTCATATCCGGAGGCGAACAGGTGACAAGAGTCGAGGCAGAGCCCGAGGCGCTCTCCTCCACCCGAGGCCTCGAGCAGTGCCGCGAGCTCGTCGATCGAGCGGCCGAGGGTGCCGCCGGCTCCGGCGGTGTTCTCCAGATGAAGCGGACAGACCTCGCTGTCGGCGAGAGCCTCGCGGATGGTCTCGCCGGCGCGGGCGATCGCGGCCGTCACGTTGCCGGTCTTGGCCGAGCCGGGATGAAGCACGACACCGCACGCGCCGATCTCAGACCCCACGCGCAGGGAGTGGGTGAGCGAGGTGAGCGACTTCGCGCGGATGTCCGGGTCCTCGCTTGCGCAGTTCAGGAGGTAGACGGCATGGATGAGGACGCCGTCGATCGGGCTGGCCGCCATCGCGTCCCTGAACGCCCTGACGTCCTCGTCGCGATACGCGGTCGGTTTCCACTGGCGCGGGGACTGGTTGAAGATCTGGATCGCCCTGCAGCCCCGCTCGAGGCCGCGTTTGATCGCATTCGGAAGGCCCCCGGCGGGCGAGACGTGCGCTCCGATTAGCATGCGAGCGCATTGTGAACGATTCTGAGACACGTCCATGAGGGTTCGCTTCGCTCCGTCGCCCACAGGCGCGCTGCACATCGGCGGCGCGCGAACCGCGCTGTTCAACTGGCTCTTGGCGCGTCACGAGCAGGGCGAGCTCGTGCTGCGGATCGAGGACACCGACAAGGAGCGTTCCACGCCCGAGAACGTGGAGCAGATTCTCGATTCCCTGCGGTGGCTCGAACTCGACTGGGATGAGGGGCCGATCCTCCAGAGCAAGCGCTCAGAGCGTCATCGGGAGGTCCTCGAGGCTCTGCTCGACGCCGGCCACGCGTACCGCTCGAACGCCACCGCGGAGGACGTGAAGGCCTACAAGCAGCTGCATGGCGCCGAGCGCGGGTTCCGGGGAGAGCCCGAGGTGGCGGGTGCCGTGCGCCTGCGCGTGCCCGTCGAGGGCGCGACCGTCGTCCACGACGCGATCCGCGGCGAGACCCGCTTCGAGCACGCCCATCTCGACGACCCCGTGATTGCGCGTGCGGATGGGTCGGTCCTGTACAACTTCGCGGTCGCGATCGACGATCTCGACGCTGACATCACGCATGTCGTGCGCGGCGAGGACCACGTCTCGAACACGCCCAAGCAGGTGCTGGTGCTCGAGGCTGCCAAAGCCGTGGGTATCGGCTCGGAGGCTCCGCTGCCCATGTATGCGCACCTGCCCCTGCTGCACGGCCCCGACGGGCGCAAGCTCTCCAAGCGTCACGGCGCAGCGTCGGTGGGCGAGTTGCGCGATGCCGGCTACCTGCCCGAGGCGGTTCGCAACTACCTTGCGCTGCTGGGGTGGGGCGCGGGCGACGATGCGACCGTCCTGTCCACCGCCGAGCTCGTGGAGCGGTTCACCCTGGAGCGGGTGAGCCGCAACCCGGCTCGGTTCGACGAGGTCAAGCTCAGGTGGCTGAACGGCGTCTACATACGCGACCTCCCGCTCGAGCAGCTGACGCAGCGCCTTGAAGCGTTCACCGGACGCGAGGGGCTCGCGGAGGCGGCCCGCATCAGCCAGGAGAAGATTCACACGCTCGCGGACTTCTGGCCGTTGAGCGGTTTCCTGTTCGACGGCCGCGGGGACGATCCGGCGGCGCGGGAGCGCTGGCTTGGCCAGGAGGGACGCGCCGCGCTGCTCGCCGCCCGCACGGCGCTTGCCGATGCAGCCGGCTTCGACGAGACCGGGGTGGGGGAGGCGCTGGAATCGGTCATCGCTGCGAAGGGCGTGAAGCCCCGCGAGATCTATCAGCCCCTGCGCGTTGCCATCTCCGGCACCACTGTCTCGCCGGGCATCTTCGAGAGCGTGGCATTGCTCGGTCGTGAGGAGACGCTGCGGCGCATAGATGGGGCCCTGGCGGCCGATTGATCGAAATCTCCCCTCAACCTTCGCGCAGGGATGCCGATAGGACCCCTACCTGACACACCGACCGGGATGGTCGGCGATCCCAAGGAGGGGATGCGGGCGAATGCCGGCGACAGCCTCAAAGCCAAAG
The DNA here is from genome assembly GCA_963821655.1 of uncultured Solirubrobacteraceae bacterium. Classification (GTDB taxonomy): domain Bacteria; phylum Actinomycetota; class Thermoleophilia; order Solirubrobacterales; family Solirubrobacteraceae; genus Palsa-744. The sequence goes on from CAWGER010000003.1 coordinate 291,215, forward strand.
ACAAGCACCAGAAAACCGAGCAGCAAGACGAAGGTCGACCGCGCCAGGAACGGATCTGCGGCGGTTTCCCGAAAGCGCCCGGACAATGCGCCCTCGACAGAGCGCCACGCCTCGGGCGAGCGCCATCAGAACGAGGGCCACGGCCGGCGCCTGACGGTGGCCTTCGAAGCGCTGGAGGCCTTCCCCGCACTCGCGGAGTCGCGCAACCGCCTTCTTGCCGTGACGTCCAAGGAGCATGTCGCGACCGCTGACATCGTGACCGCGGTCGAGTCCGACGTCGCGCTCATCATCGCGGTGCTGCGCCTCGCCAACCAGGCGCACGGCGGTCGCGGACGCGTGGACACCGCTGCGAGAGCCGTCGAGCTGCTGACCGCACCGACGGTCGAGGCGCTGGCAGGCCGCGTGGGTACTTTCAACTTCTTTGAGCGCGCGTCCGTGTGGGACGCGGCGCCGGAGCGCTTCCGGCTGCACGCCCTGGCGACCCAGCACGCGGCAGACCGCATCGCCGCAGAGGTCGACTGCGAGCATCGCGACCGCCTGACCGTCACGAGCCTGCTGCACGACATCGGCAAGCTCGTGCTGCTGCACGCGTACCCCGGCTATCCCTCACAGGTGCACCGCGGCGCCAGGACCCCTGAGGAGCGCATCCACCAGGAGCGACGCGAGCTTGGAGTCGACCACGCGCTGGTCGGCGGCGTGCTCACCCGCCGCTGGGGACTGCCCGCGACAATCGCCACCGTGATCGAGCGCCACCACAACCACGATGTCGAGGGCGAGGCCGCCGTCATCCGCCTGGCGGACATGCTGGCGCACTACGAGCAGGGCGCCCAGGTATCCCCGGTCGAGATGCTCCAGGCCGCACGTGCCGTCGGGCTCGGCGCCGAGGAGCTCAGGCGCGTGATGTACGAACTGCCCAGCTCACCCAGCCAACGCCGGCGTCACGTCGACCCGTGCCCGCTGTCCGGTCGCGAGCTCGGCGTCCTGCAGAGGCTGGCCGAGGGCAAGGTCTACAAGCAGATCGCCCACGAGCTGACGCTGTCCACGAGCACGGTCCGCACGCACCTGCACAACATCTACGGCAAGCTCGGCGCGGTCGATCGCGCCCAGGCCGTGCTGATGGCCACCGAGCGCGGCTGGCTGTAGCGCAATACGATCGCCTGGCCGGCTGCGACAGGTTGCCGGCCAGACATGATCTCCATCACCAGCAAGTCCCCGTACGCCGTGCTCGCACTCGCCGAGCTCGGACGCAGCGCGGGCTCGGCGCCCGTGCCCATCGGCGAGCTTGCGCGCCGCCGCGACGTGCCCGTGCAGTTTCTCGAGCAGCTGTTCGCCACGCTGAGGCGCGGCGGCATCATCAGCTCACAGCGGGGCGTCAAGGGCGGCTACCGCTTCGCGCGCGAGCCGGCCAGCGTGAGCGTGCTCGAGATCGTCGAGCTGCTTGACGGCCCGCTGGGGCGCGATGCCCAGGGAGTGTTCGCCGACGCGGCCGAGGCTGCAAGGAAGGTGCTCGCTGAGACGACCATCGCCGATGTGATCGAGCGCGAGTTGCGCGAAGCGGGCGCGAGCATGTACCACATCTAGAAGTGGGGTCTGAAGGCGATGTCGCAGGAGAACGTGGAGATCGTGCGCGCGGCGATCGACGCCTATATGAGCGAAGACCATGCCACGTTCCGCAAGCTCGCGGCCCCAGAGATCGTTGTCTCCGGGCGGCCCGACCAACCGGACGTAGGCGATTTCCACGGCTACGACGGGTTGTTGCGTATGTCGGCTGAATGGCTCGAGGCGTGGGACGAGCATACGATCGAGGCTGCGCGCGTTTGGGATTCAGGGGATTTCGTGTTCGTCGGCACGCGTGAGTCGGGGCGGGGGAAGATCAGTGGTGTCCCGACGGAGCACGAGTCCACATTCGTCTTCACGCTGAGCCAGGAAAGGATCGTCCGCATCCAAATCTTCGGCTCTGAGCGCGAAGCCCTCGAAGCCGTGGGGCTCGGCGCTTTGGCGGAAAATGCGAGATAGCCGCGAGGGCGGATACCAGTACTTCACCTCTACTTACGGTCAAGGCGTAGCCTCGGACTCGCTCGCTGCGTGGCGCCCCCCGCTGCGCTTGAGCAAAGGATGGGAGAGACGCGCCCCCGGCTGCAGGGAGGGAACCTGACCGGGGGCGCCTCCCCTCTCATGCGACGCCACGACAGCACGGCCGTGTCGGTCGATCGGGATGACCCTTCGCTGCCCGGCTGCCAAACGCACACCGATGCGCCACATCTCGGACAAGCGTCCAAAACAGTCGACGAATTGAAGCTCAACCCGGTCTGTCGTCCGACAATAGCGACATGGAATGCCCGACAGGTGCAGATGGAGTGCCCGATGTGTCGTCCCTTTCAGGCAACCCGGGAGACCCAGGAGCGCAGACGCCCGAGATCGGAGCGGAGCCGCTCCGGTGCGTGTGGAGCGGCCCAGCGAACGGCTGCTCATGCGGGTCGAGCATTCCCGAGAGCGTCGTCACCGCGGCCTGGCGCCACGAGCTCAAGGACGGTGAGCGCGCCGACCGGTTCTTCGAATTCGCCTGGAAGGATGATGTGTGGCTTGCGTATGGCCTCAAGGACGGAGGCGTTCGCGGCGTGCACTGTCCGCCGCACAGGGCCGAGCGTGCAGAGCGGGCCTGCGTCGCCGACGCTCGCGTGGACGAGCGAGCCGGCGAGTTCGCGCTTTACGCCTGAGCAGCCCCGCTCGCGTTCCGCAGGGCCGAGCTCGGACGGTTCCGCCCAGGCTGAAGCGTGCGACGTACCCAGATGTCAACCGCTACCCTTTTCCCCGCTTGCAGCGTAGGAGCGGGAGGAGTGGGAACGGCGCGCCCCCGGCGCCAGGAGGGAACACCCGGGGGCGCCTCCCACTAGAACATCCGTCCATTTCCCGCGCAGATCGCGATCTGCGCTTCACAGCGGCGGAGCGGTGCTCCACAGTGCGCTCGACCAACCCATAGCTGAAAAGGGCAAACTCGCCGTGAGGCGAGGGCGCAAAGTCAGGGATCTCAAACGAGATAGCTCGACCGCCAGCAGACGCCACGGAGGGCTGTCCAGTGTTTGCAAAGGTTCCCGAGCACTTCCTGCAGAGCATCAAGCCACACCCAGCAGGCAGAGCCCAGCGCGTGCGCGAGCGCTTGAAGGACTCAAATGGCTTCTCGCTGATCGAGCTGCTCGTCGTGATCCTCGTGATCGGCGTGCTCGCGGCCATCGCGATCCCCGCCTTCGCCTCACAGAAGGGCAAGGCCGCAGACGCCCAGGCCAAGGAGCTCGCCCGCACCGCCGAGACGACGGCCGAGACGATCGCCACCGAGAACAACGGCGAATACACGAAGGTCACAGCCGCCGAACTGAGCAAGTACGAGCCCGCGATCCGCATCAGCCAGAGCTCGACACAGGCCTACCTGAGCGCGGCCAGCGCCAGCAAGGCCGAATACTCGCTCACCGCCCGCTCCACCAACGGCGATGAACTGAAGATCGCAAAGACCGCCGCCGGGGAAATCACCCGCAGCTGCGTCAGCCCGGTCTCGAAAACCGGTTGTGCGGGCGGCGAAAAGGCGAGTTGGTGATGCGCTACCGAAGCCTCGCCACCGCGGCCTGCTCGGCAGCTCGCCAAGCATGCACCCGTTCGCGGTCGTTCCCGGTCGCGCGGTCACGGCCGGCCTACTATTGTCGTGGCACCGATGTCCCAAATCCCGATCAACATTGCGGAACTCGTCGGAAGCACTCCGCTGGTCGGGCTTCCGCGGATGCTCGAAGGCACGGCCGCGGCGGCAAACAGGGTTGAGCTGTTCGCCAAGCTCGAGGCGTTCAACCCCGGGGGGAGTGTCAAGGACCGTATCGGCGTGGCGATGATCGAGGCGGCCGAGGTGGAAGGAAGGATCGAGCCGGGACGCACGCGAATCGTCGAGGCGACCAGCGGCAACACCGGAATTGCGCTGGCGTTCGTGTGCGCCGCCAAGGGCTATGACCTGGTGCTCACGCTTCCCCAGGGCATGAGCCGCGAGCGCGAGAGCCTGCTGCGCCTGTATGGCGCGCACGTGGACATCACCGAGTCTCTGGGCGGAATGGGGGAGGCGGTCGAGGCCGCTCGGGCGATGGCGCGAGAGCGGGACACCTTCCTGCCCGACCAGTTCTCGAACCCCGCCAACCCGGAGGTCCACCGGCGCACGACCGGCCCGGAGATCGAGCGAGCGCTGGAAGGCCGGGTGGACGTGCTGGTCGCCGGGGTCGGCACCGGGGGCACGATCACGGGCGTGGGGGAGTATCTGCGCGAGCGCAACCCGGATCTGCAGGTCGTGGCGGTGGAGCCGCAGGGCTCCGCGGTCCTTTCCGGTGGAGCGCCCGGTCCGCATCGCATTCAGGGAATCGGCGCGGGGTTCGTGCCGCCCGTCCTGAACCGGGAGCTGCTCGACGAGGTGGTGGCCGTATCCGACGATGACGCCATCCAGACCGCCTGGATCTGTGCCCGGCGTGTGGGCCTTCTCGCCGGGATCTCCTGTGGTGCGGCGCTGTGGGCGTCGCTTCAGGTCGCCGCCCGTCCGGAGTCCAGGGGCAAGAGGATTGTCGTGGTCATGCCGGACTCCGGCGAGCGCTACGTCTCTCAAGCGTTCTTCGCCCCCTGAGGGGCAGATCGCTGCACGGTCAACTATCCGCAATTTGGGCGCTACGCTGTTGAGATGCTCGGCTTCGAGACCTTCGCTCCAGTCGCGAAGGAGCTGCGCCGCGATGTGCTCGCGGCGCGCGATCGCGATCCCGCCGCAAGGGGCGTCGGGCAGGCCGAGATCCTTGCCACCTGGCCCGGCATCCACGCGCTGCTGGCCTACCGGGTGGCCCACGCGATGCAGGGGGCCGGCGTTCCGCTCCTGCCCCGCCTGATCTCGATGTTCACCCGCGCGCTCACCGGCATCGAGATCCACCCCTCGGCGCGGATCGGGCAGGGCCTGTTCATCGACCACGGCGCGGGGGTCGTGATCGGCGAGACGGTCGACATCGGCGATGACGTCACCCTCTACCAGGGAGTCACGCTGGGGGGCACAGGCTTTGCGACGGGAAAGCGCCACCCGACGGTGCAGGACAACGTGACGATCGGCTCGGGCGCGAAGCTGCTGGGGCCGATCACGATCGGGCACGGGGCCAAGATCGGCGCCAACAGCGTGGTCATCACCGACGTGCCGCCCAACTCGACGGTCGTCGGCAATCCGGGCCACCCGGTGCGGGTGGACGGACGCCGCGTGGAGGGCCCCGATGCCGACTGGATTCACCTACCCGATCCGATCGCCGAGGCGATCCAGGGACTGGCCAGCCGCATCGGCGCGCTGGAACGGACGGTGTCAGAGCTCTCCGACGACGAGCCCCGGCCCGTGGCTGAGGTGACGCCGCTGCGAGAGGTGCGTGGTCCGAACCCCGCCGGGGGCTAATCGGAGCGCGTCGCCGCCCGAGGGCAGGGTCGGCGCCCGAAGCCTGTTTCGGCGGCGCATCCGGCCGCCGTCGTCGCCGGCCAGGCCCGCCGAGCGCGCATCTATGCTGGAAGTCTGATGCTCGAAAACCCCCATGCAGAGCACCTCCAGGAGCTGCTGGAGGGGCTGAACGAGCCCCAGCGCGAGGCGGTCACCCACGGCGAGGGGCCGCTGCTGATACTGGCCGGCGCGGGCAGTGGCAAGACGCGCGTTCTCACCCACCGGATCGCGTTCCTCATCTACACCGATCAAGCGCAGGCGGGGGAGATTCTCGCGATCACCTTCACCAACAAGGCCGCCAAGGAGATGCGCGGGCGGGTCGAACAGCTGCTGGGTGCGGGGACGCGGGGCATGTGGCTGATGACCTTCCATTCGGCATGCGCGCGCATTCTGCGGGCCGAGGCAGAGCGTCTCGGCTATACGCGCCAGTTCACGATCTACGACCAGGCCGACGCTCGCCGCCTGACCAAGCGCTCCGCCGACGCCGTGGGCGTCGATCCCAAGCGCTTCACACCCGCCGCGATCCACAATCAGATCTCGTCCGCGAAGAACCGATTGCGCGCAGCCGCCGACTACCGCCAGGCGGTCGGATCCCCGTTCGAGGAGATGGTGGCCGACGTGTATGAGATCTACGAGCGCGACCTGCATCGGATGAACGCGATGGACTTCGACGACCTTCTGTTCAGGACGGTCAACCTGCTCGAGCTGTTTCCCGAGGTGCGCGAGCGCTACTCCGCGACGTTCCGCCATGTGCTGGTGGATGAGTACCAGGACACCAACTACGCGCAGTACCGGCTGCTCCAGCTGCTGGTCGGGGGCGGGCGCCAGGAGCCCGAGCGCGGCGGGCGGACCAGCATTCCCGGCCACCGCAATCTTGCGGTCGTGGGCGACGACAGCCAGTCGATCTACTCGTTCCGTGGAGCCGAGGTTCGCAACATCCTTGACTTCCAGGACGACTTCCCCGACGCCCGCGTCGTGAAGCTCGAGCAGAACTATCGCTCGACCGAGACGATCCTCTCCGCCGCCAACGCCGTGATCACGAACAATCGCGGTGGGATCGCCAAGCGGTTGTGGAGCGAACTGGGGGAGGGGGAGAAGGTCCACGTGCGGGCACTGGACGACGAGCACGCCGAGGCGCGCTTCGTCGTGGGCGAGATCGAGCGACTCCTGGATGAGGGCGCCGCACGCGCGGAGATCGCCGTCCTGTATCGCACGAACGCGATGTCGCGGGTACTCGAGGACACGCTCGTTCGCCGCGAGATCGCCTACCAGGTGATCGGTGGGACGAAGTTCTACGAGCGGGCCGAGATCAAGGACGCGATCGCCTACCTGTCGCTGCTCGCCAACCCCTTCGACGTGGTGAGCTTCACGCGGATCGCCAACTCGCCTCGACGCGGACTCGGACAGACCTCGCTCGCGCGGGTCCTGGCCCACGCCGCCGCGATGGACATGTCGGTGTGGCAGGCCGCGTGCACACCGCAGGAGGTGCCCGGCCTGGGGGCCGCCGCCGTCAAGGCGCTTCACCGGTTCATGAGCATCATGGGCGAGCTGCGCGAGCAGGCGGGACTGCCCGCCGAGGTCCCCGAGCGCGGCGCGGGTGAGGCCCCGGGGAGCGCCCGTCCGGTTCCGGTCGCCGAGGTGCTGGAGGCGATGCTGTCGCAGACCGGGTACCTGGAGGCGCTGGAGGTCGAGCGGACGATCGAGGCGCAGGGGCGCCTCGAGAACCTGGAGCAGCTCGTGGAGGTGGGCCGCGAGTTCGACGCCGCCGCCTCCGATGAGGACGGCACGCTGGATGTCTTCCTCCAGGAGATCGCGTTGGTCGCCGACGCCGACGCTCGCAGCGAGGATGAGAGCCTCGTCACGCTGATGACCCTGCACAACGCCAAGGGCCTCGAGTACCCGACCGTCTTCATCACCGGTTGTGAGGACGGTGTGTTTCCACACTCGCGCGCCATCGAGGAAGGCGAGCTCGAGGAGGAGCGGCGTCTGTTCTATGTGGGCGTGACCCGGGCGATGCGCGGGCTGTATCTGACCTACGCGCGCAGGCGCGCCGTGTTCGGTGCGCAGACGAGCGGCATGCGCAGCCGCTTCCTCGATGAGGTTCCCTCAGACCTCATCGACGAGCCGCAGGAATCGGTCCGCTGGGGGGCGGGTCAGCGCATGGGCCCGATCCATGCCGGCGTGGGCCGGCATGGCTCCGGGAAGGGGGTTGGGGTGCGCGCTCCCGCCGCAGGGACCTGGGCCACGCCCGACGGTCCCGACCGCCAGACGGCGGTCGCATTTCGCCTCGGCGAGGACGTCGTGCACGCGGCGTTCGGCGAGGGCGTCGTCACCGGCGTCGAGCCCGATGGGGTGATCGTTGTGCGCTTCGCGGGCGATGGCTCCGAGCGCAAGCTGATGGCCGAGTACGCGCCCGTCAGCCGTCGCTGACGCTCGCCGGCGATCCTTGCCCGCAACCCTCTAGCATCCGCTCCGTGAGCGCCAGAATCATCGATGGCAAGGCCATCGCCGCGCGCGTACGCGGCGGGGTCGCCCACGACGTCGAGGAGTTCATCAACCGCGGTGAGCACCCGCCCGGGCTGGCCACGGTGCTGGTCGGCGAGGACCCGGCCTCGGCGCTGTACGTGGGGGGCAAGCAGCGCGCGTGCCTGGAGGTCGGGATCGTTCCCTTCGACCGTCGCCTGAGCGCGGATGCGTCCTTCGAGGAGGTGGCCGAGGAGCTCGAGGGCCTGAACGCGGATGCGGCTGTGAGCGGCGTGTTGCTGCAGTTGCCCGTGCCCGAGCATCTGGACGGACCCGCGCTCACGGCAATGATCGACCCGAGCAAGGATGTGGACGGGCTGACTCCCGCGAACGCGGGCGCGCTGTCACTCGGGCGTCCAGGGCTGCGTCCCTGCACGCCGCTCGGCGTGATGGAGCTGCTGGCGGACACCGACGTCCGGCTGGAGGGCGCCGAGGCCGTCGTGGTCGGGCGCTCGAACCTGTTCGGCAAGCCGATGGCGCAGCTGTTGCTGGCCGAGAACGCGACCGTGACGATGTGTCATTCGCGCACCCGCGACCTGCGTGCCGTGTGCGCGCGGGCCGAGGTTCTGATCGCCGCGGTCGGCCGCCCCCGGTTGATCGAGCAGGATTTTGTAAGACCCGGGGCGGTCGTGATCGACGTCGGCATGAACCGGCTCACCCCCGAGCAGGCCGGCAACGCCAGCGGCCTGGTAGGTGACGTCGATTTCGCGGCAGTTTCCGAGATCGCGTCCGCGATCACCCCGGTGCCGGGCGGCGTCGGTCCGATGACCATCGCCCTTCTGCTGCGCAACACGCTGGAGGCGGCACGGCGCCAGGCGCTGGTCGAGGCCTAGTGCTCGCGCGCTTCAAGCGCATTCGCGCCGGCGAGCTGATCGCGCTTGCCGGCGCCGTCTGCGTGATCGTCTCCCTGACCGAGCCCTGGTATGAAAGCCCGACCGGAACGCTCGACGCATGGAGCACGTTCGGGCCGGCGGTGGTGCTGTTGATCGTGGCCGCCGTCGCCGCGCTCGTGCTCTTCGGAGCCACCCTCACCGAGCGCAGCACCGCCCTGCCGGTCGCAGCGGCGGTGTGGAGCGCCTTCCTGGGCCTCATAGGGGTGATCGCCGCACTTGTCAGGCTGCTCGAGCGACCCGACCACGCGACCTCGCTGTGCGCCGGCGCGTGGCTGGCGTTCGCGGGGGCCGTGGCGATACTCCTCGGCGCATGGCAGTCGATGCGCGACGAACGCACCTCGCTGTACGAGCCGGCCACCCCGGCGCCGCGCCCGCCTCCCGGGACGTGAGCGCGGCGGCGAGCCCGCGGAGCGCCACCGGTGCCACATAGAATCCGCACAACTGTGATCGAACGCGATGAGGTCCTGCACGTGGCGCGCCTGGCGCGCCTGGCCTTGGACGAGGGCGAGATCGAGCCGATGGCGCGCGAGCTGTCGGCGGTACTGGACCACGTCGCCAAGATCGGCGAGCTCGACCTGGACGACGTGCCGCCCACCTCCCACGTGGTCGAGGTGACCGGCGGCCTGCGCGCCGACGAGCCGCGCCCGTCACTGCCGCGCGAGGTGGCGCTCGCGCAGGCGCCCGAGGTCAGCGATGAGGGCTTTCTCGTCCCCAGCCCCCAGGCATGAGCACGACGGACGCGCTGCAGCTCTCGGCCAGGGGGGCTGCCGATGCGATCGCGGCGGGATCGCTGTCCGCGAGGGAGCTCTTCGACGCCTACCGCGCGCGCGCGGCTGCCGACAGGGACGCGGGTGAGGACGGGCTGAACTGCTTCACATGGGTCGCCGAGCGCGCGCCGCTCCAGGATGCCCCCGCGCCGCTCAACGGGGTGCCGCTGGCGGTCAAGGACCTGTTCTGCACCGAGGGAGTGCCGAGCCAGTCGGGGTCGCGCATCCTCGAGGGATATGAGCCGCCGTACACCGCCACCGTCGTCTCCGGCCTGACGCGGGCGGGCGCGAGCCTCCTTGGGAAGACCAACCAGGATGAGTTCGCGATGGGCTCCTCGAACGAGAACTCGGCGTTCGGGGCGGTGCGCAACCCGTGGAACCGCGAGCGGGTGCCGGGCGGCTCCTCGGGCGGGAGCGCTGCGGCCGTCGCCGCCGGGCTTGCCCCGTGGGCGCTCGGCACCGACACCGGTGGCTCGATCCGCCAGCCCGCGGCACTGTGCGGGATCGTCGGAATGAAACCGACCTACGGCTCGGCGTCCCGCTACGGCATGATCGCGTTCGCGTCCTCGCTCGACCAGGCGGGCCCGCTCACACGCGACGTCGGCGACGCGGCCCTGATGCTGCGCCACATGGTCGGTCGGGATGCGTGCGACGCCACATCGCTCGGGTTTCCGGGCGAGATCGAGCTGCCCACCGCCGAGCGGCTGGACGGCGTGCGGTTGGGGGTGCCGGAGGAGTTGACCGGAGAGGGAATCCAGGACGGCGTGCTCGATTCCTTCCGGTCTGCGCTCGAGCAGGCGCAGCAGCTGGGGGCGGAGGTGCAGGCCGTCCATCTGCCGCATGCGCCCCATGCGCTGTCGGCCTATTACGTGCTCGCGCCCGCCGAGGCCTCCTCCAACCTCGCCCGCTTCGACGGCGTGCGCTACGGGTTCCGGGCAGAGGGAGCGGGCGACCTCCTTGAGATGTACACGCGCACGCGCCACGACGGCTTCGGAGCCGAGGTCAAGCGGCGAATCATGCTCGGCACCTACGCGTTGTCCTCGGGGTACTACGACGCCTACTACGGCCGTGCCCAGCGCGTGCGCACGAAGATCGCCGAGGATTTCAGGACGGCCTTCGAAGGGGTCGACTTCATCGTCACTCCCACCTCCCCGACGGTCGCATTCAAGCTCGGCGAGAAGACCGGCGACCCGCTCGCCATGTACCTCAACGACTACTGCACGGTGCCGATGTCGCTGGCGGGGATACCGGCGATCTCGATTCCCTGCGGGCTGAGCGAGGGCCTGCCGGTCGGCCTGCAGATCGCCGGACCGGCGTTCAGCGAGAACGGGCTGCTCGCTGTTGCGCATGCCCTCGAGGGCGGGCTCGGCTTCGACGGAGGACCGGCCCGTGCCTGACGCCTACGAGCCGGTGATCGGCCTTGAGATCCATGTGCAGCTGGCGACGGCCACGAAGATGTTCTGCGGCTGTGCGCTGTCGTTCGGAGAGCCGCCCAACACACGTACGTGCCCGGTCTGTCTGGGGCTGCCGGGAAGCCTGCCGGTCGCGAACGCCGGTGCTGTCCATTTCGGCCTGATGATCGGGCTCGCACTCGGCTCGCAGCTGGCGCCGCGATCGATCTTCCACCGCAAGAACTACTTCTACCCCGATCTGCCCAAGGGCTATCAGATCTCCCAGTACGACGAACCGTTGTGTGGGGGAGGCCGCCTGGGGGACGTGCGCATCCACCGCGTGCACCTCGAGGAGGACGCCGCGAAGCTGATTCATGTCGGCGCGAGCGGCCGCATCCACGGCTCGGATGCAAGCATCGTCGACTTCAACCGGGGCGGCACACCCCTGGCGGAGATCGTCACCGAGCCCGACCTGCGCTCGCCTGAGGAGGCGAGCGAGTGGCTGAAGCTCCTGCGCACGACACTGCGCCAGCTGGGAGTCTCAGACGTGAACATGGATGAGGGTTCGCTCCGCTGCGACGCGAACATCTCGCTGCGCTCCTGCGGAGCCGACGAGCTCGGGGTGAAGACGGAGCTGAAGAACATGAACTCCTTCCGCTTCATAGAACGCGGCATCAGGGCTGAGATCGCACGCCAGCAGGAGATCCTCACCGGGGGTGGGCAGGTCTCCCAGGAGACGCTCCACTTCGACCCGGCCAGCGGGGCCATCACCTCACTGCGCTCCAAGGAGGAGGCGCACGACTACCGCTACTTCCCCGAGCCGGACCTCGTGCCCGTCGCGATCGACGATGAGATGATCGAGGCGGCCCGCGCGGCGATGTCCGAGCTTCCCGCCGACAGGGCCGCGCGCTTCCAGGAGCTCGGGTTGAACGCGGAGACCGCGCAGCGACTCGCCTTCCGCGGTGAGCTGGGCGACTACTTCCAGGAGGCGATCGCCGCGGAGGTCGAGCCCGCGCCGCAGGCGCAGACGCTCGCCAACTGGATCGTCGGCGAGCTGGTGGGGCGCCTGCAGGACGGGGAGGACCCCGCAGCCTCGCGCGTTCAGGCGCCAGCGCTGGCGGCGCTCGTGGGCCTCGTGCAGGCCCGGCAGGTGAGCGTCGGCGCCGGCCGGCAGGTGCTCGACAGGCTCGTGGCCGAGGGGGGCAGCGACCCGCTTGCGATCGTGGAGGCGGAGGGGCTGGCCGCGATGGACGCCGGGGACGATCTGGCGAGCATTGTCGCCGCGGCGCTCAAGGCCAACGCCGACGCCGCCGAGCGCGTGCGCGAGGGCAATGCCAAGGCGATCGGCCCGATCGTCGGGCACGTGATGCGCGAGACCAAGGGCCGCGCCGACGGGACCGAGGTGGCCCGGCTGGTGCACGAGCAGCTCGGGATCTGAGCCGCGCCCGCACCGTGCCGGCCGGCCGCCGCACGGAGCCCGAACGCGTCCGGCGGGCGGCCGGTAGCGACAGCTCAGACACGCACGGGACCGACATTTTGGACGGTGGGCCAAAGCCAACAGGTGCCGAGCGCGCCAATATGCTGACCATGCACAGCTCAGACTTCAAAAGTGTCACATCTCCTCGGCGGTTCCTCCTGCTGCCTCAGGAGTCGGTGGATGGCCCCAGCCAGGGTCCGCGGATTCGGCGCTACAAGCTCACCAGCGTCGGTCAGCGTCCGGGTGTCAACGGGGTGGATATCGCAACGGTACGGAACGCCCGCGAGCTCGGCCGGCTAGGCCACGCATAGCTCTAGCTGTCCTTACACCGATAGCCGGCTTCCCTCGGCCGGCGCCCACTGGTGAGGCCGGGCAGGGGTCGCATTTCCTGCCCGGCCGCACTAGTGTCTAAACTGACCTGCAGATGAACGAGTCCTCTCAGTCGTCGTCTCGCACGCTTGGCCGCACGGTGATTGCGGCGCTGATCCTGCTGCTCGCCGGCTACGTCCTTCTGAAGATCGTGATCGGGATCGCTCTGGCGATCGCGTTCCCGGTGCTCGCGATCCTCGCCGTCGTTGGACTCGTCTGGGCCTGGCGCGTCCTGTTCTAGGCGGCCGCCGTGCCCTACGTGATCATCGCGGTCTGCTTCGGTGTGACCGGCGGATGCGTCGGCAAGTACAAGGGCAGCTCGTTTCTGCTGTGGTTCCTGATCTCCGCGATCGTCCCGTTCTTCGGGCTGCTGGCGGCGATCGCCTTTCGCTCCGAGCGCGACGAGTTCCGCCGTCGCTGTCCGAACTGCGGGCGTGTGACCAAGATCTACGACGCCCTCTGCACGCGCTGCGGCACCGAGCTTGAATTCCCCGACCGGGCCGTCGCGCCCGAGTCCTGGGAGCGCGTGCCCGCGGCCCCGTCCTGAGCTCCCGCGCCGCCCTTGACGGTAAGGGCACCCTAAGCCGATTTTGGCTGCCCTAAGCCGATTCTTGGCATACGCTGTTGCTGACAGCCATGAACACACAGGCCAAGACAGCGCCCCAGCCTGCGGACTCGTTGAGCGCGAGGATAATCCGCCGCTGGGGCTTCCGAGACGAGCCGGACTTCGTCCTGCGCGTTGTGCAGCCGGCTCTCGTCGGCATGATCGACGGCACGGTCTCCTCGCTGGCGCCCATCTTTGCGGCGGCGATCGCATCGAGCTCCCACACGGCGCTCCTGGTCGGGTTCTCAACCGCCCTGGGCGCCGGGGTGAGCATGGGCTGGTCCGAGGCCCTGTCGGATACCGGCCAGGAGACGGGCCGTGGCTCTGCCGTCGTGCGGGGCTCCATCACCGGCGGGATGACGACCCTCGGCGGGATCTTCCACACGCTGCCGTTCTTCATCTCCGACGTTCACAAGGCGCTCGTGGTGGCGGGCGCGGTGGTCGCCGTCGAGCTGTTCCTGATTGCCTGGCTGCGCAAGCGCTTCCTGCACGTCTCGATGCGGTCCTCGCTGCTGGTCGTGACCGTGGGCGGCGTCATCGTGCTGGCCATCGGCGTCGCGATCGGGTCCTCCTGAGCGCAACCTGGCCTGCGCCGGCAGGCTCAGGGCGGCTTTCGAGGGCGGTCTAAACCCGCTGGTACACTGGGATTTTCCGCAGCTGCTCAGAGCTGTCGCCCGGATAGAGAAGAAAGGAGCTCGGCGAGATGCGAGCGGTCGACGCCGTGATGGAATGCCTGAAGGCGGAGGGCGTGGACGTCGTCTTCGGCCTGCCCGGCGGCGCCAACCTCCCCACCTACGACGCTTTCGTCGGCGGGGGCATCCGTCACATCCTGGTCAGGCACGAGGCCGGAGGCGGCCATGCCGCCGAGGGCTACGCCAAGGCGACGGGCAGGGTCGGGGTCGCCTTCGCGACCAGCGGGCCGGGAGCTACCAACCTGATCACGCCGATCTGCGACGCGATGATGGACTCGGTGCCGGTCGTGCTCATCACCGGACAGGTGCGCACCGAACTGCTCGGCACCGACGGCTTCCAGGAGGCCGACACGATCGGGATCACCATGCCGGTCGTCAAGCACTCGTTCATGATCCAGCACCCGCAGGAAATCCCCCGGGCGATCCACGAGGCCTTCCATATCGCCCGCACCGGCCGGCCCGGACCGGTGCTCGTCGATATTCCCCAGGACCTGTCGCGCGCGGAGATCGACTACGAGCCCGTGACCGACGTGCACCTGCCCGGCTACCAGCCGAGGGTGGAGGGCAACCAGAAGCAGGTCCGCCAGGCGGCCAAGGCGCTCGCGGCGGCCCAGCGCCCGGTGATCTACGCCGGTGGCGGCGTGGTCAACTCGAACGCCTCGCAGGAGCTCATCGACTTTGCGAGTTCAGACCGCTTTCCGGTGACCTGCACGCTGATGGGGCTGGGCGCGTTTCCGGCGCCCCATGAGCAGTGGCTGGGGATGCTGGGAATGCACGGCACGAGGGCCGCCAACTACGCGATGGACGAGGCCGACCTGATCTGCGCGGTGGGCGCGCGGTTCGACGACCGCATCACGGGCAAGCTGTCGGAGTTCGCGCCGCGGGCGAAGTTCATCCACATCGACGTCGACCCGGCGGAGATCTCAAAGAACGTGCCGGCGCATATCCCGATCGTCGGGGACGCCAAGCACGTTCTCGCCAAGCTCGTAATCGAGTATCGAGCGATCGGAGCGGATCCCGCGCGGCTGTCGGCGTGGTGGAGCCGGATCGCCGGCTGGCGTGAGAAGTACCCGCTGGGCTACGAGGACTCAAGCGATGCCGAGATCAAGCCGCAGTACATGGTCCAGGCCCTGTATGAGGCGACGGACGGTGAGGCGATCGTGACCAGCGACGTCGGCCAGCATCAGATGTGGGCGGCGCAGTACTACGACTTCCCTGCGCCCCGCCGGTGGATCAACTCCGGCGGGCTCGGCACGATGGGGTTCGGCCTGCCGGCGGCGATGGGTGCTGCGGTCGGATGCCCCGAGCGGCTCGTCTGCTGCATCGCGGGGGATGGGTCGGTCCAGATGAACGCGCAGGAGCTGGCGACCTGCTCGCAGAACAACATCCCGATCAAGGTCTTCATCATGAACAACGGCTACCTCGGCATGGTCCGTCAGTGGCAGGAGCTGTTCTGGGACGGCAAATACAGTCACGTGGACACGGGCGCGTTCCCCGACTTCGTGAAGCTGGCCGAGGCCTACGGGGCCACGGGCATGCGCTTCGAGGACAAGACGACGCTGGTCGCGGATATGAAGCGCGCGATCGCGACAGACGGCCCAGTGCTTGTGGATGTCCGGGTCACCCGCGAGGAGAACACCTACCCGATGATCCCGGCCGGTCAGGCCGCGCGCGAGATGGTGGGGTGACCGCGGCGATGGGCGAACCCGGAACCAAGGAGCCGCTCAGCCTGGCAGAGCTCGAGGCCGCGACCAGCATGCGCACCGGGCGCAAGCACGTGCTGTCGATCCTCGTCGAAAACAAGTCGGGCGTGCTGACGCGCATCGCGGGACTGTTCGCCAGACGGGGCTTCAACATCGACACGCTCACGGTGGGTCCGACCGACGACGATCAGATATCGCGCGTCACGCTCACGGTCGACGGAGCGCTGCATCCGATCGACCAGGTGACCAAGCAGCTGCACAAGCTCATCAACGTCCTGAAGATACGCGACCTCGAGCCGGCTGACACGGTCGCCCGCGAGCTGGCCCTGTTCAAGGTCGCCGCCGACGGGGTGCAGCGCGGCGAGCTCATGCAGATCGCCGAGATCTTCCGCGGCAAGGTGGTCGACGTGACCAAGCGCGCCGTGATCATCGAGGTGACCGGGACGACGGACAAGATCGCGGCGTTCGAGGGCATGGTCCGCCCGTTCGGGTTGATCGAGATGATGCGCACGGGCGAGATCGCAATCTCGCGGGGGCGCAGCGAGACCTAGCCGGTGCTCGACACCGGCTCACGTTCACCCTTTGCGCTCACGCGCTCAGACGAGGAGCGCCTCGCCGCACGTCTGAGGGGAGCGGTCCGGCAGGCGCGCCGCAGTGGCCGCGCGACGCTGGCCACGATCTCGTTGGCCGTGGGAGACGACGTTGACCCGACCGCGATCGTGTGCGCGTCGCGCCGGATGCACGAGCCCTGGTTCGCCTTCGAGCAGCCCGATCGTGGCCGCGCGGCGCTGGCCGGGCTGGGAGAGGCACTGAGGCTGCAGGCGGCCGGCGGCCGGCGCTTCGCCGATGTGGCCGAACGCTGGCGGGCGCTCGCCGCGCGAGCGGTGACCGACTCAGCCGAGGACCCCAGCGGCGGCGGACCCGTCGCGGTGGGTGGCTTCGCGTTCGCCGCAAACGGTGGTGCCTCGCCGCACTGGGCGGGCTTCGAGCCGGCCTCGCTGATCGTGCCGGAGCTCGCCATCACCCGGGGAGAACGCGATGGAAGCCCGGTGGCGCGCCTCACGCTGGCCGCACTGGCCTCGCCGGACGACATGCCCGAGGAGCTGCTGGCGCGTCTGCGCCGGCGCCTCGAGGGGTTGCGCTCGCACGCGTTGCCGCTGCTCGACCCTGCGCCGGTCGGGCGCTTCCAGGTCGCGAGCGCGATGCCCCCAGAGCACTACGAAGCGGCCGTGGCGCGCGCGGTCGAGCTGATCGGCGCCGGGAACATGCAGAAGATCGTGCTGGCTCGCGAAGTGCAGGTACATGCGCCGCGCGCGTATGAGCCGGCGGCCGTGATGGGCGTGCTGCGCGAGGAGTTCCCCTCCTGCTTCGTCTTCTGCGTCGGGCGCGACGACGCGACGCTGGTGGCTGCGAGCCCCGAGCTGCTCGTGCGCCGCGAGGGACATCGGGTGAGCACGCTGGCGCTGGCCGGTTCGACGCGCCGCAGCGCAGATCCGGCCGTCGACGGCCATCTCGGCGAGCAGCTGCTGCGCGACGAGGGCTATCGCGAGGAGCACGCCATCGTCGCGCGGCGGATCGAGCGCATGCTCCGGCCGCACGCCGTGTGGGTTGCCGCCGCCCCCGAGCCGACGTTGGTCAAGATCGCCAACATCCAGCATCTGGCGACACCGATTCGCGCCCAGCTGGCGGCGCCGAAGGATGCGCTGGAGCTGGCCGGGCTGATGCACCCCACGCCCGCGGTGGGAGGCGAGCCGCTTGGCGGTCGCGGCGCCGCTGATCCCGGCCCTCGAGGGACTGGACCGCGGCTGGTACTCCGGTCCCGTGGGCTGGACCGACGCGACGGGAGACGGGGAGTTCTGCGTCGCCCTGCGCTGCGCTCTGCTGCGGGGAGCGAGTTGCGCGCTGCTACGCCGGCAACGGCATCGTGGGGGAGTCCGATCCGGCGGCCGAGCTGGCCGAGACGGAGGTCAAGCTGTCGGCGCTGCTCCCCCTGCTGGCGGGTTGAGCGCGCCCGAGACGGCCTCCCACACGCGCCGGTGAAGCGCCACGTTCGCGCGCGCGCTCGCCCCGGACTTCGATGACGCTCGAGCCGTGGTGGCCGAGCGCCCGCTCGAGCGCCGCGCGCAGGTCGCCGACGTCCTTCACCCGCTCGTGTGAGAGCCCATACAGCCCGGCGGCACCGGCGAAGTCGAGCCCCGTGGGCGTGGCGATGTGGCGCGTGTAGACGTCGCTCGTCAGCCTCGCCCCTGCCGTCGCTGTCGCGCGTCGAGCTCGCGCGGCTCGGGGTCGCGCGCCATCGCCAGCGCGGAGACGGGCAGGAAGTCGAAGATGCCGCCGCCGCCGTTGTCGAGCAGCACGATCGTGAGCTTCAGCTGCAGACGCTGCGCCGCGAGCAGCCCGCCGATGTCGTGGGCGAGGGCGACGTCGCCGATGAGCAGCACGACGGGACCCGATCCGGCGGCCGCCGCGCCGAAGGCGCTCGAGACCGTGCCGTCGATGCCGTTGGCGCCGCGGTTGCAGAGCACCCGCGGCGGGTCGGGGCGGACCGGCCAGAAGGTCTCGATGTCGCGCACCGGCATCGAGGAGGCCACGAACAGGGTCGCCCCCTGCGGCAGCAGGACACCGAGCTCGGCCGCGACCGCCGGCTCGGAGAGCTCGCCGTCGCCGAGCACTCCGAGAATCGCCTGGGCGGCGAGCTCATCAGCGGTGCGCCAGCTCGCAAGCCATGTCTCCTCCGCCGCGGCCGGCGCGGCGAGCCCCGAGAGCGCGGTCGCGGGGTCGAGCGCGAGCGAGTGCGAGAGGACCGACGCGGGGTCCTGCCATGCCCCGTCGGGATCGAGCGCCACCTGGCGAGCACCCTGCAGCCCGGCCAGCCACGTGCGCAAGGGCTTGGAGACCGGCAGGTCGCCCACGCGCAGGATCAGATCGGGATCGAGCCCCGCAACGAACGCCTCGTCGCGCAGCAGCGCGTCGTAGTGCGCGACCGCGGCTTCGCCGCGGCGGGCGCCGGAGAGCGGATCTGCGAGCAGAGGCCACCCGGCGGCGGCCGCGAACGCCGCGGCCGCCTCGCCGAGCGCGCGGCCCCGAGCCGGCGCCAGACGCTCGTCGCGTCCGGCCACCACGACACCCCGCCTGGCGGTGGCG
The DNA here is from genome assembly GCA_963821655.1 of uncultured Solirubrobacteraceae bacterium. Lineage (GTDB taxonomy): Bacteria > Actinomycetota > Thermoleophilia > Solirubrobacterales > Solirubrobacteraceae > Palsa-744. Next base: position 310,257 of record CAWGER010000003.1, read on the forward strand.
ATGAGCTCCGCAAGGACGCTCTCGGTCGGCGCGCTCGGCCGATGCCCGCTGTCGAGCGGCGCCCGCGGTGACGTAGGGCAGACCGCCGGGACGGCCGCTCGGATCCTCGTCCGAGAGGCCCGTCGCTGACGAGCGGCTCGCGCAGCGGGAAGTTCAGGTGCACCGCCCCCGGCGGACCCTCGAGCGCGGTCCAGTAGGCGCGACACGCGAGGCTCCGCATCCATCGCAGCCGCTCGGCGCTCGCCTCATGGGTGCCCACCTCGAAGAACCACTTCGCGGCCCCGCCGAACAGCTTGAGCTGGTCGATCGCCTGCCCGGCGCCGTTCTCGCGCAGCTCGGGCGGGCGGTCGGCCGTGAGCAGCAGCAGCGGAACGCGTGCCTCGTGGGCCTCGATCGCCGCCGGCAGGAGCTCGGCCGCGGCGGTCCCGGACGTGCAGGCGACCGCCACCGGGAGCCCCGAGGCCTTGGCCAGGCCCAGCGCGAAGAAGCCCGAGCAGCGCTCGTCGATATGTGAGAAGCAGCGCAGCCGCTGCTCGCTGCGCGAGCGAGAGCACGAGCGGTGCGCAGCGCGACCCGGGCGAGGTGCAGGCGGCGCGCATCCCGCAGCGCGCCAGCTCATCCACGAAGGCTCGCAGCAGCAGGTAGGTGTCGGTGGCTGAGCTCACGGGTCTAGGATGGCGGCGTGCGGGAGACCCTGGTCCTGTTGCATGGTTTCGGCGGCACCCGGCACACGTGGGATCTCCTCGGCTGCGCGGCTGGAGCGCGAACGCTACCTGCCGCTCGCGCTCGACCTGCCCGGGCACGGCGACGCCGCGGCCGGCGACGATCCGGTCACCTTCGCCGGCTGCGTCGCACACGTGCTCGCGCGAAGCCCTGAGCGCTTCGCGTTGTGCGGGTACTCGCTCGGCGGGCGGATCGCCCTGCAGGTGGCGCTGGCCGCTCCCGAGCGGGTGGCGCGCCTGGTGCTCGTGTCCACGACCGCAGGCATCAGCGATGCGGCCGAGCGGGCGCAGCGGCGCCAGGCCGACCGCCGGCTGGCCGAGGAGCTGGAGCGCGTTCCCTACGAGAGCTTCATCGAGCGCTGGCGCTCGCAGCCGCTGTTCGCCGGGGACCCGGCTGCGGTGGCGGAGCTCGCAAGCGAGGACCAGCGCCGCAACCGCCCGGGCGCGCTTGCCGGTGCTCTGCGGGGAATCGGCACCGGGGAGATGGAGCCTCTGTGGGGCCGGCTGGGCGAGCTGACCATGCCCGTGCTCGTCATGGTCGGCAGCCGCGATGAGAAGTTCCGCGCGCTCGGCGAGCGCATGGTCGGACTGCTCGCAGACGCCAGCCTGCTGATCGTGCCGGGCGGTCACCGCCTGCAGCTGGAGAATCCGGCGGCCATGGCGATGGCGTTGGAGAGCGTCCACTAGAGCGGGTCGACCCCCAGCCCCGGTCCGGTGGGAAGGTCGATCTGTCCGTCCCGCACCGGCAGCGGGTTCTCGAGGTCCTCGAACAGCCCGAGCGTCGCCAGCCCGCAGTAGGGGACCGGCCCGCGCGAGGCGAGCGCCGCCGCCGCATGGATCGCGGCCGCGATCCCCACCGGGCCGTCGAGGGTGGAGGCGAGGTAGACCTCGGCGCCGGAGGCGCGCACGAGCGTGGCGGCGGCGAGCAGGCTCGAGATCCCCCCGCAGCGAGAGATCTTCAGGCAGACCGCGTCGGCCACCCCGGCGCCGAGCGCGCCATGCTCGGCGGCGGTCTCGTCGATAGCCACCCTCACGGCCACCCGCTCTCGCACCTCGCGCACGGCCTGCAGGCCGTGGACCGGCTCCTCGACCAGCTCCAGTCCCGCGGGGGCCAGGACGTCGATCGCGCGCACGGCATCCTCCACGCTCCAGGCGCCGTTCGCGTCCAGCCGCAGTGCGACCTGCGGGCCGGCGGCTGCCCGCGCCGCGGCCACCCGGCCGGCGTCGTCGCCGACTCCCACCTTCACCTTCACGCACGCGAACCCCTCCCGCACCGCCGCGGCCGCCTGCTCGGCGACGCCGGCGCGGTCGAGCGCCGTCAAGGTCGCGTTCACAGGCACCCGCGCCGCCGGGTTGTCGGTGAGCAGCGACGCGACCGGCTTTCCCCGGACGCGCCCGGCGCGGTCCCACAGCGCGAGATCGATGGCGGCAAGCGCCGGCGGCAGGTCCTCCACCTGGCGGCACGCATCGAGGACCTGGGCGCCGTTCATGCCCTCGGCCTCGGCCAGCACCGGGCCGTAGCGCGCGAGCGCCTCCTGCACCCGGTCGACGCTCACCCCGTCGTAGGCCGGCAGCGGGGCGGCCTCGCCGTGGCCGCAGATCCCGGCCGCGTCGGTGATCGATACGGCCAGCAGCTCGCGCTCGCTGGTCGATCCGTATGAGCTGTGCAGCGGGCTGTGAAGCCTCAGCATCCGGCGCTCTACGTCGAGCCTCACGAGCTGATGCCGCCGCTCGCGAGGATCCCGGCCGAGAACAGCAGACAGAAGAGGAGCTGCAGCGCGCCCGTCTTCGCGAGCGCGCCGTTCAGGGAGGGTCCGTCGCGTCTGCGTGCGCACCACCCGAACGACTCCCACGGCCACCGGGATGGCCAGCCAGGGGAGCAGGAGCCAGGCGGTCATCGACCCGAGCAGCCCACGACAGCGGAGCGGTCGCAAACGCCACGACCACCATTGCCGTGTACAGCCTGCGCGTGTGCGCCCGGCCCATGCGCACCGCCAGCGTGCGCTTGCCTGCACGCCTGTCGGTGTCGATGTCGCGCACGTTGTTCACCACCAGGATCGCGCTCGCCAGAAGGCCCACCGGCACGGCGCACACGAACGCCTGCCAGGGGAGCTCCTGCACCTGCACGAAATACGACCCCACAACTGCCACGATCCCGAAGAACAGGAACACGAACAGCTCGCCGAGGCCCTCGTACCCGTACGGGCGAGGCCCGCCGGTATAGAGCACGCCCGCGAGGATCGATGCCGCCCCCACGGCCAGGAGCTCGGGGCCCGCGACGGCCACCAGGTAGGCGCCGCACGCGACCGCCAGCCCGAACGTCACATACGTCGCCATCAGCACCTGGCTCGGCGGCACGAGCCCGCCCGCGGTCACCCTGACCGGGCCGAGCCGGTCCTCGGTGTCGGCCCCCCGCCGGGCGTCGGAGTAGTCGTTCGACAGGTTCGTCCCCACCTGGATGAACACCGCACCCAGCAGCGCCGCCACGAAGGACAGCGGATGGAAATCACCGGCGCCGAGAGCCAGCGAGGTGCCCACCAGCACCGGCGCCACCGCCGCCGGCAGCGTGCGCACGCGCGCCGCCATCACCCAGATGCGGACCGCGCTCACGCGGCTAGGCTCGCCGCGGAAACCGGGAGAAATCTGGCTTGCGCTTGTCTCTGTATGCATCGCGGCCCTCCTGCGCCTCCTCGCTCCCGTAGAACAGGAGGTTCGCGTCGTGGGCGAGCTGCTGAACGCCGCTCCAGCCGTCCTCGGTCGCGTTGAAGCTCGCCTTCAGCAGCCGCAGCGCGAACGGAGACAGCGCGAGCATCTCCCGGCACCATCCGACGGTCTCCTCCTCCAACCGCTCGAGCGGCACGACCGTGTTCACGAGCCCCATGGCCAGCGCCTCCTGCGGCGGAGTACTGACGGCACAGGAACCAGATCTCCTTCGCCTTCTTCGGCCCGACCAGGCTCGCCAGCAGCCCCGCTCCGAAGCCGCCGTCGAAGGAGCCCACCTTCGGGCCCACCTGCCCGAAACGTGCGTTATCGGCCGCGATCGTCAGATCGCACACGAGATGCAGCACGTGCCCGCCACCGATCGCATAGCCGGCGACCATCGCCACGACCGGCTTGGGCAGCCGGCGTATCTGCACGTGCAGGTCGGTCACGTGGAAGCGCCCGACGCCCGCCCTACCGGCCTCGTCGTCATCGAGATATCCCGAGTCCCCGCGCACGCGCTGATCCCCGCCCGAGCAGAACGCGTCCGGCCCCTCGCCGGTCAGGACGATCACGCCGATCGACGTGTCCTCGCGCGCGTCCTCGAGCGCGCTGGACATCTCGATCACGGTGCGCGGGCGAAACGCGTTTCGCACCTCCGGCCGGGCGATCGTGATCTTGGCGATCCCCTCATGCGGTGAGGCGGACTTCTCGTAGTGAATGTCCGTGTAGTCGCCCGCGGGGCCGCCCGCGGCTGGAATCCAGGTCGTGGTCATGGCGCGAAGGCTAGCCTGTGGGCCATGGTGGTCGAGGGATGGCTTGACCGCGCCGCAAGCGCACGGCCGGAGTGCCCGGCGCTCCAGACGCCCGAGGGAAGCTGGTCCTACGCCGGCCTTCTCGCCGCCGCGCGCGTCGGCGCGGACGAGCTCACCGAGCGCGGCGCAGGTCGCGGAGCGAGGGTCGCGATCGCGCTGCCGGCGGGGTTCGCGTTCGCCCAGGCGCTTCATGCATGCTTCCTGCTCGGTGCGGTCGCGGTGCCGCTCGACCCACGCTCATCGCCGGCCGAACGAGAGCTCCTCTGCGAGGGGGCTTCGGTACTGCTGGATTCACCCCTGCCACCGTCCCGGACCGGCGCCGGCGCCGGCGCGGTCCGATCGAGCACGACCTCGATGCGACCGCGGTGGTGATTCACACCTCCGGCACCACCTCCACGCCCACGCCGGTCGAGCTGACCTACGGGAACCTCCTGTGGAGCGCGTTCGGTTCGGCCGTCGCGCTCGGACTGGACCCCGAGGAGCGCTGGCTGTGCGCCCTGCCGGTGGCACACGTCGGCGGGCTGTCGATCCTCGTGCGCTCGGCCATATACGCCACCACGGCGGTCGTGCACGAGGGCTTCGACACCGACCGCGTGCTGCACGCCCTGCGCGAGCAGGAGATCACGCTCGTCAGCCTCGTGGCAACGACGCTCACCCGCCTGCTCGACGCGGGCCTGACGGGGCCGCCGTCGCTCCGCGCTGCGCTGACCGGCGGCGGCCCGGTGCCCTCGGCGCTCCTGGAGAGAGCGCGGGCGGCAGGCGTGCCCGTGGTGACGACCTACGGGCTCACCGAGGCCTGCTCGCAGGTCACCACCAAGCCGGTAGCGTCGCTCGAGGCGGATCGCCGCGACCGCGGGGCCACCGCTGTTCTGCACGCGCGTTCGCATCTCCCCCGAGCAGGAGATCATGGTGCAGGGGCCGACCGTGGCGCCCGGGCGGATCGACCCAGACGGATGGCTGCACACCGGTGATCTGGGCAGCCTGGACGATGACGGCGGGCTCACGGTCACCGGGCGCATGGCCGACACGATCATCACCGGCGGTGAGAACGTCGCTCCGGCCGAGATCGAGGCGGTGCTCGAGGCCCATGCGGACGTGCTCGAGGCGGCTGTGATCGGCCGGCCGGACCCGCAGTGGGGAGAGGCGGTCACCGCCATCGTGGTGGCGCGGCCGGGTATTGTCATCGAGGGTGAGACCCTGCGGGCCCACTGTGCGCTCCATCTGGCCCCCTACAAGGTCCCACGGTGCGTGGTGCTGGCGCGAGAGCCGCTCCCACGCACACCGTCGGGCAAGCTCCTGCGCACGGTGCTGAAGTGAGCTTTGACCCAAACGCCCATCGCGCCTCGAGCCTCGCCGCCTGGGAAGCGGCCGCGCCGGGCTGGGTCCGCCGCCAGGCGGCGATTCGATCGCTCGGTGCGCCCGTTTCGCGCTGGATGCTCGACGCCCTGTCCCTGCGGCCGGGCGAGCAGGTGCTCGAGCTGGCGGCGGGCGTCGGTGAGACGGGCCTGCTCGCGGCCGAGCTCGTCGGCGCCGACGGGCGGGGTGATCATCTCCGACCAGGCCGACGGGATGCTCGACGGCGCACGCGCCCGCGCCGACGAGCTTGGGCTCGCCAACGTCGAGTTCCGCGTTCTGGGCGCCGAGTGGATCGACCTTCCGCTCGCGAGCGTGGACGCCGTGCTCTGCCGCTGGGGCTACATGCTGCTGGCCGACCCGGCGGCCGCGCTGGGGGAGACCAGGCGCGTGCTGCGCCCGCAGGGGCGGGTTGCGCTGGCGGTGTGGGACTCCATCGAGCACAACCCCTGGGCCTCGCTCCCGGCGCTCGAGCTGCGCGAGCGCGGACTCGCCGCGCCACCGGCGCCGGGCACGCCGGGCCCGTTTGCGCTCGGTGAACCAGGACGCGTCCGCGAGCTGCTCGAGCAGGCCGGCTTCGCGGAGATCGACGTGCAGGGGATCGCGGTCGAGCAGCGCCACCCGTCCTTCGATGCGTTCTGGGAGACCACGCTCGACATCGCGCGCGCCTTCCACGATGCGGTGCTCAGCCGTCCCGAGACCGAGATCGCCGCGATCCACGACGCGCTCGCGGCGCGCCTTGCGCCCTACACCGAGCCCGACGGCGCGCTCGCAATTCCAGGCCGCACGCTCGTCGCCTCCGCCACGGCGTGAGAGTGCGTGCTCTATCCTGCGCGCTCTGATGCTCTACGACGACGACGCGGACCTCCACCTGCTCGACGGCAAGACCGTCGCGATCATCGGCTACGGCTCCCAGGGCCACGCCCATGCGCTGAACCTCAAGGACTCGGGCGTGAACGTCGTGGTCGGCCTGCGCGAGGACTCCTCCTCGGCGGCCTCGGCACGCGAGCACGGCCTCGAGGTGCTCCCGGTCGTCGAGGCCGCGAGCCGCGGCGATCTGGTGATGATGCTCGTCCCCGACGAGCTCCATCGCGAGGTGTGGGAGAACGAGGTCCGCGACGGCATCGCCGAGGGCAACATGCTGCTGTTCGGACACGGCTTCTCGATCCACTACAAAGAGGTCGAACCGCCCGCGGGCGTCGATGTCGCGATGGTCGCGCCCAAGGGCCCCGGTCATCTCGTGCGCCGCCAGTTCACCGAGGGCAGCGGCGTTCCGGGGCTGATCGCCGTCGAGCAGGACGCCACCGGCAACGCGCGCGCGCTGGCCCTGGCATATGCCAAGGGCATCGGCTGCACGCGCGGCGGCGTGATCGTGACGTCCTTCAAGGACGAGACCGAGACCGACCTGTTCGGCGAGCAGGCCGTTCTCTGCGGCGGCGCCTCCGAGCTGGTCCAGGCCGGCTTCCAGACGCTCGTGGAGGCGGGCTATGACCCGGAGATGGCCTACTTCGAGTGCCTGCACGAGCTCAAGCTGATCGCGGACCTGATGTACGAGAAGGGGCTCGCCGGGATGCGCTACTCGATCTCCAACACGGCCGAGTACGGCGACTACACGCGCGGCAACCGCGTGATCACCGAGGACACCCGCGCGGCCATGCGCCAGATCCTCGCCGAGATCCAGTCCGGGGCCTTCGCGCGCGAGTGGATCGCCGAGAACCGGGCCGGGCAGGAGAGCTTCAAGCGCATGCGCGCCGAACAGGCCGACAGCCAGGTCGAGCACGTCGGCGGCGAGCTGCGCTCGCACATGGACTGGATCAAGCCCTCGTTCTGAGGCGGGCGGGCAGGTCAGGGTGCTCGCCTACGTCACCTGGCACCGCCCCGCGCCCGAGGTCGACGCGACCGCCTACGAGCAGGCGATCGGGCATTTCCACGCCTCGCTCGCGCACCAGCCGCCGAGCGGGTTCGGCGGCTCGGTGGCGTTCAGGGCCGCGGAGCTGCCGTGGCTTGCGCCCGACGCCGGCGCCTCCGGGCCCGCGGGGGGCTATGAGGACTGGTACCTGGTGGACAGCTGGTCGTCCATCGGCGTGCTCGAGGAGGCGTCCGTCTCGCGCGGGCATCTGCGCGCACATGACGCGGTTGCCTCGAAGGCCGAGGTCTCCACGGGAGCTGTGTACCGGCTCTCAGAGGGGTATCGCGCGCCTGCAGGAGGCGCGCCTGAGCGTGTGGGTGAGCCGCGGGCGCGAACACGAGCATCCGTCGATCGAGGCCCTGCTGGGAGACGGGATGGATCCGGCCACGGCCGCGACTGTGGCGGCGTTGCCTCGGCCTGGGCCCGGCACCCGAGTACTGCCTGCTCGCAACAGAGCCGCCGGCCGGGGTGGCCGAGGCGCGCCTGCCCGACGGGTTGGAGCGCGACGGTGTCCGCGCGCGAGGTGCTGTGGAGCGGTTGAGTCGCCGATCGACCGCGCGCCGATCGGCTACACTCGCTCTCGTCGTCGCGACTGGCGCTGAGGTGGAGTCAACCACCGGGAAGCGACGAGCATGTTCGCCGCGCGCCTGGGCACCCTCCCGATCATCTAAACCCCCTCGAGTCCGACGGAGCGAGGAAGAAGAGCGAGGAAGCCCGATATGACGCCGAGCCCCCTGACAGCAGAGACGCAACTGGTCCTTCCCGAGGAGCTGATGCCCGGCGACGGGCGTTTCGGCTGCGGCCCCTCGAAGGTTCCCCTGGACGCGCTGGCCCGCCTGACCGGGGAGGGCGGCGCGGTGATGGGCACCTCGCACAGGCAGAAGCCCGTGCGGGCGCTCGTCGGCGAGATACGGGCGGGACTCAAACAGCTGCTTCGGCGCGCCCGAGGGCTATGAGGTGGTGCTGGGCAACGGCGGCGCGACCGCCTTCTGGGATGCGGCCGCGTTCGGCCTGCTGAGGGAGCGCTCGCTGCACCTGAGCTATGGAGAGTTCACCCAGAAGTTCGCCTCGGTGAGTGCCGGTGCGCCGTTCCTGCGCGAGCCGGTGATCGTCTCCGCCGACCCCGGCGACGCACCCGACCCGGCCGCGGTCGGCCCGGCGGCGGCCGAGGCGGGGGCCGACGTGGTGGCGTGGGCTCACAACGAGACCTCGACCGGCGTGATGGTGCCGGTGCTGCGCCCGGCCGGTGCCGGCGAGGCGCTGGTCGTGATCGACGCCACCTCGGGCGCCGGAGGCCTGCCGGTGGACATCGATCAGGCGGACGCCTACTACTTCGCACCCCAGAAGGGCTTCGCGGCCGACGGCGGGCTGTGGGTCGCGCTGCTCAGCCCCGCCGCCCAGGAGCGGATCGCACAGCTCGCGGCCTCCGATCGCTGGATTCCTCCCTTCCTGTCGCTGCAGACGGCGCTCGAGAACTCGGTGAAGGACCAGACATACAACACCCCCGCCGTGGCGACGCTGTTCCTGCTGGCCGAGCAGATCCGCTGGATGCTCGAGGGCGGCGGCCTGGACTGGTGCGTCGGGCGCACGACCTCCTCCTCGCAGCATCTGTACGGCTGGGCCGAGGCCGGGGCGCACACGGCGCCGTTCGTGAGGAACCCGTCCAAGCGCTCGCTCGTGGTGGGCACGATCGACTTCGACGACGCCATCGACGCCGCGGCGGTGGCGGCCACGCTGCGCGCCAACGGGATCGTCGACGTCGAGCCGTACCGAAAGCTGGGTCGCAACCAGCTGCGCGTGGGGATGTTCCCGGCGGTCGACCCCGGCGACGTGCAGGCGCTCACCGCCTGCATCGACTGGATCGTGGAGCGGATCGCCACATGAACGACCGCCCGAAGGTGCTCGTGGCCGAGAAGATCGGAGACTCGGGCGTGAGCCTGCTGCGCGAGCACTTCGACGTCGACCTCGGCGTCGACTGGAGCGCAGAGGAGCTCTCCGAGCGCATCGGCGCCTACGACGGGATCGTGATCCGCTCGGCGACCAAGATGACATCCGAGCTGATCGACCGCGCGGGCAGCCTGCGCGTGATCGGGCGCGCGGGCGTGGGCGTGGACAACGTCGATGTCGACGCCGCGACCAGACGCGGGATCGTGGTGGCCAACGCGCCGCAGTCGAACGTGGTCACGGCGGCCGAGCACACGATGGCGCTGCTGCTGGCGCTCGCCCGCAACATTCCCCAGGCGCACATGTCGCTGACCAGCGGCAAGTGGGAGCGCTCGAAGTTCTCGGGCATCGAGCTGTACGAGAAGACCCTCGGCATCGTCGGCTTCGGCCGCATCGGCCAGCTGGTCGCGCACCGCGCCAGGGGCTTTGGCATGCGCGTGCTGGCCTTCGATCCGTTCGTCAGCGCCGAGCGCTACCGCGAGCTCGGCGTGGAGAAGGCGGCCGACAGCGACGATCTCTACGCGCAGGCCGATTTCATCACGGTCCACCTGCCGAAGACCCCCGACACCGAAGGCTGGCTGAACGCCGAGGCGTTCGCCAAGATGCGCGACGGCGTGCGCATCCTGAACGTCGCGCGCGGCGGGCTGATCGACGATGCGGCGCTGAAGGACGCGCTTGACTCGGGCAAGGTCGGCGGCGCGGCGCTCGACGTGTTCCCCGCCGAGCCGATGACCGACTACCCGCTGTTCCATGGCTATCCCAACGTGGTCGTCACGCCCCACCTGGGCGCCTCGACCGCCGAGGCGACCGATCGCGCCGGCTACCAGAGCGCCGAGCAGGTCGTCGCGGCGTTGACCGGCGGTGTCGTTTCGACCGCCGTCAACATCCCCTCGATCGAGGCCGAGGACATGGAGGTGCTCGGGCCGTTCCTGCCGCTGGCCTCCCAGCTGGGACGGCTGGCGATGGCGCTTGCCGAGGGCAGCTCGGTCGAGCGGATCGAGGCGGCGTTCATGGGACGGATCGCGGACTTCGACACGCGCCTGCTCACGCTCGCGGTGATCGGCGGCGCGCTCGAAGGGCGCACCGAGGAGCAGGTGAACCTGGTCAACGCTCCCAGCATGGCCGAGGAGCGCGGGATCGTCGTCGAGGAGAAGTCGGTGTCCGAGGCGCAGGACTTCAACGAGCTGATCCGCGTCACCGTCGTCGCCGGCGGCGAGCGGGTGGCGGTGGCGGGCACGGGCATCGGGCCCAACCGCGTACCGCATCTCGTGGAGGTGCAGGGAAGGCGGCTGACGATCGAGCTCGAGCGGTTCGTGACCGTCTTCCGCTATGCCGACCTGCCGGGAATGATCGGCCGCGTCGGCACGATCTTCGGCGGGCACGGGATCAACATCTCCTCGGCCGCGGTCGGCCACACTCCCGACGGCACAGCCGACGGGGACGGTTCCCAGCGCTCGGCGGCGATGGTCGTGACGACCGACGTGCTCGTGCCGGCGGAGGTCGTGAAGCGAGATCGTCGCCTCCGAGGGCTTCGTCGACGGATGGACCGTTGCGCTGCGGTGAGAGTCCGATCGAGTAGGCTCACGCGCGTGCGCGTCGTCGTCATAACCAAGCACGGCGGCCCCGGGGTGCTCGAGGTGCAGGAGCGTCCCGACCCCGTCGTCGGTGCGGGAGAGGTGAGGATCGAAGTGGCGGCGGCGGGAGTGAACTTCGCCGACGTGATGGCGCGCATGGGCCTCTATGCGGACGCGCCGAAGACGCCGTGCGTGGTCGGCTACGAAGTCGCCGGCACGATCCTCGAGCTGGGTGAGGGCGTGCAGGGCCTGACCCCCGGCCAGCGCGTGGTGGGCGGAACGAAATTCGGCGGCTACGCCTCGCAGGTCGTCCTTCCGGCCGGCGACGTGATCCCGCTGCCCGAGGAGCTGACGTTCGAGCAGGGTGCCGCGATCCCCGTCAACTACACGACCGCGTGGGCGGGGCTGCTCGAGTACGGCAACCTGCAGCCCGGCCAGCGCGTGCTGATCCACTCCGCCGGCGGGGGCGTCGGGATCGCCGCGACGCAGATCGCCAAGCGCCATGGCGCCGAGGTCTACGGCACCGCGTCGCCGGGCAAGCATGAGCGCATCGAACAGCTGGGGGTCGACCACGCGCTCGACTACACCCGCGCAGGCTGGGAGAAGGGCCTGCCGCCGTTCGACATCATCCTCGACGCCGTCGGCGGCAAGAGCTTCCGTCTCAGCTACTCGCTGCTGCGCCCGGGCGGGCGCCTGGTGGCGTATGGCGCGTCCGCCGTGGTCTCCGGCCAGCGGCGCAACCTCGTGACGGCGCTGCGGACGGTCGCGCGCATGCCTCGCTTCAACCTGATCAAGCAGATGAACGAATCGAAGGCCGTGATCGGGCTGAACATGCTCAGCCTGTGGAAGGACCGCGAAACGCTCGAGCCGGCGTTCGCGCCGCTGCGCGAGCTGCTCGCGGACGGCACTGTCAAACCGGTCGTGGCCGGCGATTTCAGCTTCGAGGACGCCGGGGCGGCGCAGACGATGATCACCGAGCGGCGCAACGTCGGCAAGGTGGTACTGGTTCCCTAGCCGCGGTCGGCAGTGGCTGAGTCGTTCGCAGACATGACCCTGCGCCCGCTGGTTGCGGATGACGTGGCCGAGCTGCGGCGCATTCACTCCACGCCGGAGGTCGCGCGCTGGTGGGGCGAGCCGGTCGAGGGCTTCCCGGCGATGGACGAGCCCGAGTCGACCCGCCTGACGATCGTGCTCGACGGCGCGATCGTGGGCCTGATCCAGTTCTGCGAGGAGCTCGAGCCGAAATTCCGTCACGCCGCGATCGACCTGTTCCTCGATCCCGCCGTGCACGGCCGCGGCCTGGGTACCGAGGCGGTCAGACGCGTCGTGCGCCATCTGATCGACGACCGCGGCCACCACCGCATCACGATCGACCCGGCGAGGGCGAACGCCGTGGCCATCCGCACCTACGAGAAGGTCGGCTTCACCCGCGTCGGGGTGATGCGAAGCTACGAGCGCGATGTCGAGCGGCGAGGGCTGGCACGACGCGCTGCTGATGGAGCTCCTTGCCGGTGAGGAGCTGCCGGGCTGAGGCGGGCCGGCCGTCCGCTCAGGGCGCCGGCAGCTGCTGCACGAGCGAGGAGACGGGCGCGAACAGGTCTCCGCGCTCGGCCACGCGCGCAAGCACCTGATTCGCCTCGAAGGAGAGGGAGGCTGGATCGCCGGAGCTCAGGGTGGCACGCACCTCCTCCCATTCGACCGGGGCCGAGACGGTGGGGCGCTCGCCGGCCCGCAGCGAGTACGCGCACACGGTGGTCTTGCGGCGATCGTTCTGGCTCCAGTCGATGAGGACCTTGCCCAGACGGCGCGCCTTGGTCATGCGTGAGACGACCAGGTCCGGTTCGTCGTGCTCGAGCAGCTCCGCCACCGCCTTCGCGAACTGCTTGGTGTGCGCGTAGGTGACGCCGGGCCTGTTGAGCGGAACATACAGCTGCAGGCCCTTGGATCCCGAGGTCTTGGCGAAGCTCTGAAGGCCCAGGTTCTCGAACATGGCGTGCAGCCGCAGCCCCACCTCACAGCACTCGACGATCGTCGCGGGTTCGCCCGGATCGAGGTCGAACACGAGCGCCGTCGGCCGCTCGATCGCCTCAGCGCGCGCGAGCGGCACATGCAGTTCCAGGGCGGCGAGATTGGCGAGCCAGACGATCGTGGCCAGATCCTGAGCGAGCAGGTAGTCGATCGGCTTGCGCTCGCTGGGTACGGTCACGGTCTGCACCCAGTCGGGCCGGTGCGCTGGTGCCTGCTTCTGAAAGAAGGACTTGGCCTGCACGCCGTCGGGCCAGCGCTTGACCGTGAGCGGCCGATCGGCGAGATGGGGGAGGAGGACGGGGGCGATCGACGCGTAGTAGTCGATGACCTCGCGCTTGGTGAAGCCCGCCCCGGGGTACAGCACCTTCTCGAGGTTCGAGAGCTTCAGCGTGCGGTCCGCGACGGTGACCGTGGCATTTCCCACACCCTGCCCGGGCACGGCGAAATCGCCCCGGCCGTCGCCCGCGTGGCCCGCGTGGCCCGCAAGGCCAGGGCCCCCGTCCTTCCCGACCGTCCCGGACTGATCCTCGCGCACGACCTGCTCGGGGAGCTTGTCCTCGCGCAGGCCCTTGTAGGAGGGATGGCGCAGGCTGCCGCGCGCCGTCCACTCGGTGAACTCGATCTCGGCCACCAGCCGCGGCTCGCAGAAGACGGCGCCCCGCGGCGGCGCCGGACCGGCCGAGAACGGTGATTGCGGGCGCTCGATTCCGGCCAGCAGGCCGCCGAGGCGGTCGAGCTCCTCCTCGGTGAAGCCGGTGCCCACGCGCCCGGCGTAGCGGAGCATCGCGTTCTGGTCGTAGATACCGACGAGCAGCGCGCCGATGCGCGCGGAGCGGTCGCCCTTGCCGGGCATCCAGCCGCCGATGACGAACTCCTGGCGGTTGATGTTCTTGACCTTCACCCACGTCGTGGAGCGACGCCCCGGCTGGTACGTCGAGTCCAGGCGCTTGGCCACGATCCCCTCGAGACCCTGCGCTGCACTGGCCTTCAGCACCTCGCGGTCCGCCGCCGAGCAGGTACTCGGGCGTCTGCCAGCTTGCGCCGCTCAGCTGCAGAGCAAGGAGGCGGTCGCGGCGCTCGGAGTAGGGGAGCCCCATCAACGAATGGCCGTCGAGCCAGAGCAGGTCGAAGATCATGTAGGTCGCGGGGGTGCTCTTGGCCAGCCGTTGCGCCTGCGCCTTGGAGGTCACGTGCATGCGGTGCTGAAGGGCGGCGAAGCTCGGCCGGCTCTGCTCGTCGAACGCGACGATCTCCCCGTCAAGGACGGCGCTGTGCGAGCTCAACGCCCTGTTGAGCCGGCCCAGCTCGGGATACTGCCCGGTGATGTCATTGAGATTGCGGCTCTGCAGCTCGAGCCGGCCCGGACTCGAGTAGGCGATGGCGCGCACTCCGTCCCACTTGATCTCATAAGCCCAGCGGCCGTCGTCGTGCGGGAGCGTTCCGGCCCGTGCGAGCATCGGCGTGACCCCCTGGGGCATGGGCTCGCTGGTCGGGTCCGCAGGGGGGTCCATCCGGTGGATCATCCAGTCGTTGGCTCCGGCTTTAGCGGCGCCACTCACCGTGTCCTCGTCGCCGATGGCGAACAGGGCGTAGCGCGCGTCCACCCGCTCGCCGTGCAGTGCGACCTCGACCTTGCGCGGCTCCCACTTCAGGCACTCGTAGGTGCCGCGGTCCCATATCTTCATCGTGCCGGCTCCGTACTCCCCCTTCGGTATGTCTCCCTCGAAGTCCGCGTACTCGAGCGGGTGGTCCTCGGTCGCCGCGGCGAAGTGGTTGGACCCGGGCATCTCCGGGAGCCCCTTGGGAATCGCCCAGGAGACGAGCACCCCGTCTCTCTCCAGGCGCAGGTCCCAGTGCAGGCTGCTCGCGTGGTGCTCCTGGATCACGAACCGCGGTGTGAGTGCTGCCGGCGTCTCGTCGCCGGCCGGCTCGCCGGTGAGCGCGAAGTCGCGCTTTGAGCGGTAGCGCTCCAGGCGGGCGGCCCGTTTGGCCTTGGGGCTCGAGGGCACTACCGCTTCGCGGCGGCTCGCTGCGCTGCGGGCTTCTTGGCGGCCGGCTTCTTGGCGGGTGAAGCCGGTTTGCGGGCGACCGCCTTCTTGGCGGCGGCGCGTTTGGCCGGCGGCTTGCGCGGCTTCGAGCCGCCGCCGGCCGGGACATCCGCGCGCTCGCGCACGGCGTCAAGACTCGCCTTCAGGGCGCTCATGAGGTCGGGCGCGGGCGCCGCGGTCTCCTCCGCGGCGGGCTGCACCGCTATCTCCTCACCCTGCGCCTTGCGCTCGATCATGGCGAGCACCTCCTCGCGGTAGGTGTCGCGGTAGGAGTCGGGGTCGAAGTCAGAGGCGAGCGAGTCAACCAGCTGCTTGGCCACGTCCAGCTCGCGCTTGGTCGTCTTGACCGCCGCGAGCTCGGGCATCTCGCCGAGCCGCTCCGGGGGCAGGATTTCGTCGCCGAACAGCATTGTTGCCATCTCCAGCACGCCGCCCATGGGACGGATCGCGACGAGCTGCTCCTTGGAGCGCATGACGAACCGCGCGATGGCGACCCGGCCGTCCTCCTGCATCGCCTCCAACAGCAGGCGGTAGGGCTTGGCCCCACCGGTCCCGGGGGCGAGGTAGTAGGGATGCTCGTAGAAGATCGGGTCGATCTGGGAGAGCTCGACGAAATCCTCGATTTCGATCGTCTTGCTCTTCTTCGGCTGCAGCGTCTCGAGCTCGCCGGGTGCGATCACCACGTAGCGCTCGGGCGCGATCTCATAGCCTTTGACGATCTCCTCGTAGGGGACCTCCGCGCCGGTGTGGGGATCGACGCGCTTCTGCATGACGCGAACGCCCGTCTTTCCCGAGAGCTGGTGAAAACGCACCGTCTTGCGGTCGAGCGCGCTGTACAGCTTGACCGGCACCGTGACCAGGCCGAAGCCGATAGCGCCGGTCCAGATTGCGCGGGGCATAGCCACAACTATTACCAGGTCCGCTCAGAAGGCCTGCAAGATCTCGGACGTCAACCCGCTAGGGCGCCCGCTCGGGATGGCGGGGCAGGCCGTCGTCGGGGATCGCCTCCCAGGGTGCGGCGTAGGCGACGAACTGGCGCAACGTGGGCCTGATCTGCGGGTCTGAGTCGAACGCACCGAGACGGACGCTCATCAGCGCCTCATCGTGCGGGTCTTTGCTGAACAACGCCGAGCCGCACTCGCCGCAGAACCACTTCTCCCAGCCGTCCGCGGGCCTCCACGCGCGCATGTGCTCGACGCCGGTGAGGATGCAGAACGATTTCGGCAGGACGCGAGCGCTTGCCGAGGCGGCGGTGCCGGTGCGCCGCTGGCAGCGGGTGCAGTGGCAGTAGTGCGCGGATACGGGCGGCTCGGTCAGCTCGAACCGAACCGCCCCGCAGCCGCATCCGCCGCTGAGAGTCAAGGGGCTCAGACGCTTGACGGCACGATGTTCTGGTTCAGGCGGAACATGTTCTCAGGGTCCCACCGCTGCTTGAGCGCCAGCAGGCGTGCGTACTTGTCCTCACCATAGGACGCGCTCAGCCGCTCCGTGCCCTCGTCGGGCTCGATGAAGTTGGGCAGGGCGGTACCTACGCTGAACGGCCGCATCGCCTCGTGAAAGCCGCGGGTCCAGGCGATGTTTGACTCGTCCTGGGCCGGGTCCATCCACATTCCGAGGCAGAAGTAGATCCACTTGCCGTCGTCGACCGAGAGCGCCATCGCCTCGCGGTCGGTGCGGGCCAGCGCGCCTCCCATCGGTCCCAGGATGAGCTGGCCGAACGGCGCGGGCAGCCCCTCCGCGTGGGCCACGACCGTGTCGATCGCCGCGTCTGAGAGATCGCGCAGGGAGTCGACCTTGAAGTACTCGCGCACCCCGCGCGGGCTTCCCGCGTCGAGCATCTGCTGAAGGGCCGTGTAGGGCATCGGCTGGATCATGTTGACGACCGGCTCGCCGAACGCGCGCAGCGCTGCCGCCGCCTCCATGCCCTGCTCGGGATCCCCGATGTAGCAGTAGACGACACCCACCGCCGGCGCTCCGCGCAGCGCCTCGGGCACGAACTCCTCGGGCGGCGCCGTGAGCAGCGCCACGCCGCCGCCGACCTCGTCCGGCGCGCCGGCGATGAAGTCGCGGTAGTGGCGGATCACCTCGCCCGCCTGCGCGCGCGGGTACAGGAGCAGCCCGGCGGCGATGAGCGGGCCGACCGGGTGCAGGCGGAACTCGAACTCGGTGACGACCCCGAAGTTCCCGCCGCCGCCGCGCAGGCCCCAGAACAGGTCGGGGTTCTCCTCGGCGCTGGCGGTGAGGAGCCTGCCGTCCGCGGTCACGACCTCCGCCGAGATGAGGCTCTCGCAGGTCACGCCGTACATGCGCTCTAGCCAGCCGCTGCCGCTGCCGAGCGCGAGCCCGCCGACGCCGGTGTCCGAGACGCGCCCGCCCGTGAGGGCCAGGCCGTGCTCCTGCGTGGCCGCGTCCACCTCGGCCCAGGTCGCGCCGCCCTGCACGCGTGCCGTGCGTGCATCGGCGTCCACCTGCACGCGGTTCATTCCCCGCAGGTCGATCACGATCCCGTCGTCGCACGAGCTGTAGCCGGGCGTCGAATGCGCGCCGCAGCGCACGCTGACGAGGAGGGAGTGCTCACGGGCGGTCGCCAGCGCGGCGATCACGTCGCCGCTCCCGGCGCAGCGGACGACCAGCGCGGGGCGGCGATCGATCATGCCGTTCCAGACTAGGCGCGCCTCCTCGTAGGTGGGGTCCGCGGGCGTGATCACCTCCCCGCTGATCGTCGAGCGAAGACCTTCCAGGGTGGGGGTTGCGAGTGCGGTCTGGCTGCTCATGGTTCGGGCTCCCTTCCTCGTCGTCCGCGCTGTCGGCGCGCTCCGGGCTCCCGACGGCGCTGCTGTCTCGAGCGACGCGCAGAGCGCCGCGTGGAGCTGAGCATAACCGAGCGCCTTGGAGCGCACAGCCAGAGTGCAGCGACTGCTAACCTGGGCTTCGGATGTCGTTGCAGATCTCGCTTCTCACGCTTCTCCTGCTCCCCCCTCGGGGGGAATAGCGCGTGGCGGCCGCGTAGCCGCATACCCAGCAGAGAGGAAGTGCGAACGAGACCGAGAAGGAGCACGAACGACATGAGCAGCCATGACGGATCCACTGGCAGTGGCGCCACGGGAACGGGCCGGGAGGACTCGAACCGAGTCCTGATCTTCGACACCACCCTGCGCGACGGCGAGCAGTCGCCCGGAATATCCCTGAACAAGCAGGAGAAGCTGGAGATCGCCCACCAGCTCGCACGCCTGGGCGTGGACGTGATCGAGGCCGGATTCCCGATCACCTCCCCGGGCGACTCGGAGTCGGTACAGGCGATCGCGCAGGAGGTGCACGGCCCGGTGATCTGCGGCCTGGCGCGGACCTCCAAGCAGGACATCGAAGCGGCTTGGCATGCGGTCAGGGACTCCGAGCGTCCCCGCATTCACACGTTCATCGCCACCAGCGACATCCACATCGAGCGAAAGCTGCAGACCACGCGCGAGGATGTAAAGGGGCAGGTGCGCGCGGCCGTGGCCCAGGCGCGCGAGTACACCGAGGACGTCGAGTTCTCACCCGAGGACGGCTCGCGCTCGGACATCGAGTACATGGCCGAGGTGATCCAGATCGCGCTGGAGGAGGGTGCCACCACGATCAACGTGCCCGACACGGTCGGCTACACGATGCCGCAGGAGTACGCGGCGATGTTCTCGGAGCTGTACCGGCTCATACCGGGGCTGCGCGATGTGGTGGTGTCGGTGCACTGCCACGACGACCTGGGGCTGGCCGTGGCCAATTCGCTGGCCGGCGTGCAGGCGGGCGCCCGTCAGGTGGAGTCGGCCATCAACGGGATCGGCGAGCGCGCCGGGAACGCCTCCCTGGAGGAGGTGGTGATGCTGCTGCGCACGCGCGAGCCGAGCCTGGGCCTGTGGACAGGGGTGGACACGACCGAGATCGCCCGCACGAGCCGCCTGGTCTCGCGGCTGACCGGCTATCAGGTGCAGCCCAACAAGGCGATCGTCGGGCGCAACGCGTTCGCGCACGAGGCGGGCATCCACCAGGACGGCGTGCTGAAGGAGCGCGAGACCTACGAGATCATGGATGCCACGACGGTGGGCCTGCAGAGCAACTCGATCGTGCTGGGCAAGCACTCCGGGCGCCACGCCCTTCATAAAGCGCTGGAGGAGATGGGCTTCGACCTGGACGGCCAGGCGCTGAATACGGCGTTCAAGCGCTTCAAGGAGATCGCCGATCGCAAGAAGCACGTGACCGCGATGGATCTGGAGGCGCTGGTCACCGATGAGCTGCGCGAGGAGATTCCGGGGTACTCCCTGGAGTGGTTCGAGGTCGAGGCCTCCTCGCGGCGGGCCGCGCACGCGCGCGTCTCCGTGACGCTGCCCGATGACACCTCTGCGCAGGGCACGTTCACGGGCGATGGGCCGATCGACGCGGTCTTTCAGGCGATCGACGCGGCCGCGGGCGTGGGCGCGAAGCTCAACGACTTCACGATCGGCGCCGTGACCGAGGGCCAGGACGCCCTCGGCGAGGTCTCGGTGGTGGTCGAGGTCAACGGCTCGACCGGTGCGGGTCAGGGCGTGTCGACGGACATCATCGACGCGGCGGCTCGCGCGTACGTGCGCGCGCTGTCGGTCGCCGTCGCACGGTCGCGCGCGGGCGAGGCCATCGGCCTGCCCGAGACGGCCGGCCCGTGAGTCTTTGATGATTTCGTGGCCGGCCGTCGTCGTCGCAGGCGGGCGGCCGCGGACGTGGCCCGCGCTCGACCGCGGTCCTGATCCCCAGCCGCCCGACCCTCGAGCGGGGCGGCTGGGGAGCCGGGGATCTACGCCTCGGCGAGTATCACGAGCGTCTCGGGCCGGACGCCGTCGAACTTCATCGCCTCGGCTGCGGCCTCGGACTGCATGAACTCGTCGAAGGCGGCGATGTCGGGGATGTCGAGAATCAATCCGACCCGATTCGAGCCCTCCGGGTCGCGGAACGTGCGGACGGTGATTCCCAGAGGCCCGAAGACCTCCTCTCGCTTCGGTGAGCTGGCCCAGTGGTCGACGTCGTCAACCTCGTGGAATCCGATCAGCGTTGGCATTGCTCCTCCTCTCTCACGGCGAAGGCCGTGTGTCCTACGACTTGGTGAAGTGGTGAACCGAAAACTCCTTGATCTCCGGCGGGGTGTGTCGGGCGACCATATCCCGTCTCCGTGTTGTCTGTGATAGCGTACGAGCGTACGATGCCAGTCCAAACGCGTCCCAAGCGAAAGAGGGCCGCGCCGAGCGCGCGGGCGCAGCGCGCGGAGCACGCAGTGGTGCCTCGTGCGGACCCGCTCGACCCCGTCGTCATCGGGGCGCGGGTCAAGGCCCTGCGTGAGGCCTCATCGCTGTCGCTGCGCGACCTGGCGGTGCGCAGCGGGGTGAGCGCTCCCATGCTCTCCCAGGTCGAGCGCGGTGAGACAAGCCCGACGCTGACGGTGGCGACGCGCATCGCCGCGGGTCTCGAGCTGCGGCTCTCACAGCTGCTGCGCCTGGACGAGGCCGGGTCGGTGACCGTCGTGCGCGCGAAGGAGCGCCAGCGCGGGGGAAACAGGCGCCGCGGGCATCAGTTCGAGGTGATGACCTCCGCACAGCCCGGTCAGCGCGCCGAGCTCTCGCGCCACACGCTCGCTCCTCAGGGCGCCACGGGCGCTCCCGACGACCCCCCGATGCACGAGCCGGGGAGCCGCGAGACCGCGCTCGTCGAGCGTGGCTCGGTCGTGCTCGTCTGCGACGCCGAGCGCTACGACCTGCGCGAGGGCGACTGCGTCACCTTCGACGCCGATCTGCCCCACCACTTCGAGAACCCCACCAAGAAGGAGGCCGCCTTTCTGGCGGTCGTCTCCGCAGGACTGAGGCGCAGCTAGATGCCCGCAGCCAAGCGACCAGGCCGGACCCCGGCAGGGGTCCTGATCAACACTCAACAAGGCACCCACGAGAAGAAGGGCCGATGACGATGCCAAGGACGATGTTCCACAAGATCTGGGAGGCCCACGAGGTGGACTCGGGCCCGCCCACCCTGCTTTACATCGACCTGCACCTCGTCCACGAGGTGACGAGCCCGCAGGCGTTCGACGGCCTGCGGCTGGCCGGCCGGGGCGTGCGCCGTCCCGACCGCACGCTGGCGACCGCCGACCACAACACGCCCACCGACGGGACGCCTGTCGCGGCGCGCATCAAGGATGAGCTCTCGCGCGTGCAGGTCGAAACGCTCGAGCGCAACTGCGAGGAGTTCGGCATTCCGATCTACTCGCTCGGCTCGGAGCGTCAGGGGATCGTCCACGTGATCGGCCCCGAGCTAGGCGTCACCCAGCCCGGCATGACGATCGTGTGCGGGGACTCCCACACCTCCACCCACGGCGCGTTCGGGGCGCTCGCATTCGGGATCGGCACGAGCGAGGTCGAGCACGTGCTGGCCACCCAGTGCATGGTCCAGAACAAGCCTCGCTCGATGCGCATCCGCTACGAGGGTGAGCTCGGCTTCGGCGTGACCGCCAAGGATCTCATCCTCGGCACCCTCGGGCAGGAGGGCGTCGGCGGGCTCACCGGCCATGTCGTCGAGTACGCCGGCCCGGCCATCGAGGCGCTCACCATGGAGGGCCGCATGACCGTCTGCAACATGACCATCGAGGGCGGTGGTCGCGCGGGCATGATCGCGCCCGACGACACCACCTTCGCCTGGTTCACCGATCAGGAGCGCCCCGGCGCCCCTAAAGGGTCCGAACTGGACGCTGCGATCGAGAGCTGGCGTGAGCTCCGCACCGACGAGGGTGCCGCCTTCGACCACGAGGTCGTCGTCGACGCCTCCGCGCTCTCACCTCAGGTGACCTGGGGCACCAATCCCGGCATGGTGCGGGCCGTCACCGAGAGGGTTCCCTCGCCTGAGGACTTCGACAGCCCCGCCGACCGCGAGGCCACCGAACGGGCGCTCGCCTACATGGCGCTCGAGCCCGGCGTCCCCATCGAGGGGATCGCCCTCGACCGCGTGTTCATCGGCTCCTGCACCAACTCCCGCATCGGCGACCTCCGCGCAGCCGCCGCGGTCGTCGCCGGCAAGAAGGTCGCAGCGAGCGTGAGCGCCATGGTGGTACCCGGCTCACAGCAGGTGAAGGCCCAGGCCGAGGCCGAGGGACTCGACCGGATCTTCCGCGACGCGGGCTTTGACTGGCGCGTGGCCGGCTGCTCGATGTGCCTGGGCATGAACCCCGACATCCTCCAGCCGGGGGAGCGCTGCGCTTCAACCTCGAACCGTAACTTCGAGGGCCGCCAGGGACGGGGCGGTCGCACCCATCTCGTCTCCCCGCAGATGGCCGCAGCCGCCGCGATCGAGGGCCGCTTCGTGGACATCAGGGAATGGTCATGAGCCGATCCGCGCCCGGCGCCAGCTGGCAGCGTGCGGAGATGGTCAGCGCGTTCCTCGACCGGCGCAAGGAGATCATCCCGATGCTCGACGTGCAGGAACAGCTGGTCGGGACGCTGCTCGACCGCCATCCGCACGCGATCGAGCGCTTCCTGGACCTGGGTTCGGGCGACGGCGCGATGTCCGCGCTCGTGCTCTCCCGTCGCCCCGACGCCGAGGCCGTACTGGTCGACTTCTCCGAGCCCATGCTCGCCGGCGCCGCCCAGCGCCTCGACGGGCGTAGCTGGAAGCCCGTGCGCGGCGACCTGTCGGACCCGGGCTGGCGCTCCGCCCTGCCCGACGGCGACTACGACGCGGCGGTCTCCTCGCTCGCGATCCATCACCTGCCAAGCGAGCGAAAGCGCGCGCTCTTCGCCGAGCTCTTCGAGCTGCTCTCGCCGGGCGGGATCTTTGTCAACCTCGACTACGTGCTCGTCGAGGGTCCCCTCCGCGGGCTGTTCGATGAGCAGATGGTCGCCAACGCCATGCGCGCGGAGCTCGAGCGAGGGGGTGAGCGCGCGGCCCACGAGGTTCGACATCAGCTCAGCGACGATGGCGTCGGCGACGAAGACCTGCCCGACACCGCTGAGAACCAGGTTCTGTGGCTCGCCGACGCGGGCTTCAGCGGGGCCGAACTGCACTTCAAATGGGCCGAGGCCGCCGTCTTCGGCGGCTGCAGGCCGTACAGGAGGTAGGCATCACATGCAGCCCATCGAGACCATCAGCGGACAGGTCAGCCACCTCGACCGCTCCGACGTGGACACCGACCAGATCATGCCCAAGCAGTTCCTGAAGCGGGTCGAGCGCTCGGGCTTCGGCGAGTTCCTCTTCTACGACTGGGCCAAGGAGCCCGATTGGGACCTGCCGCCGAACCCGATCCTCGTCACCGGCGAGAACTTCGGCTGCGGCTCCTCCCGCGAGCACGCACCCTGGGGGCTGCAGGACTACGGCTTCCAGGCGATCGTCGCGCCCTCGTTCGCCGACATCTTCTACTCCAACTGCACCAAGATCGGCCTGCTTGCCGATCGTGCTGTCCGACGAGGACTGCCGCGCGCTCGCGGCCGCGGGTCATGGCCAGGTGGACCTGCGCGAGCAGGAGGTCCGCTTCGCCGGCCGCCAGGTCGCCTTCGAGATCGACCACGAGATCCGCCACCGCCTGCTCGGGGGTCTCGACGACATCGCCCTCACCCTCCAGCAGTCCGATGAGATCGCCGACTACGAGGACAATCGCGAACGCACTGGTCCCGTGACCACCGCGCTCTGAACGCCGGCGCCGGTCGACCGGTGCTACGGGCGCAGCCGAACCGGGAGCGTCTTGAGCTGGTTGGCGAACCCCGACTCCACGTACCTCGGGGTGTCCGCTATCTCCATCTCGGGAAACGCCCTGAGCGTCTCCTCGATGAGGATCCGCAGCTCCAGGCGCGCGAGCGCGGTGCCCAGGCAGAAGTGCCGGCCACCTGCACCGAACGCCTGGTGCTCGGGATTGCGCGTGACGTCGAAGTGGTCGGGATGCTCATAGCGCGTCTCGTCGCGATTGGAGGACGGGTACCACATCACGAGCTTCTCGCCTTCGCGGATCCTCTGCCCGTGTAGCTCGGTGTCGCGGGTCGCCGTGCGGGCGAAGTGGGCGAAGGCGGGGAACATGCGCAGCGACTCCTCGACCGCGGCCGGCACGAGCGATGGGTCCTCCAGAAGGAGGCGTCGCTGCTCTGGGTCTTCCATCAGCGCCCGCATCCCGCTGCAGTACGTCGCCTTGGTGCTGTCGTTGCCGGCCGCCATCAGCAGGAAGAACCCCATCACGATCTCGTGGTCCTCGAGCCGCTCGCCGTTGATCTCGGCGTGAACGAGCACGCTCGTGAGATCATCGGTCGGTGTCTCCCGGCGCTCGGCGATGAGCGCGCCGCAGCGCTCGAACACCTGTGGAACGAGCTGCTCCATCACCATCTGGGTGCCCTCGGGCGTGGCGTCGGGGTCGCCGGCGGTGACGATCGCGTTCATCAGCTCCGCCCAGGCCTCGTCGTCCTCGGGCGGGAGGCCCATGAAGCTCCCGATCACCCGCGCGACGACCGGCTGCGCGACGTCGGTGACCAGGTCGCAGGACTCGCGGCCCTCGAGCTGGTGGAGCACATCGATCGTGATCGCGCGGATCGCGTCCTCGTGCTCGGCTATCCGCTTTGGCGTGAAGCCATTCTGGAAGAGCGCCTTGATGCGATCGTGCTTCGGTGGATCCATGCCGATGAACATCGCCTGCTGAAGCTCGAGCGACAGGCCCGCGTTCTTCATCGCCGTGAAGCCGCCGGCTTCGGAGGAGAACGTCTCCCAGTCGCGGCTCACCTCGTGCACGTCCTCAGCGGTCGTCACCGACCA
Source organism: uncultured Solirubrobacteraceae bacterium (assembly GCA_963821655.1). GTDB lineage: Bacteria > Actinomycetota > Thermoleophilia > Solirubrobacterales > Solirubrobacteraceae > Palsa-744. The sequence goes on from CAWGER010000003.1 coordinate 335,118, forward strand.
GAAGCCGTCCTCGTCGGGGTACTCCACGATGCGATCCGTCCAGTGCACGGGGCACTCGGCACGCAGCCGCCGGAACAGCTCCAGCGGCGGCCCGTCCTGAAAGTTGGCAAGGTCTCCGACGCGCACCTCATCAAGGGGTGTCTCATCACGGCGCGTGGTACTCACGGCATGCCCTCCCCGTTGTGGCTTTGCGGCATGGTCCAATGGAGCGTACCCCACCAGCCAAGCCGCGCTCGCCTGTCGAGTCAGGGCTTGCGCCCTCTGCTTTGGCGTCTCCTGGTAGCGTCGCCCGCCATGGCCCACCGCATCGCCACGCTCCCCGGAGACGGGATCGGCCCTGAGATCATGGAGCCGACGCTCGAGCTGCTCGAAGCGCTCGGTGACTTCGAGTTCCAGGAGCACCTGTTCGGCGGCGCCTCCATCGACGTTCACGGGGTGGCGCTGACCGACGAGGTCCTCGCCGACTGCCGGCGCTCGGACGCCGTGCTGCTCGCGGCCGTGGGCGGCCCGAAGTGGGACACCACCGACCCCTCGAAGCCCCGGCCGGAGCAGGGTCTCCTCGGGCTGCGCAAGGGGTTGGGGTTGTATGCGAACCTGCGCCCCGTCAAGCCGCTGCCGGCCCTCTACGACGCTTCGCCGCTTCGCCGCGAGCGGATCGAGGGCACCGACCTGCTCGTCGTCCGCGAGCTCACCGGTGGGATCTACTTCGGCGAGAAGACCCGCACCGCCACATCGGCCTCGGATCTGTGCATCTACACAACCGAGGAGATCGAGCGGATCGCCCGCACGGCGTTCACGGCGGCCGAAGGGAGATCCTCGAGCCCGAAGGTCTCGAGCGTCGACAAGGCCAACGTGCTCGAGACCTCCCGGCTGTGGCGCGAGGTCGTCAGCGGCCTGGCCGAGCGCGAGTTCCCCGGCGTGCAGCTCGAGCACGTGCTCGTCGACAACGCCGCCATGCAGCTCGTCTCCGCGCCCCGCGACTTCGACACGATCCTCACCGAGAACATGTTCGGGGACATCCTCTCCGACGAGGCCGCCATGCTCACCGGCTCGATCGGCATGCTCCCCAGCGCGTCGCTCTCGGGCGGGGGCCCGGGGATGTTCGAGCCGGTCCACGGCTCGGCGCCGGACATCGCGGGGCAGGGCCTTGCCAATCCGCTGGCCATGTTCCTCTCGGCCGCCATGATGCTGCGGCATGGCCTGGGCTTGGAAAGCGAGGCGGCGGCTGTAGAATCGGGGGTTGAACGCGCGCTCGCCGGGGGCCTGCGCACGCCCGACCTGGGAGGAGGGGCGCGCACGGAGCAGGCGACGAAGGCAGTGCTCGACAACCTCTAACAGGAGCCCAACGAACGTGGAGCCCACCGACCTCATCTGGATGAACGGAGCATTCGTCGCCTGGGAGGACGCCAAGGTTCACGTCCTGACGCACGGCCTGCACTACGGCACGGGCGTGTTCGACAGCATGCGCTGCTACGACTCCGAGCTCGGTCCGGCGGTGTTCCGCAACGCCGATCACATCGACCGCCTGCTGCGCTCGGCCGAGCTGTACTACATGCCGGTGCCCTACTCGGCCGAGGAGCTCCGCGCGGCCACGCTCGAGCTCGTGGCGCGCAACGGGCTGCGCAACTGCTACATCCGCCCGATCGTCAACCGCGGCTACGGCCAGATGGGTCTGAACCCGCTGGAGGCGCCGGTCGACGTGACGATCGCCTGCTGGGAGTGGGGTGCCTACCTCGGCGAGGAGGGGATGCGCAACGGCATCCGCGCGAAGGTGTCCTCCTGGCGGCGGATCAGCCCCGATTCGCTGATCCCGCACGCAAAGGCCTCCGGTCAGTACCTGAACAGCGTGCTGGCGAAGGTCGAGTCGGTGAAGGCCGGCTACGACGAGGCGATCCTGCTCGACGACCACGGTCACGTGTGCGAGGGCACGGGCGAGAACGTGTACATCGTGCGCGACGGCGAGATCGCCACGCCCGGGCAGCACAACTCGATCCTCGACGGCATCACCCGCCGCTCGATCGTCCAGATCGCGCAGGACCTCGGCTACACGGTGGTCGAGCGCAACGTCGCGCGCGCCGAGATGTACCTGGCCGAGGAGATGTTCATGTCCGGCACCGCCGCCGAGCTCGTGCCCGTGCGCGAGGTGGACGATCACAAGATCGGGACGGGCAAGCCGGGTGAGATAACGCGCGTGCTCCAGGCGGCCTTCGACGACGCGATCCACGGGCGCTCGGAGCGCTACCGCGAGTGGCTGGACGTCGTGAGCGCACCCGCCCTGCAAACGCCCACGGGCGAGGGCGCGGCGCCCGACGCGCAGACGACCGCCGCGGGCTAGGGCCGTGACCGGCATACAGCTATACGACGCCACCCTGCGCGACGGGATGGGCGGTGGCGGCCTCACCCTCACCGCCCCGGAGAAGGTGCGCGTGGTGCACGCCCTCGATGCGCTCGGCGTGGATCTGATCGAGGCGGGCTTCCCCGCGTCGAACCCCAAGGAGCACGAGCTGTTCGAGCTGCTCGCCGGCGAGCAGCTGAGCGCGTCCGAGATCGTCGCCTTCGGCATGACCCGCCGCCGCGACGTCGCGGCCGAGGACGACGAGGGGCTGCGCATCCTCGCCGAGGTGTTCGCGCCGGCGTGCACGCTCGTGGGCAAGGCCTCGGTGCTGCACGTCGAGAAGGTCGTGCGCGTCTCGCGCGAGGAGAACCTCGCGATGATCGCCGATTCGGTCGCGTTCCTCGTGCGCGCCGGCAAGCGCGTGCTGTTCGACGCCGAGCACTTCTTCGACGGCTTCACCCTCGACCCCGGCTACGCGCTCGACTGCCTGCGCGCCGCGGCCGACGCGGGGGCCGAGCGGGTCGTGCTGTGCGACACCAACGGCGGCTCCCTGCCCCCGCAGATTCGCACGGCCTTCGCCGTGGTCGGAGAAGCGCTCGGCCCGGTCGCCCTGGGCATCCACACGCACGACGACTCCGGCTGCGCGGTGGCCAACACGCTCACGGCGGTCGAAGCCGGGGCCACGCAGGTGCAGGGGACGATCAACGGCATCGGCGAGCGCACCGGCAACGCGAACCTGATCACGATCATCGCCGACCTGCAGCTGAAGATGGGCGTCGATCTGCTGCCCGCCGAGCGCCTGGCGCGGCTCACCGAGACGGCGCACTTCGTCGATGAGCTTCTCAACCGCTCGCCCGACCCGGCCCAGCCGTACGTGGGCAAGAACGCGTTCGCGCACAAGGCCGGGCTGCACGCGGCCGGCATCCGCGCGGACGCCCAGACCTTCGAGCACATCGACCCCGCCGCCGTGGGCAACCGCCGCGACGTGCTCATCTCGGAGCTCTCGGGCAAGGGCACGATCTCCGAGAAGGCCGCCGAGGCCGGTATCAAGCACGATGCGGGCGAGGCGTCAGACGTGTTCGCCCAGCGGGTGGTCGAGCGCGTGAAGGAGCTCGAGCACCAGGGCTTCCAGTTCGAGGCCGCCGACGGGTCGTTCGAGCTGCTGATGCGCAAGGAGGCGGGCATCTACGAGCCGCTGTTCCGCCTGGAGTCCTGGCGCGTGCTCGTCGAGAAGCGAGCCGACGGCAAGGTCGCGACCGAGGCCACGATCAAGATCTGGCTCGCCGGCGAGCGCTACGTGCGCACCGCCGAGGGCAACGGCCCGGTCAACGCCCTCGACAACGCGCTGCGCGACGCCATCGGCGAGATCCACCCGCACCTGCGCGACATCGAGCTGGTCAACTTCAAGGTGCGCATCCTCGACGAGGCGAAGGGAACCGGGGCGGTCACGCGGGTGCTGATCGACGCCTCCGACGGCCACGACGTGTGGGGCACGATCGGCGTCTCGGAGAACCTGATCGCGGCCTCCTGGGACGCGCTCGTGGACTCGCTGGAGTACGGCATGCAGCCCGGCAGGCGTCCGCGTCCTCAGCCGGGGGACCCGCGGCTCAGGGGGCTGGATCGGTACGTGAGCGCTGAGCCGATCCCGCTCGCCCGGCCCGTCCTGGGCGAGGCGGAGGAGCGGGCGGTCATCGAGGTGCTGCGCTCCGGTCAGCTGTCGCTCGGGCCGCGGGTGGAGGAGTTCGAGCGGGCGTTCGCCGCGCGTGTGGGCGCTCCGTCGGCGTGCGCCGTCGCCAGCGGCACGGCGGGCCTGCATCTCTCCCTGCGGGCGGTGGGCGTGGAGGACGGGGACGAGGTTGTCACGAGCCCGTTCTCGTTCGTGGCCTCGGCCAATGCCGCGCTGTATGAGCGGGCGCGGCCGGTGTTCGCGGACATCGATCCGGTCACGCTCAACCTCGACCCCGGTGCCGCGGCCGCCGCGGTGACCGAGCGCACGCGGGCGCTGCTGCCGGTGCACATCTTCGGCTACCCGGCCGACATGCCGGCCTTCGAGGCGCTCGCGGCGAAGCATGGCCTCGCGATCGTGGAGGACGCGTGCGAGGCGCTGGGCGCCGTGCACGCCGACGGGACCGCGGTCGGCGGGCGCGGCCATCCGGCGGTGTTCGGCTTCTACGCCAACAAGCAGCTCACCACCGGCGAGGGGGGCATGATCACGCTCGGGGACGGGGCGCTGAAGCAGCGGATCGACTCCGAGCGCAACCAGGGCCGCGCGCCCGACATGGGCTGGCTCGACCACGACCGGCTGGGTTTCAACTACCGCCTGTCGGACATCGCCTGCGCGCTGGGCATCGCCCAGCTGGAGCGCCTCGAGGAGATGCTCGCCGCCCGCGCGCAGGTGGCCGAGCACTACCGCGCGGCGCTCGAGGGGATCGACGGTCTGGAGCTGCCCTGCCCCGATCACGACGGAGACGTGCGCGGCTGGTTCGTGTTCGTCGTGCAGCTTCCGCGGACCGCCGATCGCGACGAGACGGTCCGTACGCTCGCGGGAGCGGGCATCCAGAGCAAGCCCTACCTGCCCGCGATCCACCTGATGAGCTTCTACCGCGAGCGCTTCGGGCATCGCGCCGGGGAGTTCCCGGTCTGCGAGGACGTGGCCGCGCGTTCGCTGGCGCTGCCCTTCTTCCCGCAGATGAGCGAGGGCCAGGTCGCTCGCGTGGCGCAGACGCTGAGCGCGGCACTGGGACGGTAGGCCGGGCCGCCGATCCGGCGGTGGGCCGGGGCCGCAGACGCACAGACGTAGACTGATCGCCCGTGTCGCGCTTCCACGAGCCCCAGCACCCCGACTTCCAGCGCCTGAACACCTCGATCGGCTTCGACCGGCGGCTGTGGCCGCAGGACGTCGCCCCGTCGCGCGCGCACGCGCGGATGCTCGCCGAGCGCGGGGTGATCACCGCCGAGGACCGCGACGCGCTGCTCGCCGGGCTCGACGCCGTCGAGCGCGAGCTGAGCGAGGACCGGTTCCCCTTCCACGAGGACGACGAGGACATCCACATGGCGATCGAGCGGCGCCTGACCGAGATCGTCGGAGCGGTGGGCGGCAGGCTGCACACGGCGCGCTCGCGCAACGACCAGGTGGTGACCGACCTGGCGATGTACACGCGCGAGCGCGCGGCCGGCGCGCAGAGCGCGATCGCGGGCCTGATGGGCGCGCTGCTCGCGCGCGCCGAGGAGCACGCCGACTGGCCGATGCCCGGCTACACCCACCTGCAGCGCGCCCAGCCGGTCTACCTCGGCCATCACCTGCTCGCCTACTTCTGGATGCTTCAGCGCGACCGCGCGCGCTTCGCGTTCGCCGAGCGCCAGGCGGGCGTGCTGCCCCTGGGCGCCGGCGCGCTGGCGGGCGTGAACTTCGACACCGACCGGCGACTGCTCGCGCGGGAGCTCGGCTTCCAGAGCGTGGCCCCGAACTCGATCGACGCCGTCTCGGGGCGGGACTTCATCCTCGACTACCTCAACGCGGCCGCCACCTGCGCGACCCACCTGTCCCGCCTCGGCGCCGAGCTCGTGCTGTGGTCGAGCTCCGAGTTCGGCTTCTGCGAGCTGCCCGACTCGTGGAGCTCGGGCTCCTCGATCATGCCCCAGAAGAAGAACCCCGACGCGGCCGAGCTGCTGCGCGCGAAGGCGCCCCGCGTGGTCGGTCACCTGGCGGCCTTCCACGGCGTGATGCACGCGCTGCCGCTGACCTACAACAAGGACCTCCAGGAGGACAAGGAGCACCTGTTCGACGCGGTCGACACGCTCGAGCTGACGCTCGCGGCGGCCACCGGGATGATCGCCGGGCGTGAGCTTCGAGCGCGAGCGCCTGCGCGACGCCGCGTCCGATGAGCTGATCGCCGCCACCGACATCGCCGACCTGCTCGTGCGCCTGGGCGTCCCCTTCCGCGAGGCCCACGGGGTGGTCGCCGGCCTCGTGCGCACGGCCCTCGACAGCGGCAGGCCGCTCTCCGAGCTGACCGAGCGAGGAGCTGGCGGCCCACTCGGAGACGCTGGCCGCTCACGCCGGTGAGTTCCGGGAGGTGCTCGCGCAGAGCTCCTGGCTCGAGTCGAAGGTCTCGGAGGGCGGAACCTCGCTGGCCCGTGTGCAGGAGCAGCTGACGCTGGCCCGAGCGGTGCTCGATGACGCCCCTTCCGGGTGAGTTCTACGCGCGCCCGGTACTCGAGGTGGCCCCCGAGCTGATCGGCTGCACGGTCACGCACGGCGCCACGGCGGGGGTGATCGTCGAGACCGAGGCCTACCACGAAAGCGAGCCGGCCTCCCACGCGTTCGCCGGCTTGACCCCGCGGACGAAGACGCTGTTCGGCGAGCCGGGCCGCGCCTACATCTACCGCTCCTACGGCATCCACGCGCTGCTGAACGCGGTCTGCGAGCCGGCGGGGATCGGCTCGGGCGTCCTCATCCGCGCGCTGCTGCCGGTGTCAGGGATCGAGGAGATGCGCTCGCGTCGCGGCCTGATCGCGGGCCGGCCCGCGCGCGAGGAGGATCTCTGCTCGGGACCGGGCAAGCTCACCCAGGCGATGGGCATCTCGCTGGCCGAGAACGCCACCAGCCTCATCACCGGGCCGATCCGCATCCGCGCTCGCGCCGGCGAGTGGCGAGACCCTCCCGTCGTGGAGGGCACGCGCATCGGGATAACCCGCGCGGTCGAGCTGCGCTGGCGCTTCTGCGCCGCGCACAGCCGCCATGTCTCGCACCGGCCCTAGCCCCGGCGCCTACGCGCCCTAGCCTCCGGGGCTCACCCCGCCGGTGGGCGAGGGAGACGACGGGGCAGCCGGGGCGGACGGGGCCGCGGGAGCGCTCGGCGCTTCGTGCGCCGGCGCCGGGGCCGGCGTCGGCGGAGCGGCGGAGTGTTCGGGGCTCGCCCCGGGAGCCCCGCCGCCGGCGCCGTTGCCCGAGCCGCTCGGCGCGGAGGGCTTGACGTTGGTCTTGGGAGTGCCGGTCTGGTTGGCGCCCTGGCCGGGCGTCGTGCCGGTCGTTGACGGGGAGATCGTTTCCGGAGCGCTCGTGGTGGAGGTGCCGTTGCCGTTCCCCGAGTTGCTCTTGGCCGCGGCGGCCTGTTCGGCGCGGGTCTTGTCGATCTGCAGCGCCGAGGTCATGAAGTCGTGCCAGATGAGCGCCGGGAAGGTGCCTCCCAGCACGGGGCCGCCGTTGAAGTCCGTGGTCATCGGGACCAGCTTGTCCGGATAGCCGACCCACACGGCGACCGTGTACTTGGAGTCCCAGCCCACGAACCAGGCGTCCCCGTAGTTGCTCGTGGTGCCGGTCTTGCCGGCGGCGAACTGACCGATCGCGGCCGCGCGCCCGGTGCCGTACTGCAGCACCGTTTCGAGCATCGAGGTCTCGGTCTGAGCGACTTCCACGGGGAGCACGGGCTTGGTCTGCACGCGGTTGCGGTCCCGGCGCGCCCCGTCCGGGAGCGGCCGCCCGCCGGCTTCGACTTCCTGGATGCCCACGGGGTCGCCGTCTTCGGCCAGCGTGCCGCTGACGCGCCGGCCGCTGTGGGCGATCGTCTCATAGGCGTGCGCCATGTCCAGCGGCGTGACGCCGACCGTCAGCCCGCCGATCGTCATGGCCGGGTTGGTCGACAGCGGGGTCGTGATGCCCATCCGGTGGGCCAGGCGCGCGATGTGTTTGGTGCCCACTTTCAGACCGACTTCCGCGTAGATCGAGTTGTCCGAGTAGGCCGTGGCGCCGGTCAGGGTGTTCGTGCCGGTGTAGTTGCCTTCGTCGTTGTGCACGACGAACTTTTCCTGACCGCCGGTGTTGGGGACGATGAACACCTTCTGCTTCGAGGCCCACTCGGAGTACGGCGAGATGCCGGCCTCGAGCGCCGCGGCCAGGTCGAAGGCCTTGAACGAGGAGCCGGGCTGGCGCTCACCCTCGGTGGCCAGGTTGAAGGGGCTTTCGTTGTAGTTGCGCCCGCCCACCATCGCGCGCACCTCGCCGGTCGAGTTTTCGATCGCGACGAGCGACGCGGTGGGACCGCCGGGATAGGCGAGGTAGGCGTCGACCGCGTGTTCGGCCGAGCGCTGCAGTTCGAGGTCCAGCGTGGTCTTGATCCGCAGCCCCCCGTCGAACGCGCGCGGCGCGCCGTAGCGTTCGATCACCTGCTGCTGCACCCAGCTCGTGAAGTAGCCGGCGTCGACCCCTTCGACGGTCTGCTCGCGCGGCGCGGTGATGTCCTTGGGTGCGGGCAGCGCCTGCTTGATGCTTTCTTCGTACACCATTTTCGTCAGGTAGCCCTGGTCGAACATCTGACGCAGGACGACGTTGCGGCGCGTCCTGGCCGCGACCGGATGGTTCGCCGGGTCATAGGCGGTGGGCGACTGGATGATGCCCGCGAGCATCGCCGCCTCCCACGGCTGGAGCTGCTGGACGCACAGCTCGTGGTTGGGCATGCCGCAGCCGATGTGGTTGACGTCCGCGCCGAAGTACGTCTGGGCCGCCGACTCGATCCCGTACGCGCCGTTGCCGAAGTAGATCGTGTTGAGGTAGGCGGTGAGGATCTTTTCCTTCGACCACTTGTGAGAGAGCTGATAGGCGAGCGCGGTCTCGCGCATCTTCTCGAAGATCGTCCGGTGAGACTGGGCCTGCAGCGCGTTCTTGATGAACTGCTGCTCGATCGTCGAGGCGCCCTGGACGCTGCCTTTGTGCTGGATGTCCTGGATGAACGCGCGGGCGATGGCGCGGACGTCGACGCCGCTGTTGGTCGTGAAGCGCTTGTCCTCGATCGCGATCACGGCCTCCTTGACGATCTGGGGAATCTGCCCGGGGGTGACGATCACGCGGTTCTGCTGGCTGACGATGCCGAGCGGATGGCCGAGGTCGTCGAGCAGGACCGAGCTCTTGGCGTTCTCGAGCTGGGAGAACCTGGTCAGCGACGGCAGGTCGGACGCGACCGCGACGAACATGCCGAACACGAACGACACGAGGCCGAGCAGGAGCACCGCAAACAGAATCGCCAGAAACCGCAGCCTGTTCAGGCGCGGCTTGGGCGGGATGTCGGGCCGATCGTCGTCGCTCATCAGCAGCTGCGGAGCAGAGCCATCCGCGCGGGGCGGAGCGCCCGATCCCGACGGCGCGAGAGGCCGCACAGGGCGGCGCGGTGGGACCCACCGGGGGGCGAGAGTCTAGCATTGGCCCGGCATGCCGGACGCCACTAACGCAGCCGCCGAGGACGCTGTCCAGCTCGCCGGCCGGCTCGCCGCCAACGCGGTCGACGACCTTCCCGAGGGGGCGCTGGCGGAGAAGCTTCGCCAGGCGCGCGCCGAGGGTCGGGCGCTGCGCGTCAAGCTCGGCATCGACCCCACCGCGCCCGACATCCACCTCGGCCATGCCGTCGTCCTGCGCAAGCTGCGCGAGTTCCAGGACGCCGGCCACCGCGTGGTGCTGATCGTGGGCGACTACACGGCCCGCGTGGGGGATCCCTCCGGTCGATCGAGTCTGCGCCCGATGCTCTCCGAGGAGGAGATCGACGCGAACGCGAAGACCTTCCAGGAGCAGGCGCTTCACATCCTCGACCCGGATCCCGAGCGCCTGGAGGTGAGGCGTAACAGCGAGTGGCTTGACATGCCGATGGCGGACCTGCTCGGCCTGCTGCGCACGACCACCGCGGCCCAGCTGTTGGAGCGCGACGACTTCGCCAAGCGCTGGTCGGCCAGCGAGCCGATCTCGATGCTCGAGCTCCTGTATCCGCTGCTGCAGGCATACGACTCGGTGGCCGTGCGGGCCGATGTCGAGCTGGGGGGGACCGACCAGAAGTTCAACCTGCTCCTGGGGCGCGACGTCCAGCGCGCGTACGGCCAGCCCGCGCAGGCGATCCTGACGATGCCCATCCTCGTGGGCACCGACGGCCGCAGGAAGATGTCCAAGTCCCTGGGCAACCACATCGGGATCACCGATTCGCCCGAGGAGATGTACGGCAAGACGATGAACATCCCGGACGAGGCCATGGACGAGTACTACCGGCTGCTCGTGGATCCGCCATCTCCCGGCGCCGGGCCGGGGTCGGCGGCGGGAGACCAGGCGCGGCACGGTCGCCGGAGCTGTCGGCGATGGATGCCAAGCGCACGCTCGCCCGCGCGCTGGTCACGTGGCTTCACTCGCGCCGAGGACGCCGCCGCGGCCGAGCGGCACTTCGATCGGGTGCACGTACAGCGCGAGGCGCCCGAGGAGATCGAGGAGGCGACCTTCGAGAGCGACAACGGCCTCGTGCACCTGCCCGCCGTGATGGCCGAGGCGTTCGGGATCTCGCGCTCACAGGCGCGCAGGCTGATCGACGAGGGCGGCGTGACCCTCGGCGAGGCCCAGCTTGGCGCCGGCGAGCACGACGTCCCGCCCGAGCGGGCGGACGGGCAGGTCCTGAAGGTCGGCAAGCGCCGCTTCCGTCGCCTGCGCGCGGGTTAAGCGCTATGCTCTGTGGTTGGCCCGTAGAAGCGCCCTCGGACGCTGGGTCGGATCGGTCTTTCAGAAGGAAGCCCTTCTGGAGAGGCTCGGCGGTCTTTGAAAACTCAACAGCATGCGCATCTACGATCGATTCTCGATCGTGGTGTGCGTCCAGGTTCGACCCGCCAAAGGGCGATACGGGATGAAGGCCGATCTGATCGGCTCGATGTCCGTTCGATCCGGAGGCGGACAAGAGTCAAGTAGAGAAGTACCCCGTCATGGTTCGGAACCACGGTGTATAGGTTCCGGCCGCTGTCTCGTCGCGTAAGCGTCGAGACGCACTCCATGACAGCTTTTCGTGAAGTTCTTCACGGAGAGTTTGATCCTGGCTCAGGACGAACGCTGGCGGCGTGCTTAACACATGCAAGTGGAGCGACGAACCAGGGCTTGCCCTGGGGCAGAGCCGCGAACGGGTGAGTAACACGTGGGTTACCTGCCTCGATGACTGGGACAACCCGGGGAAACTCGGGCTAATACCGGATGTGCCCGCAAGGGGAAAGGAAGCTTCGGCCTCCGCATCGAGATGGGCCCGCGGCCCATTAGCTTGTTGGTGAGGTAACGGCTCACCAAGGCTTCGATGGGTAGCTGGTCTGAGAGGACGATCAGCCACACTGGGACTGAGACACGGCCCAGACTCCTACGGGAGGCAGCAGTGGGGAATCTTGCGCAATGCGCGAAAGCGTGACGCAGCAACGCCGCGTGGGGGAAGAAGGCTTTCGGGTTGTAAACCCCTTTCAGTTGGGACGAAGCTTCGCCGGTGAATAGCCGGCTGGAGTGACGGTACCTTCACAAGAAGCACCGGCTAACTACGTGCCAGCAGCCGCGGTAATACGTAGGGTGCAAGCGTTGTCCGGAATTATTGGGCGTAAAGAGCGTGTAGGCGGCCCGATTAGTCCGCTGTGAAAGTCCAGGGCTCAACCCTGGAATGCCGGTGGATACTGTCGGGCTAGAGTCCGGAAGGGGCGAGTGGAATTCCTGGTGTAGCGGTGAAATGCGCAGATATCAGGAGGAACACCAATGGCGAAGGCAGCTCGCTGGGACGTGACTGACGCTGAGACGCGAAAGCGTGGGGAGCAAACAGGATTAGATACCCTGGTAGTCCACGCTGTAAACGATGGCAACTAGATGTGGGGGGTGTCGACTCCCCCCGTGTCGAAGCTAACGCATTAAGTTGCCCGCCTGGGGAGTACGGCCGCAAGGCTAAAACTCAAAGGAATTGACGGGGGCCCGCACAAGCAGCGGAGCATGTGGTTTAATTCGACGCGACGCGAAGAACCTTACCTGGGCTTGACATGTGAGTGACCGGTGTGGAAACACACTTTCCCTTCGGGGCACTTTCACAGGTGGTGCATGGCTGTCGTCAGCTCGTGTCGTGAGATGTTGGGTTAAGTCCCGCAACGAGCGCAACCCCCGTCGCATGTTGCCAGCATTTAGTTGGGGACTCATGCGAGACTGCCGGTGACAAACCGGAGGAAGGTGGGGATGACGTCAAGTCCTCATGCCCCTTATGTTCAGGGCTACACACGTGCTACATTGGCGCATACAGAGGGCTGCGATACCGCGAGGTGGAGCGAATCCCTTAAAGTGCGTCTCGGTTCGGATTGCAGGCTGAAATTCGCCTGCATGAAGGCGGAGTTGCTAGTAATCGCGGATCAGCACTGCCGCGGTGAATACGTTCCCGGGCCTTGTACACACCGCCCGTCACACCACGGGAGTGAGCAACACCCGAAGCCGGTGGCCCAACCCGCAAGGGAGGGAGCCGTCGAAGGTGGGGCTCGTGACTGGGGTGAAGTCGTAACAAGGTAGCCGTAGCGGAAGCTGCGGCTGGATCACCTCCTTTCTAGGGAGCATCTACGCGATGCCCCGATCCATGGTCTGCCGGTGCCCCGCAAGGGGTATCGCAAGGGCAGGCCGCGCGGTCGCCGGGCCCTCGTACCCCATTCGGGGCGCAAGAGGCCCAGCGATGTCTAAGCGGATCGGGCCTAGCATGTCGACCGAACCTGGCTGGATGGCCCCGTGCCGCGCGTCTCCCTTACTACTTGGGGAGCACAACCGGCCTCGGCCGCAAACGATCCCAGCATGCTGTTGAGTTTTGAGAGACCGGCGTCCGCCGATCCTCGCGAGCACAGGCCGGCAACGGCGTGAGCAATCAACGCGAAGAGCAGCCGACGTTATACGCCTCTCCACGGTCCTTGAAAACTGCACAGAAGCCACATCAGCCGCCATCGATAAGCGGCGGCTGAAAAACGGGTATCACCGGGCCCTGCGTGACTCTTAACGATCACGTTGGGCCAGATCACCGTCAAGATAGTAAGGGCACACGGTGGATGCCTTGGCACCAAGAGTCGATGAAGGGCGTGAACGGCTGCGATAAGCCACGGTTAGGCGCTTAATAGCCTTTGACCCGTGGATGCCCGAATGGGGAAACCCAGCGCTGGTAATGCGGCGTTATCCCCGGTTGAACACATAGACCGGCGGAGGACAAGCGGGGGAAGTGAAACATCTCAGTACCCCGAGGAAAGAAAATCAAAAGAGACTCCCTGAGTAGTGGCGAGCGAAAGGGGACCAGCCCAAACTTGGCAGATGTAAGCGGACATGCGTTGTCTGTCAGGGGTAGTAGGGCGTCTGTTCCGAGTCATGTCCGGCTCGGCGGAAGTTACAAAGTCGTGCGGTAGTCGAAGCGCGTGGAACCGCGCACCATAGAGGGCAAACGTCCCGTAGACGAAACTGCATGACCTTCCGTCAGACGTTCCTGAGTAAGTCCGCGCCCGTGAAACGCGGACTGAACCTGGGGGGACCACCCTCTAAGGCTAAGTACTCCTTGGTGACCGATAGCGGACTAGTACCGTGAGGGAAAGGTGAAAAGTACCCCGGAAGGGGAGTGAAATAGTACCTGAAACCGCGTGCCTACAAGCGGTGGGAGCAGGCTTGTCCTGTGACCGCGTGCTTTTTGCATAACGAGCCGGCGAGTTACTCGTCTGCGGCAAGGTTAAGCGATGAGCGGAGCCGTAGCGAAAGCGAGTCCTAATAGGGCGACATAGTCGTAGGCGGTATACCCGAAACTGAGCGAGCTACCCATGGGCAGGCTGAAGCGGGGGTAAGACCTCGTGGAGGGCCGAACCGACCTAGGTTGAAAACTGGGCGGATGACCTGTGGGTCGGAGTGAAAGGCTAATCAAGCTCAGTGATATCTGGTTCTCTCCGAAATATATTTAGGTATAGCCTCGGATAAATTGCGTTTTGGCCGTAGAGCACTGTTTGGATTAGGGGCCCTACCAGGTTACCGACTTCAGGCAAACTCCGAAGACCAACACGCCTACTCCGGGAGTCAGTTGCTGGGGGATAAACTCCAGCGTCGAAAGGGAAACAGCCCAGACCGCCAGCTAAGGTCCCTAAGTACTAGCTAAGTGGTAAACGATGTTTGAGTGCATAGACAACCAGGAGGTTGGCTTAGAGGCAGCCATCCTTGAAAGAGTGCGTAACAGCTCACTGGTCAAGTGTTCGAGCGCGGACAATGTAACGGGGCTCAAGCTAGTCACCGAAGCTGCGGGTGCGTGAGACCTTCGGGTCGATCGCGCGGTAGGAGAGCGTTCCCATGCCCGCAAAGCGGCGGCGTAAGCCAGCCGTGGAGGCATGGGAAGTGAGAATGCCGGCATTAGTAACGAAAGAGGGGTGAGAATCCCCTCCACCGATTGTCCAAGGATTCCTGAGTAAAGTTCGTCTGCTCAGGGTTAGTCGGGACCTAAGGCGAGGCCGAAAGGCGTAGTCGATGGCCAACAGGTTGATATTCCTGTACCACGTTGCTTCCGTTTGACCGACGGGGGGACGAGGGAGGCTAAGGGAACCCAGGTGATGGTTATCCTGGGATAAGCATGTAGGGGTGGCCCTTGTCAAATGCGGGGCCGCATAACCTGAGGTGCGATGTCAGCTGGCACTAAGCCGGCGAGTCCCCGACGCCATACCTCCAAGAAAATCCTCTAGGGAGGAAGCGCGTGCCCGTACCAAAACCGACACAGGTGGGCAAGTAGAGAATACTAAGGTGATCGAGATAACCCTCGTTAAGGAACTCGGCAAAATCGCCCCGTAACTTCGGGATAAGGGGCGCCCCAGTAGGGTGAAGCTCTTCGCGAGTGGAGCCCGAGGGGGCCGCAGTGAATTGGCTGAAGCGACTGTTTACCAAAAACACAGGTCTCTGCTAAGTCGTAAGACGACGTATAGGGGCTGACGCCTGCCCGGTGCCGGAAGGTTACGTGGAGTTGTTAGGACTTCGGTTCGAAGCAGCGAAGCTAAGCCCCGGTAAACGGCGGCCGTAACTATAACGGTCCTAAGGTAGCGAAATTCCTTGTCGGGTAAGTTCCGACCTGCACGAATGGCGTAACGACTTCAGCGCTGTCTCAACGAGGGGCTCGGTGAAATTGCAGTCTCGGTGAAGATGCCGAGTACCCGCGGCTAGACGGAAAGACCCCGTGAACCTTTACTACAACTTGGTATTGGAGTTCGGTGCATCTCGCTCAGGATAGGTGGGAGGCTTTGAAGCGCTGGTTGCGGCCGGCGTGGAGCCATCCTTTAGATACCACCCTTGGTGTATTGGATTTCTAACAGCATTCCGTGAATCCGGGTGCTGGACAGTTCCAGGCGGGTAGTTTGACTGGGGCGGTCGCCTCCTAAAATGTAACGGAGGCGCACAAAGGTTCCCTCAGCACGGTCGGAAATCGTGCGTAGAGCGTAAAGGTATTAAGGGAGCTTGACTGCGAGACTGACAAGTCGAGCAGGTGCGAAAGCAGGTCTTAGTGAT
Source organism: uncultured Solirubrobacteraceae bacterium (assembly GCA_963821655.1). Lineage (GTDB taxonomy): Bacteria > Actinomycetota > Thermoleophilia > Solirubrobacterales > Solirubrobacteraceae > Palsa-744. Next base: position 350,750 of record CAWGER010000003.1, read on the forward strand.
CCGGCGGTAGCAAGTGGAAGTGCCGTCGCTCAACGGATAAAAGGTACTCCGGGGATAACAGGCTTATCGGGCCCAAGAGTCCACATCGACGGCCCGGTTTGGCACCTCGATGTCGGCTCGTCGCATCCTGGGGGTGGAGTTGCTCCCAAGGGTTGGGCTGTTCGCCCATTAAAGCGGTACGCGAGCTGGGTTCAGAACGTCGTGAGACAGTTCGGTCCCTATCTGCCGTGGGCGTTGGAGAGTTGAGAGGATTTGTCCCTAGTACGAGAGGACCGGGATGAACGCACCTCTGGTGTATCTGTTGTCCTGCCAAGGGCATAGCAGGCTAGCTACGTGTGGATCGGATAACCGCTGAAGGCATCTAAGCGGGAAGCCGGCCTCAAGATGAACTCTGCCATCCCCTAGAGGGAGTAAGACCCCTGGTAGACCACCAGGTTGATAGGCCGGATCTGGAAGGGCGGTGACGTCTGAAGGAGACCGGTACTAATGGGTCGAGGGCTTGACGGATTGTTTTTAGTGGTACCCGCTGTGGCGCTGTGCAGTTTTGAAGGACCGGGGAGGCGTGGTCTCTCGTGTTTTTCCGGTGGCTTTGGCGAGGGGGAAACACCTCTTCCCATTCCGAACAGAGCAGTTAAGCCCCTCAGCGCCGATGGTACTTGGCTCGCAAGGGCCTGGGAGAGTAGGACGCCGCCGGTTTTTTTGTCAGGCACGGGCCGTCTGCGGGCGGCTCGTGCCCGTTCGCTCGAGTCCTTGCCGACGCTGTGCTGATGAACGCGGCCCGTGCTAGCGCGCGCAGGACTCGCGGGTCGCCGGCACGGCGGCGGCGGAGCCGCTACGAGCGTGCGTCACGGAGCGGGCCTGAGGCCGAGCCGGCGGGCCGGCGACGGGGGACAGGCATTGGTAGCTGCGCTTGCCCACCTGCCCCGGCCGGCGAGGCGCGGGGCGCCCTGGCAGCGCCGCCCGGTGCGGATGGACCCTCAAGGCAGTCTCGTTCCGGTCGACCTCCCAGTCGACGTGGTAGTCGTCCTCGAGCAATAGGAACGAGCGTGTGAGGCGAAGGGCACCGAGCAGGCGCTGCGCAAGTGGTGAGGATGGTCGGGACGGGAACATATGTTCGTAACCTAGGCGAGGGTTCGGACGGACGGGGGGCGAACATGTGTACGTGTTGACGCGCGCGGTCGAAAACGGCTTTACAGAGCCGATTCCGGTATGACCGGCTGCAATGTGGATTGCAGAGGCCTGAGCAGCGGGCGGCGCAGGAACCTTGCCGGGTCAGGCAGGGTAGGAGCCGCGCGGGGCGAACTTGTGTAGCGAGATGGCTGTTACGCTTGCCAGACGCCAAGCCACCGAGTCCCTGCGGGGCCGACGGCCGCGCAAAAAGCTCATGGAGAAGTTCGTCATCGAAGGTGGCGCTCCGCTTTCCGGCACGATGGTTCCGGCTGGAAACAAGAACGGGGCTCTCCCGATTCTGGCCTCGACCGTCCTGACCGAGGACGAGGTGATCGTGCGCAACGTGCCGCGCATCCGCGACGTCGACGCGATGCTGAGCATCCTGAGCGCGATCGGCGTCGAGTGGAGCTGGCGCGGGCCCAACGAGGTGGCGCTGTGCGCCGCCGCGGTGGACGAGATCGAGATCGAGCGCGAGCTGGCCGAGTTGATCCGGGCCTCGTTTTTGCTTGCCGGGCCGCTGCTCGCGCGGTTCCACCGCGCCGTCATGCCACCTCCGGGCGGCGATGTGATCGGCCGCCGGCGCCTCGACCCGCATCTCGATGCCTTCCGCGCGATGGGGGCCGTCACCGAATGCGGCCGCGAGATCGTGCTCAGCGCACCCCAGGGGCTGAAGGCCACCGACGTGTTCATGGACGAGCCCTCGGTCATGGCCACCGAGAACGCCCTGATGGCGGCTGCGCTGACTCCGGGCACCACCGTGATCGGCAACGCCGCATGCGAGCCCCATGTCCAGGACCTCGCGCGCATGCTCGTGAAGATGGGTGCTGACATCCAGGGCATCGGCTCGAACGTGATCACGGTCAACGGCGCCGAGCGGCTTCATGGCTGCGAGCACGACGTCGCCCCGGACCACATCGAGATAGGGAGCTTCATCGCTCTAGCCGGCGTCACCGGCGGTGAGCTGCGGATCAAGGACACGGTGCCCGGCGACCTGCGCATGATCCGTCTCGTGTTCGAACGCGTCGGGCTGCGCACGGAGCTCGATGGCGTGGATCTGCTGGTGCCCGGCGGGCAGCGGCTTGTGGTCCAGGCGGACGTGGGGGAGTACAAGAGCAAGATCCAGGATGGTCCCTGGCCGGCCTTCCCGGCCGACCTGACCTCGATCGCCGTCGCGCTGGCCACTCAGGCGGAGGGCTCGATCCTCGTTCACGAGTGGATGTTCGAGAATCGCCTGATCTTTACCGACAAGCTCATCCTCATGGGAGCGGACGTCGTGATGTGCGACCCGCACCGGGCGATCATCACCGGTCCGCGACGGCTGCGAGGTGAGCGCATGGAGTCGCCGGACATCCGTGCCGGCATGGCGATGCTGCTGGCGGCGCTCTGCGCCGAGGGCCGCAGCGAGATCGGGAACATCCGCCAGATCGACCGTGGCTACGAGCGCATCGACGAGCGCCTGCGTGACCTGGGCGCCCGCATCGAGCGCGTGGCGACCGAGCCGGTGCCCGCGTAGTCCGAGGGTACGCGCCACGGTTGCCGGCCGCGACCGTCCCGATCCACCCGATCATGTCTATCGTCCGCTTCAATGGCAAGCGCATGATCCACCCGATTCCCAGCGGTACACGCGACGTCCTTCCCGAAGAGACGCGCGAGGTGCGCGCGATCACGGACACCCTCCGAGGCGTGTTCGAGCGCCACGACTACGGCGAGGTCTACACCCCCGCGCTCGAGTACGAGTCCGTGCTCGCGCGGGCCGACATGGCCGAGGTGCAGCCTACCTACCGCGTGTTCGACGAGTCCGGAGCGGTGCTCGTGCTGCGCTCGGACATGACCGTTCCGATTGCGCGCGTGGTCGCCACGCGCTACGCGGCGAGCGAGCCGCCCCTGCGCTTTTGCTACTTCGCGCACTGCTACCGGGGGGTGCGCCCGCAGCGCGGACAGCCGCGAGAGCTGCTGCAGGCCGGGATCGAGCTGATCGGTTCGCCCGCACCGGAGGGAACCGCCGAGGCGCTCACCGTGCTCTGCCACGCTCTGGATGCGACCGGCCTGAAGGACTACCGGATCGGCGTGGGGGACGCCTCGCTGTTTCCCGCCCTGATGGCCAGCCTCAACGTGCCGGAGCCCGCCCGCGCCGAGCTGCTGGAGGCGCTCGCGCGCCGCGATTTCGTCGGGCTCGAGCACAGGCTCGTGGAGGCCGGTCTTGCGCAGGACGCGACCGAGCTGCTGCTCGGGGTACCGCAGCGGCGCGGCGGCCCCGAGGTGCTCATGGATGCACCCGCGCCGGCCGTCGAGGCCGTGACGGGCATGCGGCTGGTGCATGAGCTCCTGGAGCCGGGTGTGGCCGCGCGGGTGATCTTCGACCTCGGCCTGATAAGGAACATCGGCTACTACACCGGTGCGGTCTTCGAGGTGTACGACCCCGCCCTGGGCGGCCCGATCGGCGGCGGGGGTCGCTACGACGAACTGCTCGGGCGCTTCGGGCGCAAGATGCCCGCGGTGGGCTTCGCTCTGGACGTTGACCGGCTGCACGTCGCGCTCGCTGGCGAGGAGCGCGGTACCGGTGCGTTGCTGGCCGGAGACGTCTCGACATGAGCCCCGGGGACGGCCTCACGATCGCGGTGCCCCGCGGCGCCCTGTTCGGCGGCACCGTCGATCTGCTCACCGGGCTCGGCTTCGACACGGACGAGCTGCGCTCCAACGACCGCAAGCTGCTGTTCGAGGACATCGGCGTGATCACCATGCGCCCATCTGATGTGCCGACCTACGTGGAGGCGGGCGCCGCCGACCTCGGCGTGACGGGCAAGGATGTGCTGCTTGAGCAGGCGGCGCAGCGGCCCGGTGAGGTCGGCCGCGAGGTCTACGAGCTGCTCGACCTCGGCTACGGTCGGTGCACGATGGTGCTGGCCAGCAAGGCGGGTCCCGACCCGGCGCTCGAGGCGCTGCGGCGACTCGGCGTGATGCGCGTCGCCACCAAGTACCCCCGCATCGCCTCACGCTACATGGAGGAGACCGGCAGGCAGGCGGAGATCGTGGAGGTGAAGGGCTCGGTGGAGCTCGCCCCCCTCACCGGTGTGGTCGAGGCGATCATCGACCTGACGGCGACGGGGACCACGCTGCGCGAGAACAACCTGATCGTGCGCGAGGAGATCGTCGTGTGCACGGCCCGGCTGATCGCCAACCCGGTCGCGCACAAGCTCAAGGCGGCGTCAATCGATGACCTGCTGGAGCGGCTGCGCGGCCTGCCGGCTGCCGGCGTCGCCTGAGATGCGGATCGAGCGACTCGACGCAGCGCAGGTCGGCCGGCTCGGTGGGCCGGTCGCCGCTGCCGCCCACCTGCGCTCGCTCGTGCCGGACGGCGCCTCGGTTGAGTCGTCGGTCCGCGACATCGTGGAGGCCGTGCGCACGCACGGTGACGATGCCGTGAGGGACTACACGAGCCGGTTCGACACCTCCGGCAACGACCCCGGGCCGCTCGTCGTCTCACCCGGGGAGCTGGACGAGGCGATCAGGCTGCTCCCGCTGGAGCTGGTTGCCGGGCTCCAGGTGGCGATCGCGAACGTCGCCGTCGTGGCCCAGGCCGGGGTGAGCGAGGATGTGGCGGTCGAGCTGCCCCAGGGGCAGCGCATCACGCTGCGCGAGGTCCCGGTCGCCTCGGCGGCCGTGTATGTCCCCGGCGGGCGCGCGCCCTACCCCAGCACCGTCATCATGGGCGTCGTCACGGCGCGGGCCGCCGGCGTCGTGGACGTCGCGGTGTGCTCGCCCCCGGGGTTGGATGGCCAGGTCGACCCGGCGATCCTGGGCGTCTGCCGTCTGTGCGGCGTGGAGCGCGTGTACCGCATGGGCGGCGCCCAGGCGATCGCCGCGCTCGCATACGGCACCGAGACGGTCGACCGCGTGGACGTGGTGGTGGGCCCGGGGAACCTCTTTGTGCAGGAGGCCAAGCGCCTGCTTTCCGCGACCGTGGGGATCGACGGGTTCGCGGGCCCCAGCGACCTGCTCGTCCTGCTCGGGGCGCAGGCAGGCGAGGATGAGATCAGATTGGCGGCCCTGGACATGCTCGCGCAGGCGGAGCACGGCGAGGGCAGCCTGGTCGTGGCGGTGGCGCCCGGAACACTCATCGGCGATGAGCTCGCCACGGTGCTCGAACGTCTCATCGTCGAACGCCCGACCGTCGGTGAACCGGCGTTCGGGCTCGTGGAGGTCACGGACGCACGCGCGGCCATCGAGCTGGCAAACGCCTTCGCGCCCGAGCACCTCGAGCTCATCGGCCCCGAGATGGAGCCACTTGCGCCGATGGTCCGTTCCGCGGGCTGCCTGTTCGTCGGAGGTGAGAGCGCCACCGCGTTCGGGGACTATGTCGCGGGCAGCAACCACGTCCTGCCGACCGGCGGTGCCGCACGCTTCGGCTCGATGCTCTCGGCACGCCATTTCCGGCGCAGGATGGCCGAGGTGCGGATTGGCCAGGCGGCCGGCAAGCTGGCGGCCGCGGGTGCGCCGATCGCACGCGCCGAGGGATTCGAGGTTCACGCCGAGTCGATGGAGGCGCGTGTGCGGGAGAATGAAGGACCATGAGGCGCACCGCCACCATCGAGCGCAGGACCAACGAGACCGACGTGCGGTTGACGCTTACGCTCGACGGCACGGGCGAGGGCACGCGCGACACGGGTGTGGGGTTTCTCGACCACATGCTCGATCTGCTCGCCCGCCACGGGCGGCTCGACCTCGACGTGAAGGCCAGTGGAGACCTCGAGACCGGTGCTCACCACACCGTCGAGGACACCGCGATCGTGCTCGGCCAGGCTCTCGACACGGCGCTCGGCGATCGGGCGGGGATCGTCCGCTACGGATCCGCGACCGCGCCGATGGACGAGGCACGGGCAAGCTGCGCGATCGACATATCGGGTCGCCCGTTCACGCTGTTCGAGGCGGAGCTGCCCTCAGGTTCCACCGGGGGCTTCGATCACGAGCTGACCGAGGAGTTCTTCCGGGCGCTGGTCAACGCGGCCAAGCTCACGGTGCACCTGCGCGTGGAGGCCGGTACGAATGCGCACCACATGATCGAGGCCGCGTTCAAGGCGTTCGCGCGCGCACTGCGCCAGGCCGTCCAGATCGACCCCACCGAGACGGGGGTGCCGAGCACGAAGGGTACGCTGACAGGATGAGCCGCATGAACGAGGAGCAGCCGGAAGTCGCGGTGGTCGACTATGGGATGGGCAACCGCCGCTCGGTGGAGAAGGCCCTCGAGCACGTCGGCGCGCACGCGACCGTGAGTGGTGACGCGGCGCAGCTGCGATCCGCCGCCGGCCTGGTCGTGCCCGGGGTCGGTGCATTCCCGCGTGCGATGGACAACCTGCGCGAACTCGGCCTGGACGAGCTGATCCACGAGCGCGTCGCTCGGGGGACGCCCGTGCTCGGCATCTGCCTCGGCATGGAGATCGCCTTCGAGTACTCCACCGAGCAGGGTGGAAGCGCTGGCTTGGGAATCATCCCCGGCGAGGTGCGCAAGCTCGAGGCGGGCTCGCTGAAGCTCCCGCACATCGGTTGGAACGAGGTCCGCTTCACCAAGGCCCGGTCGCCGCTCGTCGAGAACCTGCCGTCGCAGTGCGCCTTCTACCACGTGCACTCCTTCGCGCCCGTCCCCGCTCACGAGCAGGACGTGCTGGGCATCGCCGAGTACGGCACGCCGTTCGTATCCGCCGTCGAACGCGGATCGTTCTACGGAGTTCAGTTCCACCCGGAGAAGTCCTCCGCCGCCGGCCTGCGCCTGCTGGCCAACTTCACGGCCATCTGCGCCACGGCTCAGGTGCCGGTCGCCAGGTGAAGCTCTATCCGGCGATCGACATACTCGGCGGCAGCGCCGTGCGCCTCGTGAAGGGCGACTTCGACGCCAAGAAGGTCTATGACGAGGACCCGCTGTCCGCGGCTCGCGGGTGGATCGAGGCGGGCGCGCGCCGTCTGCATGTGGTTGACCTCGACGGTGCCAGGTCGGGCGAGCCGGTCAACCTCGAGCACCTGCGGCAGATCGCTGAGCTGGACGTGCCCGTCCAGTACGGCGGAGGGTTGCGCTCGGCCAAGGCGGTGAAGGACGCACTCGCAGCGGGGGCCGCTCGCGTGATCCTCGGAACCGCGGCCTTCACCGACCCCCGGCTGCTGCGGGAGGTTCTGGACGCCCACGAGCCCGAGCAGGTGCTCGTCGCCGTCGACGTGCGCGGCGGCTACGTCGCGACGCACGGATGGCTCGAGACGACCGACGCGAGGGCACGGGATGCCTTCACCACCCTGCGCGAGCTGGGTGTGCGCCATTTCGTGTTCACGAACATCGATCACGACGGCATGCTCGACGGTCCCAACCGCGACGAGGTCATCTGGGTGGCGGGGGCGGCCGGGGAGGGAAGCGTGATCTTCTCCGGCGGAATCGGGACGCTGTCCGATCTCGAGGCACTGTCGGGCCTCCGCCGGGAGCTCGAGCTCGACCGGCTCACCGGGGTCATCGTGGGAAAGGCGCTGTATGAGGGGCGCTTCACGATCGCCGAGGCCCACGCCGCGCTCGGGGAGGCCCAGGCGGCGCTCGACGGCTGAGGTCTCGCCCGCGCGGGCGCATCGGCCGCTACGGTGGGCGGGTGCACTTCAAGCGCGTCATCCCGTGCCTGGACGTCGACGCCGGTCGCGTCGTGAAGGGTGTCGAATTCGTCGACATCCGCGACGCCGGCGATCCCGTCGAGCTGGCCAGCCACTACGACCGGGAGGGCGCCGATGAGCTCGTGTTCCTCGACATCACCGCCACGCACGAGCGACGGGACACGATCGCGAAGCTCGCCAGGAGAACCGCGGACGAGGTGTTCGTCCCGTTCACGATCGGCGGAGGCATCCGCTCGGCGGGCGACGCCCAGGCGGTACTCGACGCGGGCGCGGACAAGGTATCGGTCAACTCCGCGGCGCTGAAGCGCCCAGAGCTGATCGACGAGCTGGCCGCGCGTGTTCGGGGCTCAGTGCGTCGTGCTCGCAATCGATGCAAAGGCTCGTTCCGGGCAGGCTGACACGAACGGATCCTCGAGCTGGGAGGCGTACCTCGCCGGCGGACGCACTCCCGACCGGCCGCGACGTGGTCGCCTGGGCCCGCGAGGCCGTCGAGCGGGGCGCCGGGGAGATACTGCTGACGAGCATGGACCGGGACGGCACGAATGACGGCTACGACCTCGCCCTGACCACCGCCGTGTGCGAGGCGGTGAGCGTGCCCGTGATCGCCTCGGGCGGCGCGGGCGAGCTGGACGATCTCACCGACGCGCTGCGTGCCGGCGCCGATGCCGCGCTGTGCGCGTCCATCTTCCACTACGGGCAGTCACACGATCGCCGAGGCCAAGGCCCATCTGGCCGCCGCCGGGATCCCCGTGCGGACCGGTTGAGAACGACGTCCGACGAGGACGGGCGAGGCGGCGCGATGGACGAGCTGAGGACGGACGGCGAGGTGGTGCTCGAGCGCATGCGCGAGCTGCCGGGCGGACGGGAGCTGCTAGATCTCGCCGCCGCCCGGGAGGATGTCGAGCTGGTCGGCGGCGCCGTGCGCGACCTGCTGCTCGGGCGCACACCGCGCGAGCTGGACGTCGTGGTTGGGAGCGACGCACCCTCGTTCGCCCGCGATCTCGCCACGCGACTGCGCATTCCCGCCGAGGAGGATCCCGAGGGGCGCTTCGGCATCATCCGCCACGAGCGCTTCGGGACCGCGCTCGTGTGGTGGGACCGCGGGCGCATCGACATCGCCGGCCGGCGGGCCGAGTCCTATTCCGCTCCCGGCGCCCTGCCCGATGTGCGCACGGGAACGATCGAGGAGGACCTGCGCCGCAGGGACTTCACGGTCAACGCGATCGCGGCTCTCCTCGGCGGCCCCCGCATGGGCGAGCTGTCCACGCGTGCCGCAGGCCTTCGACGACCTCGCGCACGCACGGCTGCGCGTGCTTCACGAGCGAAGCTTCCTGGATGACCCGACTCGCCTGCTCCGCCTCGCCCGCTACCTTGCGCGCCTTGAATTCGAGCCCGAGGAGCACACCGCCGAGCTGGCCGCACAGGCGCTCGCGAGCGATGCCCTGGCCACCGTGTCGGGCGCTCGCATCGGCGCCGAGCTGCGCCTGCTGCTGGACGAGCCGGACCCCCTGGCGGCGCTCGGGAGCCTCAGCACGCTGGGCGTGCTGTCGGCATTGCACCCCCGGCTGCACTTCCACGAGCACGTCGCGCGCAGGGCGCTCGCGGTGCTTCCCGAGGACGGGCAGCCCGATCTGCTGCTGCTCGGGAGCTCTGCTCTTGGGAATGACCGAAGACCCGGCCGAGGATCCAGAGCGGGCAATGGTGGGCCTGCTCGACGAGCTCGAGTTCACGGCAGGCGACCGCGACCGCGTGGTCCGGACGGCCCTGGCCGCACCGGCTCTGGTCGAGCGCCTGGAGTCGGTACAGACACCCTCGGAGCTGGGCGAGGCCGTGCGATCGCGCGCCGGTCGAGGCACTCGCCCTTGCGAGCTCCCTCGCCGAGGAGAAGCGGGGCTCGCGGGCGGCCGCCGCCATCCGCCGCTGGCTTTCCGAGCTGCGCCACGTGCGCCTGCAGATCACCGGCGACGACCTGCTGGCCGCGGGAATACCCGCCGGACCGGAGATCGGTCGACGACTCGACCTCGCGCTGCGCCGCAAGCTCGACGGCGAGCTGGCCGACGATCGCGAGGCCGAGCTGAATGCCGCGATGGAGGGGCCCTGAGGATGCAGACCGGCCGCGACATCACGGAGATCGACGGGGGGTTCTCCTGCGATCTTCCGGGCGGGAATCACGCGCTGTTCACGACCCGGGCTCACGGCAACCTCTCAACGCAGCGGGGCGAGGGTCACGAGGACGGCCGTGCGGCCCGCGACCGGCTCTGCGAGGACCTCGGCCTGCAGTGGCTGTGCGCGAGCCGTCAGGTTCACGGGACGTCGGTGCAGCGCGTGTACTCCATCGACGGGGCGGGCGGACAGGCGCTGGCGATCGATGCCGACGGTCACGCCACCGGGCTGCCGGGGATCGGGACGATGGTGCTGACCGCCGACTGCCTGCCGGTCGCGCTCGGGTCCGCGGCAGCGGTCGCGATGCTTCACGCAGGCTGGCGGGGCCTGGCCGCCGGCGTGCTCGAGGAGGGGGTGCGCGCACTGCGCGAGGTGGGCGGCCAGGCCCGGATCGCCGCGGTGATCGGACCCGGGAGCGGGCGTCTGCTGCTACGAGGTCGGCCCCGAGGTGCACGAGTGCGTTCGGCGGGGCGCATCGAGCCGGTCAGAACATCGACCTGCGGGCGATCGCCCGCGAGCGGCTGCTGGCGGCGGGTGTCGCCGAGGTGCGTGACGTGCAGGCGTGCACGATCTGCGACGAGCGCTTCTTCTCGCACCGTCGCGAAGGGGCGCGGGCCGGGCGTCAGGCGGGGGTGGCATGGTTGAGTTGATCACCGGCCTGCGGCGCGGAGAGGATCGGTGAGAACCTCAGGCGCCTGCGTGAGGAGATCGACGCTGCGGCCGCGCGAGGATCTCGCGGACGCACGGGGCCGGGCGCGGCCGCAGGTCGAGGTGCTCGCCGCGACCAAGTACGTGTCGGTGGAGGATCTGCCGGTCCTCGCCGAGGCGGGCATCCGCCTGGTCGGGGAGAACCGCGCCCAGGACCTGCAGGCGAAGGTGGCCGCCCACGGAGACCTGTTCGAGTGGGACTTCATCGGGCAGCTCCAGAGCAGGCGGGTTCGCCTGATCGTGCCGCACGTGCGCCTGATCCATTCGGTGGCCTCTGACTCGGCGCTGCGCGAGCTGGGACGTCATGCGGAGCTCGCTCGCCCCGGCCTGCGCATCCTGGTCGAGGTCAACGTGTCCGGCGAGGAGGGCAAGGCCGGCGTTCGCCCGGACGAGCTCGACGCTTTCATCGCACGCTCTCTCCTACCGGTGGCGGGGCTGATGACGATGCCTCCGTTCTCGCGTGACCCCGAGAGCAGCCGCCGCTGGTTCGCGACGCTGCGCACGCTCGCGGACGAGCGGGGACTCGAGCACCTCTCGATGGGCACCTCGCAGGACTACCTCGTCGCCGTCGAGGAGGGCGCCACAATCGTGCGGATCGGCACGAAACTGTATGATTCGACGCCCCGCCCGACCGCCGCGAATGACTAGCATTAGCAGGGAAACCGGCTTGCCGGGCGAAGACGCACCTACACCCATGGCTTTCCGCGACTCCTGGCACCGCGCACTCGTCTACTTCGGCCTCGCCGAGGAATATCACGACGACTACGAGGAGGCACCCCAGGAGGCGGAGATCGAGGACCGCTACCGCGAGCGCCCGAACGTCCGTCGGCTGCGCCGCAGGCGCGACGAGTACGAGGACATCTTCGCCGAGGACGACCGCTCGGAGAACGCGGGCGCTGCCTCCGCGGGTGGTGGGCGGGGTCGCTCGGCCACCGTCCTGAAGCAGGTGGGCAGCCGCGGCAACGGAGACGTGCGCGTGCATCTGGTGATTCCGAAGTCGTTCAACGACGCCCAGCAGATCGCCGACAAGTTCAAGGACTCGATCCCCGTGATCCTCAACCTCCAGAGCTCCGACACGGACCTGTCCAAGCGCCTGATCGATTTCGCCTCCGGCCTGACCTACGCGCTCGACGGCGGCATGCAGCGGATCGCCGACAAGGTGTTCATGCTCACTCCGCGCAACGTGGAGATCTCGGCCGAGGAGCGTGCCCGGCTGATCGAGAAGGGTTTCTTCAATCAGTCCTGACGAGCCATGTCAGGCGTCCGGCTGGATCTGACGCGTCAGGATCGCGCTAGCTCATGCAAGTCGGCCTGATCGGTTGCGGGAACATGGCCCGCGCGCTTGCTCGCGGATGGGGCCGCCCCGTGCTGTGCGCAGACCCCGTGGCCGGCCGTGCGCAGGAGCTGGCCGCGGAGGTGGGAGGGGAGGCGCTCGCCTCCAACGCGCTGGTCGCCGAGCGGGCCGAGCTCGTGGTGCTCTGCCACAAGCCCGCGCAGCTTCAGGATGTCGCGCGCGAGCTCGCGCCTTCGGCCAGGGCGGTGGCTTCGATCCTGGCCGCCGTGCCGCTCGAGGCGCTGCGCGCCGCCTATCCCGAGCGGCCCGTCTACCGCTTCATCCCGTCCCTGCCGGTGGAGGTTCGACAGGGTGCGGTCGTGCAGGCCGCGGACCCGACTGCCGCCGTCGCCGGCGGTGATGAGCAGGGTGCGCTCGACGCGGCCGTGAGCGAACTGTTCGCCGAACTCGGCACGCTGGTCGTCCTGCCCGACGCGCTCCTCGACGTGGCCATGGGGCTGATGTCCTGCGGCCCCGCCTACGTGGCGCTGGTCGCAGAAGCCCAGGTCGACGCCGGCGTGCGCAGGGGCATCCCGGCCGGACAGGGCGCCGAGCTCGTCGTGCAGACGCTCGCCGGGACCGCGGAGCTGTTGCGCCATGCGCGGCTACGACACGGTGGCGGTCCGCCGCGAGGTCACCTCCCCGGGCGGGCTGACCGCGCGCGGCCTTGACGCGCTGGAGCGTGCGGGCCTGCGGTCGGCGTTCAGCGAGGCGCTGGACGCGGTGCTCGCCGACGGTGCGCAGCTGATGCTCCTCGTCCTGGCGAGCACGCGCACCCAGGTCGCCGGCTACCTGTCGACGCTCATCTACGTCTACACGCTCCTGATCATCCTGTTCATCGTCATCCAGCTGCTGTTCTCGATCGGCCTGCGCCCGCCCTACTCCCGCACGATCGACGCGGTGCTTGGATTCCTGCGCGACATCTGCGAACCCTTCCTGCGCATCTTCCGTCGCGTGATCCCGGCGGTGGGAGGGATCGACTTCAGCCCGCTCCTGGCCATCATCACCCTGCAGATCATCAACAGCATCGTCGTCGATGGTCTGATCCACGGCTGAGCGCGATGCGACCGATCGAGGATCGGGGCCGCCCCGGCGCTTCGCACCCTGCGGCCGCCGCCGAGCCGGGCCGGACGCCCCCAGATGCGCCACGCCGCATGTCCGTCTCCGCCGGCGCCTGGATCCGCGCCGGGCTGGTGGCCGCGGGCGTGATCGTCGTCGACCAGCTGAGCAAGCGCGCGGTTCGAGCACTCGATCGTCCGGCGGGGAAGAACGCAAAGTGCTTCCGGGCATCCAGCTCGTGAACACGCGCAACCGCGGGGTGGCCTTCGGCTTCCTGCCCGGCAGTCATATCGGCGTGACGATTCTCATCGCCGTCGCGCTGCTGGCCCTGCTCGTCTACTTTGCCCGCCACGCCGCCCAGCCCCTCATCTGGCTGCCCACGGGCATGCTGATCGGCGGTGCCCTCGGCAACATCATCGACCGCGTGGACGAGGGAGCTGTGACCGACTTCATCAAGCTGCCCCTCGGCTGGCCCCCGTTCAACCTCGCGGACACCTCGATCACACTCGGCATACTGATCCTGTTCCTGCTCATCGATCACTCGCGCCACGTCGAGACGTGACCCCCCCGTTCAAGATCGCCTATCAGGACGAGCACCTGATGGTGATCGACAAGGGGCCCGGCCTGGTCGTCCATCCCGCGCGAGGGCATCGCGAGGTCACGCTCGCCCAGCTCCTGGATGGAATCGCGGCGGGCGGTGAGGCCGAGCGCGCGGGCATCGTCCATCGGCTGGATCGCGACACCTCCGGACTGCTCGTGGTCTCCCGCTCGCAGGAGGCCCACGGGCTGCTGCAGGCCGCGCTGGCCGAGCGGCTGATCGAACGCGAGTACCTGGCGCTGGTCGAGGGCCGCCCGCCCGCGCGCTCGGGGACGATCGACGCTCCGATCGGGCGCGACCCGCGCGTGCGCACGCGCATGACCGTGGGTGGCGCCCATCCACGCGAGGCCCGGACGGACTTCACGCTGGATCGCGCCTTCGAGCGGACCTCGCTGCTGCGGTTGCGGCTGCACACGGGACGCACCCACCAGATCCGCGTCCATCTCCGGGCGATCGGCCATCCGGTGTGCGGAGACCCCGAGTACGGAACTCCGGGCCTGCTCGGCCTGGAGCGCCAGTTCCTGCACGCCACCCGCCTGGCGTTCGACCATCCACTGAGCGGTGAGCGTGTCGAGGTGCTCTCACCGCTGCCCGCAGACCTCGCGCGGGCGTTGGCGAAGGCCGAGCGATCCGAGCCCGGGGAGCGTGAGCCCTGAGCAGCGGTGGTCCCGCCTGAGGAGGCCCCGCTGGCGCGCGGGTTCGGCTATTCTGAAAGGTCAATCGGATCTTCGACCCGTGCGGTAACGGATCGCGGCCCTGCCCGGAGAGCGACGCAGCAATTGCGGCCTCCGGGTCCGCTCTATCCACACGGAAATTCAATGCGTACACAAAGGGAGTACCCCCGTGGCTGAGGTAGGTATGGCTGAGCTGCTGGAGGCCGGCGTCCATTTCGGCCACCAGACGCGTCGCTGGAACCCCAAGATGCGCCGGTTCATCTACGGTGAGCGCGGCGGCATCTACATCATCGATCTGCAGAAGACCGCCTCTCTGCTGGCGCAGGCGCAGGAGTTTGCCGGTGCACTCGCGCACCGCGGCGGGACGGTCCTGTTCGTGGGCACCAAGAAGCAGGCGCAGGACACCGTCCGCGACGTGGCCGAGGCGGCGGGCATGCCCTACGTCAACCACCGCTGGCTGGGGGGCCTGTTGACGAACTTCCAGACGATCAGCCTGCGCATCCGCCGTCTGCACGACCTCGAACGGTTCGACGCCGAGGGCCAGCTGGCGCTGCTGCCCACGCGCGAGCGGATGGCCGCGCAAGCCGATCTGGCGAAGCTCAAAGCCAACCTGGGCGGTGTCAAGAACATGCAGCGCGTGCCCGACGCGATGTTCGTGATCGACCTCAAAACCGAGGTCATCGCCGTGAAAGAGGCTCAGCGTCTGCGTATCCCGATCATGGGCCTGGTCGACACCAACTGCGATCCGGACGGCATCGACTTCGTGATTCCCGGTAATGACGACGCCATCCGCTCCTGCGCGCTGATCACCCAGGCAATCGGCCAGGTCGTCTCCGAGGGGCACTCCGTGTTCCGCGCCGAGGAGGAACGCGCGCGCCAGGAAGCAGAAGAGAAGGCCCGCCTCGAGGCCGAGGCCAGGGCGCGCCGCGAGGCCGAGGAACAGGCCGCCGCGGAGAAGGCGGCCGCCGAGGCCGCCGAGAAGGCCGCCAAGGAGGCGGAGAAGACGGCCGCGGAGGCCGAGGCGGCTGCGCAGGCAGCGCCCGCCGCATCCCCTCCGGCGGAGAGCGCCCCGGCGCCCGCCGGGCAGACGGCCTCCCAGCCACCCGCCGAGCCCCAGGCGCCGCCCGGCGCCCGCCGAGCCCGCAGCGCAGGCGGAGGCTCCTGTGGCGCCCGCCGCGGCTGCCGAGGCGCCGGCCCAGGAGCAGGCCCCCGAGCCCGCCGGCCCGCAGGAGCCGGCCGCCGAGGCGGACCAGCCCGCCGTGGCAGTGCCCGAGGCCGCCGCGGACGCTGAGGCGCCGGCGGCCGAGCCCGCCGCGGAGGTCAGCGAGCCATGAGCGCGGTGGAGGTCTCGGCGAAGGACGTGAAGGCCCTGCGCGAGCGCACGGGCGCGGGCATGATGGACTGCAAGAAGGCGCTCACCGAGGCGCAGGGCGACATCGACAAGGCGATCGAGATCCTGCGCCTCAGGCAGGGAAAGAAGATCCAGGACCTGGGCGAGCGCGCTGCCACGGAGGGCACGGTGCAGGCGTACGTCCACGCGGGCTCCAAGGTGGGGGTGCTGCTCGAGGTCGACTGCAACACGGACTTCGTGGCCAAGAACGACGAGTTCATCGGGTTCGCGCGCGACGTCGCGATGCAGATCGCGGCCACACCGAGCGTCAAGTACGTCAGCCGCGAGGAAGTTCCCGCCGATGCGCGCGAGGCCGAGACGCGCATCTACGAGCAGGAGGCTGCCGAGAAGCCCGAGAACGTGCGCGAGAAGATCGTCGCCGGCAAGCTGGACTCCTGGCTCGCCACGGTGGTTCTGCTCGAGCAGGAGATGCACAATCCCAAGTTCGACGGCAAGACCGTCCAGCAGCTGCGCGACGAGCTGACCGCCACCACCGGCGAGAACGTGGTCATTCGCCGCTTCGTGCGTTTCGCTGTGGGCCAGTAGACCGTTCGACGGGTAGGCTCTGCCGTCGATGGCCCCTGCCTTCAAACGGATCCTGCTGAAGCTCTCCGGTGAGGCACTGATGGGCGAGCTCGAATACGGCACCGACCCCGAGCGCGTGATCGGCGTCGCACGACAGGTCACCGCCGTACGCGACCAGGGCGTCGAGGTCGCGATCGTGGTCGGTGCGGGGAACATCTACCGTGGCATGGAGGGCGCAGCCGCGGGAATGGACCGCGCGACCGCCGACTACATGGGGATGCTGGCCACCGTCCTGAACGCCCTGCCGCTACAGGATGCGCTCGAGAAGATGGGCACCGATACGCGCGTGCAATCCGCTCTGGGCGTCTCGGAGGTGGCCGAGCCCTACATCCGCCGCCGCGCGATGCGCCACCTGGAGAAGGGCCGGGTGGTCATCTTCGCGGCCGGCACGGGCAACCCGTTCTTCACGACCGACACCGCCGCGGCGCTGCGCGCGGCCGAGATCCATGCGGAGGTGATTCTGATGGCGAAGAACGGCGTCGAAGGCGTGTACACCGCCGACCCGGCGGTCGACGCGAGCGCCACGTTCATCCCCGAGATCACTCACATGGAGGCGATCGAGCGGCGCCTGCGGGTGATGGACTCCACCGCCCTGGCACTGTGCATGGAGAACGCCATGCCCCTGAACGTGTTCAACATGGACGACGAGAAGAGCCTCGCGCGGATAATCTCCGGCGAGCGCGTGGGCACCCTTGTATCGACATCTGGAGGCGCGGGCGATGGCGGCTGAGAATCTGATCGACGAACTGCTCGAGGATGCGCGCGAGCGGATGGTCAAATCCGCGGAAGCCGCGCAGCACGAGTTCTCGACGGTGCGCACCGGTCGCGCCAGCCCATCGCTGCTGGACCGGGTGGTCGTGGACTACTACGGGGCGATGACCCCGTTGAACCAGCTTGCCACGATTTCCGCGCCCGAAGCCCGCCTGATCACCGTGCAGCCCTACGACAAGTCATCCATCAAGGCGATCGAGAAGGCGATCAACGAGTCCGACATCGGCCTCAACCCCTCCAACGACGGCAATCTCGTGCGTCTGGTCATTCCCGACCTGACGGAGGAGCGCCGCCGGGAGCTCGTGAAGGTGGTTCGCAACCTCGCCGAGGAGGGACGCGTGGCGATCAGGAACGTGCGCCGCGACACGATGCAGCACCTGCGCGAGCTGAAGGCCGAGGGGGAGGCATCCTCTGATGACGAGCACCGCGCCGAGGTGGAGCTGCAGAAGCTGACCGACAGTCGCATCGGTGATCTCGAGACCGTGCTGAAGGCCAAGGAAGAGGAGATCCTCGAGGTCTGATGAGCGCCGCCGAGGAACGGGCGCCGGTGGCCGATCAAGGATCAGCGCCGCCCTCGCCGAGCGCGGAGGCCCCGTCGGCAAGGTACGTCGCGATCATCACCGACGGGAACGGGCGCTGGGCACGCGCGCACGGCGTGCCCATAAACGACGGGCACAGCGCGGGCGCCGACACGGTCAAGGCGCGCCTGCGCGACGCGACCGAGCTCGGGGTCAAGGAGCTGACGGTGTACTCGTTCTCCACCGAGAACTGGTCGCGCCCTCCCGAGGAGGTGCAGGGCCTGATGGCGATGTTCTCGAGGAGAATCGTCCAGGAGACGCCCGAGCTGCACGAGGAGGGCGTGCGCATGCGGTTCATCGGTCGGCGCGATGGCGTCTCTGAGGAGCTCGTGGAGCGGATGAGCAAGGCCGAAGCATTGACCGACCAGAACAGCAGGATCACCCTGTTCGTGGCGTTCAACTACGGTGGGCGCGCGGAGATCCTGGACGCCGCGCGCCGCTTTACGGGGACCACCGAGGAGGAGTTCCGCAACTGCCTGTACGCGCCCGAGATGCATGATCCCGATCTGATCATCCGCACCAGCGGGGAGCAGCGGCTGTCCAACTACCTGCTGTGGCAATCGGCCTACTCCGAGCTGGTGTTCCGGGACGAGATGTGGCCCGACTTCACGCGCGAGGCGCTCGAGCAGTCGCTGGCCGAGTTCTCCGAGCGCCGCCGGCGCTTCGGCGGGCGATGAGCCGCCAGCGCTCGGAGCTCGGCGCGCGAGTGATCGTCGCGCTCCCGGCGATCGCGTTCGCGCTGTTCATCGACATCGAGGGCGGCGTGGTGTTCGCGCTCGGCCTGTTCGCGCTCGGGTGCGTGTGCATGCACGAGCTGTACGGGATGTACGAGCGCGCGCATCCCGTGCGGCTGGCCGGCTTCATCGGGCTCGCGGGGCTGCTGGCGGCGGCGCTGTACGGCGGCCCGTCGCAGGTCCTGCTCGTGGCCGTTGCGGTGCTGCCGGTGCTGTTCGTGCTGACGATCTACCAGCGCCGACCGAGCATGGGGGGGCTGGCACTGACCCTGCTGGGGATCTACTGGATCGGGCTCGCGCTGGCCCATGCCGTGCTGCTCCGGGACCTGCCGCACGGCCTGGGCGTCGTGATCGACGTTCTCGTCGGCGTGTTCCTCGGCGATACGGGTGCCTATCTGGGCGGGCGCATGTTCGGACGGCGTCCACTGGCGCCGCGCATCTCGCCGGGCAAGACCGTCGAGGGCCTGGTGATCGGGATGGTGTTCGCGGTGCTGGGCGTGTGGATCGCCGGGCGCTATCAGGAATGGATGCCCGGCAAGCACGCGCTCGTGCTCGGCCTGGGCGTGGCGCTGGTGGCGCCCCTGGGCGACCTGTTCGAGTCGTTCGTCAAGCGCGAGGCGGGCACCAAGGACTCAGGCCGCCTGTTCGGCGCGCACGGGGGCGCGCTCGACCGCCTGGACGGGGTGCTGTTCGCCGCAGTCGCCGGCTACTACATCTGGGCCGCGTACGTGCATTGACGGCGTGTCTTTGCTCTGGCAAGCCCTCGCCCGCGAGCGCCAGCCGGGGCGACGGTTCTCTAAGGTGCCAGCCCCGTTGCTCCCGCTGTCGGCGGCATCAGGCCGCCGATGATCCAGAACAACGGGAAGAAGAAGCCGAGTACGAACATGATCCAGTGTCCATTTTTGATCGATCTAACACCGAGAAAGATCAGCAGCAACAGGTAGACGATGCCCAGGCCGACGTACAGCAAGGAAAGCTCCGATCGTGGTTTAGGGTCGCAGCTTAGACCGTCGACTGATCGCTGGTGATGCGGTGCGCGTGTGAGCACGCGGCAGCCCCCGCTTACGCGGGGGCTCTGTCGTTCTCAGACCCCAAGCTCGAGCTTCAGCTCGCAGGTATCAACGGAGGCGCGGGTGCCGGGCGTCTCGGAGGAGTCCATCGCGGACAGCAGCTTGGCGGCCGTGTCCATGTCCTCGGCCGTTGCGAACTGCTGGAGGACCACCGCTGTGCCCTGGGACTCGTCGAAGAGGATCTTAAGGCCCATGGGGGGCGCGCCAGGGGGCGGTCCGCCTTCGTTCATGCGGGCCAGGAGTCCCTCGATCCGCTCCGCGCTCACGTCAGTGAATCTCACAACACGTACATACATGGCGAGCTTCCTCCCGTTCGAGTGGCGCACGACGCTACATCGCGCCCCCGGCGCTTGTCAACCGGAGGAAGAGAATTGGAAGGGGGAGCGGGAGTTGGGGGGGAATGCTCCCCCTTCCATGTGCGAACCGCACTGTTCGCCTCTGCAGATCCCGAATCGGAGGACAGCCCTGGGAGGTTGATTCGACCGGGCGACTCCTAAACGATTAGGCATACCCGGCCCGTGAGGCGGGCGGGGACTCTGCTCAGACGGTGCGCTCCAACAGGCCACGGCGCTCCGCCTGCTCGGCATCGGTGACGGCCCAGCTGACCCGCTGGATGAACTGGGCCGCGGAGTGACCGTCGCTGAGATGATCGGCGCAGACGAACTCGTCGAGCAGCACTGGCGCGTCGGGTCGATCGCTCTCGTCGGTGGTCACGAAGATTCGGGCCATGGCTTCTCCTCCGGCGTCGGTCTGGTGGGTGTGTGGCCCACAATTCGACACAGACCCGACGTGCCCTCCATGACAGCCCCCCGCCGCAATGGGAGGCGCCCCCGGTCTTCCTCCGGCGCCCGGGGGCGCGCACCCGATCCTCCCGCTCCCTCACTGCTAGCAACCAAAGACTACACGGTTGACATGTAGATACGTCGCGTATCGCATCCCCCGCGCGGCGCGATCGCCCGGACGCGCCGCGCTGCGGGCCGCTCGGGGATACTGCTCAACCGATGCCCCGTCCGGATCCGCCCTGTGTCGTCTGGTAAGCGCCTGCTGATCCTCGGGTCGACCGGGTCGATCGGCACGCAGGCGCTTGACGTGTGCGAACGGAGCGGGGAGTTCGAGCTGGTGGGCCTGTCCGCCGAGCGCTCGTGGGAGCCGCTGCTCGAGCAGGCGCGCGCTCACGGGGTCTCACGGATCGCGTTGGTGGACGAGCGCGCCGCAGCGCGAGCGTCAGAGGCGTGGACCGACGGCGAGGTGTTGGGGGGAGCCGAGGGGCTCGTCCGTCTCGTGGTCGAGTCGGGTGCCGATCTGGTGCTGAACGCGCTCGTCGGCTCGGCCGGCCTGGGACCGACGGTTGCCGCGCTCGGCGAGGGGATCGATCTGGCGCTGGCGAACAAGGAGTCGCTGGTGGTGGGCGGCGAGCTGGTGACGGCGCTGGCCGAGGCGACCGGGGCGCAGATCGTGCCGGTCGACTCCGAGCATACGGCGCTTCACCAGCTGCTCGCCGGCCAGCCTCCCGGAACTGTGGATCGCCTGACGATCACGGCAAGCGGAGGACCCTTCCGTGGACGTGCGCGCAGCGACCTGGAGGACGTGACCGTCAAGCAGGCGCTGGCCCACCCGACGTGGGCGATGGGCGGCAAGATCACGATCGACTCGGCGACGCTGATGAACAAGGGGCTTGAGGTGATGGAGGCCCACCACCTGTTCGGGACGCCGTATGAGCAGATCGACGTGGTCGTGCATCCCCAGTCGCTCGTCCACGGCCTGATCCAGCTGGCGGACGGGGCGATGCTCGCCCACCTCGGCCCCGCGGACATGCGCATCGCGATCTCCTATGCGCTGCATGGAGGGGAGAGCACGGATCTGCCGGTCGTCCCGCTCGACCTCGCGGCCGTCGGCGAGCTGACGTTCGAAGCTGTCGACCTCGACGCCTTTCCCTGCCTGCGTCTGGCCGGAGAAGCCGCGCGGGCGGGGGGCACGGCCCCGTGCGTGCTCAACGCGGCCAACGAGATCGCCGTCCACGCCTTCCTTGCGGGCCAACTCGGATTCCTCGAGATCCCACGAGTGATCGAGCAGACCCTGTCGGAGCTGCCGGGCGAGCCGGTGCGGGCCTTCGAGTCTCTGTACGAGGCCGACCGTGAGGCAAGGACGGTGGCCGCAGAGGCCGTCGCTGAACGTCATTGAGGGCGAGTCCGCGCGGGGCGCCGGCAGGAGCCCGTCAGTCCGATTGGGACGCGCGCGCGGCCAGGAGCGTTTCCTGAACCGGGCCGGGTACGTCGGGGTAGGTGCGTCCTTCAGGGCATCGCCCGCCTACACTGGGAGCAGTGAGCTGGATCCTGACCCTGCTGGGCATCGTGCTGCTGATCGTGCTGCACGAGCTCGGGCACTTCACCGTGGCGAAGGCCGTGGGCATGCGGGTCGAGCGCTTCTCGCTGTTCTTTCCCCCGACCCTGTTTCGGGTGCGCCGCGGAGAGACCGAGTACGCGATCGGCGCCATTCCCGCAGGCGGCTACGTGAAGATCACCGGCATGAACCCGGAAGAGATCGCGGGGCTCGAGCCCGAGGCGGCGCGCCGCGCCTACTACGCGCAGGCGCCGTGGAAGCGCATCGCGGTGATCCTGGCCGGCCCCGGCGTGAACATCGTGATCGCCTTCATCCTGTTCTGGGCGGTGCTGTTCACGGGCAATCTCAACGGTGCGACGGCGCTGGGCAACCTCGATCCGTCGGTGCGGACCCTTTCGGCGACGACCTCGGTGCAGGCGATCGAGCGCGGCAGGCCGGCCGAGGGCGTGCTGCGCCCGGGCGACCGGATCCTGACCGTCGAAGGGCGGCCTGCGACGGTCGTCTCGGCGATGCGCACGATCGCAGCCCACCGCTGTGCCGGTGCCCTCACCGACGGGTGCCGGGCGGCGACGCCCGTACAGCTGACGGTCCGACGTGCCGGACGCATCGTCACGGTTTCGGTGCTCCCGCGCTACAGCAAGGAAGTGGGGCGGATGTTGATCGGATTCGACTTCGGCGCCACCACCAGGTCGTTCACCGCGTTGGGCGCCGCCGGCGCCGCGATCAGCGAGATGTGGCACGTCACGACCCAGACGCTGACCGGGTTCGGCCGGGCGCTCACCAGCACCAAGGCCCGCCATGAAGTCTCGAGCATCGTGGGGATCACCCAGGACGCGCACGAAACGGTGGTCGCCGGCGCGGGCTACGCGTTGGTGTTCCTCGCCTTCATCTCGCTCATCCTCGCGGTCATCAACCTGTTCCCGTTCCTGCCCCTGGACGGCGGGCACATCCTGTGGTCGGTCGCCGAGAAGGTGCGCGGGCGGAGGATCTCGCTGATGGCGATGTACCGATTCAGCTCGGTGGGGATCGTGCTGCTGCTGTTCCTCGTGGTCAACGGGGTGGGCAACGACATCGGCCGCCTCGGCGGCTGAGCACTCCTCAGGCAGGGGGTGGGCGCACGCACACCCAGCTCTTCACGAGCGGACCGACGCGCTCCGGGCGAGCGGGCCCGAAGAGGGCCTCGAGCTCGCCGCGCCCGAGCAGCTCGATGTCCTCCCACGCTCCGGCCGCACCTAGGCGCCAGTAGTGTCTTCGCAGCCCCACGGGCAGCCAGTGGGCGAACGGCAGGAGCGAATGTGGCTCGAGCGGAAACGACCGCGCCGGGGTCTGGACGAACCAGCCCCGTCCCACCCGGAGGGCCTCCGCGGCGAATGCCGCGCGACGCACAGCCGGCACGTGCTCGATCACGCTTGAGCAGTACACGAGGTCGAACTCGTCATCGGCGAAGGGCAGCCCCTCGGCGGCGTCGGCGCGCAGGAACGGCCCGGGATAGTCGGGACGCTCGAACAGGTCGACCCCCGTGATGTCGAGCTCGGGCTCGAGCGCGCGCAGGCCGATCCGCCCGCAGCCGAGGTCGAGCACGCGGTCCGAGCCTCCGAGCCGCAGGGGCGCGAAGAAGCGGGCATGGCGCCGGGCGCGGGCGCGAGCGGCCAGGGGGGAGGCCAGGCGCGCGAGGGGACCTCGTGCGGAGGCGTAGACATCGGGCATCGTAGAATGAGCCTATGGCCTCCAAACGCCAGATTCAGGTGGGCCCGGTCCCGATCGGGGGCGGCGCACCCGTGGCGGTGCAGACGATGACGAAGACCGAGACCGCCAACCTGCAGGCGACGATGGACCAGATCCGCACCGTCGCGGATGCCGGCGCGGACATCGTGCGCGTGGCGGTGCCCCGCGAGCAGGATGCGGACGCGCTGAAGACCATCGTGGCGCAGTCGCCCATCCCGGTAATCGCGGACATCCACTTCAACCACACGCTCGCGCTGAAGGCGATCGAAGCGGGCGCCCACTGCGTGCGGTTGAACCCCGGCAACATCGGCGGCTCGGACAAGGTGGCCGAGGTGATCGCCCTGGCCAAGCTGCACGGTACGCCGCTGCGCGTGGGGGTCAACTCCGGATCGCTGCCCAAGCACCTGCGCCAGCTCGAGTACGACAACCCCGTCGAGGCGCTGGTGACGGCTGCGATCGAGACGGTCCAGCTGATGGAGCGCCTGGACTTCACGAACTTCAAGGTCTCGATGAAGTCGACATCTGTGCCCAACACGATCGCCTCCAACCGGATGCTGTCCGAGCGCGTCCCCTACCCGCTCCACCTCGGGGTGACCGAGGCCGGCACCAAGTGGTCCGGCTCGCTGAAGTCGGCCGTCGGCCTGGGCACGCTGCTGGCCGATGGAATCGGCGACACGATCCGCATCTCGCTGTCCACGTTTCACGCCGAGGAGGAGGTGAAGGTCGCCTGGGAGATCCTCAAGGCGCTGAAGCTGCGCGAGCGTGGCCCCGACCTGATCGCGTGCCCCACATGCGGACGGCTGCAGTTCGACATGGACACCGTGGTGGTGGAGGTCGAGCGTCGCCTGGAAGCCTACGAGGACCCGATCGAGGTCTCGGTGCTGGGGTGCGCCGTGAACGGCATCGGCGAGGCCCGTCACGCCGACTTCGGCATCACCGGCGCCAAAGACATGGGCATGATCTACTCCAAGGGCGAGCCGCTGAAGAAGGTGCCAACAGAGCAGCTGGTGGATGAGCTGTTCAAGGAGATCGACCGCTACTACGCCGCCGGCAAGACCGTTCAGCGCGACGAGACCGCGGCCGCCGAGGCACGCGCCTGGCTGGCCGAGAACGAGGATGAGACGGCGATGACGCCCGAGCGGATCGCGGCGCTGGAGGCCGCGGCGGCCGACAACGACGCCACCGCGGACGCGGTGCTCGAGTCGATGCTCGAGCCACCGCTCGAAGAGGGTCCCGCACCCTCGCTGGACGAGGCCGTATCGCCGGTGGCCGGCCGGCGCTTCAGCCGCAGCTGATCCTCAGCCTGCCGCGGCGAAGCGCTCTGCGACCTTGGCCCAATCGACGACGTTCCACCAGGCGTCGATGTAGTCGGGGCGGCGGTTCTGGTATTTGAGGTAGTAGGCGTGCTCCCACACGTCGACCCCGAGCAGCGGGGTGCTGCCGTTGGAGATCGGGTTGTCCTGGTTGGGCGTACCCACGATCGCGAGCTCCGAGCCGTTGTGCACGAGCCACGACCAGCCCGAGCCGAACTGGTTGATGCCGGTTTCCTTCAGGCTTGACTTGAAGGCTTCGAACGAGCCGAACACCGCGTCGATCGCCTGCGCGAGCGCACCGTCCGGGGCGCCGCCGCCGGAGGGGGACATGCTCTCCCAGAAGAGGCTGTGGTTGTAGTGGCCGCCGCCGTTGTTCTGCACGGCGGTCCGCTTGTCCGTGGGCACCTGGCTGAGATCGGACAGGATGTCCTCGATCGCGGCACTCGCTAGCGCGGTCCCCTCCAGCGCGGCGTTCGCCTTGTCGACGTAGGCCTGATGGTGCTTGTCGTGATGGATTTCCATCGTCGTCTTGTCGATGTGCGGCTCCAGCGCGTCGTATGCGTAGGGAAGCGGCGGAACGGAATAGGCCATTTGTGGGGCTCCTTGTCGAAGTTCGCTCAGAGGCTGAGGCTCACCGCTGTTCTATCAGCCCCGTATTCAGCGCGAGGAGTGGTGACGGCACGGCCACGTCGATGTGCCGATGTTCTCTCGAAGCTCAGCGGCTCGCTCAGCCGCCGGATCGCGGGTAGTGTGGAGTGCCCCGGAGGTGGGAGATGTCTGATGCGGGCGTCGCGCACAGCGCGGCCCTCAACGAGCAGGAGTTGTGGCGGGAGATGGTCCGCTGGTCGGGCGGGATGGTCCACGAGCAGGACGGGCTGCTGTTCGTCGCCGGTCCGAGCCGCTACCTGCGTGTGATGATGCGGTTGCACGGGGCCGTCGACGGCGCGAGTGCGGTGCATCGCGCCGGGGAGTTCTTCGCTGCATCCGAGGGCGATCACATCGTGCTCGTCCGCGAGCCCGATGATGCTGATCTTGCCAGCGCGGCGCTTGCGGCGAAATACACCCCGGAGTGGACGGAGCGGCCGATGGCGCTTCACGACCCGCCGGAGCCTTCACCGCTCACTGAAGAGATCGACGTCCGCGTCGTGTCGAGGACCGAGGAGGTCCTCGACTACGGGGCGGTCGTTGCCGAGGCAAACGATGACCCCGGCGAGCGTGAGCGCGCGGGACTGTTGTTCCACGACCGGACGATCCTCGCGCCGCACATCGCCGCGTTCGTCGCCTATCTCGATGGCGTGCCCGCCGCGTGTGCGATGACGCTCGTCAGTCACGGCGTGGCCGGCGTGTTCTACGTCGCCACCGTTGCAGAACGCGCGCCGGCGCGGCCTCGGCGACGCGCTCACGCGCCTGGCAGCGCGCGCCGGGTTCGCGTTGGGCGCACGCGCGGCCTGGCTCGGGGCCTCGGAGATGGGAGCCGAGCTCTACCGGCGCATCGGCTTCTCGGACCTGGGCACGAGCATCGTGGAGTACGAGTCCCCCCGGAGCGCCGAGGGGCCCGTCCCCGGTGCGGTCGGGCTGGAGGGATAGGCGCAGAGGTGGCGGGGGCTCCGGCGCGGTGTCCCCACTGGCAGGACGCTCTGCGGATCCTGACCTCCAGCGGTGGGGTCTTACAGCCGCGCGCGCGGGGCGCCCGGATCGCCCCTGTCCCGTGCGAAGGATGCGTCGGCCGTATACCCTCGACGCTCGCCGTGGCCGCAAGCGACCCGACCGACCGATGACCCGCCTCTCCGGATACCTCCTGCCGACCGAGAAGCAGCCGCCCGCCGACGCGGAGGCGATCTCGCACAAGCTGATGGTGCGCGCCGGCCTGATCCGCCAGATGGGTGCGGGAATGTGGAGCTGGCTGCCGGCCGGCTGGCGGGTGCACCAGCGGGCCGTGGCGATCATTCGCGAGGAGATGGACGCGATCGGCGGCCAGGAGATGCTGATGCCGGTGCTGCAGCCGGCCGAGCCGTGGCGCAAGAGCGGGCGGCTGGAGATCGAGGAGCTGTTCAAGCTGACCGACCGCAAGGGCTCGGAGCTGGTGCTGGCGATGACCCACGAGGAGGCCGTCACCTTCCACGCCGCCCAGGTCGTGCACTCCTACCGCGATCTGCCGTTGATCCTGTACCACTTCCAGATCAAGGAGCGCGACGAGCCCCGTCCGCGCGCCGGGGTGCTGCGCACGCGGGAGTTCATGATGAAGGACTCCTACTCGTTCGACCGCGACCAGGCGGGTCTCGAGGAGCGCTACGAGTTGCATGTGGGGGCCTATGACCGCATGATGGAGCGCACGGGATTGCGCTTCTACCGGGTGGAGTCGGATGTCGGGATGATGGGCGGGCTGGGTGCGCACGAGTACATGGCGCCCTGCGCCGCGGGCGAGGATCAGGTGGCGCTCGCGCCGGGCTACGCCGCCAACGTCGAGGTCGCCCTGCGCAGTCCGGATGTGCGTAGGACGGCGGAGGGCTACGCCCTGGGCGACCAGGAGCTGTCGATCGAGCCGGCGATCGAGGTGGGCAACATCTTCAAGCTCGGTACCCGCTACTCCGAGCCGCTGGGAGCGAGCTACCTCGACGAGAAGGGCCACGAGCTGCCGGTGTGGATGGGCTCCTACGGGATCGGCCCGGCACGGATCGTGGCCGCCGCGGTCGAGCAGTTCGCAGACGAGCACGGCATCTCCTGGCCGCGAGCGCTGGCGCCGTTCGCGGTGCACCTGGTCGGCATCGGCAAGCCGGGCACGCCCGAGTTCCAGGCCGCCGAGCAGGTCTATGAGACGCTGCGCGAGGGTGGGGTGGATGTCCTCTACGACGACCGCGAGCTCGGGCCGGGCGAGAAGTTCGCGGATGCGGAGCTGCTCGGATGCCCTCTGCGCCTGACGGTCGGGCGTCGTGCGTTGGAGTCCGGCGAGATCGAGGTCCAGGTCCGCCGCGGCCGGGAGTCCGGTCCCGGTCTGCCCATCGAGGGCGAGCACGCCGAGCTCGTGCGCAGGGTGGACGAGCTGTGGCGGAGCCTCCCGTAGATCACCCCGAGCGCCTGGCCGCCGAGCGGCGCCCCGAGGGGGCAGGGACGAGTGGTGGGGTGGCCGAGCGTCCGAGTCGCCCAATGAGCGTGCGTCGCCTGTTCGGCCTCGACCGCTCCGGCCCGCCGCCGCCGGAGACCCTCAGCGGACAGCCGCTGCGGCCGTGGACCGTTCCCAACGCGATCGGCTTCGCGCGGCTGGCCCTGATCCCGGTGTTCCTGGCCGTGGCCCTGTCGAGCAGCGATGGCACCAGTGCGCTGGCCGCGACGCTGTTCGCCGTGATCGGCTGGGGGGACTACGCCGATGGCATCGCGGCGCGTGTCACCTCTCAGTACAGCCGTCTGGGCGCGCTGATGGACCCCGTCACCGATCGCCTGCTGGTGATCTCGGGCGTCGTCGTGTGCTGGCACTTTCAGCTGTTGCCCCGCTGGGCGCTGGCGGTGCTCGCCGCGCGCGAGCTGTTCATGCTGGCGCTGGGCCGATACGCCATGACGCGCGGGGTCGAGCTGCGCATCAACTGGCCTGGACGGCTGGCGGTCGCCCCGGTGATGGGCGCATTGTTCTTTGCGATCGCGGGCCTTGAAACGCTCGGCGAGGTGCTGCTGTACGTGGGCCTGGGTCTCGCGCTCCTCGCCAGCGGGCTGTACGTCCGCTCAGGGCTGCAGCAGGTGCGGGCCCGCTCGGAGCCCTAGTCTCAAGCTCAGCCTTACCTTGCGGAACTATATACTCGGGACTCCGGCCGGCCGCGCCGGTGGTTCCAGCCGGCGTAGGCGCGGCGCAAGTCTGCAAGAGGAGAAGAGCCCACGATGGACGACACGTTTCCCGACCTCGGCTCTCTGAAGGACGTCGAGCTCAAAGACGTCATCCGCCAGCTCACCGAGGAGGAGACCGAGATCTCCTACCGGCGTCGCATCCTGCACGGCAAGATCGACATCCTGCGGGCTGAGCTGGTCAACCGCCTGCGCAAGAAGCACGACGGCGGCGAGATCATGATCACCGGCGACGACGTCCAGCAGCTCACCGACATCCTCGCCAACAGCCAGCCGGACGCTCCTGCGGGAGACGGCCGGTCGTGACCGTTCCGGCTTGGATGCGGGCCAGCGCTGCGCGATCTCAGATCGTCCAGCGATGGACCGCCTAGACCGGGGGTCCGCGGGTCATGGCTCTGCACTGCACGGAGTGCGGCTTCGTCAACGTCGAGGGAGCCAACTACTGCCAGCGCTGCGGCGCTCTGCTCGCGCGGGCGGAGACCGCCGGGGAGCCGGTGACTGCCACCTATCGCATCGACGAGGATGGCGAGCTCGTGCCGATCGAGCTCGACGAGGTCACGGCGCGCGGTCCGGCCCTGGTCATCCGTGCGGGCGGCGGGCGCGTGGGCGAGAGCTTCGCGGTGGACGGTGAACGGATGAGCATCGGCCGGCGCCCGGATTCTGAGGTGTTTCTCGACGACGTCACGGTCTCGCGTGATCACGCGCTCTTGATCCGCCGCGGCGAGCAGTGGCATCTGGACGACTGCGGGTCCTTGAACGGTACGTATGTGAACCGCTCGCGGATCGAGTCTCAACGCTTGGAGGAGGGCGATGAGGTGCAGATCGGCAAGTACAAGCTGACGTTCCACGTTCGCTGATGGCGACTCAGGCGACCCAGAACGAAGCGGACGGGCTCGAGGTCGAGCTGGCCGGACAGGACCCCGCCGCGGGCGAGGAGGTCCGCAGGCGCCAGAAGTCGCTGACGATCGGAGCCGTGTGCAAGGCGCTGGCCCAGGAGTTCCCCGACATATCGATCTCCAAGATCCGCTACCTCGAGGATCAGAAGCTGCTGACCCCGCGGCGCACGCCGGGCGGCTACCGCCTGTACACGCAGGGGGACGTGGCGCGCCTGCGGACGATCCTGCGCATGCAGCGCGACGAGTTCCTGCCGCTGCGGGTGATCCGCCAGGAGCTGGCGGCAGGGCGCCCGGGTGGCGACACACCGGCTCCCGGCCGCGCGAGCGACGGAGCGCGCGCCTGGCGTCCGGGCGCCAGCCTGCGCTGGCCGATCTCCGATCGCTCCACCGGCGCCCTGTATTCGATCGAGGACGTGCTGGAGGAGACCAAGGCGGAGGCCAAGCTGGTGAAGGAGCTCGAAGAGTACGGCGTGGTGAAGGGGGAGCTGCGTGGGGGCGTTCGCTACTTCGACGAGACCGAGCGCGAGATAATCGCCGCGGTGGCCGAGCTCGCGCGCTATGGCGTCGAGGGTCGAAACCTGCGGGTGTTTCGTTCCTCGGCCGACCGGGAGGCGAGCCTGCTCCAGCAGATTCTGGCGCCGGCGCTGCGCTCGCGCAACCCGCAGCGGCGCAAGGAGGCGGTCGAGGCGCTGGAGAACCTGGCGGCGGTGGCCACCCACCTCAAGCATCTGCTGCTCATTCGCGATCTGCGGAAGATCGTCCGCTGATGAGCGCCCGGGCGACGGGCGCAGACGATGGGTCCTCGAGCGTGGGGGCGGCCGGGCAGTCGCTGCGGCCCGGAGTGCGAGCGCCGCTCCTGACGGGCAGTGACGGGCGCCTGCGCGAGCGGATCCGCGAGATAGCCGATTTTCCCAGGGCGGGGATCGGCTTCAAGGACATCACTCCGCTGCTGGCCGATCCCGTCGCGTTCGCCCAGGCGGTCGACTCTCTGGCGGAGTATGCCCGCCCGCTGCATGTCGATTGCGTGGTGGCGGCGGAGGCGCGAGGCTTTCTGCTCGGGCCGGCCCTGGCGCTCGCGCTCGGGGCCGGCTTCGTGCTCGCCCGTAAGCCCGGCAAGCTTCCCTACGAGACGATCAGCGCCGAGTATCTGCTCGAGTACGGGGCCGGTCGGCTTGAGATGCACACCGACGCGGTGCACTGCGGCACCCGGGTGCTCGTCCACGACGACCTGCTGGCCACCGGTGGGACCGCGAAGGCTCTGTGCGGGTTGGTGGAGGAGCTCGGGGGCGAGGTCGTGGGGTGCGGATTTCTGGTCGAGCTCGGGTTTCTGAACGGCCGCGAGCAGCTGGCCCCGCACGATGCGCACGCGCTGCTCACCTACGAGTCCTAGGCTTGACCACCGTGCCCACCGCGCGACGCAGCCGCACGATCGCCGCGCCCGTCGAGGAGCTGTGGGACGTGATCGGCGATCCACATCATCTGCCGCGCTGGTGGCCACGTGTGAAGAGGGTGGAGGACGTCCACGCAGACGCGTTCACCGAGGTGATGACCACGGCGAAGGGCAAAGTCGTGCGGGCGGACTTTCACCTCGTGCACCTCGAGGAGGGCATGCGCAGCCTGCGGTGGGAGCAGAGCGTCCAGGGCACGCCCTTCGCAAACGTGCTGCGCTCGGCGGCTACCGAGGTGCGCCTGAGGCCACTGGCAGGAGTCGAAGCGGCGACCGAGGTGACGATCGAGCTGCACCAGACGTTGAACGGGGTGTTCGCGCGCTTCGGCGGCTTTATGGTGCGGCGCGCCGCGGCTGCAACGATCGAGGGTGCGCTCGACGGCCTGGAGCGGATCAGTGGCTGAGCTGAACGACCCTCCCTCGATGCGCTGGTGGGGGTGGGGCGATCCCGCCCGGCCACCGGCGTTGCCCGGGCACGCGCTGCACTTCCTCGCGGACACCGTGGGGGTCACCGCTCCGCGCCCGCCCGTCGCCCTCAGCCGCGTGCGCCTTGCGCCGCCGGCGCTCCCCGAGCAGGCGTTGGGGGAGCTGCGCCGAATCGTGGGGGCCGACGGCGTTCGCGCCGGGCACGCAGAGCGGGTCGTCCACGCTGCCGGCAAGGGCTATCCGGATCTCGTGCGGCTGCGTGCCGGGGAACCGGAAGGGGCCCCCGATGCTGTGGTCCTTCCCGCCGGCCACGAGCAGGTGCGGGCCGTGTTGGAGCTGTGCGCGCGATCGTCTGTCGCGGTCGTGCCGTTCGGCGGGGGCACGAGCGTGGTGGGAGGGGTGGCGCCGCTGCGGGGGGAACACGGAGGGGTGCTCGCCCTGGACATGCGGCGCATGGGTGACGTGCTCGAGCTGGACCGCGAATCGCTCACGGTCACCGTCCAGGCCGGTGCGCGGGCTCCCATGCTCGAGCGGTACCTGGCGGCGCGCGGGCTCACCTTGGGCCACTTTCCCCAGTCGTTCGAGTACGTCTCGCTGGGCGGTTGCGCGGCCACCAGGTCGGCCGGACAGGCCTCGAGTGGCTACGGGGCGATCGAGCGGATGGTGCTCGGCCTGCGGCTCGCCGCGCCGGCCGGAGACATCGAGCTGCCCGCCATCCCGGCCAGCGCCGCTGGACCCGAGCTGCGCCAGCTGCTCATCGGCTCGGAGGGGACGATGGGGGTCATCTCGGAGCTGGCGCTGCGTGTGCGCCCGGCGCCGGCCGAGCGGGTGTACGAGGGGGTCTTCTTTCAGGACTTCGCGGCTGGGGTGGAGGCGCTGCGCACCATGGCGCAGGAGAATGCATTGCCGGTTCTCGCCCGGCTCTCGGACGAGCAGGAGACGCGCATGTCGTTCGCGCTGGCGGGTGCGGGTGGCCTGAAGGGCAGGCTGGGGCGCCTGTATCTCGATGTGCGCGGGTACGGGGAGGGCGGCTGCCTGGCGATCCTGGGCTTCGAGGCGGGCGCGGGGGAGCTCGCGGGGAGGCGCAAGCGTGCGCTTGCGCTGGTGCGCCGCAGCGGCGGACTGCCGGTGGGACGCTCGCCCGGCGAGGCATGGCTAGCGGGGCGCTTCGCCGCTCCTTACCTGCGCGACGAGCTGCTCACCCAGGGGGTCATGGTCGAGACGCTCGAGACCGCCACGCAGTGGGCGAACCTGGAGGGGCTGCACGATCGCGTGGGGAGGGCGATCGCCGAGGCGCTGAACAGGAGCGGGACGCCTGGGCTCGTGATGTGCCATGTCTCCCACCTGTATGAGACGGGCGCGTCGCTGTACTTCACGTTCCTCGCCGCCCGCCGAGCGGAGGATGAGATCGGGCAGTGGCGAGCGGTCAAGGAGGCCGCGAGCAGCGCGATCGTGACGGGCGGAGGCACGATCACCCACCATCATGGGGTCGGTCGCGACCACGCGCCGTGGATGGTCGATGAGGTGGGCAGCACGGGCGTGGCGGCCCTGCGTGCGCTCAAGTCCGAGCTCGATCCCAGCGGGATCATGAATCCGGGCAAGCTTCTACCCGGATCCCGCGGAGCGTGAGCCGCGGCCGCTGACCGTCAGCTCTCGCGAGCCCGGAACGTCTGCGCATCGGCGCGGGTCCAGGCGGCAGCGGCCATCACCGCAGCCACGAGCAGCACCGCGGGCCAGGCGCCGATGGCGAGTGCCAGCACGTGCGAGAGGACGAACGCGCCAAGTCCCACGCACGCGAGGGTCGCCGCCGTCCTCGCTCCGTGGCGGCGTGTCCAGGTCTGCACGCACCAGACACCGCCGAGCAGGAGGATGAGGCCTCCCAGAGGCCGCGAGCCGGTGCTCGTCGCGACCGCGTAGCCGACGATCAACGTGCCGCCGGCAACGGGCGCTGTGGGTGTGACACGCACGCCTCGCAGCCTAGCGCCGCCGGGCCGGGCACCGGGGCCGGCGCGGTCCGATGGTTCAGTGGCCCAGGCTGAACGGGCCGCTGAGGACGACCGGGCCGGGGTGGCTCGGTCGTTCGCTCGTCTCACGGGTGAGAAGCATCGTGTGGAACTTTCCGGCGTTGGCGGGCAGCAGCGCGCCGCCCTGCAGGCGCCCGTCGGAACCGACTTCTGGGCTCTTGCTGAGAGCCTCATGGCTGGTCGGGGAGTTGTAGAGCCAGACGGCGTAGAAGAAGCCTTTGGACGGCGGCAGGTGCACGGCCGCGAGGTAGAAGGCGTGTTTGCCGCTTTCGGAGAGGATCTCCACGACGCCGGCGGCTTTGCTCGAGGGATCGGGCGAGGTGAGGGTGAGCCGCTTATCTTCCGTCGGGCCGGTGCCGGTGGCGCCGGTCGAGCCGGTGGCACCGGTCGAGCCTTTCGAAGCGCTTGCAGTGCCGCTCGCCGGGGAGGTGCTTGCGGCCGAGCTCGCATTGTGCGAGCTCGAGCCGCCGCCTCCGGCGATCAGGATGACCGCGACGACCACCACCACGACGATCGCCCCGAGCAGCAGTGCGCCGCCGAGCCGAGAGCTGGGCAGCGGACGTTGTCCCGCCATCCAGCCCGCGCGCGTTGAGCCCTCGCGCGACGGTTGCGGCTCCACGTGTGGCTGCGCGGCCGGGACGTCGGGCCCATTCGGTGCGGGCGCGGCGCCGTCGGGAATCTCCGGCAGCGGGGCGGTGCTCAGCGGAAGGATCTCGGTGGAGATCGCGTTCGCCCATGCCCGTGCGGGAGCCGAGCCGTCCAGGTGGGTACGGGTCGCGAGGCGCTCGGCCACAGTGGTCTGCTGGCCGAGCAGGTAGTCGCCGATATCGTCGCGCTGCTCGGCAGTCAGCTCGCGCGCCTGCCGGGGGGCGAGCACGGCGAGCGCGGCGTGCGCGCGATCGTGTACCGCACGCTCCGGGATGCTGAGCAGTGTGGCCACCTCTGCGTAGGTCTTGCGTTGGCTCAGCAGCAGCGAGAGCGTCGCCCGCTGGTCGGGTGGGAGGTCATCGAGTCGGTTCATGTGCGCAGACGCCCGTCCTTCTAGGGGGCCGGGAAGGCCATATGGGAGCCTCCCTAGGCTATCGTGGCGCCGGGATGACCATGCCCAGTTCGGAGGAGCTCAACGGAATGCTGCGGGGGTACGACCGCCTGTACGGCGTCGAATTCCTCGAGCTGTCAGAGGACGAGGCGCGTGCACGGGTGGCGGTGCGGGACGAGCTCAAGCAGCCGGTCGGTCTGGTCCACGGCGGCGTGTATGCGTCGCTCGCCGAGTCGGTCACTTCGCTGGTCACCGCGGTCGCGGTCATGTCCGAAGGCAACATGGCCACGGGCCTGTCCAACGTCACCAACTTCCTGCGCCCGATCACCGACGGCGCGGTGCACGCGCACGCCATTCGCCTGCACCGGGGTCGCACGACCTGGGTATGGGACGTGCGCATGAGCGACGACGCGGACAGGATCTGTGCGATCACGCGGATGACGATCGCCGTACGTCCGCTGCCGGACGGTGACGGGCCGAGCTCAGGGTAGGCAGGCGCGCATCGGCGGCAGGCGCGGGCGTATGCGCCGCTCGCTCAACGCAGGGCGCGCAGGGGAGAGGGCATCTGGGCCGGGAGGGGCGCTCTGTCGAAGCCCGTGTCGGGCAGTTGCGCGGGCAGCGCCGCCTCGGGCGCACCGATCTCATTGATGGGCACGATCGTCTGCGCTGCCGCCCCGGCCAGGCGCGGGTCCTGCGCATAGATGTCGACCACCACGCCGCCGGTGGGAATCTCGACGGTGGTGCCCCCCTGAGCCAGCACTGCCGCCACTCCCCTGATGCGCGCGGTGCGGCGCGGTGTAAGGCCGACCCCGGGCAGAAAGCTGTTGTCGGGAGAGGTGACCACGCGCAGCGGTGCTACGCATGTGCCCTGGCCGCCTTTCAGGCAGTCGCCGTACTGGATGGTGGTTGCGCCGCCGGGATCGTGCGCGACTTCGGTGATCGCCAGGCCGTGGAATGAGCCGCCGAGCCAGTAGACGGGATAGGGATCGAGCAGCAGGTTCTCAAGGATGTTGTGTGCGATCGGCCGATCCTGGATCGCGTTGCCGCAGGCGCCGAGCCCGAGGGCGCAGAGCATGGCGAGCGTTGCGAGCGGTCTGGCAGCGGGACGCACGCTCGCAGGGTAACGGCGAGCCGCGGCTCGCCCTGGCGCGGGCCTAGCCGCGGTAGCGGTTGGTTATCGGCATGCGCCGGTCGCGGCCGAACGCGCGGGTTGTGACCTTGATGCCGGGAGGGGCCTGGCGGCGCTTGTACTCGGCGAGGTCCACGAGGCGGATCGTGCGATCGACCTCGTCTGCGGGGAGTCCCTGCGCGATGAGCTGCTCGCGTCCCTGGTGGAGCTCGACATATCCCTGCAGGATGCGGTCGAGCAGCTCGTAGGGGGGCAGCGAGTCCTCGTCGCGCTGGTCCGGTCTGAGCTCCGCCGAGGGGGCACGCTCGATGATCGACGCGGGGATGGGAGCCCCGTCGACCCGGACTAGCCCCGGCGGTGCGCCGACCGGAGCGTTGCGCCACTCGCAGAGTCGGTAGACGAGGGTCTTGGGCACGTCCTTGATCACCGCGAACCCGCCGGCGAGGTCGCCGTACAGGGTGGTGTAGCCGACGGACATCTCGGACTTGTTGCCGGTGGTCAGGACGAGCCAGCCGAACTTGTTGGAGAGCGCCATCAGCAGGTTGCCGCGTATTCGGGCCTGGAGGTTCTCCTCGGTCAGATCCGCAGTGCGATCCGAGAACTCGGCCCGGAGGGTCTCCACGTAGGCGTCCATCACCGACTCGATCGACAGCTCGTGCGTGCGCGTCCCAAGTGCGGACGCGAGCGCCCGAGCGTCACCCTGGGTCGACTCCGAGGAGTAGGGGGAGGGCATGATCGCGACGCTCACCCGCTCGGCGCCCAGGGCATCGACGGCAAGGCAGGCCACCAGGGCAGAGTCGATGCCCCCTGACAGGCCGAGCACCACGCGGTCGAAGCCGTTCTTCTCCACGTAGTCATGCAAGCCGAGCGTCAGCGCCGCATACACCTCCGCCTCGACCGGCGCGATCGGCTCGCGCAGCGCCCGGGCGGGCGCGGGGCCCCGGCTCGGAGCGGCGGTGGGGGCCGGCAATGCGGGCAGAATCTCCACCCGCGGCGGCGAGCGGCGCGCGGCCGGGCGGTGGCCGGCCTCGCGCAGCCGGGCGGCCGCCGCCGCGTCCAGGTCCAGCTCGCACAGCAGCAGCTCCTCACGGAACTGGGCCGCGCGCGCGATCGTCGCTCCGGTGTGGTCGATCACACAGGAATGACCGTCGAACACGAGCTCGTCCTGGCCGCCCACGAGCCCGCAGAAGGCCACGTAGGCAAGGTTGTCTCGGGCACGCTGGGCGAACATGCGCTCCCGCTCGGACCCCTTGCCCGCGTGGTAGGGAGAGGCCGAGATGTTGACGATCAGGGTCGCGCCGGCCAGGGCCTCGTCCGTGGCCGGCGGGCCTGGCTCCCAGATGTCCTCGCACACCGTCAACCCGACCAGGTGCTCCCCCAGCTGGATCACGGCTCCGCCTGGCCCGGCCTGAAAGTAGCGGTGCTCGTCGAACACCCCGTAGTTGGGCAGATGCACCTTCCGGTAGATCGCGTGAATGGCGCCGTCGGCGAGCACGGCAGCGGCGTTGTAGACATCCTCGGCTCGCTCGGGGAACCCAACGACGGCAACCACCCCGTGCGCCTCGGCAGCCAGCTCGCCCAGGGCCGCGCGGGCATCGGCCAGAAAGTGCTCGCGCAGCAGCAAATCCTCGGGGGGATAGCCGGTGAGCGCGAGCTCCGGAAACAGCAGGAGATCGGCCCCGGCCTCGCGCGCCGAGCGCAGACCGGCGCGAATGCGCTCGGCGTTGCCGGCGATGTCGCCGACGGTGGCGTTCATCTGGCAGAGGGCCAGGCGCATATTCCCGTCAGAGCCTTAGTTTCCGGGCATTTACGGGTCTCGTGGTCTCAAGATGGTCTCGTTTTGGCGCTCGGACTGCTGCCTGGGGGGTCGCTGGAGCCATGTAGAGATCGTATCCGCGGCCCTCATGTCTCCTCTACGCCACCGGCCCCGCATAGCCCTCGGGTGGGCCGGCGGCTAGGGCGGCGAGCCCGCCTGCGGTGAGCTGACCGCCCGCGCGTCTCTTAGCATGACCGAGTGCGCCTGCATGTCTGCTACGGCACGTTCGGAACCGCAGAGCGTCATCCGTGCGCGAAGGCCTATCAAGCCCTCACCGCCGCCAGCTATCAGCCGAGGGTCGTAAGAACGGGTGGCTGCTATGGCACGGATCGACTCTGGAGCGGCAGGCGAGCAATCAAGCGCCTCACAGGCAACTACAAGGTCCCGACGCTCTTCCTTGACGATGGCACGATCGTCGACGGCACTGAGAACATCGTCGCCTGGGCCGCAGCCAACCCGCGCCAAGGCGCCGATCCCCAGCGCGGAGAACCTTCAGGTCAATGATGCGCCGCTGCGGACCGTCGGGCCTCTACAGCACCTCGACCACGTCAATGGAGACGGAGTCGATCGTGAAGTGCCCGCCGCCTTTCCCACCGACCCCACATGTGTCCACGCAGCAGAAAGCCCCCGCATCGGCAAGGGCTCTGCACCGCGTGGCTCGGCGTCCGGTGGCTTACGACGCCCAGGCGCAGCCCCCCTTTTTCGCGTTTTCGCGGACTTTGGCCGCGGCGTTGAATGCGGCGTCGCTGCCGGCTTTGCCTTCGTGGAGCAATTCTTCGCCGGCGTCCACGAGCTGGTTGTAGCGCCCGAAGTCGTTGAGAGCGGCGGGTCTGCCCACGGGCACACGCCGGGGACCTCGCGAGCCCAACGGCAGGCGCAAGCACTGCAGGCGCGGTCATCCGCTCGAGGGGGCGAACATCCGCGTTGAGAGCCTCAGCACTGGCCCGAACATCCCGGTCGCCTCGGCAAACGCCTCGAAGGCCGGCTCGAGTTCCTCGATGGCTTTCGTTAGGGGAACCAGCTCGTCGCTCATCGGCGCCGTGGTCTCATTTTGAGCGAATTTGAGGTGATCTGAGAGTAGCTGAGGTCCCGTAGATACGGGGAAACCACCTCAGAACACCCCCGGCGGCGGTCAGAGGGGCCAGGCGCACGGTCTACTTTCGCCCCGCGTTTATTGGTCCGGCGCCTCGTGGTCTCAACGTGAACTCGTTCTGGTCAGACGGCACGCGATCAGTATGCCCTCCGAATGATCTGTTTCCCCTCAGACAGGGAAACCCCTGCTCGAGCGCACCAGCAGCCGAGCGCGGGTCGCGGGGGCGGTGCCGTGAAGGTAAGGAAACCCGACCCCTAGGGTGCCTATCCGGTCGGCTGGGACGGGGCGAGGATGGCTTCACAAGCCAACCGACGCCTAAAGGAGGCAAAAACCCAGATGATCACCAGATGGGCCCGCAACATCATCATCGCGCTCGTCGCATCGCTCAGCTTCGCTGGCGAGGTGGTAGCCCCGGCCGTGTCACAGGCCGACGGCGGCTCCGGCACGGCTGCCGCCGTGCAGTGCGCGGCGTACCAATCGATCACGAAACTCGAGGTCGAATTCGCCGCGCGCGCCTATGTCGCCCACCACGAAAATGACTTCGAGGACGCGCTGGCGGTGGCTGCTGCCTCTATCGCGGTCGCGAAGGTGGAAGGCTGCAGCTGGGCGCAGTCGGCTCGTGTGCCGGGCGCGGTGAAGATCGCACCGGGAAGAACCCCGACAGCACGCTCAGCAGCGTGAGCGCTGCAAGCAGGACCGGGAAGCAGGCGACAGCCGTCCCTTCGGGGGCGGCTGTCGTCGTCTACGCGAACGGCGGCTGAGCTTCGCTTTCGTAGGCCTCCTACGACCGAGTGCCGCATGGCTCTCGGAATGAGACGCGTCGGAGGGGCGACTGGCCTACCCGCCTCTCCGTGGCGCCGGCCTCCTCCAGCCGCCCCTCCGGCGTTGAGGACTCCGGCTCCCGCCAATTCTTTCCACGCCCGGCGCGAAACCGAAAACGGTCCGCGCTTGAACGGACCCCAAGCCGGGCCCTTGGGCCTGTGGGTCAGCTCCCGGTTGCGGGCTTGGCGCGCTGACGTCGGGTGGTGCGTGCCGGTTTGGCAGGCCGATGCGCGGTCCCCGAGCCTGAACGCACGCCGGCGGCGCGGGCCAGCGCTGCGATCGCCCACTCGAGATCGCGCGCGATCGCCTCGAGCTCGGGAAGCGCGTCGTAGTCAGCGAGCAGGCCGAAGCCGAGATGGCCGTCGTAGCTCATGACGGCAATCCCTAGGGCCTGGCGCTGGGCGAGTGGCACGACGGGGTAGAGCACCTGCAGACGACGTCCGAGCAGATACAGCGGGAATTGGGGGCCCGGCACGTTTGTGACGACCAGGTTGAAGAACGGCTGGCGGGCTTGCAGGCGGGCCGCCTGGCTGAGGATCGTCGGCGGTGCGAACCCGGCCAGGTTGGTGAGCACCTGCGCCCCGACTGCCTGGCGGGACTTCTTCAGGTCCTCCATCGCGTGCGTGATCTGGGAGAGGCATTCGGCGGGATTCTCGACCCCCACCGGCAGGGGCGCCCACATCGCGGCGACCTGATTGCCGAGGGCCCCCCGCTGGGAGGTTGCACGCACCGAGACGGGCACCATCGCCTTCAGGACGAGACCCTCGGTGTCATGGCCCTGGCCACGCAGATATCGGCCGAGACCGAGGCTGACCGACGCGAGTACCACGTCGTTGAGCGTGCCCCCCAGAGAATCCTTGATCGCCTTGAACCGGTCGAGGTCGGCGTCGATGAACGTGTAGCGACGGTGCGGGCCGATCTCGACATTGAACGGGCTCGGGGGCGCGGGGGCGTTGATCCCCGCCACGGTGGTGGCGCCGATGCTAGCCACGCCATCCTTGACCTGCGAGAGGGCCTTGCGCGGGGCGCGCAGCAGCGCGCGGGCGCCGCGGGTCATCTCGGCGGGCACGGTCGAGCGCTCCAAGAGCGCCTCACCGAGAAGCTTGGCGCGACCGGGCAGCGGCTTGGCGACCCAGGGCGTCGGGGGACGGGGCGTGGGCACGGGCTCGGCTGCGGAGTCAAACAGGACGGTCGTGATGTCCACGCCGGAGATTCCGTCGACGAGCGCGTGGTGGGTCTTGGCGATCAGCGCGAAGCGCCCGCCGGACATGCGCTGCACGAGCCAGATCTCCCACAACGGCTTGGAACGGTCGAGCCGCTGGGAGAACAGCCGCCCCGCGAGTCGCTTCAGCGCGTCCTCGTCGGCCGGCCGGGGTAGGGCGGTGTGGCGTATGTGGTAGCGCGGGTTGAAATGCGGGTCGTCGGTCCACACCGGCCGGCCCTGGTCGAGGGGAACGTAGGCCAGCCGCTGGCGGTAGCGCGGCACCAGGTGCAGGCGCCCCAGCACGTGATCGACAAGCTCCTGCGGAGTCGGCGCCTTGCCCTCGAACACCATCACCGACGCCACGTGCATGTGCGCGGTGGAGTTGTTCTCCAGGTGCAGGAACGTGGAGTCGAGCGCGGACAGGCGGTCAGGGTTGGCCATTCCCCCCGATTGTCGCTGTTGTGGCACCGCGCGTCAACGATTGGTCGCAAACGCACCGAAAACCAAGGCGTCAGCGCATGGATCCTGCGGCTCGATCTGCCGTCTCGACACGGCTCGGCTCAAGTTGAGCATCACGCCCGCCGAACGATGTGACATGGCGACCGTCAAGCCTCCTATCGCGGCGGTGTTCGGTGGAGCGGGTCCCGTCGTCCATGCGCGCCCGGACTCGACGGAGGTCGACGACTTCGGCTTCATGCGGCGCGTGGGCGTGGCCATGTTCCTGTTGGGTGCCGGGACGCTGCTCGCGACGCTCGGGCTGCCCGATCCCGACCCGAGCGATCACCACGCGCTCAGGATCATCGCCGGGCTGCTTGCACTCGGTGCCGTCATGGCATGGGCCGTCAGACCCTCTCCCTCTCGCCGCTGGGTGACGAGCGTCTACGTCGTCTACGGAATCGTGCTCGTCAGCGCGCTGATGGCCGTGGCGCGACCGATCGAGGCCACCCCGTTCTTCTATCTGTGGCCGATGCTGTTCTCCGCCTACTTCTTCGCTCGGCGCGAGGTCGCGATTGATCTCGCGATCATGTGGGTGACCCTGGGCCTGGCCCTGTTCGTGTGGTCGGTCGACCCCATGAAGCAGGTGCTGTTCATGGGCGTCGGCGTGTCTGTGACGCTGACCACGGTCGTCGTGACGCTGCTGCGCGAGCGGCTCACGGATGTGATCGGCCAGCTCGCCCAGGCGTCGGCCACCGACTACCTCACGGGGCTTCTCAACCGGCGGGCGTTCGACACGGAGTTCCTGCGCCAGATCGAGCGGGCTCAGCGCAGCGAGCTTCCGCTGGCGCTAGTGCTGTTCGACCTCGACCACTTCAAGCAGGTCAACGATCGCTTCGGGCACGCGGCCGGAGACCGAGCCCTGCTCGACTTCGCCACGCTGCTCAGTCGCGAGCGGCGCGCCGGGGACACTCTGGCGAGGATCGGCGGCGAGGAGTTTGCCGTGGTCCTGTTCGGTGTCGGCCACGCCGACGCGATCGCATTCGCCGAGCGGATCGGGCGCCAGCTCGAGGAACCGAGGCTCGACGGGCAACCAACCCAGAGCGTAAGCGCCGGCGTCGTGACACTCTCTGCGCACGAGTACACGCCCTCGGCGCTGCTCGTGGCCGCCGATCGTGCCCTGTACGGGGCCAAGGCGGCCGGTCGGCACCGGGTGGGTGTCTGGGAGCAGGGCTCGATTCGGGTGGG
Source organism: uncultured Solirubrobacteraceae bacterium (assembly GCA_963821655.1). Classification (GTDB taxonomy): domain Bacteria; phylum Actinomycetota; class Thermoleophilia; order Solirubrobacterales; family Solirubrobacteraceae; genus Palsa-744. Next base: position 393,010 of record CAWGER010000003.1, read on the forward strand.
CGACCGCACGGACGAGCTCGAGCCGCTAGTTGTGAGCGCAGGCTGACCGGCACCGGCCAGCCTGCGTCCTGCGAGGAGTAGATGGTCATCGGGCCACCGCATCATGCGGGTGCGCTAAGTCAGCGGGGGGCGCTGACCCGGCCCGATGACCAGAGCCCTACGCTAAAGGTACGGTCTAAATACCTACTAAGCCCGCTTCGGTGACCCCGGCCGCCTCATGCGGCCAGCGTTTCCGAGGCGGCCTTGTGCGGACCGTTGCAGGTGCGGTGAACGACCAAGTGTGAGCCCCATCACACTTGGACCCACTATGGATCCCTAGCATACGAACAATTGTTCGACCCTGCCGAGTCGCCTCCGTCAATGGGGGCGAGCGGGGGACCCACTGCCGGATCGCCATAGAGCGCGGTTCGGATGGGGCGAATCGGCCGCCTGATGGGGCCGTAACGCCCGGATGGCATGCGTTCCTTTCGCGTGCCCGACGTTCGTGAGCCCGACAGCTAACCCCGTAGGCCCAGAGGCATGGAGGTCCATACCTATATGTACGTACCCACGACGCTTGCTCAGCCTGCCGACGCCCTGGTACCGGTCGGTATCGTCACGACCGCTCCGCCGATCGGAGGGTCGGCTCGCACCGCGATGAGCGTCCACCGTGCCCGACTGAACGTGCTCGATGGTCATTCCGCGACCGTCACAGGCACGCTGCGCCCCGGGCTGCCCGGGCGTGTGGTGGTACTGCAGGCGCTGGGGAGCCACGGATGGAGCGCGCTCGCCCGTGCCCGAACCCGCGCCAAGGGCAGCTTCACGCTGCGCTACCGCACGCATCGAACGGGCAGTGAGCGTGTGCGCCTGCGTTTTGCGGGTGACACCTTCGCCCTCGGGACACACCGGAGATTGGGGTGGCTGAACGTCTACCGCCTGGCCCAGGCCTCCTGGTACGGCGGTGGTGGCGGCCTGGCCTGCGGAGGCTCGCTGACGAGCTCGACGATGGGCGTCGCCAACAAGACGCTTCCCTGCGGCACCCTGGTGAGGCTTCGCTACGGGGGGCGATCGGTGCGAGTGCCGGTGGTCGACCGCGGACCCTTCGTGCCCGGCCGCGAGTTCGACCTCACTCAGGCAACCAAGCAGGCGCTCGGATTCGGCGACACCGGAGAGGTGTGGAGCTCGCGCTGAGGGGCCTGCGTGCCCGCGGTGGCCGTGAGGACGCGCCCGCGGTAGCCGTGAGGACGGGCCGGTAGGAGACCGCGGGCGGCGCGCCCGACGACCGGTTGGAATGGGTACCTTCGTGCAGGGGTTGGCTTTCGGTGTCGCTGCTCCTTCAATCTTCGGAATGTCCGTCGCAATGAAGGGGTCCCGCGCACAGGTGTGGCTGGAGAACCTTGACGAGTGGAGCTGGCCAGGGCGGGGCGGGGCGGCCGTCGAGGTGATGCCCCCTTCGTGGATACCCGCGTTTCCGCCTCGCCTGGAGCCCGTGGCGACGGCGGCGGCCGCGGGTGCGGCGTCCGACTCGTGGCAGCCGCGGCGGGCGATCGTGCCGTGGCGTGGCACGGGCGCGTTTCTGAGCGCGCTGGCCGTGGTCTGCGCAGCGCTGGTCTTCAACACCCCGACGACCGTCGAGCGCCTCGTCGGCATTCGCACAGCTGATCCGGTGGCGGTGGACGGGACGACGGCGGGGAGCGCGGCGGCCGCGCGCGCGGCCGCGAGCTTCCAGTTGCTGCCCACGCTCACGCCTGTAAGCCACGCCGCAGCGGGCAGTTCGATCGATGCTGCAAGCTACACATCGGCCGCTCTTCATGGACCCGGTTCGTTCCTGGTCTACCTGCCTCCGGGCTACGCCAGCACGACGCGCCACTACCCGGTGCTCTACCTGCTTCACGGCAACAACCAGCTCGCCACCGCGTTTCTGCAGATCGGCCTCCAGGACGAACTCGACCGACTGATCGCACGGCACGTGATCCCCCCTGTGATGGCTGTGATGATCCAAGGTGGGCGAGGGGCCAACAACTGGCGCGAGTTCGGCGGTCGGGATTACGCGGCCTATGTGCTTGAAGTGCAGGAAATGGTGGACCGGACGCTGCCCACGGTGGCCGATCGCGGCGGGCGGGCGATCGCCGGCGATTCGATGGGAGGCTACGGCGCGATGAACGTGGCGCTGTCGCACCCCGAACGTTTTGCGGCGGTGGAGAGCTGGCTCGGCTTCTTCGACGGTCTCGCCGGCAAGCTGCGGGCTGACCGGCCGCTCCTGTCGCGAATCGGCCTGCACGCCTTCGTCTACGGAGGCTCTGAGGATACGATCGCCAACCCTTCCGAGAACGCTCCCTTCGCCGCCGCGCTGAGAGCGGCGGGAGCGAGAGCTCACAGCGCCGTGTATCCCGGCGAACATTCCCTGGAAACGATCCAAGCCCACCTGGGCAGCATGCTCGTCTTTGCAGGACGCGCTCTCGCGCAGGGCACAGAGCCGCGGACCCGTCCATCGAGGACGAGCGGCGGCGCATAGCTGCATCTGGCCGGGCGGCGAGCGGTTGCGCCCCGGGTGGGGCCGCGATATCGTGGCCCGCGGGCGGATGACGGTGCCCGCCGGGCTGGTTGGCCGGCCAGCCGAGAGCCGGCAACGGCTCTGAATCCTTGCGACAGCGATTCCCGGAGGTCCCGATGGCGGCGATTGACAGCGATGTTAGGAACGTGCTCGTCGGTCAACCGGAGCTCTGGCTTGATGGTCCTCCGCACGAGCTGTTCGGGCGGCTGCGCCGGGAGTGCCCGGTTCACTGGACACCACGGATAGTCGAGTATCCGGAGGAGGCCGGATACTGGTCGGTCACCACCGCTGAGGACGTGCACACGGTGAGCCGGGATTGGCGCACCTACTCCTCGGAACTCGGTGGTGTCACGGCGGCCTCGGAGGTCTTCCCGCTCGAGTTGACCCGCGCGATGTTCATCGGGATGGATCCCCCGAAGCACGATCGCATCAAGGCGCTGTTCCAGGCCGGGTTCACGCCGAAGCGGATCGCCGACCACGAGGATGCGATCAGGGCCATCGCCGTCGAGGTCTTGGACCGCCTTGCCGGTCGCGAGACCTGCGACCTCGTTTCGGACGCCGCCCAGCCCATCGTATCGAGGGTCATCGGTAGCTTCATGGGCATCTCCGAGGAGGACGACGCGGTGTGGGCAAGGCTCATGAACTCGACGCTCGCCGCCGACGACAGCGACGTCAACCCCGACGGCATACAGGGTGTCCTGGAGAGGGATATCCCTGAGATTTTCGAGCGCTGCCGCGCGCTGATCGCCGAGCGCCAGGAGAACCCCACCGACGATCTGACCAGCGTGCTCGTGCACGCCGAGGTCGACGGCGAGAAGCTCGAGGAACACGAGATCGTGATGGGCTTCTTCCTGCTGATGGCGGCGGGCAACGACAGCACCAAGGCCACCTACTGCAGCGGCATGCGGGCGCTGATGGAAGACCGTGAGCAGATGCAGCTCCTGCTCGAGGACCCCTCGCGCATCCCGGCCGCCGTGGAGGAGTCGCTGCGGATGTTCCCCGCGTTCGCGCATTTCCGCCGCACGGCCACCTGCGACACCGAGCTTCATGGTCAGAAGATCCGCGAGGGCGAGAAGGTCGTGATGTGGTACGTCTCCTCAAATCGCGACGAGACCCGCTATGAGGATCCCGACCACTTCGACCTGAGGCGCGAAGCCGAGCACCAGGCCTTCGGCGCGGGCGGTCGCCACTTCTGCCTCGGGACCGCGCTCGCGCGCCTTGAGCTGAAGGTCATGATCGAGGAGACGCTCAAGCGCTTCCCTTCGATGACGTTCGCGGGCACGCCGACCGCTGTCGAATCGGGATTCGTCAACCAGCTCAAGACCCTTCCGGTCAGGCTGGCGCCGTAGATGGGGGCTGGTTCGATGGACGAGCTTCAACCGCGCGTGCGCCTGCGCCAGGCCGTCATCGTGGCGGCTGAGCTTGAGCCTGTGGCGTCGGCGCTCAAGTCCGCCCTGGGCCTCGGGGAGCCGTTTCGCGACCCCGGGGTCGGCGAGTTCGGGCTGACCAACGCGGTGTTCGCGCTCGGGGACTGCTTCCTGGAGGTGATCTCGCCGGCGAAGCCGGGCACCGCCGCCGGGCGCTATCTGGAGCGCCACGATGGCGATGGCGGCTACATGGCGATCTTCGACCTCACAGACCTGGACGGGGCGAGAGCCCGTGCCAAGCAGGCGGCGATCAGGGTCGTGTGGCAGATCGATCTCCCCGATATCTCCGGAACCCATCTGCATCCGGCCGACATGCGCGGAGCGATCGTGTCGATCGACCAGTCCCGTCCGCAGGGCACCTGGCGTTGGGGGGGACCGGAGTGGACCGGTCGGACGGGCACCGGTGCGGCCGGACGCCTGGCCGGTATCACCGTCGCGGTAGCCGACCCGATCGCGGTCGCCGCGCGCTGGGCGCACGTGCTCGGCGTTCCGCTGGCCAAGGAGGACCGCTCGACGCTGCGCCTGGACGGCGCCGAGGTGTCCTTCGCCGCCGCCCAGGATGACCGCGGGGAAGGACTGGTCGAGATCGCGATCGAGGACTCGACACCACTGCGCGAGGCCGGGGACGCGATCGAGCTGGGCGGAGTGCGCCTGCGACCGCTTGACGCGGCAGCTAGCTAGCCCGTAACCGGTGCGAACGCCGGCTCACGACGCTCGACGAAGCTGGCGACCCCCTCGACGAAGTCGGGAGCGTCGAAGGATGCGAGCATCAGCTGGTCGGCTCCCGCCAGCGCCTCCGGAAGACCGCGGTCGAGGTCGGCGTACACCTGGCGCTTCATCGTGGCCATGCTGGCGGGCGAGCACTGGACCGCAAGCTCGCGCGCGTACGCCAGTGCCTGATCGAGCAAGGTGTCTGCGGCCAGAGCCCTGTTGACGAGTCCCAGAGCCGCCGCCTCCTCACCGAGCACGACGCGCCCGGAAAGCAGCAGATCGAGCGCTCGGGCGGGTCCGACCAGGCGGGGGAGGATCCAGGAGATGCCGTGCTCGGCGACCAGACCGCGCCGGGCGAACGCCGTTGTCAGCTTGGCGTCCTCGGCGGCAAACCGCAGGTCGCACATGAGCGCCTGCACGAGACCGATGCCGGCGCATGGGCCGTTGATCGCGGCGATGATCGGCTTGGGGATCGACAGCGGGAACGACTGGGCGATCCGATCCTGGTCCGCAGATGCCGTCTCTCCGCCGTTTTCCCCCAACGCCTGCAGCCCCTGCATGTCCGCACCCGCGCAGAACCCCCGTCCCGCACCAGTCACTACGATCACCCGGACCTCCTTCAAGGACGCACACTCCGCGAGCATCCCGAAGTAGGCACGCTCCATCTCCGCGGTCCATGCGTTCAGCCGATCGGGACGGTTGAGGGTGAGCACAGCCACTCCTTCATCGACCGCTTTCTGCACCACCTCGCTCATGTCTCCACCTCCCGCCGTCGAACGCTCTACGCGACGCGCAGGGCGCCGGCCTGTTCAGCCAAGATCCCGGCGATGTGCGCTCGATGCTGCTTGGCGCCGCCCAGCAATGCCGCATCGAGCTGGGCGCGCTTGTACAGCCAGTGCACGTCGGCCTCCCAGGTAAAGCCGATACCGCCGTGGGCCTGGATGGCGCTCTCGGTGACGTGCCGTCCGGCATCTGAGGCCGCCGCCTTGGCCATCGCCGCCGCCTCGGGGAGTCGCTCGGGGTCCGACTCGGCCGTCCAGGACGCGAACGCGGTCGTCGAGCGTGCCTTCTCGGTTTCAAGCAGCATCTGCGCGCAACGATGCGAGACGGCCTGGAAGGAGCCGACCGGCACGCCGAACTGCTTGCGTTCCTTCACGTAGGCGAGGGTCATCTCGAGCGCTCGGTCGCAGACACCCACCAGCTCGGAGCTGATCGCGACAAGCGCTCGATCCACTCCCGCCGCTACATCCCCCTCGAGTGCCTCTCCGGCGTCCTCGGGTGCGCTTACCCGTGCCGTAGATCGGGTCGGATCGATCGAGGCCACGGGGGTCACGTCCGCCTGCTCGGGGGTGAGAACGCGGGCCGTACGATCCTCTTCGACGAGAACGATCACCGCCGCCTCGGCAGCGCCGATCACGAGCTCGGCCGCGCCCTCCACGGCCAGGCTGAGCGCACCGGTGCGCTCGCCGCTGGCCAGTCCCGGCAGCCAGCGCTCGCGCTGCGCCGGCGAGCCGGCCTGCTCGATGAGCGCGCCCGCAAGCACGCTCGGCAGGAATGGCACCGGAGCGAGGCTGCGTCCAAGCTCCTCGCACAGGATCGACAGCTCGATGGGTCCGAGCCCCTGGCCGCCGTTCTCCTCGGACAACGCGATCCCCGGCCAGCCGAGCTCGCACAGCTCGGCCCAGAGAGCATCGTCGGTCCGGCGCGCCTCGGCATGCTCGCGCACGCGCTCGGGCCGCGCACGCTCAGCCAGGAGCTCGCGTGCGGTGCGCTGGATCTCGCGCTGGTCGTCTGTGAAGCCGAAGTCCATGCCGATCCCTACGCGGCGACCTTCAGTCGGGGCAGTCCGAGGACCCGCTCGGCGACGATGTTCTTGAGCACCTCGGTCGTGCCACCCTCGATCGTGTTGCCGCGGGCGCGCAACTGCTCATAGCTCCAGTCCGTGCCCACCGTCAGCGCCTCTGGACCGACGATGTCGACCGCGAGCTCGGTCAGGCGCTGGTTGGTATCCGACCACAGCCACTTGACCAGCGAGCCCTCAGGGCCGGGCTGCCCATAGCGCTCGGCATCGGTCAGGCCCTTCCAGGCCAGCAGCCGGATCGACTCGCAGCGCACGTGAAGCTCCGCGAGCTCGTCGGCGTAGAGAGGATCCTCGAGCAGGCCGCGCTCGCCGGCGGTAGCGATCAGATCGTCCAGGAGCTGGCGCATACGGATCTGCAGGGCGAAGCCCAGGCCTGCGCGCTCGTTCATGAGCGTGGTCAGGGCGACCTTCCAGCCGTTGCCGACCCCGCCCACAACGTTCGCGTCGGGAATCCTGGCCTCCTCGATGAAGAGCTCGTTGAACTCGGCCTCACCGGTGATCTGGCGCAGCGGGCGGATCTGTACGGCGTCCTGCTCCATGTCCATCAGGAAGTAGGTGAGACCCTTGTGCTTGGCCGCGTCGGAATCGCTGCGGGCCACCAGCATGCACCACTTCGAGTACTGGGCGCCGCTTGTCCAAACCTTCTGGCCGCTGACCACCCATTCCTCGCCGTCCTTGACGGCTCGCGTTTTCAGAGCGGCGAGGTCCGAGCCGGCCTCTGGCTCGGAAAAGCCCTGGCACCAGATCTCCTCGGCCGAGAGGATCGGTGGAAGGTAGCGCTCCTTCTGCTCGGGGGTGCCCCACATCATGAGGGTGGGCCCGCCCAGCAGCAGGCCGAGCGTATTCGCGGCCAACGGCACCCGCGCTCGCCCGATCTCCTCGAAGTAGATTGCCGATTCGGTCGGCGTGGCCCCGCGGCCGCCGTACTCGGTGGGCCAGTGAGGGGCGGCCCAGCTGGCGTCGTAGAGGCGGCGCTGCCAGTCGCGCCTCCAGGCGTACTGGGCGTCCTCGTTGTCATCCGCCGGCTTGGGATCCGGTGGATTCTCGGCGAGCCAGCCGCGCAGCTCATCGCGAAAGGCTGTCTCCTGCTTACTGAATGTCAGGTCCATGGCGCCACCCGCAAGCCTAACCGATCGCCCGCCGCGACCGGCGCTAGATTCGGGGTGATGGCCGATGAGAGGACTCCGCTGAGCGTCGCCCACCTGGATGCCGACGCCTTCTACGTGGCGATCGAGCTGCTCCGCCATCCCGAGCTGCGCGGGCAGCCTGTGGTCGTGGCCGGAAGCGGGCCGCGCGCCGTGGTGACCACGGCCAGCTACGAGGCGCGGCGGTACGGCGTGGGATCGGCGATGCCGGCCGCGCGGGCGCGCCAACTGTGCCCGCAGGCGGTGTTTCTGACGCCCGACTTTCCCACCTATCGGGAGATGTCCGCGCGACTGATGGGGCTCATTCGCTCGCACGTGGAGCTAGTGGAGGTCGTGGGCCTCGACGAGGCCTATCTGGACCTCGACGGCCTGTACTCGCCACGCGCGGCGATGCGCCGGCTGCTGGCCGAGATCAGACAGGCCACGAAGCTGACCTGCTCGGTGGGCATCGGCCCGAACAAGCTCGTTGCCAAGGTGGCCTCCGACGCGGAGAAGCCGGCCGGCTTCGTCGTGCTCAGCCGCGAGCAGGCGTGTGAGCGCTTCGCATCCTCGCCTCCAGGGCTCGTGCCGGGCATCGGGCCGAAGACCGCGGCACGCCTGGCCGAGCTCGGGCTGACGACGCTCGCCGCGGTGGGCTCGGCGCCCGAGCGGATGCTCGTGGAGCGGTTCGGTCCCAACCTCGGGCGTGAGCTGGGCAGGCGTGCGCGGTTCGAGCACAGCGGCGAGGTGGCGGCCGCTCGCAAGGTCGTCTCGGAGTCGCGCGAGCGGACGTTCGAGCAGGACCTCACCGAGCCAGCGCAGCTGCGCGAGGAGTTGACACGCATGGCCGTGGAGCTGTGTGCGAGCCTGACCACACACCGTCGCAGGGGCCGCACGATCGGCATCAAGGTCCGTCTCAGTGACTTCACGACGGTGACCCGTGCGCACACCGTCTCCGAGCCGACGTGCGATGTCGAGGTCGTCGGCGCGGTCGCGCTGCGGCTGCTCGAGGACTACTCGCCCTCGCGGCCCGTGCGACTGCTGGGCGTGCGGGTCGCCGGTCTGTCCTGCGCCGATCCACCCGCGGGCAAGCCCGGCGTGGGGAACCGCGGCGTGACGGGCGAGCGCGACGCCAGCGACCAGCTCGTACTGCCTGTATAAGCTTCGAAGATGCCGGTTGTGAGCGTCGGCGAGATCGAGCTTGCCTATGAACGCAGCGGATCGGGTTCGCCCCTGCTGCTGATCATGGGCATGAGCGGCACCGCCCTGCACTGGGGCGAGCCCTTCCTCGAGCCGCTTCGGCGCGAGTTCGATGTGATCGCCTACGACCATCGCGGGGTGGGCGCGAGCAGCCGTCTGGACGGGCCGGTCACGATCGTGGAGATGGCTGAGGACGCAGCGGGCCTCCTCGACGCCCTGGGGCTCGGCTCGGCTCATGTGATGGGCATCTCGATGGGCGGGATGATCGCCCAGGAGCTGGCGCTCGCGCACCCTGGGCTCGTGCGCACGCTCACGCTGGGCTGCACCTACTGCGGCGGAGAGGGCAGCTCGCTGACCGAACCCGAGGTCATGCAGCCGCTGGTGGAGGCGATGCTGTCCGGCGACCGCGAGCGTGCGCTGCGGGCCGGCTTCGAGGTCAACGTCTCCGCGGAGATGGCGAAGGACGATGAGCTCTACGGCCGCTACGTGGCGATCGCTGCGCAACGGGCGGTGGCAGTGCCGGTCGTGATGGCGCAGCTGCAGGCCTGCGTGGCGCACGATACGAACGCGCGCCTACCGGCGCTGACGATGCCGACGCTCATCGTGCACGGCACCGACGATCAGCTGCTTCCCGTGGGGAACGGCCGCCTGATCGCCTCGCGTATCCCCGGCTCCAGTCTCGAGATCCTTGACGGAGTCGGGCATCTGTTCTTCTGGGAGCAGCCGGATCGGTCGGCCGAGCTTGTGCGCGAGCACGCGACCGTCGCCGTGTGAGCACCGCATTCAGCGTCCGCTCAGACGGTGTCACCCTGTCCGGTGAGGAGAGCGGGACCGGTCCGCCGATCGTGCTGCTTCACGGCCTCACCGCGACCCGTCGCTATGTCGTCATGGGCTCACACGCTCTGGAGCGTTCCGGTCATCGGGTTCTCAGCTATGACGCTCGCGGCCACGGCCGCTCGACCCCTGCCCCCGACCCGGACGCGTATGGATATGACTTGCTGGCCGCGGATCTGGAGGCTGTGCTCGATGCGCGCGACATCGCACGCGCTGTCCTGGCCGGGGCGTCGATGGGCGCGCATACCGCGCTGCGCCTCGCCATGCGCCGTCCCGAGCGGGTGGCCGGGTTGGGGCTCATCACTCCGTCCTTCGATCCTTCTCTGGCGGGCGACGCCGACGCGCTCGCGGCCTGGGACGCGCTTGCACGGGGGTTGAGGGAGGGGGGAGTAGAGGGGTTCGTGCGGGCCTACGACCTGAATGCCGTGCCGCAGACATGGCGCGAGACGATCGAGAAGGTTCTGCGCCAGCGCCTGGCTGCGCACGAGCATCCCGAGGCCGTCGCGGACGCCCTGGAAGCCACGCCCAGATCGCGCCCGTTCGATGACATGCATGAGCTGGCGCGCATCCGGGTACCGGCGGTCGTGGTCGCCAGTCGCGACGAGGCCGATCCCGGCCATCCGCTGGCGGTGGGCGAACGCTACGCGCGAGAGATCCCAGACGCGCGGCTGGTCGTGGAGGACGCTGGACCGCCGCCGCGCTCGCCGATCGCCTGGCAGGGCGGTCAGCTGTCAAGGGTACTCGCCGACCTGGTCGCGCTCGCCCAGTATCCGGCCTGAATCCGTTCGCGAGGAGGATGCGTCACGACGGCTGTGCGTGATAACGTACACTCGTATGTCAATTGTACGTGCATGGGACGGCAAGAGCTACGACCGCGTCTCCGGGCCGATGGAGGCGATGGGGCGCGAGGTGCTGGACCGGTTGGAGCTGACGGGAGACGAGGTCGTACTGGACGCGGGCTGCGGCTCGGGGCGGGTCACCGAAGCCCTGATGCAGCGCCTGCCGCGGGGCAGGGTGATCGCGGTGGACTCATCCTCCTCGATGGTGGACGCCGCCAGGAGGCGTCTCGCGGGCCTTGGACCTGACGACGCCTTCGTTGAGCCGCCTCAACCCGGCGCAGTCGATGTCCGCGTGCTCGACCTCCTCGAGCTCGAGCTCGAGGAGGTCGTTGACGCGGTCTTCTCGACGGCGACGTTTCACTGGATCTCAGATCACGACCGGCTGTTCAGGCGCCTGCACGCCGCGCTGCGCCCCGCAGGACGACTCGTCGCGCAGTGTGGAGGGAAGGGCAACATCGATGTCCTGCGGGGGAAGGCCAACACGGTCCTCGCCGGTGACCCTTACGCCGAGCACTTCGCGCGACTGGCAGCCGCCGTGGAACTACGCCGGAGCGGGGGAGACCGAACAGCGCCTGCTGGACGCGGGTTTCGCATCCGCGCGTTGCTGGCTCGCGCCGGCACCACAGCAGCCCGAGCACCCGCGGGAGTTCCTTTCCACGATCGTCCTCGGCCCGCACGTCCAGCAGCTGCCCGAGGATCTGCGCGAGCCTTTCCTGGACGAGGTGCTGGCGAGGCTGGGCGAGCCGGTGGTGGTCGACTACATACGCCTGAACATCGACGCGACCGCATAGCCGCGCACCTCAGGCCAGCGCCGAGCTGGCGTCCCCGGTGGCCCGGTCCTCGGCGACGGTGGCGCCGCTCAGCAGAGCGGCATAGCGACCGCCGAGGTCCACCAGCTCCTCGTGGGTGCCACGCTCGACGATCCGCCCGGAATCGAGCACGAGAATCTGGTCGGCGTCGCGAATGGTCGACAGCCGGTGTGCGATCGCGATCGTGGTGCGCCCGCGCGAGAGATCATCAAGCGCCTGCTGGACGGCGCGCTCGGTTTCGTTGTCCAACGCGGAGGTGGCCTCGTCGAGGATCAGCACCGGCGGGTTGCGCAACACGGTGCGGGCGATCGCCATGCGCTGCTTCTCCCCGCCGGAGAAACGGTAGCCGCGCTCGCCCACGGGGGTGTCGTAGCCATCCGGCAGAGACGAGATCAGCTCGTGGATCTGCGCGGCCTGCGCGGCCTGTTCGATCTCCTCATCGGTGGCCTCCGGGCAGGCGAAGCGCAGGTTCTCGCGGATCGAGGCGTGAAAGAGATAGGTCTCCTGCGAAACGAGCCCGACGGTTGCGGCAAGCGAGGAGAGCGTGACGTCGCGGATGTCGACTCCGTCGATGCTCACGCAGCCGCGCTCGGGCTCATACAGCCGGGCCACCAGATAGGCGAGCGTGGTCTTGCCCGAACCCGTCTCGCCGACCAGCGCGGTTCGGGTCCCGGCGGGGATCTGAGCGCCGATCTCTTCGAGCGTCCACGGCGAGTCGGGGGCGTAGCGGAACCACACGTCGTCCAGGAGCACGTCCCCGCGCACGTCGCTGAGCGAGCTCGCGCCTGGTCGCTCGACGATGTCGACGGGCAGGTCCAGGTACTCGAAGATCCGCCCGAACAGGGCCAGCGAGGTCTGCACTTCAAGACCCACCGACAGGAGCGACTGGATCGGGAACAGCATCCGCGTCTGCAGCGTGGTGAACGCCACGAGCGTGCCAATCGAGATCGCGTTGGCGCCGCTGGCGATGCTCTCGCCGGCAAACCAGTACACGGCCGCCGGCATGATCGCGAAGCTCATCTGCACCGAGGCCATGCGCCAGCGTCCCGCCATGCGGGCACGCACCTCCAGGTCGGCCAGCTCACCGGACTCGTCGCTGAAGCGGCCGACCAGCTCCCGCGAGCGGCCCATCGTCTTGCCGAGCAGGATCCCCGAGACCGAAAGCGACTCCTCGACGAGCGTCGACATGTCGGCCAGGCGGCTCTGGCGAACGGACTGGATGCGCCTGCGCTCCTCGCCGACGCGACGGGTCAACCACACGAAGAATGGCAGTAGCACGAGCGAGAACACGGCCAATTGCCAATCGAGCAGGAACATGGCGACGACGACCGCCACCACCGTGGTGACGTTCTGCACGATCGACGTCGCCGTGGAGGTCACCACGCTGTCGATGCCGCCGATGTCGTTCGCGATCCGCGACTGCACCTCGCCCGTGCGGGTGTGTGTGAAGAAGGCGAGCGACATGCGCTGCAGATGCGCGTAGACGGCGGCACGCAGGTCGTGCATGACGCGCTGGCCGACCTGGTTTGAGATCCACGTCTGAGCCACCCCGATCACGCCGCCGATGATGGACAGCGCGATCATGCCGCCCACCAGAAAGGACAGCAGCGTGGTGTTGTGATCCGGGATCGCCGTATCCAGAACTTCGCGTAGCAGGAAGGGGCTGACGACCCCCAGGCCGGCGGAGAGGAAGATCAGCGCAAGCAGCACGCTCAGGCGAACCCGGTACGGCGCGAACAGCTTGGACACCCGCCGCAGCGGCACGGGCGTCGACGGTATGTCCTCGGGCCGGAGCTCCGGGGGCGGCGCATGACGCCCTGCACCCGACCGTCCTTGGGCGAAAGGCTGGCTGCTCACGCCATTGACTTTACCGTCGCGGGGTGCTTGCGCAGGTCGGGTTGCCCGGGGGTTTACGGGTTTCCGCAGAGCCGGGGCTCGCGACCCCTCCCAGCTGCATTCAAGACCTTATGCGAGCTGGATGTCGTCCTTGGCTTCACCGGCGGCGCCAGCGCTCGGCGGGTCGCGCTGGACTCGCCAGGGAGCAGGTTTTCGGCCTTGCTGAGGTCGTCCTCGGTCGCGCCTGCCTCCAGGGCTTCTGCTCGCAGCTTGTCGGCGAACACCGCCATTTCTTTCGGCGTCGCCTCGCGCAGGCGCCGCAGTGCATCATCCTTGATCCGCCGTTCGGCCGTCCCCGTGTCGCCGTCGCGCGACGGCACTCCTAAGCCTGCGCGAGAACCTCACAGACATCGACACTGACAAAGGTCGCCGGCGCGTCGGGCATGTCGCGGAGCCGATTGAAGGTGGCCTCCGCCGTGCGAGCGTTCTTCTCCGTATCGAAGATCCAGAAAGAGTGCTGGATGATGTCGTCGCCGTCGAGGCTCCGCGCCCAATAGCCGCTCGTCGCGCCGGCCATGCCCTGCAGCATCGCGACGCCCCTCTCGCCGATCATCGAAAGCGCTTCGTCGGCGCGGTCCGGCTTGATCCTCACTCGCCCGATCACTGCGTGCATGGTTTCCTCCGTTCCGTTGTGGCTGCACATTGTCCCCATCATGGCCCGGCAGTGATGACTACTAAGGATCACGGTCCACGCAGCGGCAACCAGCGATACGGCTGTGGACTAGTAGGCCATCGAGGTGCTCCCGCCGGACACCCGATGGCCCGGTGGACCGCGGCCCGGCCAGCGGCAGTATGAGTGCAGGGTCCGCACGGCTACCCTAGGAGGGGCCGTGAAGCGCGCAAACGCGAACCTCGCGCGGCGTAGGCATGGAAAACGGAGCGTTTGCAGGGACAATGGACCTTTCAGCCCCCGAGATAAGAGTGCTCGGCTGCCTGCTTGAAAAGCAGCGAACGACCCCTGACATCTATCCGCTCTCGCTGAACGCGCTTCGGCTGGCCTGCAACCAGTCCACGAACAGGGATCCGATCGTGCACTACGACGAGGCGAGACGTGCGCGACGCCCTGCACCGCCTGGAACGCCGCGGCTTCACCCGCCTGGCAAGCGGCGCCGGAAGCCGCGCGGCGAAGTACCGGCACCTGCTGGAGGAAGCGCTGCCGATGCAGTCCGACGAGCAGGCGGTGATGTGCGTGCTGATGTTGCGCGGCCCCCAAACGCCGGGGGAGCTCAAGCAGCGCACCGAGCGGATGCACGGGTTCAGTGATCTGGCCGCCGTTGCGGGGACATTGCAGCGGCTCATCGAGCGCGAGCTCGTGCTCTGCCTAGAGCGCAGGCCGGGGCAGAAGGAGGAGCGCTATGCACAGCTGCTCGGGCAGAATTGGGAGCAGGACGGCGCCGTCGCGCCGGCTGCTCAAGCCCCGCCACTCGATGAACTGCAGGACCTGCGCGAGCGCGTCAGCCGCCTCGAAGAGGAGCTGGACCGGTTGCGTACCGCAATGCGCGATCCTTCCTTGCAGCGACTCTCATGATCCAAGCAACCACGATCTCCGTTCATTTGACCCTCGGCGCGTCCTCTGACGCCGCGAGCGGGGTCGGGATACCGCTGGCGCTCGCGGCGGGCCTCGTCTCGTTCCTCTCACCCTGCGTGCTGCCACTCGTGCCCGGCTACCTCTCGACCGTGATCGGGGTGACGCCGGCTGATCTGAAGGACACCGGAGCCCGACGGGTGCTGGTCCCGAGTCTGTTGTTCATCGCGAGCTTCTCGCTGATCTTCATCCTGCTGGGGATGAGCGCGACGGTGATCGGCTCGGCTCTCAACGCACACAAACAGACCCTCGAGCAGGTGGGCGGGATGCTGATCATCGGGATGGGGCTCATCTTCCTTGCGACGCCGTTCATCGGGCTGCTGAACCGTGAGTGGCATCCCGACTCGCTGCTCCGTCTTGCGGGCCGTGGCGGGCCGCTTGTGGCGGGAGCCGCTTTCGCGATCGCATGGACCCCGTGCACGAGCATCACCCTGGGTGCGATCCTCACGCAGGCAGCCGTCTCGAGCTCCGCAGCTCACGGGGCACTCCTGCTCGCGTTCTACTCGGCGGGGCTTGCGATCCCGTTCCTGCTGATTGCGCTCGCGTTCGAGCGGATGACCGACGCGCTGACCGTCGTCAAGCGTCATTTCCCTGTGGTCATCGCAATCGGAGGCGTCGTGATGATCGCGCTGGGTCTGTTGATCCTCACCGGCGAGTTCACGGTGTTGAACAGCTGGGCCTCGAGGACGCTCCCATGGCAGGCATCGGTGTAAGCCTCAGGTTGCCTGCGCGGCGAGCTCCCGGGCGTGCATGCGCTCCCTGTAGCGCTTTTCCCACGCCTGCTGGTTGCGCTTGGCGTCCAGCACGAACGGCGACAGGCCGATCGCGCCGACGATCAGCCGGTTGATCATCGACTCCGGGAACGGGAGGGGCCGCAGCACGTCGACGAACAGCACCACCCGCGTCTCGTCCGTGTCGTTCCAGACCTCGTGGTTGAAGGTGTCGTCGAAGATCATGCTCTTGCCCTCCTCCCAGTGGCGGATGTCCTCGCCGACGCGGATCCGGCAGTCCTCGGCCGCCTGCGGGACGATCAGCCCGAGGTGGTAGCGCAGCACGCCCTTGTACGGTCCACGGTGGTCGAGGATGTGCTTGCGCGGAGACAGGATCGAGAACATCGCGGTCTTCATCCCCGGGATCTCGCTCCATCAGTGCCGCTGTGCGCGGGCACATCTCCACGCCGAGCTTTGCCTTGAAGCCGTAGCCGTAGAGGAAGTACGTCTTCCAGCGGTCGTCGTCGGTGATCTCGATCTGGTCCTTGGAGATGTCCTGGAAGTTGGGCAGCCCGGCGTGATCGTCGAGCACCCGTTCGAGCTCCTCGCGGATGACCGTCCAGTTTTCCTCGATGTGCGCCACCCAGGAGAAGCGCTCAGGCGGGAAGAACGTCGCGTCGCCGACGAGCGAGCGGCGCCCGATGAACCGCTCCACCGGCGCCAGGACCCGCTCGCCCACGGCGATCGTCCACTGCACGACGTGCTCCCACAGCGACTTCCCCGACATACGCCTCCGCCTTCGGCCGATCGGAAGATCGGCGGTGGCTGAGCTTAGACTTCTATGCCGCCTCGCGCAGTGCCGCCAGCTCCGGCGACTCGGCGAGCTTCTTCAGGGCGCGCTGCTCGAGCTGAGATGCGCGCTCGGCCGAGAACCCGAGCCGTTTGCCGATGGCTGTCAGCGTTTGCGGCTCCTCGCGGCCGGTGCCGAAGCGCAGCGTGAGCACGGTCCGCTCGGTTTCGGGCAGCTGGGATATGGCGCGATGCACGATCCGCTCACGCTCGTTGTCCCAGGCCGTCTCCTCGGGAGCCTCCGAGTCGGAGGGCAGCAGGTCGCCGAGCGCCGTGTCGCCGTCTTCGCCGACCTGCTGGTCGAGACTGACCAGGGCGGCGCGCTGGTGGCGCACCTCCTCGACCTGCTCGATCTCAAGGCCGGTCTCCTCTGCAAGCTCCTCGATCGTGGGCTCGCGGCCCAGGCGCACCGACAGCTCCCGCTCGACGCGCCCGACCTTGCGCGAGCGCTGGGCGACATGAACCGGCAGCCGGATTGTGCGTCCGGAGTTCTCGAGGCCGCGCTGAATGGCCTGGCGGATCCACAGGGTGGCGTAGGTGGAGAAGCGAAAGCCCTTGCGCCAGTCGAACTTCTCGCTGGCGCGGATCAGGCCGAGCATTCCCTCCTGGACGAGGTCCGCGAGCGGCAGGCCCTGGTTCTGATAGCGCCTCGCGTTGGACGCGACCAGGCGCAGATTGGAGTTGACTAACAGTTCCTTGGCGTGCAGGTCACCTCGCTCGATCCGCTTGGCCAGCTCGATCTCCTGGTCCGGGGTGAGCAGGGGGTAGCGGCGCGAATGCGCGAGCAGCTGGTCGACGGACTCGGGGATGAACGTGTCCGGCGTTCCGAGGTCGGTGCGCTCGATCGGGCTGTCGAGGCGTCCGGGCGCCACGGCCGGCGCGCCGTCCAGAGCGGCGTCCGCCTCCCCGTTCTTGACCGGGGAATCGAGCGTGGCAGTTGAGTTTACGGTTGAGTCTGACATGAGAGTCCTTCTAATCCGATGCTTGGAGTCGGAATTATACGCCTTGATAGTTGCGTTGTCAATCATCCTTGGCGAGCCCATTCTCAAGGGATCTCGTTCGACACCGCATACGGGCTCACCTGCCCCTGAGACCACAAATGCTCCTGCTGGCACAGGCATAAACCCAGGCGACGGCCGAAAGGCTCGACTCGCGGATGTGGAGTTCCTATCGACGAGGTCCCTGCGGTGGCTGAGCCTGGCGAGCTAAGCTCGGCGCATGGCGACAGACCTATCTAATCAGGTGGTCGCCGTCACCGGCGCCTCGTCGGGCATCGGCGAGGCCATCGCCCTCGCCTGCGCGGGTGCGGGAGCGGCCGTGGCGCTGGCCGCGCGGCGCGCCGATCGCATCGAGGCACTGGCAGAGCGGATCACTCAGGATGGTGGCCGGGCCGTCGCGGTGCCCGCCGACGTGGGGGAGGAGGCACAGGCACGCGCGTTCGTCGAACGGGCCCACTCCGAGCTCGGCCGCTTGGATGTGCTCGTCAACAACGCCGGCGTGATGCTGCTCGGTCCGATCGAGAACGCGCCCACCGAGGAGTGGCGCCGGATGATCCACGCGAACGTGTTCGGCGTGCTCTACTGCACGCACGCAGCGCTGCCGCTGATGCGTGCCCAGGGCTCCGGACACATCGTCAACGTCAGCTCCGTCGCCGGCCGCGTCGCGCGCGCGGGCATCCGGCGTCTACAACCTCACCAAGTTCGGGGTCGGAGCCTTCTCGGAGTCGCTGCGCCAGGAGGCGGTCGCGCTCGGCGTGCGCGTGACCCTCGTCGAGCCTGGCGCCGTCGCCACGGAGCTCGCCGGACACAACCGCCCCGAGGTGCTCGAGCAGATGGCGAAGCGCTTCCAGGACGTCACAGCCGCTCACGCCCGAGGACATCGCCAGCGCGGTGCTCTACGCGATCGGCCAGCCGCCGAACGTGAGCGTCAACGAGGTGCTGATCCGCCCGAGCGGGCAGACGAGATAGCCGCCGAGCGCACTGCGGAGGGGAAGGTTCCGCCGGAGCGCGGCGTCTGAGGGATGAAGTCGCACGGAACCGATCCCAGACGACCACAGGAGGTCATTGTGAGATACCCCTTGACGCTCGGCGTCGCCGCAACCGGCGTTGCGCTGCTCATTGCCGGCTGCGGAGGCAGCGGCACAACAACCAGCACGACGGCACCCTCGGCGGCCGCGACCAACGCGGCGCAGACCGAGGCCGCAACCACTAGCACGACCGCAGCTCCGACCACCCCCGGAGTGGTGGTCGTCACCAAGCACGGTAAGCTCGGCACCATCCTCGCCGCGGGAGGAAAGCGGCTAACCGTCTACCTATTCGAGGGAGACAAGGGCACCACTTCGAGTTGCACGGGCGGGTGCGCCAAGGTGTGGCCGCCGGTGACCACCGGCGCCAGCCCCACGGTCGGCGGCAGCGCGAACACCGCGGACATCGGCACGACCACCCGCCAGGATGGGAGCAAGCAGGTCACCTACAAGGGCCATCCGCTGTATTTCTACGCCAAGGACGGAGACAGCGGAGATGCCTACGGTCAGGGCATCAGCAGCTTCGGCGCCGACTGGTACGTCGTCGCGCCCAGTGGCAACAAGGTGGACGAGTCCTAGGACTGACGCTCACAACCGCCGGGATCGCTCGTGCGGGACACAGACGCAAGCAGCGTGGATTGGGAGGGAGTGACCGAATCTCCTGGCGGTGACCCCTCCCGCCCGGAGAGGATGCCCTCAGTGCTCCTCATGCGGGGTGAGCTCGCGGCGCCGGCCAGCGGCGGCCAGACCGGGCGACTGGATCGTCAGCAGGTCGTCACCTGCGTGATCGACCTGCAGCGTGGTGTGGTCGAGCCCGAACCGCTCGTGCAGAACCGCCTCCATGGCGCGCCGCGCCGCGTGACAGTCGCTGTCGGTGGCGACGAGCACATGCGCCGAGAGGGCGGGGAAGCCGCTCGTGATTTCCCAGACATGCAGATCGTGAACCTCGACGACGCCGGGCTGGGCGACGAGCGTCTCGCCGATCGCCTGCGGGTCCAGGTCTCTCGGTGCCGCCTCGAGGAACACGCGGCTCGAGGCCTTGACAAGCGACAGGCCCGAACGGGTCATCAGGCCCGCGATCAGCAGCGAGACGATCGGGTCGGCGCGCTCAAACCCGGTCAACAGGATCACGGCGGCGGCGATCGCCGTGCCGATGAATCCGTAGAGGTCGGTGAGGACGTGCTGAAAGCTGCCCTCGAGGTTCAGGCTCTGGCGGTTGGCCTTGGAAAGGGTCCAGATCGCGATTAGGTTGACGACGACGCCGAGCAGTGCCACGACCAGCATCAGCCCGCCGCGGACGTGCGACGGATCGATGAGCCGGCGAATCGCCTCGTAGGTGATGAACGCCGCCAGGATCAGCAGGGTCACACCGTTCGCCTGGGCGGACAGGATCTCCACGCGCTTGAAGCCGAACGTCATGGCGCCCTTGGCCGGACGCGAGGCAAGCCGCAGCGCGAACAGCGAGAAGCCGATCGCGGCGGCGTCGGCGAGCATGTGTCCCGCGTCGGAAAGGAGCGCCAGGGAGTGTGCGATGACCCCGGTCGCCACCTCGACGGCCATGAAGGCGACGATCAGGCAGAGGGCGACCGTCAGCTTGGTGCTGTCCGCGTCTGCTTTGACGGTGTGAGAGTGCCCCGCGTGATCGTGAGCCATGGGCCCACGATACGCAGGATCTGCCGCTCAGAGCGTTGGGCGCGGCTCAGGCCCGCCGCGCGTGCTCCCGGTCAGTAGGCCATAGCCGCCGCCCGAGCTCGCCGGGGCGGCGGGCGCGGGCTGGCTGCTGGTCGAAGCGGCGGTGCTGCTGGGTGCTCGTCGTCACGGCGGTCCATGTGCCGACGTCCTTGACGCCCTGCCCACCGACTTCGCCGGCCTTCTTGTCAGGCGCGAACGTGTACACCGGTGCGCCCTTGTAGGTCAACTGCTCGGTGCCGTCCGGGCGCTTCACGGTCCCCAGGGAGCTGAGTCGCCACTCGCCGCGGCGCTCGACGCCGGGACGGGATGCCATACCTGCAGGCAGGCGCTGCTCGTGCATATGAATTTGCCGGTGGCCTCGCCGCTGAGGTGGTAGAGGGTCATACCCTGCGCGTTCACTAGCACCGTGCTGTGAAGCGTGGCGTTCGACGCGGTCTTGACGGCGCTCGAAGCACCTTCTCCGGATGCTGGAGCCGTGCTCGCCTGCGAGCTCGACGCCGCGGTCGTGCCGGCCTGCGAGGAGGAGCTCGAGCTCGTAGAGGAGCTCCCGCATGCGGCCAGGGTCAGCGAGACGGCGAGCACGGGGAGGAAGAACTTCAGGGATAGGCGCATGGGGGCTCCTTTGGCCGAGCGGCTGGATGGACAGCGGCGGCCTTGCAACGGCCAGCCGTGCCCCTAAGGACTCCGATGCACTGCGTTTCCTTTCGCCGGGCGGGCAGGGACCGGCACCACACCGCCATCGACACCCGATCAGCTGCCGCCCGGCGAGGGCGCGATCTCTCCGCGGCCGGCAGCCTGCAGGTCCGAGGGCAGCGCGAAGGACAGACGGCGGGCCAGCACTTCCAACCCGGTGCGCCACTGGATGATCGCGGCCCGTTGTTCGGACTGGGTATCGGGAAGATGGTCGAGGTCACGCTCGGCCAGGCCGGTGGTGAGAGCGCTCAGATACGAGTCCTCGAAGATGAACGTATGCGCGTAGATCGCGTGCAGCGAACGCAGCTGCGGCGTAGCCGCACGGATGGCCGCGACGTCGACCGTGTAGGCCGCAAATCGTTTCTCGAGCGCCCCCATCCGCTGCGATGCCACCCTGGCTGAGATGCGCCCGTGGCTAAAGGCCGACAGGATCGGATCGGCTCCTCCAAGCAGCTGGTTGACCGCCAGCCTGACGGGCTCGATCTCGCGCATGTAGTCGCCCAGCGCCGTGCGTTCGCTCTCCGTGGACGCGGCCGCCCAGCCCGACCCGCCTCCGCAGCCGCCCAGCAGCAAGCACAGCAGTCCGATCGCCGCCAACGACGAGTTGAGCACGGCCCTCGGCGAGAGGCCTCGCCCACCGCCGAGAGCGCCCGGCCTCATTTCGTGCTCGGGACGGGGAACGGGGGAAATGCGCTGGGCATGTCAGAGATCCGGGGTCGGGGCGGCGTGCGACCGACCGTGCGTGGGACCCTAGTCTCTAGCGATGGTCCAGTCCACCGAGCACGATCTGAGCGCCACTCCGCGACGGACGGCGATCGCCTCGATCGGTGTTGCCACCCTCTTGGTGGCCCTGAAGCTTGGCGTCGGCCTGGCAACGGGCAGTCTCGCGCTTGCCTCGGCGGGGATCGAGTCGAGCGGGGACGTGATCGCGGCCACGCTCACGTTCTTCGCGGTGCGGCTGGGTGGACGCCCAGCCGACCCGGAGCACCCATACGGTCATCGCCGTGCCGAGAACCTCGGCGCCCTGGGGGAGTCGGCCATCCTCCTGGCCGGCGGCGTGCTCGTCAGCGTGGAGGCGATCCGCCGGCTGATCGAAGGGGGCAACGCTCCGGCGATCCACTGGTACCAGTTTGCGGTCATCGGCGTTGCACTGGTCCTGGATCTCAGCCGTACGACGGTGTCCCTCGCCGCAGCCCGCCGCTACGAAAGCGCGGCGCTTCGCTCGAACGCGTTTCACTTCGCCGGCGACATGGCCGGCTCGGTCGCGGTGCTCGTCGGCCTGCTCGCGGTCCGCGCGGGATTTCCCGAGGGCGACTCCATCGCCGCTCTGATCGTGGCCGTGATCATCTTTGTCGCGGCGTCGAGCCTGATCGCTGAGAACGCGAACATCCTGATGGACCGCACGCCCTCGGAGGCGCGCGAGGCCGCCGAGCGGGCGATCGCCGATCTCGGCGCGGATATCGAGCTCGACCGCCTGCGGTTGCGCGAGTCCGCCGGACGCTACTTCGCCGACGCGGTCGTGACGGTTCCACCCGGGCAGGCCGTCGTCGAGGGCCACCGCGCCGCAGATCTGATCGAGGCGGCAGTCGAGGGCGTGCTTCCGGGAAGCGATGTCGTGGTGCACGTAGAGCCTCGCCGCCGCGGCCTGGATCTGCGGGATCGCGTCCTGGCGATAGCGCTGGCGGAGCCGCTCGTGAGAGAGGCGCACGACATCACCATCTTCGAGCAACCCGGTTCGGTCAGCGTGTCGCTGCACCTGAAGTTTCCCGCCGATCTCGACCTCGCCAGCGCTCACGAGATCGCGGAGCGGGTGGAGCAGGCCATCTGCGCAAGGCCGGGTGTGACCGATGTGCAAACCCACCTCGAGCCGCTCGAGCGCACGCTCAGCGCCGGTCCGGCCGACCAGAGCGCCGACCTCTCGCTCAAGCGGGAGGTCGAGCGGCTGGTGCGTGAGCGGACCGGACAGGCACCACAACGGGTTACGCTGCTGTCCACCAATGGTGGTCATGTCATGTTCATCACGCTCGGCGTGCCCGCCGGCGAGTCTCTCGCCGATGCCCACCAGCTGGCCGGTGAGCTGGAGGAGAAGCTGCGTGAGGAGATCCCCGACGTGGTCGATGTCGTGATTCACACCGAGCCCTGAGGGTGGGAGCCATGTTGGTGAAGGAGGGAAACCGATCCGTCGGGCCCGCGTGGGCGTCGAGCTGTATGCCGACGCGCCGGAAGGATTGGCGCGTCACCGGTGTCTTTGTGGGTAGTGGCCACGAGCGAAGGGAGATCCATGACCGATGCCGACGAGGGACGCACGATCGATAATGCGCAACCGCCCAGTGGCGGGGCGCTGCCACGCAGGCGCCCATCCGCCCTGGCCTTGAGCGTCGCCGTCGCGGTGCTGGCGGTGGTCGTGTCCTTCGCCGCCGTGGCGCTCGCCTCCGGCGGCGCTGTGACCGTCGGCTCGGCCTCGAACTCGGAACTGGGCAAGAAGGTCGTGGTCAACCCTCAGGGACGGACCCTGTACGCCCTCAGTCCCGAGACCAGCCATCACCTGCTGTGCACGAGCCGCGAATGCCTGAAAGCGTGGCCGCCGCTGACGGTGCCATCGCGCAGGACGAAGCTCAAGGCCGGGTCCGGCGTGCAGGGTCTCCTGAGCTTGGTGCGCCGTAGCGACGGGCGCCTGCAGGTGGCGTTGCGTGGCCGGCCGCTGTATCGCTTCTCAGGTGATCACTCAAGAGGGGAAGCGAACGGCGAGGGCGTCGAAAGCTTTGGCGGCACATGGCACGCGGTGACAGCCGCCACGAAGGCCCCTGCGACGACGCCCAAGGCACCCAGCCCCACGCCGACCACGCCGACGACTCCCACCACCGAAGCGACGCCGGGCTACGGATACTGAGGCGAGAGACTAATCTGCGCTGGCCGGTGGATCCGGTAGGAAGGATTCGCGCCGGGCGGTGTCCTACAGGACCGATGGCCCCAACCCAATGGAGGATCTGACCGTGAGGTTCAACGCAGCAGGTCAAGCGAAGATGTCGTCCGTGCCCAAGGCCTCGATACTGACCCTGGCGGTCGGACTGCTCGCCCTGAGCGGATGCGGCAGCTCGTCGAGCAGCACGAGCTCGACTGCCTCCACGCCCACGGCTGCGACGACCCCGAGCGCCGCCACGTCATCGACCCCGGCCGCAGCCGGCGTGCAGAAACTGAGCCTTTCGGCCAACCCGGAAGGCCAGCTGACGTACAACACCACCTCGCTGAGCGCCAACTCGGGTCCGATCGCGATCGACTTCACCAACATGTCCCCGGTGGGACACAACGTGACCGTCGCATCGTCCTCGGGCGCGGTCGTCGGCACCACGCCGACCTTCCAGGGAGGCTCAAAGTCGCTCGCGCTGAATCTCAAACCCGGCACCTACAAGTTCTACTGCACGGTCCCCGGACACCGCCAGGCCGGGATGGAAGGCACGCTCACGGTGAAGTAGGAGCGGCGGGCAGAAGCCTGTCAGACCTGCGTCCAGCCGGCGTTCGAGCGAGAGGCGACGTTGACGGCGAACGCCACTGCCAGCACGATCGCGGCGGCCAGCGCCAGATCCGCCGCGACGGACGCTTCCAGGGCGAATAGCCCACCGGCCAGCGCTCCTAACAGCATGGCCGCCACCGCGACCATGCGCCGGCCGAATTTGGAGCCCGGTCCGGAATCGGCGGCAAGCCCCGTCAGAGTGCGCGTGAGCACGGTGGTGGTCAGCTCCGGGACTGCCAGGCGCTGCGCGGAGGCGTTCTGCGCCCCCATCGCCAGCGCCAGCAGGGCCGTGAGCCCGTATCGAACATCCTGCTGAAGCGGTTCTGACGCGAGCAGCGCGAGCAGGAGGGCCAGCACGAACAGCGGCGCCTGCGCCGAGCTCGTGGCACGCAGCATGTGGCCCCGATGCTCAGCGTTGTGCGCGACGAGCCATCCACCGAGCCGGGCACCCAGCAGGAACGAGCCGAGCGCAATCAACGAGGCGGCGACCGAGACCGCCCCGGCACCCGCGAGCGCGAAGCCCAGAAACACCACGTTGCCCGTCATGTTGGCCACGAACACATGTCCTAGCTTCAAATAGCTGGCGGCGTCCACAAGGCCCGTTACGAACGTCAGCGCGACCATCATCGGAGCCAGAGGGCCATGGCGGTCACCCGCCGGTGGCCACAGCGTCTGCAAGGCCTCACGCAGGACTATCATATTCTGGCTCGGAACCCGTCTGGTCGCGTCGTCGTCGGAGCGGTACCCGCGTAGTGTCGTCCGCGCTGCGGACGGGCTTGCTGGCGTCGTCAGGCGGTGAGGACGACCTTGATGCTCTCGCCACCGAGGAAGTGCTCGCGCAGAATGGCGGGGGCATCGTCGAGTGAAGCGACGGTCGTGGTGACCGTCTCGGGTTGAAGCGCGCCGCTACTCATCAGCTCGAGCACCTTCGGGATCAACGGGCGGACATGCGTGCGGCCCACGTGAAGGGTGGCGTTGCGTATGTACATCTGCAGGAACGGGATGCGAGCGCCGCGGTGCAGGCCGCCGGAGCTCGAACAGATGCCGTCCGGAGCCGTGCTTGCGAGTGCCTCGCCGAGGCCGGCGACGCTCACATCGGCCACGAGCGGGAACGGGGGGCGGCGTCGGAGCTCGCGGGGAACCAGCGGGTGCATACCGAGGCGCCGCGCGTGCGCGCGCACGCGCGCGCGGCTGTCGGCGAAATAGACGTGACGTGCCCCCAGGGCCCGGGCGATGAGGCCCGTGTAAAGCGGGCAGCTCGGGGTGAACAGCGAGCGTGGGCTGATGGCGGAGAGGATCAGGATCTCCGCGTCGGGATCCCTTGAAAGCAGCGTCGGCAGGTGCGGACCGATGTGCCGGTAGGCGTCGCAGACGTTGTCCGCGACGCTCGCCGCAGCCGCCGGATCGATCCCTGCGGGAAGCGGCACGAGCATCGCATCGGCGTAGGGCACCGCGAGCTCATCCGAGAAGGCGCCGCCCCAGTGTCCCGTGGCGAGACCGAAGCCGTACATCGACAAGGGGGGGACGCTCGTGCAGCTGCCCGTGTTCCCATCGCGGCAGGGCCGACACTCACCGCAGTTGATCTGGAAGGGCACGATCACGCGGTCACCCGGACGAACGCTCGTGACCCGCTCGCCGATGCTCAGCACCTCGGCGACACATTCGTGTCCGAGGTGCAAGGGCAGCGCGATCGGCGTGGCGCCCAGCATCACCGGGCAGTCCATGTCGCAGGTGGACGCGGCGATCGGATGCACAACCGCCCCGTACGGCCCGGGCAGCGAGGGAGCCGCCACCTCGCGCCAGCGCAATCTGGCACCGGGCGCGGCAGCGAGTGCGCGCATTCTCGGTCGGCTGCGTGCGCTGCCCCATCCGCGATCGGCGATCGTCGCCGCGAGTCGACGCCCTCGTGCGCCTGCGTCGCGCTCGAGCGAAAGGCGCGTCGCCGTGGTCCCAGAAGGCGTGAACAGGCCGGCATAGTGACGCAACCACCCGCGTGCATGGCGGCCACGTGGGCCCCTTGCGGCACGGAGGACGTTGGCGGGCGTGCGGGAGCTGGGCCTGCTCGACTGGAGAGCGCCGCTTGACGGCGATGGATCGGTCATCGACGAACCTCCGAGCTCGTGTCCAATAGATAGATCGCTCTAGTGGAAGCCTAGCCCGAACTGCGAAAAGGCGCTTGCCGCCTCGTTCAAGAACCGCTGCGCGGCGGACGATAGAGAAACGTCGAGAAACCCTGACGGGAGGCTCGCATTCCCGCCAAGGCACTCCTCGACGTACGCCCTGGTAGCTCAGCCTGGTAGAGCGGAGGTCTTAAACACCTCGCGGCGCGGGTCCAAATCCCGCCCAGGGCACTCTACAGAGGAGATCGTACCGGTTTCGTTGGATTTCTGTCGTGCGCCGATCCCGCAGATCGGGGCACACGGGCCCGCAAAACCAGCGTGTGGCCCTGCGTTACGTGCCCGGATCGCAGGAGCCCCGCTGCCGCGGGTGCGGATAGCCTTCGCGACACCCATGCCCGACGGTGGAGGGTGCGTGAAGAGCTTCAAGACTTGGGATGACCTGCAGATCTCCTACCAGGAGTGGGGAGGGGAGGCACAGACGCGTTCGCCGCCCGTCGTGCTCCACCACGGCTTCGTCGCCGACGCCGAGTCCAACTGGGTCGGCCCCGGCGTGGTCGACGCGCTTCTCGCCGCGGGGCATCGGGTGATCGCGCCCGATGCCAGGGGCCACGGCTCCTCGGAGAAGCCGCACGACCCTGCGCGCTACGGGGAGGAGCGCATGGCGCGCGATCTCGCCGTCCTGCTCGATGTGGTCGGCGTTGCGGAGGTCGACCTCGTCGGCTACTCGATGGGAGCGGTCGTGTCCCTGATCTATGCGAGCGGTGGGGAGCGAGTGAGGCGACTCGTCGTGGGCGGCGTCGGCTCGGGCGTGGTCGAGTGCGGGGGCGTCGACAGGCGCACGGTCTCCACGGAGTCGATCATCGAGGCACTCACCGTCGAGGACCCCTCCACGCTCGAGTCTCAAGAGGCGGCCGGCTTCCGCAGGCTCGCGGACGCCTTCGGGGCCGACCGCGAGGCCATGGTCGCCCAGGCCTCCGCCATCTACCGAGGCGATATCGCGCTCGGGCGCGATCTCGGCGCCGACCCTCGTGTTGGCGGGAGACGTTGATCCGCTCGCGGTCAGACCGGAGGTGCTCGCCGACGCGATACCGGGTGCAACGCTGCGGATCGTCCCGGGGAACCATTTGGAGGCCGTCGCAGACCCCGGCTTCGCAAGCGCGATCGTCGATTTCCTGGCCTGAGCGCTCCGAAGAACTCCGAGTCTGAACGAGATGAGCATCGGCGAGATCCTGTGCATCGCGCTTGCGGGCCTCGGCGCCGGGATGATCAACACCGTGGTCGGCAGCGGAACCCTGATCACGTTTCCAGTATTGCTGGCGTTCGGATACGCACCTGTCACGGCGAACGTCTCGAACACGATCGGTCTCGTCCCGGGGTCGGCGTCCGGTGCCTTCGGCTATAGGCGCGAGCTGGTCGGGCAGCGTCGGCGCGTGATCCGACTGGGCACGATGTCAGTGCTCGGGGGAGTCACGGGAGCCGTATTGCTGCTGGTGCTGCCCGCGTCGGCGTTCAAGGCCATCGTGCCCGTGTTCATCGCGCTCGCCCTCATCCTCACGGTGCTACAGCCGCGTCTGAATGCGTGGCTGCTGGCACGCGAGATCGAGCTCGACCGGGAGGGCAGCATCCTCACGCCGCTCGCCGTGTTCGCGACCGGAATCTACGGCGGCTACTTCGGTGCAGCCCAGGGCATTCTGCTGCTCGGGATCCTCGGTGTGGCTCTTCCGCAGGATCTGCATCGCACCAACGCCCTGAAGAACGTCCTCGCGGGATTGGTAAATGGCGTGGCCGGCCTGTACTTCGCGTTTGCCGCCCATGTGGCATGGGCGCCTGCCGCGATCATCGCGGGCGCCTCGATCCTCGGGGCACAGCTCGGCGCGCGCTATGGGCGGCGGCTCGAGCCGCGCGCGCTGCGGGCGATCATCGTCGCGGTCGGAATCGTCGCGATCGTCCGCCTGCTGACCACCTGAACAGGGAGTCGCTCGTCGTCGGCTGGCGGCCGGTGGTTCGGTCTGAGACAATTACGCAGACGGCCAGTGCCCCCGCATCCATGTCTTCCGTGACTGTGAGGGAGGTACCTAGCCGTCTGCTGGGTATTCATCGAGCATTTCCGCCAGGTCCTTGAGCGTTCGGGCCTGCCGGGGCCCATTCGCCTATTGCGGTGAAGTGCAAGCCGCGAGGCCGAGCGCGCCGGCGAGCGCGCCGCCCTGCGCGCGTGCCCACTCAGTGGACGATGAGCGTCGCCTTTTCAATCACGATCGGCACAACCGGTTTGCTGGCTGGGCCACCTTCAGCGGCGGCTTCGGTTGGCACCTGCGTGATCGCTTCCACCGCCTTCTCGCCGCCGATCACGTGCCCAATCAGCGCATACGCGGGCGGTAGGTTGACGCTGTGGCCCGTGACGATGAAGAATTGACTGCCCGAGGTTCCTGCGGGCGCCGTGGACCCCTTGGCCATGGCGACAACTCCCTTCGTGTAGCGAAGGTTCGCCGGGGGCGGCTCGACGATCTGCCAGCTTGGGCCGCCCGTGCCGTCGCCCCTTGGATCTCCGCCCTGAATCACGAAGCCCGGGACCACACGATGGAAGGTGAGGTCGTTGTAGTAGCCGGTCTGCACGAGGTGAGCGAAGGATGACGTGGTTTTCGGCGCCTGTGCCACGGCCAGTCGAATGACGATGGTGCCGCAGTTGGTTGCCAGCCGGACCGTGTAGCTGTGTGCGGGATCCAGCCGCTCGGTGGCTTTCGATGCCGGCTCGCCGATCCGCGAGGGCGGAGCCTGTACATGCCGACACCCCGGGGTCGCAACCGGAGACGGCGCGGCCTGGGCTTCGGTGGTGGCGGCCTGCGATTCTGACGCGGCGGTCTTGGAGCTCACTGTTTCGGTGCCGGTCGCGGTGCTGGTGCGCGAGCTCGATTCGCCACATGATGCGAGCATCAGTACGCAGACGGCCGCCGCGATGACGCGTGCGGCCGATGTTCGCCGGCCTCGCGTCGGTTGCCGTCGCCGGACACGAGCTCGTTGACGGCTCCTCTGCAGCACCTGGGCAGCATACGGGAGCAGACCGCTGCCCCGATCGCTGTCCCTGGACCGTCCGAGCTACCTACAACGCTCGATAATGCATGTTATGTCAACTACCAACAGAAAGGCGGCGCTTGCCGGCGCGTCGACCCGCCACCGGTGAGCTGCGGCGTAGCTTCGGCTTTATGTTGGGATTACCCTTTTCACCTTCAGTTCGCGCGGGCAGTGTCGAATGAGTGGCCATGGACCGGCGGCGGTTACGTCTGAGCCTGACCCAGCAGGTCGCGCTGCTCAGCCTCATCCCGATGGTCGCGCTGGGGTTCGTTCTCGCCCGCGTGCTGCAGACGCAGATCGTCACGCAGACCCTGGCCGATGAGAATCAGGCGGCCCGGCTGATCGCGCACGTCGCGATCCAGCCCCGGCTGTCGGCTCAGGACCTTCAGAGAGGCCTGAGCCCGCACGGGATAAGTGTCCTGGATCAGCAGCTGAGCGGGCGCTCGGTCACCCAGAACCTCGCGCGCATCAAGGTCTGGAACACCAAGCACCAGGTCATCTACTCAGATGACCACAAGCTGATCGGGCACACCTTCCCACCCAGCGGGGATCTGCAGGACGCGCTCGAGAACCATCCCGAGGATGCCGCGGTCGTCAGGCCCGACCCAAAGGGCGAGACGGCGAGCGAGGTGGGTCTTGGAGACCTGGTCGAGGTCTACGTGCCGCTGCGGCTCGCGAAGTCGGGCCCGCCGCAAGGCGCCTTTGAGATCTATCTGAGCTACCACCCGGTCGCCGCGGCGATCAGCCACGACAAG
The DNA here is from genome assembly GCA_963821655.1 of uncultured Solirubrobacteraceae bacterium. GTDB lineage: Bacteria > Actinomycetota > Thermoleophilia > Solirubrobacterales > Solirubrobacteraceae > Palsa-744. The sequence goes on from CAWGER010000003.1 coordinate 423,251, forward strand.
CGCACGATCGCGCTTCTCCTGTTCATCGGGCTCGCCCTGCTGTGGGCCGTGCTGTATCGCATCGTCGCGCGGGCCTCCCGGCGGCTGCGCCGCCAGGCCGAGGAGAACTACCTGCTCGCGCGCCACGACCAGCTGACGGGCCTTCCCAATCTGACGATGTTCCTCGAGCGTCTGACCGCGGCGATCCGCGACGAACAGCCCAACCGGGGCGCCGTCGCGGTGCTGCGGATCGACCTGGACGGCTTCAAGGAGATCAACAACACGCTCGGAACACCGATCGGCGACCACGTGCTCTGCGAGGTCGGTCGACGTCTGCAGGCCGATCTATCCGACGAGGTCCTCGTGGCCCGTCTCGGTGCCGATGAGTTCGCGGTCGTGTGCCCCGGAGACGGCCGGGGTCGCGGGTGCGCTGGCCATCGCCGCGACCGTGCAATCGAGCCTCGAGCTGCCGATCGCCCATGATGCAGTGGCCCTCAACATCGACGCGAGCATCGGGATCGCGGTGATGAGAGAGCATGCCGAGGACCTCGATACGTTGCTCCAGCGGGCCGATGTGGCCCTCGCCCGCGCCAAATCCCACCACAGCCGGGTCGAGGTCTACTCGCCCGCGCACGACGACTTCGATCCGGGGCGGCTGCTGCTGCTCGGCCAGGTCCGACGGGCGTTGGAGCGCGGCGAGTTCGTCCTGCACTATCAACCTAAGATCGACCTTGAGACGAAGCGAATCTCCGGTGTGGAGGCGCTGCTGCGCTGGCGCCACCCCGAGCTCGGCCTGCTGGCGCCGCTCAAGTTCATTCCGCTCATCGAGCAGACCGCGCTGATCCGCCCCGTCACGCTCCACGTCATCGCCGAGGCGCTGGCCCAGGCGTCTCGCTGGCGCAAGCAAGGCCTGCGCCTCGGGATATCGATCAACCTCTCCGCTCGCAATCTGCTCGATGTGGAGCTTCCGGGTCAGGTCGAGAAGCTTCTCCAGGAGCATGGCGTCCCCGCTGACCAGCTCACGGTGGAGGTCACCGAGAGCGCCACCCTGGCCGATCCCGAGAGGGCGGTTCGCGTGCTCAGCGCGCTGCAGGCCTGCGGGGTTGCCGTGTCGATCGACGACTTCGGGACCGGCAACGCCTCGATCGACTATCTCGCCAGGCTTCCCGCCAACGAGCTCAAGATCGACAAATCCTTCATAACCGGCATCTGCGAGGACAAGCGCGCGGAAGCCATCGTCCACTCGACCATCGATCTCGCCCGCCATCTTGGCCTGAAGGTGGTGGCCGAGGGCATCGAGACCGAGGCCGTGGCGGATCGCCTCGCCGCCCTGGGCTGCGACACCGGCCAGGGTTATGTCATCTCACGTCCCCTGCCGGCTGATCAGCTGACCGAGCAGCTGCTGGCCGACCGCCGACCGGCCAGCGCAGACGCCAACGTGGTCGTCGCACGCGGAGCTTCTAGGACGATCCCCCGGCCACCTCGCGTGCCCGCCGCAGGACAGAGTCCATCATCGGCTCGGTGAGCCGGCCGGTGAATGTGTTCTGCTGGCTGGGGTGGTAGCAGCCGATCAGCGAGTACGGCTCGCCTCTCAGCTCCGAGCCGTGACCAAAGCGTGGGCGAGGTGAGGGCAACGACCTGCCGCTGTCGGCGAGCTCGACGATCAGACGCAGGGCCGCATCCCATGCAAAGGCGCCCAGGCAGAGCACCACCCGCACATTGGCGAGCAGCCGCAGCTCCCGTGCGCCGAAGGGCAGGCAGGCGTCGCGCTCGGCCGGCGTGGGACGGTTGCCCGGCGGCGCACAGCGGACGGCGGCGGTGATCCACACGTCCGCCAGGACGAGACCGTCGTCGCGAGCGGTCGAGGTGGGCTGGCTTGCGAAGCCGGCGCGCCACAGCGCGGCGAACAGGAAATCGCCCGAGCGGTCGCCGGTGAACATGCGCCCGGTCCGGTTTGCTCCGTGGGCCGCCGGCGCAAGCCCCAGCACGAGCACCCGCGCCAGCGGGTCGCCAAAGCCCGGCAGAGGGCGGCCCCAGTACTCCTGCCCTGCGAATGCGGCCCGCCGCTCGTGGGCGACCTCCTCCCGCCAGGCGACCAGGCGGGGACAGCGCCGGCAGCTGACGATCTCCTCAGCCAGCGTCGCGAGCGCTCCCTCGTTGTGCGATTGCACACGGCAGTAGTAGCATCGCTGGGGCTATGCCGTTGTGGATGTGGATCGCGCTCCTCGCCACCCTGATCAAGCTCCCCATCGTCGGGCTGATGCTGTGGATACCGTTTCACAACGATGAGGCGATGCGCTCGCCCGAACTGCCCGACTCATCTGATGAGGACGGCGGTTCGAAGACACTTCCGGGAGGCTCGTCGGACCCCCGGCCCCGCACCCCTCTTCCCCGCTGGCCGCGGCGCGGGCCGCACGGCGCCCCGCCCCCGCCCGCACCGCGCAGGGTCCGAACGAGCGTGGCGGCGGTCAGCAGGCGGCGTGTTGAGATCCCCCACTGAGTGAGGGCCGTCCGGCACAACGGCGCCGTGAAACGTCTAGCGGTTGCGCTTACGCTGGCGGCGCGCGGCCTTCGCCTTTGCACGTCGCCGACGCAGCCTCGCGGCCGAGTCGTGCGTCGAGCCACCTTCGGCCAGCTGACCGTCGGTCACCGGCGCCATCTTGCGCGCGTCCCGCACGATCACGAACGCGATCCCGATCAGCAGCACGACGGCGGCCACGAGCGCGAGGATGATCGTGCTTTTCGAGTTGGACGTCGATTCCGTACGGGCGGTCGTGGCGGCCGTCTGGGTGGTCGTCGTCGCCTGCCCGCCTTCGGTCAGTTCGCTGAGTGCGTTGCCTCCACCCAGGCTCGCAGCTGATGAAGCCGCCGGGACGCCGGCGCCGGCGAGCGCCAGCGCGAGAACCGCGCAGAGGCACAGCGATGCGGCGCGGTGGCGCGGCGATTTCGACTGACGGCTCGACACGCGGCGAGCATAGCGCCTGACGCATGGGCGCCGAGCGAGGCGCGGGCGGACGCAGGGCGTGCCCTGCTCCCGCGTACGGGGCGTCACACCATAGAATGCCCGCCGATGGCTCCCAAGCAGAGGCAGGTCCGGATCGAGCAGCGTGGCGGCCTCGAGGCCATCCAGGCGCTCGAGCAGCGCTCTGACGAGGAGCTCGAGGGCGAGACCAAGTACAAGTCGGCGGCGATGGCGATCCTCGGCGCTCGCGCTGCCGAGCGCTTCGACTCCGACGCGGCGCGAGCCTACTTCCAGCGTTCGATCGCTGCGGCCCGTCCTCAGGAGAGGATGCAGATCAGACGCATGGCAGATGCATCGCTGGCCCTGGCCGAACGCCGCCCGGGCGATCTCAAGGAAGCCGTGGAGCGCCTCGGCCAGGCGCCCCCGAGCGGGCGCCAGATGCTGGCGCTGCGTGCCATGGGCCTGCTCATCCCCCCTGCCTCGGCCGGAATCCTCGCGCGGCTGCGCGGGATCCTGTTGATCCTGGTGCTGATCGTCGTGCTGCTCGCCCTCGGCCTGGGCATCGTCGAGCTCGTGTCCCTTCCCTTCGGCGGGCTTTCGCTTGCGCCGGGCATCCTGCTCGGACTGTTCCTCGTGATCGCCGTGCTCGGCGTCATCGCCGCTGTCGGCCGGCGCCGGCGCGACCGCGCCGCCAAGGCTGCCGGGCGCTAGCTGATCCTTTCGATCATCGCCGCGGCGGAGCCGGGGGTCCGGGGTGGGCCGTCAGGGACAATACGCTTGCGTCGTGCCAGCGCCCGTCTGTCTGATCGTGAACCCCGCTGCGGGCGGGGGCAAGGCCGGGCGTCTGGCCCCGGCGGTCGAGCGCGCCCTGAGCGCACATGCGCTCACGGTGCGTCGCGTGGACACCCGCGACCTCGACCATGCCCGCGAGCTCGCGTTCGCGGCCGCAAGCGCCGGTGAGACGGTCGCCGCGCTCAGCGGCGACGGAATGATCGGTGTCGTGGCGGACGCTCTGCGCGCGGTCCCAGGCGCGGTGCTGGGCGTGCTGCCCGGAGGACGCGGCAACGACCTGGCGCGTGTCCTCGGCCTGCCCGAAGACGCGCTCGAGGCGTGCGCGACGATCGCGCACGGGGTTCCGGTCGCAATGGACCTCGGCGAGGTCTCCGATGCCCGCCGGCAGGGATCGTGGCGAGGGTTCGTGGGCATCGCCTCGGCCGGCTTCGACAGCGATGCAAATCGCATCGCCAACGAGGCTCCCGCCCGGCTCGGCGGGTTGGTGTATCCGTACGGAGCGCTGCGTGCGCTCTTCTCCTGGCGTCCGGCCCACTTTCAGATCGAGCTCGACCCGCCGGGTGAGCGCCACTCGTTCGTGGGCTACACCGTGGCGGCCGCCAACTCGAAGGCATATGGCGGCGGCATGCGCATGGCCCCCGATGCGCTGCTCGACGACGGCCTGCTCGACGTCCTCGCGATCGAACGCGTCAGCAAGCTGCGCTTTCTGGCAAATCTGCCGAACGTCTTCAAGGGCACACATGTGCGGCTGCCCTCGGTGCAGGTGTTCCGCGCGCGGGAGGTCGAGATCAGCGCCTCACGACCGTTCACGATGTACGCGGACGGTGATCCCATCGGCGAGCTACCGGTGCGCGTACGGGCCGTGCCCGGCGCGGTGAACGTGCTCGTTCCGGCCTCGGCCGGAGAGGGCACTGCGTTCGCGCGGCCCTCCCCCACTCCCGCCGCCACTGCGTCGTCCGGAGCGCCCGTGTCGCCAACCTCCTCGCAGACCGAGCCTCCACAGGCGGGCTGATGTCGAGCACGCTCGCCCCCAAGCTGGCGCTGGCTCGGACCGTTGGTGCGCTTTCGCGCCTGCGTGGCGGTGGCACGAGTGTCCCCGGCAAGGTCCTCATGCGGCTGGCTCCGGACGCGATCGAGCTGCTCGGCGCGCGCGTTCGCCAGGGCAGCGTGCTCGTGTCGGGCACGAACGGCAAGACGACCACGGCCGCGATGGCCGCCAGCATCTTCGAGCAGGCCGGAGTGCAGCTGGTGCACAACCGGGCGGGCGCGAACATGGCCGGTGGAATCGCGACGACCCTGCTTGCGGCGACCCGCCCGCACGAGGGCATGGCGGGCGAGCTGGGGCTGTTCGAGGTTGACGAGCTGTGGCTGGATGCGCTCGCGGCCCAGCTGCATCCACGCGCGGTCCTGCTCGCGAACCTGTTCCGCGACCAGCTCGATCGCTACGGCGAGCTCGAGGCGATCGCGGAAAGCTGGGAGCACGCACTGCGTAGGGACCCCGCCGGTCAAGCGGAGCCGGCGGCGGAGCGGCGGGACTCTGACGAGCCGCTGCTCATTCTGAACGCCGACGATCCGCTGATCGCGGACCTCGGCCGAGATCGCTCCGGGGTCCTCTACTTCGGGGTCGAGGACGACTCGCTGGCGCTCGCGCACATGGCCCATGCCGCCGATGCCAAGCACTGCCGCCGCTGCGGCGCGCCATACGTGTTCGATGCCGTCTACCTCGGCCATCTCGGCCACTACCGCTGTACGAGCTGCGGGCAGGCCAGGCCCGACCCGGCGGTCCTGGCCACGCGCGTGACCCTCGAAGGCCTGCGCGGAGCGCGATTCACGCTGCTCACCCCCGCCGGTGAGGCGGAGGTCACGCTGAAGGTGCCCGGGCTCTACAACGTCTACAACGCACTCGCGGCCGCGGCGCTCGCCAGCGCGCTTGGGGTGGGCCTCGAGGACATCGTCGCCGGCCTCGCGAGCACCGAGGCCGCATTCGGCCGCGCCGAGACCGTTACGCTCACCCTCCCGGAGCCCGCAGCCGACGCCGCCGTGCTCCCGGCGCAACGCGAGCTGCGGATCCTGCTCGTCAAGAACCCGGCGGGTGCCAACGAGGTGCTGCGTACCCTCGCCATCGAGCCCGGCGAGCACGATCTGCTCGGGGTGCTCAACGACAACATCGCAGACGGACGCGACGTGTCCTGGATCTGGGATGCCGACTTCGAGCTGCTCGACGGACGGGTGCGCCGGGTCACCTGCAGCGGCACCCGCGCGGCCGAGCTGGCGGTGCGGCTGAAGTACGCGGGGGTCGATTCCGAGCGTATCCACGTCCAGCCAGACCTCGCCCTCGCCCTGCGCGAGGCCGCCGGCGACCGCCCGGGCGTGAACACACCCCTGTACGCGTTGCCGACCTACACGGCGATGCTGTCGCTGCGTGAGCTGCTCATAGCGCGCGGGGAGGCGCGCAGCGCATGGTGGTGAGCTCGCCCGAGGTCGTCTGGCACGACCTGGAGTGCGGGGCCTACAGCGCCGATCTGCCGCTGTGGCTGGCACTGGCAGGCAGCGCAGCGACGGACGGGCGTTCGGCGCGTGTGCTCGACGTGGGCGCCGGCACCGGCCGGGTCGCGCTCCCCCTTGCCCACGCCGGCCATCGGGTGACTGCGGTGGACATCGATCCCGACCTGCTCAGCGCGCTGCGCGCGCGCGCCGCGGACACGAACGTCGAGACCGTCTGCGCCGATGCCCGTTCGCTCGAACTGGGTCGGGACGACTTCGATGTGTGCCTCATGCCGATGCAGACCGTGCAACTGCTCGGTGGTCCCGCCGATCGAGTCGCGTTCCTGCATCGCGCGCGCGCCCATGTGCGCGCCGGCGGTCTGATCGCCCTGGCGATCGTCACCGCCTTCGAGCAGTTCGACTGCGCCGCCGGTGAGCCGGGGCCGACACCCGAGACCGCGCACGTGAACGGAGCCCTGTTCATGAGCCGCGCCACGCGGGTATCCGTGCTCGCCGATTGCATCCGGCTGGAACGCGAGCGCCTGATCTACCCCGGCGGTGAGCACGAGCAGGACGCGGACCCGCACGATGGGCACTCCGCCGCCGAGCCCCCGGCTGAGCTGAACCTCATCGAGCTTCAGCGCGTCGACGCACCGCAACTCGAGCGTGAGGCCGTCAGGGCGGGTCTGCATCCCGAGCCGGCCCGGCAGCTCGGCCCCACCGACGATCACGTTGGCAGCACGGTTGTGATGCTTCGTGTCTGACGCCCGCGCTGCCGATGTGGTCGCTTCTCGCACGCTGCGCGTGTGCGCGCTGTACCCCGACCTCATGAACATCTACGCGGACCGGGGCAACCTGCTCGTGCTCGAGCGCCGCTGCCTGTGGCGGGGTATCGGCTTCGAGCTGCAGGCGAGCGGCCTGGGCGAGTCCTTCGATCCGGACGCCCATGACCTGTTCTATCTGGGCGGCGGTCAGGATCGTGACCAACGCCTGTGCGCGGACGATCTGCTTGAGACGAAGCGCGACGCACTGCATGCGGCTGCGGCGCGGGGCGCGGTCGTGCTGGGAGTGTGCGGCGGCTACCAGCTGCTCGGAAGCTCCTACACGCTGGGCGAGGAGGAGATCCGGGGCGTGGAGCTGCTGAACGTGCGCACCGTGCGCGAGGACCGGCCTCGCCTGATCGGCAACGTCGCGATCGAGGTCTCACTGGGCGAGGATCCGCCAAGCGATCGTGCGCGTGTTCTCGCGGGCTTCGAGAACCACGGCGGGCGCACATATCTCAGCGAGGGCGAGCACCCGCTGGGACGGGTCTTGAGGGGCCACGGCAATGACGGTCGCAGCGGCCTGGAGGGAGCCCGGCGGCAGAACACGATCGGCACCTACCTGCACGGCCCGCTGCTGCCGAAGAACGTGTGGTTCGCCGACTGGCTGATCGCCCGCGCACTGGGAGTGCCCACGGGTGAGCTCACGCCACTCGACGATGCCCTCGAGGTCGAGGCGCACCTCGGCGCCCGCCGCGCCGCCGGGGTGTGAGGAGCGCCCGCGCTCCATCGCCGCAAACTCGGAGATCGCGATCATCCACTCGCCGCGCGGCGTCGTAGGATCGCCCGCATGGATCTCTCCGAATACCAGAGCCTGTCGCGCCGCACCGCAGAGTATCCGCGCAGCGACTGGCTGGCCTATCCGGCGCTTGGGTTGGCGGGCGAGGCCGGCGAGGTCGCCGAGCATGCCAAGAAGGCGATCCGCGACGACGCCGGCGCCATCAGCGAGGAGCGCCGAGCGGCGATGGCGAAGGAGCTCGGCGACGTGCTCTGGTACGTCGCCCAACTGGCGAGCGAGCTGACGCTCGACCTGAACGAGATCGCCGAGGAGAACCTGCAGAAGCTGCGCTCCCGCCAGCGCCGAGGGGTGCTGTCCGGCAGCGGCGACGAGCGCTAGGAGCTAGGAGGCGACCGCGAAGCGCGCGAAACGCCCAGCCAGGCGTGCGGGCACGAGCGCGCTCACCCTCACACCCTCGGGGGTGTCTTCCCGGCTGACCTCGCCGGCCACCTCGTGCAGCTCTGCGAGGCTTCCGCCGTCGGCGTACGGTACGAGAAGCTCGACCGGGCGAAGCGTGTGCAGCAGCTCGCGTTCGACGCGAGCGCACAGCGCTCCCAGGCCATCACCCGTCGCACCGCTGACGAGCACCGCATCGGGATGGCGGAGCCGCAGCTCATCTCGCGCATCCTCGTCCAGCAGATCGACCTTGTTCAGAACCAGCAGCCGCGGGCGATCGCCGGCACCGATCTCCTCGAGCGTCTGCTCGACCGAGCGTTGCATGATTGCGGCCTGCGCCTCGGGCACGGATCCGTCGAGCACGTGAGCCAGCAGATCGGCGCGCCGTGTCTCCTCGAGGGTGGCGCCGAACGCGTCGACGAGCTGGTGGGGAAGCTTGCTGATGAAGCCGACCGTGTCAGTCAGCAGATATGACCTGCCGGGTCCCTTACTCGGCCCTTTTGGGGCCTGCGCCGCGGGCGCTCCACCGTTGACCGCCACCTCCGCACGCGACTGCGGTGCCCGCTGCAGCAGGCGGGTGGTCGGGTCGAGCGTGTGGAACAGCCGGTCGCCGACCCCCACCTCCGCGCCGGTGAGCGCGTTCAACAGGGTGGACTTGCCGGCGTTCGTGTAGCCGACAAGCGCGATCGTGGGCAGCGCGGCCCGCTCACGCTCGGCGCGCTGCACTGCTCGCGTTCCCTTCACATGCTCCAGCCGACGGCGCAGGGCCGCGATCCGATCGCGCGCCAGGCGGCGGTCGGTCTCGATCTGCGTCTCCCCGGGCCCCCTCGTGCCGATTCCGCCGCCCAGCCGCTCGAGGTGGCTCCACAGTCCCCGCATCCGCGCGAGGTTGTATTCCAGCTGGGCCAGCTCGACCTGCAGCTTGCCCGCCGCGCTGTTGGCATGGGAGGCGAAGATGTCGAGGATCACGGTCGTTCGATCCACGACGGGCAGGCCGACAGCCTCCTCGAGGTTGCGCTCCTGGCGGGCGGTCAGCTCGTCGTCGCAGGCGATCAGGTTGGCCTCGCAGGCGTGCGCGGCCGCCTTTGCCTCCGCGACCTTTCCCGGCCCGAGGTAGGTGTTGGGGTGCGGCTGCTCGCGGCGCTGGACCATCTCGCCGACGACTGCCACACCGGCGGTTCGCAGCAGCTCACCCAGCTCGGCGAGGTCGTCCCCCTCCGGTAGTGCCGCGACGCAGAAGGCGCGCTGGAGCGCGCGCTGGGTTTGCTCCATCTGACACCCAAGTCTAGAAGCTAGGCCCTCAGCTTCCCCAGCCGCCCAACCGCCTCGAGCAGGCGCTCGTCGGGGGTGGTCAACGAGATGCGAAACCATCCCTCACCCGCGGGGCCGTAGATGGCGCCCGGCGACAGCACCACCGCTGCCTGCTCGAGCACATGCTCGCAGTAGGCGCTCGAGCTGGGAAAGCCCTCGGGGACAGGGGCCCAGATATAGATCGTGCCGCGCGGCGGGCGTACGTCGACCCCGATTCCGCGCAGCGCGTCGCAGACGAGATCGCGGCGGCGCAGGTACAGCTCGTTCATCGAGGCCACCTCCACGTCGGCGTCGGGTGACAGGGCGGCGACGCCGGCGAGCTGGATCGCCTCGAATAGACCGGAGTCGATGTTCGTCTTCAGGCGCCAGTAGATCTCGAGCGCCTCGGCGTTTCCGACGGCCACGGCGCAGCGCCAGCCGGTCATGTTGTAGCCCTTGGACAGCGAGAACACCTCGATGCCGACGTCCTTCGCACCAGGGGTCGCCAGAAACGACGGAGCGCGGTAGCCCTCATAGGTGATCTCGCTGTAGGAGTTGTCGTGCACGATGAGAATCTCGTGCTCACGCGCGAACTCGACCACCCGCTCGAAGAAGCCCTCCGGCACGATCGCGCCGGTGGGGTTGTTCGGATAGTTGAGGAACATCAACCGCGCGCGTTTGGCGACATCCTCGTCGATGGCCTCCAGGTCCGGGACGAAGCCGTGCTCGGGACTCAGCGCCATCAGCACGGGCTCGGCGCCCGCCAGCCAGGGCCCGCCGGTGTAGACGGGGTAGCCGGGGTCCGCGGCGAGAGCGTAGTCGCCGGGGTCCAGAAACGCGAGGTTGAGGTTGAAGATCGCCTCCTTGGCGCCGATCGCCGGGATGATCTCGCGCTCGGGGTCGAGCTCCACGTCGAAGCGACGCGAGTAGAAGTCGCACACGGCCGCACGGAAGTCCTCGCGCCCGCGGTTGGATGGATAGCGGTGCGTTTCCGCCTCGGTCACCGCCTCCTGCATGGCCTCGACCACCAGCGCCGGCGTGGGGCGATCGGGGTCGCCGATGCCGAGGCTGATCACGTCCACGCCCGCGGCCCTCTTGGCGGCGATCTTGCGCTCCAGCTCGGCGAACGCATACGGCGGGATGCGCTCAAGGCGCTTACTAGGTCTCATCCGGCTCCTTCGATCTTTGGCAACTCAGGTCGTCCCATCTGTCTGCCCCAGCCTCTGAAGCTCCTCGCGGAACTCGTCGCTGAGACGGCCCTCGAAAACGGGCAGAGCCCAGCCTGACAGGTGCACGCGCAGTTCCTCATCCACCTCGACCTCGAGCTCGCCGCCGTCCAGCACGACGGTGACGCGCGCAGCGCCGATTCCCGGGTGGCCCCGGCCGGCGCCACCGGCGTCGAGCAGGTAGGCGATAGCGGCACCGGTCGCGCCCGTGCCCGAGGACAGCGTCTCCCCCACGCCCCGCTCGAATATGCGCGCGCGAATGCGCGCCGGCGGACCCGCTGCGACCTCCGCGTACCAGGAGACATTCGTGCGGTTGGGAAAGTCCGGGTGGGCTTCGATCGGGGGGCCGGCGGCCTCCAGATCGAGGGCCGCCAGCGCGGCCGCGTCAGCCACGGCGATGGCGCACTGCGGGTTGCCGATCGACACGTGCCGGAAGCTCCAGCGCCTCGCCGGCTCCGCCGCGTCCGGTGACCGCGACGGGCCGATCAGCAGCTCGGCCGCACCGTCGAGCGGGCCGGAGGGGAAGTCGGCGGAGCTGAGGCGGGCCTGACCCATGTCGACGCGGCAGCTGAAGGGGCCGGTGATCGTCGGGCGGATCGTCCCCGCCGCCGTGTGGATCGAGAAGGTGTCCTCGTCGGTCCAGCCGCGGCGGCGCAGGTAGAGGATCGCCTCGCGCGCGCCGTTGCCCGACAGCTCGGCCTCCGAGCCGTCGGGGTTGTAGATGCGCAGGTCGGCCACATGCTGGGAATCCACGGGGCGGGAGAGCTCGAGGACGCCGTCGGCGAACACGCCGAAGTGGCCCTCGCACAGACGGCGCACGCGCGCCGGTGTGAGCTCGAACGGAAGCTCGTCGTGCTCCAGGATCAGATAGTCGTTGCCGAGGGCCTGCCACTTCTCGAATCTCATGAGGGGCCGCAGTCTAGGATCTCCTCGGCCACGGCGAGCGGAGCGCGACCGGTGACATCGATCATGCGCACATCGGCGAGCTTGCGCATCCATGTGAGCTGGCGGCGGGCGTAGTTGCGCGTACGGCGCTTCATCCTCTCGACGTCGCCGGCGAGGAGCTCCTGGAACCCGAGCGCCCTGCGCGCAGTCTCAGAGGCACCGGCCGCGTGCGCCTGGCGCACCTCCTCGCGGGCTCCGGCTGCGAGCATCTCATCCACGCGCGCGTCGATGCGGGTGTACAACGTCTCCCTGTCCATCGTCAGCCCCGCGAGCAGCGTCGGGTGTCGCAGCTCGGAGCTCCACAGCTGGGACGGCTCCTCCAGGGGCTCCAGTTCCCCGGCGTCGAGCAGCTCGAGCGCCCGCACCACGCGTTGGCGGTCGTTCGGGTCGATGCCCTCGGCGGCCCAGGCGGCCCGGTCTGCGAGCAGGGCGTGTAGGGCCGGCGCCCCGTGCTTCTCGAGCTCGGCGGTCCAGCGCTCGCGGGAGCCCTCGGCAGGGGGCGGGCGCAGGTCGAGCTCGGCGAGGGCCGCGCGCAGGTAGAGGCCGGTCCCTCCCACGACGATAGGGCGCCGTCCCGAGGCCAGCAGGTCGTCGATTTCGGCGTGTGCGAGCTCGGCATACTGTCCTGCGCTGAAGGTCGCGTCCAGCGGCAGGAACGAGACCAGGCGGTGTTCAAGCTTGGCGCGCTCGGCCGGGGAGGCGACTCCCGTGAGCGTCTCCAGGCCCGCGTAGACCTGCAACGCGTCTGCGGACACGGCGACCGGGTCCTCGCCACGCGCGCGCAGCAGGTCGGCCAGCGCGACGGCGATCGCCGTCTTGCCCACACCGGTTGGGCCGAACACGGCGATGAGCTCCGGCTTGGCAGCGCGGGGGTCGGACATCCGCGCAGTATCGCGGCGAACGATGCCCCGCCAGCCGCAGACGCGGATGGTCCTCCGTTGACATACGCTCCTTCGAGATGCACATCGCGGGCGCAAACGTTCTCATCACAGGCGCCACGGGCGGTCTCGGGCAGGCGATCGCGCGAGCGCTGAGTCAGCGCGACGGAGAGCTCATCCTGACCGGTCGGCAAACGGACGTGCTGGAGCCGTTGGCCGCCGAGCTCGGCGCGCGGGCGCTGACCGTCGATCTCAGCAAGCCCATGGAGGTCGATCGCCTCGTCAACGAGGCGGGCGCGGTGGACATCCTCATCGCGAATGCCGGCATCCCCGCCGCGGGAAGCCTCGAGACCTTCACGCTCGAGCAGGTCGATCGCACGCTGGACGTAAACCTGCGGGCGCCGGTCGTGCTCGCGCACGCACTGCTGCCGGCGATGCTGGAGCGTGGGCGCGGGCACCTGGTGTTCATCTCCTCGATTGCCGGCAAGATGACCGTCCCCGGCGCCCCGCTCTACCACGCCACCAAGTACGGTCTGCGCGGGTTCGCCGCCGCCCTGCGCGCCGACCTGCACGGCAGCGGCGTCGGCGTCTCATGCGTGTTCCCGGGCTTCATCCGCGACGCCGGCATCTTCGCTGATTCGGGAGTCAAGCTGCCCCCCGGCACGGGTACACGCAGCCCCGAGGACGTCGCCGGCGGGGTCATCGACGCGATCGAGCACGACCGCGCCGAGGTCGACATCGCATCGCTCGCCCAGCGCGGCGGCGCGGTCATCGCCGGACTCGCCCCGGACATCTCTGCAAACGTCCTGCGCAGGCTGGGCGGGCCCCGAATAGCCAAGGAAATGGAAGGGACCCTGCGCGGGAAACGCTGAGCGGCGCGCCTGCTGTTCGGTTAGCTAGGCTGAGCCGCCCCAACGGAGAGGAAGCACAGTGCTCAAGAAAGTCGCGGAGCTGCTGCTCTGCATCCTGCACCCCGTGGCCATGGTGCTGATCTGGGTCGACCTCGCATTCCGTCGCGACGACTGGGCTTTCACAAGACTGGCATGGGGCATCGCTGTGATCATCCCGTTCGTCCCCTTCGTCTACGTTCTGACCGGAAACGACTTCATCTAGCCGTTTGCGCGATACTTGACGGGCGATGTCGCAGGAGAACGTCGAGCTTGTGCGGCGGGGCTACGCGCATCGCCAGGCCACCGGAGACTTCCTGGAGGAGATCGTCGCGCCTGGCTTCGTGTGGGACATGTCGAAGTTCCGCGACTGGCCGGAGCAGCAGATCTACAATGGCATCCAGGAGGCGCGTGGCTTCATCGCAAACTGGACCGCCACCTTTGGCGAGTGGGGACTCGAGGTAGAGGCGCTTCACGACGCAGGCGACAAGGTCGTCGCCGTGGTTCGCCAGCGCGGCCGGTCCAAGACGACCGGACTGCCCGTCGAGATGTTGTTCGCGCAGGTCTACACGGTGCATGACGGCATGGAGACGCGGATGGAGATGTACGCCGACCCGGACGAAGCCCTCAAAGCTGTGGGGCTGGCCGAGTCGAGCGCACCCCTGCTCTAGAAGAGAGAGCCCTGACCCAGCAGCGCTCGTGAGGGCTCCTCGGAAGCCGGGGCTGCAGCCGCGTGTCCCATTGGCCTGAACCCGCTCGGCATTCCTGCGCGGCGCAGCATCCGCGCCAGGCGCTCGCGTTCCCTCTGGGGGGCGTAGGCGCTCCGGCGGTAGAGCTCCTCGTAGCGCGGCACCAGATCGGGACGCTGGGCGCGGAGCCAGTCCATGAAGACCCCGCGCACCTCGCCTCGTAGGTGAAGCGCCACGCCACCGATGCTCGTGGCCCCAGCCTCGGTGGCCATATCCAGCAGCTGCTCAACCTGGTGCGGGGCGTCGTTGATCCCGGGCATCAGCGGCGCGATCAGCACGCCTGTCGGGATGCCGGCCCGGTTGAGCTCCGCCACCGCCTCAAGTCGTGCCCGCGGGTTGGGGGTGTGCGGCTCGGTGGCCCGCCATGCCTTCTCGTCGAGCGTCGGGATCGACAGGCAGGCGCTCATGCTCGTGCGCTCGGCGATCTCCAGCATGAGCTTCAGATCTCGCAGGAGGAGCGGAGACTTCGTCAGCACCGAGCAGGGGTTCGCGGCGTCGCGCAGCGCCTCCCAGATCCCCTGCATCAGCCGGTAGCGCCCCTCTACCCACTGGTAGGGATCGGTGTTCGTTCCCAGAGCGACATGCTCGCCCTTCCACGAACGTCGCGCGAGCTCGACACGCAGCACCTCGGGTGCGTTGACCTTGACCACGATCTCGCGCTCGAAGTCTCTTCCCGCGTCGAAGTCGAGGAACTTGTGGGTGGGACGAGCGAAGCAGTTGTGACTCACCACTCCGTTTGCGATGAAGTCACCGCTGCCGGTCGTGATGTCATACAGCCGTGCAGCCCTGCCGAGCGGCTCGATCGAAGCCACCCTTAGATCGGCGCTCGTCTTTACCGCCCGCCCCTCGATCGAGCGCTTTCGCAGGACCGCTGGATCGGTCGTATGGAAGAAGCACAGGTTCTCGGGCAGGCCCCCCCTGACGCGAAGGTTGGTGAGGCCGTTGGGCAACCCGGTCCTCTCCACTGCGATATCGAAGCCGAAGCGGCGGAGGCAGCGCTCGGTCCATTGCAGGATTTCCGGATCCGTGTTGGAGATACGTATGACGCCACGGGGACCACATGACCCCTCCGCGTCAAAGATGCCGGCCAGAAAACCCTTGCGCCAGTCATCTGTGGGGGCAAGAGGCCAAGCGGTGACCTCTCGCACTGCGTCCACCTGCGATCGCGCGGACGTGCGGATCGCAGTCATCGCTCGATGTGTACCCCCGGCCTTGCTGAACGAGAACTCGTCCGTCTCGATGCCAACATCCAGGAGATATCCGTGCGCCCGCCGCAAGGCCTCGATATCTGCGAGAGCGAGACGGAAGCGGTGCACATCTCCGTTCGTCCTACCGACTCGATCGTATGAATAGGAGCCCACGTGGCCGTCTCCCTTGATCAGACCGCAGAGATAGCCGCGGCGGTAATCGAAAGAGTGCTCCGGAGGGGAGGCAAACCGCCCGGTCCCCATCAGCTTGCTGCCCCGCGTGAGATGTGCACGCCGGAGACGTCCCTGCTGGGTTCCGATCACGTGCTTCCAGCCACGACGGGTGAGAAAACGGTGATCTGCGCTGGCGGTCAGCTCCGTTCCGTCCTCAAGTACGATCCGGAACGCTGGCTTGATGCTCGACCATTGCGCGCGAACCGTTGTCACGGCGAGGCGTCGATAGACGCCCTCGCGGACGGTCCCATAGATCGCGTCACCCACCTGCACCCTGGCCAACGGCTTGGTATTACCGTCGGCCATGAGGATCGGGGTGTCACCCGCCAGGCAGTAGGTACATGCATGGGTGCAACCCCTGTAGGGGTTGATCGTCCAGCGGAAGGGCATCTGCGAGCGCTCGGGCACGCGGTTGAGGATCGAGCGGGCGTGGACCTCGTAGAAGCGGATGTCGAGTGCCTCGGGCGCGTCGAACCGTCGCACGATCGCCTCGTCGCGGTAGCCGGGAAGGCGCCGCTGTTCCTGCTCGTTCAGCGTCAGGTTGCTCCAGCGCACGAACATATGTTCGCATACCTGTCGGATGGCCGTCAGGCCCGGCTACCCGCGGCTGGATCGGGCTCGCGCCACTCGCTCCGCGGGCATTACGCGCGAAATCGCCGCACGAACGGCCGTTTTAGGCCCCCACCTCGACCGGGAAGCGGTTGAGGATCTCGGCCGGGATAAGCGCCTCGCGGGCGCCAGGTTCATGCGCCTCCCTGTAGCCTGCGGCGAAGCCCCACTCGTACTCCGCAAAGACGGCATCGGGCAGCTCGACGCTGAGCAGTTGGGCGCCGTACTCCTCATCGATGGGGGCCTCGGACACCCACACGCCGCAATACTCGCGGCCGCCGATGATTTGCGAGCCGTCCTCGAAGCCGTCGCGCAGAATTGCCTCCCCGGCGTTCGTGCGGTGGAAGGCTTTCACAAGCCCACCACCTGAGCGATCCGAGCGTCGCTGTCGGCGCGGATCAGGTAGGCGTCGAGCAGCCCCGCGGCGGGAGGATCGTCCCGGCCCCGGCGCCGACCAGCCACGCCTCCGAGGCCGCGCGCAGGGTCTCGGCCGTGGGAGCCCGCATGGTCCGTTGACCGACCGCAGGGCGGCTGTCGTCGCGCGATGCCACCGCAGCCCGCTTTCGTCGGAAGGGATTTGCGGATCTTCTTTCCGTCACGCACGCTGTAGGCCTCTGCTATCCACGGGCACTGGCAGCGCCCCTTGCCGCTGCAACGGTTGCCGTGACGCTGTCTGATGCCCGCCGCCATCACGCACCACCTTTCCAGTTGATCCGCAACGTGAGACCCTCGGCGAGCATCCACTCAAGGCCTGACTCATGCGCTCTGACGGTGCCCGGTAGCGGCGGGAGCACGAGCGGCCTACCGTCAATCGTGTACGTGACCGAAAGCGCGTCCTCGAGAACGGTCGCAGCGGAACCACTTGCGCCCACTGCCGGAATATGACCTAGCTCGCCCGCCATCCGCATGATGCCGAACCGTCCCAATCCATCGCCCATTGGCCGTTCCATTGTTAGCCACACCGAAACGGTCTCGCCTACGTGCCCGTTGAGCATCATCAACGCCTGCTCGTGGGTGAGTATGTCGTCGCTCATCGCCACAGCCTCCGAGACGCCGCACTGTACCGTGAGGATTGCGTGGGAGCTAGAACGCAACAGGCGCGGCGGAGCCTAGCCCGCGGCGTGGAGCTTGCGCCGCTGGTAGTAGTCGCGGTGGTACCGCTGGGAGCACGTCTTGCATCGGTGATCGCCGTTGCGCTCAACGTGGATGTTCGCCCCCTCGAGCGGATGACCGCGCCTGCAGAGCTCACCGCACGGGTCTAGTTTCGCGCTCCGGGTGGACAAGTCCTCTATCGCGACAGGACGGGCCCGAATCCTGGCCCGAGGGGGGTCGAAAGAGGGTCTGTTTGGCTTGCTAGAGCCAAGAATGCCCAAACGCTTACACAACCCCTACACACGTCTATGACCGGGCTTAGGCGCGACTACGGATACGCTTAGCCCGGGGACCGACCATGGCTGCAAAGCAGTCAATCGACCCCAGGAGGTCCGCACGATGAACCTATCCAAGATGCTCGGCGCCACGATGGTGGTGGGTGCGCTCGCCACGACGGGTGCTGTGGCAGGTATCGCAGGCGCAGCGGCGTCGCCCACCAGTACGAGCAATGCCGCTTCGACCAAGCAATCCACGACACCGACGACGCCCGCCCCGTCCCACAAATCGGGCGCGCCGCCATCGGGGACGCCGAAAACGGGGTCGCCCGGGAAAAATCCGTGCCCGAACATGGGCTCCGGCTCCACCGGGAGCTCCGGGTCCGGCCCGGGATCGGGATCGAACTCGGGTGCCAGCTACCCGGGTGCGGCCGCCGGCGCCACCTACCAGTAGCCCAGGGTCCGCGGACCCCTGGGCACGCCGCACCTGCCAGCGACGCTTCTCCACCGGGGCGTCTGCTGGTGGCGGCGGGTTCAGCCGGCCGCGCGCGCCAGCAGGCGTTCCTCGCCGGCCAGCGTCTGGCTGGTGGCAGCCGTGATCTCCACGTCCGTCAGCTCACCGGGGTTTGCCAGGCCACCGAAGTTCACGACCTTGTTGTGACGCGTACGTCCGCGCAGCCGCTCCGGATCGGTTCGCGAGGGACCTTCGACCAGCACCTCCAGCGTGCGCCCGAGGAAGCGCTGGGCGCGCGCCAGCGCGTCCTGCTGAACGAGCGGGCAGGAGACGTTCCATCCGTTCCACCTTCACCGGATGAGGCACGACACCGGCCGTCAGCTCCGCCGCCTCGGTGCCGCGGCGCGGCGAGAAGATGAACGTGAAGGCGCTGTCGTAGCCGACCTCCTCGAACGACCTCCAGCGTCTGCGCGAAGTCCTCCTCGGTCTCCCCCGGGAAGCCGACGATGATGTCCGTCGTGAGCGACGCGTCGGGGATGTGCTCGCGGATCAACGCCACCCGATCCAGATAGCGCCGGCGATCGTAGGTGCGCCGCATCGCCTTCAGGATCCGGCTCGAGCCCGACTGCAGCGGCAGGTGGATGTGCTCGCACACGCTCTCAAGCTCCACGTGCGCACGAATCACATCCTCGCGCATGTCCTTCGGGTGAGGGCTCGTGTAGCGGATTCGCTCGATCCCCTCGACGCCGTCAATCAGCGCCGAGCAGCTCGGCAAAGCTCACGCGCGCGGGCAGGTCGCGTCCGTAGGAGTTGACGTTCTGCCCGAGCAGCGTCACCTCGCGCACGCCGGTCGCGGCCATCGCCCGAACCTCGGCCACGAGCTCCCCCGGCGGGCGGCTGACCTCGCGCCCGCGCGTGGAGGGAACGATGCAGTAGGAGCAGGCGCAGTTGCAGCCCACGCTGATCTGAAGCCAGCCCTGGAACGGGCGCGCCCGGCGCGCCGGCAGATGACCGGTGAAGCCCTCGAACTCGAAGTAGCCCTGCGCGGTCAGCGAGTCGCTCGTGAGGAACTCCGCGAGCTTGTGAACCTGGCCGGGGCCGAACGCCACGTCGACGAACGGGAAGCGCTCGAACACCTCCTCCTTGACCGACTGCGCCCAGCAGCCGCCCACCCCCACCACCCTCTCGGGCCGTTCGCGCTTCAGCCGCTTGGCCTGTCCGAGGTGTGCGATGAAGCGGCTGTCGGCCGACTCCCGGATCGAGCACGTGTTGAACAGGATCAGATCCGCCTCCTCACGCGCCGGCGCCTCGGCGTAGCCGAGCGACTCGAGCATGCCCCGCATCCGCTCGGAGTCGTGCTCGTTCATCTGGCAGCCGAAGGTCGTGAGGTGGTAGCGCTTCTGCATAGGCAACCGCAACGGGTCGGAGTAATCATGGCAACCTCAGCAGCGAAGCCCAAGCAACAGCGCCGAGCGATCGGCATCGTCCGCGTGTCACGCGTGGGCGGCCGTGATCTACTCGACGGCGACTTGGGCGAGCCGCTTGCATTGCCAACCCCGTCCGTCGAACAAGCCGAGCGCCCCGAGTATGGTCGTGTGAACATGCGACTGCGACCGATCTTCGCGGCGCTGGCCGTGGGCCTATCCCTGCAGCACCAGCACCTCTTCAACGCGTCCGGGATGTACGCGGATGATGTCCTGGGGAAGCAGCGTCGCCGAGTCGGTGGTCGAGATCTGCATGCCTTCGGCTGACACGGCTTCGGCCGTGCACGTCACCTCTACGCCGTTATTCCGGTTGCACCTGACGATGCGCACCCACACGCCGTGGCCTTCCCAGTAGTCGCGTTCGTAGGTCGTGATCGCCCGCCTGGCCGAGGCCATGGAGAGGTGGTGGCGCCGGTGGGCCGAGGCCCCCGCGGGCAAGAGCAGCGTGGCCAAGGGCACGGCCACTACGCACAGCCGGCGCGAGAGCCCGCGCACGTGTGAGCCCTCAGGCGGCTGCTACCGCCGGTTCGCTGGCGATCGGTGGCGGCGCATCCTTGTCGCGGTCGATCGGCGTGACGAGATCCTGACCCAGGCCCATCGCCGCGTAGATCTTGTCGTTGATCTCCTTCGCCAGCGCCGGGTTCTGATCCAGGTGGGCCTTGGCGTTGCCCCGGCCCTGGCCAAGACGGTCGTTGCCGTAGGAGAAGAAGGAGCCGGACTTGGAGACGATGTTGTGCTCCAGGCCCAGGTCGATCAGGCAGCCCGAGGTCGAGATGCCCTTGCCGAACTCGATGTCGAACTCGGCCTGGCGGAAGGGAGCGGCGACCTTGTTCTTGACGATCTTCACCCGCACGCGATTGCCGACCGCCTCGGTGCCGTCCTTGAGCGTCTCGATGCGCCGGATGTCAAGGCGCTGGGAGGCGTAGAACTTCAGGGCGCGACCGCCCGGCTGGGTCTCGGGCGAGCCGAACATGACGCCGACCTTTTCGCGGATCTGGTTGGTGAGGATGCAGAGCGTCTGCGTGCGGTTGAGGTTGCCGGCGAGCTTGCGCATCGCCTGGGACATCATGCGCGCCTGCGCTCCCACGGTCTGGTCGCCCATCTGCCCCTCGACCTCCACCCGCGGGGTCAGCGCGGCGACGGAGTCGATCGCGACCACGTCGACGGCGCCGGAGCGGACGAGCATGTCGGCGACCTCCAGGGCCTGCTCGCCGTAGTCGGGCTGGGAGACGAGCAGCTCGTCGATGTCGACGCCGATCTCCTTGGCGTAGAGCGGATCCATCGCGTGCTCGGCGTCGATGAACGCGCACACTCCACCCAGCTTCTGCGCCTCGGCGAGCACGTGGTAGATCAGCGTGGTCTTGCCGGAGGACTCCGGGCCGAAGACCTCGACGATGCGCCCGCGGGGGACGCCGCCGATCCCGAGCGCCAGATCGAGCGACAGCGCGCCCGTGGGGATGGCGTCGCAGCGCACCTGGGCACCCTCGTCGCCCATGCGCATGACCGTACCCTTGCCGAACTCGCGCTCGATCTGCGTGAGCGCGCCCTGAAGGGCGGCATCGCGCGCCCTGGCGGCCTTCTCCTGGTCGGTCACGGACATGGTCTGACTCCTCGGTTCGAGATGAGCTGAGCAACATAGGGGGCGCTTCGGACGGAACAGTTGTTCGTATGCCCCGTCGCCGCACGGCAGCGCGAGCGGGGCGGCTGCTCCTCCATTTCTTCGTCCAGAGACGCCTGCAGCGCTCACGCATGCGCCCGTGCGGACGATGAGATGAGCCCGCCCGCCCACGCAACGCCCGGAGCCTCTCTTGACCGCCAGCCTTCCCAGCCGCAGCCTCACAGCGATCCTTGCCCTGGCACTCTCGCTGGCCACGCTCGTGATCGTGCTCGTGTGCTCGCCGCAGGCGCTCGCCCGCACGCGCAGGGCCGCCTGCTCGGCCGCCCACACGGCCCGCCCCAGGGCGGCGCTCGCGTGCATGCGCCCAGTCCAGGCACACTTCCACGTCCGCCCGCAGGGGCAAGGCCCATGCCCACGCCAAGCTCAAGGGCCACCACTCCCGGCACGCCGCGAAGAAGAAGGCCAGGAAGAAGAAGGCGAAATCGCCGGCCGGCCACGTCCCGGCGGTCTGCGAAGACGGCAGCGTCCCGGTGCGGGAAAGCGAAGGCTTCTTCACGTGCGCGGATGAATCTGAACCGGTGTGCGCGAACGGATCGATGCCCGTGCTCTCGAGCAACGGCTCGACCCTCGTCTGCGCCGTCAAACCCAGCGGCGCCGTGCTCGATGAAGCGGCCTGCGAAGACGGCAGCGCTCCCGTGCGGGAAGCTGGCGGCTCCTTCTCCTGCGACGACGAATCCCAACCGGTCTGCGAAAACGGGGCGACCCCCACGCCCTCGAGCGACGGCTCGTCCCTCGTCTGTGCCGGCGAATCAACCGAAAACTCCAGCCTGGCCGAAGCGGTCTGCGAAGACGGCAGCATCGCCGTCCAGGCAAGCGACGGCTCCTTCTCGTGCGGCGCGGAAACCGAACCCGGCTGCGAAGGCACCTCGCCTCAGGCGCTGTCGAGCGGCTACTGGGCCATCCTCTGCAACGCCGTCGGCAACGAAGGCAGATGAGGCACGCCCGGGCTCACGGGTCCGGACGAGAGAGGTCGCACGTCGCCATCGCCTCGTAGGTGGCGCCGTCCGGTGAAAGCCAGGAGCGGTACAGGGTCATTGACGCGGCGATGAAGCGGAGCTGCGGCGTGGCGGGCAGGTGAGATTCCTCGCCGAGCGGGTTCCGCGTCCCGGCGCGACGCCCCGCCCGTCCACGCGTGCGCGCGAGCGTCACGTGCGCCCTGAGGCGCCGGCGCTCCGGCTCGGAGCCGATCGCATCGCCGATGGCCCGTGTCAGGCGGGCGTGCAGGCTCGACAGTTCTCCTGCCTCGTCGTGGATCGCCACCGCCAGCGAGCGCGGGCGCGCGCGCGGCAGCCACAGCGGAGCGCCCACCGACAGCTCGCCCACCGCGACGGCGCACGCGCTCCAGCGCGGAGCCGATCACGGCGATCTCGTCAACCGGGCGGCTGCCCAGGAAGAGCATGGTCAGGTGCAGGGAGTCTGGATCGAGCAGGCGCAGGGGTCGATCCCTGCCCGCCGACTCCAGCCCCGCCGCCGCGCTGCGCGCCCATCCGGCCAACCGCACGCGCACCGGTGCCGGCACCTCGACGGCCACGAACAGCCGGGCTGTGGCTCCGCGGGACATGCCCGGGCGATGCTAGAGCGTCCCGCTCAGGCGCTCGACAGGGCACGGCGGATCAGATGCATCGCCACCGTGGTCGCGCGATCGCGCACATCCGAGCGCCCGCCCGGGAGGTTCACCGAGCGGGTCAGGTGGGTGTCGGTCCCGCCCACGCCGGCCGCCACGCTCAGCCACACGAGGCCCACGGGCTTCTCCTCGCTGCCGCCGCCTGGACCGGCCACGCCCGTCACCCCCACGCCGACGTCCGCGCCCAGGCGCGAGCGCGCCCCGTCGGCGAGCGCCTGCGCCACCTCCTCCGAGACGGCTCCGTGCGCTTCGATCAGCTCCGCGGGGACGCCTGCGTGCGAGACCTTGACCTCGTTGGAGTACGCGACGATTGCACCCTTCACGTACTCCGAGGCGCCGGCCGGCTCGGTCAGGCGTGCCGCCAGCAGCCCGCCCGTGCACGACTCGGCCGTGGCGATGGTGAGCACGGGCCGCGCCCCCGCGCCGCGAGGGATCGCCTCCGCCGCGGTGCCCGCGTCCGCGGGCGCCGCCCCGCGCAGGAGCGCCGCGACCTGTTGGTCCACCGAGCTGCCGTCCCGCGAGAAGAGCGTGTCCGGATGGCGCTGCTCGATGACCTGCTCGAACGCCTCATAGATGCTCTCGGCGTCGGGCTCGTAGCGGGTCACCACCTCGATCTCGCCGCGTTTCAGGCACGTGGTGATCTCCAGGCGCTCGAGCTCCACGCCTTCACGCGCGGCCACGCGCAGCGTCTCGGCGATCTCCGACTCGGGGATCCCGAACAGCCGCAGCATCCGCTGGCGGTAGGCGATCGCGCCCTCCAGGGCGGCGCGCAGCGCCTCGGTCTCCACGGCCTGCCCCCACATGGGCTGCAGCTCGCGCGGCGGCCCCGGGAGGACGAGCACCGTCGGACCGTCGGCGGGCCGGTCGTCGCGCTCGCGCGGCGGGACCACCAGCCCCGGCGCCGTTCCCACCGGCTCGAGCACCGCCGCGCCGGCGGGGATCGTCGCCTGCTTGCGGTTGGCCTGACGGATCGCCTCCTGATCGAGGTTCGGCCAGCGTTTCAACAGTGGCTTCACGATCTCCGCGATCCGCCCCGCGAGCGCTTCGTCGAACACCATCTCGCGGCCCTGAAACCGTCCCACCACCTCGGCGGTGAGGTCGTCCGCGGTGGGTCCCAGGCCGCCGCTCGTCACGATCAGGCCCATGCCCTGCTCGGCCATGAACCGCAGCGCCGTCTCCATGTCCTCGGGGCGGTCACCCACGACCGTCGTGTAGGCGAGGTCCACCCCCACTTCGCGCAGCCGCTCTGCCAGCCATGGACCGTTGCGGTCGCTCACCCTGCCGCTGAGCACCTCGGTGCCCGTGACCACTATGCCCGCACGTACGCTCACTGGCAGGTCGGCAGCTGACCCGCCGTCAACGGCCGGCGGCCGTTGGCCTTCGTGATCGAATATCCGATCGCCTGGCTCGAGGGCGGCACCGTCCTGTCGCGCCCGTCGATCACCATCGTCACCGAGCTGTTCCCCAGCGTGATCTCGAAGTGTTTGGCGTGGAAGGTGGGAGTGTTGGCGCCCGCCTTCAGTTCGGTCCCTGCGATCAGCTTGCGCCCGCCATCGCCGAGCAGGCACACGTACACCGCCGCGGACGGCCGCAGCGACAGCGTCAGCGTGGTCGACCGCGGGGCGGTGGAGCGCGCGGCCTGCCCGGAGCCGTGGCGGGCGTGGGCGGCGTGACCGGGTCGAGCAGCGGCGGTGCTTTCGGTGTGTTTGGCAGAACTGCCCCCGCCGGTGAGCAGACCCACGATCAGCAGCACGATCAACAGCGCCACCACGCCCACGACCACCATGTAGCCGCGCGAGGGGCCCGACGGAGCCCGTCCTGCACCGGGCGCGTGCGATCGCTTGTGCTGTGGGCTCGAGACGATCGGCTCGAGTGCCGCATCGGTGAGACCCTCGTGGCTCACCCGGTATTCCTCCACCAGCGCCTTCCCGTCCAGCCCCAGGGCCTGGGCGTACGTGCGCAGGAAGCTCTTCACGAACGTCGGGCCGGGCAGCAGGCCCCACTCTTCGTTCTCCAGCGCGCGCAGATACTTGGCGCGGATCTTCGTCTGCGCCTCGATCTCCGACACGTCGATACGCGCGCGCATACGCGCTTCTCGCAGCGTTTCACCGATCTCGGGCATCTCCGCCGAAGGCTAGTCGCTTGGTGTGCCCGCAGGGTCACCGAGCGCCGCGAGCACCCGCGGCAGGTCCGCCTCGGTGACCAGCACCTGGCGGGGCTTCGATCCCTCATAGCCCGAGATCACTCCCCGGCGCTCCAGCATGTCGATCAGGCGACCCGCCCGCGTGTAGCCGAGCCGCAGGCGTCGCTGCAGCATCGAGGTCGAGGCCGTCTGCATCTCGGCGACCAGCGCGATCGCGTCCCCGAGCAGGGGGTCCTCGTCGGGGTCGAACTCCCCGGTTGCCTCCTCGGGCGCCTCGGGCTCGACCTTCTCCAGAAGCTCCTCGCGCAGCTCCGGTTCGCCCTGGCGGCGCCACAGGTCGGTCAACTTGGCGATCTGGGCCTCGTCGATGTAGGCGCCCTGGATGCGCTGCAGCCGCGAGCTCCCCACCGGGCTGAACAGCATGTCGCCCTGGCCGAGCAGCGACTCGGCGCCGTTGTGGTCGAGGATGACCCGCGAATCGGTCTGCGAGGAGACCGAGAAGGCGATCCGCGAGGGCACGTTCGCCTTGATCATCCCCGTGATCACGTCCACCCGAGGGCTCTGGGTCGCCAGCACCAGATGGATTCCCACCGCCCGCGCCTTCTGTGCCAGACGGATGATCGAGTCCTCGACATCGGCGGGAGCGACCATCATCAGGTCCGCGAGCTCGTCGATCACGCACAGGATGTAGGGCAGCGGCGCTTCTCCGCGCTTGGCTCGCGCCCGGTTCAGCTCGAGCAGGCTGCGGGTGCGCGCCAGCGACATGATCCCGTAGCGCTGCTCCATCTCCTTCACCAGGTTCTGCAGCGCGTTGGCCGCCATCCGCGGACTCGTGATCACCGGCGTCAGTAGATGGGGGATCGACTCGTAGTG
The DNA here is from genome assembly GCA_963821655.1 of uncultured Solirubrobacteraceae bacterium. GTDB lineage: Bacteria > Actinomycetota > Thermoleophilia > Solirubrobacterales > Solirubrobacteraceae > Palsa-744. The sequence goes on from CAWGER010000003.1 coordinate 449,091, forward strand.
GTTGAGCTCGACCTGCTTGGGGTCCACCAGGACCAACCGCACCTGGTGGGGCGTCGCCCGCAGGAGCACGCTCGAGAGCATCGCGTTGATCGCGCCCGACTTGCCGGCGCCCGTCGTGCCGGCGACCAGCAGGTGGGGCATCTTCGCCAGATCGGCGCCGATCGCCTTGCCCGCCACGTCCTTGCCCAGCCAGACCGTCAGCGGCGACCAGTCCTTCGGCGGCTCCTGGAAGACGTCTCCGAGCTTCACGATCCGCCTGTGTGCGTTCGGCACCTCCACGCCCACCGCCTGCTTGCCCGGGATCGGCGCGAGGATGCGGATGTCCGTCGCCGCCAGCGCATACGCCAGGTCGTCCTTCAGCTGGGCCACCTTCGCGACCTTCGTCCCCGGCGCCAGCCGCAGTTCATAGCGCGTGATGTGGGGTCCCGCGACGGTGCCGATCACCTTGGCCTCGACGCCGAAGTGCCCCAGCGCCTCGACCAGGCTCGTCGCGATCCGCTCCTGCCCGGCGGTGTCCGGGCGCGCCTGCTCGCCGGTCGAACGCGTCAAGAGCTTGCCGGCATTCGGCAGCTCCCAGGCGAAGTCGGGGTCCTCGGTCACGGCGTCGCGGAGCCTGCCCTGCGGGGTGAGCGAGGCCGGATCGGCGTGGGCGACCCCGGAGATCTCCTCCTGCTCGCCCTCCTGACCGCTCTCGGCCGATTCGCCGACGGTCTCCACGGGGTCGCTATCGGCGCCATCCTCCAGCGGGTCCTCGAGCTGCGCCCTGTCCTCCTGCGATGGACCCTCGACGTGGGTGGATCGCACGACGAGCTCCTCGGCGAGCGGGCTCGGGGACTGACACCACGACCCGCTCGGCGGCGGAGTCCGCCGCCGCCTCAAGAGCGCTCGCACGCGGCACGCGCTCGGCCGGCCCGGCTGCGCGCCCATCCGAGAGCGTTCGCACCATGCGGGTCGTGTCGGCGAGACCGCTGCCGGTCGCGCGGATCGCGCCCGCGAGCGAGGCTCCGGTGAGCAGGATCACGCCGACGAGCAGAAGGAACACGACGAGGATGCCGACCCCGAGGCCCTGCACCAGCGGATGGGTCGTCTGGAAGAGCGCCTCGCCGGCGACCCCGCCGTGCGCCTGAAGATAGGCCGACGTCCAGGCCGCATCGCCACCGCGGGGAGCTGAGCTCACACCGAGCGTGCCCGCCGCCAGCGCGAGCGTGACAGCGGCGAACAGGCAGATCACGCCTGCACGCAGGGGCCTGAGTGCGGGCAGCACCGGGCGCAGCAGCAGCACGCCACCTCCCACCACGAGCGTCACCGGCGCCAGCACCCGGGCTCGCCCGAGCGTCCAGCCGAGCGCCACCGCGAGGCCATGCCCGGCGCCTCCCCCGTTCCAGTCGCCGTACAGGACGAACGCCATGAACACGCCGATCGCCACGAGTGCAAGCCCGAGCACGTCCCGCCCGCGCTGGTCGAGGACCGGCAGGCGCGGGCGCACCCGCGCAAGCGAGAGCCTCAGGTCCGAGAGCCCGCGGGCGCGTCTGCGCCGGCGCGGCTGCGGGCGCGTTCGCGGCCTTCCTCTCGCGGCGGGCGCGCGCGCTTTCGCGCGCTTTCGTGTGGCGGCCATCCAGCGCAACTTCGACGTCGAACCCCCGTAACCTGCCCTGGGGCCTTACCATCGCTTTAGCGCCCACAGCTACATAAAGACAATGAACGACTTCTCCCGCGCACCACGCGTTCTCGTCGTGGAGGATGACGAGGACATCGCCCAGGCACTCCAGCGCTCGCTGCGCATGGAGGGCTACGAGGTGCGCGCCGTCGCCGACGGGCGCACGGCGCTCGAGCAGGGACGCTCGTTCATGCCGGATCTGGTGATCCTCGACCTCGGCCTGCCCGAGCTCGACGGAGTGGAGGTCGCGAAGGCGCTGCGCGCCGAAGACGACGTGCCGATCCTGATCCTCACCGCCCGCGACGCCCTGGAATCGCGCGTGGAGGGACTCGACGCCGGGGCCGACGACTACCTGCTCAAGCCGTTCGAGCGCCAGGAGCTGCTCGCGCGCATGCGCGCCCTGCTGCGCCGGCGCCCGCCACGCGGCTCGGCGCCGCTGCGCGTCGGCGACCTGTCCCTGAACGCGGACACCCACGAGGTGATCCGCGGTGAGCGCTCGATCGAGCTCACCCAGCGCGAGTTCGAGCTGCTCGAGTACCTCATGCGCAACGAGCGCATCGTCATCTCCCGCCAGCGCCTGCTCGACGAGGTGTGGGGCTATGACCCGTTCTCCACCACCAACACGATCGAGGTCTTCGTCTCCAACCTGCGGCGCAAGCTCGAGGCGGAGGACGAGCCGCGCCTCTTGCACACGATCAGGGGAGCCGGCTACGTCCTTCGCGCATAAGCTCCTTCGCGCCCCGCGGCGCTCCATCGTGCCCCTCTCGGCCAGCTTCGACCGGCTCCCGATCCGGGTGCGCCTGGCGGGCGTCTCGGCCCTCCTGACGTTCGTGATCCTCTGCGGGTTCGCGGTCGCGATCGGCTCGCTGACCGTGCACCGGGTGCGCTCGGACTTCAACCACCAGGTAACCGACACCGCCAACCAGCTCCCCTCCGAGCTGAGCATCAAAGTCGACCCCACCAACTACCAGATCGTGACGATCCAGCCGCCGCTGGCGGACTTCGCCTCGCCGTCCGATCACGCCGTCATCAAGATCTTCACGCTCGGCGGCACGCTCGTCGCGCAGGAACCCACGCGGAAGACGGTGTCGCTCGGGCCCCCCCAGGCCGAGCCGCGGACCGTCAACGGCTACCGCGTGCTCAGCCGCCCCGCGGAGGTGCGCGTGTACGGCACCGACGAGCCGATCGGCCGCATGATCATCCAGTACGGGCGCCGCATCTCCGACACCGAGGCGACCGTGGCGCGCGTGGAGCTGTTCCTGCTGCTCGGGGTTCTCGCCGGAACGGCCCTGGCGCTGCTGGCCGGGATGATGATCGCGCGCCGGGCCATGGCACCGATCGCCGAGCTCACCGCCACCGCGGAGGAGATCACGCGCACCCGCGACCCGTCCCGCGGCGTGCCCCAGCCCCTGGCCGATGACGAGGTGGCCGAGCTGGCGCGCACGCTCGAGGGAATGCTCCACGAGCTGGACGCGGCGCGTACCGAAACCGAGTCGATGCTGGCCCGCCAGCGCCAGTTCGTCGCCGACGCCTCGCACGAGCTGCGCACGCCGCTTACGAGCGTGCTCGCCAACCTGGAGCTGCTCGCCGAATCGCTGCACGGCGATCAGGGCGATGCGGCGCGCTCGGCGCTCCGCTCCTCCCAGCGCATGCGCCGCCTGGTCGCCGACCTGCTGCTGCTGGCACGAACCGACGTCGGGCGCGTCGTTCCGCGCGAGCCATGCGACCTCGCGGAGATCGTCGTGGAAGCGGCCAGCGAGCTCGGGCCGGTCAGCGGCGAGCACGAGATCGTGCTCGACGTCCACCCCGTGATCGTGCAGGCTGCACGCGACGAGCTCCACCGTCTCACGATCAACCTGATCGAGAACGCCCTGCGCCACACGCCGCCGGGCACCAAGATCCGCGTCTGGACCTCCGCCGCAGACGGCCAGGCCATGCTCATCGTGCAGGACGACGGACCCGGCGTGCCCCCCGAGCTGGCGGAGAGCCTGTTCGAGCGCTTCGTCCGCGGCGCCGGGGACCGCGGCGGCTCCTTCGGTCTCGGCCTTGCCATCGTGCGCGCCGTGGCCGAGTCCCACGGCGGCACGGTCACCCTGCAGACGGCGGAAGCGGGCAGCGGCGCCCGCTTCGTGGTGCGTCTGCCGACGGCGTCAAACCTCGACGACGACGGGCAGCACCATCGGTCGCCGCTTGAGACGGTCATAGACTAGCTTCGCCAGATCGTCGTGCAGCATCTGCTGGAGCTGGTCCACGTCGTGGATCTCCTCCTTGGCCGCCCGGCGGAGCGTGGAGTCGACGGTCGAGCGGATCTCCTCGAGCAGCTCATCGGCCTCGTCGAGGAACGGAACGCCGCGGAAGATCACCTCGGGATCGGCGACCGAGTGCCCGTCCTGCTCGGCGATCGTGACCACCACGATGAAGATTCCGTCCGCGGACAGCATGCGCCGATCGCGCAGGGCGACATCGGCCATGTCGCCGATCTCGACGCCGTCCACGAAGATCATTCCCGACTGCTCGGGCTCGCCGAAGCGCGCGCGGCGCTCGTCGATGTCGAGCGGGAGGCCGTTCTCGCCCTGGAAGATGTCCTCCGGCGCCACGCCCACGGCTTCGGCGAGCTGGGAGTGCAGCCGCAGCCGCTTGAAGTCGCCGTGGAACGGCATCACGTAGCGCGGCTTGACGAGGTTCAGCATCAGCTTGACCTCCTCGGCGTAGCCGTGCCCGGAGGCGTGCACGGGAGCGTCGCGGGTGGTCACGACCTCGCAGCCGATGTGGTACAGGCGGTCGATCGTCTCGTTGACGGCGCGCTCGTTGCCGGGGATCGGGGTGGCCGAGAAGACGACGGTGTCGCCCCGGCGCAGCTGCACCTGGCGATGGTCGCGGTAGGCCATGCGGCGCAGCGCCGACAGCGGCTCGCCCTGGGAGCCGGTCGAGATGATCACCACGCGCTCGTCGGGGAAATCCTCGATCTCGCGCGGGCCGACGAGCATGCCGTCGGGGATCTCGATGTGGCCGAGCGTCCTGCCGATGCCGACGTTCTTGCGCATCGAGCGGCCGACCAGCGCCACCTTGCGGTCGAGCGCCGCGGCCGCGTCGACGACCTGCTGGACGCGGTGGATGTTCGACGCGAAGCTCGTGACCACGATCCGCCCCTCGCAGTGGGCGAACACGTCCTCCAGGTGCGGGCCCACGACCGACTCCGAGGTCGAGAAGCCGAGGCGGTCGACGTTCGTCGAGTCTCCGCACAGCAGCAGCACGCCCTCCCGGCCCAGCTCGGCCAGGCGCGAGACGTCGGCGGGCGGGCCATCCACGGGGGTCTGGTCGAACTTGTAGTCGCCCGTGATCAGCACGGTGCCAAGCGATGTCCCCAGGGCCACCGCGCTCGCATCGGGGATCGAGTGGGTCATGTGGACCAGCTCGACCGAGAACGGCCCCAGCTCGAGCGTGTCTGCCGTGTCCACCTCGTTCAGCTCGACGTCGCGCAGCTTGTGCTCGTCGAGCTTCGAGCGCGCCATCGCGATCGTGAGCGCGCCGCCGTAGACCGGTGGCAGGTGGCTGTCGCCGAGCTCGCGCAGGACCCAGGGCAGCGCGCCGAGATGATCCTCGTGGCCGTGGGTTATGACGATCGCCTCGATGTCCCTCGCCCGCTCGCGCAGGTAGGCGAAGTCGGGCAGGACCAGGTCGATGCCGACCATCTCCGGGGTCGGGAAGCGCAGTCCCACGTCCACCACCACGATGCGCCCGTCGTGTTCGACGACGGTCATGTTCTTGCCTATCTCGCCCAAGCCCACCGAGCGGTAGGACGCGCAGTGAGCTCACGCGCCGGGGCTCTGAAATGACGGCGCGGCGGCCTGAGGTGACGATGGACCCACAGCTCGATCGCCCGGCGACGGCGAAGTCCCGTTGCGCGCGAGCAGATCGTGTCGCTCGAGCATCGCGCGCACGGCCGCGAGCTCCTCATCGGTGGCCTCCACGAGCGGGAGGCGCAGGCCGCCGACGTCGTGGCCGAGCAGGTTCAGCGCGGCCTTCGTGCAGGTCGGATTCGAGGTCATGAACAGCGTCTCGTACACATCCTGGAGCGAAGCGTCGATCTCCGCCCGATGCTCGGGCTCGTCCACCATCCGGCGCATCTCGTTGCCGACGATGTGGCTCGCCACCAGAATTCCTCCGGCACCGCCCATGTCCAATGTACGGGCGAACGTGCCGTCGTCGCCGGCGTACAGCGCCAGCCCGTCGATCGGCCGCAGTTCCTCGGCATTGGCCTGCTTGACCCCCTCGATCCCATCGATCTGCGCCAGCTCCGCCAGCAGGTCCACCGGCATGTTCGTGGCCGTGCGCCCGGGGATGTTGTACAGCAGGGTCGGCTTGTCCGTGGCCATCGCCACCGCTTCGTAGTGGCGCTTGATGCCAAGGCGGCTCGGCTTGTTGTAGTAGGGCGTCACCGACAGCATCGCGTCGGCGCCCGCGGCCGTGGCCCCTTCTGTCAGGAAGACCGCCAGGCGGGTGTCGTTGGTGCCCGTGCCGGCGACGATCGTCTTGCCCGGCGGGCGCTCGGTGACCGCCAGCTCGATCAGCCCGAGCTGCTCCTCGCCGGTCATCGTGGCGGCCTCGCCGGTCGTGCCCGCCACCACGAACCCGTCCGAGCCGTTCTCGGCGAGGTGGTGCATCAACGCGACGAACGCCTCCTCGTTGACCCGCCCGCCCGCATCGAAGGGCGTGACGATCGCCGTCAGGATGGTGCCGAGCTCGATCATGGGTTGCAGTATTCCACGCGCACCCGCCCACGGAGTGACAGGCTGCCCCGGCGCGTCGAGGCCGACATGCCCGTCAACTGCCGGCGGGTCAGCCGGCAGCGCTAGGCTCTGTCCGCGCGCGGGCTGCCCAGACGGCGACGCCGATCCGCTCGCAGCAGCTGCTCGGTGGCGGCGGCGTAGGGCAGCACGCTGGTCAAGGTCCCCGGCTGAAACGTCTGAAACGTCCCGCCGGTGTCGCCGATCAGAAAGGCCGGGGTACCGGTGGCGCCCACACCGCTGGCCGCCTGTGCGTCGGCCGAGAGCATGCCGGTCAGCTTGGGGTCGTTGCGCGCGACCGTCCAGGCGGGGAGGTTCAGCCCGCTCACCTGCTGGGCGAGCCCCTGCAGGTAGCGCTCGGTGACATAGCCCGAATTCTCTCTGCGCTGCTGGTGGTAGAAGAGCTCGATGAAGTTCCACAGCTTGTTCTGTCTGCCGGCCGCGAGCGCCGCCAGCTGCTGTGTTCTGAAGACGGCCGGGCTCCGCGTGGCCGTCTTGCAACGAGCGGTATTCGATCCTCAGCCTGCCGCTGCGCACGTAGCGCTGGATCAGCGGGCGCAGCGCGCCGAGCGTGAACTGCCCGCAGAACGGGCACTGCAGGTCCCCGAAGTAGGCGAGCGTCACCGGGGCCGTGCGGTCGCCCAGGGTCTCTCCGTGCTGCGGGATGCCTGCCAGGAGCGTTGCTACTTCAACACTCAACCCATGCGGGCGCGCACGGCCCGGCCTCTTCGGCGTCTGCGCGGCGCCACAGCCCGCGACGAGTACCGCGACAACCGTGATCGCCGCGAGGATCCCCGCCCGCCTCAACGGTCTGCGCCGCCTTCACCGCGAGCCAGAGCCTCCAGCCCGCCAGGCTCAGCCCAGACTGCCAGGGCGGCTCGCACGACCTCCGCGTTGTCCTGCGACATCGCCTACCCCCGTTCCTCGGCGAGGCGTTCGGCGGCGGCACGGCCCTCGTCGATGTCTCGACTCGCAACAACGCGAGTGATCGCTTCCCCCGCCCAGGTCAACGTGAAGGCCCATCGTTCCCGCACCCTGCTTTGACTGCCACGCGGTTGAGCCTCGAAGAGAGCCACGACGAACACAACGCCGCCGCCGAGGTGGCGTCCCTCCCACTCACGAAGCTCCTGCTTCTCGTAGGAGCTGTACCAATCGGCGAGATAGCCGTGTATCGCCGTGGCACCCTCAAATCGGCCCAGGCCAACCGATGTGACGTCAAACACGGCGTCGGGGGCGAACTTGGTCGCAGACGCGTCAAATTCGCGACGGTTGGAAGCCTCCATCGACTGTCGGGTCAGCTCGACCAGGTCGGGGGTCGTGGACTCCTCGGACATCATGCGGCGAGTATCCATCAATCCGTACCCCAGGTCAGCGCCGGCATCTTGCTCTAGCCGCTCTCGCGTAGGCCGATTGGGCTATTGCTGGCCGTGCACGGGGACTGTAAGGTCGTTCGCGGCTGGTAGGAGGAGCCAGCGCAAATACGCAGAGGTCTGCGCGTTTGAAAGAGGAAAGCGCCCCCACCCCCCGGGGGCGTTTTTCTTCGTGCACGAGCGCACGGCGAACGCGGGGGCTCTGTTTAGGAGCGATTTGACCGGGTAGAGCCTCCTCCAGGCACGGTCTCGCACTTCGTTTCGCGGGGCTTGGCCTACCTCCCAGGAACCCCGTGAGGGGAACCGCCATAAGTTCGCTCGCAGTCTTCGCCCCCCCAGGAGGCTGCGAGTCGTTTCGGTCGGGCCGGTAGGGGTAGCTAGCTCGTGCCGGCCGATCCCCTCATCGAGGAAGGAGGAGAAGCTTGAACACGCGGCTCGCAAGAGGTGGCGTCTGAAGCCATCTCCCGCTAAATCGGGTCGTCCCTCAGAACAGAAGGCTCTCCAACCCGACCACGAACGGCTCCTGAAGGCTGCCGATCCTGCGCACGGCGAGCAGCACGCCCGGCATGAACGACTCGCGTCCGATCGTGTCGTGGCGGATGGTGAGCGTCTGGCCGATGTCGCCGAGGATGACCTCCTGGTGCGCCACCAGTCCCGGCAGGCGCACGGAGTGGATCGGGGGCGGCTCGTGACCGCTCGCGGCCGCCATCAGCTCCGCAGTGCGCGCCGCCGTGCCGCTCGGGGCGTCGAGCTTGCCGTCGTGATGCAGCTCGACGATCTCGGCCTTCGCCATGTGTTCCGCCGCCTCGGCGGCGAAGCGCATCAGCAGCACCGCGCCGATCGCGAAGTTCGGAGCGATGATCACGTTCGCGCCTCCTCGCCCCTGTGCCCGGAGCGCCTCCTTCAGCGGGGCGGGGTCGAACCCGGTGGTGCCGATCACGACGTGCACGCCGGCGCGGACGCATGCCAGGGCGTTCTCGAGGGCGGTGTCCGGCCGCGTGAAGTCGACGACGACCTCGGCGTCTGAAAGCACCTCCTCGAGCGTCGTCCCGAGCAGCGGGTCAGCGCGCCCGACGAGCTCCATGTCCGCGGCGCCCTCGACCGCCGCGCACACCGTCTCGCCCATCCGTCCCGCCGCGCCTGCGACCGCCACCCGGATCATCGCGCCGGCGTCTATGCCGTGACCTCTTCGGGTGCGTCGTCGTTCGCCCGCGGAGCGACCGGCGATGAACCGCCCAACGGCTCGATCGCCGCCCTGAAGGCCTCCTGGTCGGGGCCGACGCACGCCACCGACAGCTCCGGCGCGGTGAACAGCTCCAGCGCGAGCTCGCTCAGATCGGCGATGCCCACCGAGTCGATCCGTTCGATCACCTCGTCCACGGCCAGGATCGGCAGCTGGTTCAAGAGGGATGCTCCCAGCCGGCTCATACGGGCGCCCGTCGACTCCAGCGACAGCACCACGCGGCCCTTCAGGTTCTCGCGCGAGCGCACGAGCTCCTCCGTCGTCGGCGGGATATTCCACGCACCGCTCGAGCTCGGCCGCCACCACCGACAGGGCCTCCTCCAGATTCTCAGGGCGGGTTCCCACATACAGCCCGACCTCGCCGGTGCGCGCGTACAGGTTGGAGAATGAGAACACCGAATAGGCAAGCCCCCTGCGCTCACGCACCTCCTGAAAGAGCCTGGATGACGAGGTCCCCCCCAGCACGCCTTCGAGCACGCGCATGGCGAATCGGCGCTCGTCGTCGTGCGCCATTCCCGGCCCGCCGATGCACACGTGGTACTGCTCGGTGTCTTTCTCGAGGAAGCTGACGCGCCGCTGGAAGTCGGGCAGCAGCCCCAGCGCGGGCACGGCGCTGCGGGCTCGCTCGAGAGGGTCCCTCCGAGCCGTTCGCCCGCGCGCCCTCGCCGGCGCGGGTCATCTCCACCAGCGCGTCATGATCGACCGACCCGGCGGCCGCCACCACGATGCTCTGGGGCAGGTAGCGCTCCGCGTGAAAGGCCCGCAGCTGCTCGCGTGTGGCGGCGCCGACAACCGCTGCGGTGCCGATCACCGGTCGCCCCAGCGGGTGCGAGCCGAAGACGGCTTCGCCCAGCAGGTCGAACACCCTGTCCTGCGGATCGTCTTCATACATCGCGATCTCCTCCAGCACGACCTCCCGCTCGGCCTCGAGCTCGCCGAAGCGCGGACGCCAGACCATGTCGGCCATCACGTCGAACGCGCGCTCGAGGTGGCGATCCAGCACGCGCGTGTACAGGGAAGTGGCTTCCTTGTCGGTCCCCGCGTTCACTTCAGCCCCCATCGCGTCGAAGATCTGGTCGATCTCCTCCGACCCATAGCGGTCGGTCCCCCGGAACAGCATGTGCTCGAGCAGGTGGGAGATCCCCGCCTGGCTCTGCGCCTCCGCCGCCGAGCCGGTGGCGATCCAGAAACCGAGCGCCACCGAGCGCACGCTGGGGACGCGCTCGGTGACGACTCGCACGCCGGAGTCCAGCGTGGTGGTGCGATGCTCCTCGGGCATTAGCCCCTCAGAGTTCAGTCGCGATCGCGCCCGTGACGCGAGCGCGAGGAGCCTCGCTCCCCCTCACGGCGGGGACCACGCCCGGAGCGCTCACGGCCGTTTCGCGCAGCGCCCTCGCGCGGCGCGCGACCTCCTCCTGCGCCGCCTGTGCCGACGCCGGCGAGCTCCTCGACGGACTTGCCCGCGATGTCGGGGTCGTGGGTGAGCCGCAGGCCGATGCGGCCGCGCTCGCGGTCCACCTCGACCACGCGCACGTTGACCTCATCGCCCTTGTTGAGCACGTCCTCGACGGTCTCAACGCGCTGACCGGGTGAGACGTTGGATATGTGCAGCAGTCCGTCGGTGCCCTTGGCCAGCTCGATGAACGCGCCGAAGGTCGTCGTCTTGACCACCTTGCCGAGGTACTCGTCGCCGACCTCGACCTCCTTCATCATCATGCGCACCCGCTCCACCAGCGCGTCGCCGAGTTCGCCGTTGGCCGAGTACACCAGCACCTGGCCGTCGTCGTTGACGTCGATCTGGGACTCGAACTCCTCTGACAGGCCCCTGATCGTTTCGCCGCCCTTTCCGATCAGAAGGCCGATCTGGGACGGATCGATCTGAATCGTCTGGATGCGCGGCGCGAACTGGCTGAGCTGCGCGCGTGGACCGTCGATGGCCTCGGCCATCTTGCCCAGGATGAACGTGCGCGCGGCGTTGGCCTGGGTGAGCGCGTCGCGCAGGATGTCGAACGTGACGCCTGAGATCTTGATGTCCATCTGCAGCGCCGTGATGCCGCGCTCGGTCCCGGCCACCTTGAAGTCCATGTCTCCCAGATGGTCCTCGACGCCCGCGATGTCGGTCAGGACGATGTAGTCGTCGCCCTCCTTGATCAGCCCCATGGCGATCCCGGCGACCGGGCGCTTGATCGGCACGCCCGCGTCCATCAGGGAAAGCGAGGAGCCGCACACCGACGCCATCGAGGATGACCCGTTGGACTCGAGGATGTCCGAGACGACGCGGATCGAGTAGGGGAACTCCTCGATCGAGGGCACCATCGGCGTCAGTGCCCGCTCGGCCAACGCTCCGTGACCGATGTCGCGGCGCTTGACCCCGCCCATGCGGCCCGCTTCTCCCACCGAGAACGGCGGGAAGTTGTAGTGGTGCCAGTAGTACTTTTTGGTCTCCAGGCCGAGCGTGTCGAGGCGCATCTCCTCCTTGAGCGTGCCCAGCGCTGCGACGCTGAGCGCCTGCGTCTGACCGCGGGTGAACAGCGCCGAGCCATGCGTGCGCGGCGTGACGCCGACTTCGATGGAGATGTCACGGATCTCGTTCTCGGCGCGACCGTCGGGGCGCTTCTTGTGGATGGCGATGCGCTCGCGGATGATCGACTTCTCGAGCTTGTCGAAGGCGAGCTGGGCCGCGGCGCGGCGCTCCTTGGCGGCGCGCAGCTGATCCTCGGATGCGCCGTCCGGCGCCGGCGGGGCATACTGCTCGAGAACGGCGCTCTCCACCGCGGCGGTCGCGTCCTGGCGCTCGAGCTTGTCCTCGACCTGGGTCGCGTCGTCGAGCTCACGGCCGTGCGAGTCGCGGATCGCCTCGAGGATCTCGGGGTCCACGCCGATCGTCTCGAACACTTTCTTCGTCTTGCCGACCTTCTCGGCGAGTTCCCGCTGCATCGCGCACAGCTTCTTGATCTCCGCGTGTGCGATGTCGAGGGCATCGAGGATCTCGGCCTCGGGGATCTCGTTGGCGCCGGCCTCGACCATCAGGATGGCGTCCTCGGTGCCCGCCACGATCAGGTCGAGTTCGGACCCTCCCTCGGAGTCGCCGCTGGTGCCGTCGGCGGAGACGAGGTCCTCCTCGCTGGGGTTCACGACGAAGTCGTCGTTGATCTTGCCGATCCGCACCGCGCCCACGGGCGTCGGGAACGGGATGTCGGAGATCATCACCGCGGCACTGGCGCCGTTCATGGCGAGGATGTCGTAGGGGTGGATGTGGTCGATGGACAGGGGGATCGCCACGAGCTGGGTGTCGTAGCGCCAGTCCTTGGGGAAGAGGGGCCGCAGGGGGCGGTCGATCATGCGAGCGGTCAGCGTCGCCTTCTCTCCCGGGCGACCCTCGCGCTTGAAGAAGGATCCGGGGATCTTCCCGGTGGCGTACATGCGCTCCTCCACATCCACCGTCAGGGGGAGAAAGTCCACGTCGCGTACAGATCCGGCGACGGCGGTTGCAAGGACCATGGTGTCGCCCTGGCGAATCACCACTGCTCCGGAGGCCTGCTTGGCCATCCTGCCGGTCTCGAGCGAGATCTCGCTGCCCGCAATCGTCACGGAGACCCGCGTAACGGCATCACTACTCATATTCACTGCCTTCCTGTTCCGCCCGTCGGTCGGCGGTCCGTTTTCTTTTTCTCGTATCCGAACGGACCGAGCTTAGCGAACGTGGGCTGAGGAACCGGGGCGCCGTCCGCCGAGCCCCCGCGGTGGGCCGAGGAACCGGGTCCGAGCCCGCTGTCAGAGGGCGCTGAGACCCTCCCGCAGCAGCTCCACGCCGGGCAGCTCGCCGGGCGACGGCGCCTGGAAGCTCCAGCGCACGATCGCGTCGGGGCCGATCGCGATCAGTGCGCGCTCTGCGAAGCCGCCCGCGTGGAGCACCCCGAACGCGGAGCACGCGGCGCCCTTGGGCTCGAAGTCGGACAGCTGCTTGCTGCTGACGCCCAGCTTCTCCTTGAACGCAATCTGGGAATAGACGGAATCGCAGGAGACGCCGTACAGCGTCGCGCCCCGCTCGGCCACCTCGCCGAGCACGGCCTCATACAGCTGCAGCTGGTCGGTGCACACCAGGCTGAAGGCGAACGGGTAGAAGACGAGCATCGTCTTCTCGCCCTGCAGATCCTCCTCGGTGAAGCCCTCCCCGTCCTCGCGCATCAGCCGGAAGGCCGGCGCGGGCGTGCCGGGGACGAGAGCGCTCACTTACGCAGGCCGAGCTCTTTTATGAGCGCGCGGTAGCCCTCCAGGTCGCGGCGCTGGAGGTAGGCCAGGAAGCGGCGCCTGCGCCCGACCAGCATCAAGAGGCCCCGGCGGGAGTGGTGGTCTTTGCTCTGCTCGCGCAGGTGCTCGGTCAGATGGTTGATGCGCTCGGTGAGCAGCGCGATCTGAACCTTGGTGGAGCCCATGTCCTTCTCGTTGGCCCCGAACTTGGTGGCGATCTCACGCTTGCGCTCTGTGGTTATGGCGGTCATTTGCGACCGTCTACGCTAGCAGTCGCGACGATCTCGCGTGTGTGCTCGACGTCGCGGTGCATCTGCTCGATCAGCGCCTCGCGCGTGGCGAAGCGCCGCTCGCCGCGCAGGCGCTCGAGAAACTCGAGGTTGAGGCGGCTGCCGTACAGGTCCCCCTCGAAGTCGAGTATGTACGCCTCGATCAGCTCGCCCCTGCCGGTCTTGAAGGTGGGCCGCACGCCGATGCTCACCGCGGCCGGACGGCCGTCGGCGAGACAGGCGTACACGCCGTGGCCGGGGCACGCGAGCGCCTCCCCGGGGATGAGGTTCGCGGTCGGAAAGCCAAGCTCGCGCCCGCGCCTGTCGCCCTGGACCACCTCGCCGCGCAGCTGGAACGGGCTGCCGAGGAGCTGATTGGCCTCGTGCACCTCTCCGGCCAGCACCAGGCCCCGGATGTGGCTCGAGGAGACGATCTCCCCATCCACCTCCAGCAGCGGGTGCACGACGGTGGCAAAGCGCTCATCGGCCGAGAGCAGGCGCGGGTCGCCCTGCGCCTTGTGGCCGAAGCGGAAGTTCTCGCCGATCGCGACCTGCGTGGCGCCGAGCGCACCCACCAGCACGTCCTTGACGAAGTCCTCGGCCGAGCGCTTGGCGAAGTCGGCGTCGAACGGGATCACGATCAGCTCTCCCACCCCCAGCGAGGCGATCAGCTCGGCCTTGCGCTCGAGCGTCGTGAGCAGCCTGGGCGTGTGCTGCGGGGCGACCACCGAGACGGGGTGGGGATCGAACGTGAGCACGCTGTCCGAGCCGCCAATCACCTCGCGGTGCCCCAGATGCACGCCGTCGAAGGTCCCAACCGCGACGCTGCGCTCGTCTCGTCGCTCGACGTCGGGCAGGCGGGTGATCTTCACGGCTTCACACATTAGAGGGCCAGCATCCTCAGGGCCTCCTCGAGCGCGATCAGCGGAGGATCGCGCCAGGACTGTCCGCGCGGCGGAGGGGCGACGGCGGCGCTCACCTCGAACGGGCCGATGGCCGTTCGCCTGAGCTCGACGCAGTAGGCGTCGTTCAGATCCGCGATCAGCGAACGCACATACGTGCCCGACCCGCATTCGATCTCGTAACCGGCCCGCGCCGCGCGCGCGGGCCGCTCGGGATGGGCGGGGTCCGCAGCAACGGCCTGCTCGCGCCAGAGCTCCTCGAAGCGATATACGCTCACGATCCGCTCCGGCATCTCGATGCGCTCGCCGCGACGAGCGCGCCGGTAGGCGCGCTCCCCTTCAATCTTGACCGCGGAGTAGACGGGCGGGCGCTGGCGTACCTCGCCGGTCGGCAGCTCGGGCGGATCCGCGGGCATGCGACCGGTCTCGGTTATCTCGCCCTCGGTGTCCCCCGTGCTGGACACGGCCCCCAGGCGCGCCACCGTCTGATAGCGCTTGGGCAGCTCCATCATCGCGCGCTGGGATTTTGTGGCCCTGCCCACGAGCACGAGCAGCAGTCCGGTCGCGAACGGATCGAGGGTGCCCGCGTGCCCCGTCCGCACACCCCCCAGCGAGCGGCGTACCGCCGCGACGACGTCGTGCGAGGTCATTCCCGCCGGCTTGTCGATCAGGAGAACGCCGTCCATCGGGCGCCGTCACGCCTCAGGCGAGCGTGGCAGCCGTGCTGGCGTCGGGCGTCGCGTGCAGCTGCGAGGCGATCGCCCCGCGCAGGAACGCGATCAGCTCCTCCGGCTCCAACGTGGTGGAGAAGCCCGCCGCTCGGCGGTGGCCGCCTCCCCCCTGCGCGCGCGCGATGATCGACACGTCGACGTCGTCGTCGGTGGCGCGCAACGAGACTTTGTGCTGACCCTTGCGCTCGCCGCTGCGCAGCTCCCGCACCAGCGCCGCGACCTTCGTGCCCTGCAGGGCCCGCAGCTGGTCGATGATGCCCTCGGAGTAGCTCTCTTCGGCGCCGGCCCTGTCGAAGTCCTCAGCGCTCAGCGCCGCGATCGTGAGCTCGCCCGAGTCGAACCGCTGTATCTGCGCGAGCGCGAGCGTGAGCAGGGCGAGCTTTGCGGGCGGCATCTCCTCATACAGCTGCCGGTAGACCATCTGCACGTCCACGCCCGCTTCGATCAGCTCGGCGGCCATCTGGTGGGCGCGCGGACCGGTGTTCTCGTACATGAACCGCCCCGTGTCGGTGATCAACCCGACATACAGGGCCTGCGCCACGACGGGCGAGGGGCGCACGTCCAGCCCGTGCATCAGGTCCCACACGATCTCCGCGGTGCAGGAGGCGCCGGGAACGACGTAGTCGAGCGTGCCGAAACGAGTGTTGTCGTGGTGGTGGTCGAGGTTCAGGAGGTGTCTGCCGTCGCGCAGCACGCTCGCGGAGTTGCGGTCGATGTTGCCGCAGTCCAGAAACACCACCGTCCGTCCGGCGATGTCCGCGGGCGGCGCCTGGATCAGGCCCTCGAGCGAGAAGATGCGGTACTCGATCGGGAGCGGCAGATCGGCGGGCGCGATGAACATCTCCGAGTCCTTGCCGAGCGCCGTCAGCAGACCCTGCATCCCCACCAGCGACCCCAGCGCGTCGCCATCGGGATTCTCGTGCGCGGCCAGCACGAACCGCGAGTCCTCGCGGATCCGCTCGAGCACCAGCTCGCGCGTGAGCATCAGGTTCTCGCCGTCACTCACTGGGGGCCGCCTGATCGATCAGCTCGTCCACCCGCAGCGCACGGTCTGTGGTGTCGTCGTAGAAGAACTCGAGCGCCGGGGTGCGCTTGAGGCGCAGCTCGCCCGCCACCCGTCCCTGCAGGAAGCCGTGCGCGCTGCGCAGCCCCTCGAGCGTCGCCTCGCGCTCGCCGGCCTCGGACGGGCGTCCGCCCTCGCCGAGCACGCTCACGTACACGCGCGCATGGCGCAGATCGGCACTGGTTCTGACATCGGTCACGGTTACGAATCCCACTCGAGGGTCCTTCAGGTCTCCCGCCAGCGCGTCACCCAACACCTGACGAATCGCCTCGTCGACACGACGCATACGAGGTGTGCTCATCCTAGCTCCCCGAACCCCGGCAGGATCCACTCTGCACGAGCACGCCCAACCGCGGGCGGGCGAGACCCCTCAGGAGGAGAGCTCGCGCTCCTGCAGGCGCGTCTCGTAGGTCTCAAGCACGTCACCCTCGTGCAGATCCTGGAAGTTTGCGAGCACGATGCCGCACTCGAAGCCACTCGCAACCTCGCGCGCATCGTCGTTGAAGCGGCGCAGGCTGTCGATCACGGTGTCGTAGATCACCGTACCGTCGCGCACCACGCGCACCCTCGAGCCGCGGGTGACCTTGCCCTCGGTCACGAACGAGCCGGCGATCGTCCCGATCCGCGAGGCTTTGAACAGCTGGCGCACCTCGGCCTGTCCGAGCGGAGTCTCCACCTCGGCGGGCTCGAGCATTCCCTGCATCGCGGCACGCAGCTCCTCGATCGCCCGGTAGATGACCGCGTAGGAGCGGATCTCGACGCCCTCGCGCTCGGCGATCTGGCGTGCGTCCCCGACCGGGCGCACGTTGAATGCCAGGATCACGCCCTCTGATGCGGACGCGAGCATCACGTCTGACTCGTTGATCCCACCGACGCCCCGGTGGATGATGTTGACCGCGACCTCCTGCTGAGGGAGCTTGGCGATCTCGTCCTCGATCGCCTCGAGCGACCCGGCCACGTCCGCCTTGACGACCAGGCCGAGCTCCTTGACGGCGCCCTCCTGGGCGAGCTTGAACACGTCCTCGAGCGACACCTTGCGGCCCGAGCGCCGGGCCAGCGCCTCCGTCTTCAGGCGATTGGCGCGCTCGCCCGCAAGCTGGCGCGCGCGCCGCTCGTTCTCGACGACCCGCACTATCTCCCCCGCCTCGGGCACGCCGTCGAAGCCGAGCATCTCCACCGGCTGTCCGGGCAGCGCCCGCTTCACGCGCGCCCCCACGAAGTCGTGCATCGCGCGCACCCGTCCGAAATGCGCGCCTGCCACCAGCGCGTCGCCGACCCGCAGCGTCCCCCGCTGGATGAGCACGCTCACCACGGGCCCGCGGCCCGGGTCGAGCTTTGACTCGATCACCGTGCCGGAGGCGTCGGCGTCGCGGTTGGCCTTCAGCTCCTCGAGGTCTGTCACCACCTGAATCGTGTCCAGCAGCGAGTCCAGGCCCTGATGGGTCTTCGCGCTGACGTCCACGAACTCGATCTCCCCGCCCCACTCCGAGGGCTGCAGTCCGCGCTGGGTCATCTCGGTGCGCACCCGCTCGGGCTGGGCGCTCTCCTTGTCGACCTTGTTCACCGCTACCACGATCGGCACCTCGGCCGCGCGCGCGTGATCGATCGCCTCCTCGGTCTGGGGCTTCACGCCGTCGTCGGCGGCGACCACGATCACGGCCAGGTCGGTCACGCGCGCGCCGCGGGCGCGCATCGCGGTGAAGGCTTCGTGGCCGGGCGTGTCCAGGAAGGTGATCTCCCGGCCCCCGTGGTGGACCTGGTAGGCGCCGATGTGCTGGGTGATGCCGCCGGCCTCTCCGGCGACCACCTCGGTCTCGCGGATGGCATCCAGCAGGGAGGTCTTGCCGTGGTCGACGTGACCCATGATCGTGACCACGGGCGGGCGGTCGAGCATGTCCTCCTCGGCGTCTTCGAACACGGGCTCCACATCGACGTCGTCGGCTGCGTGGACGATCTCGATCTGCTTGTCGAACTCCTCCGCCAGCACCCCGATCGCATCGTCGGACAGCGTCTGCGTGAGCGTGGCCATCTCTCCCAGCGTCATCAGCTTCTTGATCACCTCGGGGACGGCCACGCCGAGGTACTCGGCGACATCCTTGACGGTGGAGCCCGAGTTGACCCGGATCAGGTCGGTCGCCTCCATCGCGGCGGTGTCGATCGGGGCGATCGTCTCGTCGTAGGTGCCCCGGCGCCGGCGGCCCCGGCGCGGGCGCCGCTGCGGCTGGTTGGCCGGTCCACCCTGCTGGCGGCGCGAGGCCTGGGAGTCGATCACCACGCGCCGACGTCCTCCCGGGCCGACGTCCCCCGGCGTGCGCTCGCCCGTGCGCGAGTCCCGCGTGGGGCGAACCCGCTCGGCGGTCGCAGGCGCAGGCGCGCCCGGCGCGGGCGCGGCGGCCGCCGGGGCCGGCGCGGCGGAGGCCGCGGCGGGAGCACTCGGGGCCGGCACGGCCGGCGCTGCGGTGCTGGTGGGCGCCTTGGGCGGGTCGGGGCTCTGCGCCTTGGGCGCGGCCGGCGCACCGTTTGCGCTCGCCGGCGCGGGCGACTGAGCCGTGCCCAGCGCCTTCAGCGCGACCGTCTCCTCGACCGATGAAGCGGCCACCTTGACCTCGACGCCGGCAGCCCTCAGCTTCTCCAGCAGCTCCTTGCTGGAGAGGCCCTGCTCCTTGGCTATCTCGTGTACGCGCTTCTTGCTCATGGGCTCACCGATTCTACGATCTCCGCGTCGATCTTCACCGCGCACCGCAGAGCGCGGGAGATCCCTCCGCGCCGGGTGGCCAGGCCGAGACACTCGGCGGCCGGCGCGCCGGGGGCGGAGCCGCGGCAGATGTAGGCGCCGCGGCCGGGCATCGTGCAGTTGGGGTCGAGGACGGCTCGCTTGACGGGGTCTGCGCCTGCGCCTGCGCCGTCGCGGGCCACCGCCACGCGCACCAGCTTGGACTTCGGCGCGATCCGCCCACAGCCGACGCACCGGCGCTGGGGGGGCGAACCGCCCGTCCGAGCGCTGCGCGTCGTGTGCCCGCGGGATGGGACCCCTATCGCGCCTGCTCCTCGGCGGCCTCTTGCGGGGCCTGAGCGTGGAGCTGCTCGCCTGCCTCGGCGAACGTGGCGCTCTGAACCGCCCCGTCCTGGTCGGCGGCGAGCGATGGCTCCTGCGCCGCATCGTCCGGGGCGAGGTCGACGATGTTGTCGGTGGCGATGTTCGCCAGCGCCTGATGGGTGTCAAGCCCGCAGTAGCGCGAGCCCGGAAGCGAGGCGTTCGGACAGCGCCGACCGTTTGAGAGGACGGCGGCGCAGCGACCCTGCACCTCCTCCTCCTCGTAGCCGTGCTCGGCCTCCTCGGCGGCGAACTCGGTCTCCGAGCGGATGTCCACGCGCCAGCCGGTGAGGCGGGCCGCCAGGCGGGCGTTCTGGCCCTCGCGGCCGATCGCCAGCGACAGCTGGTCGTCCGGCACGATCACGGTGGCCTGCTTGGCGTCGTCATCGACGAGGACCTCGCGCACACGTGCGGGTGACAGGGCCTTGGCGACGAACCGCGCGGGCTCGTCGTTGAAGGGGATGATGTCGATCTTCTCGCCCCGCAGCTCGGACACGACCATGCGCACGCGCGAGCCGCGCGGGCCAACGCAGGCGCCCACCGGATCGACGCCGTCGGTGTGGGAGATGACCGCGATCTTCGAGCGGTAGCCGGGCTCGCGGGCCACGTTGGCGATCTCCACGAGTCCGTCGGCGATCTCCGGCACCTCGAGCTCGAACAGCTTCTTGATCAGCTCCGGATCGCGCCGGGAGACGATGATCGCGGGCCCTTTGGTCGACGGCGAGACCTCCTTGATGACCGCCTTGATCCGCTGTGAGTGGTCGTAGCGCTCGCCCTCCACCTGCTCTGACTTGGGCAGCAGGGCCTCCACGCGTTCGCGCAGCTGCACGAGCGTGTAGCGCGAGTCCGACTGCTGCACGATGCCCGTGATCAGCTCGCCCACGCGGTCGCGGTACTCCTCGTACATCATGTCCCGCTCGGCCTCGCGGATGCGCTGCAGGATCACCTGCTTGGCGGTCTGGGCGGCGATCCGCCCGAAGTCGTCGGGCGTGACGTCGCGCTCGTCGATCTGATCGCGATATTCCGCGAACTTCTTCGGGTCGATCTCCGGTTCCTCCGGTTCGCGCATCTCACCGGTCTCCGGGTCGATCGTCGTTTCCTCGTCGATCGTCTCCACGATCAGATGCGCCTCCAGGCGTTCGGGGATGATCAGCTCGATCACCCTGAAGTCGGCCGTGTCGCGATCCATCTCGACGCGCGCGTACTTGGCCGAGCCGGGTTGCTTCTTGTAGGCCGACAGCAGGGCGTCCTCGAGCGCGATCATCAGCTTCTCGGGCTCGATGCCCTTCTCGCGCGCCAGCGCGTGCATGGCCTCAAGGATTTCGCGTGACATGGCTGCCTATTCCTCGATCAGGTTCGAGCGGCGGATCTCCGAATAGGGGATCGCGATCACTCCCCCGTCGGCGGCCAGGGTGATCTCGCTGTCGGAGGCCCCCACGAGCTCTCCGGTGAAGCTTGCGACGGCCTTCGGCGCTGCTCCGGCCGCGCGCCGCCGGGCCTATGCCCGTCGGGGTGAGGGGTGGCGCGAGGATGGCGAGTGCGCACACGCGCGCGGCGCCCGACGAACCGGCGGAAGTGGGCGGGCTTGGTCAGGGGACGTTCGCTGCCGGGTGAGGAGACCTCGAGCGAGTAGCGCTCGCGCTCCTCGCTCAACAGGGCGGTGACCCGTTCACACACGCCCAGGGTCACCCCCTCGGGATGGTCGATGTACACACGCAGACAGCGACCGCCCAGGACCTCGGCGAGCAGCACCTCGACATCCGGCTCGCTCTGGGCCAGGCGCCTCTCGATATCTGTTTGTAGTGCGGTCATCAACTCACTCCTTACGCAAAAAAAAGCGGGCGTGCGCCCACTTTCGGTACTACTGCCGACGTCTGCACGTCAGCGCGAAAGCTCTCGCCCGAGCATAGCATTGGGAGGGCCCTGACCTGCGTAGTCAGCTCCTTCCCCGTCAGCTCCGTTCGGCGTCGCGGCGGGCACGATCGCGGTACAGCCGGTAGTCGGCGCGTTCGGGACGCAACGAGCACGCCAGCGCCAGCGGCTGGCAGGCCTCGCGATGGCGACCGAGCAGCTGCATGGAGCGGCCCAGGCAGAACAGCGCATAGTCGTTCGTGGGTGCGCTCTGCGCCACGGCCTGGAACTCCGTGGCCGCCGCCGCGTAGCGCCGCGAGTGAAACAGCGCCCGCCCGAGCGTCTCGCGAATCGAGGCCTTCTCCGGCTCGAGGTCGCGTGCTTTCTGAAGCGGCACCGTCGCCGCCTCGTGGTCGCCGTGGTCAAGCAGCTCGCAGCCGCGCTGGTAGAGGTCGTACACGCTCTCCATCGCCCGGCATTTTAACGACCCGCACGCAGGGACTCGACCGTGTCGAGAATCGCCTCCGCGATCTGCAGCTTTGAGGCCCGCCGGACGTGTAGTTCGCCGATCTGCGAGCCACCCCGTGAGCCGTTCGCAGAAGCCGTGAGGATCGTCACCTCGTTGGCGTCCGCGTCGAAGCCGATGTCCGCACGCGAGATGTCGTTCACGACGACCGCGTCCACACCCTTGGCCACGAGCTTCTCGCGCCCGCACTCGACCGCCCGCTCGCCGTGCTCGGCGGCGAAGCCGATCAGCGTCTGGGAGTCGCGGCGTTGCGAGGCCAGCCCGGCGAGCACGTCCGGGGTGGACTCGAGCTCGAGCGCCAGACGCTCGCGGCCGGCCTTCTTGATCTTCCCGTCCTCGGGCTCGGCCGGCCTGAAGTCGGCCACGGCTGCCGCCATCAGCAGCACGTCGCAGGAGGCGAACTCCTGCTCGCACGCCTCCTTCAGCTCGGCGGCCGTTACCACCTCGCGCCGGGCGACGCCCGCGGGTGCGGCCAGCGCGACGTTGGCGGCCACAAGCGTCACCTTGGCTCCACGCGCGCGGGCCGCCTGCGCCAGTGCGAGCCCCATGCGCCCCGAGGAGCTGTTGCCCACGAAGCGAACGCTGTCGATCGGCTCGCGCGTGCCGCCGGCGGTCACGAGCACCGCCACCCCGCTCAGCGTGCCCTCCGGGGCGGATCCACCCGCCGCGGCGATCGCCGCCTCGCATGCGGCCAGCAGCTCGGCGGGCTCGGCGAGCCGTCCCACGCCCTCCTCCCCCTTCGAGGCCAGCCGCCCCACGCCCGGCTCGAGGATCGTCACGCCGCGCTCGATCAGCGTCTGCACGTTCGCCCGGGTCGCCGGATGCTCGTACATGTTGCTGTTCATCGCCGGCGCCACCACCAGCGGGCAGCGGGCGGCAAGGGCGCAGCTGCTCAGCAGGTTGTCGGCCAGGCCGCCCGCGAGCTTGGCGAGCGTGTTGGCCGAGGCCGGGGCGATCAGAAAGACCTCCGCGTTGTCCACGAGCGCCAGATGGCTCAGCGGTTCATGCGCCGGGGGCATCTGGGAGGGGAACGCACCTCGCGCCGGATCGCGTTCGAACTCGCTCGTCAGCACCGGCGCACCGCTCAGCGCGGCAAACGACGCCTCCCCCACGAACCGCCTGCTCGCCGGCGTCTGCACCACCCGCACCTCATGCCCGCCCGCCGTGGCCAGGCGCACGAACTCGAGCGCCTTGTACGCAGCAATGCCGCCACTCACGCCGAGCAGGATCCGGGACATACCTACAGGTTGTAGACCCAATGCCCCGGCCCAGCAAGCTCCGGCCCCCGCCTTGCGCCGCCTCAGCCGCCCCTAGGACGTCCAGCGGCTGTCCTAGCGGTAGTGGTACTTGATCTTCCCCGCTGCTACCTCCTCGAGGGCGATCGTGAGGTAGTTTTTCGAGGTCGTCTCGATCATCGGGGGCGGGAACTCGTCGAACGTGCCCTCACCGAGGTTGTGGTAGTAGCTGTTGATCTGGCGGGCGCGCTTGGCGGCCACGACCACGCTTGCGTAGTTGGAGTCGACCTTCTCCAGCAGCCGGTCTATACGAGGGGAGATCACGGTTGGCGTTGCCTTTCCTGGTTGGACCTACAGTGTAGTGGCCCGCGAGTAGCGGCCCTGCGGCAGCGCAGCGCCCGCCCCGGGGCGACTCAGCCGTCGAGCTCGCCCTCGACGATCGCGACGAGCCGCTCGAGCGCCTCGTCGAGGCGGTCGTTGACCACGACGTGACCGAACTCGGGCTGGGCCGTGAGCTCCTGCTCGGCGACGCGCAGCCGGCGCTCCACCTCCTCGGGGTCGTCGGTCCCGCGCCCGATCAGGCGCGTGCGCAGCGCATCGAGGGAGGGCGGGGCGATGAACACCTGCACCGCCTCGGGCATCGCGTCGCGCACCTGGCGGGCGCCCTGCACCTCGATCTCCAGCACGACCGGCACCCCCGCGAGCACCCGGTCCTCGAGCTCCGAGCGCAGCGTCCCGTAGCGGCGCCCGGCGTAGTCGGCGTGCTCGACGAACTCCCCGGCGGCGACCCGGCGGTCGAACTCCTCGGGTGCCAGGAAGTGGTAGTCGACCGCGTGCTGCTCGCCCGCGCGGGGGGCGCGGGTGGTGGCCGACACGGACAGCTCGAGCCCGGGAAGCCGCTCCATCAGCCCGCGGATCAGCGTTCCCTTGCCGACCCCCGAGGGCCCCGTTATGACGAACACGCGCGCCATCAGCGGCCACCCTAGTGCCGCGGTCGGCAGGAACCGCACATCGCAACCAGGACGGTCGCCGTCGGCCGTCCTGGGGCGGTCCTAGCGGTGTAAGAGGGAGACGAGCTCCGAGCGCTGGCGCTCGGAGAGCCCGCCGATGGTCTTGCTCGGAGCGATGCGGCAGTGGGCGAGGATCTTGTTGACCTTCACGCGACCGTACTTGGGAACGGCCAGCAGCATGTCGAACACCTTGGCGGTCTCCACGTACTCGGGCGGATCAAGCAGGAGCGTGTGGATGGAGCGGCGACCGGACTTCAGATCGCGCTTGAGCTCGGCCCTCTTGACCCGGATCTCGTTGGCTCGGGCGAGCGCATCCATACGCTGGTTCAGGGATCGCTCGGGGGCCATGGAGGGGTTTGAGGACGTCGTACTGGTCGCCGTCGTCATGGGCGGCGAGTCTACACACCAGCGACGGCCGATCAAGTCGAATGCGTCGAATTCACCTGTACCTCAACCTCAGGTCTAACGACGTCGAGGCTGGTGGATGGTGTCACGCCGGGTTTGCAGGGGTTTTCGACCGTATACGATCGCGGCCGTCCAGCCGCTCCGGGGGGCGGCGCGGTGCTCGTCCAGGCCCCGGTGCGGCCCCTCCCGCGAGACGCCCCGCAGGCCTTCAGCCGATGCTTTCTCCCTGCAATTCGCGCTGCGATCTGCGCCCCGGCGGCTGGATCGCGAAAGCTCTCGGTACCGACCGCGACGAGCGTGGCCCCGACATCGATCAGGTCCCTTGCGTGAGCGCCGCTCTGAACGCCCCCCATGCCGACGACGGGGACCGTGAGCCTGCGCGCGACGGCGGCAACCTGGGCCAGGGCGACTGCGCGCACGGCGGGCCCGGACAGTCCGCCCGTTCCGCCGCCCAGCCACGGTCGCGGCGGATGGACCCCGGGCGCGAGGGCCATCGCGCGCAGCGTGTTGATCAGCGACACCGCGTCCGCGCCCCCCTCCTGCGCCGCCTGCCCGCAGGCGGGGACATCGGCGGTGTTGGGTGTCAACTTCACGATCAGCGGCTTCTTGGTCCTCCCGCGCACCCCTCGCACGACATCCTCGAGCTGGCGCGGATCGGCGCCGATGTCCAACCCGGTCTTCACGTTCGGACAGGACACGTTGAGCTCCACCGCCGCGATCTCATCGAGGGCGTCGCAGGCCTCCACGAGGCGCGCGAACTCCTCGGCGGAGGAGCCCATCACGTTGGTGATCAGCGGCACGGCCTGCGCGTGGCCGGTGCCGTGGGCGGCCGCGGAGATCAGGCCGGCGAGCGCCGGCAGGTCCTCGGCGAGGTAGCGCTCGAGCCCCTTGTTGGGCAGTCCGATCGAGTTGATGAGGCCGCCCGGCGCCTCCCACAGCCGAGGCGCGGGATTGCCCTGGCGGGGCTCGAGGGTGATCGTCTTCGAGACGTAGGCGGCGAACGGGAACGCCGCCAGCAGGTTCTCCCCGAACGCCAGCCGTGCCGCGATCGCGTCGAACGTGCCCGAGCCGTTGATGACCGGGTGGGCCAGCTCAAGGCCGCAGAAGTCCACGCTCATGCCGGCGCCCCGGCATGCTCGTCGATCCGCTCGAGCTCGCCCGCATCGAGCACGGGTCCGTCGACGCACACGCGCAGATAGCCGCCTCCGCGCCTGGGCACGGCGCAGCCGAAGCAGGCGCCGAACCCGCAGGCCATGCCGGCCTCCAGGGCGAGCTGCGCGGGCACGCCGAGCGTGGCGCACATCGCCCGCACCGCCTCGAGCATCCCGGCCGGGCCGCACGCATACACGACCGCGTGGGCATCGCGTTCGAGCTCGGCGTGCAGGAGCTCGGTGACGGCGCCGTGATGCCCGGCCGAGCCGTCGTCGCTGGCCACCCGCGCGTTCCTCAACAGGGCCGCGCCCGCCGCGCGGGAGCCGTCGCGGAAGCCGAGCAGGACGGTGGCGTCGGGCGCGAGCGCATCCTGCAGGATGGCCAGCGGCGCGATCCCCACGCCACCTCCGACGAGCACCGCGCGCCGGCCCTCGGGCGGCGGCGCGAATCCGGCGCCGAGCGGCCCGAGCACCCAGAGCCGATCGCCCGCCCGGAGCTCGGCGAGCCGCCGCGTCCCCGGCCCGACGTCCTCGAGCAGGAAATGAGACTCCCCGTCGGCGTGGCGGGCGATCGAGAAGGCGCGCGGCAGGTATGGACGCTCGTCGCGCCCTCCACCCCAGCGCTCGGCGGCCGCGAGCATCGCGAACTGCCCGGGCTCGGGGTCCGGGCCCTCGGGATCGGCAACGCTCAGCACGCTGTACACATCGCCGAGGGCGTTCACGGCCGTCACCGTCAGCAGCCGGCGGCCGAAGGGGGCGATGGCCGCTCTGCGGTCCCTCACGCAACCCCGGCCCCGTGCAGCTCCTGCAGGCAGAGCACCGGTGGTGGTCCGTCCCGCCGTGCGATCGCGATCGCGCGCGCTGCCGAGGACCCGGCGGCCAGGGTCGTCAGGCAGGGGATCCCGTGCGTGACGGCCGCCCGGCGGATCTCCCAGCCGTCGGTCCGGGCCCCGAACCCGGTCGGGGTGTTCACGACCAGGTCGACGTCCCCGCGCTCGATCCAGTCGAGTACGTGCGGGGATCCTTCGGCGATCTTGTTCAGGCGCTGCACCGGTACGCCCATCCGTGCGATCGCCTCGGCCGTGCCGCTCGTGGCCACGATCCGAAAGCCGTTGTCGTGGAGGATCTGGGCGACCGCGTTCACGCCCGCCTTGTCGGAGTCCGTGACCGTGATGAAGGCCGTGCCCTCGCTCGGCAGGGGCACGCCGGCGGCCGCCTGGGCCTTGGCGAATGCGGTGGGGAAATCGCGCGCTATCCCCATCACCTCGCCGGTCGATCGCATCTCCGGGCCGAGCACGGCGTCGGAGCCCTCGAAGCGGTCGAACGGGAGCACGGCCTCCTTCACCGACACGTGCTCTCCGTAGCCCATCCCCTCCCGGCCCTGCGGCAGGTCCAGGTCCTTGATCCGCTCACCCAGCATGATCCGGCAGGCCAGCTTCGCCAACGGCACGCCCACCGCCTTCGACACGAACGGCACGGTCCGCGACGCCCGCGGGTTGGCCTCGATCACGTACAGCTCGCCGGCGTGTATGGCGTACTGGACGTTGAGCAGCCCCACGACCCCGATGGCCAGGGCGATCTCGCGCGTGGCCGCGCGTATCTGCTCGAGCATGTCCTCGCCGAGGGAGTGCGGCGGCAGCACGCAGGCGCTGTCGCCGGAGTGCACTCCCGCCTCCTCGACGTGCTGCATGATCCCCCCGATCCACACCTGGCCGCCGCCGCCCGCGTCGAGCGCTCCATCGCAGAGCGCGTCGACGTCGACCTCGGTGGCGTCCTCGAGGAAGCGGTCGAGAAAGATGTCACCGCCGTCCGCGGCGGCCTCGCGGCGCAGGTAGTCCTCGAGGCCCTCGTGCGAGTAGACGATCTCCATGGCCCTCCCGCCGAGCACGTATGAGGGGCGGACGAGCAGCGGATAGCCGACCTCCTCGCTCCTGTGCAGGGCCTCGGCGACCGAGCGCGCGGTCGCGTAGGGCGGAGCCTGATAGCCCAGGCGCACCAGCAGCGCGCCGAAGCGGCCACGATCCTCGGCCAGGTCGATGGCCTCCACGCTCGTCCCCAGCAGGTGCACGCCCGCATCGACCAGGCCCGCCGCGAGCTTCAGCGGCGTCTGGCCGCCGAACTGCACGATCACGCCCTGCGGCTGCTCGATCTCGACGACCGCGAGCACGTCCTCGAGCGTGAGCGGCTCGAAGTAGAGGCGGTCGGAGGTGTCGTAGTCGGTGGAGACGGTCTCGGGGTTGCAGTTGACCATCACCGCGTCGCGGCCGGACTCGCGGACGGTCATGGCCGCGTGAACGCAGCAGTAGTCGAACTCGATGCCCTGGCCGATGCGGTTGGGCCCGGAGCCGAGGATCACCACCGAGGCGCGCTCGCCCCGGCGCACCTCGTGCGTCTGCACTCGCTCCCAGCCCGAGTAGTAGTAGGGGGTGCGGGCGGGAAACTCCGCTGCGCAGGTGTCGACGGCCCGGAACGACCGCTCGCCCGCCGACGCCCGGAGCGGTTCCTGCGCGAGCGCCTGGAGCTCGCGCAGGAACCACGGGTCGATCATCGTGCGCTCGTGGACCTCCTGGACGCTCACCCCCCGGGCGAACAGCGAGAGGATCGCCTCATAGCGACTTGGCCCGGGTCTCTGCAGGCCCTCGAGCAGCTCCTCGCTGGCGGCGCTCTGCAGGCACGGCGGCTTGTCCAGCTCGCGTGAGCGCAGCGCCTTTGCGAACGCCTGGCTGAACGTGCGCCCGATCGCCATGGCCTCCCCCACCGACTTCATGTGAGTCGACAGCGTCGGGTCCACACCCGGGAACTTCTCGAAAGCGAAACGCGGCCACTTCACGACCACGTAGTCGATCGTCGGCTCGAAGCAGGCCGGGGTGACGCCGGTTATGTCGTTGTCGATCTCCTCGAGGCGATAGCCCACGGCCAGCCGCGCGGCGATCTTGGCGATCGGGAAGCCGGTGGCCTTCGAGGCCAGGGCCGAGGAGCGTGAGACGCGGGGATTCATCTCGATCACGAGGATCTCCTCGGTCTCGGGGTTGACCGCGAACTGCACGTTCGAGCCCCCGGTCTCGACCCCCACGGCGCGGATCACCGCGATCGCCTGGTCGCGCAGCTGCTGGTATAGGCGGTCGGTGAGCGTCTGCTGGGGCGCCACCGTGAGCGAGTCGCCGGTGTGCACGCCCATCGGGTCGATGTTCTCGATCGAGCACACGATCACGACGTTGTCGGAGTTGTCGCGCATGACCTCGAGCTCGAACTCGCCCCAGCCGATCACGGACTCGTCGAGCAGCACCTGGCCGATCGGCGAGATCTCGATCCCGAGCGAGACGATGCGCTCGAACTCCTCGGGCGTGCGTGCGATCCCACCGCCGCGCCCGCCCAGGGTGAACGCCGGGCGCACGACGCAGGGCAGGCCGAGCTCGGACAGCGCATCCTTCGCCTGCGCGAGCGTGGTCGCGATGACGCTCTTGGGCATGCGCAGTCCCGCACCGGCCATGGCCGTCCTGAACTGCTCGCGGTCCTCGGCGCAGGCGATCGCCTCGTAGTTGGCGCCGATCAGCTCCACCCCGAAGCGCTCGAGCGTGCCGTCGTCGTGGAGCGTCTTGGCGAGGTTGAGCGCGGTCTGCCCACCCAGCGTTCCCAGCAGCGCGTCCGGGCGCTCGCGCTCGATCACCTGGGCCACCGGGCCGGCCAGCAGCGGCTCGATGTAGGTCGCGTCGGCGAACTCCGGGTCGGTCATGATGGTGGCCGGGTTGGAGTTCACGAGCACCACCTCGTATGCACTCCTCGCGCAGCACCTTGCAGGCCTGCACGCCGGAGTAGTCGAACTCGGCCGCCTGGCCGATCACGATCGGGCCGGAGCCGAGGATGAGGATCTTGTGGATGTCGTTACGCCGAGGCAATTCGCTCCAGGAAGCGGTCGAACAGGTACAGGCTGTCGTGCGGTCCGGGCCCCGCCTCGGGGTGGTACTGGACGGTGCCCCCCGGCACATCGAGGAGCTCGAGCCCCTCGACCGTGCGGTCGTAGAGGTTCACGTGCGACAGCGCCGCCGCGCCGAAGCTCGTCTCCCAGCGAACCGGCTCATCGACGTCGATCGTGTGAGCCCCGCCGGGCCCGACCGCGGCGAAGCCGTGATTCTGCGAGGTGATCTCGATGCGCCCGGTCTGCAGGTCCTTGACCGGGTGGTTGGCCCCGTGGTGGCCGAACGGCAGCTTGAACGTGTCCAGGCCCACCGCCCGGCAGAGCAGCTGATGGCCGAGGCAGATGCCCCACACGGGCTTGTTGCCCACGAGGGCGCGGACGGTGTCGACGATGTAGGACAGCGCCGCCGGGTCGCCCGGGCCGTTGGCGAGGAAGATCGCATCCGGGTCGTCCTCGAGCAGCTGCGCGGCCGTGCTCGTGCACGGGTACAGCGTCACGCGGGCGCCGCGGTGGACGAGCTCGCGCACCATCGAGGCCTTGATGCCGGTGTCGACCACCGCGATCTTCGGCCCGTCACCCGAGCCGTGGCGGCTGACTTCGCTCGCGGTCACGACGGCGGCGAGATCCTGCCCGGCCATGGGCGGCTCCTGCGCGATCAGATCGTGCGCCTCGGCCTGGGAGATCGCCACCGGAAACACTCCCCCGCGCATCGACCCGGCGTCGCGGATGTGCCTGACGAGCGCGCGCGTGTCGATGCCGCTGATCGCCGGCACACCGCAGTCTGCGAGCCAGTCGAGCCAGCCCCGCTCGGCCGTCGGAGCATCCTCGCGGTTGCACGCCTCGCGCATGATGGCCGCGCGCGCCCACGCCCTCTCGGACTCCATCGCCTCCGCGCTGACCCCGTAGTTGCCGATGTGCGGGTAGGTGAAGGCGATCAGCTGTCCCGCGAACGAGGGGTCGGTCATCGACTCCTGATAGCCGGACATTCCGGTCGTGAACACGACCTCGCCGACGGCGTGCCCGTCGCCCCCGCAGACCTCGCCGTCGAAGCGCGTGCCGTCCTCGAGCAGCACGTATCCGGTGGGCGGATGGGCGGGCCTCGTCATCAGATGATCAGCTTCTGCACGGCCTTGAACTCGGGCGTGCCGGCGCGCTCGAGCAGCTCGAACAGCGAGGCCTCGACCGTGCCCACGACCGCGCCGGCGCGCTCCATCCGCTCGAGGCCGCGCTGGTAGTCGATGTCGTGGCGCGAGCCGACCGCGTCGGCGGGCACGTGCACCTCGACCCCCTGCGCGAGCAGGTCGTGCACGGTCTGTGAGACGCACACGTGCGCCTCGATCCCGCACACGATCGCCTGATCGCGTCCAGCGAGATCGAAGCCATCGGCGCGGGCGGCCGAGAACACGGTCTTCTCGATCCGCCGCTCGTCCTCGAGCCCGACCTCGGGCGCGGTGTGGCCGAGGCCCTTGGGGTACTGCTCTGAGACGAGCCGGGGGACCTCGAGGATGCGGGCCGCCTGCACGAGCTTTGCGCAGGACTCCGCCACACCGGTGAACACCGGGTAGGGGCGGAACCCCTCCTGGACGTCGACCACGATCAGCGTGGCGCGATCGCGAACGAGCAGGCTCACGGGGCGCTCTCCATCGAGAAAGCCCGCTCGCGGTAGGCCAGGGCGCCGGCCGCGACGGTCACGATCACGCGACCGGTGAGGGTCCGCCCGGCAAAGCAGCAGTTCGCAGAGCGGCTCTCCCAGCCGTGCTCGCCGGCGACCCACGTGGCGTCGAGGTCCAAGAGCGTGAGGTTGGCCGGCTTGCCCGGGGCAATGAGCGCGGGCGGGAGACCGAACAGCTCCGCTCCCGCGGTCATCCGCTCGACGAGAAGCGCGAGATCGAGCACACCGCTCAGGACGAGGCCCGTGTAGAGCGCTGCAAACGCGGTCTCTGAGCCGGTCGTCCCCATCGGGGCCTGCTCGAACGGGACCTCCTTCTCATCGCGTGCGTGGGGAGCGTGATCGGTGGCAACGCAGTCGATCGTGCCGGCACGCAACCCCTCGACGAGCGCTTGGCGGTCGGCCTCGGTGGCCAGGGGCGGGTGCATCTTCATGCGCGTGTCCATCCCGCGCACCTCCTGCTCGGTGAGGAGCAGGTGGTGAGGAGTGACCTCCGCGCTGACCCTGAAGCCGCGCGCCTTGGCCTGCGCGACGGCATCGACCGAGTCGGCGCAGCTGAGATGCTGGAAGTGCACGCGGGCGTCCTCGTAGCCCGCGAGCGCCGCGTCGCGCGCCACCATCGTCGACTCGCTCACGGTCGGTATCCCGGCGAGACCGAGCGCCGCGCTGAGCACGCCCTCGTGCATGCTGCCCCCGCGTGAAAGCGTCTCATCCTCCTCGTGCAGAGCGAGCACGCCGCCGCACAGGCGCTGGTACTGGAGCGCCTTGCGGAGCATCCCGGCGCTCTGAACCGGCCGCCCGTCGTCGGTGAACCCGAGTGCGCCCTCCTGCCTGAGCTCGGCCATCTCGGTCAGCTGCTCGCCCTCGAGGTTGCGGGTGATCGCGGGAAGAAAGCCGACCGAGATGCACGCTTCGCGTGCGGCCGCATCGCGCAGCGAGCGCAGCAGCGGCGCCGAATCGAGCACCGGATCGGTGTTGGGCATGGCGATAACCGCGCCGTATCCCCCGGCGGCGGCCGCGCGGGTTCCGCTCTGAAGGTCCTCCTTGTGCTCCTGCCCGGGGGTGCGCAGGTGCACATGCGGGTCGAACAGCGCCGGCAGCAGGCGCAGCCGCCCGGCGCCCTCGATCACCTCCTCGTCGCCGTCGGTGAGAAGGATTGCGGGCTCTGCCAGCTCGGCGATCATCCCGCCGCGCACGCGCACGTCGCGGCGGGCGTCGAGGTTCGAGCGGGGATCGAGCGCGTGGACGTCGCGCAGGAGCAGATCCGCCGGCTGCTGCGGCCCTTGGACGAGCGGCTGGGCGCTCATCAGCTCGTCGATCCCACCATCACCGCAGAAGCTGCACCGCGCTCATCACGGCGCCCGGCGAGCAGCTCATACAGCACCGCCATGCGCACCACCACACCCGCCTCGACCTGTGCGGTGATGACCGCCTGCGGCGAATCGACGACCTCGCCCGAGAGCTCCACCCCGCGGTTGACCGGGCCGGGATGCATCAGCACCTGGCGCGAGTGCAGGCGACGCCCGTTGATCTGGTACCAGCTGGCGTACTCGCGCAGCGACGGCACCCACGTCTCGTGCATGCGCTCGCGCTGCATCCGCAGCGCGTAGACGACGTCGGCGGTGTGGAGCTCATCGAGCGTGTAGCGGACATCACAGCCGAGCGCCTCGATCCCGCGCGGGATGAGGGTCGGGGGGCCGGCAAGGGTCACCTTGGCCCCCATCCGCTGGAAGGCGATGATGTTCGAGCGCGCGACCCGCGAGTGCGCGACGTCGCCGACGATCCAGATCGACGCGCCGTCGATCCCCCCGAGGTGGCGGCGCAGCGTGTAGACGTCGAGCAGGGCCTGCGTGGGATGCTCGTGCTTGCCGTCGCCCGCGTTCACGATCGCGGCGGTGCACCATTTGGAGACCAGCTCCGAGGCGCCGGCCCACGGGGTGCGCAGCACGATCGCATCGGGCTTGTGCGCGCTGAGGGTGAGCACCGTGTCCTTCAGCGACTCCCCCTTCTCCACGCTCGATCCGCTCGCGGCGAAGTTGACGACATCCGCAGACAGCCGCTTGGCCGCCAGCTCGAAGGAGCTGCGGGTGCGCGTGGAGGCCTCGTAGAACAGGTTCAGCACCATCCGGCCCCTGAGGGCCGGGACCTTCTTGATCTCCCGGTCGGAGACCTCCGAGAAGCGGGCGGCCTGCTCGACGATCCGTTCGATGCCCGCCCGGTCGAGTTCCTCGATCGAGATCAGGTGGTTCATGCCGAGGCCTCCACCGGGGTGGGCGTGCCGATCGCGACCTCGTCCACACCGTCGAGCTCGCGCAGGCGCACGTACACGTGCTCCGCGGCGGACGTGGGCAGGTTCTTGCCGACGTAGTCCGGGCGGATCGGCAGCTCGCGGTGCCCGCGGTCGGCGAGCACGGCCAGCTGTACCCGGTCGGGTCGCCCGTAGTCGAACAGCGCCTCGATGGCGGCTCTGACGGTCCGGCCGGTGTAGAGCACGTCGTCGACCACCACGACGGTGCGGGCGGTCACATCGAAGTCGACGTGGGAGGCGTGCACGACGGGAGCGTCCGGGCGGGAGGAGACGTCGTCGCGGTAGAAGCCGATGTCGAGGTCCCCGAGCGGAATCTCCAGATCGAGCAGCTCCTCGAGCAGGTTCTTCAGGCGATCGGCGAGGAATGCACCCCTGCGGTGGATCCCGACCAGCGCGAGGGCCGAGGCCTGCGGGTTGCGCTCGGAGATCTCATGTGCGATGCGCGTGAGCGCCCGCTGCACGTCGTCCTCGTGGAGGACGACCTTCTCGCTGCCCTGTTGCATCGATTCCTTCCTGGCCTCACGGGACCGGGTTAAAGGAGCAGGGAGAATGTATCAGGAGGAAGCGATGGCCTCTGCATCCTGGGCGGGCGTTCCCGATGACTGCCCGGAGGCCGCCAGAGCCGCCTTTCGCTCCGACCAGCGCACGAGCTCGGCGCCGCCACGCTCGGGGAACGGCACCTCGATCGTGTCGAAGTCGCGGGGCGCCTCGGTGGCGGCGAACACCGCGCGCGCCTCGTCGCGAAGCTCGGGACCGGCGTAACGGCCCGAGATGTGGGTGAGGGCGAGCAGCCGCACCTCCGCCTCGCGGGCGAGCGCGGCGGCCTGGCGCGCTGTGCTGTGGAGCGTCTGGCGCGCCCGCTCGGTCTCCTCCTCCATGAACGTGGCCTCGTGCACGAGCACATCCGCCTCATGGGCGGCGATGGCGAGCGCCTCGCACGGAGCGGTATCGCCGGAGAGCACGATCTTGCGGCCCTCACGCGTCGGACCCATCACCTGCTCGGGCCTCACGCCGGCGACCGCCTCGCCGCGCTGCAGCCGGCCGAAGTCGGGTCCCGGCCTGACCCCCAGCTCCTCGGCCATTTGCGCGTCGAGGTGGCCCGGGCGCGGCTCCTCGACGAGGGCGTACCCGAAGGACGGGCCTCCCCGGTGGTTCACCGGGATGGCCGCGATCAGATAGCCGTCGTACTGCACCGTCTCGGCGGGCGCCAGCTCGACGATGCTCAACTCGTAGGGCAGCCGCCCGTAGATGACGCTCATCACCCCCATCAGCTCGTTCAGCCCACTGGGCCCGTACACCGTCAGCGGCTGGTCGCGTTCGCGCAGGGCGAACGACTTCAACATCCCCGGCAGGCCGAGCCAGTGGTCGGCGTGGAAGTGGGTGATGTACACGGCGTCCAGGTCCAGCAGCCCGACCGAGCGCATGAGCTGGCGCTGGGTGCCTTCGGCGCAGTCGAACAGCAGCCGGTCACCGCCGTGGCGCACGAGCACCGCGGGCAGGCCGCGCCTGGAGCTGGGCACCGAGCCGCCGGTACCGGCGAAGAACAGGGACAGGTCCATGTGGCTACGGTAGCGGTGGCAGGTGAGCCGGGAGCGGCGGTAAGCTCTCGAACGCGAAGGCGCCCGTACCCGAGGCGTCGTTTGCGCCCGTAGCTCAGTGGATAGAGCGCTCGCCTCCGGAGCGAGAGGTCGCAAGTTCGAATCTTGCCGGGCGCGTCTCAGAAGTGCCTGCAAATGAGCTGGCTTGCCTCGTTGGCGAGCTTGACGGCCGGCTCAAGGCCAGGAATTGGGTTATCCGCCCGCCACGGCAGGTGACCGGGCTGAACCTGATCGCCTGGACCGCTACGAGGAGCGACACGCAACTAACCAACACGATCACCAGCGACGCGCAGGCCGCGAGCGATGCGGGCCTCAATGGCACCCCCGCCTTGCTGATCGGCCAGACTGGCGGCACGTTGCGGAGGCTCGAAGTCACCTCGCTGACCAACCCGTCGCCCTACGCCTCCGCCATCGAAACACTGCTGAGAGGCTAGGCCGGGGTTCGCGCCCTCGAGCCGAGCGAGTCGGCGATGAAACACCGATTGACCCCCGGCGAAAGAACGGAGCGATGACAGAGACTATTTGGTCTGGATGAGTTCCTGTTCGTTGTAGCCGAGGACTTTGAGTTCACCGATGATCTTGCTCGATCCCAGTACCGCTCCTCCGAAGGCTGCGACCAGTTTCAGTTCGCCGGATCCCGGGTCGAATTCGCTGAATCCGGGGGATTTCGCACTGCTGCCTTTGTGCGAGCCCGCCGGAGCGAGGGGTTCATCCGATCCTTCGAAGGGAGCTGTGGCAACCCCGTTGCACGTGACGAGCACGCGGACTCCCGTGGACCTGCTCCTGAACGTGGCCGGGGTGGTGCCGATCAGTTCTGAGGGCCACGGCAGGGAAGCCGGTTGGACGCTACTCACTTCACCGGCTTTGCAGATGTTGCTCTCGCAGGCGAACACGGCGAACGTTTCGGTGCTGCCGCGACCGGCGGCGCCCGCAGGGGTTTCGGGGTTCCAGACCAAGCCTGCGCTAACTGTGTGGCAGGTCAGGATCCCGCCTGCTGCAGCGCCGCTTTCGCCTTTCAGTTCGAGCGTGCCCCACCCGATCACAACCCTCGTTTCTTCTTCGCTGTTCGCTTCTCCGTTGGACGGAGTGAGCTTCACGCCGTTGCTGAAGTAGTGCGCAGCGAGCGTCGTCGTGAACGTCTGGTCTGAGCCTTTGCTGGTGCCGCCGGCGTTGGTCGCGGAGATCCTGAAGTGGTAGGTGGTGTTCGCGGTGAGGCCCGTGAGCGCCGCGGACACCGCGACCGGGCTCGTGCCCGACCCCGGCGAGGGGGTGCACGTCGCGCTCTGTCCGTAGGCGACCGTGGTGCCGTATTCGAGCTTGCATTCGGTGACCGTCCCGCCGTTGGGGTTGACCGTCGCGTTCAACGTCGCCGAGCCCGAGCCCACCGCGGAAGCCGAGCCCGTCACGACCGTTGGGGAGTTGGGCGACGCTACCGGAGCACCGTAGGGGCTGCCCAGGCCCGTGGGCCCGTCGTAGCCGGGACCGGCATTGCAGAGATAGTTACCGCAACTTCCGTTACTCCCGGATACGACGTCGTCCAAGACCCCGGTCCCGTTTTGAGTGGCCGCCTTATACAGACCGCTGGCACCATCGAACGATCTAGTGTAAGCATTCGCCAGCGCCATCGTCCCAGCAATGAGTGGGCTGCTGACGCTAGTTCCACCCAGAAGCGTCCATCCTGGTGCCGGTTTCGAGAATTCAGACGGCAGTTTGTATGAATCGGCGACGGATACCGGTGTTTCCGGGCTGGCGACTGCAGCAACGTCATTGTTGGTCCGCTTTGCACAGCCTGTGTCGGTCTGCCCTGTCGACTTGAGCTCATAAGCGCTGCAGCCGCTTCCTGTACCACTCCAGGCGGTCTCGGACCACCCACGCGAGTTCGATGCTTGACTTAGGCTGGTTCCGCCGACAGCGATCACGTACCGCGAGGCGGCTGGATATTCGACTCCGTAACCAAAGTCACCGGCAGATGCCGTAATCGGAACGCCAGGGTGGTGAAAGTATGAATCAGCTGACGTCTCGCCGGCGAACTCTTCGCCCGCCCAGCTGTTGCTGATCTCTGTCGCCCCGAGTGCGACGGCCTCGTCCTCGGCTGTGAAGAGATTGCCGAATAGGTTGTTGGACGCCTCCACGAGCAGAATATGGCAGTTGGGGCACGCCGCCGAGACCATATCGAGATCGAGAGAGATCTCCACCGCCCAGCCGGCATCTGGCGACGGGTAGGTGGCGCCCCCGCTCTGATTGACCTTCCTGAAACAGCCGTTGCCAGTCGTACACGCTGAGATCCCGTACCGTGAGCGATATGTAGCCAAATCT
Organism: uncultured Solirubrobacteraceae bacterium; assembly: GCA_963821655.1. Taxonomy (GTDB): domain Bacteria; phylum Actinomycetota; class Thermoleophilia; order Solirubrobacterales; family Solirubrobacteraceae; genus Palsa-744. Next base: position 486,443 of record CAWGER010000003.1, read on the forward strand.
GATTCGGCATTGGGATCGTCGTAGGCGTCGACGATCGCCACCGTCTGCCCGGACCCGGCTGATGCCGACGGCAGGTTGTATGCGGAGCGAAGATCCGCCGGAGCGTAACCCCCGCCCACACCGCTGCCAGAGTAGGTCGGGCCGACTTCCGCCGGACCAGCCTGCCCCAGCACACCGGACGATGCCCGGGCCGAGGCGGTCGGAACGAGTATCGCCAGACACTCAGCACGACCAGGCGCAGCAAGACCACACACTGCATATGGTTGGGTCTTCGACGGCGTCAACGAGAACCGCAACTCACCGGCAACGGCCACCTGCGGAAGCATCGACCCAAGCAAGCCAGCCGTGAGAACCGTCAGGCAGACCAGGCGGACCGCCCAGCGCGCGCGGAGCGACCCACGCCGACTATCCGCCCGCTCCGAGCTGCGTCCCCAGGACCCTTCCTCCATGAGCTCCTCCCACATGTTCCGCGCTCGAGTTTAATCCGATCTCGGGTGCTTATGCTCTGAGTCTAGCCGAGGGTTCGAGGCACGTTTACGCTTGCACCAGATGGTGCCACGTCCGCTCCATGTGCCCAATCTCCGCAAAGTGCGGCGTTTTGTGTGGGGATTACTATGAGCGCTATGAGCGGCGCCGACCTTGGCGGCGAAACGCCTTCAGCAGTCAGCCCCCTGCAGCGCCGCGCCGCAGCATGGGCGGGCGTGCGGGAATGTTCCTGGAGGTCCGGCAAGGCGATTCATGCGGGTGACATTTTGCAGCATCGTCTGATATGGTCGGCGCGCTTAAGGTAGCCCGCCCGCGGCGCGCGGGGGGCGCCGATCTATTATTCGGGTGTGGCCGGCCTTGGTCGGCCAGAGGAGGGGGATAGGCGATGTTCAACGGACCGCAGTGGTCGATCGTTTCGCGCGTGCGCAAGCTGTTCGTCTTGGCGGGCGTGATCCTCGGATTGCTGGCTCCGTCTGCCGCCAGCGCCACGATCCTCAGCGTCTTCGGGACCGTGACCTGCACGGAACCAGACCTCGGGCGCGACCGACCGGCCAGCGCTGGTGCGGCAACTCGGCGGAACACGACGGTCCCGAGCTGGGACGGCACGCCGATCGACGTCTCCGTCGGCTTCCCCGTCGCCTCGGGCGCGGACAACAACTATCCCGGTCGTCGGCATCTACCACGGCTGGGGCGGCACCAAGATCACGCCGTCGAGCGCCACCGCGCAGCGGTGGCTGACCAAAGGCTACGCGGTCTTCAGCATCACCGACCGCGGCTGGGGCTCCTCGTGCGGGAGACCCTCCGAACCCGCGAACACGCGTCAAGCCGCCGCCGTGCGAACACGGCTACATCCACCTGATGAGCCGGGCCTACGAGGTGCGCGACGTGCAGACCCTGCTCGGCAAACTCGCCGACGAAGGCGTGATCAACCCGCAGGCGATCGGCGCCACCGGCGGCAGCTACGGCGGCGGCATGTCGCTGCAGCTCGGCTCGCTGAAGGACCGCGTCGAACTGCCCAACCACGAACTGATCCCGTGGGAAAGCCCGGGCGGCAAACCGATGAAAATCGCCGCCACGGCGCCCGAATTCCCGTGGACCGACATCGCGCAGGCGCTGCAGCCGAACGGCAGCAGCCTGGACTACGTGGCCAACTCGCCGTACAGCGGCATGCTCGGCGACCACCGCTTCGGCATCGAAAAGAACAACTGGAACGCGACGCTGTACGGCGCGGGCCTGGTCCTCGGGCTACTACGGGCCGGAACAGCCGACCCCGAAGCGAACCTCACGGACTGGCACAACTTCAACATCACCGGCGGTCCCTACGACGGCAAACCGCTGGCGATCCAGCAGGAAGAACAGCTGCCCTACCACAGCCCCTACTACACGAACCTCTCCGAGCCTCCGGCGCCGAGCGCTGATGGAGAACGGCTGGAACGACGACCTGTTCCCGGTCGACGAAACGGTCAAGCTACTACAACAAGGTCCGCGCGAGCCTACCCGAACCAGGCGATGAAGCTGTTCTACCTGGACCTCGGCCACAACCCGCGCTCGGCGACCACGCGTCTCCACGACCGACGTGGGCAAGTTCCAGGCCGCCCAGAACGCGTGGTTCGCCTACTACCTCAAAGGCGAAGGCGGCGAACCGGCCGAATCGCACGGTGGCGTGACGGCGATCACGAGCTTCTGCCCGCAGACCGCGGGCGGCTCGGGGACCGAATTCAAAGCCGCCGAACTGGGCGAGCCTCGCACCGGGCGAGATCCGGCTCGAACAGCGCCGCCGAACAGACGATCCAGGCCCCGGGCACCGCGCCGGCGACGGCGTTCACGTCCGGGCACGATCTGCACGACGCAGGCCGCCGGCGACAACGCCTCGGCGGCGACGTACAAGCTCGGCGCGGCGCCGGCGAGCGGGCTTCACGATCGCCGGCTCATCGACGGTGATCGCCGAATTCTCGACGCCCGGCGGCGAACGATCAGGTGATCGCGCGCCTGTACGACGTAAACGTCCCGGGCGGCGGCACCCAGCAGCTGATCGGTCGCCAGATCTACCGGCCGCTCAACCCGGGCGAAGGCTTCACCAAGCAGATCTTCCAGCTGCACCCGCAGGCGTGGAACGTCGCCTCCGGGCACGTGGTCAAGCTCGAGCTGCTCGTGCAGGACTCGACCTACGCGCGCACCTCGTCCTCGCCGCACTCGGTCCAGGTGAAGAACCTCGAACTGCGGCTGCCGACGATCGACTCGCCCGGAAGCGCCGAAGGGCTCGTCCAGGCACCGCTGCCCAAGTACCTGCCGCCGGGCTACACGCTCGCGCGCAACGTGATCCCGGCGCGCCGGGCGCGCCGTACGTCTCGAGCGGTGGCAACCCGAACACCGGCGTGTTCACGCTGGCCTGGGAACCCTCCCAGGCGGCGACCGCGCCCACCTACACGCTGCAGCACAAGCTCGGCGAAGCGGGAGCTGGAGCACGGTTGCGACCGGCCTGACGAGCCCGGAATACGCGTTCACGCCGGGAGCCAGGAGGAAGAAGGGACGTGGACCTACCGAGTCTCGGCGAGCAACGAAAGCGCTGAAAGCGAATTCTCGGGAGCCTCGGAAGCAGTCAAAGTGGACCGCAGCGCGCCGACGGTCGTGACCGAACCGGCGTCGTCGGTCACCCAGACCTCGGCGACGTTCAACGCGACGGTCAACCCCGAAGGACCAGACGGTCAGCGACTGCCACTTCGAATACGGCACGACGATGTCCTACGGGATAAGCGTGCCCTGCGCCTCGCTGCCGGGGTCGGGCGAAAGCCCGGTGGCGGTCTCCGCGTCGCTGTCGCCGGGGAGCCTCAGCGAAAACACGACCTACCACGTCCGGATCGTCGCGACCAACACGAATGGGACGAGCTACGGCTCAGACCAGACGTTCACGACGCTACCCAACCCGCCGACGGTCGTGACCGAGACCGGCGTCGTCGGTCACGCAGACCTCGGCGACGTTGAACGCGACGGTCAACCCCGAAGGCGGCGACGGTCAGCGACTGCCACTTCGACTACGGCACCACGGAAGCCTACGGGTCCAGCGTGCCGTGCGCGTCGCTGCCGGGGTCGGGCGAAAGCCCGGTGGCGGTCTCCGCGTCGCTGGCGGGCCTGAGCGCGAACACCACCTACCACTTCCGGATCGTCGCGACGAACCCGGGTGGGACGAGCTACGGCTCAGACCAGACGTTCACGACGCTGCCCAACCCCATCCCGCGCGCACTGGTACAGGAATGGCGTGAAAATCAAACAGGGCGAAACGCGTGCCGACCATCTCGTGGGGCACACTCGCGCTCAAGACCGTAGTCGGCGGTAGCGGTGAAGTCGTATGCCATACCGCCGAGGCTGGCACGATCAGCAACCCCGTAGGCGGTGGCGCTGGTGTCGGTTCAACCGAACTGCTCGTCGCCTATCACTGCGAAAGCACAACGTGCCCCTTCACCAGCGTGGTCACCGTGGAATCCCTGCCGTGGCCGTCTGTGCTGGAAACGGAAGGAGCTCTCATCAGGGCCAAGAGCACAGGCATCAAAGTCAAGGTTGACTGCCAGAAAGAAGGGATATCTGAAGGCAGCACCACGTTCGTCGGATCAAACGCCCCGCTCGCTCCGGCAGGAGCGCATAAAGGCAGCGGCGCGAAAAGCCCGGGCTTCCTCGAATACGACGCAGGATCCGGCACCCTGGAACAGGAAGGCTCCGGGGGCAGCGTTCTGGCCAAGACCGAAGGCGAACTCAAGATCCTCGGCTTCGAAGAACAGGAACTCATCCAGGTCAAATAGGCAGCCCGTCGGGCACCATAGCGGCCCGGTGCCGGGGCTGTGAGCAGATGCGGGGTGGGCCGCGCAGTTGGCGGCCCACCCCGCTCGTTCGTGGTTGACTCGGCGAGGAGTTCCAGGCGGGATCGCTCGTACCTATCCCCACGGCGGGGCGACGAGAACAGGCGCGATCCCACTGTTCATGCCGAATTCCAGCGCTTCTGGTCGATTGACCGAAGCGCCTCCGGAGCGAGAGGTCGTAGGTTCGACTCCTACCGGGCGCGCCTTCAGAGAAACCCCTGCCAATGCGCGGGTTTCCGTTGTCGCCCCTTCTGGCCACTACGGATTGTGCAGACATCCCAATTTAGCCCCTCCGAGACCCTGCATGGAGGTCGGAACTCTGCCTAACGGGGAAGCTCCGGCCAGGTTCAGGGCCCCGGAGAGATGACCACAACCTACGGCCTGTCGTCCTGGTGGGAATCCGTAGTTGTTGGCTGCTTCAAGCGGGCTGTCTACGGATAAGGGCTGAGCGCTCGCCCGCCACGATCCAGCCATGGGGCATCGCGTTCTCTGGAGAGTGTCGGCGTTCGTCGCGGCTCTGGCCTTGAGCGCGGCGATTGGCGCGGCTTTGCTCGCGGCGGAAGTTGACGAAACCTTGTCGCTGGCTACGGCATGGATCACGTTCTTCGTGGCTGGCGCCGTGATCGTCAGGCTCGAGCAGCGCCACGAACACAGGCTTTAGAAACGGTACGGGCCGAGCGTCGCTGAGAGTCGAGCGTGAGCTGCGCCTACTCCAGCCCCGGCGCAAGCTGGTGCGCCAGGGCTCGGGCTCGTGAGACATCGGCTACGGGGTGCCAGCTCATCAGGTCAGCGCCTCTGCGCCGCGACGGGTTAGGCGAGCTGCTTTGGCGGGCACGCGGAGTCCGAGTAGGAGCAGAAGACGCAGCAGTCACCGGGCATGGGCTTCAGCATCTCCCCGCAGCCGGTGCAGGGGTAGAAGTGCTGGCAGGCGTTCGTGGGCATCGCCTCTCGCGCATGGGTACCGCAGGCCGGGCAGGTGATCGTCGCTTCGGTGGCGATGATGCTCTCGCCGTCAGGATCGACCTCCACGTTCTCCTGCGACATCGCCTATCCCTCCAGCCCCACGGACGCCAGCCCTTCGGCACGCCCGCCAGCGTAGAAGTCGACACGAGCGACCCGTCCGTCGCGCACGGTCCAGATCGTGGCACCCATGAAATCCACCTCCGGCGCGTCCGGCTCGCTCCTGGCGTAGTCACGGACGACCACGACGACGCGCTCCCCGAGGTCGATCAGCTCCTCTATCTCAGTTCGGTAGTTTGCCCACGGGGCGAGCCAGTCGAGCCAACCGTTGCGCAGGCCGTCCATCCCCGAGTAGCAGGCTGGCTGAGAGCCAGGGAAGTGGAAGGAGGACACGAAGGCAGGGTCAAGCAGGTGCGCTACGGCATCAGCCATTCGTGCATTCCCGGCATCGTTGGTGAACAGCTCCACAAGGTTGACCTCCGGGCGGGGCTGAAGCGAGCGGACCAATTCCACGTTCTCCTGCGACATCGCCTACTCCGGGGATGAGAATTGAGTGTGAGGCCCCAACCCGGTGTCCGAGCTGAGCGTTAGCGTCGCGCCACCGGGACAGGGGCTTCAGGGAGAACGCAGGAAGGGCAGGCCGCCCTTGACGGATGGGCCGTGAGCCCGACCTACTCTGTGGCCGCCCCTGCGACTTGCCCGGTTGTGCTGCGAGCACGAATCCGTCGCTGTCGTTTTGCCCTCCTCTTCTCCCACCCATAGACATCGATGAGGAGGCTACATGCGTTTCATCGCGCTGGATGTGCACAGCGGCTTCTGTGAGGTCGCGATCAAAGACGAGTCGGGATTGCGGCAGCCGGTCGCGTCAAGAGCTCAATCGAGGAGCTCGAGCTGTTCGCGGGAAGCCTTTGCCCCGATGATGAGGTGGCGATGGAGGCGACCGGGCCGGCGCTCGCGATCGCTCGGATACTGAAGCCGCACGTGGGGCGGGTCGTGATCGCCAACACGCGCAGGCTGCGCGCGATCGCCGAGGCGAAGGTCAAGACCGACAAGGTCGATGCGAGCACGCTGTGTGAGCTCCTCGCAGCGGGGTTCCTGCCCGCGGTGTGGTGCGCCTGATGAGTTCACGCGTGGGCTGCGCCGTCGCCTGCAGCGCCGCTCAAAGCTCGTGCGCTCGCGCACGCGCGCTAAGAACGAGTGCCATGCGGTGCTGGCGCGCAACTTGAAGGGCCGCCCGCCTGTGACAGACGTGTTCGGCAAGAGGGGTCGTCAGTGGCTGACGGCACTCGAGCTCCCGCCAGATGAGTCAGAGACGCTCGAGTGCTGTTTGCGCGAGGTTGACTTCCTCGACTGCGAGATCGGGCAGATCGAGCGCGAGCTGGCTCGCCAGGCGATGTCTTCTGCGGAGATCCGCCGCCTGATGACCGTCCCCGGAGTGAGCCTCGTCTCGGCGGCTGCCTTCGTGGCCGCCGCCGGCGACATCCATCGCTTCAGCTCGCCGAAGAAGCTCGTCTCCTATCTCGGCCTTGACCCACGGGTGCGCCAATCCGGCGAAGGGCCGGCGCGTCATGGGCGGATCTCAAAGCAGGGCTCATCCGAAGCGCGACACATGCTCTGCGAGGCCGCCTGGGTCGCGATCAGGACCCCCGGCCCATTGCGCGCGTTCTATATACGCGTGCGTGCTCGCCGGGGAGCGCAGGTGGCGCTCGTCGCGACTGCCAGAAAGCTCAGCGTGCTCTTCTGGCACTTGCTCACGCGCGAAGAGGACTACGCCTTCGAGCGCCCCTCGCTCACCCGCCGCAAGCTGCGCGGGCTCGAGCTCAAGGCGAAGGACGGACGGCGCAGCTGGCCTTCAGGCCATGCGCTTTCGACCAAGCAAGATCGGGCGCGAGAGGTCGAGTTCGCCGAGCAGGTGGAGACCGCCTACCGCAGGCTCGCCGAGGATTGGCAGCCCAAGCCAGGAAAGAGCGGTGCGGGCGCGACACGGGGGCGCGCGTTTTCAAGTCATCTTCTTGACGAAGAGACAGCAGCGCGGCAGGGATAGCCCCAGAACCTGCGCTTTAGCTCGTCGTCACCCGCACCAGCAACGACTCTCTCACAAAGGAGGAATTTCTTCCAGACCCTTGACTTTCATCCGTCCTCCAGGCCGAGGTCGGCGAGGGCGAGGTCGCGGTGCCAGTAGATGACGAGCCTTGTGACCTTGCCGTCGTGGACCTCGAAGAGGTTCGCCCCGTCCGTCGCCAGTTGCCCGAGGTCCAGCCCGCTTGTCTTGCCGCGCCCGACTCCCCGACAGAACACGAGGATGCGCTCACCATCGAGTTCGCGGTAGTCGGTCGCTTCGATGCGCCACTCATTCCAAGCATGAAGCCAGTCGCGCATGGGCGCTGCCATCCCGGCCATCCCGGTCCCCCTGCCGGGTTCAGGTCCGCCGACGTACGCCCACGCGATGTCGGGATGCAACCCGGCTGTGCGCCCGAAGTCACCGCGCTCCCAGGCCGCGTAGATCGAGCGCACGAGGTCCAGGTTCTCCGACATCGCCTACCCCCGCTCCTCGGCGAGGCGTTCGGCGGCGGCACGGGCCTCGTCGGGGTCCTTGTAGCTGGCGCATCGCACGATCACGCCGTCTACGAAAGTCAAGACCCATCCGGATGGCATGCTCACCTCGCCGCCCCCACCACGAAGACGGCCCGTGAGGACCTGTCGAGCGTAAACGACTCCATTGCCGAGATCGAGGACCTCCTCCACCTCGAAGACAAAATCGTCAAACGACCCGCGGAAGTCTTCGATAAAGCCACGTATCGCGGCCCTGCCCTCGAACCGTCCGAGGCCTTCCGTCACATAGACAGCATCAGGAGCGTAGAGGCCAACCAAGGGGTCTATGTCCCCGTGGTTGCTCGCTTCAACGGCCTGCCGCCCAAGCTCGACCAGGTCGGGGGTCGTGGACTCCTCGGACATCATGCGGCGAGTATCCACCAATCCGCACATCACGCGAGCGCCGGCATCTTTGACTGGCGCCGTTCGTAGCCGTCCTGCCACGCCTGCCGGTCTGCCTGAGCACTTGCTGGCCCTCTCGGTCCTCGATGGCGTCCAGGGCCCCCTTCCAGGCCTCGGAGAACGGTCGCCCCAGCGCCCGCTCGCGGGCGAGGATGCTGCGAACCGGCGCGAAGTCACTCGGCATCGCACTAACGTGTCCATTGCGCCACGAGAATGACTCTCTCGACGCCACGCCCCCGGCCACCCCCCGGCGCGGGGGCACTACGCCTGGTCCCGACGGAACGCCAGAGACGGGGCTGGAACGACCGAGAGCCCCCGCGTGGGCGGAGGCTCTCTGTGGGCTTGGGGTGCGCTTCGCCCGCGGCTAGAGATGCGAGGAGACGGGAGTCGACGTGGGAGGCCGCAGGGTGCCGCTTCCAGAGGAGGGGTCCGCGAGTGAGCCGGCCGGTGTCGGAGGCGTGATGATGCTTTTCGTGGGCGGGCGCACCAGACCTTCGGCCCAACCGCAGCCGTGAGCTTCGGCGATTTGGAGGTCGTCTACAGCTTCTTCGAACGAAGCAATGTCCGTTCCTTGGCTCTTGGCGTACTTTTCGATGTCTTCTTCGTACATCGCTTTCATGTCGTGGCAGTATTCGTAATGCGCCCGCTTGAAGTCCGCCGATGCGACAGGAGCCATCGAACCAACGGAGGCCGCGACGCTGAGCGTGGCGGCGAAAGCGATGATGATGCGGGTCTTGGTCAGCATTTGATTTGCCTCCTGGAGCGAGTTGGTTTGTAAGGCCATCCTCGCTCCGGCCACGCCCGCTGGATAGGCACCCTAGGGCTAGCGTTTTCTTACCCTGCACCCCGTCCTCGGGAACCGGCGTATCAAGAACCGTCACGAGCCGACCCGGAGCTTGGCGATCTGCTCAGCCAGCAGCTCGATAACGCCCGTCGAGCCAAGCCGGATCAGCGAAGGTCGCCGGTCCCAGGTGCCGATAGGGACCTGGGAACAGCCTATGCGTCGAGCACAACTACTTAGACAGCCTGTGCTCGACTCGCTCTACGCCGTCGACGGGGAGCTCGTGGCCGCAGCGATCCTCGCGCGAAACACGACGGTCGCGTCCCGCTCCTCCTCTCGCGCAGGAGTTGAGGCCGACGATGCTCCGGGTCTCTAGCCCGATAGTCGCAGCACAGCTCGCGAGAAGCATCGAGCAGGGTCTGGACCTTCTCGGTCGAGCCAGCGTGATCATCGACTTCAGCGACGACCAGCGCTGGAAGGCGGCACGAAAGGACTGGATCGAGCGAACCGACGAGACACTTGATCGCATCTACGAAGGACCGCAGGAGGTCGACGAGTTCGAGAGCGCCGCGTACGCCCCGGCCGTCGGACAGCCATGGCAGGTCGAGTACAACGACTCGAGCTCCCTGCGCACGGCGCTCGACGTGCTCATATCCCTGCAGGATCGACTCGACGATTATGTTCCCGACGAGCTCGCCGAGGCAGCGCGTGCGCCCGATGCCGACCCGGAGCGTGAGCAGGAGTCCGGCGTTGGGTCGGACGCTTCGGACGAGCAGACGGCCTGTGAGCCTTCACAGGGGTACTCGGTCGGCGCGGACCTTGAACCGACGACCTCTGATCATGTCGACTCAGTGCACCCGATGCCGAATGCAGCGGGGTCGTCCCTGCCCGAGCCGGCCACTCATCGCTCACCGATAGATCGCACCCGACAGGTGTTCCTCGTACACGGGCGGGATGAGAAGTCAAAGGATGCAGTGGCAGCCCTGCTCGAACGCGCGGGACCGCACCCGGTCACGATTCTGAACGAGCAATCCACCGACCACAGGATGCTCATCGAGCACCCAGAGGAGCGGACCGCCGGCTCGCGCCACGCGGTCATCCTGCTCATGGCCGACGATGTTGCCGGCCCACGGCCCGATTCTGAGCGGGAGCCCCATTACTCGCCACGTGCGCGTCAGGGGGTCGTGTTCGAGATGGGCGTCCTCGTCACGGCGCTCACCCCGCGTTGCCTGTGCGTGCTCTACGAGGAGGGTGTGGAATTGCCCTGCGACCTGGATGGCATCACCTACGTCCGGCTTGACTTGGCCGGAACGTGGCAATCCAAGCTCTTGCTGCACCTGCGCAGGGCCGGCTTTGACTACGACCTGAACAAGCTGACCTCCCCCGTCTAGCGAGCGCGTCGCCGGCTATAGCTCAGACGAGGCTGCGCCGATGTCTAGGTGTATGCCCGAACCGCACGCTTGGGCCCATTCGAGGTTTCCGCTGCTTGCCGGCGTCTCGACCTGGTGGTTCCGCGCCCTGGCGATCCTCTTTGGGGTGTACGCCGCAAACATCGTTTTCGGTCTTGGCGGCCGGAGCTCCGACGGCGCCTTCAACGACGTGGCCTACAACGCAGTGATGTTGGGCTCGGCGATCGCCCTGATCATGTGCGCGCTCTCGCGGTCTCGCGATCGCATCGCGGTGTTGCTCATAGGCCTGGGTCTGCTCACCTGGGCGCTGGGCGACCTCTACTACACGCTCATTTTTGCTCAAGTCGAGAACCCACCCCTCCCTTCAATCGACGATGCCCTCTACCTCGCCTTCTATCCGCTCTGCTACGTCGGAATTGGGCTACTCATCCGCGCGCGGTTTCGAGGCGTAGGTGCCGCCGTGTGGCTCGACGGCTTGATTGTCGGGCTTGGCTTGTGCGCGGTCGCGGCGGCTGCCGTGCTCGCACCGATCGTGGCCGAAACCGGTGACAGCTTCGCCGCCGTTGCCACGAACCTCGCCTATCCGGTGGGTGATCTGCTGCTGTTCGTGGTCGTCATCAGCACGATTGGGCTGACGGGCTGGCGCCCGGGATGGATGTGGGCCCTGCTCGCGCTTGGCCTGATCGTCAACGTGGGCGCCGATACCGTCTATCTCCTTCAGGTCGCGGCGGGCACGTACACCCTGGGCACGTGGCTTGATGCGCTGTGGCCGCTGTCCGCCCTGGTGCTGGTGCTCGCATTCCAGACCAACGCCCAGCCGTCGGGGCGGCCGCATGTGGAGGGCTGGCGAATCGTCGCCCTGCCCAGCATCGGCGCGCTGGCAGCACTGGGTGTGCTGTTCGTCGACCACGGCGCGGTCTCGATCAATGACCCCGCTCGCTATCTGGCACTCGCGACCATGCTGCTTGCCGCGATTCGGATCGTCCTCGCCTTCCGCACGAGCAGGCGCAGCGAGGAGGTCAGTCGCGTCCAGGCAATCACCGATTCGCTGACCGGTCTCGGCAATCGGCGTCTGCTGGTCGAGGACCTCGACGAGATGATCACGACTGTGAGCGAAGCCGATCCCCGCCTGCTCGTCCTGTACGACCTCAACGGGTTCAAGTCCTACAACGACAGCTTCGGGCACCCTGCGGGTGACGCGCTGCTGGCCCGCCTGGGACAGAACCTGGCTGCCGTTGTCGCTCCGTACGGCAACGCCTACCGCATGGGAGGCGACGAGTTCTGTGCCCTGCTGAGACCCGGAGACACCCCGACCGAGGTATTGGCCAGAACGACGGCCACGGCCCTGGCGGAGGCGGGCTTTGGTTTTGAGATCGACGCAGCCTACGGCGCAGTACTACTGCCGATCGACCGCGACACGGTTCCCGGCGCTCTCCAGCTTGCCGATCGGCGCCTGTACGCCGACAAGGACAAACGACCCTCGGGCGTGACGCGCCAGCTCCGAGACGTGCTGCTCCAAGTGCTACAGGAGCGTCAGCCCTCCCTGCACCATCACCTACAGGGCGTCGCGGCGCTCGCCCTGGGCGTCGGACGACAGATGGGAATGGATCCCGAGGCACTCGATGTGCTGATCCGCGCAGCCGAGATGCACGACATCGGCAAGATGGCTATTCCCGACACGATTCTCAACAAGCCTGGGCCGCTTGATGGAGACGAGTGGGCCTTCATGCGCCGCCACACGATTCTCGGCGAGCGCATCCTCTCCGCAGCACCGGCCCTGATCCCTGTGGCCAAGCTCGTGCGATCAAGCCACGAGCGCTGGGACGGAGAGGGGTACCCGGACGGCATCGCCGGTACCGAGATCCCGCTCGGCTCGCGGATCATCTTTGCCTGCGACGCCTTCGATGCGATCACGACCACTCGCGTCTACTCGGTGGCCAGGTCCCGGGATGAGGCACTCGCCGAGCTGTCCCGCTGCGCCGGCACGCAGTTCGACCCACAGGTGGTCGAGGCGTTGTCCAGCTCGATCATGGCGCCTACGAACACCGCCGCGGATCGGTTTGATGCCGGACCCCCGCCGGCACGGGATCGGCGAGCACGACGCCTGAGCGCAGCGCGCTCGCATGGCGTCAGCGACTGAGCGCGACGGTCTCGAACCAGCTCACAGGGCGCCCGGGCGATGGGAAGAACGTCCCCTTGGCCGTGAGCGTGATGTGCTGGCCACGGCTGATCAGGCGCCGGCCCGCGCTCGTCAGTCGCAACTTCACCGTCTTGGTGCTGGCCCTCGAGAACGACGTACTGGACAGCGCCAGCAGGAGCGGTTTGGTGTAGGTGGGATGGTGTGCACCGGTGGGCGCTTCATACCAGTAGAACTCAAGCGTGCCCCTCCCCAGCGCCGCGAAGGAGAAGGCGTAGAGCCCTGCCTTTTGAAGCGAGGTGACCCGCGCGCGGTGCTGTGCGCGGGTCAACTGGGAGCGCAGGGCGGCGAGGAGTTGGGCCGCGGTCGGCGTCGCGGCGACCTTGGCATACGATGCAAACGTCAATTCAGGCGCGATTTCAGTCCTGACCGTCCCGCGTAGGATCGCGACAGCGTTGCTGCTTTCCGCTTCTGTCGTGCCTTCGGTGTTGGTCGCGATGACCTCGCAGGACAGCAGATGACCCTGGTCGGCGAGTTCCACGGTGTAGGTGCCGCTCCTCGCCGCCGGGATGCCGGTCCCATCGCGGAGCCATCGGTATGTGAACGCCGGCGGGGGCTGCCCGTTCCATATTCCTCGTATGCACGTCAGCTGCTGGCCGACCGCCGGGGTGCCGGATACCCGAGGCGCTTCCAGGTCTGCGGGTCTGGACCCGGGGACCTGGACGCCTCTGCTGGTGGCCGATTCGGTCCCTTCGTGGTTGCGTGCGGTCACCCGGCACGACAGCAGGAGGCCACGGTCGGCCGCCACGACGGTGAACGTGTTCGCCGTCGCCGAGGGGATGTCTGCTCCCGCCAACTGCCACTGGTAGGCGTACGTCGGCGCCGGCTGGCCGTTCCATGTGCCCGGCGAGCACGTCAGCGTGCCTCCGACCACCGCGGTGCCGGTGACTTCGGGAGCTGTGAGGTTCTGTGGCTGGCCGCCGCGAATTTCAAGGCCGTTGCTGCTCGTCGCTTCCATCATCCCGGCGCTGTTCCGTGCGGTGACCAGGCAAGAGATCGATTCGCCACGGTCTTCGCTCGTCACGACGTAGCTGCCCGCCGTCGCGGAGGGGATTTCCGTCCCGCCGCGCAGCCACTGATATGCGAGCGTCGGCGCCGGTTCCCCGTTCCATCTGCCTGGCAGGCACGTCAGCGGTTCGCCGACCGCCGGGGTCCCGAGCACCTGAGGCGCTTCGATCTCTTCCGGCAGGCTGCCGGGTATTTCAAGGACGCTGGTGCTGCTCGCGGAGGCGATCCCTTCGTCGTTGAGCGCGATGACCTTGCAAGACAGCGCGTGGCCCTGGTCGGCTTTCACGACCACGTAGGAGCTCCCGGCCGCCGAGGCTATGGGCGAGGAGTCACGCAGCCACTGGTACGTGAGAGTCGGTGCCGGGCTCCCGCTCCACGTGCCTTCCGAGCAGGTCACTGCAGCTCCGAGCGCCGGTTCCCCGGATATTGTCGGAGCCGCTTCGTTGTCCGGTGGCATGCCGCCGGCGTCCGCCGGAATGACCACCGCTTCGGTAGCTCGCGACGCGGACCCTTCGCTGTTGGCTGCCGTCACGTCGCAGGCGAGCGAGTGGCCACGGTCTTCGATTCCCGGGACATAGGTGCTCGAGTCCGCTGAGCCGACGGCTTCTTCGTCAGGCGTACCCGGATCGCGCACCCACACATATGCGAAAGTCGGCGTCGGCACCCCCGTCCAGGTGCCCTGTTCGCAGCTCAGCGTTTCCGCGACTGTCGGCGTTCCGGACACGCGGGGAGCCGCGGTGTTTTCGGGCTTTGAGCCGCCGACCGGGAGCCTGTTGCTGCTGCTTGCTTCAGTGCTGCCGGCGCTGTTCGTCGCGATCACCTCGCATGAGAGCGAGTGCAGCTGGTCGGCCGGTGTAACCGTGTAGGTGCCGCTCGTCGCCGCTTGGATGATCGCTTCGTCGCGCAGCCAGCGGTAGGCGAACGCCGGCGCGGGGGTTTCGCTCCACGTTCCGGGCGAGCACGTCAGCGATCTGCCGACCGCCGAGGGTTCGATGCCCAATACCCGTGGCGCCACCTCGTTTTCGGGCTTGGTCCCGGCCACGCGCAGGCTGTTGGCGCTGAGCTTGGAGGCGCTGCCCGCGCTGTTGGTCGCAATGACCCTGCATGCCAGCGAGTGGCCCTGATCTTCGCTCACGACCAGGTGCGTGCTCGCCGTCGCCGCCGCGATGACGGTTTCATCGGCCCCCACATCGCGCACCCACTGATAGGCGAACGTCGGGGCGGGGGTTCCGCTCCACGTACCCGTCGAGCAACCCAGCGTTTCCCCGACCGCCGGCTTGCCGGACACCTGCGGTGCCGCCGTGTTTTCCGGAGGACCTGCCGATTTGACCCCCGGGATCGCCAGGCTGTTGGCGCTTTCCGCTTCGCCGCTTCCTTCGCTGCCGATCGCGGTCACGACACACCAGAGCGAGTGTCCCTTGTCGGCGTTCGTCACGACGTAGGTGACGCCCGCGTGAACCGGGATCGCATCGCGCAGCCACTCGTAGCTGAAGCCTGACACAGACCCGATCCAACTGCCGGCGCCGCACACGAGCCTTTCTCCGACCGCCGGCGTCCCCACCACTTCGGGCGCAAGGTCGTTCACCGGGATCTGCGCCGCGCCGCTCCCTGGCGCCGAGCAGATCAGTATGCACGTCACGGCCGCCACCGCGACGGCCAAACGCCGCACGCCGATGCGCGCGGATCTGCGATGCGCTGGCAAGCGTTTGCCTGGGCGGCTCCTGTCTAGCATGAGACGCCGCAAGGCTTACCGTCCCCCAGCACCCGGTCAAGGTCTGCATCCAGGCACCCATGCCCTGCGCGATCGCCTCGGCAGTGCACGCTCAGACGATTTCGATCGGCGTGCCGACCCGGATCATGGGCCACAGGCGGGCGATGTCGGCGTTGCGCAGGCGGATGCAGCCGTGCGAGTGACGACCGGGGATCAGCTGCGGTTCGTCGGTTCCGTGGATGCCCACGATGCCGCCGCCGGGCCAGTCGGTGAGCGTCGGCGTGTATGCGCTGGTGCCCAGCGCATAGGGGCCATAGAACGGCCCCCCGAGCGTCATCAGCTTCTCGGTGACGTAGAAGTGACCTCCCGGTGTCGGCAGGCCGGGCTGCCCCACGCCCACCGGCGCCGCCCAGATCTGGCGCCCGTCGCGGTAGAGCCTCGCGCGGAGCGCCTCACGGTTGACGCGCAGGTAATCGGAGGTAACGTGCAGTTCGCCGAGAGCACTTGCCGGCACCCACCCGGCAATGCCGTTGGGACGCTCCGGAATCGGCACCAGTATCCACTCGACCGACCCGATCGTGTACGAGCGCAGGGCCAGGTAGACCTCGGCTTGGCCGTCATTCGTCAGCAGGCGCAGGTGATCGATCACGCGCGAGCGAGCCGACGGGCGCTGATGCACCGCCGCCGCCACCTGCGGATAGGCCCAGCGTGACAGCGACTTCAGGTTCGACAGCGTCGCCACGACGGCGCCCCCGCCGCTGTCCCGGGTCCTGGCAGCGGAACCCTCCGCGGCGGAGCCGGCGGGGGCGAGCAGTAGGGACAGGCCCACCAGAAGTGCAGCGACCGAGCCCCGGGCCGTGGGCCGCGCAACATCGTAAGCGTCCTTTCTCACGTCGTCCAAGAGTCGAGCGGAGCCGCGACCCTCAGCCGGTGAATTTCGGCACGGCGCGCTGCGAGTGCGGACGCACGAACACGCTCGAGCGGGCGACCGGGGCACACACGGGGTCGCTCATCAGCGCCTTGATCTTCACCTTGTGCGCGCCGTAGGAGAGCTCGCGCGGGTTGACCCTGATCGCGAACCTGTCGCCTTTCGCCTGCGACTGCTTGAGCTTCTTGAGCTTGCGGCCGTCCAGGTAGAACGTGATCTGCTTGACCCCGACCGAGCTGATCTGGACCGTGAACGTGGCGCGCTTGGGCCCGGCGGCTCCGTGTAGGACGGGCAGTGCCGCTTCGCACCCGCCATGCACTTCGCCCAGCGCGGGGGTGCCCGGAGCGGGAGATGCGCCCACCGCCTGGGGCGAGCTGGCCCCGCCGGGCTGCACCGTCACGTTGACTTCGACGCGGTTCGAGCTCTCGGTGAGCGGCGGTTCGCCCTGGGCGGTTCCGGTAACGCCGGCTTCGTTTACGTAGCTGCCGGTGCTTGTGAGCACGTGGCTGCACGTGTACGTCGTCGAGGCGCCGGGCGCCACAGGCGTTTCGCCGGGACCTCCGGTGATCGTTCCGGTATCACAGTGCGCGTCAACGAAGCTCGAGAACGTGAGCGCCTCGTTCCCCGTGTTCTTCACGACGATCTGATAGTCCACGGTCTGGCCGGTCGAAGCCTGTCAGCGGCGAGGTCGAAAAGCCGCTGGCGCTGCCCAATATTTCTTGGCTCTTTTCGATCGTGAACGACGGCTCTGCGACGAACGGTGGTGGCTGACCGGCGGGCTGTGGCGGCTGAATCGTGAATTCCGTTGTGAACGTCGTGAACGGTTTCGACAGCAGATCGGCTTCGATCAGCGAGGCTCCATCGGCGCACGATGCATCGCCGATGACGATCACGAAAGCGTTGCCGTCGTTATCGAGCTGTACTCGCCCAACTTCCGCGACGTTTTCTTCTTTCGTGCCGTTCATCCGGATCCAGCGCAGGTGCGGAGACGCCTGGCAGCGGTGGTAGAGCTCTTCTGAGGCGATGTGAACGAACTTCTCCGAACTGTGGGCGAACTCGGTCTCGATGATCGTGGCCACGCCGCTCGAGGACGAGTCCTCGACCTGGCTGGCCGGCAGTGCGAACACACCCGGCGTCGTGGGCACCGGCGGCAGCACCGAGAAGGAAGTCGTGAACGATTCGAATGGTTCTTCTTCCATGTGGGCGGTGACGAGGCTTTCTCCGGCCGCGCATTCTGGACCGGCCCGCAGCGCCACCGTCGCGTTGCCGTCAGCATCGATCCTCAACGTGATGCCTCGCGCATTTACTATTTCGCTGAACGGGTTGGGCTCATACCAGGTCACCCTGCCCTGACACCGGGTGAAGAGCTGGCTTGCCGTGATTTTCATCTTCGATCCCGTCCCGTAGACGTTCGGGTCGCAGGCGACCTGGATGACGTCGGCGACCGTGGCTTCTGTGTTCCCGGCGATGCCCTCATCCTGACTATTGCTGAGGTTCTCGCCCTGGGCGACGAACGAAGGCAGCGAGTGGATGACGCACGTGGCCCGCGGGTTCTCTGCTGCTGCCGTGCGGGTGGGCGATGCGGCACGTGCCGGCGTCGCGTGCGCAGCGCCCGCTGTCATCGCCGCGACGATGCTCGCGACGATGACAACCCGGAAAACCGGCGGCCGCAGGACCGACATGCGGCGCTGGTAACCCACCACCGCCATCATCGACCCTCGGACGAGGGCAAAGGACCCCGAGAGGCTTGGGCCTTCCGGGGTCCTTTTGCGCACATCACTTCAACGATCCCGACTCGCTAGACGATCGGTCTAGGCGCTTCGACCGTGAAGTTGGTCATGAACGTCGTGAACGGTTTCGACAGCAGATCGGCTTCGATCAGCGAGGCTCCATCGGCGCACGATGCATCGCCGATGACGATCACGAAAGCGTTGCCGTCGTTATCGAGCTGTACTCGCCCAACTTCCGCGACGTTTTCTTCTTTCGTGCCGTTCATCCGGATCCAGCGCAGGTGCGGAGACGCCTGGCAGCGGTGGTAGAGCTCTTCTGAGGCGATGTGAACGAACTTCTCCGAACTGTGGGCGAACTCGGTCTCGATGATCGTGGCCACGCCGCTCGAGGACGAGTCCTCGACCTGGCTGGCCGGCAGTGCGAACACACCCGGCGTCGTGGGCACCGGCGGCAGCACCGAGAAGGAAGTCGTGAACGATTCGAATGGTTCTTCTTCCATGTGGGCGGTGACGAGGCTTTCTCCGGCCGCGCATTCTGGACCGGCCCGCAGCGCCACCGTCGCGTTGCCGTCAGCATCGATCCTCAACGTGATGCCTCGCGCATTTACTATTTCGCTGAACGGGTTGGGCTCATACCAGGTCACCCTGCCCTGACACCGGGTGAAGAGCTGGCTTGCCGTGATTTTCATCTTCGATCCCGTCCCGTAGACGTTCGGGTCGCAGGCGACCTGGATGACGTCGGCGACCATCGCTTCCTGGTTCACCCCGTTGATGTTCTCACCCTGGGCGACGAACGAAGGCAGCGAGTGGACGACGCACGCGCCTGCCGGATCCGATACTGCGGCGGGCCCGCGAGCCGACGCGGTTCCGACCAGCCAGGAACAAACTACTGGCAAGGACTACGAGTCCCAACCCTAGATTACGACTTTTCATGACTCCCTCCAAGGAGGCTCTGATTGAGTTGAACCCGCTGCCCCAGGGCAACCCCTGAGCAGCAATTCATCCCTCCTTGGATGGTTCGAAGAGGACCTTCCGATGCCGTGCGACACCCCCCCGAGGGTAATTAATTGTCGGCTGGGTGAATAACACACTCTGCGTCGTTGGACAACGCAAAAGTCGGCGTGACCCGTTAAAAGTCGCAAATAGCGGGTTTATTGGGCTGCTTTTTGGCCCATTTGCAGGAGTTTTTGCAATGGGAGGAGAACATAATCCGGCGTCGAATGCCGCCGGCGCTGCGAGCTGCCTATCGCCGAAGGCCCAGCGAGAGCTGCCGCAACGGGACGCGGCTCATCGACTCAGCTCGAACGTGGCCGACGTCCTTACGGAAGGAGCGCCGACCGGGGTGAAGACGCACACCGCGGTCAGCCGCAGCCGCTCCGAGCCCTTGAGCAGGCGCCTGCCCGCCGCGGTCAGGTGGATCTTCAGCGCTGATGTCCGCGCAGCGCCGAACCTCAGAGCACCGGAGGCGGCGAGGACCGGCGCACGCCCGCCCCTGCCGGCGCGCTTCGCCCCTGGCGGCAGGTATTCCCAGTGGATCACCGCTCTCCCCGCCTCCGGCGCCTTGAACATGGCCTTTAAACCGCCGCTCGCAAGCAGTGCATCGATCCGGGACGTCCGTCCGCGGGGCTTGAGCTGCGCAGCGATCAGCGCCCGAAGCACGCCCGCCGCCATCGCACGCGCACCGGCGGACCCGTGTTGCGCCGAGGCCGCTCTGGCGGACGAGCCTTCTTCGTTGAACCCCCAGGGTGGCAGGGTCGTGAATGTCTCATCCGCGCCTTCGCCGGTGCCGCCTTCGCCCACTGCAACGATGCGAAAGTGGTAGGTCGTGCTGGGTCTTAAGGCGTATATTCGCGCGAACACGGGCACCGCTTCGGCGCTGGACGGCGGAAACGCGCCGATTTCGGACACGAAGCCGCATTCGATGCTCTCTCCATAGGCGGGGGTGGTGCCGTATTCGAAGTAGCAGCCGCCCACGCCGGCCCCGTTGGGATCGACCGACGCATACAGCGCCGCCGAGGTTCGTGTGACCGCAGACGCGGCTTCGGTGGCGGCCGCCGGCGCAAGCGGCTCGACGGCGAACGTCATCGGCGAGCTGGCTCCGCTCGGGTTGCCGATGGAGCTCGCCTGCGTGGCGAGGGCGGTGTATTCGCCCCGTGGCAGAGGGGTGCTCGGCCTTGGAGAAACCCATCCGCCGCGATCCGGTTCCGCGGTGACCGAGGCGGTGAGGGGCCCTTCGGCAGTGGCCCCCCTATAGATCTCGACGGTGACCGGAGTTTGGTCGCTGGCGGTGCCGGAGAAGGAGGGAGCCGCGTTGCCCGAGGGCGACGGAAGCGCGTCAAGGGTCACCCTGGGTGGTGATGTGTCAACGCTGAACGTGACCGGACTGCTCCTGCCCGCGGCGTTTCCGATGGCGCTCGGCTGGATGGCGAGCGCCGTGAACGTTCCATCGCCAAGAGCCGGCATGGCCCGGCCGGAGGACCAGTTGCCGCCGCTCGGAGTGGCGGTCGCCCTAGCCACGATCACCCCTTCTGCCGTCCGCCCTTCGAAGATCTCGACGGTCACCTGCGTCGCGTCGTTGGCTGTGCCCGAGAACGAGGGCGCGGTGTCGTTTGATGGAGACGGCGGCGCCTGGAGCGTCACCCTGGGCGGTTCCGTGTCGACCACGAACGTCACCGGGGCGCTACTTCCCGCGGCGTTCCCGATTTCGCTCGTTTGGGTTGCAACCGCTGTGAACGCTTGCCTTCCGCTCGGCAGAGCCGGCGTGGCGTGGCCCGAGCTCCAGCCTCCGCGAGTACCCACCGCGGTGGCCGTCGCCACGATCCTGCCTTCAGGCCTCGTTCCCGCGAAGATCTCGACGGTCACCGGCGTAGCTTCGCTCGCCGTGCCCGAGAACGACGGCATCCTCTCGTTCGACGGAGATGGCGGCGGGTTCAGCGTCACAGCCGGCGATTCGGTGTCGACCTCGAAGGTGACCGGGTCGCTCACCCCCGGTGGGCTGCCGAAGCCGAGCGAGCTCGGCTGCGTCGCCACAGCCGTGTAGACACCGTTCGGCAGAGGCGGGCTCACGTTTGCCGAGGCCCAGCTGCCGCCTGTCCCCTGAACTTTGAGAACGGCGGCGATCGGAGTCCCGGCTTCCGCGCTCTCCCCGGCGTAGACGTAAACGGTGACGGGCGTCGCGTCGCTGGCCGTGCCGGAAAACGACGGCGTCGTGTCGTTCGACGGCGAGGCCGGCTGGATCAGCGTGACGGTGGGCGCCAATCCCGGAAGCGGTTCCATCGCCCGCGGGACCGATGCGCGCGCGCCGGCTACGGGCCCCAGCGCGAACGGGACCGCAAGAATCAGCCCAAGCGAAGACTCTGCGTGCACCTGACCGCGATTTCACCTGCACGACCCACCGATCCAAATTAGACTGTCCCCGCGCTGCGCCGACTTCGCGCCCGGCGCAAAGGCCGGCCCAGTTCGAGCGATGTCCGCGCCCTCGAGCGGCGGACCACGGTCGCAAGTTACTCACACGCGAAGCGACTTACGATCGCTGCAAGATCCCCGTCGCCGGCCGCCGGCTTGAAGCTTCTGTGATAGAGGTCGCGAATGCAAGCTACGCGGGAGACGTTATGACGCATAGGGGATATCGCGCCCTTGCCGTCACGCTGGCGCTTACACTCGCCGGCTCGGCGGGCGCGTTCGCGGCGGGGCCGTTGAAGGGAAGGACCTACGAAGGAGGCGCCCCGTCGTCGGGCGTTAACAGCGAACATCACCGGCAACCCACACATGCGACCGGGAACATCGTCCTACGGGTCAGCGCCAGAGGCACGTCGGTGACCGTCCGCTTCTCCTCGTCCTCTCCGATCCTCTACTGCAGGACGCAGCAGCAGCTGCACAAGCAGTCCACCAAACCTGTATCGATCTCGAGCGGCGGCACGTTCAAGGCGGCGGTCGCCGAGCGGTTCGCGGCAGGGCCGGGTCCACCGTCGATCGTCCAGGTGGTAACGGGCCAGTTCTCGGGACGCACCGTGCGGGGCACGATCCAGACGCACGCCGCCGAATGCGGCGGCGTAGCCAGCTTTTCTGCGATCGCGCGGTAGCGTCAGACGGCCCCAGACGACGAACAGCCGCCCCGCAGGACGGCGTTCGCCACAATGCTCAAACCACGCCACGAGAGGCTCGCGACGGGGCCAGCATATCGAGATCAGGCGCTCGGCTCGCCTTCAAGCAGCTTCTGGATCGTGGCGGCATAGGGCGTGGGCTCACCCTCCGTTTTGCCAATTCGAAACGACGGTGTCTTGTGCAGGCCCGCAGCAGCGGCAGCCTGCGCGTCGCTCACGAGCGTGTTCACCAGTCCCGTGTCATTCCTCGCGGCGGTCCACGCGATCAGCTCCAGCCCGGTCACCCGCTGCGCCAGTCCCTCGAGATAGCTCTCGGTCACATAGCCGCTGTTCTCGCTGCCCTGCTCGTGGTAGAACAGCTCGATGAAGTTCCACATCCGATTCTGCTCTCCGGCTGCCAGTGCGGCGACCTGCTGAATCTTGAACGTCTCTGGATCGTGCGTGGCCGTCTCCAGCGAGCGGTATTCGATTTTCAGCCTGCCGGGGCGAACGTAATCCTGAATCAGCGAACGCAGCGGGCCGAGCGTGAATTTCCCGCAGAACGGGCACTCCAGATCGCCGAAGTACTGCACGGTCAAGGGCGCTTTCGGGTCGCCGAGGGTGTTCCCGTGCTGCGGGATGCCTGCCAACAGAGAGGAGACTTCGCCGGCCACATCGCCGGCGTGCGTCCTGGTCGGCTCCGCAGCGCTCCTCGTGGAGCCGCAGCCGACCACCATCAGGGCCATCGTGATCCCCGCGATGGTTCCGAGTGCGCTGGACCGCGAGAAAGGTCGGTGATCGAGGATCGCGTGCATGCGGTCCGCCATCGCCTCCACAGGCTATCTATCGATCACCGGGCCTGCGGCACAACGATCCGGTGAGCCTGCGCTACCGTTGCACAATGGCGAGTGGCACCGCAGGGGGGCAGGCCGACGAGCTGGGTGCGCCCGAGCAGGAGCCCTCGCACAAGACCCAGGCGGACCGGTACGCCCGTGTACGGGGGTTGATCGCCCGCGCGATCGGAAGCTTCTCGCGCTACGGCGACCTCGACACGCTGTATGACCCCCGCGGCCGCGACGTCCTCGACTACGGCTGGGCCGGCGACGGCGATCGCGCGGTGGCGCTCATCGGCCGCGGCGCCAGGCGGGCCGCGGGCTTCGATCTGTGGTGGACGGAGGACGACCTCGAGCGCGTCGGAGAGCTGATGCGCCGCGCCGGCGTAGAGGAGCAGACCGACTTCCGGCTGGCGGACCCGTATTCCACGCCCTTTCCGGACGACTCGTTCGACATCGTGATAGGCGGCAGCATCCTCCTGCACCTCGAGCTCGACAGGGCGCTCAGCGAGATCCGCCGCGTGCTGCGTCCAGGCGGGCGAGGGGTGTTCGTCGAGCCGCTGGCCGGCAACCCGCTTCTGCGGTTCGGTCGCATGCTCACGCGCAGCACCGAGACCGAGGTGGGGCGGAAGTTCACCGAGGCCGACTGGGCGCTGTGCGCGCGCCACTTCCCCGAGTTCGAACACATCGAGCGCGAGCTGTGCACGATCCCGCTGATGCCCCTCAACCTGCTCCTGCCGGTTGGCGCTCAGGAACGGCTTGCCAGGCGCGTATGGGCGCTGGACGAGCGTCTGATGGCCCGCTTCCCGGGTCTGCGAAAGTACGCCCGGATCACGTTCCTGATACTCAAGAAGTAGCACCACGCTTGGGCGTCCGTTCAGGCCTGGGCGTGGACAGGGAGGCAAGATGCGAACATGTGTTCGTATGCCTCGCCCCTACCGTCCCCTGCGCGAGCTGGAAGGCCACCTCGATCGCGGTGAGCTCGCCTGGGCCATCGCCCTCGCCAGGGACATCTCGAGCGAACACGCGCGGCCGCTGGCGCTCAACCTCGCCGTGCGCTTCTTGCCGGTCGTGGCCGTTCAGCTGCCGGATGCATATGACGGGTGGGCACTGCGGTGGCTGGCACGGTGGAGCATGGAGACCGCCGGGGCGACGATCGAGCGGGCGGCCGAGGTTGCGGCCGCGCTTGCGGACCTGCCCACGGAGCCGGTGGAGTCATGGGAGTCGCTGCGGCGGGCGGGAAGCCCCTGAGGCGAGACGCGCACCGCGCCCGTGGACGTAAGCGTCCAAGCCTTTATCCCGCGCTCAAGGAGGCGTGGAAGCATTCCGACTTGGGGGGAATCGACAACGCAAGATCAACGAGGGAGATTCCCAATGGCCCGGATCATCGTCACAACCGATCCAACCGAACGACCCGACGCCCCGGTACTGCTCGACGAGTTCGTCTGCCCCGATCATCTCAGCGACGACCACTCGGCAGCGCAACTGCTGGAGCGGCTCGAGTGGGCCGTCACCGACGCCGAGAGGACCGAGCTGGCCGAGCGGTCTCTCTAGCTGGCAAGGCCAGCCCCAGCCACTCGAGGCGTGGGGAGCCCGCTGGCGGAGCTCAAGTCCGGGCCGCCGGGCTGCCGATGTCCTCTGTGTGGTTCGCCCGAGCTCTCTGCTGCGCAGTCCAGGTGCGTTGATCATCACGACCTTGGCCGCCACCGACCTCGCCTATCGCCTGCTGCTGCGCGAGCCCGTGCGGCGCGTGCTGGGCATGCGCCACTAGCCAAAGCCCGTCCGGGAACCGCCGCGGCGGTGACCCCACCGCCCTTACACTGCGGCTGTGCCGAACCGTTGGAGAACGATTTCCCCGGCGATCGCCCGGGCTTTGTCGCTGGCGCTCCTGCAGGTGGGCCTGACCGCCGCGATCGCCGGCGCCACGGTGGCGCAGACGGCATCAGGCGGGCTTGCCTACTCGACTGCGAGCGCCCACGCCGTCCAGCGCCAGCCCAACTCGGGCAGCTGCCGGGCGATCTCCTCAGGGCTGTACGCACGGCCCGATCCGCGCTGCACCCCTGGAGCGCTCAACCCCTCGGTGACGCCGGCCAGCATCCGCTCGACCATCTGCCGCAGTGGCTGGACATCCTCGGTGCGGCCGCCCGAGTCGGTCACCGAGCCCGAGAAGTTCGCGAGCATGAAGGCCTACGGCGACTCCGGCTCAGCGGGCGCCTACGAGTACGACCACGACGTGCCACTCGAGCTGGGCGGCGCCGTCAACGATCCGCGCAATCTGTGGCCCGAGCCCGGCTACCCGAAGCGAGCGGGTTTCTATCTGAACCCCAAGGACCATCTCGAGCGGGCGCTCAACCGGCTCGTGTGCAGTGGGCAGATGCCGCTCTCACGGGCCCAGCGGCTGATCGCGGGCAACTGGGTATCCGCCTACCACGCCTACGGCTAGAGTCGAAGCCCGCCGGCGGCGCTCAGACGTCGAGAAAGCGCAGCACCACGCGCCCGAGCACCAGCACGTCGCCGCTGTGCAGGTCCGCCTGGGTGACGCACCGCCCGTTGACGAATGTCCCGTTTGAGCTGCGGTCGTCAAGCACACGCACGCCCGAGCGGCGGTTCAGCAGGATCGCATGGCGCCGTGAGACGGAGGACTCGTCGAGATGGAGCTCGGCGGCGAGGCCGCGGCCGACGTGGGTCACGCCCTCGGGCAGCGCTATCAGGAGCGTCTCCTGCGGCCCCTGAACCTCGATGTAGCGGCCCGGCGCCTCGGGCCGGGCGGGCGTCGCGCGGCGGCGTACGCCCTCGTCGAGGCAAGCGATCGGATCGAACCTCTCGGTTGCTCCCTCGCTGACCGCGGGGCGGGTGATCACTTCGGTGGACATGCTCACAGCAAAGCCTACCCAGTTCAGGCCCACCTCAACCAAACATAAAGACTTCTGAAACGTGCGGCCCTGCGGGCCCGCAAACTCTAGGCGGGACGCGTACTGGGCGGATCCTTGCGCCGGGCCATCCGCCTGGCGCTCCACCAGCCCCAGCCGCCCACCGCGAGGACAGGGACCACGTACAGCATCGAGACATACCAGTGCGTCAGGCAGGCGAGCGGTGCCATGTCCGGAAAAGCTATCACGACATCACCACGCTTCTCCGGATGATCTTCCGCGTCCATCCGCCGCCACGCCGCTCTCCCCCGTCCCCGGCGTGCGCGAGCGCCGGCGTCGCACATACAGCACGAACAGCACCCCAAGTACGGCTATGAGCGCTCCCAGCACGATCACCACGACCGACGCGTTCGAGTTCTCGGGCGTCCAGAACAGCTGTCCGTTGACCGCGCCCAAGCTCTGACCCACGGCGATCGGGACCTTCCAGTTGAACACGAGCGTGAGCTTGCTGCGGTTCTTGACCTCGGGCGGCACCACGGGCGACATCCAGTGGATGCGATGGTCGTGCCATTCGAACTGCCCCGTGCGGTCGACCACCACCCAGTGCGGCGGCGCGCTCGGATTGGCGCTGGCCGGGACGTTGACGTCGCCGTAGAAGCTCGTGTTCAGGTAGGTCGCCGGCGAGCGCACGTTCTGCTCGGCGGTGCCGTTCGCGAGCACGCGCGCGTAGGGCTCCCCCTGGTAGCCATAGATGGTGACCGTCTGACCGGTGTGGTTCGTCAGCAGCAGGCGATCGGCGAACTCCAGGACCTGCAGGCTCAACCCGGGGACGTTCGGCGTCACCGATGTGATGTTGGAGCGGTATTTGAAGCTGCTCCCCTGGTCGTTGATCGGGTTCCCGCTCTCGGTGGAGACGCTCGCGCCGGCGCCCATGGCGTGGGCGGGAACGGAGGAGCAGAGCAGCAGAACGCCGATCAGAAGCAGAACGAGGCGGCGGGGCACTGAGCAGACACCGTACCGGAGGGTGTCCATCCGAGCGCCGGGGCCGGCTCAGGTCCCCACCGAGGACAGGAGCCACAACCCGAAGCTCGTGAAGGCGACCATCACCGCGAGCATCCAGTACTGGCTGCGCACCGCCTCTTCGGGATCGCGATACATGACCAGCGCGCGGTCGTGCGCGAGCGCGAGCCCGGCGACGTGGCCGGCGAGCAGTGCGGCCACCTGCACGTACCAGATGGCCGCGTAGGAGATGACGTGATAGTCGATCTCATATCCGCTCGTGCCGAAGATGTTCGCGCCGTTGCCCAGCGGGTCCGAGGCCAGGTAGACCGATCGCCTGCGACTGCCAGATCAGCAGCGAGAAGTAGTGGGCGAGCACGATAGGCGGCGCCGATCGGGACGAGCGTGTGCGCGAACGCGTCGGTCAGCTGCCGGCTGTCGTAGCGCGAGCTGACGCTCCGCACGCCCGCGATGCCGATCCCGTAGACCGCCCTGATCAGCACGATGCACAAGAGAAGCCCTGTCGTGTAGGCGAGCTCGAGCGCCGGCGTCTGGTTGAAGCCGATGTCCGAGAAGAAGCTGCCGAGGCTCGGCTCGATGTTGCGCCACACGCCGCCGTTGCTGAATCCGTCGAACGTGGTCGTGCCGATGATCGTGCATATCAGGGCGACCGTGCCCGGCCGTATCTCGAGGTCGGTGACCCCGCTCAGTACGCGCCGCAGATACACGACCCCATCCCCGTCCCGGCACAGTGCCGACAGCCGCGAGAGCAGGTTGAAGTACACCCCGAATCCGTCCGCCCGCCCGCCCCACTCCTCGATGCCGAACGACGCCATCCCGGCCACCATCACCACGAAGTAACCGAGCGACAGAGCCGCGAGCGTGGACGGGTGCTCGCGGTCGGCCGGTACGTACACGAGCTCGAGCCACGCGAACCCGACGATCACGGCGACCGACGGCCATACCCCGAGCCACTTCGGATAGCGCAGCAGCGGCCCGCGCGAGCGCTCCGGGGAGAGCACCCCTCCGAGCGCACCGAGCGCCCGCGCGCAGGTCCGCCACGGGCTGAACGCGCGGAAGATGTCGCCGAACAGCACGCTCGCCAGCGGCATGCCCACCCAGAAGATCACGTAGATGAACGTCACCGAGAAGTTCGCGTTGGGGACCTGCGCGCCGGCGAGGCCGCTGTAGAGGAGCAGCGCGAACAGGCCCACCCCGATCAGGCTCGCCAGCCATTCCAGGAGCTGCGGCAGCTTGAACAGCCGTTTGCGGTGCTGCTCCTGAAGCTGCGGCTTCTGCCACAGCGTCGACAGCGCGACGAACGAGACCACCAGCACGATCGCGGCCGCCCAGCTGAACAGCCACACCGGGATGGGCAGGTCCGCCTTGCCCACGATGCCATGCGCCTCAGCGCTCGCCGGGAGCGCCAGCGCCACGAGGCCGAGGCCACCGAAGAGCGATGAAAGCAGGCGACCGCGGGGGACCTTCATGCCCGCCGCAGTCTATGGAAAGCGCCTCATGGCACTCGCCGATCGCAGCCGCGCTCGCGTACCCTGCAGCTGCATGGTTCAACCCCCGCTCGCCGTCTCGACAGACGTCTCGGCGGCCCTCCAGCTCGGGCCGCTGCTGCTCGTCGGCCTGCTGTATGCGCGGCGCGTGCGCACCCTCGCCGTGAGCAGCCACCCGGTTCCCGGCTGGCGTCAGGCGTGCTTCTACTCGGGGTTCGTCGTGATCGGAGCGGCGCTGACGTCACTCGGCGCCGCCAGCCAGGATCTGCTGTACGTGCACATGATCGAGCACCTTCTGCTCGGCGACATCGCGTCGCTCTTGATCGTGCTCGGGCTGACCGCGCCCGCTGCTCGCACCCGTGCTGCGCATCCGGCCGTTCGATCGCCTGCGCACGCTCGCACACCCGCTCGTGGCGTTCCCGCTGTGGGCGGTGAACCTGTTCGTATGGCACCTGCCCGTGCTCTACCAGGCGGCCCTGCGCGACTCCGGGGTGCATGCGCTCGAGCACGCCATGTTCCTCGGCTTCGGGATCAACATGTGGATGTGCCTGTTCGGTCCGCTGCCCAAGCCCAGCTGGTTCGGGAATCTCGGCAAGCTCGTGTACATCGTCGCCGTGCGCCTCACGGGCACGATCCTGGGCAACGTGTTCCTGTGGTCGGGCACCGTCTTCTATCCGTTCTACCTCCACGGCGACGCCGCGTACCACATCTCTCCGCTCGCCGATCAGAACATCGCCGGGGCGATCATGATGGTCGAGGAGTCGATCCTCACCCTGTGTCTGTTCTGCTGGCTGTTCCTGCGCACCGCCCGGGAGAGCGAGGAGCGCCAGGACCTGCTCGACTTCGCCCACTCCCATGGCC
Organism: uncultured Solirubrobacteraceae bacterium; assembly: GCA_963821655.1. Taxonomy (GTDB): domain Bacteria; phylum Actinomycetota; class Thermoleophilia; order Solirubrobacterales; family Solirubrobacteraceae; genus Palsa-744. The sequence goes on from CAWGER010000003.1 coordinate 515,651, forward strand.
AGGAGCTGACCGAGGCGCGCGCCGCGCGTGCCGTGGCCGCGGGCCGGGGTGCGGAGCTGCGCAGGCGCCTGAACGACGGCGCGGGGACGCCCGAGCGGTCCTGACCGGTTCGACGCGCCGCCGCTCGTAGGGACTATCCTCGCGGCATGTGCGTCGGTTGTGCAATGTGCGCCGCCTCAGCCGCGACCGGGTTCCGGACCTGGCTTCAGACCCATCACTTCGGCTGGCTCACCCCGCGGCGCATGCGGGCGTTGACGATCACCGCGATGTGCGCGGCGGGGCTCGTCTCGACGATCGGCTTCAGCGGCTCGACGCTCCCACCGGCCCACGCCACCGCGGCCAGCGTCGCGATCCAGCACGTCTCGTCGCGCTAGCAGCCTCCGGCTACAGCTGGAAGGATCGTCAACTCCGCCCCGTCGGCGACGGGTGTGTCGAGGCCATCGAGAAAGCGGATGTCCTCTCCGGCCAGGTACACGTTGACGAAGCGCCGCAGCGAGCCATCGTCGTCGGAGATGCGCGCACGCAGCTCGTCGAAGCGGTCGAACAGGCCATCCAGCACCTCCTGGACAGTCGCGCCGTCGACCTCGGTCTCGGTCTCGCCGCCGGCGGCGGCGCGCAGCTGCGTGGGGATCTTCACGAGAACTGCCATCAGACCGTCACCGGCTCGGGCACGCCGGCCTCGAACGCCTCGACGGTCGGCGCGATCGTGTGGGTCGCGAAGGTGCCCCGCACGGCATCCAACGTCTTCAGGCCCTCGCCCGTGATCACCAGCACGACACGCTCGTCGGGGTCTATGTCTCCGCGCGCGGCGAGCTTGGCCAGCACCGCGGTCGTGACCCCGCCCGCGGTCTCGGTGAAGATGCCCGTGGTCTGGGCCAGCAGCGCGATGCCATCCCGGATCTCCTCGTCTGTGACCGCATCGACCGAACCGCCCGTGCGGCGCGCCAGGTCGAGCGCATAGGGACCGTCGGCGGGGTTGCCGATCGCCAGCGACTTGGCGATCGTGTCCGGCTTCACGGGCCGGCACACCTCGTGACCGGCGGCGAACGCGCTCGCCACGGGCGAGCAGCCCTCGGCCTGGGCGCCGTTCATCCGCGGCAGCTCGCCCTCGAGCAGCCCCAGCTCGTGCCACTCCTGAAAGCCCTTGGCGATCTTGGTGAACAGCGATCCCGAGGCAACCGGGACCACGCAGCGGTCGGGCAGCTCCCATCCGAGCTGCTCGGCGATCTCGAACGCCAGCGTCTTCGAGCCCTCGGCGTAGTAGGGGCGCAGGTTGACGTTCACGAACGCCCAGTCGCGCTCGGCGGACAGCTCGGTGCAGAGGCGGTTGACGTCGTCGTAGGTGCCGTCCACCGCTACCAGCTTGGTCCCGTAGACGCCCGTGGCGAGCACCTTCTGCTCCTCGAGGTCCGCGGGGATGAAGACGTAGGACTCCATTCCCAGCGCCGCCCCGTGGGCCGCCACGGAGTTGGCCAGGTTGCCCGTCGACGCGCACGCGATCACCTCGAATCCCAGCTCGCGCGCCCGCGCCACGGCGACCGACACGACGCGGTCCTTGAACGAGTGGGTGGGGTTGGCGGCATCGTTCTTGACCCACACCTCCCGCAGCCCGAGCTGCTGGGCCAGCCGGTCGGCGCGGATCAGCGGCGTGCACCCTGCGGGCAGGCCCACACGGGAGGCCAGCCGGCCCGACGGGCCCGGAGGGCCGCCCGCCAGCGGCAGGAAGTCCGCGTAGCGCCAGATGTTCTGCGGACCGCCCTGGATTCTGCGGCGCAGCTCGCCGACATCACGCTCGGAGCGGCTGTGGTCGTAGGCGACCTCCAGCGGCCCGAAGCAGCGCTCGCAGACGTACAACGCCTCCAGCGGGTACTCGGACTTGCACTCCTTGCACTCCAGATGACTGACAGCCATTAGGGCTCCTTCGCTCTAGTCTTCGCCGTGTCACGGTGTGGCGAAGAGCACGAAGGCCCGCCACACATCTCTCTGGAATTGGCACCGTTCCCGCTGTGACATTACGGTGGTTGCCGGGGTTTCGTAGGGCCAGTCCCTCCACCCCTCTGGATGTGTCCAGCTATGTCTAAGCGGCAGTCTAGCAACCATCCAGGCGAACGCAAGCGCCGGATCGCGGGGACAGCCACGAACCGCGAGCGCATCGGTAACGCTCGCTCCTAGGCGGTGTAGGCCTAGCGATGAGCACTTCTGCGCACGCGCAGGGCCGGCGGCCGGCCACGACCCCCGAGGTCTTCGAGCCCTCCCCGCCCGTTGCCAAGAGACGCATGCTGATCGTCGTCAACCCCTATGCGACAACGGTCTCCGAGCGTCTGCGCCACGTGGTCGTGATGGCACTCCAGGGCCGCTTTGAGGTCGACGCCGTGGATACCGAGGCGCCCGGCCACGCCACCGAGCTGTGTCGCGAGGCCGCGGATGAGGGCTACGACGTCATCGTCGCCTTCGGCGGCGACGGCACGGTGAACGAAGCCGCCAACGGACTTGCCGGCTCCTCCACTCCGCTCTGCTGCCTGCCCGGCGGCTCGGCGAACGTGTTCGCCAAGATGCTCGGCATCCCGGGAGATCTCATCGACGCGACCGAGCACCTGCTCGCGATGGCCGATGACTGGCGTCCCCGCAAGGTCGATCTGGGGAGCGTCAACGGACGCTACTTCACCTTCGCCTCGGGGCTCGGCCTGGATGCCAGCGTCGTCGAGCAGGTCGATTCGAATCCGGGCAAGAAGGCCCGCCTCGGCCCCTACTACTTCGCCTGGGTCGCGGTTACGACCTTCGCGCGCCGCTATCTGGCCCGGCCGCCACGGATGCGGGCTCACGTCGGTCAGGAGACGATCGAGGGCGTCACCACGATCGTGCAGAACGGCTCGCCGTTCACCTACTTCCACGACCGCCCGATCGAGATCGCCGAGGGCGCGGCCCTCGATTCCGGCGCGCTCGCGGGCGCCGTGCTTCACCGCGCCACGCCCTTCAGCATGCCCTTCATCGGCTGGCGCGCGCTCTCGCCCCGGGCGCGTGTCGTGCGCCACCGCCAGGTGACCGGGCTCGCGGACATGGCCGAGCTCACGGTGCGCACCGCGGACGGCCGCCCGCTTCCCCTGCAGGTCGACGGCGACTATCTCGGCGACGTCGCCGAGGCGCGCTACTCGATTCTCCCGGGCAGGCTGAACGTGGTCGTCTGACGGGCAGGGCCCGGGCGAGCGGCGCGCGGGCGTTCAGAGCCTACGCGCCGGCACCGGGCGTCACCCGGTAGGCGTCGAACACCGACTCGATGTTGCGCATGCGCGTGATCGCGCTCTTCAGCGTGTGCGTGTCCGCCACCTCGACCACAAACCGATTCTTGACCATCGGCGGTGTCGACAGGCAGCGTGCTTCCAGGATGTTCGCTCCCGACTCCGAGAACACGCGCGAGAGGTCCTCGAGCAGCCGGTGGCGATCCCAGGCGTCGATCTGGATCTCCACCACGAACGCCGTTGACTGATCGCCTTCCCAGGCCACGTTCGTGAAGCGCTCGGGGGCCTTGCGCAGCAGCAGGGCGTTGGGGCAGTCCTCGCGGTGGATGGTGATGCCGCGCCCGAGCGAGATGTAGCCCACGATCTCGTCGCCCGGGACCGGGCGGCAGCACTTGGCCAGGCGCAGCATGACGTCCTCGACTCCGTCCACCTTGATCCCGTACTGGCCGGAGGGCTTGGTCGGGCGCCGCCGCGGACGCCCCACCCGCAGCAGCTCTGAGGCACTCGCTTGGCTGTCGGCGGCCTCGCCCTGCTTCAGGCGCTGCATCACCTTGTTCACCACGACCTTGGGCGATATCTTCGCGCCCCCCAGCGCGATGTAGAAGTCGTCCGCCTTGCGGTAGCCGACCTCGCGGATCACGTCCGCCAACAGCGCCGAGCCGGTGATCCTCTGCGCGGGAAGGCCCTGCTTGCGCAGGTGCTCCTGCAGCAGGTCGCGCCCGATGTGCTCGGTGTCCTGGCGGGACTCCGCCTTGAACCACTGCTTGATCTTGTTGCGCGCGCGGGTCGTCTTGACCGTCGCCAGCCAGTCGCGCGAGGGGCCGCGCTCGCGCTTGGCGGTGAGGATCTCCACGATGTCCCCCGAGCACAGCTCGTAGTGCAGCGGCACGATCTTCCCGTTGACGCGGGCACCCACGCAGCGGTGGCCGATCTCCGTGTGCACCTCGTAGGCGAAGTCGAGCGGCGTCGCCCCGGCGGCCAGTGACTTGACCTCCCCCTTTGGAGTGAACACGTAGACCTCTTCCTCGAACAGGTCGGTGCGAAGCGTCTCCATGAACTCGCGCGGGTCCGACAGGTCCTGCTGCCAATCGAGCATCGAGCGCAGCCACTTCAGCTTGGTGTCCTCGCTCGGCGGGGAGAACCCGTCCGGCCCCTCCGAGCCGGGCACGGGACGGCGCTTGTAGACCCAGTGTGCCGCCACGCCGAACTCGGCCATTTCGTGCATCTCCTGCGTGCGGATCTGGATCTCCAGCGGCCGGCCCTCGGGCCCGATGATCGTCGTGTGCAGCGACTGGTACATGTTGAACTTGGGCATCGCGATGAAGTCCTTGAAGCGGCCGGGCAGCGGCTTCCACAGCGAATGGATCACGCCGACCGTCCCGTAGCAGTCCTTCACCGAGTCGACGATCACCCGCATCGCGGTGAGGTCGTAGATCTCGTTGAACTCGCGGCCCTTCTTGGTCATCTTCGAGTAGATCGAGTAGAAGTGCTTGGCGCGACCAGCGATCTGGGCTTGGATCCCCAGCTCTGAGAGCTCGCGCGAGAGATACTCGCCCGCCTGGTTGACGTAGCGCTCGCGATCGTCGCGCTGCTGGGCCACCAGCCCCTTGATCTCCTGGTACTTGCGCGGGTGGAGAGTCGCGAACGCCAGGTCCTCGAGCTCCCACTTGATCGCGTGGATGCCGAGGCGATGGGCGAGCGGCGCGTAGATCTCGAGCGTCTCCCGCGCCTTCTCCATCTGCTTCTGCTTGGGCATCGCGTCGATCGTGCGCATGTTGTGCAGTCGGTCGGCGAGCTTGATCAGGATGACCCGCACGTCGGTGGCCATCGCCACCATCATCTTGCGATAGTTCTCAGCCTGCGCCTGGTCGTGCGACTGGAAGGTGATGCCGGTCAGCTTGGTCACGCCGTCGACCACGCTCGATATCTCCTCGCCGAAGCGCTCCCGCACCTCCTCGATCGAGGCAGAGGTGTCCTCGATCGTGTCGTGCAGCAGCGCCGCGCACAGCGTCTCGGTGTCCAGGCGCATGCCCGCGCAGATCCGCGCCACGCCGACGGGGTGCACGATGAAGTCCTCGCCGGACTTGCGCCGTTGGGCGGCGTGGTGCTCGCACGCGAACACGAACGCGTCCTGCACGCGGGCGTGGTCGATCTCGACGGCGGAGTCCGCGGCGTGCTCGGAGACGATCGCGAACAGATCGGCGAGCAGGCGGCGCTCGGGCTCGGATGAGATCGAGCTGGGCCTGCGCTCGGCTGCCGCGGTGGGCCGTCACCGCGGCCTGCTCGTCCATCCCCGCGGCCTCGCCTGGAATCTCCTGCAGGCTGGAGCTGTCGGTGACCTCGGCCATCGACGGACTCTTCGGATTCTTCGCGATCGCCATCCTCATAGGGTAGGGGACCGTCAACCCGGATTGAAGCGCCCGGCTACGGGCGTGTCTGCATCAGGAAGCGAACAGCACGAGCTCATCGCCCGCCTGCGCCGGGATCGCGGCCGGCGCACCGGCCGGCTCGGCGCCCGAGCTGGATGCGGGGCGCGCCTGGCGGAGCACCAGACGGGGTTCGCTGACGCCCTTCCACTCGTTGACCTCAAGCGTGAACGTGGCCTCGGCCGGCGCACCGTCGTCGACCGGCAGGCGCCCGCCCGTCCCGAACGCGACCGCTCGGGCGCGCGCCCCGCGGGATTCGACGGTGAAGCGGACGTGCTTGCCTTCCCCCATCGGCCTCCCGTCACGAAACGTGGCGTCCGCGACCAGCAGCGACACGCCCGGGTTGCCCCGGCCGAACGGCGCCAGCCGCTGCAGCTCCTCCGCCAGCGTCATCCCCAGCTCGTCGCCTCCCACCACGGCATCCACCCGCTCCACCGCGACCATGTCCTGCGGCGTGAGGACCCGCTCGGCGTGAGCGTCCAGCGCGGCGCCGAACGCCTCCACGTGTGCGCGCTCGATCTCGAGCCCGGCGGCGGCGCGGTGGCCGCCGTAGCCGAGCAGGTGCTCGGCGCACGCGCTCAGTCCCGCGAGCAGGTCGAACGCCTCGATGCTGCGACCCGATCCCCTACCGCGATCGCCCTCGAGGGAGATCATCACGACCGGGCGACGGTGCTGCTCGACCAGGCGCGAGGCGACGATGCCGATCACGCCGGGGTGCCAGCCCTCGCCCGCCAGCACGTAGGCGGAGCGCTCCTCCAGAGCCGTGATCTGCGCTTCGGCCTCGAACAGGATGTGCCGCTCCACGTGCCGGCGCTCCGCGTTGGCCCGGTCGAGCTCCTCAGCGATCTGTCGGGCGCGCTCGGGCGATTCGGTCAGAATCAGCTCGAGTCCCGCATCGGCGCGGTACATGCGCCCGGCGGCGTTCAGCCGCGGCGCGAGCGCGAAGCCGACCGAGCGCTCGTTGACCTTGCCGGGGTCCACCCTTGCAACCGCCATCAGCGCGCGCAGCCCGGGCTTGGTGGTGCCCGCCAGCGCGCGCAGCCCGCGGCGGACCAGCGTGCGGTTCTCCCCCAGGAGCGGCACGACATCCGCGATCGTCGCAAGCGCGACCAGGTCGAGATCCTCTGCCAGAGCGCGCTCTCCCCCACAGTCGCCGCCGGCTTGGAAGAGCGCCTGCGCGAGCTTGTAGGCCACCGCCGTCGCGCACAGCTCCGGACAGGGATACCCGCACAGGAGCGGATGGACGATCGGGGCGTGCGGCAGCGCGCCATCGGACCGCGGGGCATGGTGGTCGGTGACCACCACCTCCATGCCCAGACCCCTCGCGGCGGCCACCTCCTCCACGGCGGTGATCGCGCAGTCGACCGTCACCAGCAGGCGCGTGCCGCGAGCCGCGAGCCGGCGCACGGTGTGCTCGTTCAGCCCATACCCGTCGCCGGCCCGGTCGGGCAGATACCAGTCCACGTTTGCTCCCATCCTGCGCAGCGCCCGTACGAGCACCGCGGTCGAGCATATCCCGTCCACGTCGTAGTCGCCGTGAACGGTGATCCGCTCGCCGCTCTTCACGTGGGCGAGGATCGGCTCGACGGCCTCTGCGATGCCCGCGAAAGCGGCGGGAGGATGCTCGTCCGCGGCGGCCAGGAACGCGCGGGCGCCCGCCGGCTCGCCGAACCCGCGGCGCACCAGCACCTGCGCGACCGCCCCGCTCACACCGAGCTCGCGCTCCAGCCGCCCCACGTCGGCTGCCGCGCACTCGGGGATCTCAAAGCGGGCACTCGGCACCCCGGCCACACTACGGCCAGGGTGGGACAGAACCGCGGCGCGCTAGTAGCCGGCGAGCGGGGGCGGCTGGGTCCCCGCGCGTTCGCGGCGCATGCCCTCCACGTAGACCAGCGCGATGCCGATCAGCGCGCCGGGGACCGCGTACATGACGACCGCGATGTCGGTCGCGTTCTCGCCGGGAACCATCAGAGCGGAGACTTTCACGCCGTAGATGATCAGCCCGGTCAGGACCCCCCCCACGAGCGACCCCACGAATGCGCCCACGATGCCGCCCCAGAAGCGATCGGGCATGAAGATCGTGAAGTGCCAGATCGCCAGGCCCATCATCACCCACCCAAGCAGTCCCATCAGCGTCTCCCCAGCTTCATTCGATCGCGCATCGGTCCCATCATCGCGACCTGCCATGGCGTCTGTTGCGCGGGCGCCTGCGCTTCTCGCGCGGCTTGGGCTCGTCCTTCAGCACCAGGTCCTCCGGCGTCAGGTCGGCCGCCGGATCGCGCTGCGCTTCGACATCCTTCGCAGGCTCAGCCGCCGCTGGCCGCTCGGCCACGCCGGCGCTGGCGGGTCTCTTGTCGGTCTTCACCGACGTGGGCTGGCCCTCGACGTCGAGGTCGCGGATGAGTTCCTGGAACTCTTCTCTTGAGATCTGCTCTCCCGGCTCCTCCGGGGCCACGAGGCTTCCGCGCCGTGTGCGCTTGCGCTTCTGCGCCGGCTCCACGTCCTCCGGCGCCCCAGCCGCGGTCGTCGCGTACGCGGGTACCTGGCCCAGTTCGCCGACGATCCGCGCGCGCCGTGAGCGGTAGGCGGGCTCGCGCTCCTTCCAATGTGTCAGCACCGGGGAGGCGATGAAGATCGACGAGTAGGCCCCCGAGGCGATGCCGACCATCAGCGCGAAGGCGAAGTCCTTGAGCGTTTCCCCGCCGAAGAACAGCAGCGCGAGCACCGGCAGCAGCGTGCAGAAGCTCGTCGCCAGGGATCTGGTGAGCACCTCCGACATGGAGCGGTTGACGATCTGGGAGAACGCAGCTCGCGGCATTCGGGGCACGTTCTCGCGCACACGATCGAACACGATGATCGTGTCGTACAGCGAATACCCGAGGATCGTCAGGAGGGCCGCGACCGTCGCCGTCGTCACTTCCCGGCCGGTCAGCGAGTAGACACCTGCGGTGATCAGCAGATCGTGCATCAGCGCGATCAGCACCGGAATCGCGTACTTCCACTCAAATCGCAGCGCGATGTACGCCGAGATCACCAAAAGCGATGCGATGATCGCGATGATCGCGCTGTTGGCCACCGTTTTCCCGAACGTGGGCCCGATCGAGGTAGAGGAGAAGTTCTTGGTGCCGGCGACCGTCGACCCCTGCCCGAACCTGGCGTCGAGACCGGCCTGCACCTTCTTGACGGCATCCGGACGCAGCGTCTTGGTTGATATCTGATAGCCGGCGCCGCCGATGTTCTTGTTCGAGATCTTCTGAACCTCGGCGTTCGGGAAGCCGGCGGCGGTCATCGCCGACGCCACTTCGCTCTCGCTGACCGACCTGATGAATGCCGTCTGGATGCGGGTGCCGGACTTGAAGTCGATGCCGAAGTTCAGCCCCTTGCCGCCGATCGCCAGGGCGCCCACGAGCAGGATCGTGCCGGACAGCGAGAAGAACCACTTGGACGCACCCATGAAGTCGAATGTCCAGCCCCGTCCGCGCCGTGCTGCGCCCAGCGCCGAGGGATGTGAGACCAGAGGCGATCGGCCCATCGCGCCGAGCGCCGCCTGCGTGGCGAGCACGGCCGTGAACAGCGTCAGCAGCGTGCCGATGCCGAGCGTGAACGCGAACCCCTTGACTTCGGCGGTCGCCAGCGCGAACAGGATGAACGCCGTCATGAAGGTGACCACGTTGGCGTCCACGATCGCGGCGAAACCGCGTTTGTAGCCCGTCGCGATGCCCGAGACGATCGAGCGCCCGCCACGGATCTCCTCCTTGACCCGCTCGAAGATCACGATGTTCGCGTCCGCCGCGATACCGATCGTCAGGATCAGCCCCGCGATCCCGGGCAACGTCATCGTGATCGGGATGAGCTTGATCAGCGCGAAGAAGTAGATCCCGTAGATGATCAGCCCGCCCACGGCGATCGCGCCGAGCACGCGGTAGAAGAGCAGCAGGAACATGCACACGACCAGGAACCCCGCCAGACCGGCGATCAGGCCCTGCTTCAGCGCCTGTTTGCCGAGCGTCGCCGAGACCTGCGAGCGGGAGATCAGCGCCAGCTTGATCGGCAGTGCGCCGGACTGCAGCTCGTTGGCCAGGTTCTGCGCCGAGGTGATCGTGAATCCGCCGGTGATGTTCGAGCCGGTGGTGGTATCGATCCCTTCCGGGTACTTGGTGTAGTCGATCGACGGCGTGGTGATCAGCTGGCCGTCGAGCACGACCGCGAAGTGCTGCTGCGCGGCTTCCTTGGGCACGCCGGGAAGCTGGGCTTCCTGGCCGCGGTGGGCGATTTCCTTGGTCACCTTCTGAAACACGTTCTTGCCGTGGTTGGTGAAGCCGAAGGTGACGTCCGGCGCCCCCGTGCCCCCGCCGCTTTCGTCGAAGCTCTGCTGCGGGTTGGTCACATCAGATCCCGTCAGCATCGGGGTTGTCGTCGATCACATACCAGCTGTTGGGCGATTTCTGCGTGACCTTGCCGGCGGAGCTTTCCACCGCCCGGGCCTGCACGAGCACCGTTCCGGGGTTGACGCGCACCGCCTTGACCTTGGCCCCGGGCGGCGGTTTGTAGCGGTCCGCGTACAGGTTCTGTTCGGTTTCCTCGGGGCCCCGCAGTACCTTTTCGTGCTTGGTATCGAGCAGGTACCAGCTGCCATATATGCACCCGCCCACCTGCTCGGGCGTACAGCCCGGCTGGAGCGTCGTGTCGTTCTTGCGAAGGATCGGCGCCCGTTTGGCGGCACGCAGCACGGCCTGGTACTCGACCAGCCCGAACTGGGCGGCCCCGGCGTTGGCTCCCCCGGTCGCCGTGGCTTCGCTCGGAGCCGGCTTGCCGTCGGCGCCGATCACGACCGGCTCCCAGTCGTAGAAGAACAGCTGCGCGGTCTTGCCCACCTCGTCCTGCGCTCTCGAGGCGTTGCTCACGTCGGGCAGCGCCACGTCGATTTCGTCAGGTCCCGAGCGCTGGATTTCGGGCTGGGCCACCCCGAGCTGGTCGACCCGCTTGCGCATGATGTCGATCGCACGGTTCAGCGATTCGGAGTCCACCTTCGACTGGGCGGTCGGCTTGCCCTGGTAGACGAGCTCGACGCCCCCCTTGAGATCCAGGCCGAGGCGCGTCTTCTTGGCCTTGGTCACCCCCGGGAACCCGACGATCACGAGCAGCGACAGGATCACCAGCCCGAGGACGATCAGGAGCACGAGGTTGTTGCGGCGGCGGTCGGTCATTCAGGGTCTCACGGGTGGGGCGGCCTACTTGTCGGGGGTGAGCACGAGCAGCAGCCCGCCGTCGTCGTCGTAGGCGGGGAACATGTCGGCCTTGGCGCTGGCCATGACATCCCGTTCGCCTGAGACCTTGACCGGAACCTCGAGCGCACGGACTCCCCACTCAAGCACCTTGGTGACCGGGTTCTCGCCATTTGTGAACGCCAGTCCGAGCACCTGCTCGACGCGCTGGCCGATCACCTCCTCCTCCTCGAGGCCGGTGAACGCGAACGAGTTCTTGCCGCATCCGATCACCCGCCCCTCGCCGTCGCACACGAAGAAGGCCGCGTCCGGCGCGGGATAGTAGTCGTCGAGCAGTTCGAACAGGAAGGCGAATCCGCACTTCGCGCAACCCTTGGGCTGGCGGGTGAAGCCGAGGTTACGGTCAAGCTCGGTGGTGCGGTGTCCACAGTTTGGGCAGATGAATGGGTGGGCCATGCTCGACTACAGACTACGCAAGCCGCGCGCTGAAGGGGGCGGGTAGTGCTCTCATCGGCGGGGCCTGGCCATCTCGCTCGGGTCCTCAGAACAGCGAGGCTCCATCCGCCACCGGAGCATCCAGCCCCAGATGAGCGAACGCGGCGGGGGTTGCGGCCCGCCCTCGCGGGGTGCGCTTGATCAGCCCCTCCTTCAACAGATAGGGCTCGTATACGTCCTCGATCGTGTCCTGCTCCTCCCCCACGGCCACCGCGAGCGTCGACAGGCCGACCGGCCCACCATCGAACTTCGCGCAGATCGCGCGCAGTATCTCGCGATCCAGACGGTCCAGTCCGCGCTCGTCGACCTCGAGCATCTCAAGGGCAGCCCGTGCGGCCGCCGCCGTCACCACTCCCTCCATCCGCACCTCCGCGAAGTCGCGCACGCGCTTGAGCAGTCTGTTGGCCACCCGGGGGGTGCCCCTGCTGCGTGCCGCGATCGCGGCCGCACCGTCCTCCTCCAGGCCGATCTGCAGGATGCTCGCCGAGCGGCGCACGATGATCGCAAGCTCTGCCACCGAGTACGGCTCGAGGCGTGCCTGGATCCCGAAGCGGTCGCGCAATGGCGTGCTCAGGAGTCCCGTTCGGGTCGTGGCCCCGATCAGGGTGAACGGTGGAAGCTCGAGCGTGACCACGCGCGCGCCCGCACCCTGTCCGACGGTGATGGGCAGCCGGTGATCCTCCATCGCCGGGTAGAACGTCTCCTCCAGCGTGCGCGGCAGCCGGTGGATCTCATCCACGAAGAACACGCTCCGCGGCTCGAGCGCGGTCAGGAACGCCGCGATGTCCCCCTTGCGCTCGAGTGCGGGCCCGGCCGTCTGCACGAACGGCACGTCGAGCTCGGCTGCGACGATCTGCGCCAGCGAGGTCTTGCCCAGGCCGGGAGGCCCGGCCAGCAGCAGGTGGTCCAGTGCGTCCCCGCGCGCGGTCGACGCCTCGATCGCCACGGCCAGCTGCTCGCACAGCGTGTCCTGGCCGACGAACTCCTCGAGGCGCCGGGGACGCAGCGAGCGATCGAGCTCGTCCTCGGCGACCAGGTACGGGGTCTGGATGCGGGTCGTCTCTTCCATCAGGAGGCCCGCGCCAGGCGAAGCGCGTGGGCGATCAGCTCCTCGGCACTGTCGCCCTGCGCGTCCCTCAGGAGCTCCTCCGCCTCGGCCGGCACGTATCCGAGCTCGAGCAGTCCGTCGCGGGCGAGCATGCGCGGATGCTCGCCCTCCCCCCGCCTGGCAACGATCGGCTCATCGGCCCCGGTGGCGGCGCCGCTCTTCACCTCGACCTTCTCGCGCAGCTCGACGATGATCCGCTCGGCGGTCCGCTTGCCGATGCCGGGGACGGCCTGGAAGCGAGCCGCGTCCCCGGCCGCGAGCGCGGAGATCAGTGCGCGCGGCGTGCCCCCCGAGAGGACGGCGAGCGCGACCTTCGGACCCACGGCCTGGACGGACAGCAGCATCAGGAACAGATCGCGCTCCTGCTCTGAGTGGAAGCCGTACAGCGCCAGCGCGTCGTCGCGCACGATCAGATGCGCGTGCAGGGTGGCCTCCTCGCCCACCGGCGGCACGTGGCGCAGCGTCTCCGCGGAGACGGCGGCGCGGTAGCCCACGTTGCCGCATAGGAGCACCACGTGATCGGCGCGCCGGACCGCGACCTCGCCGCGCAGCAGCGCGATCATGCTGTGGCCTCGGCCAGCGCGGATGAGAGCGGGGCGCAGTTGGCGTGGCAGATGGCCACCGCGAGCGCGTCGGCGGCGTGATCGGGCCGCGGCTCATCGCTCAGGCCGAGCAGGGTCTTCACCATGCGGGCGACCTGGTCCTTCTCGGCGCGCCCGTTGCCGCACACGGCCGCCTTGACCTTCTGGGGCGTGTAGCTCGTACAGGGGATCCGGTGCTGACCGGCCGCCAGCATCACCACGCCGCGCGCGTGTCCGACGGCGAACGCCGTGCGGACGTTCTGGCCGAAGTACAGCTCCTCGAGGGCGACCGCGTCGGGTGAGTGCTCGACCAGCAGGGCATCCACCGCCGCGTGAACGTCTGAGAGACGCTGCTCCTGCGCGGTGTCCTTGTGCGTGCGGATCACGCCGCCGTCGAGCGCCACGAGCCGGCCGCCGCCATCACCACTGCCCGTCGCCACCACGCCGTAGCCCGTGCTTGCCAGGCCCGGATCTATGCCGAGAACGATCACGCTGAGTGATTCTGCGCCTGCCACCGGACGCCTGCCTGGCGGTACGCTGCTCGCGGTGGCCGTACAGCACATCGACTTCGCCGCGGAGGGTCTTCTCGACGGGCTGCAGGATGAGCAGCGCGCGGAGCGCTTGGCGCTGCTCGAATACCTGGCCGGCGACGGCGTCTCGGTGGCCGAGCTTCGCAGGGCGACGGCATCGGGGACGCTCATGTTCCTGCCCGCGGAGCGGGTCATCGGTGGACGCGCCCGCTACACGGCGGTCGAGGTGGCGCGCCGCTGTGGGGTTGACGAGGACTATCTCGTGGCCGTCTCCCGGGCCATGGGCCTGCCGATTCCCGCGGAGGATGAAGCCATCTACACCGACTCCGACCTCGAGGTCCTGCAGATGACGAACCTGTTCCGCGCGGCGGGCATCACCGACGAGGAGATGCTCGACGTGCTGCGCGCGCTGGGCCGGGGGCTCTCGCAGGCGGCCGAGACGATGCGGGCGCTGCCGCTGCGGATCGTCCTTGAACCGGGCATGAGCGAGCCCGCCCTGGCCCAACGCTACGCCTCCATGGTGTCCGAGCTGTCGCCCATGATCGCGCCGCTGATCTCAGGCCTTCTGAATCTCCACCTGCGCCAGATGGCGCAGAGCGAGGCGATCAACTCCGCCGAGCGCAGCGGCGGGCACCTGCCCGGCTCGCGCGAGATAGCCGTCTGCTTCGCAGATCTCGTCGGCTTCACGCGGCTGGGCGAGGAGGTGCCCCCGGAGGAGCTCGGTCAGCTTGCGGTGCGCCTGGAGTCGCTCACCAGGGACGTCATCGAGCCCCCGGTGCGGCTCGTGAAGACGATCGGCGACGCCGTCATGCTCACCTCACTCGAACCGGAGCCGCTGCTTGATTCGGGACTGGCGCTGCTCGACGCGGCCGACGCGGAGGGCCAGGACTTCCCCCAGCTGCGGGGAGGGATGGCGGTCGGGCACGCCCTCAGCCGCGCCGGCGACTGGTTCGGGCGCCCGGTGAACCTCGCCAGCCGCATCACCCAGGTTGCCCGCCCGGGGACCATGCTGGCCGAGCGCGAGGTGCGCGAGTCCGCACCCGACTCCTACCGCTGGTCCTACGCCGGTGAGCGTCGCCTGCGTGGCATCCGCGATCCGGTGCCCCTCTTCCGCGCCCGCCGCCTGGCGGGCTGAGCGGCGGCTCCTCGCGCGCGGCCTAGCCGGCCACGCGCTCGAGCACCTCGGCGGACACGTCGAAGTTGGCGTGCACGGCCTCGACGTCGTCGTTCTCTTCCAGCGTCTCGATCAGGCGCATCAGCTTGCCCGCGTGCGCCTCGTCGATCGGCACGAGACTCGACGGCCGGTAGGCCATCTCCGCGCTCTCCATCTCGACCCCGGCCTCCTCGAGCGCGTTACGCACGCGTGCGAACTCCGCCGGCTCGGTGACGACCTCGAAGACGCCCTCGTCGGTCGAGATGTCCTCGGCGCCCGCCTCCACCGCGACCATGAGCTCATCTTCGGAGTACCGGGCCGCGTCGATCACGATCGTGCCCTTCTTGTCGAACAGGTAGGCCACCGAGCCCGGCTCGCCGAGTGAGCCGCCGTGCTTGGAGAACGCGTGTCTGACGTCGGCGCCCGTGCGGTTGCGGTTCTCGGTCAACGCCTCCACCAGCACCGCCACCCCGCCCGGGCCGTACCCCTCGTACAGCACCGCCTCGATCGCGTCGGCCTCGCCGCCCTCGCCGCTGCCTTTCGCGATCGCGCGCTCGATGTTCTCCTTGGGCATCGACGCTTCCTTGGCCTTGCGCACGGCGTTCTCGAGCGTGACGTTCGTGTCGGGATCGCCGCCGCCGTCGCGCGCCGCGACCATGATCGCGCGCGCCAGCTTGGAGAACTGCGCGCCCCGCCGGGAGTCGACGATGGCCTTCTTGTGCTTGATGCTCGCCCACTTGGAGTGCCCGGACATATGAAGAGTCTACGAATCCCCTCGCGATGGGTGTCCGGCCCCCGGACGCTCAGTCTCGCTCGGCATCCGTAGGATTCATGCCCGCATGCCCGCCCAGCCCCCACCGGAGATCTTCAAGGCCTATGACATCCGCGGCCTCTATGGCGAGGAGATCGACGAGGACATCGCCGAGATGATCGGCCGCGCGTTCGCGCACGTTCTCTCGGCGCTCTCCGGCAAGCCGGTCGCCGAGCTGCGCGTCGGCTCCGGGCACGACATGCGCCTGACCGCGCCGGCGCTCTCGGCGCGCTACCGCGAGGGCCTCCTGAGCGAGGGCGCCGGCGTGATCGACGTTGGCGAGGTGGGCTCTGAGATGTTGTATTTCCTCGTGGGCTCGCGTGAGCTGGACGGAGGGCTCATGTGCACCGCCTCGCACAACCCCAAGGCCTACACAGGCGCGAAGCTCGTCCGCGAGGGGGCGATCGCGCTGTCCGGCGACTCCGGCATCCAGGACATCCGCCGCATGATCGAGAGCGGGCTTCAGCGGCAGCAGGGGCCCTCGGATTCCGCCCCCACGGTCGCGCGGGGGCGGCTGCAGGAGCTCGACATCTACGAGGAGTTCCAGGCCGCCGCGCTGCGTTTCATCGACCCCGAGGCCGTCCGCTCGGCGGCGAAGAAGAAGCGGCTGAAGGTGGTCGTGGACGGCGGCAACGGGATGGCCGGTCCGATGGTGGGCCCGCTGCTCGAGCGCCTGGATCTCGATCTGATCGAGACCTACTGGACGCCCGACGGCAACTTTCCCGACCACGAGCCCAACCCGCTGCTGCCCGAGAACCGCCGGCTGATCATCGAGCGGGTGCGCGCGAGCGGCGCGGACCTGGGCATCGCCTGGGACGGCGACGCGGATCGCTGCTTCTTCATCGACGACACCGGCGCGTTCGTCGACGGCGACTTTCTGACCGCGCTGCTCGCCGAGTCGCTGCTCGGCAAACACCCGGGCGAGGCGATCCTGTATGACGTGCGCGCCTCCCGCGCGGTCGCGGACACGGTGAGGGCCGCCGGCGGGACCCCGTACATGAACCGCGTCGGCCACGCCTTCTTCAAGACGCGCATGCGCGCGGAGGGGTCGCTGTTCGGCGGAGAGGTCTCCGGGCACTACTACTTCCGCGACTTCTACTGCGCCGACTCGGGCACGATCCCCGCGCTGCTCGTGCTCGAGCTGCTCGCGCGCGAGGGAAAGAGCATGTCCGAGCTGCTCGCCCCCTACCACGAGCGGTACTTCATCTCCGGGGAGATCAACTCCGAGGTCGCCGACCCGCTCGCCAAGATGGAGCAGATCGCCGCGCACTTCGCCGACGCCCGCCAGGAGCGCCTGGACGGGATCTCGATCGACTACGAGGACTGGCATTTCAATGTGCGCCCCTCGAACACCGAGCCGCTCCTGCGCCTGTGCCTTGAGTCTCTCGTCTCCCCCGAGGACATGGAACGCCGCCGCGACGAGGTCCTCGCCCTGATCCGCTCGTGAGCGACGAGGAGGATGCCCTCGCCGTCGCGGCCGACGCGGGCATCCACCGGCTGGCGATTCCCACCCCGTTTCAGGTCGGACGGATCAACGCCTACCTGATCGAGGACTCGCCGCTCACGCTGCTTGACTCCGGGCCGAACTCCGCCAAGGCGCTCGACGAGCTGGAGCAGGCCCTCGCCGCACGCGGCCACTCGATCGAGGACATCGAGCTGTTGATCGTCAGCCATCAGCACATCGACCACTTCGGCCTGGCCTCGATCCTCGCCCGGCGCTCGGGCGCGGAGGTGGCCGCGCTCGACCGCCTCGCGCCGTTTCTTGCGAGCTTCGGCGAGCAGGCCGAGCTCGACGACCTGTTCGCCGAGCGGCTGATGCTTCGCCACGGCATCCCCGCCGATGTGGTCACCGTGCTCCGCACCGTCTCGGCGAGCTTCCGCGCATGGGGCTCGGCGGTCGAGGTGACGCGAACGCTCTCCGACGGCGAGGAGCTGCGGCTGCGCGATCGCACGCTGCACGTGATGCACCGCCCGGGACACAGCCCGTCGGACACCGTGTTCCTCGATGAGTCCCACTCGATCCTGCTCGCCGCCGACCACCTCATCAAGCACATCTCCTCGAACCCGCTGCTCGCGCGGCCGCTGGGCGCGGGACCCGACTTCTCCGGACCGCGTCCGCAGGCGCTCGTCACATACATCGCCTCGCTGGAAGAGACTCGCGCGATGCCCCTCTCCCTCGTTCTCCCGGGTCACGGCCAGCCGATCGTCGACCACGTGAAGCTGATCGACGAGCGCTTTCGCCTGCATCGCCGGCGCGCGGAGAAGATCCACGCTCTGATCGCCTCCGAGCCGCGCACCGCGCACGAGATCGCCCAGGAGCTGTGGGGGAACGTGGCGGTCACCCAAGCCTTCCTCACGCTCTCGGAGGTGCTCGGCCACATCGACCTGCTGCTCGCCGAGGAGCGCATCGGCGAGGAGGAGAAGGACGGCGTCGTCCGCTTCGCCGCCGCGTGATCAGCGCCGGCCCCGCTCGAGCTCGCTCAGATGGTCGACGTTTGCCTTATCGCCGGCGTCCGGACTGGGCTCGGACGCGAACCAGGCGTCGAGGATCTCCGACAGCTCGGCCTCGGAGGTCGCCCGCAGGCTGAGCGCGAGCACGTTGGCGTCGTTCCAGCGACGAGCTCCGGCGGCGGTGGCGGCGTCCACGCAGAGGGCCGCCCGCACGCGATCGATCTTGTTCGCGGCGATCGACGCGCCCGTACCGGTCCAGCAGCACACGATCCCCTGCTGCGCGCGCCCTTCGGCCACATCCCTGGCCGCCTCCGCCGAGGCCCAGGCCCAGTCGTCGCGCCCGTCATCGCTGAGCGCACCGTGCGTGAGCGCGGAATGTCCGCGGCGCTCGAGCTCGCCCACCAGCACGCCCGCGATGCCCGTCAACTCGTCGGCTGCGACCGAGATCCGCATGCGCGCTGAGTATCACCGATCGCGCTGATCGGATGGGTACGGTTCCGAGATGGTCCAACAGCCGCCAGGCACCCAGCCGCCCCGGCGCTGGCGTCCGCGACTGCACTGGGAGCTCGTGATCTGCGCCGTCCGCGGTCACGGGCTCGTGGGTACCGAGGCCGCCGAGCTGCGTCGCAAGGATGGGATTCTCGCGCGCGAGGACTCGACGGGGACGCGCTGGTATCGCTGCCTGCGCTGTGACAGCTGGCTGGCGCTGCCGGCACCGGCCAGCCCCGCAAGTCGCTTCCCCCCGGAGCAGGACGAGATCGAGCTGCCGCTTCGGGGCAAGCCGCTGCGCGACAAGATCGTGCTGCGGCTGATCGCGATCGACCGGGCCTTCCACCTCGTGGTGCTCAGCGGGCTCGGGGTGCTCGTGCTCGTGTTCGCCGCCGATCGCGGCGCGCTGCGTGACACCTTCTACAAGGTCGTCGCCGACCTGCAGGGGGGCGTGTCCTCCGGCCAGGGTCATGCCACCCACGGGCTCCTGCACGAGCTCGACAACGCGTTCACCACGTCCTCCTCGCATCTGCACCTGCTGGGCGCGGTGCTGTTGGTGTATGGCGCGATCGAGGGCATCGAGGCGGTCGGCCTGTGGTACCAGCGCCGCTGGGCGGAGTACCTGACGTTCCTCGTCACGACATCGCTGCTGCCCGTCGAGATCTATGAGATCGTCAACCGCGCGACCGTGTTCAAGATCCTGGCCTTCCTCATCAACCTGGCGGTCGTCCTCTATCTGCTGCGGGCCAAGCGGCTGTTCGGCGTGCGCGGCGGAGCCGCGGCCGAGGAGGCCGAGGCCGCCCTCGACCAGGGCTGGGGTGCGCTCGAGCGCGTCGCGCCGCCGATGCCCGCCGGCTGAGGCCCCCACAACCGACCCGGCAGGCGGGATCTCGATCCGGGTCAGGGCGAGGGCTCACGGGTCCACTGCAGGAACATCCGGTGGACTCGGTCATCCTCGCCGAGCTCGGTGTGGAACGCGACCGCCAGCATCCTGCCCTGGCGGGCGGCGACCGGGTGCCCGTCGAGCTCGGCGAGGATCTCGACATCCGGGCCGTGCTCGGCGATCCAGGGCGCGCGTATGAACAGCCCTCGCAGCGGCCCGCCGGCCATGCCGTTGAAGTCGAGATCGGCCTCGAAGCTGTTGATCTGGCGCCCGAACGCGTTTCGTCTGGCGTCGATGTCCATGATCGCGAGGTGATCGCGGTCGAGCATGATCAGTCCCGCGCAGGACCCCAGCACGGGCAGCCCCGCGCGCGCGAGCGCCCGCAGCGGCTCCACGAGTCCCTCGCGGCGCGCCCCGAGCATCATCGTCGTCGACTCTCCCCCCGGGATCACCAGACCCTCCAGGCGGTCGAGGTCGCCCGCGACCCGGACCTCCCGCACGCGAGCTCCGAGCCGGCGCAGCACCCGCCCGTGCGCCTCATAGTCGCCCTGAAGCGCCAGAACGCCGATCAGCGGAGCCACTTACCAGCCGCGCTGGGCCAGGAGCTGCTCGCCCTCGAGCTTTGAGCTCTCCAGGCTGACCATCGCCGGACCCAGGCCGCGGGAGGCCTCGGCCACCCGCTCGGGGTCCTGCCAGTGGGTTGTGGCCTCCACGATCGCGCGGGCCCGCGTGGGCGGATCCTCGGACTTGAAGATGCCCGAGCCGACGAACACGCCTTCGGCGCCGAGCGCCATCATCAGCGCCGCATCGGCCGGCGTGGCGATGCCCCCGGCGCAGAACAGCACGACCGGCAGGCGCCCGTCACGGGCCACGTCGCGGACGAGATCCAGGGGCGCGCCGAGCTCCTTGGCCGCGGTCGCGATCTCCTCTGGACCCAGCGTCGCCAGACGGCGGATCTCGTTGGTGATGGAGCGCATGTGGCGCACGGCCTCGACGATGTCGCCGGTGCCGGCCTCGCCCTTGGAGCGGATCATCGCAGCGCCCTCGCCGATCCGCCGGAGCGCCTCGCCGAGGTTCGTGGCTCCGCACACGAACGGGACCTTGAACGCCCACTTGTCGATGTGGTTGCTCTCATCCGCCGGAGTGAGCACCTCGGACTCGTCCACGTAGTCGACATCCAGCGCCTGCAGGACCCGGGCCTCCATGAAGTGCCCGATGCGCGCCTTGGCCATCACGGGAATGCTCACGGCCTGCTGGATGCCCGCGATCATCTCGGGGTCGGACATGCGCGCGACGCCCCCGTCACGGCGAATGTCCGCCGGCACCCGCTCCAACGCCATCACCGCGGCGGCGCCCGCATCCTCGGCGATCGTCGCCTGGGCCGGGGTCACGACGTCCATGATCACGCCGCCCTTGAGCATCTCGGCAAGGCCGCTCTTGACCTTGAAGGTGGCCTCGTCGCGCATGGGCCTAGTCTAGCCCCAGGGACCCGGCGCGGTCCGCCATCCCGGCGCTCCTACTTCAGCCGGAAGGCCTTGATGCGGTCGTCGTACTGCGCGGTGTCCTGGGCGTACACGCCGTACGCCAGGGCCTGGATGAGACTCAGAAGCGCTGTGTGCGAACGGACGAACGCCGGGCTGTTGGACGAGTAGTAGAGCTTGATCTTCGCCAGCTTGGCCACCTCGGAGAGGGTCGCGTCGGTGATCGCGGCGGTCTGCGCCTTGCGGTGGCGCGCCAGCTTCATCGCGCGCACCACCAGCGGGTGCGGGCGCCCGGCGGAGAGCCCGATCACGAGCGTCCCCGCATCGATCCGCCCGAGGCGGCTGAGCGCCTCCTGGGAGGGGCTTGCGACGACATCCACGCGCAGGTCCAGGAGCATCAGCAGGTGGCGCAGGTAGCTCGCGAAGAAGGCCATCTGGTCGGTGCCCGCAACGAGCACCTTCTCGGCGCTCACGATCGCCTCGATGAGCGCTTCGACAGAGCTTCGGGAGACCTTGCGGGCGGTGTCCTCGACGTTCAGATGATCGGCCGTGAGCGCGGTCTCGAACTCGTTCTGGTCGAGCGAGAACAGCGGCGTGGAGGCGCTCGAGCCTCCATTGGCCGGCGCCTTGGCGTGCACGCGGCGGTATTCCTCGCGGGCCGCCGCCTGCAGCTCGGGAAAGCCCTCGAAGCCGAGCGCCTGGGAGAAGCGCACGACCGTCGAGCTCGAGGTGTTCGCGCGCCGGGCCAGCTCCTCGGCGGTCTGGAAGGCGGCCTCGTCGAGGTGGTCGACGATGTACTGGGCGACGTCCTTCTGGGAGCGCGAGCACTCCTCGAAGCGTGCCTGGATGTATTTGGACAGGCTCTGGTGCTCGCTCGTGCCATTGGCCGGCGGACGATCGGTCGTGGGAGTGGCAACGCGCTTCATGGCCGCTCTGTTCGACGTGTTCGCCTTGCAATCCTCCAAGGCATCCGCTCGGATGTGATGCCCGGGTCGTGATCCAAACACGCTCCGGCGACGTAGACAGGGTCGAACAGCGCGTTTGAAACGTCGGGGAAAGCTGAGAGAAACTGTGAAGATCGCCATCGTCGGTGCCGGGATCTCCGGTCTGGTTGCCGCCCATCTGCTGCACCGCGAGCACGAGATCGTGGTGTATGAGGCCAACGCCTACGCGGGCGGGCACTCGAACACGATCCGCGTGGACACCGAGCACGAGACCCATCACGTGGATACCGGGTTCATCGTCATGAACGACCGCAACTACCCCAACTTCACGCGCCTGCTGGAGCGGTTGGGGGTGGCCACCCAGCCGACGCACATGAGCTTCTCGGTCAAGGGCGAGGAGGAGGACTTCGAGTACAGCGGCACGCCCGCCGGATTGTTCTGCCAGTCGCGCAACCTCCTCAGCCCGCGCTTTCAGCGGATGATCGTGGAGCTGCTGCGCTTCAACCGGGAGCTGCGCCGGCTGCTGCGCCACGAGGAGACCGGCGAGTCGCTCGAGGACTTCCTCTCCCGCCACCGCTTCTCCCGCGCGTTCGTCGAACGGCTGATCGTCCCCCAGGTCTCGGCCGTGTGGTCGGCCGACCCGCGGCAGATGCACACGTTCCCGGCGCGGTTCATCGCCGAGTTCTTCGCCAACCACGGCATGCTGGGCTTTCGCGACCGTCCGCGCTGGTCGACCGTGACCGGCGGCTCGGCACGCTACGTGGAGGCGCTGACCGCGCCGTTCGCCGGATCGATCCGCCTGCGACTCCCCGGTGCACTCGATCGCGCGCTCGAGCGAGCACGTCGAGATCAGCGCGGCGGGCCAGCAGCCCGAGTCCTATGACCAGGTCGTGATCGCGACGCATTCCGACGAGGCCCTGGCGATGCTCAGCGACCCCTCTGAGCAGGAGGCGGAGCTCCTGCGCGCGATTCCCTACCAGCGCAACGAGGCGGTGCTCCACACCGACAGCACGCTGCTGCCCCGCCGACGGGCGGCGCGGGCGGCGTGGAACTTCCATCTGCTGAGCGAACCCAAGCCGCTGAGCACCGTCACCTACTACATGAACCACCTGCAGCGGCTGGCGGCCGACCGCGACTTCTGCGTCACCCTGAACCGCACCGAGGCGATCGACCCCGCGACGGTGATCCGCACGATCTCCTACTCCCACCCGGTCTACACGCCCGGGGGCCTGACCGCGCAGTCCCGGCACGCGAGGATCAGCGGACTGGCCGGGCGCACGCACTACTGCGGGGCCTACTGGGGCTGGGGATTCCACGAGGACGGGGTGGTGAGCGCCCTGCGCGCCTGCGCTCCGTTCGAGGTGGCGCTGTGACGGCGACCACGACCGCAGCGCCCGTCGCCTTCGCGCGGCGTCGAGCGCTCCGCACCGCAACGGCCGCAGCGCGGGCCGTGGACCTCCTGCCTGTATGAGGGCTCGGTGCGCCACCGCCGGACGGGAGCGAGTGCCGCGAGGAGTTTCGCTACCCCCTGTTCATGGCCTACCTGGACCTGGACGAGCTGCCGGCGCTGTTCGAGGAGCCGTGGCTGTGGTCGGCCAGGCATCCGGCGGTGGCGTGGTTTCGTCGGGCCGACTACCTGGGAGACCCCTCGATGCCGCTGCGCAGACGCCGTGGGCGAGCTCGTGTGGAGGGAGACCGGCATGCCCGTGCAGGGGCCGATCCGCCTGCTCACGCACCTGCGGTACTTCGGCTACTGCTTCAACCCGGTGAGCTTCTACTACTGCTTCGACGCACAGGGCGAGAGCGTGACGGCGGTGGTGGCCCACGTCACGAACACGCCGTGGGGCGAGAGCCACCCCTATGTGATGCCGGTCAGCGCAGCGGCGGACCGCGGCACCGTGGCGCTGATGCGCGGGCGGTTCGAGAAGCAGCTGCACGTATCGCCCCTGATGGGCATGGACCACGTGTATGACTGGCGCCTGACCGAGCCCGCGGAGCGCCTGTCGGTGCACATCGAGTCCCAGCGGCCCGACGGCGCGCGCATGTTCGACGCCACGCTGTCGCTCGAGCGCCGCGAGATCACCCCGGGGATGCTGCGGCGTGCGCTCGTGCGCTATCCGTTCCTCACGACCCGGATCACGGCGCGCATCTACGCCCAGGCCCTGCGCCTGAAGCTCCGCGGAGCCACCTACTTTCCCCACCCGGGAAGCGGAGCGGGCCGATGAGCGCCCCGGCGCCCCTCGACGCGCAAGCGCGCCGCCACCGAGCCGGGAACGCTCGAGCGCGTCGCGGAATCCGTGGGACCTCCTGGCCCGCAGGATCGTGCTCGCGCCTGCTCGCGCGGACGCGGGGCGGCGAGCTCGAGATCGTGGAGGGCGGGGCGCGGCTGCGGTTCGGCGAGCGCGTTCCCGGGCGTCCGCTGCGGGCGACCGTCGAGGTTCGCTCCGCCCGCTTCTACCGGCGCCTGCTCGGCGGCAGCGTGGGCCTGTGCGAGTCCTACATGGACGGGCTGTGGGAGTGCGAGGACCTCGTGGCGCTCACCCGCATCGCGGCACTCAACGTGCGCGCGCTGGACACGCTGCGCCGCGCGCTCGCACCGGTGTTGATCCCGGTGCAGCGGTGGGCGCGCTGGCTCGCCCGCAACACGCCCGGGCGCTCGCGCAGGCGGATCGCCGCCCACTACGACCTCGGCAACGAGCTGTTCTCGCTGTTCCTCGACGAGACCATGATGTATTCGTGCGCGGTGTTCGACTCTCCCGAGAGCACCCTGCGAGGAGGCATCGCTCGCGAAGCTCGCGCTCGTGTGCGCGAAGCTCGACCTTCATCCGCAGGATCATCTGCTCGAGATCGGCACCGGCTGGGGAGGGTTGGCCGTGTATGCGGCCCAGCACCACGGGTGCCGGGTGACCACGACGACGATCTCCGCGCGAACAGTACGAGTACGCCCGTCGAGCGCGTGCGCGAGGCGGGCCTCGAGGACCGCGTGACGGTGCTGCTCGAGGACTACCGCGACCTGCGCGGCCGCTACGACAAGCTCGTGTCGATCGAGATGATCGAGGCGGTCGGCTGGCAGTACTTCCCGACGTTCTTCCGCCGCTGCTCGGCGCTCGTGGCGGACGACGGCGCGATGCTGCTGCAGGCGATCGTGATCGACGATCGCGCCTACCACGTGGAGAAGGCCGGGAAGAGCTTCATCAACACGTACATCTTCCCCGGCGGATGCCTGCCCTCGCTCGAGATCATCTCGCGCTCGGTTGCGCGGGTGACCGACTTCCGCCTGCTCGACCTCGAGGACATCACCGCCCACTACGCCACCACGCTCGAGCGCTGGCGCGAACGCTTCCTGGAGGCCGGCGAGCGCCTGTCCGAGCTCGGCTACGACGAGCGCTTCCGCAGGCTGTGGGAGCTGTATCTGAGCTACTGCGAGGGCGGTTTCCGCGAGCGGCGCATCCAGGACGTCCAGCTGCTGTTCGCCAAGCCCGGCTACCGGGCCGAGTCCGTCATCCGCCGTCGCGGCGAGCGAGGACGAGGAGCTGATGGCGGCCTGACAGGCGCGGAGTGCCCGGCCGCCGGACGGTAGGGTGCTGCTGTCATGCAGCGCACCCTGTTCGAGGACGTACACGAGGACTTCCGGGCGAGCTTTCACACGTTCCTCGAGCGCGAGGTGGTCGGCGAGGCGGGGCGCTACGGCGAGTGGGAGCGTGCGGGGATCGTGCCGCGCGAGGTCTTCGCGCTGGCCGGCCGCGGCGGCTTTCTGGGCATGGCCGTGCCCGAGCGCTACGGCGGCGCCGGCGCCGAGGACTTCCGCTTCAACGTGATCGTCGGCGAGGAGACCCAGCGCGCCGGCGTGGGCAGCTTCGGCCTGGGCATCACGCTTCACAACGACATCTGCCTGCCCTACTTCCTGACCTACTGCGACGAGGCCCAGCGCGAGCGCTGGCTTCCGGGGATCGCCTCCGGCGAGCTGATCACGGCGCTGGCGATGACCGAGCCGGGCATCGGCTCTGACCTCGCCGCCATGTCCACGCGGGCGCGGCGCGAGGGCGACCACTACGTGGTCGACGGCACCAAGACGTTCATCACCAACGGCATCAACGCCGACCTGGTGATCACGGCGGTGAAGACCGACCCCTCCGAGCGCCATCGCGGCATCAGCCTGCTCGTGCTCGAGCGCGGGATGGAGGGCTTCTCGCGCGGGCGCAACCTGGAGAAGATCGGC
Organism: uncultured Solirubrobacteraceae bacterium; assembly: GCA_963821655.1. Classification (GTDB taxonomy): domain Bacteria; phylum Actinomycetota; class Thermoleophilia; order Solirubrobacterales; family Solirubrobacteraceae; genus Palsa-744. Next base: position 541,683 of record CAWGER010000003.1, read on the forward strand.
CAGCACGCGCAGGACACCGCCGAGCTGTCGTTCGCGGAGGTGCGCGTGCCCGCCGAGAACCTGCTGGGCGAGGAGGGCAAGGGGTTCCTGCTACCTCGTCTCCAACCTGCCCCAGGAGCGCCTGTCGATCGCGGCCTCGGCCGTGGCGGCGGCCGAGGCGGCGCTCGGATGGACGCTCGACTATGTGCGCGAGCGCCGTGCGTTCGGCCAGCCGATCGGCACCTTCCAGAGCTCGCGCTTCACGCTCGCCGAGCTGCGCACCGAAACGGATATCGCGCGCGCGTTCGTCGACCGCTGCGTGCAGGAGCTGCACGCCGGCGACGCTGACGGCGGAGGATGCGGCGATGGCCAAGTGGTGGTGCACCGAGCTGCAGGGCCGGGTGGTCGACCGCTGCCTGCAGCTGCACGGCGGCTACGGCTACATGCTCGAGTACCCGATCGCCCGCGCGTTCGCCGACGCACGCGTGACGCAGGATCTACGGGGGCGCGAACGAGATCATGAAGGAGATCGTCGGACGCTCGCTGGGTCTGTAGCGGGAGGCAACCTGGCGGGCGCACCGCAACGATGGTGAGCGTCGCCGGCCCCAGCGCGCGTGCGACGGGTCCGCCGCTCCGCGTCAGAGGGTCTTGGCGAGCTCCACGAAGTAGTCGAGCGAACGGGGGTCGGCCAGCGAGTCGACGCTCGCCGCCTCGCTGGGGGCCACGCCCATCAGGATGCGCTTGACCGGCACCTCGAGCACCTTGCCCGAGAGCGTGCGCGGCACCTGCTCGATCTGGAGGATCTCGTTGGGGACGTGCCGCGGCGAGCAGTCCTCGCGGATGCGCCGCTTGATCGGTCCTGGCGAGATCCTCGTCGAGCGCCGCGCCTCGCTCGCAGGACGACGAACAGCACCATCCGCAGCTCACCGTCGCCCGCCGGCGCGGGGATGTCCACCACGAGCGCGTCGAGGACCTCATCCACGGCGCCCGCGGCCCGGTAGATCTCGCTGGTGCCCATGCGCACGCCCTGGCGGTTGATGGTGGAGTCCGAGCGGCCGTAGATCACGGCGCCGCCCCGGGGCGTGATGCGGATCCAGTCGCCGTGGCGCCAGATGCCCGGGTACATCGAGAAGTAGCTCTCGCGCAGACGCTCGCCGTCGTCGTCGCCCCACAGGAACAGCGGCATCGAGGGCATCGGCTCGGTGATGACGAGCTCACCGACCTCGTCTGAGAGGCTCCGGCCCTGCTCGTCCCAGGCCTCCACCGCGCAGCCGAGCGCGCGGCACTGCAGTTCACCCTCGTACACCGCCAGCAGCGGGCAGCCCGCCACGAACGCCGTGCAGACGTCGGTGCCGCCACTGGTCGAGAACAGCCAGACGTCCGAGCGGACGTGCTCGTAGACCCATCTGAAGCTCTCGGGCGCCAGCGGCGAGCCCGTCGAGCCGATCGCGCGCAGCGCTTTCAGATCGTAGTCCCGGCCCGGCTCGATGCCCGGCCTTCTCGCAGCTCGCGAGCAGGCCGGCGCTGACGCCCATGCAGGTGATCCGAGCGTGCTCATCGAGCTCCCACAGCACGCCCAGGTCGGGGTGGGCGGGACTGCCGTCGTAGAGCACGATCGCGGCTTCGCTGAGCAGGCAGCCGACGAGGAAGTTCCACATCATCCAGCCGGTCGTGGTGAACCAGAACATGCGGTCGTCGCGGGCGCAGGTCGAGGTGCAGGCTCTTCTTCAGCTGCTCGATCAGGATCCCGCCGTGGCCCTGCACGATCGCCTTCGGCAGGCCGGTGGTACCGGATGAGTAGAGGACCCACAGCGGATGGTCGAACGGGACCTGCTCGAAGCGGAGCTCGGCACCCTCGCCGCGGCGCAGCAGCTCGGCCCAGGTGAGCCGCGCGGGAGCGCCCGCTCGGCCGGATGCCGGGGCGTCCCGGCCGGCGGCGTCCGCGTGCAGGTAGGGCAGCAGCACGACGTGCTCGACGCTCGGCAGCTCATCGACGATGCCCTCGACGACCGCCGTGCGGTCGAAGTCCTTGCCGCCGTGACGGTAGCCGTCGATCGCCAGCAGCACCCTGGGCTCGATCTGCGCGAAGCGGTCGATCACGCTGCGCGCGCCGAACTCGGGCGCCGCGCTCGACCAGATGGCGCCGATCGAGGCGACCGCCAGGAAGGCGACGAGGGTCTCGGGGATGTTGGGCATGTAGGCGACGACGCGATCTCCCCGGCCCACGCCCAGCGCGCGCAGGCCCGCGGCCGCCGCGGCCACCTGCGCCGAGAGCTCGCCCCAGCTGAGCTCTGCCAGGGGACGCAGCTCCGAGGCGTGCAGGACGGCCACCTGCGCCGCCCGGTCGGACGCGGGCTCTGCGCCGAGCGGGCGGACGCCGCAGAGCATGTTCTCCGCGTAGTTCAGCTCGGCACCGTCGAACCAGGCGGCGCCGGGCATGCGGTGCGAGTGAAGCACCTCCTCGTAGGCGTGCGACGCGCGCACGCCGAAGAACTCCCAGATGCTCGCCCAGAAGTCCTCGAGATCGTCCACGGACCACCGCCACAGCTCGTCGTAGCCGGCGAACGGGCGCCCGCGGCGCTCGCCGGCCCAGCGCATGAAGCGTGCCATCTCCGTGCGCTGGGAATCCTCGGCAGAAGGCTCCCACAGAGGAGTCTGCTGGTGAGTGCCGGGCATCGGGGTATTCTCGCGGTTTGTGGACCACCGTGGACTGCGCGCCGAGTTTCCCGTCCTTGATCGACTCGCCTATCTGAACGCGGGCACCGACGGGCCGTTGCCGGCCCGCGCGGTCGAAGCGGTCGCGCGGGAGCTGGGACGCGAGGCCCGGGAGGGGCGCACGACGGCCCATTTCGAGCGTCGGGGAGAGCTCAACGACAAGCTGCGCGACGCCTACGCCGGCCTGCTCTGCTGCGACGCCGCGGATGTGGCGCTCACCACATGCACGAGCGAGGGGATCGCCCAGACGATCGGCGGGCTTCGGTTCGAGCGCGGCGAGGAGATCCTGACGAGCGACGAGGAGCACCCGGGGCTGCTGGGCGCACTGGCGGCTGCGCGGGACATACGCGGCGTGGACGTGCGCGAAGTGCCGCTGCCCTCCATCGCCGACGCCGTCGGCGAGCGCACCGCTCTCGTCGCGTGCTCGCACGTGGGCTGGGTGAGCGGACTGATCGCCCCCGCGGAGCTCGCGGAGGTGGAGGTTCCCGTTCTGCTCGACGGCGCCCAGGGCGTGGGCGCGGTCGCGGTGGACGTGCACGCGCTGGGATGCGATGCATACGCCGGGGCCGGACAGAAGTGGCTGTGCGGCCCCGACGGGACGGGCATGCTGTACGTGAGCCCCGGTCTGCGCGAGCGGCTGGAGGTGTCAAGGCGCGGCTACCCCAACCAGGCCAACACCGACGCCGGGCTGGATGCCGGCGTGCACGAGGACGCGCGGCGGTTTGACACGATGTCGCTCAGTGCCGAGGCGGTCGCCTGCTCGCTTGCGGCGATGGAGGTGCTCGAGTCCGCGGGCTGGCCCGCCGTGCATGAGCGCGCGCGATCGCTCGCCGCACGGCTCACCGATCAGCTCGCCGAGCGCGGGCGCGAGCCGGCGCCTCGCGGTGAGACGACCCTCGTCTCCTTCCACAGCCCGGACCCGCCGGACGAGCGGGCGCGACTGGCGGATACGGGCGTGGTCGTGCGTAACATTCCCGGGCGACCCTGGCTGCGGGCGTCGGTCGGGGCGTGGAACGACGAGGGCGACCTCGACCGGCTGCTGGAGGCGCTCACCGGTTGACCGCCCCTGAACACGACGGCCCGGCCGCGAGCCGTCCGAGCGCCCGCCGAGCATCGGCCCTACCCACTCGATGAGCTTCCCGCCGACCGTCAGATCCCCCGCCTTCGCCCTGGCCTCCACCACGGCCGAGGTCCACACCGGCCCCGGCACGCCGCCCGCGACTGCTCAGCGGAGCCCGCCTGGCGCCCCGCCATCTCGTGCTCGGAGCGATCCTGGCCCTTTCCGCGGTCCTCAACGTGAACCGGCTCTCGCAGAACGGCTACGCGAACATCTTCTACTCGGCCGGCGTCAAGTCGATGCTGCATTCGGTGCACAACTTCGTGTTCGTGTCGTTCGACCAGGGCGGGCTGATCACGGTCGACAAGCCGCCCCTGGGCCTGTGGCTACAGGCGGCGAGCGCGAAGCTGTTCGGCTTCTCGGCGCTCAGCCTGCTGCTGCCCGAGGCGATCGCCGGCGTGCTCTCGGTCGCGCTGCTCTACCACGTGACGTCCTCCCGGTTCGGCCCGTTCGCCGCACTCGCCGGTGCTCTCGCGCTGGCGGTCTCCCCGTCGTTCGTCGCCGTCTCGCGCGACAACGGCGTCGACCCGCTTCTGATCCTGCTGCTGATCCTCGCCTGCGGCGCGGGTCTGCGGGCGGCCGAAACGGGCCGTTGGCGCACTCTTCTGTGGTGCGGCGTGCTGGTGGGTCTGGCGTTCAACACGAAGACCCTCGCGGCCTATCTGATCGTCCCGGGGATAGCGCTCGCCTACGCGGTGTGCGCGCCCGGCTCGATACCCCGGCGGGGGATGCAGTTGCTCACCGCAGGCGCTGCTGATGCTCGTCGTGTCGTTCTCCTGGATCACCTTCGTCGAACTCACGCCCGCCTCGGCGCGGCCGTTCGTGGGCAGCTCGACCAACAACACCGAGCTGGGGCTGACGTTCGAATACAACGGCCTCGGCCGGGTCGGCGGGCAGGCGGGCGGCCCCGGCGAGATTCCCTCCGGGACGGGTGGGCTCGTGCGCGCCGCACCTGGAGGCGCGGCCCACGGGCACCGCCCACCCCCGCCCGCTCGCTCGCGCGCCCTGAGCGTGGCGAAGCCGCCACGCCCGTCCGCCGCGCATCGCCCCCCGGCGTTCCTGCCGAACGGCAGGGAAAGAAATCCGATCCCGTTCGGAGGTACGAGGGGACCGCTCCGGCTGTTCGGAGTCGGACTGGGCGACCAGGGCGGCTGGATCCTCCCGTTCGCCTTCTTCGGGCTGCTGGGTGTCGGGCTCGTGATCCTGCTCGGCACCGACATCTCTTCGACGCTGACGCTGAGAAGCCCGGTGGCGCCGCGCCGCTACGACCCGCGGCTCGCGGGGCTGATCGTCCTCGGTGGCTGGTTTCTGATCGAGGCGGCCGTGCTGAGCCTGTCCAGGGGCATCGTGCATCCCTACTACGTCTCGGCGCTCGCCCCTCCCACCGCAGCCATGGCCGGAGCCGGGGCGGCGGCGTTCGTGGCGCTCGCCAGCCGCGAGCGGCGCGACTGGCGCCTGCTGCTGGCGCCGCTCGCGATCCTCACGACGGTGGCGGTGCAGATCGTGCTGCTGCACCGCGAGCACTACATGCACTGGTTCATTCCCGTGCTGCTGATCGGAGCTGCCGTGGGGATCGGAGCCCTGATGCTGCCCCGGCTGGCGCGTTCAGCGATGGCGGTGACGTTCTGTCTGCTGCTGGTAGCGCCGACGGCATACGCGACCACGACGTGGCTGGGCCCCGGTCGAGGGCACCTTCCCGGCCGCCGGAGGAAAACACGCCGCCGGCGAGGGCGGCGTCGGCGTCGGCGGAGCCGATCTGCAACGCGATCGCGCGCTGGCGCACTTCGTCGCGACCCACCGGCCAGGCACTCGCTGGGCGGTGCTCACCGACGCCGCGGTCACCGCCTCCCCTTTCATGCTCCTCGGCCTGAACGCGGGCTCACTGGCGGGCTACAGTGGCACGGATCCCGCAGTTGACGGGCGCCGGCTTGCGCGACTGGTCCATGAAGGGAAGGCGCGGTACGTCGTGCTCGGCGGAGAGTTCTCGACGCGCGGAGGCAACCGCGCCACGGCCGCCGCCCTGCGAGCCTGCCGCGAGCTGCCTCCACCGCTGTGGGAGGGCGCTCCCATCGACCTCCACGGCCTGGTGCTGTTCGACTGCTCCGGGCGCGAACGCGAGCTCGCCGCCGAATAGGGGCCTTCAGGCGGCCACGGACAGATGGCCGTGGAAGGCGCGCGCGAACAGCTCGGTCTCCCGCGCCGCGGCCCAGCGCGGGACGGCCGACTCTCCGTCGGCGATCAGGCGCAGCTCGATCTCGCCCACTCCCTCGGCCACGCCGTTGCGCGAGCCCTCGCGGCGGCCGGCAGACTTCTCGGGCGAGGCGTCCGTCAGCGTGAAGCTCGTTCCGCGTACGAGCTGGTCGCGCGAGCGCTCGAGATCCTCGGCCAGGCGCAGGAGCACTGCGCAGCGGTCGAGCCGCGCGGCGTCATCGGGCCCGAACAGGGCCTGCAGCGGACCGGGCTCGGGCATGCCCTTGCGGTGGTAGCGCGCGGCCTGCGCGATGATCGCGACCTCCACGGGCGAGAACCCCGGCAGGCCGCCGTTGAGGATCAGATAGCGCGAGTGCTTGTGATGGTCGTCGTAGTCGAGGGACATGCCGATGTCGTGCAGCATGCTGGCGGCCCACAGCAGTTCGCGCTCGCGGGCGTCCCCCCCATGCACCCCGAGCCGCGCGAGCTCGTCGAACATGCCGAGTGCGAGCGCGGCCACGTGGCGGGTGTGTGTCAGATCGGGGTGGTAGCGAGCCGCCAGGTTGTGGACGCTCGCCCGTCGCACATCCTCGAACAGCGGCGCCGACGCGATGCCGGTAGGAGCTTCGCGGGCATCGGGCCAGCGCTCGGCCAGCAGGCGCTCGAAGAACACCCCCTCGCGCAGCCCCGCCTCGGTGGTCTCCAGGCCGTCGAACCCACCCGCCCGCAGGACCCCCTGCACGACGACCGCGCCAGCCAGGATCAGGTCGGCGCGCGCGGGCTTGACGCCGGGGATGCTGCTTCGCTCGGACGCGGGCAGCGACGCGAGCCGCTGCACTAGCTCGTCGAGAGCCTTGCGCTCGATGACCATCCCCTGCACGCCGTTCGAGGGCAGGCCCGCAGCGCGCTGGGCGGCCGCGGCGAGGTTGCGCACGGTCCCGCCGATGGCGACGAGCCGCCGGCCGTCGGGCGATCGGCCGGCATCGGACAGCCAGGCGGCCTGCTCGAGCTCGGCGGCGACGTGGTCGCGCAGCTCCTCGATCTGCTTGCGCTTGGCGGGCCCGTTCACGGGCAGGAAGCGCTCGGTCATGCGCACCGTTCCCACCGGCCAGGAGCCCGACTCGCATGCGAGCCGCTCTGAGACGCGCACGAGCTGCATCGACCCGCCCCCGAGGTCCAGCACATAGCCGTCGCTCAGCGTCGTGGAGTTGACCGCCGCGATGTAGCCGTAGCGCGCCTCCTGCTCGCGGGTGAGCACCCGGATCGGCAACCCCGTTTGCTCCCGCGCCCGGGCCAGGAAGCTGTCGGCGTTCTCGGCGTCGCGGATGGCGCTCGTCGCGACCGCGTCGACGGCGCCCGCGTCCAGCCCGCCGGCGCGGCAGAAGTGTGCGAACACGTCGAATGTCGCCAGCGCGCGCTCGATCGGAGCCTCAGCCAGCCTGCCGGTGGCGGCCAGCCCCTCGCCGATCCGCACGGGCTCGTAGATCTCGTCCGTGCGCTTCCACCAGCCGTCGCCGGCCATGAACACGACCAGGCGAAACGAGTTCGACCCGAGGTCGATCACGGCAAGTCGCTCGTGCGGCTTCACCTCTTGAGCGTAATAGCCGTGGCGGAGGGTTCGGGCTGTATACGATTGCGACCGGCCTTGGCGGACATGCACCCCTCCACCCATCAGCTCCCGGCGGTCCCCCTCCCGGGGAGCCAGATCCCGCAGCTCGGCTTCGGGGTGTTTCAGGTGCCGCCCAGGGAAACCGCGGCAGTCGTGGCGCTCGCCCTGCAGGCGGGGTACCGCCACATCGACACGGCGGCCGCATATCGCAACGAGGCGCCGGTCGCCGAGGCCGTGCGCGCATCGGGGCTCGATCGGGGCGAGGTCTACCTGACCACGAAGTGCTTCAACAACGATCATGGCTACGAGGAGGCTAGGCGGGCCTTCATGTCAAGCCTCGAGCGACTGCGGTTCGAGTATGTCGACCTCTACCTCATCCACTGGCCGGTCCCCGCCCACGATCGCTTCGTCGATACATGGAGGGCCTTCATCGACCTTCAGGCCGAGGGCCTCGTTCGGACGATCGGAGTCTCGAACTTCCAGCCCGACCATCTGAAGCGCGTGGTGGCCGAGACCGGGGTCACGCCGGCCATCAACCAGGTCGAGCTGCATCCCTACTTCCAGCAGGCGCCCCTGCGGCGGGTGCACGAGGAGCTCGGCATCGTCACCGAGGCATGGAGCCCGCTCGCGCAGGGCCGGGTGATCGACGACCCGGTCCTCACCGCGATCGCCGGCCGGCATTCAAGGACGCCGGGGCAGATCGTCATCCGCTGGCACCTGCAGGTGGGCAACGTGGTGATCCCCAAGTCGGTGACGCCGCAGCGCATCGCCGAGAACATCGACGTGTTCGACTTCGAGCTGAGCGACGCCGAGATGGCGTCGATCGAGGCCCTCGACGCGGACACGCGCATCGGACCGGACCCGGACACGTTTGTTCTCCCCTGAGGGCTAGGCGTTCGGCCTGTCGCGCTTGGCGGCGTACATCGCCCGGTCGGCCTCGACGAGCACATCCTCGGCGCTGGTTGTCTGCCGGTCGATGACGGCGACCCCGATGCTCGCCGAGAGACGCAGGACAACATCGCCGAGGTCGATGCTCCACTCCGGCATGGCGCGGCTCAGGCTCTCGGCGACGACACTCACGCCCTCCTCGTCGATGTGGGGCAGCAGTACCGCGAACTCGTCTCCGCCCAGGCGAGCGACCAGATCGGTTTCGCGCAGGCGCCGCGTGAGCGCCCTTGCGACGGTTCTGAGCGTGTCGTCGCCCACCTTGTGACCGTGGCGGTCGTTGACCTGCTTGAAGCCGTCCAGGTCGATCACCATCAGCGCTGCCTGCTCGCCGTAACGCCGGGAGCGGGCCACCTGGAGCTTCAGGTCGTGCTCGAACAGCCTGCGGTTGCGCAGGCCGGTGAGCGGATCGTGGTCGGCGAGGTGGCGCAGATGCTCCTCCAGCCGCCTGCGCTCGGAGATGTCCTGCAGCTGCGCGATGTAGTGCAGCGGAGCGCCGCGCCGATCGCGCACGAGTGAGAGCGAGAGGATCGCCGACATCAGCTCCCCGGCGGCATCGAAATAGCGCTTCTCGACCTGATACGCCGGGATCTCCCCCGCCAGGAGCTGCTCACGCTGCGCCGTGTCGTTGTGCAGGTCATCACGGTGCACGATGTCCTCGAAGCGCGTGCCGATGAGCTCCTCGGACGTGTAGCCCGTTATCTCGCTCAGGGCGCGGTTGACGAGCAGCCAGCGACCGTCCGGATCGAGCAGCCCCGTCGCGATCGGAGCCCGCTCGAAGACCTCCTCGAAGTCATCCTGGGAGCGAGGGGCGAACTCGTCCGCCTGCCTGCGGGCGGTGATGTCGAGAATGACCGCGACGCCGCCGGCGACGGACCCGCGAGTCCCTGCCTCAGCGGTGCCGTCGTGCAGGCGCAGCGGCCCCATGTCGACCATCAGGCAATGCCGCTGCTGGGCGGTCCAGATCTCGCGCGAGCGCGTCTCTCCGGACAGCGCCGAGCGGCACAGCGGCTCGATCAGCCTCCACAGATCCATGGGAAAGGCGTCCCCGACAAACTGCCCTTCGCGATAGGCGGGAGGGTCTCCGTGGCGATTCAGCGCCTGGCCGGCCGCCACGACGAACCGGAGCTCCCGATCGAAGACGAGGACCAGCGCCTCGGGCAGCTCGCGCATCGCCGCGGCCGCGGCCTGATCGGCGCTTGCGACTACCGGATCTGCATCGACGTTCCGCCGCATGGACACTCCCTGTTATCGGCCGTTCGGAGCCTCTACTTGAAGGACATGAACGATCGCCATCGGGCGCGCGCCGGATCGCCCAGAGCGTCGGCGCTTGGCGATCGGGTCCGCGCCGGGCCTCACGCGGGCATGATCTCGCGCTCAACCTCTGCTTCGAGGGCAACGAGCGTCCACATGAGAGAAGCCGCACGCCTGATCTGCGCTCCGAGGGGTGCGATACCTCGGCAATCCGCCCGCTCGCGCATCTCGACCTCGATGAGCGCCGCGAGTGACCCGCTCACCCTCCCGGCGATGCCCAGCCCCACGGCAACCGTCGCACAACCCCGGTCGAGCTGGCCTTCGAGCGCGATCGCTTCGGCGATATGGCGTTCGCATACCCGCCGGTCAAAGCCGCCGTCGTGTGCCGTCTCTTTGCTGTCGCGCTCCTCGAGGTCGAGCACCTGCTCGCAGGCGCGCAGCAGGGCGTGACGCTGCTCTTCGGAGTTGACAGCCAGCTGCGCGGCTCTGAAGTCGTCGGCATCCATGTCGCGGAGGGTCGGCGCCCAGCGTCCGCCCCTGGACTCCTGCAAAGCCGCCACCACCTCCTCGCCGCCGCTCGTAGATGCGCGTTTCCGCCGTTCGAGCTGCCAACCTTCTCGATGGGAAGATTGCATCGGGAAGGGATGCGCATGTCGCAGACGCAGGCGCTCACGAAGTCACAGATCCGCTGCCTTGAGCGACTCACGCAGCGCCAGATTCACCGCCTGGAGAGGCTACCCGCGGATCACGAGGTGGTGAGCATCGACGATGGCCCGCTCATCGTTCGCGGACCGAAGGGGAAACTGTCGCGGGTGAAGTCGGACGGGCGCCTGGTGGCTCTCGTCGCGAAGGTCCGGCCCTACCTGTACGTCAACGGATAGCCGCTACCTCACAGTAGGCGTCGGCGAGGAGATGCGGACGCGGCCGAGCCCGATCACCTCCATCTCGGTCTGGGGCGCGCAGACCGCGATCTCGGCGGACTCGCGGCGCAGTGTTCGGCGCAGCGAGAAGAACGCGGCGGTTCCCAAGTACCGCGGGAACCCACAGCGCGATCGCCCGATAGGCGAGCACGGCGGAGGCCGCGGACGTGATCGGCACGTTGTACAGCACCAACGTGCCGACTAGGCCGGCATCAACGCCGCCGATTCCTCCCGGGACCGGAATCAATCCACCCAGCTCGCCGATCAGGTAGGCGATCCACACAATCGCAAGCGGCGGCGCGGCGCCGAAGGCGCGAAAGGTCGCCCACAGGATCATCACGTCGAAGAGCAGGTAGGCGATCATTCCGCCGATCAGCCATGCGTTGCCCTCGCGCAGGAGCGCGACCGCCTCGTTGATGCCGTCAGCCACGGCGACGAGCGTCTTGATCGCGACCCGTGAAGGGCGTGATGCCTCACGTCGTTCGTTGCGCTCGAGGCGCCGGTGAAGGCGCGGGGAGGCGCGTCCCGCCAGGAGCGCCCCGGCCAGCGCTATCGCCGCGATCGCCGCCGGGACGGCGGTCAACGCCAGGTTCACCTCGCCGGGGAACAGGCGAACCGCGAGGCCGATACCGACGACGATCACGCCAACGACGTTCGCCGCGCTGGTGAGCAGGAAGAAGGCCACGGTGCGCCGGGCGATTTCATTCCCGGGCATCCCGCCCCGTTTGAGCGCCCACGCCCCGAGCGCCAGCCCACCGGCTCCACCGGTCGGGAACAGCGCGTTCGCGCCGAGCTCGGACATTCCGATCTGATAGCTGACGCGCCAGCTCATGCGCCTGCAGAAGACCATCCGAAAGACGGCGATGTACCCGAGGCCGGAGAGCACCTTCAGCCCGACGCCGAGAAGGAGCCAAGCAGGCCTGGCCTGTGACAGGCGAGTCCGCAGCCCTTCGAGCCCCGGCAGCAGTGTCACAACCGCCACGACCGCAAGGATCAGCCCAGTCAAGAGCAGCAGCCGCGTGCGCAGTCTTCGGCGGCTCAGCCCCTCGGGAGCCGACAGGTCGCTGGCCGCGACGTAGGTGGGGTCGTGTGCATCGAGGTCGGCGGAGCTCACGATCGCACCTACTCAAGCACCTCTGCGAGTGGACCGGGTGGCAGTCCGAACCACGCCGTTTGGGCTTGGAAACCCGCGTGGCGCCACTCCGGGGCAGGTCCTTGGACGATCCCTCTACGCTCGGCGAAGCTGCCGAAGCCATGACCGTACCGAGCCGGCCCGCGTCGGGTCGGATCCGAGCCCGCATAATGAGCGGCGACAAACCAACCGAGGAGGGAGCGCAATGAACTCGACCGGTGCCGCTGGGGAGCTGGCGGTGGACCCTGACTGGATCGCGGCGCACCTCGACGATCCGACGGTGCGCGTGATCGAGGTGGATGTGAGCGCTGCAGCCTACGCCGAGGGTCATATTCCCGGAGCCGTTCTGTGGAACGCCTACGGCGACCTGCGACACCCGGACTACACCCCGATCGATCAGGCCGACCTCGAGAGCCTCCTGTCCAAGTCCGGTGTGAGCCCCGAGATGACCGTGGTGTTCTATGGATACGGGCAGTATCTGGGCTTCTGGCTGCTGAAGCGCCACGGGCACGATCGGGTGCGGTTGATGGACGGCGCGCGCGAGCGATGGCAGGCGGCCGGGCATGCGTGGAGCACCGACATGCCGGCGCCGGATCCGACTACATGCAGGCTCGCCGCCGCGGACCCGGGAATCGATACACCTCGGCAGGCGGTGCGCGCCCTGCTCGACGACCCCGATGTCGTGCTTCTGGATGTCCGCTCACAGGCCGAGTTCGATGGCGAGCATTTCTGGCCCTCTGGAGCGAGCGAGGGCGCCGGGCGCGCCGGGCGTCTTCCGGGCGCCGTGCACGTTCCCTTCGAAGTCCTGCGCGAAGAGGACGGCAGCCTCAAGAGCAGCGAGGAGCTGCGGCGGATCTACGAAGACGCCGGCGTCGTCCCCGGCAGCCGTGTGGTCACCTACTGCACCATCGGCAACCGGGCCAGTCAGGTGTGGTTCGTGCTGACGCACCTGCTCTCATACCCGGACGTGAGCGTGTACTACGGGTCGTGGGCCGAATGGGGGACGTTGACCGACACTCCTATCGAGGTGTGAGCCCGTGAGAGCGGTCGCGTCGAGGCGCGGCGCGCCCGGGGATGCTCGAGAACATTTATCTCGACTGAGACGGGCTCTTAGCTGGTGTTGATCGTGCCGGCGATAATCCATGTACGCGACATTGACGTCGCCTCGCACAACTCCTCCTCCTTGCTGTGCGTATCGTCCGGCCCGCTCCCCCCGCGGGCCGGACCTGTTTAAGGGGCCGTTGCGCAGGCCGGCGAGCGGAACTGAGAGCTTCCACACCGCAGCGCTCGGCGGTGGGCGACCTACGGAAGCCGTATTCCCGACACGCGCCACACCGGCTCGCGCAAGAGCAGGCAGTAGACCCGATCGGTTATGACCAGCCCTTTGACGACCGCCCCACCGACGACCGAGTCGGTGACCTTGCTCGTGCTCTTGAGCGGGCTCAACACCGTCTGCGCTCGCGGCACCTTTGGGACGTGATCTATGCCCAGCATGGTCGTGCAGATTAGAGTGCGCGGCGGACGGCGGGAGTGTCCCCCGTCCGAGCCCTGAATCGGCGCGAAGGGACCGTGGGGTTGCCCGGAGCAGCCGCGCGGGCTTACGCTGATCCGATGGGACGGCTGACGTGACCGCGTCATCGGCGACCGATCAGGCCTCGCCCGCCCAGATGGGCGCCGCAACGACCGCGGAGATCCGTGCGGCTCCACGACACCTGCGCCTGGCGTGGTCGCTGCTGGTCGCGCTGGTCGTGGTTGAGGGTGCGCATGAGGCGTTCGGCCTCCCCGGGCCCGATGCGCTCTACGCGGGCTGGATCCACGGCTCGGTCATCGTCGCGGCGGCGGCGCTGTGCCTTGCCCGGCCCGCGCAGGTGCAGAGTGAACGCGGCGCCTGGCTTGCGCTCGGCGCGGGGATGGTGTGTTGGGGCGCCGGAACGGTGCTGTGGAACCTGCTGTACGACGGCAACCCCGATCCTCCGTATCCGACTCCCGCGGATGTGCTGTGGCTGCTGTGGTACCCCTTCACGGCGCTCGGGATCGCGCTCCTGATCCGCACGAGGGTCAGCCACTTCGAGCTTCACCGTTGGATGGACGGGCTTGCCGTGATGCTGCTCGTCCTGGCTGCGGCCTTTCCGATCACGTTGCAGCCCGTCGATCAGTACCTGCACAGGAGCCCGCTCGCCGCGATCGTCGACATCAGCTATCCCATCCTGGACACGCTGCTGCTGGGGGCGATCCTCGGCACATTCGGTCTTCTGGCGTGGCGTCCGGGCAAGGTATGGCTGCTGCTCGGCTTCGGCTGCCTGATCATGGCCATCGCCGACGCCACCTTCGCCGCACAGCAGGCGAGGGGCATCGGCTCGGATACTCACTACGACTTCATATGGGCCGGCGGCGCCGTGCTCATCGCGTATGCGGCCTGGGCCACCCCGGGCCCGTACGCGCGCCGTGAGCTGACCGGCCTGCAGGCGATCGCGCTTCCGCTCGCGGCCCAACTCCTTGCGGTCGTGCTGCAGGCGTGCATCGTGCTGTTCCCGGCCTTCGACACGGAGACACATCGCATCGTGGTGCTTGTGGTTCTCATCATCGCCACCATCCAGATCGTTCTTGCAAGGCCGCGGATCAAACGCCGGTGACCGGCGAGCCTCAGCGCGTGGCCACGAACAGGTAGCGGTTGAGACTGAAGAAGTAGTCCTCGCCGAGCGTGCGGAGATCCTCCGCCCAGGCCGCGGCCTCGTCCACCGACACCTCGCCCCGGCCGCCGACGAAGCTGGCGATCATCTCGATCAGGCCGGCGCTGAACGTCTCGGGGCGATAGCCGACGTTGAACATGGGGACGACCTCGGAACGAAGGTCGGTGAATCGGGCCCGGGCGAGCGCGCCGGGCAACGACCGCGGCAGATACGGATCGACGAGGTGCTCGTCCCACACGCTCAACACCCGCTGCATCCGCCCGCGTTCGCTCGAGCGCCAGACGATGGAGTCCCAGTCGGTGTCGAGGATCACGATCCGCCCGCCGGGTTTGAGCACGCGATGTGCCTGCGCGAGCGCGGCCGGTAAATCACTGACGTACTCGTACACCTGGGTGGAGACGACCACATCGAAGGTCTCATCGGCGAAGGGGATGGCCGTGGCCTCCCCGGAGGTGAACATGATCGGCGCCGCGGTGTCCAGGGGCTGCTGCTCGTTTGCGATCGCGAGCATGCTGTCGCTGGGGTCCATGCCGTCAACCCGGCCCTCTGCGCCGACCGCCGCCGCGAGCTCGAGCGCCATCAGCCCGGGACCGGAGCCGATATCGAGCACGCGCTCGCCCGGCTCGGGTGCGAGCGCCGCCAGAACGATCCGGCGCTGCTCCACGATGTCCGCAGTCGTGTAGGTCCTGAGCAGCCGGCGCGAGGCCGTCTCGTCGAACTCGATCACCCGGTCGCTCATCGAACGCTGATCATCGCACTGGACATCCGCCGGCGCGGCTTCGGCTGGTGAGCGGCGCAGCCGTTCGGATGGCGTGAGCGTACACACGCTCAGGCCGTCGCCAGTCGAAGCCGAATAGGCGGCCGGGTCGCCGAAGGGCCGGCGTCCGCGGCCAGCGGGTTGAGACGCTACCGTCAAACGCGTGTCCGAGCGCGAACGAACCTCGCACGAGCACGCTGCGACCGTTGATGCCCTCGCCTCGGAGACGATCCGAATCGTCCTGGCCGACGATCACGCGGTGGTGCGAAGCGGCCTGCGAATGCTGCTGGACAGCGAGTCGGACTTCCAGGTCGTAGCCGAGGCCAGTGATGTCGACAGCGCGAGGCGTTACGTGCGCGGACACCACCCTGCGGTGCTGGTCCTCGACCTCAACATGCCAGGCGGTTCGAGCCTCGAGGCGATTCCGGCGATCCGAGAGGAATCGCCCGACACGCAGATCGTCGTGCTGACGATGCAGCAGGAGCCCGCGTTCGCGCGGCAGGCGCTCGGCAGCGGCGCGCTCGGCTACGTGCTCAAGGAGGCCGCTGACGACGAGCTTGTAGAGGCAGTGCACCGCGCCGCCGCAGGCCAGAGCTTTCTGAACCCCAGGCTGGGCGCCCGCCTCGCCTCAGAGCCGCCGCCCGCCCCGCCCGACGCACCTTTCCGAGCGGGAGGTTGCCGTACTGCGACTGATTGCGCTGGGTCACACGAACGCCGAGATCGCCCAGCAGCTTTTCCTTTCGGTGAGAACCGTCGAGAGCCACCGCTCACACATCCAGCAGAAGCTGCGGCTCTCCAGCCGTGCGGAGCTCGTGGGCTACGCACTGGAGCGCGGACTGATCAAAGCCGGTGGCGAACACGGCGAACCGTTGTAGCGGAGCGCGGGTGCTCCCTCCACGCGCCCACTTCGCCGCGTCGAGGAAGTCCGCATCGCCGAGTCCATCGTCGATCAGGTGGACATAGGTCCGAAGCCGGGGCCTGAGTGACCGAACCACATCTGCACCTGCTTGGGATTGCGACCCTCAGCGAACAGGACCGAAGCGCAGGTGTGGCGGAACGTGTGGAAGCCGACCCACGGTACGCCGGCAGCCTTGGCGGTCGGCTCGAGGACGTTCTTCCCAGTCGGCGTGAGGACGTTCTTCACAGTCGGCCTGAGGACGTTCTTCCAGAGCCAGTCGCGGTCGAGGCGACAACCGCGCAGGCTCGTGAAGATCAGCTCGTCCGGTGCGCCCTGTCTCGTCCATAACTCACGCGCGAGCGCCGTCGAGAGGGGAATGTCGCGACCGCCGTTCTTCGACTTCGGCGCAGCCACGCCGTGGAGACGATGGGCCGGTTGCCCGTATGTCCGTCCAGGCCCTATTGCCAGGCGAGCCCGATGCATGTAGCGTCGCCCGTGGCTTGTGGGAGGAGTCGCGCGCCCCCATCCTCCTGGGGGCGCGTTTTTTGTCTTCAGCTGCGGACCAACTCCAGCCCCGCCGCGAGCTGGTGTGCCAGCGCCCTCGCATCCGCATAGCCCTCGACCTCTGAGTCATGGCCCGGTGCCTCGATGCGAAAGCGCTCGTTGCCGACGCTCGAAATGCTCACGGTACCGTGCGGCTTCTCGATGGTTGCGAACGGTCGGGTGGCGTTGCTCTGCCACTGCTCGGGCTCGGGAGACATGGCTACAGGGTGCCAGCTCATCGCCTACTCGGACAGCCCCACGGCCTCGAGGGCCGCATCAATAGTTGTGTACTGCGTCAAGGCAACGACCTTCCCGCCTCGCATCTCGATGACATGCGCGAACGGAACCTCCATGGCGATGCCGCTCCCGCGACCCTTGACACGGGCGCGCAGGATCGCCAACAGCCTGCCATCGGAAAGCTCCTCGATCCGGTCCGCCTCGAAGTGGACTTCCTCGAACGCCTCGGAGACTTGGCGAACCCACTCGCGCATCCCGTCATGGCCGTAGAAGTCGCCTCCGATCCCCTGTGTCGGGTTCCTCAACTCGATCTCGGCGTCCGCGAAGGGGAGCGCTCCATCGATGCCCTCACGATCCCAGGCGGCATACGCCTGACGAACCACCTCCACGTTCTCCTGCGACATCGCCTGCCCCTCAAGCCCCGCGGCGTTGAGGGCCTGCTGACGGTCCAGGAAGATGCGAACGTGGCTGATCTTGCCGTCAACCAGGTCGTACACGTTGGTGGTGGGCGCTGCCAAGCGAATGCCGCTGGCGCGGCCCGTGGAGCTAGTGCGTAGGAACGCGAGCACCCGCTTGCTATCGACCTCTTCCACGCCGTCAAGCTCGATCCGGAAATCGGGTGCGGCATCCTCGACGTCCGTCAGGAAACGCCTGATGCCGTCGATTCCTTCGTACACCCCTCCGGCGGCGGCCATTGGCGTCTCCAACTTGACGTCCTCGGTGCAGCAGGCGCGATAGCCCTCGATGTCCCTCGCGTTGATCGCCGCAATCGCGCGCTCAACCAACCTCACGTTCTCCTGGGACATCGCTTACTCCGCCAGCCCTACGGCGTCGAGGGCCTCGGCCAGGGTTCCGAAGGTGCCCCACCAGACACACTTCCCGCGCCGCCAGCGAAGGCGCAGGGCTGCGACGGTCACGTCTCCAAGGTCGCGCACTTCGCCCACGTCGATGGTGAAGTCGGGGAAGACATCGAGCAGGTTCTCCCACCAGCGGCGTGCTCCCTCGTGGCCGTGATAGCTGCCGCCTTCGATCGCAGCCGCGCGTGGGATGGACTCCACGTCATCGTCCATCAGTGCCAGGAAGGCGTCGAGGTCGCGTCGGTTGAAGGCGTCATTCGCTCGGTGGGTGAGGTCCACGTTTTCCTTCGACATCGCCTACCCCCGTTCCTCGGCGAGGCGTTCGGCGGCAGCACGGGCCTCGTCGATGTCGTTCATAAGACGGCGGGCCATCGTCCTGGGGCTTCACCGGTTCTGTTGGTGCCACGGACACATTACGCGCTCGCGCTCCTATGGCTCGCGTCTCTATGGCTTGACTGGAGGTCCTATGTCGTCAAGGGGGGCGTAGCACGCGCGATGGTAGTGGGCGCGCCCTCGCTGAGGCCGAATGCAGGGGTCGGCTGCCAGCGAGGTATGGCGCACGCCCTGCTCGTCGACGACAACGGTCGGCTCATAGACGCCGATCACCTCTCCGCATGACGTGCATCGAAGATATATCCCCATCTCACAAGTTTCGGACCCGCAAAACGGGAGCACAAGCGCGAAACGCCACAAGTGGGGCCGTGGCGGACTACCGTCGTGGCCGTGGCGAACTACCCGCCCACCGCCTGCCGACGCTTCCCGCGCAACGTGCGGGGACCTCGGAACACAATCCCTTGACGACCGCGACAACTCCTCTAGGGTCGCCGTCACGCACGAGGTGGGAGGTCGCCCCCGGTCCAATCCCCTCCTCCTGGCCCGGGGGCACCCTCTCCATCCCCTCGCTCCAGCGCTGCGGGCGGCGGGCGCTGCGAGCGAATCGAAGCGGCAGGCGTGGCAGGACGGCTACGAACGGTGCAAGTCCAAGATCCGAGCGCTCGCCTTGATGCACGGATTGATGGATACTCGCCGGATGATGTCCGAGGAGTCCACGACCCTCGACCTGGTGGAGCGCATGCGCACGGTCATGGACGCTGTCAATCGCGGAGACCTTGACGCTGCGATGAGCTTCTACGCTCCCGATGCAGTCTGGGAGGCAGTGGGGATGGGCACGAGCTTCGACGGCGTGCCCGCGATCCGAGACCTCTATGAGGACTGGATCGGCGCTTATGAGGAGTATGAGATCGTGCCGGAGGAGGTTCTTGACCTCGGCAACGGCGTCGTCCTTGTCGTGAACCATCAGACGGGACGTCCGGTTGGCAGCATCGGCGACGTTCGACTGCGGCAAGGAACAATCGCCGTATGGGCTGAGGGCGTGATCGTGCGCATCACGAACTACCCCGACATCGACGAGGCCCGTGCTGCCGCCGAACGCCTTGCCGAGGAACGGGGGTAGGCGATGTCGGAGAACGTGGACCTCGTGCGCTCAATCTACGCGGACTGGGACCGCGGCGACTTCAGCCACGTCGAGTGGGCGCACCCCGAGATCGAGTTCGAGATCGTCGAAGGACCGTCGCCAGGTACTTGGACTGGGCTGGCCGAGATGAGGCACGCTTGGCGCGAGTTTCTGAGTTCCTGGGAGGACTACCGCAATGAGGTCGATGAGTACAGTGAACTCGAGCGCGTGCTCGTGCTTGCACATTTCAGCGGACGCGGGAAGGCAAGTGGACTGGAGGCCGCGCAGTGGGGGACGACTAAGGGAGGCGCCAACCTGTTGCACGTTCGCGACGGCAAGGTGACAAGGCTCGTCATCTACTGGGACCGCAAGCACGCGCTCGCCGACCTCGGCCTTGAGGGGTAGGCGATGTCGCAGGAGAGCTCATGACGCCGTTGGCGTCACCCTCGACGGATGAAATGGGCGAGACTTGGCCGCCGAACCGCAAGGAGATGAGCGCGTATTTCTAAGCAGAACGTGGAGGTCGTAACGCGATCCATCGAGGCGTTCAACTCGGGCGACGTCGAGCAGATGCTCGCGCTCGCCGATCCTGAGTTGGAATGGCGTCCCGCGTTCGGAGCTGCAACGGGCGGAGCGACCGCGTATCACGGCCACGCCGGGTTCCGCGAGTACTGGCGCGGCACGCAGGAGATCTGGGACCGCTTCCACTTCTCTCCCGAGAGGTTCATTGACGACGGGGAAAGCGTCGTTGTGATCGGGCGAGGCAGTGGGCTCGCCAAGGGCAGCGGCGTGGAGATCGACCAGCCATTTGCGATGTTTTGGAAGCTTCGGGCCGGCAAGGCCGTGTTAGGTCAGACCTTCACCGATCCCGCCGAGGCGTTGCGGGCGGCGGGCCTGGACGAGTAGGCGAATGAGCTGGCATCCTGTGGCCCATGTCCCGCAAGCCCGAGCCGTGGCAGACCAACGCCACCCGACCGTTCGCCACCATCTAGAAGCCGCGCGGCACGGTCAGCATCTCGAGCGTCGGCAACGAGCGCTTTCGCGTCGAGGCACCCGGCCATGACTCAGAGGTCGAGGGCTACGCGGAGGCGAGGGCGTTGGCACACGAGTTCGCCGCAGAGCTGGAGTAGGCCCCCGCTCTCGATGCCTCGCCATCCGTCGCCTAGCGGCGGAGAGCCGCCCGGGCGACAGGGAGGCGCCTGAGCGGCTCGTGTGGTGCACCCCCACTACCGCGCGAGTCGTTTCGAGAAGGAGAAGAGTTGTCCTTGACGGAACCGCTTGCGCCGGTGGAGTGGGTCTTTGGAGGAGCCCGCACCGCCGCTTTAGCCTCGCGCCAGACCAAAGCACTCGCCATCGGTCCTAACCCACAAGAGGGCGGCGGAAACTACGGTTTGGGTGACCGCGTGCCCCGAGAAGCGCTAACTAAACAGGCCACCGAAGTCCAGCCGGGCTCCGATGGCCTAATGACGACGGCCCCTTATCTCTCGGGTGGCCGGTGTGCGTCGTGTCCCACGCTAGGGCACTCAGTCGTGGCGCCTAGTACGGATCAACGAATGTCCATTCGTGGGGAAGCGCGCCCGATTGAGGTGCCCTTGCCCCCTCTGGCGACGGTGAGAGCCCGGTTCCGTCGCCGTGGCGGTCCCTCAACCAGTCCAAGCGTTCCTGCTGCTCCTGGCGCACTTCGCTGATGATCCTCATGAGGTTCCTATACGGGCAGGCCCATCCCATCTCATTAGCCTCCTCGACAACAGCGGGCTCGAACCTTGAGCGTCGCGCGCGGCGTACCTGGGTGCTCCCTTCCCTCTGCCTTCGCCATGTTGGCGGCTTCGGCGACCGGGAGACGAATCCTGCGGCGGAAAGTCCACTTGCGCACCCCCAGGGGCGTGCGCGATCACTGTCAGTACCGGCTGCCTGTCGGCTCGAGCCTCGCGGTCACGCTCCCCGGCGGCGTTGCTTGTGGATCTACGCGGCGCGATGTTGACCTAGCGGCCGGCAGGCTGAAAGTGGGCAGCTCAAAGACCAATGCGGGCGTGCGGAACATCGACCTGGCCCGCTCAATCAGTCCAACGTTAGAAACCGCACGCTCGCGCTATCCGTCGAGCGAGCGAACGAACACCTAGAGGCGGCCGGATCTCCGCCGCTACCGGACGGGCTGAGCCCGCACAAGCTCAGGCACACGTTCGTGTCGCTGCTCGTGGCGCTTGGGACCGATCCCGGCGCGGTGATGGACCAACTCGGCCACACCGACGCTGGCTTCACGCTCCGCGTCTACCGACACGGCATGAGACGGGATGAGGACTCAAAGCAGGCGCTCGCGCAGCTGGTGGGGATGACCGCCGAGTCCGACGAGGTGAGCGCGGCACGCGCGCAGGCTCGCGTCAGCTGATCCGCTCGGCCAGCGCGACGATGATCCCCGCGGGGCCGCGGAGGTAGCAGAGCCGGAAGCTGCTCTCGTACTGCGCCACCTCGCCGAGGAGTTCGGCGCCGTGGGTGCACAGGCGGGCGACGGTGTCGTCGATGTCGTCGACGGCGAACATGACACGATGCAGGCCCAGCGTGTTGGGTGGCGGGTTCTCTGGCTCAGCGGCGACCGCCGCGGGGGTGTGGTACTTCGTCAGCTCCAGCTTGCTGTGGCCGTCCGGGGTCCGCATCATGGCGATGTCACTCCGGACGCCGTCGAGTCCGACGGTGCGGTCCGCCCAAAGGCCTTCGATCTGCCCCGCGCTTTCCGGCTCCATGCCAAGCTCGGTGAAGAACGCGACGGCGGCATCTAGGTCTTCGACGACGATGCCGACGTTGTCCATCCGCTCAATGGTCATGTCTCCGAGCATAAACAGCGGCGAGCCGTCCGCGCTGAAGAAGGCTGTGTGTGCCGCACGGTCCCCTATTCGTTTAGGCACCGAAAAGGCACCAGCGCCGAATCAGAGAGAGAAACCGCCACGATCGAGGGTCACGTCGGGGCTTGGAAAGTGGCCGACGAGCAGGCCGTTTCAGGTAGTGGGCCCGCCTGGACTCGAACCAGGGACCTACCGATTATGAGTCGGCAGCTCTAACCAACTGAGCTACGGGCCCGCCTCGCGCGCAGACCCGTGGGCCCGGGCACGATGTCCGGGACGCTACCAGCGAGATGTGGAATGCTCCCGCTGGCCGCCTTCGGTTCGAGGCGGAAGAACATTCCGCTACCAACCGGAGGGACAGCAGATGGCAGAGCGCGCAGCGATCGTCACGGGAGCGTCATCGGGCATCGGTCTGGCGATCGCCAGAATGCTCGGGGAGGAAGGTTATGGCGTCACGATGGCCGCGCGCCGGCCGGACAAGCTCGAGGGCGCTGTCGCGGGGCTCGCGGCGGATGGGTTCGATGTGCAGGCAGTCGCCGCGAACGTTGCCGATGAGAGCGAGATCCAGAAGGTGGTCGCTGCGCATCGGGAGCACTACAAGCGCCTGGACGTGCTCGTGAACAACGCCGGCGTCGGAATCGGGGCGGCGGCCGGGGAGATCCAGACCAAGCACCTCGACATGCAGATCTCCATCAACCTCCGATCGATCGTCATCTTCTACCGGGAGTGCCTGGAGATGCTCAAGGCGGCGGCGGCCGAGCACCACAATGCGCTCGTGGTGAACACCGCATCGATCGCGGGCAAGCGCGGCGGGCCCTGGCTGTCGATCTACTCGGCCACCAAGCACGGCGTGGTCGGCTGGACGGACTCGATGAACAAGGAGCTCGCGGGAGACGGCATCAAGTCGACCGCCCTCTGCCCCGCCTTCGTCGACACGCCGATGACCGACTTCGTCAAGGGCCAGGTCAATGCCGAGGACATGATCCGCCCGGAGGACATCTCCGAGGCGGTCCGCTACCTGCTGAAGACCTCGCCCGCTTGCATCGTGCCGGAGATAATGTTCATCCGGCCGGGCGACTGAGGCGAAGCGCTCGAACCCGCCGGCGCGCTCTGCCCAGACGCCGTACGATGATCTCGCCGGTGGGATCGGCGGCGCGCTCCCGCTCATGACGGCTGAGTAGCTCGCGGTGCTCGCCGATCGCGCGATCCAGATCGACGTCTGTCTCGCTCAGGAGGCTGTCGCTCAGCTGTCTGATCAGGATGTCGAGCTCCCGTCGGGTGGCGCGCCGCGCGCGCCGGCCGGCCCGGGTGAACCGGTCCCATGCCCTGGCGAAGGACAGGAAGTCGGTGCGCCCGCCGCGCCGGTGGGCCGCCAGCATCGGGCACACGCCGCCGTGGCCATCGACGTATGCGCCCACGATGATCCGCTCGCTGCTCTGAACCCCGTCGAGCATCGCCTGGCGCGTGTGAACGGGCATGCAGTCGATCGTGAGGCGCAGGTCCTCGACAACGCGGGCGCGGGAATGACGACGATTTGCCATAGGCTGTGGTCCGCCGCGCGCGCTTGTTGACGTGCGGCCGGATGCGCTCCTGAGCCTAGGACCCGCGTCCCTTTCACACAACGATTCCCTCTCGCTGAAAGGAAACTTGCACATGAAGCTCGGGGTGCACATCGGCTACTGGGGTATGGGTCTCGGCTCGGCGGATCAGCTCGAGATCGTCCAGGAGGCGGAGCGGCTGGGCTATGACTCGGTGTGGGCCGCCGAGGCCTACGGGTCCGACACGGCAACCGTGCTCGGCTGGCTGGCGGGTCAGACCTCGCGCATTCGCCTTGGCTCCGGGATCTTTCAGATGCCCGCCCGCTCTGCGGCGATGACCGCGATGACCGCCGCCACGATCGATCAGCTCTCGGACGGGCGCATGATCCTCGGCATCGGCTCCTCCGGACCGCAGGTGGCCGAGGGCTGGCACGGACAGCGCTTTGCCAAGCAGCTGCAGCGCACCCGCGAGTACGTCGCCGTCCTGCGCATGGCGCTCGCCCGTGAGCGCGTCGAGTTCCACGGCGAGACCCTCGAGCTACCGCTCCCCGACGGGCCCGGCAAGGCTCTCAAGCTCACGATCTCCCCCGTCCAAGATCGCATCCCGATCTACCTGGCCGCGATCGGCCCGAAGAACACGGCGCTGGCCGGTGAGATCGCTGACGGGTGGATCCCAACGCTCTTCTCTCCGCAGCACGTCTCCGAGCTGCGGCCGCTCCTACAGGAGGGCGCCGAGCGAGCCGGGCGCACGCTTGAGGGCTTCGACATCGCTCCGACCGTCCAGGTGTTCGTCACGGACGATCTCCAGGGCGCCCGCGACGCGATGAGGCCGTTCATCGCCCTGTACGTAGGCGGCATGGGCTCGCGCAAGCAGAACTTCTACAACCAGGTCGTCAGCCGCTACGGCTTCGAGGCGGAGGCCAAACAGGTCCAGGACCTCTACCTGGAAGGCAAGCGCGAGGAGGCGATGGCGGCGATCCCCGACGCCCTCATCGACACCGTCTCGCTGTGCGGTCCCCCGGATGTCGTGCGCGAGCGCCTGGCGGTCTACCGCGATGCTGGCGTCGGTACGCTCGGGGTGACCCCCATCGCCTTCACGAAGCCCGAGCGTCTCGAGCAGCTGCGGCTGGTCGCCGAGCTCGCATCGGCCTAGGCCGATGCGTGTCCTGCTGGGGGCCTTCGGCGACCCCGGCCACGCCTTTCCGATGGTTGCCCTCGGGCGGGCGCTGGCTGCTCGGGGGAACGACGTCACGCTCCAGACCTGGAAGCGCTGGCGAAGGGAGGTCGAAGCTGAGGGCCTCAGCTTTGCGCCCGCTCCGGAGTACGAGGTCTTTCCCTCACGCCCCGAGCCGTTGGACTTCTACGAGGCCGTCGTCCAGGCCACGGTGGACACGCTCCCGCTCGTGCGGCAGCTGCGCCCGGATGTCGTCGTCGCCGACATCCTCACGCTCGCCCCGGCCCTGGCTGCCGAGCTTGAGCAAGTCCCGCGCGCCACCCTCGTTCCTCACGTATATCCGCCGGGCGAGCCTGACTTCCCGATCTATGCGCTCGGCGCGCGCCTTTCGCGCACTGCACTCGGGCGGGCCATGTGGCGTCGTGCCCAGGTACCGGTTGCCAGGGGTCTCGAGCGCGGCCGCGAGGAACTGAACGACACGCGCGCGAGACTGGGTCTCGAGCCGCTCGACCACCTCCACGGGGGCGTCAGCCGCGAACTGGCGATCGTGGGCACGTTCCCCCAGCTCGAGTACCCGCGCGCATGGCCAGCGCACGTGCATGTGGTCGGTCCGCTCATGTGGGAGCCGCCCGCAGACGACGTCGAGCCGCCGCCGGGCGATGAGCCGCTCGTTCTCGTCGCACCGTCAACCGCGCAGGACCGCGATCAGCGCATGCTCACCGCCGCGTTGCGGGGCCTCGCCGATGTTCCCGTGCGGGTGCTCGCGACATGGAATCGCCGCCTGCCGCCCCATCCACTGCCGGTGCCCGGCAACGCACGGGTTGTCGACTGGGTCTCCTACTCGCGCACGATGCCCTCCTGCGACGTGGTCGTCTGCCATGCCGGCCACGGCACGCTGGTGCGGGCACTCGCGTCGGGCTGCGCGGTGGTCGCGTGCCCCGCGGTGGGTGACATGAACGAGAACGCCGCACGTCTCGACTGGGCCGGAGCCGGCGTGCGCGTACCGCGGCGGTTCGTCCATCCACGTCAGATTCGCCTAGCCGTGGAGCGTTGCCTGAACGACCCCACCATCCGGGCTCGCGCAGAAGGGCTTGCGGGATGGGCGGCGACGCATGACCCGGCCGATCATGCGGCGGCGCTCGTGGAGCAACTGGCCGCTCCCGACACCACCGATGGAGTGGTCAAGAGCGCCGCTGCGTAGAAGCTCCGGGGGTGGGACTCGAACCCACAACCAATCGGTTAACAGCCGACTACTCTGCCATTGAGCTACCCCGGATCGCCAATGTGCTACCCGGAAGATGCCCCTCCAGCTTGCTCGCTGGAACGGACGCCGTTCCGTCCTCAACCTCGGCATGGCAATTAGAGCACAGAAGGACGCACTTCTGCGCCTCAGCACGGAGTGTTTCGAGCGAGAGGGAAATACCCTTCGCGTTGAGTTCGAGCCACTTATCGGCTGGCTCGACGTGATGAAAGTGCAGCGCACGCATGTTGCTTCGGTCTCCACAGATACGGCAGGCTCCGCCAGCCTCCTGCACGAGGATCGTCTTCATCTTCCGTCGTCGTCTTGTGACGGCGGCCGATCGGCACCCTCCTGCAGCGATAGCGGCCGCGACCGTCCAAACAGAACTCTGTCCCACCGTGGCGTGGACACTTCGCTGTCATTAATGCAAGGCCGGCATCCTTGGCCGCTCTGGCCTCGCGAGTCGGCCTGACGCCCACGACCGTTGCTCGTCTTCAGACCGAACCTGACCAACCAGTGTCGGACTGTGGCCTTACTGCGATCGACGGCCTCCGCGATCTCAGCGATCGACGCTCCCGTTCGCACAAGCTGCTTCAGGTCCTCCTCGCGGAGCCCCCCGCGAGCTAGATGTCGATTGCGGTTCGCCGCCTGTAGTCCATGCTTCTCGACCCAGTAGGCGACCGTCGTTTCGTGCCGTCCCAACCGCCGTCCGATCTCCCGTAGCGATAGACCGCGGCTGAGAAGGCGTTCTAGAGAGGGGCGATCCATGCACCACATTCTCCTCAGCGCTTGGGACGGAACGGCACGAACACACGTTCGTAATCCTCACCCCGCCCTGTCCCCCGTCTCCTCGAGCACCAGCCCGTACGCCCGGTCGAACTCCTGCTTGACCTCCGCGCGGTGCTGTGCCAGCCCGCTCACGTCGCCGCCTTCCTGTCCGCGCGCCTGGTGGATCTTGCGGTCCATGCGGGCCATCTCCAGCTGTAGGCGCTGCACCTCGAGCATCGCCGGGCGGGCCTCCTCACGCCCGGCCTGCACGATGAGCTCGGCCAGCAGCCCCTTGAGCTCCGGATCGTCGTCCAGGCCGCCCTCGCGGCCGGAAGGGCTCGCCATCGGTTCGCGCAGGTCGCCCTCGCGCAGATGCCTGGCCGCTCGGCGCAGCAGCTCGCTGGCAAAGTGCTCGTCCACCTGGAGGCTGTCAAGCGCCACCGCCCCCTCCTGTGGAGAGGCGATGCACAGTGCGAGGAACGCCCGCTCGGTGTCCTCCCGTCGCAGCAGGTCGCCTCCGCGAAGCGCAGCATCCCCGGTTGCCCGATCCTCTCCCGATCGGCGACCCTGTCCCGTGATCTGCCCACGCTCGCCCCCGCGCCCGGGACGTCCGCCGCCTTGAGCCAGCAACGTCTCGGCCAGGCTCTCGGGAAGGGCCAACCGTCCGGAGACGATCCTGGTCAGCTCCATCCGCATCGCGCTCGGCGGGAGCGTGGCGAAGATCGGGCGCAGCTCCTCGATCATCCGGTCGCGCCCCTCGGGCGTCGAATGGTCGCCGCCCGCCAGCACGCGCTCGACCCGGAAGCGCACGAACGGGACCGACTGCGCCACCGCCTCGCTCATCGCGTCAGGGCCGTCGCGCTGCACGAGCTCGGCCGGATCGGTGCCGGCGGGAAGCGCCACCACCCGAAGCTCGAGCTTGCGTTTCGCCGCCAGGCGTGGACGCGCGCAGCATGGCCTCCTGACCGGCGCTGTCGGCATCCAGCGCGAGCAGCACCGTCTGGGCCATCCGCGCCAGCTCGCCCACCTGCTCGCCCGTCAGCGCCGTGCCCATCAGGCCCACCGTGTTGCGCATGCCCGCCTGGTGCAGGGCGATGGTGTCGGTGTAGCCCTCGCACAGGATCACCTGCCCCTCACGCGCGGCGAAGGGCCGCGCGAGGTTGGCGCCGTACAGGTGAAGACCCTTGTGGTAGACGTCGTTGTCAGAGGTGTTCAGGTACTTCGGTGAGCCACCCTGAGCAGCGGGGGCGGCACCGCCGGCGGGCGAGGAGTCCTCGCGCATGGCCCGCGCACCGAACCCGAGCACTCTCCCGCGGATGTCGGTGAGCGGAAACATGATCCGTGCGCGGAAACGGTCGTAGGGCTGGCCGTTCTGCTTGGAGCGCTGCGCCAGGCCCGTCGCGTACAACTCCTGCTCGGAGAAACCCCCTCTACGCGAGGCCATCAGCACCCGGTCCCACGCGCTCGGGGCGTAGCCCACGCGGAACTCTCTGAGGATCTCCTCTCCAAGGCCCCTGCCCAGCAGATACTCCCGCGCGCGCTTGGCCTCGCTGGACTCCCACAGGTAGCGCTCGTAGTAGGCGGTCGTGCGCGAGAGCAGCTCGAGCAGCCGCTCGCGGTGCCTGCGACGCTCGGCCTCTCGCGGATCCTCCTGCTCGCGCTGCAGCTCGACCCCGTAGCGTTCGGCCAGCAGCTCAAGGGCGCCTTTGAAGTCCACCCCCTCGGTCTCCTGCACGAACGTGAACACGTCGCCCGAGGCCTGGCAGCCGAAGCAGTGGTAGACCTTCTGGGTCGGATCGATCCCGAACGACGGCGTCCGCTCGTCGTGGAACGGGCACAGTCCCTCATACCGCGCCGGGCCGGCCCGGCGCAGCTCCGTGCGCGCGGAGACCAGCTCCACGAAGTCGACCGCGTCACGCACGCGGTCCTTCGAGTCGTTCGTGTACAGGGCCACGACCGCCACGCTAGCGGGCGAACGCCTGCGGCACCTCGAGCTCGGTGTACTCGCGGATGCAGTAGCGGTCGGTCATGCCCGCCAGGTAGTCGGTCACGCGGCGTGCCAGGTCGTTGTGGCCGCGGGGAGCGCGGGCAGCGGCGTCAGGATCGCGCTCGTCGGAAGGAGCGAAAGCCGGAGCTCCGGGCAAGAGCTCGGGGTGCTCGACGTAGTGCTCGAACAGCCGCCTTACGACGCCGGCGATCTTGTCGTGCTCGGCGCGCACCGCGGGGCCGAGGTAGACCCGCTCGAACATGAACTCCCGCAGCACGTCCATCGCCGGCCCGGCCTGCGGTCCCTGCACGATGTCGCCGGCCGGTGCGGAGTGCTCGACCATGTCGTGCACTAGCGCGTCGATCCGCGCCGATCCGCTGCTGCCGAGCACGGCGATCGGCTCCGGCGGCAGCTCCTGCTCGCGCAGCAGGCCCGCGCGAACGGCGTCGTCGATGTCGTGGTTGATGTAGGCCACGCGGTCGATCACCCTCACGATCCGCCCCTCAAGCGTGTCCGGCAAGGGCGCGCGGCTTGAGTGGCGGGCGATGCCGTCGAGCACCTGCCGAGTCAGGTTCAGACCGGCCCCGTCACGCTCCAGGTGCTCGACGACCCGCAGCGAGTGCTCGTAGTGGCGAAAGTCCTGCCCGAAGCGCTCTTTCAGGCAGCGGTCGAGCTCCTCCTCGCCGATGTGGCCGAACGGCGGGTGTCCCAGGTCGTGCCCGAGGCCGATCGCCTCGACCAGATCCTCATTCAGATGCAGCGCCCGGGCGACCGTCCGCGAGATCGTGGTGACCTCCAGCGTGTGGGTGAGCCGCGTCCTGTAGTGGTCGCCCCGCGGAGCCACGAACACCTGCGTCTTGTGCGTCAGCCGGCGGAACGCCTTGCAGTGGACGATCCGGTCGCGGTCGCGCTGAAAGGGAGTGCGCAGTCCGCAGTCCTCCTCCGCGCTCGCCCTGTGCGCCGGATAGGAGCGCGCGGCCAGCGGGGAGAGTGTCTCCTCCTCATGCTCGCGCCAGCGCTCGGCGAAACCGGCAGCGACGGTGTCCTTCCGGCTGGCGATGCTCACCGCTGCTCAGGGCTCGCGGTGCCAGTCGCCGCGCATGCCCAGTAGATGCACCCAGTGATGCCAGCCCTTCATCTCGCCCGGGTCCTCGTCGTAGACCGGCGCCCCGCCACCGGGCTCGGGCAAGCTCTGCGCCGCAGAGGAGTCGATCCGCAGGTCGACGCCGCGTTCGTGCAGGCTCCCGACGTCGGCGGCCTCGACGAACCGCCGTCCCCGCGCGGTCGCGATGACCAGACCGTGGAAGATGTCCTCCTCGGGCGCCGCGACGACGTGGTGGACCGTGCCCACCTGCTCCCCGTCGGACGTCAGCACCGGGACGCCTTTTTCGAGCACCTCATAGGCGATGGGAGAACCCTCGTCCACGGCACCCACGATACAGCCACCGGCGGCTCGGTCACGGCTCTCGAGCGGGCCCTTTCCCATCGATCTCGGCTCGCGTTCTCAGCGCGAGCGACCGGCCGCCGGCATCAGGCGCACGTGCGCGTGGTGCTCGAGGGTCGCCGAGATCGCCCGCTCGACCTGCCCCAGCGCCGGCTCGGGCGCGTCGGGTGCATCCTCGAGGGGACGCCCGAGCGCCTCCGCCATGAAGCGGTAGGCCTGCTCTTCCAGCGGGAACGATGCGGCCTCACATGCTCCACACACCACTCCCCCCGCGGCGCCGGAGAACCCCACCAGATGCTCGCGCTCACCGCAGGCAGCACACGCACCGAGCTGTGGTGCAAGGCCCGCAGCGAGTAGCAGCTTCAGGCGAAACGCGAGCGTGGCCGCCCGGCCGACCGGAGATCGCCCGCTCCCTGCGGCCTGCTCGTCCAGCAGCGACAGCTTTCGGCACAGCAGGTTGAACACGCCCGGGTGGGGCTCGGTCGTCTCGAACAGGCGCCCAACCGCATCGCACGCCCTTGCCGCGGCATCCAGCGCGCGGGCGTCCCCCCGCAGGCGGGCATGGCCGTCGACCGTCTGTGCACCCGTGACCGTCAACAGCTCGCTGCGCCCCTCGTGCAGCTCGATCCGCAGGCGGAAGAAGGGCTCAAGGCGCCCTCCGAAGCGGCTGCGCGCGCGGCGCACGCCCTTGGCGATCGCGCTCACCCGCCCGCGATCGGGCGTGTACAGGTGCAGGATGCGATCGGCCTCCCCGTAGCGCATCGAGCGCAGCACGACCGCCTCCGTCTTGACAGCTCGACCAGCCATACACTCCATGGTGATCCACCTGCCAGACGGCCCGTGTTCTCAGACGAAGGAATAGCTGATCGCAGCCGGCGCTCAGGCACCCCGAACGGGGGGTGCGCAGGCCGTCGCGGCTTCCCTGATCATCCAGCCGCCCGGCTGAAAGCGACCGCCGAACCCGCTATACTTTATGAAGTAATGGAAGCGGTCACGGTGTATACGACGGAGCCCTGTTCGTTCTGCGCTCGCGTCAAGGGTCTGTTGAGGGCGCAGGGCGTGGAGTTCGCCGAAATCAACCTCTCAAAGGACCCGAGCGGCCGCGCCGAGCTCGCCCAGCGCACGGGGATGATGAGCTTCCCGCAGGTGCTCGTCGGGGACCGGCTGCTGGGTGGGTTCGCCGAGTTGCAGGCTGCCGCTGACAGCGGTACCTTGGGCGAGCTCCTCGCTGCCTAGACCCGCCGCCGCCGCGGCCGCGGCTGGCAGGTCTCGCACACGTAGGTGCCCCGTCCGGCCACGACCGTCTTGACGATCGTGCTCCCGCACCGCTCGCACGGCTCGCCGGCTCGCAGGTGCACGAGAAACTGGTCCTGGAAGGAGCCCTGCACGCCGTCGAGGTCCCGGTAGTCATCGATGCTCGCCCCGCGCGCGTCGATACCCGCCGTGAGCGCCTCGATCACCCCCTCGCGCAGGCGGACGTGCTGCGCGAACGACAGGCGCCCGGCCGGGCGCAGCGGGTGGATGCCCGCCCGGAAGAGGGCCTCGTCGGCGTAGATGTTCCCCACGCCGGCGATCCGGCGCTGGTCGAGCAGAAGCGCCTTGATCGGCGCCGTCCTGTTGCGCGCAAGGCCGCGCAGGTGCTCGGCGGTGAAGCGCTCATCCAGCGGCTCGAGGCCCAGGCGCGCAGCGAAGAACGCCTCGAGCGCCTCCGAGCCCAAGAGCAGCTCGGCCGTGCCGAACCGGCGCGGATCGACGATCACTAGCCTGCGCGCCCGCTCGGCCCCGCCAGCCCTCGCCCGTCCCAGCTGAAGGCGAACGCGCGTGTGGGCGGGCTCGGGATCGGGCTCGCACAACACCACGCCCGTCATGCGCAGGTGCTGGGCGAGGTGAACGTCGCCCTGGAAGCCCCAAACCAGGTACTTGCCGCGTCTGCCAAGTCCCTCGATACGGCGCCCGAGGAGCGCGGACGTGAGCTCCGCGGGGGCGAGCGGGCGCGACCAGCGCGGGTCGAGGATCTCCATCCGCTCGAGCCTCCTACCCCGCACAAGGGGGGCGAGCTGGCGTCTGATCGTCTCGACCTCGGGAAGCTCGGGCATCGGCCCTAGCTTACGAAGGGGTCCCCCGGCAGCGCGTCGGAGTCGTGGCCGGTGAGCCAGCGCAGCACGGTCGCGCCCACGTCGGCAAGCGGACCGTCGTGGCGGCGGCCCAATACCCGCTCGCCGCTGGCCCGCAGCCGCAGCATCTGTCCGGACGCGGCCAGCAGGGGCGCGTACTCGCGCGTGTGGTCGCTGCCGGCGTGGGCCGGGTCCACACCGTGATCGGCGGTCACGATCAGCAGGTCGTCGGCCCGCAGGCGCTCAAGCAGGCGCGCAAGGCCGGCATCGATCTCCCGCAGAGCCCGATCGAAGCCCTCGAAGTCCTTGCGGTGGCCGTAGTCCTGATCGGTCTCGATCAGGTTGGCGAACACAAAGCCCCGCTCCAGCTCTGCCATCAGCCTCTCGACCTCTTCCAGCGCCTGGGCGTTGGTCGAGCCGGGGTGCGATCGCGTCACCCCGACCCCGGCGAACAGGTCTCGGATCTTGCCGATGCCGTGCACTTCCACGCCGGCGCTCTGCAGCTCCTCCAGATAGCTGCGCCCAGGTGGGCGCACAGCGAGGTCGCGCCGTCCCTGTGTGCGCCGAAACGCGCCCTCCTCGCCGGTGAAGGGCCGCGCGATCACACGTCCGACGGCGTCCTCTCCGCTCATCGCCTCTCGCGCCGCCGCACACGCCCCGTAGAGCTCGGGGAGCGGCACCCGCTCGACGTGCGCGGCCAGCTGCAGCACGGAGTCCTGGGAGGTGTAGAGGATCAGCGCGCCCGTGCGCAGGTGCTCGGAGCCGAATTCCTCGATCGCCGCGATGCCGTTGCTCGGACGGTTGCAGATGACCTGGTGGCCCATCGCTGCCTCCAGGCGCGCCAGGACCTCCGGCGGGAAGCCGTCGGGGTAGGTGGGCAGCGGACGCTCGAGCACCACCCCCATCAGCTCCCAGTGGCCGGTCGCCGAGTCCTTGCCCGGTCCGAGCGGGTGCAGCCGGCCGTGGACCACGGGATCCTCGACCACCGGGACACCCTGCAGCGGGAGAATTGTTCCCAGCCCGAGCGCCGCGAGGGTCGGGAGCTCGAGCCCGCCCACCGC
Source organism: uncultured Solirubrobacteraceae bacterium (assembly GCA_963821655.1). Lineage (GTDB taxonomy): Bacteria > Actinomycetota > Thermoleophilia > Solirubrobacterales > Solirubrobacteraceae > Palsa-744. The sequence goes on from CAWGER010000003.1 coordinate 575,142, forward strand.
CTCGGCGACGTGGGCCAGCGTGTTCGTTCCCTCGTCCCCGTAGCTGGCGGCGTCGGGCAGGGCCCCCACGCCGCAGGCATCGGCGACGAGCACAATCGCCCGGCGCGGCCAATCGCTCAACGGGATGCCCGCGGGTGGGCGCTGAAGAAGGCGTCCTTGAGCCGCTCAGCGGAAAGATGGGTGTATACCTGGGTCGTCGCGAGGTCAGCGTGCCCGAGCATCTCCTGCAGCGAGCGCAGGTCACACCCTCCGGCCAGCAGGTGCGTGGCAAAGGTGTGGCGCAGGGTGTGCGGACTCATCTTCTGCTCGAGGCCCGCGCGGCGCGCATGACCCTGGACGATCTTGTAGAGGCCCTGGCGCGTGAGGCCCGACCCACGGCGGTTGAGGAACAGGCGACCACCGCCCTTCGCGGCGCTGTGAGCGCCCCTCGAACTGTCCGTCCCTGCGCCCAGAAGAGCCGGACGCCCGCGCCCGCAGTAGGCCTCGAGCGCCGCCGAGGCCTGACTGCCGATCGGCACGAGACGCTCCTTGGAGCCCTTTCCCCGCGCGCACAGCACGCCCTCATCCAGATCGACATCCGCCAGCTCGAGTCCGATCGCCTCGGACGCGCGCAGACCGCACGCGTACATGGTCTCAAGCAGCGCCCGGTCTCGCAGGGCAGACGGGTGGGTCCCCTTGGGCTCGCTCAACAGCCGCGCGACCTCATCGCGCGAGAGCACCTGGGGCAGGCGCTGTGACTTGCGTGGTCCCCGCAGCTCGTCCGTTGGATCGTGCTCGATCGTCCCCTCGCGCCGCAGGTGGCGGTAGAACGAGCGCAGGCACGCCACCTTGCGCCCGAGCGTGGCGGGCGCCGCGGGCGCCGGTGGGGCGGCGAGCTCGGACAGGAACGCCGCCAGATCGCCGTGCCCGGCCCGCTCCACGCTCAGCCCTCGGCGGTCGAGGAAGGCTGCGAACTGAAGCAGGTCCGAGCGGTAGGCCTGGAGCGTGTTCCGCGAGAGCCCGCGCTCGAGCTCCAGGTAGGCCAGGAAATCGAGGATCAGGTGCTCCACCCCGCGCGTCGGGGAGGGGGTCGCGGTCCCTGCAGGGCTCACGACAGCACGGTCTCTGCGGAGCTCACCCCCCTAGCTTCGCGTCCGCGGCGAGGGCTCCTTGCGAATGCAACGGGTCGTTCACGCGCTGCTCGGCCAGTTCGGACAGGGCGGTGCCGCCCGCGAGGGCCGCGGCGAAGAACAGCGGGTCCTCCGTCAGTCCGCGGCCCATCGTCTCTGCGGGCAGGCCACTGGCGGCGTAGGAGGGCAGGTCGACGACGGCGCGCCGCCAGTCGTGGCGGGTGATGCGCGCGGGCCGCTCGACGTCAGGCGCCAGCGCCGCGCGGCTGGGCAGCGCCTCGTCGAAGGCGGAACCGAGACCCGCGCGCAGGTCCGTGCCCACCGGCGAGCGCATGCCCGCAGGCAGGGCGACCGTGACCGGCTCGAGCAGCAGGTCGAGCACTGTGAGGGTGTGGTGGGAGATCCCGCGATGGCGAGCGCGCTCATCACCCGATGACATCCGCGCCACGAGCAGCGTCGGGCAGCCCAGTGCGAGGGAGGCATGCGCGGAGTCGAGCGCGGACATGCCGCCATGCCCGAGCGGGGAACCGGATCCGACGATCCCCGGACCGGGCCCACACACCGCCGCGTCCCAGCCGAGGGTGCGCAGCCCATGGTGCAGGGCGCCGGCGGTCGTGATCGCCTCCCCCTCCCCACCGTAGGCGGCTCCCGCCGTCAGATGCCCGGCGAGCAGCCCCCGCTTGCGCAGCGCGCGGACGGTGCGGGAGTGTCCGCCGGGAAGAGCGCCGCCCTGCGTCTGCACGTACCCGAGCCTGCCCTGGGGCGCGCCCTGGGCGAAGGCCCAGGAGACCGCCGCCAGCTGACCGTGCAGGGCGAGCACGGCGACCGGCCGCCCGACGGGCAGGGTCAGCCGCTCGTCCTCGACCGGTTTCACCGTGTGCTGGAGACTCGTGTAGTTGAGCTTCATCACATTGGCACCGCTCACGCCGTCTCCCGCGAGGCCGCGCGTGAGATTGACGTGGACGATGTCGAAGCCGCCCGAGCCGAATCCGAGGTCGAGCGCCTGCACGTTCACGATCACCTCGTCACCAACCTCGGCGCGCCCCACGAGCGCGACATCGGCGATCGCCGGGCGCCGCTGCCCGGCGATCTCGACGACCAACTCCTGCTCGGGCCCGTGAGGAGATCCGGCCTCGCGGACCGTCGCTTGACGAAGCTTCAACACTCGTCGATCGGGGCGACCGGCGCCGCGCTCTGGACGCTGACGTCGACATCGCACTGGCACTCGGGCTGGTTGGCCAGCTCGTGCGCGCGGGCGATCATTTCGGCCGCGAGCGCCTGCGCATGCTGCTCGTCGACATCCCGAAAGGTGGCCTTGACCTGCAGCGTGCAGGTGGCGGCGGCCACGCCCCCGGGGCCGTCGGAGTATCCGCGGCGCTGCCCTTTCTCAGAGAGTGCTCCGCTCACGATCGGCCGGCCGGCGCCGGGGTCACGCCTGAGCCGGGGGTCTCCGGTCCACCGGGCTCGAGCGCGCGCTCGGAAGGACCGGGTGGAAGGTGGCCCGCGCGAGCCGCACGCGCATCCTCCAGCTCGGCGGCCCGCGTCAGGGCGGCCGTGACGAACTCGCGAAACAGGGGAGCCGGTCGCTCCGGGCGGGACTTGAACTCCGGATGGAACTGCGAGGCCACGAAGAACGGGTGATCCTCGAGCTCGATCACCTCCACCAGACGCTCGTCGGGCGAGGTGCCGGATACGCGCAGACCGGCGCTCTGCAGGCGTTTGCGCAGCAGGTTGTTGACCTCATAGCGGTGGCGGTGGCGCTCGTAGATGACCGCCTCGCCGTAGATCTCACGCGCGCGGGTGCCCTCGTGGAGCTTGATCGGGTCGGCGCCCAGGCGCATCGTTCCGCCGAGGTCGGCCACCTCCTTCTGCTCAGGCAGAAGGTCGATGACCGGGTAGGGAGTCTCGATGTCGAACTCCGTCGAGTTGGCCCCCTCCATGCCGGCCACATGGCGGGCGAACTCGGCGACCGCGCACTGCATGCCCAGGCAGATCCCCAGGTAGGGAATCCCCCGCTCACGCGCGATCCGGGCCGCGGCGATCTTGCCCTCGATCCCCCGCCCGCCGAAGCCTCCGGGGATGAGGATGCCGTCAGCACGCGCGAGCACCTCGTGCGCGGTGGCATCCGCGTCCGCTCCCCCGTCATCCACGTCTAGAACCGCGTCCGCACTCACTGCCTCGTCGTCGGTGACGTCCGCAAGGGTCTGGGTGGCCTCCAGGTGCTCGGAGTCGATCCAGTCGATCTGGACGCGTGCGTCCTTCAGGGCGCCGGCATGGCGCAGCGCCTCGGACACCGACAGGTAGGCGTCCGCGAGCTGCACGTACTTGCCCACCAACGCGATCCGTACCGTGCGGGTGGCCTTTTCGGCCCGCTCGATCGGCTCCTTCCAGCTGGACAGGTCGGGGGCGGGCGCCTGCGCACCGAAGTGGTCGAGGATGAAGTCGTCCACTCCCTGCGCACGGAAGGTGAGCGGTACCTGGTAGATGTCCTCGACGTCGCATGCCGAGACGATCGCCTCGGAGGGCAGGCTGGCGAACAGCGCGATCTTCTTGCGAATCTCAGGCGACAGTGAGCCCTCCGAGCGGCACATGAGCATGTCCGGGGCGATGCCGATGCGCCGCAGCTCGTTCACCGAATGCTGGGTTGGCTTCGTCTTGAGCTCTCCCGCATGGCCGATGTAGGGGACGAGCGTGAGATGGATGAACATGCACCGGCGACGGCCCACGTCGACGGGGAACTGGCGGATGGCCTCGAGGAACGGCAGCGACTCGATGTCTCCCACCGTGCCCCCGATCTCGGTGATGACGAAGTCCACGTCCGATGACTCGGCGATCAGCGCTATCCGCTGCTTGATCTCATCGGTTATGTGCGGGACGACCTGGACCGTCCCGCCGAGATAGTCGCCGCGGCGCTCGCGGCGGATCACCGTGTCGTAGACCCCTCCGGCTGTGACGTTCGAGGCCCGGCTGGTGTTGGCGTCGGTGAAGCGCTCGTAGTGGCCAAGGTCGAGGTCGGTCTCGGCGCCGTCCTCGGTCACGAACACCTCGCCGTGCTGGTAGGGCGACATGGTGCCCGGGTCGACGTTGATGTAGGGGTCGAACTTCTGCAGTCCCACCGTCAGCCCACGCGAGACCAGCAGGCGCCCGATGGAGGCTGCGGCGATGCCCTTGCCGAGCGAGGAGACCACGCCGCCGGTCACGAAGATGAAGCGGGTCTTGCTGGGGGCCTGGGCGTGGCGGTCGGAATAGTGGGGGGTCATCGGGTTCCCTGCCAGAGTAGCTGACGGTCTGGATGCGCCTCCAAGGGAAGCCATGTCGCCTCGCAGGAAGCCTAGGGCCTGCCCCAGGAGTCCAGGCCGCGCAACCCGGGAATCCGCTCGATGAGCGCGGAGATCGAGCGCAGCTCGCCGTAGACTGTGACCGCGGCGAGGATCGCCAGCGCGATGAGCTGGCCGGTGCCCGACAGCGTGAACACCAGCCACAGGCCCGCGAGCGCCCCCAGCAGGTTCGCACCGGTGTCGCCGAGCATGGCCCGCTCGCGAAGGTCGTAGAAGCCGGCGACGAGCGCCGGCGCCACGAACAGCCCGAGCGACCACAGTGGGCGCACCGCGCCCGAGCCGATGGTCAGGCCCACCCCGAGCAGCACGAAGGCCTTGGTGGAGCGCCCGGGGCGCAGGTCGAGGAGGTTGAACGCGTTGGTGGCCAGCACCAGCACCCCCACCGCCAACAGCCAGCGCCCGTTCGACAGGTCGAGATAGCTCATGGTGAACAGCGCCAGGCCCAGCGATCCGGCGGCCTTCAGGGCCCCCGTCGACGGTTCCCCCCTGAGCACCGCCGCCCCATGGCCGCGCCAGCCGCGCTGGACTGGCCGGTCGGGATCCGCGGCCTGGCCCTGCGCGAGCGTGTCGTCGATCAGGCCCAGCGCCATGACCCCCAGCGCGTACACGGCGATGGGGAGGGCCTCGGGGTGGAACACCGCGGTGGAGGCGAGCTTTTCCAGGAGCATGAGCGGGATCAGCGCCGTCAGGGCCGCCGCCAGCGTGAGGATCCCGAAGGGGCAGGGGAGCTGGCGCGAGCGGTAGTTGGGCTTCGTGTGAGCGCCCACCCTCAGCGCACGCAGAACCGCCGGCGCGAGGATCCCGGCGCACACGAGCGCGACCAGGAACGGCAGGGCGTGCATGCTTGGACGCTAGCGCTGGGAGCGGATGCGCGCACCCTCTCCTCAGCCGGCGCTCGCTCGCCCTCGGCCTATGGCTGGGTGGCCGTGCCGCCGACGTTTGGAAGCAGGGAGTCCGCGCTCGACTTGGTGCCGTACGCGCCGTGGGAGCCGGCCAGGGCATAGATCAGCGCGGCCTGGCCGGCGGTCGTCTCGAGGTTGTCGACGCTTGCGATGTCCTGGCTCTGATACCAGGGGACCTGCGATGGTTCGGTGCTGGTCAGCTCGACCCCGACCGTGGGCACCCCCACCGCCGTCACACCGTCGATCAGGCCGGACTGGAAGCCGGCGAGCGCCTGGGTCTGCTGGGGGGTCATGCCGGTCGGCTCCGAGCGCATCACGACGACTCCCTGAAGCCTTCCGAGCTGCCCGTCGAACGCGCTCAGCAGTCGGTTTCGCACTCGGCTCAGGAGCTCCTGGTTGACGAGTTGACCGCCGCTCACGAGCTGTCTGCCTACGAGCATGCCGAACCGTTCCACGAGCTGTTGCCCAGCGGCCGATTCGCTCGCTCCGAGGTCCGAGTAATGGGTCCCCGCCGCCTCGCCCGCCAGGCCCGTGAGATCGAGCGGCTCGCGCACCGCCACGACCGTCCCGAGGTTCCCACCGGCCTGTGTCACCGCATTGCGCACGAGGCTGTTCACGCGGTTGGAGGAGCCGCCCAGGAACACGAGGCCGATGTCCCGGCCACTCAGCAGGCCGTGGACGGCAATCGGGTAGAGATCGTTGGTGAACGCTTCCTCATGGGCCAGTTGCAGGCGAAGTTCGCTCTCCTGGTTGTGCGCGTCGCTGAGTTCGGAGCTCAGATCGTGGACGATGCCGCTCTTCGCCGAGGAGACCAGATCGGAGTCGCCGATCGCGACACCGATCACGACGCCCACGGCCAGGGCGAGCAGGACGGCGGCCAGGGATAGGGCGTGATAGCGGTAGTCGAACATCGAGGAGGCTGCGGCGAAGCTCGGGGACCTCAGCCGCCGAGGATGTGCGGGCCGAGATCGCCCGCTCTCACATCCGCCAGCAGCTGGAGCTTCAGCCAGAGCAGTTCGGCCACATCGCGCAGCGCCGGGGTCATCCAGACGACCGCCAGCAGCGCGACCAGACCGGCCGCGATCACGACGAGCAGCGGCGTGAGGCCGGGTCGGGGCTGGTAGAGGCGGCTCACGCCCTTGGCATCCACGAGGATCTCGCCGATGCGCAGGCGGGTGAGGAATGTGGAGGACATTCCCTGGCGGTTACGGTCGAGGAACTCGACGAGGTTGAACTGCGAACCCACCGACACGATCAGGCGGGCACCCTTCTCGGCGGCGATCAACAGGGCCACGTCCTGGCTCGTCCCGGGTGCCGGCACCAGCTTGAAATGCACGCCCAGCTCTTCCAGCCGGCGGCGGCCGGGTGCGCGCCCATCGGGGTAGGAGTGCACGACGAGCTCGGCGCCGCACCGCAGCGCCGCCTCTCCGGCCGAGTCCATGTCCCCCACGATCATGTGCGGGGTGAGGCCCTCCTCGAGCAGCGCCTCCGCGCCGCCGTCGACGGCGACGATCACCGGACGCATGTCGCGGATGAACGGCCGCAGGGCGCGCAGATCGCGCTGGTGGCCGACGCCGCGGACGACGACGAGCGTGGAGCGATCGCGAAAGTCCGTGGCGAACCGTGGCAGCTCGATCCTGCCCGCCAACAGCTCGCGCTCCTCGCGCATGTGCTCGATCGTGTTGTGGGCAAAGCGCTCGAGCGCCTCGCCGATCTCGCTCCGCCTGGCCTCCGTTTCCGCACACACGCGGGCCAGGTCGAGCACCTCTCCCCGCGCGAGCACCTCACCGCCGCGCAGCACCTCACCCCCGGCCGACCCTTCGCCCTCCCCTCCCTGCGAGGTCCGCACGACCAGTGGGTCGCCGTCGGAGAGAGCGTCGAAGAGCGAGTCATCGGGAAGATCGAGGAGCAGTACGCCCGCTTCGACCAGGAGCTGCGGCCCGAGGTTGGGGTAGGAGCCGCCCGAGGACGGGCTGCAGTTGAGAACCGCGACGGCCCCGGCCGCGATCAGCTCCTCGGCCGAGACCCGATCGATGTCCAGGTGGTCGATCAGCGCGACCTCGCCCTGGGCAAGATGTTTGACCAGCAGCTTCGTCCGCCGGCCCGTCCGCACCGGGCCGCCGACGGCGCGCGCCGGCGTGGACGGTGGTGGTCCTCCCTGAAGTGCCGGAGGAACGGCGGGTGCAGGTGCGGGTCCACCGACCGGGCGAGGAGGCCCCGACCCGGCGGGTACACGCGCGGCAGGACTCGGCCGAGCTGCGTGCCTGCTGATTCGTGTCGCGGCCATCGCTACGCGAGAGTAACGCCCGCGGGCGCCGAGCGCACCCCTTGCAGAGGCTCAGGCCGCGCGACGCAGGTCGCGAGCATGACGGCGCGCCGCCGGGTCGGCCTCCTCCGCGCCGAGCATGCGGACCAGCTCCGAGACGACCTCTGGCTCGCCCAGCTGAACGACCTCGGCGCGGGTCGGCTCAGCGGAGGTGTCCTTGACGATCGTGAAGTGGCAGTCTCCGAGCGAGGCGATCTGGGGCAGATGGGTGATGCACAGCACCTGCCCCCCCTCCCCGAGCTCGCGCAGCCGAGCGCCGACGGCGCGCGCGGTGTGTCCACCGATGCCCGCGTCTACCTCGTCGAAGACGAGCGTGCTGTCAGCCGAAGGGGCGGTCGCGACGCTCATGATCGCGAGCATGACCCGTGAGAGCTCCCCGCCCGAGGCGATCTCGCGCAGCGGGCCGGCCGCCACGCCCGGGTTGGGAGCGATCAGGAACTCGACTGCGTCGCCGCCCGCCGGGCCGGCGTCTCGCTCTGACAGGGCCACCTCGAACGTCGCGTCGCCCATCGCCAGCGAGGCCAGCTGCTCGCGCACTGAAAGCGCCAGCTGTGGTGCCGCCGCGGAGCGCGCCTTGCGCAGGGCGTGCACGTGCGCGTCGAGCTGTGCGGCGGCCTCTCTCAGATCCTCCTCGGTCCGCGCGAACGCCACCTCCGCACCGGCCAGCTCGTCGCGGCGCAGACGAGCCTGCGCGCCATGGTCGAGAACAGCCTGGATGCTCCCTCCGTGCTTGCGAACCAGCCGGTCGATCACGGCCAGACGCTCCTCGATGTCCTGGAGAGGAGCCCCATCGCCCAGCTGGCCGCCCTGCGCATCCTCCGCGTAGCGGCGGAACTCCGCCGCCAGGTCTTCGGACTCGATGAGGAGCGCGTGCAGGCGCTCGGCCAGGACGTCCAGCCGCGGATCGACGCCGGCAAGCGCATCCAGGCGCGAGGCAGCCCCGGCTATCAGCTGCGCGGTCCCCGGGACCTCCGAGGCCTCCGGAGCCAGCGCCTCTGCTCCGGCGCCGGCACCGGAGCAGAGCGCATCGAGACGGCCCACCCGCTCGCGGGCGGCGAGCAGCTCATCGTGCTCGCCCTGGCTCAGAGCGGCGGAGTCGATCTCGGCGAGCTCGTGCTCCAGCAGGTCGAACTCGCGCTCGCGCGCGCCCGCGAGCTCGCGCAGGTCCTCGAGCTCGCACGCCAGCCGCTTGGTCTCGGCGAACGTCCGCGCGGTGGCGCGCAGGCGCAACGCGTGCTCGGGGCCGCACAGCTCGTCCAGGATCTGGAGCTGGGCGGCCGCGAGGGTGAGCTTGCGATGCTCGTGTTGACCGTAGAAGGAGACGAGCCGGCCACCGAGGTCGCGCAGCTCCCCGACGGTGGCCGAGCGGCCGTTCAGGTAGGCACGGGTGCGCCCATCGGCGCCCACCCGACGAGCGAGCACGACCTCGGTGGTGTCTGCGGGCAGGCGCTCTGAAAGCTCGTCCCGCAGCGTGTCGGGCAGGTCGAAGACCCCCTCGACGTATGCCTCGGCGGCTCCCGGGCGCACGATTCCCGGCCGCGAGCGGCCTCCCAGCAGCAGATCGAGCGCGTGCGCGAGCACCGTCTTGCCCGCGCCGGTCTCGCCGGTCAGAATGTTCAGCCCCGGAGCCAGGCGCAGCTCCGCCCGCTCGATCAGCAGTAGGTTCTCGACGCGAAGCTCGTTCAGCACCCATCCAACTCTTGCAGCGCCCGCCGACGGATCGCCAGGGCTGAGTTGGTTCTTTCTTGAATGAGCCCCTTGCGGGGCTCGCCCGTGTCCACGCGCTGTAGATATTGGACTGGGATGACGATAGAGGGCATAATCCGCGACAACGGTCCAGGGATGGACCCTCACCGAGGACCCGAGTCCCCCGTACACTCGTCCCGCCAAACGGCATGGCTGCCAATGACCCTCATCCGCGCTCTCACCCGCACCAGTCGGGGGCGATCGCGTGTCTGAGCGCACAGGGCCTGACAGAGCGGCTCGAGGAAGAGATCAACCGCGCCGGGCGCCACGGCACCCCGCTGAGCTGCCTGCTGGTGGTGATCGACAACCTGAAGGAGCTCTCGCGCGAGCACGGCGGTGAGCTCGCAGAGCAGGCATTCGCCTACATCGCAACGACACTGGCGCCCGAGCTGCGCCGGTTCGACCGTGTGGGCAGGCCCAGCGACGGCGAGCTCGTGCTCCTGCTGCCCGGTGCCGACAGCCCGCGCGGTGAGATGGTTGCCAGACGCGTGCTCGACAGACTGCGCACGATCAAGGTGGAAGCCGAGGGGATGCGCCGGCCACTGCGTTTCTCGGTCGGGCTCGCGGCCTGGAGAAAGGACGTGAGCGCCGAGGAACTCCTGGAGGAGACGCGCGCGGCGACATGGCGGGAGCCGTCCGAGGATTCAGCACCGGAGCTCGCAACCGCCACGCCGCTTGACATCGGCTCCCCTCCCGCACTCGGTCGACCCCGACCTTCATAATCTCCCACTGTGCTCTCCGGGTCAGAGTTGTGGCTGCTGCGTCTGATGGCCGATCGCGGCCTTGCGCTGCTCGACGCGGGCACGCTTCTGATCGTGATCGAGGAGCGCGGCGAGCTGCGCGTCGCGGCCTCCAGCGGCGAGGGGACGCCACGGGTTCGGATCATGCCCGTGCAGGGCAGTGCGCTCGGCGCTTTCCACCTCGCCGGGGAGCCGGTGGCGATCGACCGGCCGCGGGGACAGGATGCTGCGTGGCTGCACGAACTGGGGCTCGAGGCCCGTGCCGCGCTGGTGGAGCCGCTGAAGATGGAGGGGCAGGGCAGCGGCCTGGTGATCGCGCTGCGCAGCGACGGCAGCTTCCGCGGACCCGACCGGCAGGCATTGAGCGCGTTCGCCGCGAGCGTCTCGCAGCGACTGGCGGCCGAGCGCTCGGTGGAGATCGAACGGCTGCGCTATGGCATGGAGGCGCGAGAGCGCGAGCGCACCCGCTGGGCGCGTGAGATCCACGACGAGAGCATCCAGGGGATGGGCGCCCTGCGTTTGAGGCTGGCCAACGCGCGCGACGCTCAGGACCCAAAGGAGATCTCAGAGACGGTGGACGACGTGCTCGAGGGCCTGGGCCGGGAGATCGACGGCCTGCGCCACCTCATCACCGAGCTCCGTCCCGCCGCACTCGACGACCTCGGCCTTGAAGCAGCCCTGCAGGCCCTCGCCAGGCGCGCCCAGGCGATCGACGGTCTTGACGTGCAGATCGAGATCGACCTGGACCCGCAGACGGGTGGATCCGGGGCCGAGCCATCGGCGGATGAGGGCAGCCGGCGCCTTGACCCCGAGCTTGAGAGCACGATCTACAGAATCGTCCAGGAGGCCCTTACCAATGTGAGCAGGCATGCCCAGGCCACGCAGGCGGTGGTGAGGATCTCAGAGCGTGACGGCATGGTCCGCGCGTCGGTGACCGACGACGGGAAGGGGCTCCCGGATGCTGAGCGGCTCGGTCCCGCGCGGAGACGGCCTGGAGGGTGGATTCGGAATGTCGGGCATGCGCGAGCGCGCCGAGCTCGTGGGGGGCGACCTCGAGCTGGCTCCGGCACAGGGCCGCGGGACCGTCGTGCGCCTGACCGTGCCGCTGGCCGGGCGCCCCACCGCTACGGCGAGCACCGCGCTCGCGCAGGGCGGCGCTCCGGCCGGTTAGTCGCTCAGCCCCAGGCGCCGCACGTAGGCGGTTATCTCCGCACGCGAGGAGAAGCCGAGCTTCTCGATCGCGCGGGCCCGGTAGGTCTTGACGGTGCGCTCTGCGACTTTCAGCTGGTCGGCGATCTCGGAGTTGGTGTAGCCGGCGGCGATCAGCCTCACGACCTCGCGCTCGCGGTCTGAGAGCGCCACGTCATCGGCGGCGGTGGAGTCACCGGTGGCCAGCAGGGCGCCCAGCCGCGGGTGCAGGTAGTTGCCGCCGGCCACGGCCAGGCGGAACGCCTGCAGGAGCTCCTCCGGCTCGGCCTCCTTGAGCACATAGCTGCGAGCGCCCGCTCGGAGCGCCTGGCGCGCGTACTCGGGGTCCTCCCGCATCGTGAGGATCGCGACCGCAAGCGTCGGATGAGCGATGAAGCAGGCGGGCAGCGCAGCAAGGCTCGAGCCGCCGGGCATCGTCAGATCGAGCGTGAGCAGGTCCGGCTTGTGCTGTCCGACTTCGCGGATCATGATCGGCACGTCCGAGACTTCGGCGACGACCCGGAACTCGCCCTTCTGGCGCTCGAGCACCGTGCGGATGCCGTCTCGCACGATCGAGTGGTCGTCCGCGATGATCACATCGATCGGCCGGTCTGTCCACCCCTGGCTTGCTCCCGTCCATGAAAGCCACACCGTAGCGACTCCATAGGACCGATCCCGGATCGCTCGGCACATTGCCAGGCCGGTCGCGTCGGACCACGACGGGATCCCGGCGCGCGGCCGATTCTCGCCCGCTCCGCGGCCCCGCGGGCGCGCTCGCGGGTCACGGTGCAAGAAGAGCTGCACAATCCTCCGCAAAGTGGACATTTCCCATCCACACGTCTAGTATGCTGTGCAGACCTACTCAAGGCGGTTCGTCGCACTGTGATGGAGGCAGGCGGCGGACTGTGGAGCTGCCCCTAGGGGCGGGAGAAGGAGACCATATGCCGCACGGTCACTAAGACGTTTCAAGAGGGCGTCACGCGATGAGCGTGGCGCCCTCATTTTTTTCCGCACACGTCTGCGTGCGATTCCCGCGGCGTCAGTGCTCGGCTGCGGTCAGGGGCGGCAGCCGAGGAGGCGTCATGAACGCGATGTTGCCCTGGCCGGACGTGGCTCGGCCATCTTTTTCACCCGGCGCTCGAACGCGAGCTCGGTCTTGTAGTCGGCCTCCTGGCCGAAGGTCGGGCCCTTGCGTTCGAGCAGCGCGATGAAGGTCTCGACCAGGTCCGGGTCGAGCTGGCCACCGGCGACCTTGCGCAGCTCGGCCATCGCGTCCTCGGGGCTCATCGGCGGGCCGTAGGTTTCCCGCTTGGTCATCGTGTCGTAGGTGCTGCAGATGGCCACGATGCGCGACGCCAGCGGGATCTCGTTGCCGATCAGCCCCGCCGGATAGCCGCCACCGTCCACTCGCTCATGGTGGTAGAGGATCGCGTCGGCGATCGGCCCGAAGCCGTCGAGCTTGCCGACCATCATCGCGCCGTCCTGAGGATGGCGGCGGATGACGGCCCAGTCCTCGTCGGTGAGCTGTTCGGGGTGCAGGACGCGATCGGACCAGGTGAACTTGCCGATGTCGTGAAGCAGGCCGCTGAGGTGGATGACTTCCTGGTCGTCCTCGCTCAAGGAGAGCTCGATCGCCATCGCTTTGGAGTAGCTCGCCACGGCGGCGGCGTGGCGCAGGGCGGTGGGATCGCGCAGGCCAAGGCCCTCCATGAACATGGAGGGCACGCCCCACTGGAAGGAGGACAGCTGACGCGTGCGCGCCTCGAGCTGCTCGGCGCGGTCCTCGGAGCGCAGCAGCGCGACGGTGAGCTGGCGGAAGATCAACAGGACCGGGATCGCGGCGATCAGGATGGGCAGGCCGACGCTCCTGTAGGCGAGCACGAGGATCGTCGCGATCACTCCCACCGCGAGCTCGCCCGGGAGCAGGGGAAGGAACAGCTCGTGCAGCAGGCGCGGGAGCGAGCGGCCGTCCCTGATGTGCAGGTCCACGGCGAACAGGCCGAAGTTGATGGCGAGGAGAATCGCCAGGGCGCCGAGCACGATCACCCCGAAGGTGACTCCCTGCGACGCGTTCTGGCTGTGCACCCCGGCGACGTTGCCGGCCACGGCGCGTATCACCAGGCCTCCGGCGAAGGCGGCGAAGCCGAACGTCACGAGATTGTTCAGCCATTGCGCGGGCGTGCGGCGTTCCATGGCCGAGTGCAGTCCGATGGCAGCAATGCCGACCACCCCGGCGGGACCGGGTCCGAGCAGCCCCATGGCGAGCACCATCGCGCCGAGCGATGCGCTCAGAATGCCGCTGCTGGTTTCGACGGTGAACCACTCGCCGCCGAGTGCGATCACGAGAAGCAGCGCGACGAGGACGAGGGGATGCCATTCCGCGGGATTCGAGATCCACGCGGACACGACGACCATGCCCACCAACAGCAGGACCTGGGCCGCCCAGAACAGGCGCGTCGTGAGCTTGGATGCAGGCATTTTCGCTCTGTCGTCCTTAACGACCGACGCGGCGTGGTACTTGAGGGGATGGACAAGCGTCAGCGTGGCGTAGGCATGGACCATGCCGCCCGTCGCACGCTGCTGACCGCGCGCCCCTACTTCGGTACTGGCTCCTGCGACGCAGACTCGCCCGCGGGCTCCGGCAGACCCCCCGCCACCAGATCGTCCAGTGCGCTCTCCGTGGCGGGTTCCAGCCCTTTCAGCGTGAGGCGTAGAAACGCGACGGTGGTCGCGACGGCGCCCAGCCCGATCACCATGAACGCCGCCCGCGGCGAGCTGAGCGCGACCAGCACCCCGCCGAGCGACAGGCCGATCGCCAGGCCGATGGCGGCGAGCGACTCCACCGCGCCCATCAACCGGCCGTGAAGCTCCCGCGGGCTCAGGCGCTGAACCAGGCTGATCAGGGATGGCCACTCCACGCCGTTGCCGATACCGCCGATCAGTGCGGCGACGCACGCCACCGTCAGCGAGGGCGCGAGCGCGAACCCGACGAAGGCAGCTCCGAGCGCGAACGTGCCGGCGGTCAACATCCATCCCAGCGGTCGCCGCGCGTAGCGCGCGAACACCACGCTCCCGAGCACCGCTCCGGCTCCCCAGGTCGTCACGAGCAGGCCGTAGCCGCGGTCTCCGGCGTGCAGGGTCGCCTTGGCGTAGGCGACCTCGATCGGTCCACCGGCCTCGATGAAGACGAGTGCCACCGCCTCGGCCAGCAGCAGCCCGCGCAGCGAGGGAGTCTCGTGAATATGCCTCCAGGCCGAGCGCAGACGGGCGCGGACGGAGTCTTCTCCCGCCTGCTCCACGCGCCGGTGCAGGTCGAGGAGCAGCGCGCCGCAGATCAGGAACGAGCCGACGTCGATGAACAGCGCGGCCTGAGCGCCCGCAGTCGCGGTCACGACGCCACCGATGATGGGTCCCGTCACGAACGAGATGGAGAAGGCGATGTTCAGCGCCGCGTTCGCGTTGCGTTCGGCCTCTTGTGCGTCGGCCGTATCGAGGGTCTCGTCCGAGGGCATCGCGCCGTCCGGCGCCCCCTGCGATCTGTTCGCGCCCGGCACGCGCCACGTCCGCACGCAGGAGGGCGCTGGCGGCGAGCGCCGCCGTTCCATCGATCGCTGCCAGCAGCAGCACGCCGGGCAGCCAGAAGCGCCACAGCAGGACCGCGAGCGCCGCGGTGGCCACCGCCTCGATGAAGTACAGCGCGCTGAGCTGCTGAGTGGCGATCTGAGGACTCGACCCGGGCAACCACGGCGGGCACGACGAACGCCGGCAGTGCCTGCCAGGCGAACAGCAGCGCTGCAACCGCGAGCGCACTGTGGGTGTGGTCGAATACGGCAAGCGAGAGGGCGACCAGGCCGATCCAGCTTCCCAACCGGTTGATCGTGTACGCGACCAGGATCCGGCGCAGCCGGGGCGAGGAGAGCGGCGACGGTATGCGCGCGGATGCGGGCATTCAGCGCGAGACGCTACCGTGTGGCCTCGCTGTCAAAACCGGACGATGGCGCTCGGGCCCGGCCCGGGACGACGGCGACGGGACCTCAGGGGAAGACGACCGAGTGCGCGCCGGTGCTGTCGACGACCTCCACGGGGAGGTTGATCGAAGCGACACCGGGCGGCGGTTCCAGGGTGAGCGTGCCGTCTGAGGCGAGGTGCAGCCAGGAGGGCACGCCGGGGCCGCCCGGTTCGGGCACGATGTAGAAGCGGTACGGTGGCGCCCCGCCGGTGGCCGTCAGATGCTCGACGACCCTGCCGCCACCCGGGACGTCGGGGAAGCTCGCGGGGCCGAGCCGGATGTCCGGGTTGATGAGGTCGGGCTGCGAGGAGGCGATCGTGAAGGCGATGCGGGCCGGGTGCGGCTCTGTGCCCTGGCGGTGGATGATGCGGTGGAACAGCGCACCGCGGAGCAGGCGCGCGCCGAGCGCGCGCAGGAGCTTGCCGGCGCGTCCTGCGACGGGGGCGGCGTTCAGACAGGAGTGCACCCCCCGCAGCGCCCGTTCCGGGTGCGGTGGGTTGGCGAGGGCGCGATAGAGGACCGACGC
Source organism: uncultured Solirubrobacteraceae bacterium (assembly GCA_963821655.1). Classification (GTDB taxonomy): domain Bacteria; phylum Actinomycetota; class Thermoleophilia; order Solirubrobacterales; family Solirubrobacteraceae; genus Palsa-744. Next base: position 591,026 of record CAWGER010000003.1, read on the forward strand.
GACGCAGCTCTGCGTGGCGGGGGGCAGCCGCAGATGCCCGGCGGCGGTGCTCAGCAACGTCCACGTCAGGGCTGCCACCGCGAAGGCGTTGTCGGACGCGGCGGCGATGTGGACCACGTGGGCCGCGCCGGGCGCCGGGCGGTCGATCGCGAGGGTCGCGCGGGCTGCGGGAGCGAGCAGAATGGCGGAGGAGCCCGCGCGGGCGCCCGCCTGCGTCAACAGACGCGAGAGTTCCCCTTCCAGCGAGCCGGGGAACGAGGACTCCCCGGGGTCGAACTGGGCGCCGGTCAGGGTGATGAGCTGTGCGTAGGGACGATCGTTCACGACGCTCAGCACCACCTTGGCCTGGCCGGCCTCGAGGAAGCAGGCCCCCAGCGGGTCTCGGCCTTCCTGCGGCAGCGTGACATCCGCGATCCACGCCGGCGGCGGAGCACAGCCGCCGGACGGGTGGTTGGCGTCCGTGACCGCTGCCGAGCCCGCCGGTGCGAGCGCGGCGCTCAGCGACACCGCGCAGAGCACGGCGCCGATCCTCGTTTTGCATGTGATCGCGCCGTTCATCCTCGCGCGAGCATCATGTCAGGCGCCGTCGACGCGGGAGCCGGGTGGACCAATGGGGGCCAAAGCCGCCCGGCGCTCAACTTCTCGGAGCTTTCGGCCGAAACAGTGAACATGTCCGTATCTACCCCTCACCCCACAGACAGGCGGCTCGTGTTCACGAGCTCGCAGGCGGCCAACTACCTGGGCGTCTCGCTCGCGACGGTCCGCCGCTGGACCGACGCCGGCCATATCAGCTGCTACAGGACGCCCGGCGGGCAGCGGCGCTTCTCGCGCGACCAGCTCGACCACTTCATCACCTCGCTGCACCGCGACGGTCCCACCGTCCGCTCGGAGGCCGGACACCAGCCAGGAGCACGGGTCGCCTGATCAGCTTGCCAGGCGCCCGAACTTCTCGCGCAGCCTGCGATAGAACGAGGAGCCCGGAAGCTGGGCGATCGTCCCGATCTCATCGACGAACCGCGCGTCGATCGAACCTCCCGCAGGGATATCGCCCACGGGACGCCCGTCCACGGCGATGTCGAGCGGCTCGCGTGAGCGGTTGTGGATCGTGAGCCGGTCATCCGGCGCCACGACCAGCGCACGCGCGGTCAGCGAGTGGGGCGCGATGAACGACACCACGAACCCCTCGACCCCCCAGGCCATCACGGGTCCCCCGTTGGCCAGGTTGTAGCCCGTCGATCCGGCGGGGGTCGCGACCACGAGTCCGTCGCAGCGAACGCTCCCAACGACCTCGTCCTCAAGCGCGTAGGCCAGCTCTGCCACTCGCTCTCCCACCTTGCGGTGGATGGCGACGTCGTTGATCGCCATCCATGCACGCGGCTCATGCGCCTGCGCCCACTCCCGCGAAGTGTCCAGCACGATCGCCGGCAGCCGCAGGAGCTCGAAGTCCCCGCTCAGAGCGCGACGGATGCCGTCCTCCACGTCCTGCGGCTCGACGGTCGCCAGAAACCCGATCTCCCCGAAGTTGATCGCGAACACGGGCACCCCGGTTGCCGCATAGCGCTGTAGGGCTGACAGAATCGTCCCGTCGCCGCCGAGCACCAGGCACAGCTCGACGCCATCCTTGACCGGTGCGTTCACCTCGATCCCCGGCCCGGCCTTCAGGCCGTGCTTGCGCGTCTCCTCCTCGTCCAGACGCAGGGTCACCCCGGCCTCGGCCGCCTGGGCCGCCAGCCGCGCCAGCACGCCCGTCGTGTCCTGCACGCGACGGTGGGTGAACACAGTTATCTCCCTCACGGCTCGACCTCCCGCGCCATCTGCTGAAGCTCCTCGCGGCTGTGGCGCTCAGGCGCCGGTTGGCCGGCCACGAGCTCGGGCGCTCGCCGGCCCGAGCGATCGTCGGCGCGCACGTGGTCGGTGAGCCAGAGGAACGTCTCGCGGTTGCCCTTCGGCCCGGGTAGCCCAGAGGAGTGGTATCCGAGCACGGCCGCACCCAGCGCCACGGCCGCCTCCCCGGCTGCGACTAGCGCCGCTCGCCGCTCCTTCGCCTCGCGCACCACCCCGCCTTTGCCGACCCGCCCGCGGCCGACCTCGAACTGGGGCTTCACCAGAGCCAGCACGTCGTAGCGCTCGGCGAGACAATCGAGCACCGGCCCCAGCACCTTGGCGAGGGAGATGAACGAGACATCGATCGTCGCCAGGTCCGGCGGTCCGGCGGACCCTGAGCGCGCAGCTCCCAGCATCTGCGCGGACAGCGCCCTTGCGTTCGTTCGCTCCATCACGCGCACACGGGGATCCGTCCGCAGGCTCCAGGCGAGATCCCCGTAGCCGACGTCCACGGCGATCACTTCCCGAGCCCCCCGCTGAAGCAGGCAGTCGGTGAACCCGCCCGTGGAGGCGCCCACGTCCAGCGCGCGCCTGCCCTGCACCTCAAGCCCTGTCGAAGCCAGGGCATTGGCGAGCTTGATCCCGCCCCTCGAGACGAACTGCGGGCGCGCCGCCACTCTCACGAGCTCCTCGACGTCCACCAGCTCCCCCGGCTTGACCGCCCGGCGCCCGGCCGGGCCTACGCACACCTCCCCCGCCATCACCGACGCCGCAGCCCGGCTGCGCGAGGGAAACAGGCCGCGCTCGGCCAGCACCGTGTCCAGACGACGCTTGGGGTGACTCTTACCCATCCGTCGCGAACCCTTGCACACGGGTACCCCGGACGCACCATCCACGTGCCCGGCGCCCAGCCTCATCGGGCCCCCGCTCCTTCCAGCCCCTGGTTGTGGCCGTTCTGTGAGCAATATCACAGACAACTGCCCCCGATCGGGGCAACATGATCAACTGGAAGCAGAGCATCATTCTCCTCCTGCATTCCTCCTCCCGAAACGGCCCGCTCCCCCAGCGGGCCGTTTCCTTTAAGGCCGGCGGGGAGCACCGCGATCGGCGCCGGCCCGAGCGAGGGGCGAGCGACTGCGCGACCCTCTAGGCGCCCACGATCGCGGACCCGGCTGGTCGCGGTCGTGATCCGAGCACGCGCCCCTGCCCCCGATCGGAGATCGCCGCCGCAATGCGCTCGGCGATGCGCGTGCCGGTGAAGCCGATCTCCTCGTGCAGCAGCGCCGGCTTGCCGTGTGTCACATATCGATCGGGCAGCCCGACCCTGAGGATCCGGGGCGTTGCGCCCGTCTCGTTCAGCGTCTCCCACACAGCCGAGCCGAACCCGCCTGCGAGCACCCCCTCCTCGACGGTCACGAGCAGGTCGTGCTCGGCCGCTAGCTGCGCCATCAGGCCGGCATCGATCGGCTTGGCGAAGCGCGCGTCGACGACGGTCACCGCAATCTCGAGCCCGGCCAGCTCCCGTGCGGCCTCCAGGGCCTTGCCCACGCCGCTTCCGTATCCGATCAGCGCCACGCGCCTTCCGGGCGAGACCGCCTCATCGCCCTCCTTGAGAATCTCGCCCGTTCCGATCGCGATCACCTCAGGCTGCGCGGGCAGCGCTACGCCCGTCCCCTCCCCGCGCGGATACCGCAGGGCGATCGGGCCGTCGTCGTAGCAGAGCGCCGTGTGCAGCATGTTCACGAGCATCGCCTCGTCGCGGGGTGCCATCAGCACGATGTTGGGCAGGCAGCGCAGGTAGGAGATATCGAACGCACCGTGGTGGGTCGGGCCGTCGTCGCCCACCAGCCCGGCCCGGTCCATCGCGAACACCACGTTGAGCTTCTGCAGGCACACGTCATGGACGATCTGGTCATACGCCCTCTGCAGGAACGTCGAGTAGATCGCCGCCACCGGCTTGATCCCCTCGAGCGCCAGCCCGGCGGCGAACAGGATCGCCTGCTGCTCGGCGATCCCCACGTCGAAGTAGCGATCGGGCATGGCCTTCTGCAGGATGCTCAGACCCGTGCCGGAGTTCATCGCGGCGGTGATGCCCACCACGCGGTCGTCCCGTTCGCATTCGCGCACGAGCGCCTCTCCGAACACCTGCGTGTACTGGGGCGGTGGCGTCTTCGTGCGCTTCCTCGGTGCGCCGTTCGGCACCGCCGCGGGGTGCGTCGGCGAGCCGTTCAAGATCGAATTGGGCTTGGCCGCGTGCCACTTCTCCATCCCCTCGAGACCGCCGTCCTCGGCCGGCGCGAAGCCCTTGCCCTTGACCGTGGCGATGTGCACCACCACGGGCCGTTCGGCCGCCAGCGCCTCTTTCAGCGCCTCCCGCAGTGCCTTTACATCGTGGCCGTCGATGACGCCCATGTAGGCCCAATCGAGCTCCTCCCACCAGAGTCCCGGCGCCCAGAACGCCTTGATGGACTCCTTCAGATGGGGGCCCAGCCGCTCGAACGCGGAGCCGATCCCGCCCGGCAGCCGCACCAGCCCACCCTCGACGCCGGCGCGGGCGTGCCACAGCTTGGGATTGAGCCTGACCCTGTTGAAGTAGCGCGACAGCGCGCCCACGTTGGGCGCGATCGACATGCCGTTGTCGTTCAGCACCACCACGATCGGCGTTCCCAGCCCGCCCGCCTGCCCGATCGCCTCGAAGGCCACGCCGCCCGTCATCGCGCCGTCGCCGATCACGGCGACGACCTTGCCCTCCTCCTCAGCGCCCAGCTGATGCATGCCCTCCTTGATGCCCACCGCATAGCCGATCGAGGTGGACGCATGCCCCGCCCCCATGATGTCGTGCGGAGACTCCTCGATCGAGCAGAACGGCGCGAGGCCTCCGTACTGGCGAATCGTGCCCAGCCGCTCGCGCCGGCCGGTGAGGACCTTGTGCGGGTAGGCCTGGTGGCCAACATCCCAGAGGATCTTGTCTTTCGGGCTCTTGAGCACGGAGTGCAGCGCCACCGCCAGCTCGCACGTGCCGAGGTTGGCTCCGAAGTGCCCACCGATCTCCCCGACCGTGTCGATTATGTGCTCGCGCACCTCCTGGGCGAGCGCCGTGAGCTCGTCCTCGGACAGGGACTCCAGGTCCTGTGGACCGTTGATGTTCTCGAGCAGGCTCATGAGGTGCGGGTGTAGATGAAGTCGGCGATCTGCTCCAGCTCGCCCGTGGCGGGTGCGCCCTGTCCGTCGGCGGAACTCAGCTCGTGAGCATCGATGAGCGCCTCGCGCGCCATCCGGTGGGAATCCGCCGCCAGCTCGCGTGCTCGATCCATTCCGAACTCGCTCACGTACGTACGCTTGCCGTGACGCTCATCGCTACCTCGGGGCTTTCCAAGTTCATCGTCGGTACCAGTCACGTCCAGTATGTCGTCAACGATCTGGAACAGTACGCCCAGCTCGGCGGCGAAACGGCGCAGCGGAATTGTCGCAGGTGCATCGTCGATCCCTCCCAACAGTAGTACGCACAGCACCGAGGCGCCGATCAGTCGACCCGTCTTCAGCTCGTGCAACCGCCGCAGCGCGGTCCCCCCGGAGGGCGCCGGCTGACTGACATCGGCGTACTGTCCTCCCACCATCCCGTTGACACCGGTCGCCGCGGCCAGCTCGGCGGCCGCCCTCAGGACACGCTCCGGCGCCGCGCGCTGATGGGTGAGCAGGTGGTGGAACGCCTCGGCGTAGAGGCCGTCCCCGGCGAGGATCGCCACCCCCTCGCCGAACTTCACGTGGCAGGTCGGCTGCCCGCGACGCAGATCGTCGTCGTCCATCGCCGGCAGGTCGTCGTGGATGAGCGAGTAGGTGTGAATGAGCTCGATCGCACCCGCCAGCGGCATGACGTCCTCCTGCTCCAAGCCCACGGCGCGTGCGGTCGCCAGGACCAGCACCGGGCGGATGCGCTTGCCGCCGGCGAGCAGCGAATAACGCATCGCCTCCTCGAGGCCCGCCGTCAGCGCCTCCTGGGAGAAGCGCATCGCCTCCAGGTGGCGCTCAACCTCCATGCGCAGGTTCTCCGGGTAGGTGGCGCTCACGGCCCTGGGCGCCCTACAGCAGCGTGTCCTGCCCGGGCGCGGGTGCGGAGACCTCCGCGCGCGTGAGCTGCTCGAGCTCCGCCGCGGCCTGGGCTGCGAGGGTGGCGCAGTCCTCGACCAGCGTGGCTGCGGCGTCGGGAGAGCACTCGCCGGAGCGAAGCTGCTCGGCCGCGCGCTCCATGCGCGCGATCAGATCGTCCAGGTGCTCGGAGCTGCTCATGGGATCTGGGCATTCTCGCGCACCTCGCGCAACGCTGCGCCCAACACCCCGTTCACGAACCCGGGGGCGTCCGAGCCGCAGAACTTCTTTGCGCTTTCCACAGCCTCCTCGATCGCCCCCTCCGCCGGGATCGGCGTCTCGGCCGGCGCCGCGTCGGGGTAGAGCATCTCGAGCAGGGCCACACGCATGATGCTCCGCTCCAGCGGCTGGATCCGCTGTGAGGACCACCCGTGCGAGTGGCGGTCGATGACCTCGTCGAGCTCCTGGGCGCGCTCGGCGGCGGCAGACGCGAGCGCCCGTGCGAACAGCGAATCGCGGGGCCCGAACACCTCTGCCAGCGGCCGGCCGGTCAGATCGTGCTGGTAGAGCGCTATCACCGCGGCCCGGCGCTGCTCGGAGCGGCGCATCCTATGCGCGCGCGAGGTAGTCGCCGGAGCGGGTGTCCACGCGAACCCGCTGGCCCGGCTCGACGAACAGCGGGACCTGAACGACAGCGCCGGTCTCGAGCGTCGCGGGCTTCGTGCCGCCGCTCGACACCGAATCCCCGCGCATCCCGGGGTCTGTGTTCATCACCTCGAGGTCCACAGCGCTGGGCAGCTGAACCTCTGCGGGCTCTTCGTCGATGAACAGCACCTCGACCTCGCTGCTCGGGACGCACCAGCGCAGGGCATCCTCCACCGCGCTCTCGGCAACCGCGATCTGCTCGAAGGACTCCGTGTCCATGAAGTGCGCGTCGCTGCCGTCCGCGTACAGGAACTGCATCTTCCTGGACTCGGTGTGCACGAGGCGGAACTTCTCCCCGGCCCTGAACGTCCGGTCGATCACGTTGCCGTCGGCCGCTCTGCGCAGCTTCGTACGCACGAACGCACCGCCCTTGCCGGGCTTGACGTGCTGGAAGTCGAGAATCTTGAAGACCGTGCCGTCGACCTCGATGTGGTTGCCGTTCTTGAACTGGTTTGTGCTCAAAGCCATGTAGCTACCTAGAGTAGAGCGGACCGAGCGTCTCCGCAGCTCAAGCAACCTCCCGCTGGGGCCGATGTCAAGCTATGCGGCGAGTAGCACGCGAGAACGCCCTGTGCGCGTTCGTGGCGGGCGCCGGCTGCGCGACGATGGCGTGGCTCGGGCTCTACGGGTTCGCCTGGAGCGATTACGACACCGAGGCCCGACCGGCCTTCGAAGCGCTCGTGAACGGCCACGTGCAGGAGTTTCTGCGGCTTGCGCCCGCCTACGGCGGCACGTTCGTGGAGCGAGCACCGTTTGCGCTCGTGCCCGGGCTGTGGGGCGGCGGGCCGTTGGCCGTCTACCGCATAGTCGCTCTGCCCTGCCTGCTGGCCTGCGCCGCGCTCGCCGTCTGGCTGACCGCGCGGATGCGCGCCGAAGGACGCTCGACGCTGGCCCGCGCGCTGACTGTGGCGGTGTGCGTGGCCAACCCGCTGACCCTGCGCGCCCTCGAAGTCGGCCATCCCGAGGAGCTGCTCGGCGCCTGCCTGTGCGTCGCCGCAGTGCTGCTCGCGGCAGCGTCATCGACCGGCCGCGATTCCTCGATCTGGGCCGGGGTGATCCTGGGACTGGCGATCGCCAACAAGGAGTGGGCACTGCTGGCGGCCGGCCCGGTGCTCCTGGCCCTTCCCCCGGGCCGCAGGCTGCGGTGCATCGCAAGTGCCGGCGTGGTCGCTTCAGCCGTGCTCGCCCCGCTCGTGCTGGTCGGATCGGGCGGGTTCGTCGCGGGCACGCGCGCGGTCGCCACGGCGCCGGGAGCGATCTTCCAACCGTGGCAGGTGTGGTGGTTCTTCGGCCACCACGGTCCGCTCGTGCATGGCCTGTTCGACGCACCCAAGCCCGGCTACCGCACAGCAGTCGCCTGGGCGGGCACGATCAGCCACCCGCTGATCCTGCTGACGGGGCTGGCCGTGACCGTCGCGCTGTGGCTCAGGCGGCGCCGGCCACGCTCCGCGGCGATACCCGGCCTGTCGGGCCGGCCCGGGACCTGGGCCCTCTCCCAGCGCGACGCGCTGCTCGCGCTTGCCCTGATCCTGCTCCTGCGCTGCGTGCTCGACACATGGGACGCCGTCTACTACCCGATCCCGTTCGTATTCGCCCTGCTCGCATGGGAGGTATGCGGGCCGGTCGACCGCCCGCCGCTGCTGGCGCTCTCAAGCAGCGTGCTGGCCTGGATCAGCTTCCAGTGGCTGCCTGTCCACGTCTCCGCCGACACCCAGGCGGCGTTCTTTCTGGCGTGGACGCTGCCGCTGGCGGCCGTGCTCTGTGCGTCGCTGTTCAGGAAGAGCCCGTCGACGGTGACCGGGCGCTCGTGGATCCTGTGGTGCGAGCAGGGTCACGACACGACGGTCAGGGCCTTGGACAGGCTGGTGAGAACTTCGGGGCCTCCCGGCGCGACGACCGTCAGGTCCTCGATCCGCACGCCCAGACGATCGGGCAGGTAGACGCCGGGCTCGATGGTCACCACGTTACCCGTCTGCAACGGCTCCTCCCCGGCGGTGCGGGACAGGCGGGGACCCTCATGGACCTCAAGGCCCACCCCGTGGCCGAGGCCGTGGCCGAAGTGCTCGCCGTAGCCGGCCAGCTCGATCACCGCCCGCGCCACACCGTCGAGCTCACGGCCGCTCGGGCCCGCCTTGACGGCGGCCAGAGCCTGCTCCTGAGCGCCCAGCACGAGCTCGTAGACATCACGTGCCTCCGCGGAGATCCCCTCGCCGGTCGCGTACGTGCGGGTGCAGTCAGAGCAGTAGCCCTCGTGGCGTGCTCCCCAGTCGATCGTCAGCAGCACGTCGCTTGGAATCTCCTGCTCGCGCGGCTCGGCGTGGGGCAGGGCGCCGTGCGCCCCGGCGGCGACGATCGAAGGAAAGCTCGGAGCCTCGGCGCCCAGCCGGCGCATGCGCAGCTCGAGCTCGATCGCGACCTCGCGCTCGGTGCGGCCGAGGACTCCCTCTTCCAACACGCCCTGTAGCGCCTCATCGGCGAGCGCGGATGCAGCACGGATGCGTGCCACCTCTTCGGCGTCCTTGACGGCCCGCAGCCGCTCGACCGCGCCCGCGCACGGGACGAGCTCCCATGTCTCTGCGAGCAGCTCGCGCAGGCGCATGTGCATGCTGACGGTGAGGCTCGCCTCGTCGAATCCGAACCGTCCGCCGGGGGCGGCGAGCGAGCCGGGGATGGCCTCGAGCAGATTGCCCGTCACGATCTCGCGCTCGAACTCGCCGGGGACCTGCTTCGCCGACTGGGTGAGATAACGGAAATCGGTGAAGAACCGGTGCCCGCCGGTGCCTGCGCGCCCGGCGTCCTCGGCGGCGATCAGCGCCAGGCCGTGGGTGCCGGTAAAGCCCGTCAGGTAGCGGAGGTTGACCGGGGTCGCGACCAGCAACACGTCCACCTCACGCTCGCGCAGCTCGACTGCCAGCCGCCGACAGCGCTCGCGGCCGGGGTGGAGGGGCGCGCCGCTGCTCATGGCCGGCCCCGCTCGAGCTCCCCGCATAGCAGCACGAGCGCGTCGCGGTAGCCCTCGGGGCCGCGTCCGGAGATCGTCTCGAAGCACAGGTCGCGGATGACCGAGATCCGCCGCCACGGCTCGCGGGCCTCGACATCGGAGAGGTGGATCTCGATCGCCGGCAGCGCCGCGATCTCGAGCGCGTCGCGGATCGCCCACGCGTAGTGCGTCCAGGAGCCCGGGTTCAGAAGGATGGCGTCGGCCTGCCCCTCGAGCGCATGAAGATGCTCCACGAACTCGCCCTCGTGATTGGTCTGGAAGAAGCGGGGCTCGAGGTCCAGCTCACGCGCGTCCTTGAGTATTCGCTGCTCGAGCTCCGACAGTGTCAGGGTCCCGTAGAGCAGTGGATCGCGGCGACCGAGCTGATCGAGGTTGACCCCGTGCATGACCTCCACCCGGTGGCTCGCGCGGCTCATTGCAGCAGCTCCGCGACAGCCGCGCGCACCTCATCGGCGGGAACCTCGCAGCCGATCCTCACCTCGCCAGGGGCATCGACGAGCACGAACGGCACCTGCGATCCCAGGCGCTTCTTGTCATGCGCGGCGGCCTCCACCACGTCATCCACCCCAGCGCCCTCGAGCGTCACGGGCAGCCCGCGGGCCAGCAGCAGCCCGTGCACCTGCGCGCGCAGGCTGTCAAGGCCCGAGAGGCGCAGGGCGGCGAGCAGCCCCAGCCCCACGGCCTCACCGTGGCGGTAGCTCCTGTAGCCGGTGGCGGCCTCGATCGCGTGGCCGACGGTGTGCCCGAGGTTCAGCAGCTGGCGCTGCCCGGCGTCGCGCTCGTCGGCGGCGACGACCGCGAGCTTCGTCCGTGCGCACGCGAGGATCGCGTGCTCGTCCACGTCCGCGCCCTGAGCCACGCTCTCCCATAGCGCGCCGCCGGCGATCAGCGCCGTCTTCAGCACCTCCACCCAGCCGGCTGCCAGCTCGCCGGCGGGCAGGGTGGCCAGCGTGTCGGGATCAACGAGCACGCCCGCCGGCTGGTGGTAGGCGCCCACGTAGTTCTTTGCCTGCGGCAGGTCCACGCCGGTCTTGCCACCGTAGGCCGAGTCGACCTGGGCCAGCAGGGTGGTGGGGATCTGCACGACCGGGACGCCGCGCTGGTAGGTGGCGGCGCAGAAGCCCGCGAGGTCGCCGACCACGCCGCCGCCGAGGGCAACCACATGATCGGCGCGGGTCGTGCCGGCGGCAAGGAGCTCCCGCCACACACGTTCAGCGCCCGCCGGCGTCTTCTGCTCCTCCCCCGGTGCGATCGCGACGGTCCCGATCACCTCCCCCAGGCGCTCGGCGTAGAGGTCGCGCACCGTCTCATCGGTCACGCAGAACGGGCGTGAGACGGATCGGTCGAGCGGCCACAGCTCCGAGAGCTCATGCGTCGCCGAGGCGCGCAGGATGCCACGGCCGATCAGCACGGGGTATTCGCCCGAGACGGAGCTCGCCCACAACAGGCGCGTACCCGGCGGCGCAGTCGACAGCGCACGCAGGGCACCCAGCACGCGCGGGGCCGCGCCCCGCGCAAGCGCCGGCAGGAGGGCGTCGGCCAGCTCCTCATACGCCGCCCGGCGTCGCGCGTGCAGCGAGCGGAAGGCCTCCCAGTCGCGCGCGAGGGGGCGAGCCTCACCATTGCTCTGGGCCTGGACGCGCTCCCACGCGAGCGCCGGGTCGACGTCGAGCAGTACCGTCAGGTGGGGCTCGAGCGCGCGGCGGACGCCCTCCGAGCAGATGCTGCCGCCGCCAAGCGCGATCACGGCCCCCGACTCGGCGCGATTCAGAAGCTCGAGCACCACCTCTTCCTCGGCCGCGCGAAATGACGCCTCACCATGCAGCTCGAACTCCTGCGCGATCGGATGGCCGAAGCGCTCTTCCAGCAGCTTGTCGCTCTCGAGCACGGCCACGCCGAGCGTGTCGGCCAGCTCGGCGGCGACGGTCGACTTGCCTGCGCCCATGAAGCCGATCAGCACGAGCGCCCGACGTGGCGCCTGTGCTAGTTGCGCCATCCGATTCGCTCCTCATAGGCGCCGACGGCTCCCAGAACGTCGTCGATGTGGTCACCGCCGAACTTGATCCGGTAGGCGTCGGCCAGCACGAACGCCACCATCGCCTCTCCGACCACCCCCGCGGCCGGTACCGTGCAGGAGTCGGTGCGCTCGCGCAGCGCCTGCGCCGGCTCGTGGGTCTCGATGTCGACGGAGCGAAGCGGCTTGGTGAGAGTGGGCAGCGGCTTCATCGCGCCACGCACGATCAGCGGACAGCCCGTGGTCATGCCGCCCTCGAGGCCTCCGGCGCGGTTTGTCTCGCGGTAGTAGCCGCGCTTGGACGAGAAGAAGATCTCGTCATGCGCCTGCGAGCCCGGCAGGCCGGCGACCGCGAAGCCGTCGCCGATGGCGACGCCCTTGATCGCCTGGATCGAGCAGATCGCCATCGCCAGACGCCCATCCAGGCGCTCCTCCCAGGAGACGTGAGATCCGAGCCCCGGAATGAGCCCGAAGGCCTGCACCTCGAAGACTCCCCCCAGCGACTCGTTCGCCTTGCGCAGCTCGTCGATCTCCCGCACCATTGCCCTGGTCGCCTCCGCGTCCAGGCAGCGCACGGGCGAGCTGTCCACCGCTGCGAAGTCGCCGGGCGTGAGCGGGCGCTCCGCAGCGGGGGCGTGCACGGAAGCGATCTGGACGACGTGAGAGTGCACGACCACACCCAGCGCGCGCAGAAACGCCTTGCACAGCGCGCCACCCGCCACCCGCGCGGCGGTCTCGCGGGCGGAGGCCCGCTCGAGAATGTTGCGAACGTCCGACTGCTTGTACTTCTGGGTTCCCACCAGGTCGGCGTGACCGGGACGCGGAAGATGGACTTCGGCGACCTCATCGGAGACCGGCCAGGGGCTCATGCGCTCCTCCCAGTTGGCGTAGTCGCGATTCGCGACCTGCAGGGCGATCGGGCCGCCGAGCGTGCGCCCGTGGCGGACGCCCCCCGTGACCTCGGCGGCGTCGCGCTCGATCTTCATCCTGCCACCGCGGCCGTGGCCGAGCTGGCGGCGGGCCATGTCCTCGTTCAGGTCCTCCGGGCGCACCTGAAGGCCCGCGGGCAGGCCCTCGACGATGCACGTCAGGCCGGGGCCGTGCGACTCGCCGGCGGTTATCAGACGGAGCGCCACGCCCCCAAGCTTATTTGCTCAGAACTCAGCGCCCGTGGCGCCGCGGCTGCGCCGCAGCGTGGGCGTGGGCGTGGGCGCTGAACGCCGGCTGCCCTGGCAGCACGAACCCGCCCTGGCCGGGCGAGTACTTCAGCCCGGGCACGGTGGTGAGCCCGTCCTGCTGCAGCAGTTCGCGCCCGACTTGCGGCTCTCCGCGGACGGAGGCGACATGAGCGCGAGCTGCGGACGCGGAGCTCGCGGTTCTGACGATGCTGACCAGCCTCAGTTCGTAGGTGACCGGGCTGCCGTTGGGTTCGACGGATTCGAGCGTCTCGCTCTGCCCCGGGCGCCAGGCGGATCGCCTGGCACTGCGTGGCGCTCGGCACGCAGGTGGCGTTCCCGTGCAGGATCGCCTCTCCTGTGAGCGCGAACACGGCTTCCCTGCCCGTGCGCAGCAGCACGCCCATGAACACCAGCTGCGTGTTGCTCTTGTTCGGGAGCGGTTCGTCGATCGGCATGTCCGCGTAGGTTTTCAGCTGCGGAGCGGGCGCCGGCGTGGCTTCGTTGGTCGGCGCCGGCAGGACGCCGAACTTCGCGGTCACGTGGTAGTGGACGTAGACCTTCGACTTCTTCGGCGCGCTGGGTTTGGGCGTGGCGGCGGGAGTCGTGGCGCCGGAGGTGGAGGAGCCCGAGGATGAGCCCGAGCCGGACGAGGAGCCGCTGCGCCCCCGCTGGGCTTGCCGGAGCGGAGGTCGTCGTGGCGGTTGTAGCCGTCACCGTGCTCCCAGGCAGGGGCGCGAACGGATTGCGCGTGGGGCCGCCGAGCTGATGCGCGGCTCCGTTCGTGGTCTCCGCGACCGGCTCCGCGGCATTTGACGGAGCCTGCCTGATGGCGATGCCCGCGACCTCGGCGGTGACAGGCCCCGTCGAAGCCGGGGCCGTCGTGGTCGAGCTGCTCCCGCCGAGCACGACGAAGGCCACCGCTGCAATCAGCGCGGCGCCCAGTACGAGCACCACGAGCCTCAGGCGTGCGTCCAGCAGGTCGTCCTTGACGGAGTTCAGAAATTCATTCATGGGGTCACCCTGGCAATCGCGGGAGCGGTTGGGGAAGTCGAGGCTGCGGGCGTCGAGGCCTTGGTAGCGGTCGAGGTCGAAGGCTGGCTTGAGAGGCCGGCGGGAGAGCCCGCGGTCGCGCCGGCGGTGAGTCCCTGCGTGGCGGGCAGCACGTACGCGGTCGCGGTGACATTTCCCGACAGCTGTTCTGAATCGCCTTTGGTGGAGCCGGTCGTGGCGGGAGCAAGTTTCACGCTCTGGATGGTGAGCAGGCGACCGCTGACGAACAGGCCGCCGGAGGCGGTACGCACGGTGAAGCGGTTGAGCTGCTGGAACAGGTGATAGAGGTCGAGGAAGCTCCCGTTGAAGACGAAGGTGAACGGCATTTGAGTGAAGCCCGTGGGAGCGGCGGATGCGGTCGGCTGGGCGGCGGCACCTGCCGAGCTGCTCGAGCTTCCGCTTCCACTTGCGGTGATGGAGGTGAATTCCACGTGCTTCTGGTTGGTGGCGTGCGCGATCTGGTAGATCAGGGCAGGCACTTCCTGGCTGGGAGGCACTGCTTTGCCCAGCCTCACGATCGATGCGTACGCCACCGAATACTGCAGCTGCGCGCTACGAGCGTTCGCGACCTGGCTGTCGGCGCTCGCGAGCTGCGCGCTCGCCGCGCTGACCTGCGCGCTCAGCGTTGCAGCCTGCTTGCGCTCGGGCGAGACGACGAGCATCCAAGCGGCGCCCAGCACGAGCAGAACCGCGATTCCGATCACGACGATGCGGTCGCGCCCGGTCATCCTGCAGCTCCGGTGTTCGCCGCCGGCGTCGGGTCGGCACGATCGTTTCAGACACGGGCGGAAGCGGGTCGTAGGTGACCTCCACGGTGAACGATGTGTTGGTGCCGGTGCACCCGCCGCCAGCCGCCGCCGGTGGAGCCTCCGCTACCGCTCGGCTTGGTGGAGCTCTGCAGTGTCACGTTGTTGACCCCGTCGATCAGACGCAGTCGGTTGAGCGTCTGCGCGACCTCGGTCTGGCTCGTCGCGCACCCGCTGAGGGTGAACGTCGGGACGCTGCCCGGCGGGGTGGCCGAGGTGACGGCGGCGCTGGCCGCTGCCGTTGAGCCCGAGCCCGACGTGGAGGTGGTGCTACCTCCCGAGGCCGATCCGACCGTCCCCGTGAGCGAGGTGATCGAGGCATCGGCAGGCAGCACGCGACCCAGCTCGTGGAAGGCGTGGGCCCAGTCGAAGCGTGATTGGGCGAGCTGGGAGACCGCCTTCACGCGTTGTTCACGCATCGCGAGAAAGCTCGTGTAGGGGGCCAGCTGCGCCACCGTGGCCTGGGCGCGCTGCGTCTGGACGACCAGCGACGCGGCCTTCGCTCGACGGCTCGAGATCTCATGACGGGCCGTGCCGTAGAGAAATGCGAGCAGCGCGAGCCCGGCCACCATGACGAGTACGGCATACGCACCGCCTTCGGAGCGGCCGGCGGCCGGCCCCGAGCCGCCGCGCTGATCAAGCGGGATGAGGTTGACGGCCCTCACGGGTGCACCTCCGTGGTGGAAAGCCCGGCGGCGACCGCCAGGCGATGCATGGAGACCATGTCCGCCGAGCTTTCGTCGGCCACGCGCACCGTCTCGGTACGGACCTCGAGACCCAGATGGGCCTCCAGGGCCTCGGCAAAGCCGGGGAGATCGAGCGCGGAGCCGCTCAGCACGACGTGGGAGACCTCCCCGCCGCCGTCCTGGGAGCGATGGAAGTCGAGCGAGTTGCGCACCTCTCCGGCGATCTCGCGGACGCCGTTCTCGAGCACGTTCCGCGCCTCGGCGTCCACCTGCACGGTCTCAGATGGCGCGGGCACGACCTCTGGCGGCGCGGCGGGCCCGAGAGAGGACATCTCGGAATAGCTCATGGCGTCCTCGATCGCGTCGTGATCCTCGAAGGACTCGGGCGTCTCGTCGTCTCCCACGGTCTCTCGGGCGTGGCCTCCTCGTCGAGCTCCAGCTCCTCTGCCGCGGCGTACTCGGGCACGACATCCGCGGGCATGGCCTCATCGGAGGTGAGCCAGTCGGGCACGACGTCCTGTGCCGGGATCTCCTCGGGCGGGGCCGCGAACTGCTCGACGGCCACAGGCATGGTGAGATCGACGGCGGCGAGCAGCGCACGTGCGTCGGTCAGCGGGATTCCGCGCCGCTCGGCAAGCTCGCCTGCCATCCCCTCGAGGCCGCCGCCCACCACGCGGGTGAAGCGGCAGATGAGCCCCTCGGCGATGGCCAGGTTCGTCAGGCCGTCGACATTCAGGTAGACCACCCGACCGGCGTGCTCGTCCTCGGGCACGGGCACGGGCTGGTAGAGCGAACGGATCAGCGCGAAGGCGGAGAGATCTATGCCCACGGGCTGCAGGCCCGCGCCGCGGACGGCGCCCAGCAGATGTTCGACCATGTCGCGCTGGGCGGCGACGAGCACGACGTGCTGGCGCGGGCCGGCCGGGGTGTCGACGATGCCGAGCGGGTGGAAGTCAAGGACGGCGTTGGTGAGCGGCATCGGCACCTGGTCCTGGGCCTGGAACTGCACCGCGGCGGCGAGCTCCTTGCGGTCGGTCATGGGAGGCAGCTCGAGCGTGCGCATGACCGTGCGCTGGTTGGCGACGCCGACGCGCACGCGCGTGCCCAGCCGCTCGCTGCTGAACAGCTCGCGCAGCACCTCGCTGAGCGCCGCCTCGTCGACGACCTCGCCCTCGCGGACGGCGTCGGAGGGGAGCGGCAGGACGGCGGCGCGCTGAGCGACTATCGAACCGTTGACATGTGCCTGCACGGCCCCCACGAACCCCGGCTGGATGTCAAGGCCCACGACGGCGGGGCCGGAGCGGCCTCCGAGGCCGAGCTTGAGGTGGGGCTGGGGAGTTTGCGAGTGAAGTTGGAAAGGGAGGGCATCACGCGTTTCTCGGCGGACGGGGGTGAGGGCGCGCCGACACGTGTCCTATCGGCAGGAGGGTCCGGGCGCTTGAGCCCCGGCTGAGCGACGGCGCCGAGCCCGCTGCGAGGTCGCACGCGGCGGGCGTGCAGCGGGCGTCAGTGAACGAAATGGTTCATGTACAGGTCGACCAGCGGCGAGCCCGCGTACACCGCGACTATCGCCCCAAGCGCGAGGAAGGGACCGAACGGGACCGCGGTCTTGCGTCCCTCGTGCGCGCCCTTGCGGGCGATCACGACGGCTCCCACCAGCACGCCCGCGATCAGCGCGATCAGGATCGCCGGTGCGACCGCCCGCCCGAGGAAGAGCCCCATCACCGCCGCGAGCTTGACGTCGCCCATGCCCATCCCGCCGGGGTAGGCCAGGGCCGCGACGAGCAGAAAGCCGCCTGCTGCGGCGCCCGCGATCA
Source organism: uncultured Solirubrobacteraceae bacterium (assembly GCA_963821655.1). Lineage (GTDB taxonomy): Bacteria > Actinomycetota > Thermoleophilia > Solirubrobacterales > Solirubrobacteraceae > Palsa-744. Next base: position 608,193 of record CAWGER010000003.1, read on the forward strand.
GCCGTTCGGGCTCGCCGGCGGGGTCGAGCGCGAGGCCGATGACGAGCGCAGCACGGCGCCCAGCGCCGTGATGCGGTTGGGGATGATGCGGTACTCGATGTCGATCAGCGCGGCCGGCACGACGATCAGGATCAGCGCGACACTGAGGGCGATCTCGAGCCGCGGAGCTGTGCGCGAGCACGGCGCCCACGCAGAGTGCGGCGGTGAGCGCCTCGACGAGCGGGTAGCGGACCGAGATGGGAGCCGAGCACGCGCGGCAATGGCCGCGCAGCAGCAGAAAGGAGAGGATCGGGATGTTGTCGTAGGGCTTGACCGGCGTGCCGCACCTGGTGCAGTGCGAGGCCGGCATGATGAGCGACTCGTGGCGCGGCAGGCGGTAGGTGACCACGTTCAGGAACGAACCGGCGATCGCGCCGAGCACTCCGGCGAAGGTGATTGCCTGCATATGGATTGATCGGCCATCGCGGGCCCGCGCTTGAGCCCTGGATACGAAAGAAGGGCGGCCGATTGGCCGCCCTTCTTCTACAACAGCTGTCCTACTGGTCTTGCCCGAGAGCTGGGACCTCAGACCGGCAAGCGCCTACCAGCTGGAGTTCTGGCAGCCACCACCTTCAGACCCCGTCTTACCGGTCGGGGTGCATTCGCGTTTCGTGATTCCGTTGGCTTCTCTCTTGATCGTGAACGTGTGACCGCTCGGTTGCTTCGGCGGTGACTGTATATTCTTCGGCGAGCCGGGACAGTGACGGTCTTCAGGCATGCGTTGGCCGTGCTCGGGCAGCCGGGGATCGTTTTCTCATATGCCTGGAGTTCGGCGATCGACATACCGGTGTAGTTACCACCGTGGTCGGTCGCGTACGTCTCCGCCGTGGTCTGAGCCGTACGTGCAAGCTCCTTCGCCGAGGCGTCGGTGGCCTTGCTCTTCTGGCTGAGGAACGACGGAATTGCGATCGCGGCGAGAATGCCGATGATCAGGATAACCACCAGAAGCTCGATGAGGGTAAAACCACCCTCATCTGAGGAGCGCTGGCGCAGTCGATACAACATTTTGATCCTCCTGGGATCCGGTTACAGGGCGCCAGCCCTTGGTAGTCGCCTCAAGCGGCGATGCGTCCCTCTTGCGAGAGCCGCCGGCTTTGCTACGCACCCTTACGGACGCTTTGCCTTGGCACCTCGGCACTGGCTTTGTCAGCCGGTGCATCGGCCGATAGGAGTGCAGGCTTTAGTGCTGGATGACTCTGGACACATGGTCCACCCACCGTCCAGGCCGCCCGTGGGTGTGAGGCTTTCCTCCGGATGGCTCCTGGACACATGGTCCACCCAGCCGCCCGGCCGCCCGCAGTGCGGCGAGCCGGCGCCCGCCGGAGATCCCGGCCCGGCCGGCGCGTCCCTACGCCGCCGCGTCGCCGGGAGCGTCGTCGGGCGCGTCGCTCGGGCGCGTCGTTCTCCGCGCCCTTCACCGCCTCCTCGTCGAGCCATCGTGCCTGGGCATCCACCTCGGGGAGGCGCACCCCGCCCGCCGCCGCACCAGGGACAGGTGACCGTGCTGGGAGTCCCGCCGAGGTTCGAGATCACTCGACCGCTGCCGCGACAGGGCATACACTCCCGCGGCCCTTGGGACGCCTCGGCCTGATCCTCGCTGTCGTCTGTCTCGCTCGCCACGAGGCGATGAGACTAGCGTTCCGCGCATGAGAAGACCCGCTCGGAAGCGCCGGGCCGCATCCTGGGAGTGGGCGGTGGTGGCTCTGATCACCACCGGGGCGGCGATCCTGCGGCTGCTCCACCTCGGCCAGGTGCCGCCCGACCCGTTCTACGACGCGGCCGTGCGAAGCATGACGCTCTCATGGCACAACTTCTTCTTCGGGGTGTACGAGCCCGGCGGAAGCGTGTCGATCGACAAGCCGCCCGTGGACCTGTGGCTTCAGGTCGCGAGCGTGAAGCTGTTCGGGTTCACCTCGACTGACGCTCAAGCTGCCGGAGGCGCTGGCCGGCGTGGCCGCCGTGCCGCTGCTGTGGGCAGCCTTGCGCCGCGTGTGGAGCGCGCCGGCCGCGCTCGCCGCCGCCATCACCATGGCGGTGCTGCCGATCGAGGTGATCACCTCGCGCAGCGACACGATGGACGCGGTGATGATGGTGCTGATCGTGCTCGCCCTGCTGCTCGTGGTGCGCGCCGCGGAGTCCGGGCGCACGGCGTGGCTGCTGGCCGCAGCGGCCGCGCTCGGGCTCGCGTTCGACGTCAAGCTGCTCGAGTCGCTGGTGGCGCTGGCGGGGCTCGCCGTGCTCGCCTATCTGGGGCTGCCCGGCCCGCGTCGGCGGCGCCTGCTCAGGCTGGCGGCGGCCGCCTGCGTGTATGTGGCCGTCGCGCTGGCCTGGCTGACGGCGACGCTCCTCGTTCCGGCGCATGATCGGCCATTTGCGATCGGCTCGACCAATGGCAGCGCGTGGAACGCCGCATTCGTGTTCAACGGCATCGACCGGCTGGGCGGTAAATCGCCGGAACCGCAGCAGACCAGCTACGAACCCGGCCACCGCTACCCGGTGGCCACGCAGTCAGAGCGCGATCACATCCCGATCGTCCCGCCCTCGCCCACGCGCCTGCTGGCGCGGATCGGGCCCCTGTCGGGCGAGCGGCTGGGCCTCGTTCTGCTGGCCGCCCTGCTGCTCGGAATCCCCGCGCTGCTCGGCGATGTGCGGCCTCGAGAGGCGGGCGGCTCCGAGTCCGATACCGGGCCGCCGCAGCCGGGGATCCGGGCGATCCAGGATCGGGCGATCCAGCCGATCCGGGCGAGCCGGCGGGGATACGGTCCTCACCGACAGAGTGCGGGTTCGGCGTGCACTGGCGGCCGGCCTCGGTGTTTGGGTGCTGACAGGCATCGTTCTGTTCAGCTACATGACACGCCTGCACCCACGCTATGTGGAGGGCCTGACGCCGGCGGTCGCCGCAATGCTCGGGTGCGGCGCGGCGTGGGCGAGCTCCTTGACCGGGCGGGTGCGCTTCGTGATGCTCCTGACAACACTGGTGATCGTGATCGTGTACGCCGAGCGCCTGCTCTACGGCCGGCCGACCGTGTGGTGGATCGTGTTGAGCGGGGCGCTTGGAGCGATCGTGCTCGCCACCCTGGCGCGCCTGTCGGTGATCCCCTCGGCGCCGGGTTCGCCCCTCCTTGCGGCGGGGGTGCTGGCGTTGACGCTGATCGCGGTCCTGGCGATCCCCGTGAGCGTCGACATGCGCGCGGTCCGCGACCGGGTGAGTGACGCCGGCTACGTCGGTGCCCTGCCCGGTGAAGAGCAGCGGCTGCTGAGCGACTATCTGCGTGCCCATCAGGGCACGGCTCGCTACGAGGTCGCGGCCGCGTCGGCCACGCAGGTCGGGTCGCTGATCGTCAAGGACGCGCGGCCGATCGCGGTGCTGACCAGCTATGGCGCACGCGTGTTCATCAGCGTCCCGAAGTTGAAGCAGCTGATTGCACGGGGTGAGGTCCGCTACGCCTTCCTGGCCTCCAACTGCGGCAAGCACGCGTCGACGGTCGAGCGCCGCCTGCTCGGCGCCGGCGCGGTGGATTCGGGCCCACGGGACCGACGTGTCCCGCCAGGCGGGTCTCGACCGCGGCGGGGTGCTGTGGCGGCTCCCTGGAGCGCCCGGGTGAGCGTCGAGGATCGCTCCTCCCTGGAGGCGTTCGCGCTCGGCGCGCGAGCGGCGGGCAAGATCGCGCTCGACACCGAGTTCATGGGCGAGGGGCGCTACCGCACGCTCCTGTGCCTCGTCCAGCTCGCGATTCCGGACGGTGCCGACGGGGCGGAGCGGATCGAGATCGTCGATCCCCTGGCCGAGGACCTCGACGGGGCTCCGCTGGCCGCGGTCCTCGAGGACCCCGCCATCCAGGTGGTCGTGCACGCCGGCCGGCAGGACGTCGCGCTGATGCGCAGGCGCTTTGGCACAGACGTGAGGAACGTGTTCGACACGCAGGTCGCGGCCGGCTTCGCGGGGATGGGGGCACAGGCCTCATACGAGTCGCTGCTGGCGGAGATACTCGGCGTGAGGGTGGCCAAGAGCGCGAGCTTCACGCGCTGGGACACCCGCCCGCTGTCAGCCGAGCAGCGTGCGTATGCGCGCGAGGATGTCGTGCACCTGCTCGCACTGGCGGCCGAGCTCGAGCGCCGCCTGCAGGAGCGCGGACGTCTGCAGTGGGCATACGAGGAGTGCGAGCCGCTCGAGCGCTCGAGCGATGAGCGCGATCCCGAGGCGATCTTCGCGCGCCTACCCCGTGTCGGCGGGCTGAACGCCTCGGCACGTCCGATCGCGCGCGAGCTGGTCGACTGGCGCGAGCAGAGGGCCGCGCGGCAGGACCGGCCGGTTCAGAGCGTCCTGAGCGACGTGGCGCTGATGGAGATCGCCAAGCGCAGACCGTCGTCCAGAGGCGAGCTCGAGAGGATTCGCGGACTCGGGGCCGGCGGCATGCGCGGGCGCGCGGACGAGCTCCTGGAGGTGGTGCGCCGTGCGCAGGCGCTTCCGCCCGATCCGTCGTCGCAGAGCTCGCGCCCGCCGGGGCCCAGGCCCGAGGACGCGCCGCTCGTCTCGCTGGCCGAGGCGCTCCTGCGCGCCCGCGCCCGCGAGGCGCGACTCGCCTATGAGCTCCTTGCCAGCCGTGCCGACCTTCAGGCGATCGTCGCCGCTCGGCGGACGAGCGCCAACGACGCCAGCGCCGACGCCGAGGCCGACGTGCGCACGCTGCGCGGCTGGCGGCGCGAGCTCGTGGGCGAGGAGCTCCTGGAACTGCTCGACGGCCGTGTGTCGCTGTCGATTCGCGGACAGCGCCTGCAGGTGACTCGACCCTGACGGCTACTCGGTGAGGCCCGCCTCCCGCGACGCTTCGGCCCGGTCGAGATATAGGCGGACGCGCGAGATCTTGCCGTCGCGAAAGTCGAAGACCGCTGCCGTCGGCGCATCGACATCCATACCGCTGCCCTTTCCGCGTGCCGTGCTGCGATTGAGCGTGAGCACGTGGTCGCCCAGATCGTGGGCCTCCTCAATCACCGAGCGGAACTCCTCCCAGCTTTCGTTGAGCATCGCGTAGTAGCGCACGAGGCCATCGCGTCCACGGAACTCTGCACTTGCGTCCAGCAGCTGGGAGATCATCACGCAGTCGGCGGTGGCGAGAGCGAGCATCGCGTCGATGTCGCGCCGGTTGTAGGCGTCGTATGCCCGCCTGGCGATCTCCACGTTCTCGTGTGACATCGCCTAGCCCGCAAGCCCCACGGCTTCGAGGGCCTTGTCCTTTTCGCCAAAGTCCAACCAGCGCACGATCTTGCCGTCGCGAAAGTCGAAGACGCTGGCCGTGGGGATGTTCGTCTCGATGCCACTGCCCCTCGCCCGGACGTGGACCACGCCCCAGGCCAAGACCCGCTCGCCGAGGTCGAGAAACTCGTATCGCGGCTCGAACGTCTCGAAGACATCCTCGGTGTCAGCGGTGAATCTTTCGATGCCTGCGATGCCACGATATGCGCCCTCCATCGCAGATCGAAGTGGCAGGTACTCCACATCGGGGTGAAAGTACAAGGCGAGATTCATGTTGCCGATCCCGACGCGATTCATCTCGTTGAAACCGCGACGCAACAGCTCCACGCTCCGCTGCGACATCGCCTACGGCCTTTCCTCGGCGAGACGTTCGGCGCCGGCACGAGCCTTGTCGATGTCGAGGTACGCCGTCGCCCGCGAGATCACGTTCTGGACCCACAGAAGGACCCACCCTCGCCGCTGTTGGACGTGACTATCGCTCCCCGCCATGCGACCGTCTTCACAGACCAGCGCAAACACCACGCCGCGTCCGAGATCGACACTCTCCTCGACCTCGGCCACCTGCTCCCCCACGTCCCCCACCAGTCCTCAAGAAAGCTCCCAATCGCCGCCACACCCTCGAAAGTTCCGAGCGCGGCGTCAGAAAGGTCCAACGTCGCGTCAGGTGCGTAGAAGCTCAGGACTGCGTCGAGGTCATGGCGATTGCCGGTCTCAAACACCCTGCGCGTAAGCTCCACCTGGTCGGGGGTCGTGGACTCCTCGGACGTCATGCGGCGAGTATGCATCAATCCGTACATCACGCGGACGCCGACACCTTGCTCTCGCGCCGCTCATAGCCGTCCCGCCACGCCGGCGGGGTGCTCCTGAGCACTTCCCGCGTCTCCCTGCTCTCGACGCTATCCAGCGCCCGCTTCCACGCCTCGGCGAACGAGGCCCAGCCCGCGCTCGCGGGCGAACACGCACGGCGTCACTCGGCGTCACGCCATTCCAGCTCGAACACCGTGACCGGCTCGGCAAATCCCTTCAGTTGCACGACTCCAACTGGCCTGAACCGGTGTTCACTCCAGTTTCCCACCAGTGACCGCACCACGTCGGACGAGAGGATCTGTGCGGCATCGGCCCGATCGCACAAGCGCTTGGCCACCACGACTGAGGCACCAAAATAGTCGTCCTCGACGCTGATCACCTCGCCCGCGTTCAAGCCTATCCGCAGTCCCATCGCAGGGTCGGCGTCCTCGTCCTTGTAGGCGGCGACTCGCTGCTGCATCGTCACTGCGGAGACAACTGCGCTGAGGGCACTCGGAAACGCCAGCGTTAACCCATCGCCCAGGTTCTTTACCTCCCTGCCGCCGTGTCCGCTCGCCGCCTCGCGCAGAATTGCAAAGTGCTTGCGCCTCAGGCGCTCGCTTGCGTCGTCGCCCAAACGGTCCATCAGCTCAGTCGACCCGACTAGGTCCGTGAACAGCAACGTGACCGTTCCGGTCGTGACCGCCGTATCAGTGATCGTTGTCGCATCCCGCCGCCGAGCGGACGCATCATTGAACGCAAGGGTCGTGCCTCCCACGCGTACCACGTCACGATGGCGCAGGCGCCGGCGCCCTCTGAGCCGCTCGCCGTTGACGAACGTCCCGTTGCGCGAGACACCGTCGTCGCCGATGAGCCAGTGCGCCCCTAGCCGGACGATCTCCGCGTGCACCAAGGAGACGCTTAGATCCCACCACAAGCGCAGATCGGCATCCTCGCCGCGCCCGATCCTCACGTCGCGGCTGCCCTCGAGCAAATAGACACGTCGGGCGCCCGAGTCATCGTCGTAGCGCAGGGATGGCACACTCCCGCGCGACAACGCGGCCCCCTCGTCGTGAGGACGATTCGATGAGCCAACCCGCCCGCTTCTTGGTTCTGCCACGTCTGCTCTACGCCAAGTGTGGCGCATCTGTCCCGACGTTGACGTCCGAGTCGAGACCGGATCTAACGTATTGCCACGGCGCCTCCTCAGGCCGCTGGACGGAACGATGACGGCAGCCGCAGGCCGGGCTATGCGTTCGGGCCACCCAAGTCCAAGCGGTCAGAGCGCACGATCGCGCTCGACCCGCGACCGTGGATGCACTCCGGGCGCAGCGCGAGGTCCAGCAGCTCGAGCGGGACGTCGCGGGCCCGGCGTATGCGCTCAGCACGTACACCCACCTGCGCCCGCGGTCGGACGCGCAGGCCGCACAGAGGTCGCCACGATTCTCGATGACACGTCGCTGACAAGCACCGCCGCACGGACACCTGTAGATGGCTCTGCTGAGCCATTTCAGGCGCGCGTCGCCTATTCGATGTGGTTGTAGACTTCGAACAGCGGCAGGTACATCGAGATGACGATGAAGCCGACGATGCTTCCGATCACGATGATCATCACCGGCTCGAGGATCGAGGTGAGCGCCTTGACCGACGCTTCGACCTGTTCCTCGTAGAACTCGGCCACCCTGCTCAGCATCGCGTCCAGCGCGCCGGTTTCCTCGCCGACGCCCACCATGTGGGTGACCATCGTGGGAAAGACCGGGGCCTGTGCCAGCGGCGCAGCGATCGTGCCCCCTCGCTTGACCGAGGCGATCACGCCGTCCATGGCTTCCTCGACGGCGACGTTGCCGGCGGTGCGACCGGTGATCTCCAGTGCCAGCAGCAGCGGCACGCCGGCGCTCGTCAGCGAGGAGAGCGTGCGCGACCAGCGCGCGACCGCGACCTGCTGGACGATTGAGCCGATCTTCATGGGCACGCGCAGCCGGAAGTGGTCCCACTGCCGACGCCCCCATGACGTTTTCTTCCACTTCACGAACGCGAAGATGACACCTCCTGTCACCAGGAACATCAGCCACCAATAGCCGGTGACGATGTGGGAAAGCGTCACGGAGACCTGGGTGAGAGCCGGCAGTTCTCCGCCGAACTGCTTGAAGACGCCCACGAACACCGGCACCAGAAATGCAACGAGTGCCATCATCACGCCGACCGCGAAGACGATGACCAGGATCGGATACACCATCGCCGAGCGGATCTGACGGCGCAGGGCGGCATCCTTCTGAAGCTGATCGGCGACGCGCATGAGGGCGTCCTCGAGCACACCGCCAGCCTCCCCGGCCCGCGTCATGGCGACGAACAGGGGGCTGAACACCTTCGGATGGCGCTCCATCGAGTCGCTCAGCGCCAGGCCCGCCTCGACGTCCTTGCGCACGGCCACGATGGTTTCCTTCAGGAACTTGCTCTCGGTCTGCTCCTCGAGCACGTAGAGGGAGCGCAGGATGCTCATCCCGGAGGAGATCATCGTGGAGAGCTGTCGCGAGAAGACCGCCAGCTCTGCAGGCTTGACCCGCTTCAGGAAGGAGAGCTCGATCTCGCGCGAGTTGTGCTTGTCGGCGACATCCAGGACGATCAGACCGCGTGACTTCAGCTGGTCGGCGACCGCCTGCTTTGACTCGGCCTCGACTTCTCCGCCCGCCTTTGTCCCGGCGAGGTCGATCGCTTTGAAGACGTATGTGCTCATGTTCGCGTGTCCCTATGCGGCCGCGAGCGACGCAGCGCCGAGCAGGCGCCCAAGCTCCTCCGGCGTGGACGAGCGGGCTTCGGCGAGCTTGCGGGTGATCTTGCCCTGGCGCACGAGCGTGGCCAGCGAGGCATCCATCGTCTGCATGCCGGTCGCCGAGCTGGTCTGCAGGACCGAGTAGATCTGGTGGGTCTTGCCCTCGCGGATCAGGTTGCGCACGGCGGGGTTTGGCACGAGCACCTCGCATGCGACCACGCGGCCGGAGCCGTCGGCGGTCGGAAGCAGCTGCTGGGTCATGATGCCCTGCAGCGCGACCGACAGCTGCACGCGCACCTGGCCCTGCTGATGGGCGGGGAACACGTCGATCACGCGGTCGATCGTCTGAGCCGAGTCCTGGGTGTGAAGCGTGGCGAACACCAGGTGGCCGGTCTCCGCAGCGGTCAGCGCGGTGGAGATCGTGTCCAGGTCGCGCATCTCCCCGACCAGGATCACGTCGGGGTCCTGGCGCAGGGCGGCCTTCAGCGCCTCCGAGAAGCTCTGCGCGTCCGAGCCCAGCTCGCGCTGGTTGACGAGGCACTTCTTGTGGGTGTGCAGGAACTCGATCGGGTCCTCGATCGTCATGATGTGCTCCGCACGCGTGCGGTTGATCTCGTCGATCATCGCCGCGAGCGATGTCGACTTTCCCGAACCGGTCGGGCCGGTCACAAGCACGAATCCACGTGGTCTGCGCGTGAACTCATGCACCGCCGCCGGCAGGCCCAGGTCGTCGATTGAGGTCAGGCCGAACGGAATCAGGCGGAAGGCTGCGCCGATCGCACCGCGCTGGTAGTAGGCGTTGACACGGAAGCGCGCATGACCGGGGATCGAGTAGGCGAAGTCCAGCTGCCAGTTGGTCTCCAGGCGCTGGCGCTGGTCGCCGGTGAGGATCGAGTAGACGATCTCCCGGGTGTCGGTCGAGGACAGCTTTGGATAGTCCTCGAGCGGCGTCAGGCGCCCGCGCACGCGGACGGTGGGATGCGCCGCTGCGCTCAGGTGAAGGTCAGAGGCCCGGCGGGAGACGACCTCCATGAGCAGATCTGCGAAGTCAATGTCCATGCCACGCCCATCGACAGATCGGCGCAACCCCATTAGCGCGTGCAATCGGCGCTTCCACCGACTGGACGAAGGTACGAACTCCCGAGCCTATGCGTCGGCGTCGCGCAGGGCGCCGCGCATGGCCGCCAGCGGCGCCGGCCGTCCGGTCCACAGCTCGAAGCTGGCCGCGCCCTGCGCCAGCAGGATCTCGAGCCCGTCGAGCGTGCTTGCGCCCTGCTCGGCGGCGACGGTGAGCAACCGGGTCGGCCCCTGGGCGTTGTAGACCAGGTCGACGACATACCGGTACTCACCCACCCGCTCGGGGGTGAGCTCAAGCTGGTTGAGCGGGTCGCGCCCTGCGGCCGCGGGCTCTCGCGCGCCGGCGTCCATGTCAGGCGTCCCCTTGAGCGGCTCCGGGCGCCCGGCGGATCGCTCCAGACCGACCGAGGTGCAGTTGATGAGCATCTCGGCGCGCTCGGGATGGCTGACGGCCCGCACGCCCAGATCGCGCGCCAGGGCGCGGGCGCGCTCGGGGGTGCGGTTCCAGACCGACACCTCGCTCGCACCCGCCTCGCGCAGCGCCCACACCGCTGCGCGCGCGCTGCCACCGGCGCCCAGCACCAGCGCGCTCATCCCCCCCGGCGACACCCCGAGGGCCGCGATCAGGCCCGGTGCGTCGGTGTTCTCCGCCGCGATCACGCCCTCGGGGCCGAATGTCAGCGTGTTGGCCGCGCCGATCGCCCTCGCCGCCTCGCTCGCTCGGTCGGCCAGCCGAAGCGCAGCCTCCTTGTGGGGAATCGTCACGTTGGCCCCGATGAAGCCGGACGCTTCCAAAGCGCGGGTCGTCTGCTCGAACAGCTCCGGCGGAACCGGGAGGCGCTGATAGCGCCAGCCGGCCATCCCCAGCGAGGCGAACGCGGCGTTGTGGATCGCCGGCGAGCGGCTGTGCGCCACCGGCCAGCCGAGAACGCCCAAGCGGGGCATCATTTGCCCTTGCAGGCCGGGGGATGTCCGCCGTTCTTTGCGACCGCCGCCTGGTAGGCGGCCGCATCGCGTTCGAACTGGGCGAAGGTGGTGGAGAACGTCTGCTCACCGCAACCGTCGGCGGCAGCGACGTAGTAGAGGAAGGGAACATGCGCCGGATGGGCGGCGGCTTCGATCGAGGCCACGCCGGGGTTGGAGATCGGCGTGGGAGGCAGGCCTTTGTGGGTCCGTGTGTTGTACGGCGATTCGATGTGCAGCTGCGCCGTGGTCAGTTCGTGGGTGTAGGTGGCGACACCCTTCTGGAGCTCCACGGCGTAGTAGATCGTGGCATCGATGCCCAGCGGCATCCCCTGGCGCAGGCGGTTGTAGATGACCGCCGCGATCAGGGGCCTGTCGTGGTCTGTCAGCGCCTCGCGCTCGACCATCGAGGCCACGATGAGAAGCTCATACGCGGTCACGCCGAGCGCATGTGCGCGCCGGATCTCGCTCGCGCCGAACCGCTGCCGGAAGGTGGTGAGCTGCTCATCCACGAGGCGTGTGACGTTGGTGTGGGGATTCATGTCGTAGGTGGCCGGAAACAGGAAGCCTTCGAGGTCAGGCGTGCCGCGCGGCGCCCCGTAGTGCGCGGGGTTGAGAAGCGGAGACCGCCTCGACGCGACCCGATAGCTGCCGACGAGGCCATCGGCTTGCGCGATCTGCGCGATCTGAAGGCGGGTCTTGCCCTCCGGGATCACCACCCTCACCACCGCGGGGGCCGCCACCGGCTTGGAGTGCCCTGACCCGACCAGCGACTGCAGCACCAGCCAGACGGCCAGTGCCGCCGCCGCGAGCGCGAACACCGCACCCACGCGCGCGAGCGCCGATCGCCGGCCCGGACGGCGCCCCGAGCGTCCCGCCGCTGCCACTGCCGGCGCGGGGAAGTCGTAGGACGCCGACGGCACCCATGGCGCGGGCGCAGCCTGAGCGTCCTGGACATCGCCCAGCGGCAGTGGAAGGTCCTCGGCGATCTGCGGGGGCAGAGACTCCGCGGGCACGGTGGGAGGCTCCAGCGTGGGCGGGATCTCGGTGCGCTCCGTGGGAACATCTGGAGGCGCGACCGTGGACGGGATCTCGGGGGGCTCCTCGACCGGCGACCGTGTGGCGGGCACCTGTTCCACGGCGGAGGACTCCCCGAGGGACTCGCCTCCCCGGCTCGACGCGCCCCTGCCGGCGCGCCGGCGTTCGCGCTCGGAGCGATCGCGCTCGCGTTCCTCCTCGCTACGTTCGCGTGCGTGCTGTGATCGGCTCTCGCGTGACAACGACCGGACCCTAACGCGATCGGGTCGCGAGCCAGCTCTCCAAGAGCAGTGCCGCCGCCCGCGAGTCCTCGCTCTCGGTGAACGACCCCTGCATCCCCTGGGCCATCCGCGTGGTGAAGCGCTCGTCGTGCATCTCCACCGGGATACCCTCACCCAGGCGCAGAGCGAGCCGACGGACAAACTCCCGCGTCTCGCGCGTCTGGTCGGTGTCGGTGCCCCGAAGCGACAAGGGCAGGCCGACAACCACGCGCTCGACCTCGCGGTCCGCCACCAGCTGCACGAGCGCCCGCAGCCCGCGCCGGCTGCCGACATTCCCGAGGGGCGCAATCGGCGTGACGATCGTCTCGGTGGGGTCGCTCACCGCGCAACCGCAGCGCGCGCTCCCGTAATCCAGGGCGAGCACACGCATCAGCCCGTCTCAAGCGCCGCCTCGATCGCCGCCCGAGCAGCCTCGATCGCGTCTGGCAGCTTCTCCGGATGGCGTCCGCCCGCCTGCGCCATCGTGTCACGCCCACCTCCCCCTCCACCCACGATCTCGGCCGCCTGCTTGACCACACTCCCGGCCTTGATCCCCCGCGCGACCAACTCGGGGGCAACGCTCGCGACGAGATGCACCCGCCCATCGGCTGCTGCGCCCAAGAGGATTGCGCCGCCGGGAACGAGGCCCTTCAACCGATCGATGACCGTCAGAAGCGCCTTGGCGTCGGGGACCTCGACGATCGCTGTCAGCACCATCGCGCCCGCGATCTCCTCCGCGCTCGAGGCGAGCGAGGCCACGTCCACCTCGCCTGCGCCACCCGTCCCGGGCAGGCCGTCCCTGAGCGCCTTCTCAAGGGTCCTGCGTTCGAGCTCACGCGTGCGCACCGCCTCGGAGGCGTCCTCCAGCGGGGTGCGTAGCGCTGCCGCGATGTCCTTCAGGAGGCGGTCGTGCTCGCGCAAGAGCTCCACCGCGGCCGGTCCCGTGACTGCCTCGATGCGCCGCACATTGGCCGCGCTCGAGGTCTCCGAGAGGATATGGAAGGGGCCGATCTCGGCGGTGGAGCGCACGTGCGTGCCACCGCACAGCTCGCGAGAGTAATCGCCCTGGCCGATCTCCACCATCCGCACGACATCGCCGTACTTCTCGCCGAACAGGGCCATCGCGCCGAGGCGCTTGGCCTCTGGGAGCGTCGTCGTGATCGGGCGCACTGGATCGTTGCGGGCTATCCACCCGTTGACTCGATCCTCGACATCGTGGAGCTCCTCAGCGCTCAGCGCCTGGCCGTGGCTGAAGTCGAAGCGCAGCTTGTCCGGCCCCACGTAGGAGCCCGCCTGGTGGACGTGTCCGCCCACGCGCTCGCGCAGCGCGGCCTGGAGCAGGTGGGTGGCGGTGTGATTGCACTCGGTCGCGTGCCTGGCGACACGATCCACACGGGCGAGCACGGGCTCTCCGACATGTAGAGCGCCCTCCTCGACGATCACCGTCAGCGCCTGATCTTCGCCGAGCCTGAACACGTCCTGTACGCGCGCGCGGCAGTCGCCGTTCTCGCACTCGATCGTGCCCACGTCGGCGACCTGACCGCCACCGGCGGCGTAGAACGGCGACTCGGTCAGCTTGAGGAGATACCGCGCTCCCGGCGATTCCGCCGCACCGTCCTCACCGCCCGCAACCAGGTTCCCGTCGATGCTCTGGATAGCGCCCACGATGGTCTTCCGCTCTGCGCTCTCATAGCCGGTGAAACGCGTCTGAAAGTCACTGTCGCCGACGAACGAGCTGACCGCTTCCCGGAGATGCCCGGCGCCCGCGCCGCCTCCGCGGGCACTCGCCCGTCCGCGCGCGCGCTGCTCCTCCATGAGCTCCTCGAAATCGCCCTCGATCGACAGGCCCTCTGCCGTGAGCAGCTCGCTGGTCATCTCATAGGGGAAGCCGAACGTGTCGTGCAGCCTGAACACCTCACCCGCGGGCACCGAGTCCCGGCCGGCCGTGCGCGCATCATCGATGTACTGACGAAGCGTGGCCATGCCCTGCGCAAGCGTGCGCCCGAAGCCCTGCTCCTCGGCCGACAGCCACTCCTCGATCGCCGCATGGCGCTCGCTGAGCTCCGGGTAGGCACTGCCCATCAGCTCGGTGACCCGCGTGGCATAACGGGTGAGGAAGCCGGGAGGCAGGTCGAGGAAGAGGCCCTGCTGGATCGCGCGGCGCATGACCCGACGCAGCACATAGCCACGCTCCTCGTTTGAGGGCACCACCCCGTCGGCCACGAGAAACGTCATCGCGCGGGTGTGATCGGCGAGGATGCGAAGCGCGCGGTCGCTGGCGAAGTCCGCACCGTAGCGCCTGCCCGAGAGCTGCTCGCCCAACTCGATCAGGGGCTGGAACTGGTCTGTCTCGAACACCGAGGACTTCTCCTGGAGGATCGCCGCCATGCGGTTGAGGCCCAGGCCGGTGTCGATGTTGTTGGCCGGAAGGGGCTTGAGGGTCGAGCGTGCCCCGTCCGCTCCGGGTGTCTGCTCATACTGCATGAACACCAGGTTCCAGTACTCGAGGAACCGCTCGTTTTCCTCGCCCGGGGCGATCCTCGGGCGAGCCGTAGGCGGCGCCGCGATCGAAGTACAGCTCAGAGCAAGGTCCGCACGGACCCGTCGGCCCCGCCTGCCAGAAGTTCTCAGAGCGCGGGCATTCGACGATCCGCTCGGGCTCCACCCCCAGCTCGCGCCAGTAGGTGATCGCCTCCTCGTCGGGACCAAGGCCCAGGCCATCGTCGCCCTCGAAGACCGTCACCCAGATGTCCTGCGCGGCAAACCCGAACACCTCGCGGGAGAGCTCCCAGGCGAGCCCGATCGCCTCTCCCTTGAAGTAGTCGCC
Source organism: uncultured Solirubrobacteraceae bacterium (assembly GCA_963821655.1). Classification (GTDB taxonomy): domain Bacteria; phylum Actinomycetota; class Thermoleophilia; order Solirubrobacterales; family Solirubrobacteraceae; genus Palsa-744. Next base: position 623,207 of record CAWGER010000003.1, read on the forward strand.
GAAGGAGAAGTTGCCCAGCATCTCAAAGAACGTCAGGTGCCTGGCGGTGTTGCCGACGTTGTCGATGTCGACCGTACGAAACACCTTCTGACAGCTCGTAAGGCATGGAGCGGGCGGCGTCTCCTGGCCGAGAAAGTAGGGCTTCAGCGGGTGCATCCCCGCCACGGTCAAAAGCGCCGAGGGGTCGTGAGCGGAGGGCACGAGCGACGCCGAGGGGATGCGCCGGTGCCCGCGCTCCTCAAAGAAGCTCAGGTAGCGCTCGCGGATCTCATCCGAAGTCATCGAGCGAGCCATCTTAGGGTTCACGTACGACCTTGGGCCGTGTCCGGGCCGCTAGGCCGCGATGGTGCCGTAGCCGACGACCACGTCGCCCGCGTACATGCACGCGAGCTGGCCGGGCGCGGTGCGCTCCACCGGCTCTGATAGCTCGAGGCTCACGCGCGCGTGACGGCCCGCGCTCGGGCCGCCGCGCAGGCGGCAGGCGAACCGTCGCCCATGCGATCGCACCCGCACACCGTCCACGCACCCTCCGTCGCGGTGGAGGGTCGCCTCGCGCACGGCCATTCCGCGCACGAGCAGCTCATCGCGGCGGCCGACCGTGACGGTGTTGGCGCGGGTGTCGGTCGCGAGCACATACAGCGGATCCGTTCCCCCGATGCCGAGGCCGTGGCGCTGGCCGACGGTGAAGACGTGCGCCCCGGCGTGCTCGCCGAGAACGCGCCCCCGTCGGTCGACGATCGCCCCGGGCCGTGGCTCGAGACCCCCGTGGCGCTCCAGAAAAGCGCTCTGACGGGTGCCCGCCAGAAAGCACAGGTCCTGCGAATCCCGCCGCCCGGCCACCGCGAGACCGGCCTTCAGCGCCAGCTCGCGAACCTCAGGCTTACGCATCTCACCCAGCGGAAACCGCAGACGTGCGAGCGAGTCGGGTGCGAGCGCGGAGAGCACGTAGCTCTGGTCCTTGCCCAGGTCGGCGGCGGTGCGCAGTAGCGGACCGTCGGACACTCGCGCGTAGTGTCCCGTCGTGAGCGTCTCGGACCCGAGCCGGTCGGCCAGTTCAAGCATGGCATCGAGTCGGACGTTGCCGTTGCAGCGCACGCACGGGTTGGGCGTCTCTCCGGCAGCGTGACCTGAGAGCCAGCGATCGACCACCCCGGCCCGGAACTCGTCGCGCAGGTCGATCGAGAGGTGGGGCATCCCCAGGCCGTGGGCCAGCTCGCGTGCGCCCCTCACCGCCTGCGCCGAGCAGCAGCTGCTCTCGCCGTCGTTCTCGGGGTCAGACCACAGTTCGAGCGTCACCGCGACGGCCTGTGCACCACCCTGTGCCACCAGGAGCGCCGCGACCGTGCTGTCCACCCCACCGCTCATCGCCACCAGCGTGCGCCCCTTCGCCTGCCCGAGCGCCGCGTGCTCGCGTGCCGCGCCCCCCAGGGCACGGTGCAGCGCGTCGGCCGCGAGCTCCGCTGCGTGGCGCTTGGCGACGCTGAGCCCGCCCAGCTCCCCGCGCGATCTCGTCAGCGCTGATCTGCGCCGCTGCCAGAAGGGGGGCGCCGCGCAGCAGGCCCACCGAGGCGCTGCCGGCCGCCACGATCGCTCCACACCCGCTCGCGTCAAAGCCGGCATCTTCGATGCACCCGTCGGGACTGTCCGGATCGATGGCGATGGAGATCCGGATCAGATCGCCGCACGCCGCGCCGCCGGCGGCGCCGGTGGCGGAGTGCTCGGGCGAATGCCCGCGCCCGAGTGGGCGTTCGAGATGGTGGGCCAGGCTCTCGGCGGTCGTCACCCGGTCGAGTCTAGGCGCTACGGGTGCTTTGCTTCGTTGATCGCCTGTTCGATCGCGAAGGTGTCCGTGAGTCCGGTCACCGTCGTCGTCTGCCCATGCCCGTTGACGATCAGGATCGTGGGCGTCTGGTAGACCTGCACTTCCCGGGTGACCGAGCCGAACGATCCGACCTGGGCAGCGCGCGCATCGTGAACCGCGAGCTTGCCTCCGCGTTTGTGACCGACCAGCTGCAGTTCTCGCTGCACCGTCTTGTCGACCGATGCCCTCGGGTTCCAGAATAGGATCGCCACGAGCTTGCCCTGCTTGAGCTCAGCTTCCACGGTCGCCTGCATGCGGGGAGGGGACTTCGCCGATCCGCCGCTCGCCGCGGCCCCGCTGGTGGAGGCGGCTTTGCTCGCCGCGGCTCCGTGCGTCGTGCGCGTGTGCACCGTGACAGTGTGGGTCGCGCCCGCATGAGCCGCCGAGGAGCCCTTCGAGACGGTCGTCGAGGTGACCGTCACCGTGGGCTTGGACCCCACGGCGGATGCGCCGGCGGCGGCCCCGGCGGATGCTTCGCTCGCTGCCTGGGCGGACTTTGCTTCAAGATCTTTTGCGTTCTGCTGGGACGTTTCGACCGCTCCGTGGGCCTTGGCGATGGCACGGGTCAGACCTTCCACTCCGGGGGCGGCGCCGTGGTAGACGGCCTTCGGAGCACCGGTGGCGTTTTCGCTTCCCGCGCTTGAGCCGGCAGGCGTGCTGGACGTTGCCTTGCCGCTCTGCGCTGGGGCAGACGGCGCGGACGAGCCCGAGCCGGAGGTGCTTGCCGAGTGGCCCTGCAGCACGAAGAACCAAACTGCCGCGAACAGGCCCATCGCAAGGAGAGCGATCTGAAACGGGCGAGAGATCTGGGTCATTGCCCACACCTTCGGCATTTCGCCGAGAAGAGTTGAACGGTGCGAAACGCGTTGGACGCTTCGCAAGCGTGCCGTCGGACAGCGAGGGTTCAGCGAGGGTGCGGCACGCTCAGAGCGTGCGCAGGCCCCGCAGCACCGCGTGGACCACGGTATCCGTGGCGATCCGCTCCTGCCCTCCGCCCTCCATGTCCCGCAGCACGGCCTCCTCGCCCTCCACGATCGCCACGTAGTGCGCTCCAAGCGCGTTCGCGTGTCCAAGCTGACCCTTCAGCGACCGGCCCCCGAGCTCCATCTGGGCCCTCAGGCCGGCGGAGCGCGCCTCGGCCAGAACGCCGAACGCCACCCGGCGGCTCGCAACCCTGTCGAACGCCACGAACAGCTCGACGGGGCTGACCGCCGCGGGCTGGGGGTCGCCGGCGAGCATCATCCGCTCGACGCCCGCCGCCCAGCCCACGCCCGGCGTTGGTGGACCACCCAGCCGCTCAACCAGCCCGTCGTAGCGCCCGCCACCGCCAACGCCACTCTGCGCCCCCAGGGCATCAGAGGTGAGCTCGAACACGGTTCGCGTGTAGTAGTCGAGGCCTCGCACCAGCGTCGAGTCCACCTCGTAGGAGACATTCGCCACCTCGAGGAGCTCTCGCACCTGCGCGAAGTGCTCAGCGTCATCGTCACTGAGGTGATCGAGCAGCCGCGGCGCACCCTGCATCACGCTCCTGGTGCCCTCGTGGTCTGAGTCGAACGCGCGCAGGGGGTTCAGCTCGATCCTGTTGCGTACCTCCTCCGAGAGGCTCTGCTCATGCGCGCGCAGATGCGCCTTGAGCAACTCGCGGTACTCGCCCCTGGTCTCCTTGCTGCCGAGGCTCGCCAGGCGCAGCCTTCCCCCGTTGACCCCCGCCTGCTCGAGCAGCTCCACCAGCAGCACGATGGACTCGGCGTCGAGGGCCGGGTCGTCCGATCCGAGCGCCTCCGCACCCACCTGCCAGAACTGACGGTAGCGCCCGGCCTGGGCCCGCTCGTGGCGGAAGAAGCTCGACAGGTACCACAGCTTCACAGGCTGGCGGCGCTTGTGCATGCCGTGCTCCACGTAGGCCCTGCATATGGGAGCGGTCCCCTCCGGGCGCAGTGTCAGCGAGTCGTCGTTCAGGCTGAACATCTCCTTGCGGACGATGTCGGTCGACTCGCCCACCCCGCGCGCGAACAGCTCGGTCGCCTCGAATGCCGGCGTCTCGATCCGCTCATAGCCCGCGCCCTCGAGGATCGCCCGCGCCTTCGCCTCCAGGGTCGCGCGCGCACTCGCTTCCTCGCCGAGCACGTCGAACGTGCCACGTGGCGCTTTGATCTTGGGGGCGCTCAACGTCGGGCTGGGGCCGTGTCCGGCACGACCGCCGCACCCATCGCGGAGCGCAGCTCGGCCAGGAACGGATTCGTGTCGCGCTCCCGGCCCAGCGTCGTTACGCCCATGTGCCCGGGATACACGATCGTCTCGGGTGGGAACGCCTTGAGCAGCCCGCCGATCGAGCGCTCGAGCGTGGCCCAGTCGCCACCCGGCAGATCCACGCGGCCGACCGACCCCTGGAAGAGCACGTCCCCGGACAGCAGCGCACGGCCCTCCGCGTCCGCGCCCCGCGCCTCGTCTGCCGTGTCTGTGCTGCCTCCGAGCGTGGCCGGGGCGATCGCGTAGGTGACGTGTCCCGGGCTGTGTCCGGGCGTGAATACCACCTCGACGTCCAGCCCCGCCAAGGTCAGCCGCTCGCCGCCCGCCACCGTGTGGTCGGCCTCGTAGCTCTCAAACGGCCCGAACCCCGGAGGCACCCAGCTCATGACATCCGCCAGCACGCCCCGCTCGATCTCCGGGCAGTACACCGCGGCACCCGTCGCCCGCGCGACCTCAGCGACCGCCCCGATGTGGTCGAAGTGGCAGTGGGTTATGAGGATGGCCTCCAGCTGGACTCCGAGCGACTCCGCCGCACCGAGCAGCCGCTCGGCCTCATCGCCGGGATCGACGATCACGCCGCGCGTCGCATCGCCGCCGGAGCGCACTATGTAGGTGTTCTCCTGAACCGGCCCCACGGTGAACGCGCGCACATCCGGGACGCTCATCGCGATCCCGCCCTGTGGCTGCGCTGCTCGGCCAGCATCAGGGTGCCGTCCTTCCGCCACCGGTTCGCTTGGTCTTACTGCGCTGCCGGCGCCGGTACACCCATTGGTCGGTGTAGTAGCTCATCGGGGTGTACGCCAGCAGCGCGAACGCGAAGTAGAAAACGGACTGCCCTGGGCTGGCGTGCAGCAGGAGCCCCGCCAGCAGCACCAGCACCATCGCGGCGGCGAGACCGCGCCAGAAGGCGCCCCGCCACGTGGGCGGACGATCCCGCCTGTCCAGGCTCTTCCGTTTCGCCCGTGCGGCCTCGCCGGACTTTCCGCTCTTCTCCGCCGCGGTCGGCTTGCGCCCGGTGCGACCCCGCGACTCGACCACGCCGGCCGCGTTCCCACGATGCTTGGTCTGGCGCCTGCGCCTGGTCTGGGCCATGTTCTAGAAGCCTAGTGCGTTCTCGATCAAGTGGCGAGCGGGATCGAAGCCGGGCAGCGGAACGTCCTCTGGAAAATCCTCAAGTGCCGCACGCGGCGCCAGTCCGACCAGCTCGGCGCTGTCCACCCGGGCGTGCCTTCTCACGGCCTCGATGACCGCCGCGAGGGTGACCTCGAGCGGGCGCTCAATGTTCATCGAGACCTGCGCAACGGCCCCGCTCAGCTGCACTCCGAGCGCGCGCACTCCGGGAAGGCCCTCCGCGCCACCGTCGCGGAGGAGCGCCGCGATCCCCTGTGCCCGCTTCAGTGTCGCCGGCGGCGCGAGCTGCAGGTTGAAGGCCACCAGCGGCTCCCTCGCGGCGACGAGCGTCGCCCCGGCGGTCGGATGCATCCGCGGCGGCCCGAAGTCCGGCCGCTCACCGTCGTCCGATCGGCCCGCTCCTGCCAGCTTCTCGGCCAAGCCCCACCACCCCGCCGCGCCGCAGCTCCGCGCGGGTCCTCCCCGGCCTGTGAGCGGCGGCCGTGAGCTCGCCGTACAGAAACACCGGCACCTCGAGCTCCTCGGCGATCCGGTCGGCCACCACGAGGGCCTCGGCACATGCGGCGCCGCGGTCGCGCGAGTCGAGATACACGACCGGAGCCACGTCGAGCGCCCCGACGTACGGATGCTGCCCACTCGACGGCTCCTCGCCGGAGCGGGCGCTCATCACGTCGACACGCCGCACCGCCTCCTTGGCCCCGCGGAGCAACCCGTCAGCCAGCTCGCCGGGTCGCCCCGCGAGCGTGAACACCGAGCGATGGTGATCCCCGTCGGAATGAACGTCAAGCAGACGCACGCCACTCGCGCTCGCACCGTCGACGCCCGCGATTGCCTCGCCGATGGCCGCGATCGTCTCCGGGTCGCGGCCCTCCGATACGTTTGGGACCGCGAGTAGGATTGGGGGCGTCATGTGCACTGAGGCTAAACTGCGCCACCCCGCCGGAGTAGCTCAGCTGGTTAGAGCAGCGGAATCATAATCCGCGTGTCGGGGGTTCGAGTCCCTCCTCCGGCACTAGAGAAAAGCCCTGCTAGCGCTTGGTTTTTCGCTTCTCGACGACGCGCCGAGAATCGCCCACCGTCCGACGGACGGTCCAGGCTTCCCGACGATCACTAGCGCCGTCTCTGCGACATCGCCTACTCCGTCCTGGAGGCCGAGGTCGGCGAGGGCGGCTCGTTCGTCGAAGTAGGCGTCGAGGCGGATCACCTTGCCGTCGCGGATCTCGAATACGTTCGCGCCCCTGCGCCCCTCGGTGACGTCCTTTCTGCTCCTTCACGGCATCAGCTTCTGAGGGCTCCGGACTGCCATCGCGCGAAGGGAAGACGCGAGCGGGATGTCGTACGCTTGCCCTGCATGGCGCCGGATCGAAAGTCGGCCCCGGTTTTTGAGGGCCAAGATCTCCTCCGACTCTGACGCGTGAACCCGCCACGGCCCTCAACGGAAGGACGACGATCCCATGCGCAAGATCCAGAGCCAAGGCTTGCACCACATCACGCTGGTGGGCGCCGATCGCCAGACGTCAATCGACTTCTGGGAGGGCGTGCTTGGGATGCCCTTCGTGTTCGAGCAGCCCAACCTCGACAAACCCGCCGAGAGCCACCTGTACTTTGATCCTGGCGATGGTCGCCTCATCACGATCTTCACGAACGAGGACCGCCGGCCGGATCCGGGGCGCACCCCTACCGACCCGGGCTGCGTGCACCATCTCGCTTTCGCGCTCTCCCAGGCGACGTTCGCGCAGACAGTCGAGCGGCTCGATGAGCGCGGGATCGAGCACAGCGGCATCAAGGACCGCGGGTTCATGGACTCGATCTACTTCACCGACCCGCTCGGGCTGCTCATCGAGCTTGCCTCCTACCGCTTCGAGCCGCCCGCCGGACACACGCACGCCGACGTCCTGTTCGAGGCACACAAGATCCGCACCGAGCAATGGCGACTACAACATCGCGCCGCCGCATCTGGCCGATGCGATCGAGCAGCTGACCACGCGGTCGCGCGAGTCCCTCTCCCACGATCGCTCGCCCAAGGACCCCTACCGGCACGACCGGCCGGACGAGACCTAGACGCCCAACTAGGCTCGGGTGAGCGCTCAGGTGAGTCTTGAACGCCGCAAAGCCGGCGATGGTTCGTAGCCCGCAGTCACAGTCGGCATACCCGTGTTTAGAACGGCGCCGCCGGCTCAGGCTGGGCCACCGGCCGGCCGATGCTTGCCCTCCATGGTTGACGATCGCCTACGTTTGGGGTCTCTCATCACAGCAGTCGGGGCGGCGCTGCTCGGGTTGTCGGTCTTCCTGCCGTGGTACGTGGTCAGTCTCACGGCCGGCGGAGCGTCCTCCGCCCAGCAGACGCTCAACAGCGTGGCCCAGCAGTACGGAAACGCCGCCCTCCAGGCCCAGGCAAAAACGCTCGGCGCGGGATTCGGCGCGTTCGCCGGTCATCAGGTCGCCACGCTGAGCGCACATCAGGTGCTGAAATACCTCAACATCATCCTGCTCATACTCGCCGCAATCGCGCTGCTTGCGGCGCTGTTTCGCCTGGCCGGGACCTCTGAGCCGGGCGGCGGTCAGATTGCGCTCGTCGGTGCCATGGCGACTCTCTGCGTGCTGTTCCGCATGGTCGAGCGCCCGGCGCCACAGGAAGGTGCCTTCTCGCTGTCGCTCGGCTGGGGTGTCTGGCTTGCGCTCGGAAGCTCAGTGGCGATCGTCGTCGGGGCATGGTGCTCGACGCGTGCCAGCGCGACGCGAGGCTCCCCTGCGGCGGTTGCGGAGGCGTGGGACCAGTTTTCAGGCTGGACGCCCGAGACCTAACGTCACTCCTGCTTCCTTGGGATTCGCTTTCCCGGCAACTCCCGTGACGACCGATCCGATGGCCACATGTCTACCTGAGGCCTCCGCCCGTCGCAGACAAGGTCCTCAGCCGCTCCCCATACGCGGGCGGAGCTACACGGTCTTCACCTACGACGACTGGCAGTCCGGGCAGGCGAAGGGACCCTACCCGCAGCCGCCGAACCACATCGTCAGCATTCGCGAGCAGCGCTACAAGCTCGCCCGCTACCACGACGTCGCCGGCGATGTTCCCGATCAATGGGAGATGTACGACCTCCAGACCGACCCGCTCGAGCGCACGAACCTCGCCTACAAGCACCACAAGCGCAGCCCCGAGCAGCAGCGCCAGTACAAGCGCCTGCGGCACAAGCTCGCCGAGGTGGAAAGGACGCGGTTACAGCCGCTGGCTCACCCGTAGCGCCCACCGCGACAGGCCGTCTCAGACCATCCGCCTCCCCCGCTCGCCCACTAGTGCCGGCTTTCCGGCGCTAGTGGGCGCCGAGGCGCCTGACGCTGTCCGTGGGCACCGTCGGGACCGAGAACAGGGTTGCGAGCGCCGAGGGCGTCGTCGCATGCCGCGACCGCACGCTCGTCAGGCTCGCGAGCCGCTGACTGAGCGTGCGAAAGGCCGCCGTCGACCGCGCCGCAGCGAAGCCCGACCTCGACTTGATCGCCTTGATGCTCTGCTGCAGGCCGCTGATCAGGATCGACTGGTTGGCGCGTTCAAACGCCGGGCGTTCAGCTTCGAGTGTTTCGAACAGCTTGAGTTGGGCGGATTCCGGACCATTGATCACGCTGCGTGCGGCCGCGAGACCGGACTGCAGCCGTTCCCGTACGAGCTTCGCCTGGGCGATTCGGGTGTTCTGCGCCGAGGGCTCGATCAGCTTTTCGATTCCTGCCAGGCAGTTGCCCTTCGTGCACTTGCCGGGGCTGAGCGCGTGGCTGCGCAGAAGCGCCGTGCGTCGCGACAGGCTGCCGATCAACCGTGTCTCGGCGGCTATCTGCCCTTCGGTACCGGCGAGCAGCGGCGCGGAGGCGATCGTTTTCTCGACATTCTGAAGCCCCCCGATCGAGGCGATCAGGCATGCCCGCGGACCGACGATGTTGAAGAACTTCGTCCGGAACTGGCTGTAGCTGTGGATGGCTTCGGGATTTTCACGCAGGACTCGGACGAGCGTCGCTCGGTTCGCGCATTTTTCGAGGCCCGTGAGGGCAGCCGCGACGTTTCCCTCCTGGCTGAAGTTCGTGCCGTCGCCGCAGGTTGCGGGCGTCTGCGCCCAGAACTCGGCCCAGCCCTCGTTGAAGGCAAACCCTTCGTTGCTGACGAGGCACAGTTCATGGGTTTTGGCATAGCCGTACCGCGCCGCGTCCGCCAGGAAATGGAGAAAGCCGCCGTCGAAGCTGTGCCGGACGGAGTGGGCGAACTCGTGGAAGTTGACCGAATAGCCGCCATCCTTGTCTCCCGCGAACCCGGTCTGATAGCCGTCCGGCCAATGCGTGGTATCGGTCGTGGTGAACGGCACGCCGCAGCACGGGAAATCCGAGCTGATCAGGTAGCTCGTGTCGGGTGGAGGGCTACCGACGATCTGCTTGTAGTTCTGGTAGGCGTTGTGCGCGCCCTGGAACATCGCGCACTTGGGCGTGCCCTTCCCGCCTTCCCGCGAGATTTCATAGCCGCCGAGGTTCACCACGCCCGAATGGCTGGTCGTCGTCTGGGTTTCGGTGTCCCAATCCGAAAACGAGTACCAGTCTCCGAGGTGGACCCCCTGGTCGTCGTTCATTACGACCTTTGCGTACAGTTCGAAGTTGCTGCCGGCACGGACTTTGAAGCTGTAGGAGCCGGCGCTGTTCGTGTGCGTGGCACCGAGCTTGTTGTCAATCCACAGGGTCGACCAATCTCCGGGTTCCCACAGCTCTACGCGCGCGCCCGAGAGCGGAGCCACGGTGCCCCGGTTGTTGCACAGCCACTGCCCCTTGACTTCGAAGTTCACGCTGGCGCCCGCGCTTGCGGGCACCACGGCGAGGAGGGCCAGCAGGCCGAGCAGGGCGAGGACCGGGGCGCGACGAGCCGGGCTCAGAGACCTGCGAGGAACGGCCACCTTCGAGCTGCGCATCATGCTGCTCTCCCTTCGCGGACTTGGTTCCTGCGCCCCCCTGGGCTTGACAACAGGACGCGCACGATGGCAGATTCGCCAACCTGCTGCATATCCCTTGTAAAGCACCCCGCAGGTTCGGCAGGGGCAGCGGGCCGCGGGCACCGCGAGCGGGATCCGGCACCGATAGCCTTCGCCGCTGTGAGTGATTTGTTCGACATCTCCGGCAAGACCGCGCTTGTGACGGGAGGCTCGCGCGGAATCGGGCTGATGATCGCCCGTGGACTCGTGCGGGCGGGCGCGCGGGTGATCGTCTCCTCGCGCAAGGCCAACGACGTTCAGGGCGCAGCCGAGGAGCTCGCCGCGCTCGGCGATTGCCATGCGATCCCCGGTGATGTCGCGACACCGGAGGGCGTCGCCGAGCTGGCGACGGCGACGCGAGAGCGCTTTCCCGAGCTCGACATCCTCGTGAACAACGCCGGCGTCACCTGGGGCGCCCCGCTTGACGAGTTTCCGCCGGTGGGCTGGGAGAAGGTCCTGCACACCAACGTCCAGGGCGTGTTCGATCTTACCGCCGCGCTCCTGCCGCAGCTGCGTGGCGCTGCCAGCGCCGAGGAGCCCGCACGCGTGATCAACATCGGCTCGATCGATGGGCTGCGCACGCCATCGTTCGAGAACTACAGCTACAGCGCGAGCAAGGCAGCGGTCCACATGCTCACGCGCCATCTGGCCAAGCGCCTGGCGAGCGAGCACATCACCGTCAACGCGATCGCACCGGGACCGTTTGAGAGCAAGATGACTGCCTTCATGTTCGAGACCTCAGAGACCCGTGAGACGGTCGAGCAGATGGTGCCGCTCGGGCGGATCGGTCGCCCCGACGATGTCGCCGGGCTTACGCTGCTGCTCTGCTCGCGCGCGGGCGCCTACCTCACCGGTACGGTGATCCCCCTTGACGGGGGCATTACTGGCTGCAACTAGCCTGGGCACATCCGTCGCGCGACGAGCTCAGACGCCGAACTCGGCGGCGACTTCGCCCGCGGCGACCGCGTCGGCCAGGCGTTGGTGGTCGCGCTCGTTCTGATCGGCGTACGCCGCGGCGAAGCGGGCGATCGCCTCCTCGAAGCCCGAGCCGGCGCCCAGGTAGGCAGCGATCGCGAGCCGGTCGCCCGAGCGCGCATGCGCACGGGCCAGGGACCAGCCGCAGGCCCGCGTATAGGCGCGCAGACCCGACTCGCTCAGGGTTGCCGGGTCGGCGGACGCCTTCCAGTCCCAGAGCTGGCGTACGTAGAAGTCGTGCTCCTCCCCGTCGAGACCTTCGCTGCGCTGCCAGCTGAGGAAGATGTCACTGGCCGCCTGCGAGATCCGCTGGCCCCTGACCACACGCTCGCCGTGGTTCTCGAACTCGCTCGCACCGAGGTGGGGCTCGAGCACCGAGGCCTGCGCCTGCTTGGCCTGCAGCACGAGCGGGTCCATGCCGTCGCGGCCGACGAGCAGGAAGACCCAGGCGCGCGTGCCCACGCTCCCCACGCCGACGACCTTGCGGGCCATGTCGACGAACCGGTAGGTCCCGAAGAGGTAGCGCCGGTCGGGCTCGAGGCTGGCGGCATACTCGTCCAGCAGCTCCCGAATGTAGGCGTTCTCGTCGCGGGCATCGGCTGGGGCGAACAGCTCCCGGAACGGGACCAGCAGCGGTGGAACGCTGCGAAACCGCAGCTCGCCGTCGACGCGCTCGGTGAGCTTCTTGACCGCCCGCAGGCTCGTCTTGCGCCGCGCCCTGGCAAACGGCTTCGCGAACACGATCCGGCCTTTCCCGCCCAGGCTCCCGCCGAAGCGATCGACGAGCTCGCTCGCGTTGAGGCGCTCGTACCAGACGTCGAGGTGGCTCTCGTTGGCGAAGCCGCGCATGCCCTCGCGGTACTCCCGCACGCACGCCCTCACGATCCGCTGCCGGCGATCCGCTGCCAGCCCGACGTCGCGTCCGGCGATCTCGGCGCTGGCGGCCATCCGCTTGACGTCCCACTCCCAAGGGCCGGGTAGGGTCTCGTCGAAGTCGTTCGGGCTGAAGACGAGCCTGCGGTCGGGAGCTGCAAATCCGCCGAAGTTCAGGATATGGGCATCACCGCAGGCCTGCACGACGATGCCCGAATCCGGCGTCGCCGCGAGGTCGGCCGCCATCACGGCCGCCGCGCCGCGGTAGAACGTGAACGGCGAGACGAGCATGCGCCCGTAGCGGATCGGGACGAGCTCCTGTACGCGCGAGGCCGCCTGCGCCGTGAGCACCGCGACGGGATCGGGCCGGGCCGGCGCCGGCTGACCAGTCGCCGTGAGCCGACCGGGGCGTGCTCCCACGGGCCGCTCGGCCGCGCTCTGCGGACTCCCCGGACTGCAGCAGTGCATACGCCATGTCAGTCGCCCGTCGCTGAGAAATGCTCGGGATCGACCGGGCCGAGAACTCCGCCCACGAGCTTCTCCGGCCCCGGATAGCTCCGCAGCACGGCGATCAGCTGGGAGGGGTTCGTGACATCCACGGCGCCGCCCGGATACTTGGCCGTCTCGTGATTGCTCAAGCCGGCCGGAGCGCTGAACGCACCGGCCGCATTGAGCTGGACCTGTTCGTAGTAGGTCCGGTAGCCGCTCGTGACGGTGCCCGCCCAACCATGCGAATACGCCCACTGCAGCACGGGGACGATCCAGTCGGCGATCGGCTTGGATCTCGGATTCCATGCCAGTGCGGGCGTCTCCACGCCGGCGGCCGCGGCGGCGGAGTAGGTCGAGCCCTGGGCGAAGGATTCGACGTTGTTACCCGATGGCAGCACGATCCCAGCCTTGCGAGCAGCTTCGATCTCGCGGCGGACTACGGCGTCAGAGGGTGCTCCCGGGGCTATGTGCAGCTTGCCTTCCGCGATTATCGCGTCCGATGAGGCGTCGGCCCGCGCCATCAGGGCCCGGCGCTTCGCCGCTGCGGTGTTCACCGCGGGGGCACGGACCGCGGGGGCACGGACCGCCGCCGGCGCGACGGCGTGGCGAGGGACCGGGGCTTCGCCGCAGCCGGCTGCTGTGGCAGAGCCCGTCGCCAGGAGCACCACCGCGACAGCCCGTGCACCGGTGCGGCGCCTCGTCGGCGGCACCGGCCGGGAGTAGAACGCTCGCATTACTCAGGCGACGATACAAACCACGACGGCGCAGGCCGGGCCTGCGCCACGCGCGTGGTCACTGGTTCTGCGCGAGGACGCTGCCCCAGGCCACGCATAGGAGGTCGCAGAGCAGTTGATCGCGCTGTTCTTCGGTGCCGGCGTCGATGTCTTCGACCGCGCGCGTCACGAGCTCAGCGGCGGCGATCGGGTCGAGTGGCCAGTTGTTGGGTTCCATCACGTTACCGTCCTGCGGAGTGATTAGACGAGCTGTATAACGAATGCATTAAGCAGGGCCCTGCGGCCCGTGGTCCGCCGTGCAGGCCTTTCCACGCTGGGGAAGGCCTTATTACTTGACTCGATAACCCGAGACCCCCGGTTGCAGTTTCGCTGCCCGCATCGCCTACTGTCCAAACTCACGGACCGCGTTTGGACTATTTGTCCTACGCAGATCCCTCAGTGGCGGCAGGGCGCCCCACACACCGCCCGCTGGTGCGTCGCTGCTCGCATCACGCGGTGGAGGCCCGATCCGGCTTGACCGCGCCATAGCGGCGCCAGTGGCGCTCCGGGATCGCGTCGGGATCCTTGTACCAGTACCAGGTGCACGGGTCTTTCGAGTAGTCCTCCGGCGGGTCGGAGGGGTAGAGCGGGTAGCCGGACCACTGGATCGGGAGCGACTCGTTCATGAAGCTGCAGTGAGTGCAGTAGAGCGGGAATCCCTTCCGCCCGAATGACCAGTCGTGCGCCTCGTGCGTGCCGCCTCCATCGGGCAGTCCCTCGTAGGCCCCGTTGCGTACGAGCCGCTGGCCCGAGCCGCACGGGTTCATTGTGAACGTCACCTTCTCCTCATCCTCGGTGATCGTGAAGCTGCCGGGGTTCGGCCCCACACCCGAGCAGGAGTGTGCACGCCAGGTCGCGGCGAGCAGGCCCACCAGCTCGCGCCGGTCGAGCGCGACGATCGCGTCATGATGGCGCCGCCACCCACGGCCCATGCTCTCGGTCCACGCCTCGGCGACGCCCTCGTCGCCCAGGCGTTGCTGGATGAAGGACACGAGGTCGAGCACACCGGCTGCCATCAGGTCGTGCAGCATCTGCCACTCGTGCTTCATCTCACCGCACAGGCGCCTTGCCTCATCGAGGTCGCCGGCGTCGATCGCCTCGACCGCGCGGTCCATCGTCGGGCGCGAGAGCCGTTCGAGCTCCCGCTCGGAAAACCAGCGGTCTGTCATCGTTTCCTCCTTCGATGATGGTCGGGGCTGCATTGTGACCCAGAGACGCAGGGCGCTGGTGACAGGCGCGGCGCGCGGAATCGGCGCCGCGATCGCTCAGCGCCTGGCTGCCGACGGTCTCGATGTGGTCACGCTCGATCTCGACACCGGGTGCGATATCGCGCTCGACGTCGCCACCGGCTCCTTCCCCGCGCTCGACGACATCGACGTTTGCGTGGCAAACGCCGGAATCACAACCACGATCGCGCCGGCGCACAAGATGACGGCCGAGCAGTGGGCGCGCGACATCGACGTCAACCTGACCGGCTCCTTCCGCACGGTGCAGGCCTGCCTCGGCGGGATGCGCGAGCGCGGCCATGGCCGGATCATCGTGATCTCGAGCGTCGCCGCGCTGGGCGGACTGCCGGGTCAGGTCGCCTATGCCGCGTCGAAGGCGGGCCTGCTGGGAATGGTTCGCACGCTCGCCAGTGAGAACGCGCCCTACGGGATCACGGCCAACGCGGTCCTCCCCGGCCTCGTCGCGACCGAGCAGGTGATGGCGATGCCGACAGGAGGTGATCGAGCGGGCGCTTGGATCGGTGCCGACGGGGAGGTTCGTCGAGCCGGCGGAGATCGCCGCAGCGGTTTCCTTTCTTGCCGGCACCGAGGCGGCTCAGATCAGCGGACAGACGATCGCCGTCGACGGCGCCGCCTCGTTGCCCCGGCTCTCGCTCGGAAGCGAGTCCCGCTAGCTCGTCGAGCTGGTCCGCGCTAGCGAGGCCGCCGCGTCATCGAACGCGGCGTCTGTCCGTCGAGCAGCGGCTCCTGCTCGATCTCGACCCTGGTCGACTCGAGAAAGCGGCTGACCATGTTGTAGTAGCTGACCAGCAGGATCAGCTCGGCCGCCTCGCGCGGCCCGTAGCGGTCGATGATCTGCTCGAGCGCCTCGTCGGAGAGGCGCACATCCCGCGTGACCTCATCGGCCACTCGACAGATCAGGTTGCACTCGTCGTCGAGACTGCTGACGGGCTCCTCGCGTCCGATCGCGTCGATCTCGGCATCGGTCACCCCGACGTTCCTGGCGAGCTGCTCGTGCTGGGCCCACTCATAGGGGGCTTTCGTCGCGTGCGCGACCCTCAGCACGGCGATCTCGCGCCGCCGGGCGTCAAGTGCCGTCGACAGCACCGCACCACCGAGCGCCATGAACGGCCTCACTGCGCGGGGCGCGCCGGCGACCATGCGAAAGACGTTCAGCGGAGGAAGGGTGGAGAGCAGCTCGCGGTGCTCGGGCTCGAGCTCGTCGTCGGTGGGAAGCGTGATCTTCGGGGGCACGGCTAGCCTCGGCTGAGACTGAGCGTCAGGTGACGGCCGTAGCCGGAGCCGCCCGCGAACGGGTCGGCGTGAACGACCGCCGTCAGCCGTACTCGTCGCCTGGCGGCCAGCAGTCGACGCGAGGATCGCGTCAGACGCACCGAAACGTCTGCGCGATGCCCGGGAGCGATGGTGAAATGGCCAGAGCCTCCGGCGGCGATCCTCGCGACATGACGCCCATGTTTGCGGCTGCGTGACCTCACGGCCACGGCCCGCGTCAACTCGAGGCGACCTGAGCAGGGTCGGCGCAGGCCGCTTGGACACGCCATGCGAATGCGCGCGATCCCCGCGCGCGTCGCCGAGGTCCGGCCACTCGCAACGGTGGCGCCCAAGCCGAAGACCGTCACCGCGTCGCTGCCGGCGGCCGCGACGTAGACCTCGCGCCCGTCGGGACTGACGGCCGCTCCCTGAACGCCATCCAGAGAGGGGAAGCTCGTGCACCGTTTGTCTTCATCGGAGGCGCATGAGACCTCGGTCAACTTGCCCGTGGTGCGCTCGCGGGAGAACACGACCGCCGAGCCACTGCCGATCGCATAGACAGCGGAGCCGTCACCGCTCACCGCAATCGCGCTCACGCCTTCAAGGCCCGCGACGCTGGCGCATTCGTCCGGTGCTGAGGGCCCTTCTTCTTCGTCTTCTTCTTCTTCGTCTTCTTTGTGATGCTTCGGTTCGGGCAGATAGTCAACACAACTCGAATCCGACAGCGCACCGGTTGCCGGATTGCGTTTCAGCACGTCCACCCTGCCGTTGTCGTCGGAGGAGTCGGCCACGTACACGTTGGCGCCGTCCGGGCTGACCGCGAGCTGCGTGGGCGACTGGAGCAGCCGGCTGCCCCTGCACGGCCCGGGCGGCGGCGAGACCTTCAGACAGCTGCTCTCGGTCAGTGCGCCCACGGAGTCGTGCGTGAAGGCGTCGACAGCGTTGCTGCCGGCCGCGACGGCGTACAGCTCTCCTCCATCGGGACTCAGCGTCAGCGCATCGACACCCTGGGTCGCGATGCCCACCGCACAGGTTCCATCGAATCCGTTGACCGCGACGCATGGATTGGCGTTGCGTTCTGTGGGGAGAGCCGCGCTGAACAGCGACGCCAGGCTGCCTTGCGGGAGAGTCGTGCCCGTGCCCGCGCCGGACGGCGAACCGGTCGAGGCGGCCATCAGGGTGGAGATGGCGCCCTGCGTGGGCGCGGCGATGTACAGCGCCCTCCCGTCGGCACTCGTGGCGATGGCGCCCGCAGTGAAGAACACGTTCGACGGGGCGCATCCCGATCCCACCGGAGGCCTGAACTGAAAGCAGCCGAGCCTCGTCAGCAGACCGGTTGCCGGATCGCGCGCAAAGGCGACGACGCTTCCGGAGGTGTTCGCGGTCACGAACACCGTCGAGCCGTCGGGACTCACCGCAACTCCGTCGGCGCCCAGC
Organism: uncultured Solirubrobacteraceae bacterium; assembly: GCA_963821655.1. Classification (GTDB taxonomy): domain Bacteria; phylum Actinomycetota; class Thermoleophilia; order Solirubrobacterales; family Solirubrobacteraceae; genus Palsa-744. Next base: position 640,491 of record CAWGER010000003.1, read on the forward strand.
AGCGAGGGCGCGGGCGTGCAGGCACCCGCGGCCCCGTCACGCCCATCGGTGCCGTCCGAGCTCTCACAGCCCACCTCTGAGATCGCGCCCGTGGCTTCGTCGCGCTTGAGAATCGCCAGCGAGCCGAAGCTCGTGGCCACCGTCGCGCCCGCTGTGCCGGACGCGACGTACACGTTCTTGGCATCTGAGGAGACCGCCACGGCGCCCGCTCCGATGAGCGCCTTCCCCTCGCCGCAGCTTCCCGTGCCGTTCTCAGCGCGCTTGGCGCCGGGCGCAACAAGGCATCCGTGGGGCCCGCTCAGGGGACCGAAGCCGGTGGCGGCCTCCGCCGTCGAAGATGCCGCGACTGCCCCCGACCCCAATCCGATAACCGCCGCAATGGCCCCGCTCGCGATGATCCATCTCGAGCTCATCCCGCCACGATACCGTCCGGTCCGGACCGTCGGCTGGCACTCGCGGGAGAGCCTCCAGCGGGCCGGCGCACGTCCGGAGCGATGGTGCGACGATGTCGGTGGTGACGCGCCGCGCACGAATCATCGTCCTCGCCCTGCCGGTGGCGCTCGCCGCATGTGGCGCGGGCGGGGCGGCGCGCTCGGGCAGCTCAACGTCCGCCGCCGGACCGGCCACGAGCGCCGCGGCCGTGACGCACCCGCCGGCCGGCGCGCAGGCTGCCGCCAGGAACGTGCGGCTCGTGCAGGTCGGGAGCTTCAGCCAGCCCGTGAGCGTGACGGGCGCGCCGGGTGATCCGAGCCGGGTCTTCGTCGTGCAGCGGACCGGCCAGGTCATGCTGCTGCTCAACGGGCACGCACAGGCTCGTCCGTTCCTGGACATCTCCGGGCTGGTCAACGCGCAGGGCGGCGAGCAGGGCCTGCTCGGGCTCGGGCTCGCGCCGGACTATGCCCGCAGCGGCCTCTTCTATGTGGACTACACGATCGCCGGCAACGACATCAGGGTCGCTCAGTACCACCGCTCCGCCACCAACGCCAACCTTGCCGACTCCGCGGGGGCGCACGTACTGCTGACCATCGATCACCACAGGTACACCAACCACAACGGAGGCGAGCTCGCGTTCGGCCCCGACGGGAACCTCTACATCGGTGTGGGCGACGGCGGCAGCGAGGGCGATCCAGAAGGCAACGGGCAGAACACCGACACGCTGCTCGCCAAGGTCCTGCGCATCGACCCCTCACCGGGCGGCGGGTACACGGCTCCGCCGACCAACCCGTTCGTCGGGCACCCCGGCAAACGGGCCGAGATCTGGGCGTACGGGCTGCGCAACCCGTGGCGCTTCTCGTTCGATCGCTCGACCGGCGCCCTCATCATCGGTGACGTGGGCCAAGACCTTCAGGAGGAGATCGACTTCGCACCGGCAGGAACGCCCGGCGGCACCAACTATGGCTGGAGCGTCTGGGAGGGAGACCGCCGCAACAAGCCCGGCAACGCGCCCCATGCGGTCTTCCCGGTTCTCATCGCGCCACACAGCAGCGGCTACTGCGCGATCATCGGCGGCTACGTCGTCCGTGACCGCTCGCTGCCGGGCCTGTACGGACGCTACCTGTTCGGCGACAACTGCCGCGCGCAGATCGAGTCGGTCAAGCTCAGCCGCGGACACGCCGCCCACCTTCACGCCACCGGCCTGAATGTCAGTGGGACCTCGTCCTTCGGCGAAGACGCGCGCGGGCGCATCTACATCACCTCACTCGACGGCCCCGTTTACCGGATCGCGAACGGCTGACGAGCAGCCGCGAGTGCCGCTCAGACCTGCCCGCGCACGGCGTCACCGGACTCGGTGTTGTAGATGCTGAGGTAGAACGTCTGGGGATGGGCCTCGAACCTCTCGAGGAAGGCCGGGGGCACGTGCGCGCAGCCGGAGGCCTTGCAGGCCGTGCCGAGCGGAATGCCGGGGGTCGAGGGCGTGCCGGACGGGGTCGACTGGATCGTGACGATCGTCGGCTTGGCCGTGCCGGTGGTGACCGTGAAGCTCTTGATCGGGGGACAGCGAGCGTATTTTAGACCGCCGGGACCTGCTGGGTGATGCAATGGATGCAGCCTCCCCCGAGCAGGATCTCACGGGCGGGAACTCCCGCCACCTCACGCTCGGGGAAGCAGCGCTTGAGCACCTCTTCGGCAGCGTCGTCGAAACGATCGTCGAGCAGCGGGAACACGATCCGCCCCGTTGCCAGGTAGAAGTTCGCGTAGGACGCCGCCAGGCGTTCACCGGCGCGGCGCGGCCGGCTTCCCGGCACCACCTCCACCCCCTTCGCCTCCTCCTCGCTGATGGTGAGCGGTCCCGGCGAGGGGATCCGCACCACCTCGAGCGATCTGCCGCCGGCGTCCGTCGCGCGCTGGAGCCGCTCCAGCGCATCGAGAGAGATCGCGTGCTGCGGATCGGACTCGTCGTCAGTCCAGGTCAACAGGACCACGCCCGGACGCACGAAGCACGCGAGGTTGTCGACATGCCCGTCGGTCTCGTCGCTGTCCACCCCCCGCCCCAGCCAGATCATCCTCTCCGCGCCGACGTAGTCGAACAGGATCGTCTCGATCTGCTCACGTGAGAGCTGGGGATTGCGGTTCGGATTGAGCAGGCATTCCTCGGTGGCCATTACCGTCCCCTCGCCGTCCACGTGGATCGCGCCGCCCTCGAGCACGATCGGCGCCCGATAGCGATCGACACCCTCCACCTCGAGAACACTCCGTGCGACCCGGGCGTCGCGGTCCCACGGGGAATACAGGCCCCCCTCGAGCCCGCCCCAGGCGTTGAACCGCCAGTCGACGCCCCGCAGCCCGCCGCTGCGGTTGACAACGAACGTGGGGCCCACGTCGCGCATCCACGCATCGTCGGCCGATATCTCGACGACGCGAATCGAAGAGGACAGCATCGAGCGGCAATGCTCGAGCTGGGCCTGGGAGACCGCCATGGTCACCGGCTCTGCGACATTGATCGCCTCCGCTACGGCCGCGTAGGCCTCCTGTGCGGGCCTGGCCTTCAACCGCCAGTTGTCCGGGCGTTCGGGCCATGCCATCCAGCAACCGGCGTGCGGCTCCCACTCCCCCGGCATCCGGTAGCCGTCGGCGGCCGGCCTGGAAGCGATCGTGGTGCTCACGAGGCTCGTGATCGTAGCCAGTGCGACATCGGGGCGCGGTTCAGCCCGATCGCACCGGTGCACGAGGGGGTTGGGGATCGTAGAGTCCTTCCGGATGGAGGAGATCCGTCTGATCGTCGCCCCGGGTCCGCCCACCTCTCCCGCGCGCACACGCCCGCCACGACGAGCGCCGTTGCGGATCGCCGCCGTTCAGGAGCGCTGGCACCCCGATCCCGTCGAGCACGCCGCGGCGCTCGAGCATGCCATCCGGCTCGCGGCCGGCGAGGGCCCGCAGCTCATCTGCCTGCAGGAGCTCACGCTCAGCCGGTATTTCGCGGTCGATCCCGCGGGGCCGCAGGCCGGCGGGGTCGAGCCGGAGGAGCTTCCCGGCGGTGCCACTCACCGCTTCGCGGCCCGGATGGCTGGCGAGACCGGCGTCCATGTCCACGCCTCCCTGTACGAGTGCGCCCCGGGAGACGACGGGCTCGGCTACAACACGGCGATCATCGTGGCGCCGGACGGCGGACTCCTCGCCCGCACCCGCAAGCTGCACATCCCGGTGACGGCGGGGTATCACGAGGACCAGTACTTCCGCCCCGGCCCGGCCGGCGCCGAGGCGTTCCCGATCGTCGCTCTCGGCGGGGCCCGGCTCGGCCTGCCGACATGCTGGGACCAGTGGTTTCCCGAGGTCGCCCGCGCCTACAGCCTCGAGGGGGCCGACGTGCTCGTGTACCCCACCGCGATCGGCTCCGAGCCCGACCATCCCGATTTCGACACCCAGCCGCTGTGGGAGCGGGTGATCATCGGCAACGCGATCGCCAACGGAGTCTTCATGGTGGCCGTCAACCGTTTCGGCGAGGAGCCACCGCTGCGCTTCTACGGGTCGTCCTTCATCTGCGATCCGTATGGCCGGAAGCTCGTGCAGGCTCCCCGCGACGAGCCGGCCGTGCTTGTGGCCGACGTCGACCTCGACCAGCGACACGACTGGCTCGAGCTGTTTCCCTTCCTGCGCGGCCGCCGCCCTGATGTCTACGCGGGGGTCCTCGATCGGCCTCCACCGGAGTAGCCGCCTGGCGAGCAGCGCGGGTGTCAACCGCGCGCAGGGGATCTTCGGCGGCCGGGGAAGTTGAGCAGCGTGGATGCCCGCCAGGAAGAGGCCCCCTATCTCGATGCGCTCCTCGAGTACGCCGAGCGGAACCCGGCACGCCTGCACGTGCCCGGCCACAAGGGCGGCCAGGGTGCCGACGAGGGGCTGCTGCACGCGATCGGCGAGCGAGCACTCAGCCTCGACATCCCCGCGCTGACGCACGGGATCGATGTCGGACCGGACCCGACGCCGTTCGAGCACGCGCAACGCCTGGCAGCCGAGGCATGGAAAGCGAAGCGTGCCTGGTTCCTGGTCAACGGCGCCTCGCAGGGAAACCTCGCCGTCGGCCTCGCGCTCGCCCAGCGGGGCAGTGAGGTGGTGGTGCAGCGAAACGCGCACTCGAGCACGATCGATGCACTGGTGCTGTCCGGCCTGCGTCCCACATTCGCAGCACCGGAGCTCGACGCGCAGCTCGGCATCGGCCACTGCCTCACGGCCGAGACGCTCGCAGCCGCGTTGGATGCCACCCCAAACGCCGTGGGCGCGTGGGTCACCTCACCGACCTACTTCGGGGCGGTCGCCGACGTCAGGGCGCTGGCCTGCGTCGCGCATCGCCGGGGTGTGCCCCTGATCGTGGATGAGGCATGGGGCGCCCACCTCGCCTTCCACGAGAAGCTGCCCGAACATGCCCTGGCGAGCGGGGCCGACCTGGTGATCTCGAGCACGCACAAGATCGTCGGCAGCCTCACCCAGTCGGCGATGCTCCACTACGGGCACGGGGCTGTCGGGATGATCGGCGAGGACACGGTCGATCGCGCGGTGACGCTCACGGAGTCGACCAGCCCCAGCTCGCTGCTGGGCGGTTCGCTCGACGCGGCCCGCCGCCAGGCAGCGGTCCACGGACGCGAGCTGCTCGAGCGCACGCTCAGGACGCTGGCCCGCTCGCGCGAGCAGATCAGCGCGATCGACGGACTGGACGTGCTCGACGAGCGGCTGGCGGGGCGCCCGGGCGTGTTCGCCTACGATCCCCTGCGCCTGGTCGTGGACGTGCGTGGCGTGGCCGCAAGCGGCTACCAGCTCGCGCCGCTGCTGCGCCACATCGACGACATCAACCTCGAGCTGTACGGCCAGAACGTGCTCGTCGCGGTGTTCGGCATGGGCGAGCGGGGACTGGGAGAGGCCGCGCGGCTCGTGGATGCACTGCGAGAGGCGGTCGGCCGGGTGGGCCTCGAGCCCGGCGGCGTAGTTGACAGCTTCGCTGCGCCCCCGCCGTGGGGAGAGCTGGCGATGACCCCGCGCGAGGCCTTCCTGGGACCCCAGGAGGTGGTGGCGGCGGCGCAGGCGGCGGGACGGATCGCGGCCGAGTCGCTGGCCACCTATCCACCGGGGATACCCAACGTGCTACCCGGAGAGCGCCTGTCGGCTGAGACGATCGCCTACGTCCAGCGCACGCTCGAGCAAGGAGGAAGCGTGCGCGGCGCCAGCGATCGCCTGCTGCACACCGTGCGCGTGGTGCTCGAGCGCGGCCGATGAGCCCTTCCCGCGCAGGCGCACGTGCCCCGCACTGCACGTCTGTAGTGTGGTCGTGATGGCGAGCCGCCGATCACGGACGGTCCCGCAGGCCACCTTGGCGGCTGCTTGCACCTCGGCGCTGATCCTCGCCGGATGCGGCGGTGGAGGCGGTACGGCGTCGAGCGGCGGAGAAGGTTCTCAGGCCGCAAGCGGCGGGGATTTCATCGCCAGGGCCAACGCGATCTGCCGCGATACGCAGAAGGCTGGAGCCTCCATCAAGGCCCCCAAGACCAATGGCGAACTCGTCCCATTCTTCGACCGTGCACTCGCGTTGGGCCAGGGTGAGGTCGCCAAGCTCAGCGCGCTGCACCCGCCAAGCGACAGAGCGGCCGCCTTCCAGACCTGGCTGAGGGGGCTCAACCAGGCGGTCTACTTCCTCAGCAGCGCCGACGCCGAGGCCAAGGCCGGCAGCCTCAAGCAGGTCGAGACGAGCATCCAGGAAGGAAGCGGCCTGACGCAGAGGAACCTCGCCAACGCGAAGGCCGTGGGGCTCGCGGTCTGCGCGAACGGGAACTAGCCGCCGCGCACGCGGGATGCCCAGCGCTCGGCCCAGGCGTCGATCGGAGGGTAGGCCTCGAGCAGGCGGCGTCCCTCCCTGGTGAGCCGGTAGCCGCCATCGCCGACCTCGAGGATCCCGGCGGCTCTGAGCTCTGACAGGCGCTGGTTCAGGACGCTCGAGGACATGCCGTCGCAGCGCTCCTGCAGCGTGCGGAACAGGAGCGGCCCGTCGCGCAGCTCCCAGATCGTGCGCAGCGCCCATCGCCGGCCGAGCAGGTCGAGGAGCGCCATGATCGGCTTGCCGCCGTCGGAGCCGCGCGCCGGAGAGCCGGGCATGGGGATCCCCCGCCCCCTGCCGGCCCTCGGGTCTTTCGCCCGTGTCCCGTGCAGCGCGCTCACCGCACTGCACTTCGGAAATAGAAGCAGTACTCTCTCTGCTGCTGAAGTCGAAGCAACATGAAAGGGAGTCTAACGACATGACCGATCTCACACCTCGCATCGCCCCGCTGGAGCCGCCCTATCCCCCCGACATCGAGGCCGCGCTGTCGAAGTGGATGCCGCCGGGGAGCCCGGTGGAGCCGTTGCGCCTGTTCCGCACGCTCGTCCTCCACGACACGCTCGCGAGCCGGATGCGCCCGCTGGGGGCCGGCATCCTGGGCACCACGGCAAGGGTGCCCGCGCCCCTGCGCGAGGTGATGATTCACCGCACCTGTGCGCTCACAGGGGCCGAGTACGAGTGGGGCGTCCACGTGGTGGGGTTTGGCAGGCCCCTGGGCCTCAGCGACGAGCAGCTGCACGCCACCGTGCATGGATCCTTCAGCGACGACTGCTGGGACGCCGAGCAGTCGAGCGTCTTCAGACTGGCCGACGAGCTGCATGCGACGAGCAGGGTCTCCGATGAGCTGTGGCAGGGCCTGAGCACCCAGTTCGACGCGTCCCAGATCCTCGAGCTGCTCGTGACCGCCGGCTGGTACCACGTCATCAGCTACGTGTGCAACGGCGCGCGCGTCCAGCAGGAGGAGTGGGCGGCTCGGTTTGCAGATACAGCCGGCGATGGCGACGGCTGATCTGACTCAGGTCTGCCCGCGGGTGGGCCAGCAGATCGGCGTCGGCGCGCCGGATGATGTCCTCGGCCGAGTCCTGCTCGAGCAGCTCGGCGAAGGCACGATCTCGACTTGCCCGAATGCCGGCGAGCCCTACCGGCCGACCGGCGCGCTCTTCGCCATCTGCCGCTCGGGCGTCACGCGAACGACATCCCAGATGAGCCCGCAGCGCTCCATGCCCACGATCAGCCAGGCGGAGGGATCGAGCTGCCACCAACGCAGGCCATGGCGCGCTGAGGTCGGAAAGGCGTGGTGGTTGTTGTGCCAGGCCTCGCCCAGCGTCGGCAGCGAGAGCCAGAGCAGGTTGCGAGACTCGTCGCCCGTTGCGAACCGCTGGCGACCGAAGAAGTGGCAGAGGGAGTTGATCGAGAACGTGGCGTGGTGAAGGAACAGGATCCGTACCGCCCCGCCCCACAAGAGGCCCGTGAGCCCTCCCGCGATCGAGCCGGTCAGGGCAACGCCCAGTCCGAAGGGGAACGCGAGACCCGCGAGCACCCAAAGCGGAAACGTGCGATCGACGAAGCGCACGACCGGGTCGGCCAGCAGATCCTTGGCATAACGCTCCTCGCTGGCCAGCTCCTGGTCTGAGAAGATCCAGCCAAGGTGGGCGTGGGCGAGGCCGCCCAGCGCGCCGCGCCAGCCCTTGCCGTGGTCCACATGGGGGCTGTGCGGGTCCCCTGGTTCATCGGAGAACTGATGGTGCTTGCGGTGGTTGGCGACCCACTCGATCACCGGGCCCTCGATCGCAGCCGAGCCCAGCGCCGCGAAGAGCGCCCGCATGGGTCGGCTCGTCTTGAAGCTGCGGTGGGTCAGCAGGCGGTGATAGCCCACCGTCACCCCCACGCCGGTCAGAAAGTAGGTGACCGCCAGCACGACCAGGTCGGGCCAGTGCAGCGCCCCTCCCCACGCCAGCCACATCGCCAGACCAAGCAGCGCCACGGGAACGGTCGTCACGACGGCGTTGGCCACCTGGTCGATCTTCGCGTGCTCGATCGCCGGCTTGGGAGGGTCCGCGACCGGGTCGTCATCCATCGCATGACCTTCACGGCGCTGGCTAGGATCACGGCGCTGACTTGGAGCGGATGCCGGCATCGGGAGCTTCCCAGAGTACTCTCCGGCACGCTGGCCCGTCGCGCGTACGTCGCAGTATGCGAGCGCTCGCGTCGGCGCTTTCCTCGTGGGCGCCGTGACCGCAGGCGCGGCCGCTCTGATAGACCCCGCGCGATGGGCACACCGGAGAACCCGCCGCACCGGCGCCGGCGGAAGGCCCGGACGCGGGCTGGCGTCCTTGCCGCGGCGATCCTCCTGACGGGTCTGCTCGTGTTCGCGCTCTCGCGTCTGGACCTCCAGCGCATCGGCCACGCCCTGATCACGGCCACCCCGGGCTGGATCGTGCTGGCGTTCCTGCTGATGGCGCTCTCGCTGCTGCTGCGCGCGGTCGCCTGGCACGAGACGCTGCGCGCCGCACTGCCGGAGACGCCGATCGCCTGGGCAGCCGTCGTGCGGGCGACCATGATCGGCGTGATGGCCTCGGCGGTGTTTCCGGGACGGGTCGGTGAGCCGACCCGCGTGCTGGTGCTGGCGCGCAGGCTGGACGGCTCGACCCGGCGCCTCTTGCCGATCGTGGCCGGAACTGTGGTCTCCCAGACGCTGATCAACCTGCTCGCCCTGGCGATCCTCGCCGGCGTGACCTTCACGAGCGTTCCGCTGCTTCACGGGCACCTGGCGGGCCTGTTGACCGTGCTCGCGGTGCCGCTCGCCGCATGCGCACTCGTGCTCGCGGGCCCGCGCCTGTTGGCCGTGGGAGAACGCTCGCGGCACACCCGCGTCGTGCTCGCCTCGCAATCGCTCGCGCGGATACTGGGCCTGGCACGCCGCGGACTGATCGTGTTCGCACGCCCCCGCCACGGGGTCGCCACGATCACCTGCCAGCTGTTGGCATGGACGCTGCAGTGGCTGGCCTGCTACGCGGTCATACTCGCGCTCGGACTGCAGACACATGCCAGCCTGACGACCGCCGCCGCGATCCTGCTCGCGGTGAACGTCAGCGCGATCCTCCCCGCGACGCCGTCCAACGTGGGCGTGTTCCAGGCCGCCTGCCTGGTGGTGCTCGCCGCATACGGCGTCGGTGCGGGCCCGGGCCTCGCCTACGGCATCATCCTGCAGGGGGTCGAGGTCCTGACCGCGCTCGCGCTGGGCATTCCCGCCCTGCTCGGCGAGGGCCTGACCTGGCAGGACATCCGCCCCGGCAAAGATCCCCAGGGCGATGACGCCCAGAGCACGTGAGGCGCTCTCAGCCCGCCAGCGCGCGCACGGACTGGCGCAGTGAATGCGTCGTCTTCAGCACCGCGGTCGGCTCATACCCGCAGTGGGCCATGCAGTTCTCGCAGCGGGGATCCCTGCCACGCCCGTACTTGCTCCAGTCGGTCGTCTCGATCAGCTCTTTGTACGTCTGCGTGTACCCGTCGGACATCAGGTAGCAGGGCCGCTGCCAGCCGAACAGGGAATAACTGGGTATCCCCCACGCGGTGCAGTCGAACTCCGCCTTCCCCTCCAGGAAGTCGAGAAACAGCGGGCTGTGGTTCAGCCGCCACTTCCTGCGCCGCCCGTCGGCGAACGCCTCAGCGAACAGCCGGCGCGTCTGCTGCACTCCCAGGAAGTGCTCCTGGTCGGGTGCTTTCTCATACGCGTAGGCGGGTGAGATCATCATTTCGTCGACCTGCAGATCGTCGTTGAGGAAGTCGAGCACCTCGCGCACGGTCTTGGGTGAGTCGTGCGTGAAGAACGTCGTGTTCGTCGTCACACGGAAGCCGGCCGCCTTCGCGGCCTTGATCGCCGAGACCGCCTTGTCGAAGACGCCCTCGCGCTCGACCGATGCGTCGTGGCGCTCGCGCAGGCCATCCATGTGGATCGCCCATGCAAAGTACGGGCTCGGCTTGAAGTTCTCGAGCTTCTTCTCGAGCAGCAGCGCGTTGGTGCACAGGTACACGAACTTCTTGCGCTTGATGAGCTCTGACGCGATCACGTGGATCTCTGGGTGGATGAGCGGCTCGCCGCCGGCGATCGAGACCATCGGCGCGCCGCTCTCCTCGATCGCGCCGATCGCCTGTTCGACCGGCATCCGCCGTCGCAGCTCATGCTCGGGGTGCTGGATCTTGCCGCAACCCGAGCAGGCAAGGTTGCACTGGAACAGAGGCTCGAGCTCGACGATCAGCGGGAACTTCTCCCTTTTGGCCAGCCGCTGGCGCATCAGGTACCACCCCATGCGCGCGCCCTGCCTCATCGGAACCGCCATCGCGTCTACCTTACCCGCCTGGCGCCCACTCGTGAAGAGCAGCCGCCACGTTGCGCAACGCCCGCGCGGCGCGTACGGCTCCAGCCGCAGCCCCCACCCGCAACAGCTCGTGGGTCGGGCTGTCGAGCACCACGCGCACGACCCCGAACGGCCGGCCGGCAGCGCCCGCGGACAGCCACACCGACTCCATGTCCACGGCGATGGCGCCGCCGGCGTGCAGCTCCGAGCGCCGCTCGCCGAGTGCCAGGCGCGAGACGCACACGACGCGGCCGCGGCGCACGCGCAGCCCGCTCGCTGAAAGCGCCGCGGCGAGCGTCTCGGCATCCGCACAGGCGACCTCCTGCGGGCTGTGCCCTTCGTCCGAAGCGGCGAGCACCTCCTCTGCCACCACGACTTCACCGGGTCGGGATCCCTCGTCCAGCCCGCCGCAGAAGCCCAGGACGAGCAGCGCATCTCCAGGCACGCTGAGCAGCGCGCGCGCCGCGTGCTGCGAACGGACCGGGCCCATCCCGGTTCTGTGAACCCTCGCCCGGCGCGTGGCCGACCGGATCAAGAGCTCCTCCAGGCGCAGGGGCGCCGCGATCAGCAAATCGCTCACGGCGCGCCCGTCCCCGCCGGCTGCGCGGCTGCGGTGAGCGCCATCGCCTCGGCCCGCGCGGCCGGCCCGAGGCCCAGCACCCGCAACGCCTGCTCGGCCGCCGCATGCCCGCTGAGGACCGCCCCCTCGAGCGTCGCCGGCCAGCCGGTGTCGGTCCAGTTACCGGCCAACACCAGCCCCGGCACGGAGGTCTCGGGACCCGGGCGCAGCGCACCCACTCCGGGCACCGAGCGAAACGTGGCGGCATGCTCGCGCGTGGCCATGAAGCGCTCCACCTTGGCCTCCCGGGCACGCGGAAAGAGCCCTGAAAGCGCGGGCAGGTAGCGCTCGCGCAGGCCGTCCACACTCAGCTTCATCTCCCGTTCCGCGCCCGACAGGGACACCGCCAGATACTGGCAGCCGGAGGGCGCCCCCGCCGCCGCGGTGCGGTCGAACAGGTACTGCACCGGCGTGCCCACCCCGGCGGCGAACCGCTCATCGCAGACCACGCGGTCATAGACGACGTGGAGGTTCACGATCGGCGAGCTCCCGAGCCCGTCCAGCCTTCGCGCGGCCCCGCCCAGCAGCGGCTCGAGCAGGTCCGGCGCACGCGTGTGCCCCACGGCCAGGATCACCGTTTCGGTGCTCAGCGCCTCCATCTCGCGGCCCCCCTGCCGGGCATCCCCGTCATCGGTCCCCTCGCCGTCGTCCCGCTCGCCCGGCACGCCGCCGCTCGAGCCTCCGCGACCGCGTACCTCGAAACCGGCTGCCGTCCTCGCCAGGCACTCGGCACGCCAGCCGAGCCTGACCTCCACGCCCGCTTTCTCAAGGGCGAGCGCGGCCGGCTCGCCGATCGTCTGGCCGAGCGTCGCTGAATGGAAACCTATGTCGCCCGCGTCCGCGCCCGAGAGCAGCCCGTTGCGGAACACGAATGCGCCCAGCGCCAGCGAGGCCTGCGCGGCGGGCAGGTTGAGGGTGGGCAGCGCGATCAGGTCCCACAGGGCGCTCACTGCATCCGGGCCCTGGCCGTGGGCGGCGAGCCAGTCGCCGAACGTGATCCCTTCCAGAGCCTCCTCGTCGCCGTCGAGCCGCGCGAGCGCGAGCGCCGCGCGCGCGGCGCCTGCGCGCTGGCGAAGGGACAGGTGCGGGTAGCGCGCCAGCGCGCCCGCCAGGTGCAGGGGCGCTGGGAGCGCTCCGCGGCGTAGCACCGTCCGCTTGGCGCCGGGCTTCAGCACGGGGATCTCCAGGCGGGGCTGGATGCAGACTTGATGACTGCTGCCAAGCCGCTCGAGCAGGGCACGATAGGCCACACACGCGCGCAGGAACACATGCTGGCCGTTGTCCATGTGCAGGCCGTCGCGCTCGAATGAGTACGCCGCCCCTCCCAGCCTGCGCCTGACCTCGAGCAGCGTCACCTGCGCGCCGGCGGCCGAGCAGTCCAGGGCGGCCGTGATCCCGGCGAGCCCACCGCCGATCACGAGTACGTGGCGCTCGGCGCTCATCGCTGCCTGCCCGATCTGGCGCACCGCGCCGCGGCTGCTGCCCGTCCGCGCATCGCGATCAGCCACCCCCGCCGAGCATGCTGCGGGCCGCCACCCACGCCTTCTCTCCGGCCGGTAGCGATATGCGTTCGGCCAGCGCGCGCTCGGGGTGCGCCGCGATGCGGTTGAGCAGCCTGCGATAGATGCCGGCCATCGCCTGCAGGCACGCGGCGCTGCGCCGGTCCAGCAGCGGCGCGAGCTGCATGCCGCGGCGGAACCACTCGTGCGCCCGCTCGGCCTGGAAGCGCACGAGCGCTTCCAGGCGCTCGATCTCGCTGCGATCGTGGACGTCGGCGGCCTGCGCGCCGCGGGCGAGCGAAGCAAGCAGTGCGGGCGCACTGTCCTGCTGCCCGAGCAGACCGAACCGCCGCAGATCGTCTATCGGCAGATACACGCGGTCATTCTCGGCGTCCTCGCGCACGTCGCGCAGGATGTTGGTCAGCTGCATCGCCACGCCGAGGTCGTCCGCGAGCGCTTCAGCCTCCGGGCCCACAGTCGAGGTCTCATCGTGTGCACCGAAGATCGGCAGGCAGACCCGTCCGATCGCACCGGCGACACGACGGCAGTAGAGCACCAGATCATCGAAGCGCTCGTAGGTGATGCCGTTGACGTCCATGCGCACCCCTTCGATCAGCTCGCCCAGCGCACCGCGTGGCACCGAGAAGCGCTGATAGGTGTCGGCCAGCGCCAGCATCACCGGATCACTGCTCCACGCCGCGCCGCGATCGGCCAGCTCGCGCTCCAGCTCGGCGAGCGCCTGTGCCTCGGCGTCCAGACCGCGCAGCTTCTCGGCCGGCTCGAGCGTGCCGTCGCCGATGTCATCGACGCGGCGGGCGAACGCATACACCGCTGACATGCCCCGGCGCCGCTCGTGTGGAAGCAGGCGGATGCCGTAGTAGAAGTTGGCGGCTCGCGCCCGCGTGATCGACGCGCAGTGCTCGTAGGCATCCGCGGCGCTCGGCGGGCTGCTCATGACATCCGCCTCCGCTGCTCGATCAGCGTCTGTGCGAGAACCAACAGCCGCCGGCTCCTGCCGGCGTGGGGCGGACCGGCGAGCACGTCCCAGCCGGCCCGCTCGATCGCGTCGAGGGCGGCGCGTCCTCCAGCGAGGAACGACGCGACCGCCAACCCCGGCCGCCCTCGCAGCTGACCGACGAGCGGCGCGCCGTCCGCGAGCAGGCGTCGCGCCCGCGCGACCTCGAACGCGATCACTTCCCGCAGCGGCTGACCTGCGTGCTTGAAAGCCAGCTCCGCGGGCGCGCAGCCGAAGCGGGCAAGGTCCTCGGCGGGCAGGTATACGCGTCCCGCGGCGAAGTCCTCAGCCACGTCCTGACAGTGCTCGGTCAGCTGGAGTCCGGTGCAGATCGAATCTGACAGCGCGATCCGGGCGGGGGTGGCCAGGCCGAGCACCGAGAGCACCAGCTCACCCACCGGATCGGCAGACAGCCTGCAGTAGCCGCGCAACTCCTCCCAGGTCTCATACCGGCTGACGCGCTGGTCCACGCGGTTGGCCTCGATCAGCCGCACGAAGGGCTCGCGCGGCAGCGAGCACTCGCGCAGGGTCGGTTCAAGGCGAGCCAGCAGCGCGTGCTGAGCGCGGCCGTCGTAGGCCCGGTCGAGCTCCTGTTCAAGCCAGTCGAGGGCGGCCAGGCGATCGCCCGGCGCGGAGTCGCCCAGTTCGTCCACCAGACGCGCGAAGCCATAGATGGCCAGCAGGTGGGAGCGCGCGCGCCGCGGGAGCAGGCGGCTGGCAACCGTGAAGTTCTCGGTCTCCGCGCGCGCCATCACCGCGCCCGCGGCGGGAGCGCCGGGGGGTGCATCGACTGTGGGCATCACTCCTCGGTGGTCAGGCAACGGCCCAGTGCCATCACGGGAAAAACGAGCCGGTACAGGTGATAGTTGATGTAGTAGTCCGAGGGAAACCCGGTGCCCGTGTACTGCGGCTCGTCCCATCCGCCGTCCGCGCGCTGGGTCGCCAGGAGCCAGTCCACGCCGCGCCCCAGCGCGGGCGAGCGCTCGCCGGCGGCGTGCAGGGCCAGCAGCGCCCAGGCGGTCTGCGACGCCGTGCTCGGCGCCGCGGCCGATCCACTGCGGATCGTCGTAGGAGCGCGGGTCCTCGCCCCAGCCGCCGTCCTCGTTCTGATGCTCTTCGATCCAGCGCACGGCGCGTCGTATGCACGTCGTGCGAGGAGTCCATCCCGGCCGCGATCAACGCGGGCACCGCGGCCCCGGTGCCATAGACGTGGTTGACGCCCCAGCGCCCGAACCACGACCCGCCGGGCTCCTGCTGCTCGATCAGCCAACCGGCACCCCGGCGGGCCGCGGGAGCTTCGGCGAGTCCGAGCGCGGCGAGCATCTCGACGGCGTGCGCGGTCACGTCGGCGCTCGGCTCGTCGATCACCTCGCCGAAGTCGAGGAAGGGGATCTCCCGCACGAGCGAGCGGGTGTTCTCGGCGTCGAATGCTCCCCAGCCGCCGCCCGAGCTCTGCATGCCCTCCACCCAACGCAACGCGCGCCCGGTCGCCTGCTCGATACGCGAGGAGATCACGGCGTGCCCGCCTGCCGTTGCCCGCCCCCGCGTTCGGGCCAGCCCTTCCCTCCAGCCCGCCCTGCGGCTCGCGCGGCGAGGCGATGCAGCGCGAGCACGACCTCGGCCGTGTCGTCGACATCCGGATAGTTGACGTTGGCGAACTCGAACGCCCAGCCGCCCGGTGCGAGTCCGGGCCTTGCGATCGACCAGTCCCCGGGCACCGTGACCTCCTGCCCGAGCAGCCACTCGGCGGCGCGCACGATCGCCGGATCGTCGCTGGGAAGGCCCGCGTCGCCGAGAGCCACGAGCGCCAGCGCCGTGTCCCACACCGGCGACTGGCAGGCTTCCAGGCGCCGGCTGGGCCCCGCCGGCGCCCCGACCCCGTCCGGGTCGTCGCGGTCCTCGACCATGAAGCGCTCGAGGCCCTCCAGCCCGCGCCTGACCACAGGGTGATCGAGCGGGTAGCCGCACAGGCTCAGGGCGATCAGGGAGTAGACCCACGGCGGCTGGATGCCGCCCCAGGAACCGTCGGCCTCCTGGCGGCGCACGACCCAGCGCTCGGCGTGAGCCAGCGCAAGCGCTCGCAACGGCCTGATCGGCCGCCGCTCATACGCGCGCAGCACGCGGTCCAGCCTCGCCAGCCACGCACCGCGCCGCGAGGCCGGCTCTCGCACCTGGCCGGGGCGCTCGCCGCCTTGATCCGCGTCGTGAGGCACGCCGGGTACATGCAGCTCGTCGAGGGCGAATGGCAGCGCATGCACGGGGCGATGAGCTTTGACGAGCGACACCGCCACGATCGTCTGGCGTGCCCAGCAGGCGAAGTGGTAGATGTTCAGCGGCGCCCAGGACGGCAGCAGGATGATCTCGGCGGGCAGCGCCGGCACGCGCTCCCACGACCACAGGCCGAACAGGGCGAGCCACAGGTGCGTGAAGACGCGCGCCCGCTCCACGCCGCCTTCGTCGCGGATGAAGCGCGCGGCGGCGCACATGTGCTCGGCCTCGGGCGGGTCGCCCGCCAGGCGCAGCGCGCAGTAGGCCTCGATCGTCGTCGAGAGCTCGCCGGGCCCACCGTGGAAGTTGGCCCACGTTCCGTCGGAGCGCTGCTGGGAGCGGATCCACGCCGCCGTGCGGGCGGTCTCGTCGTGCCGGCGGATGCCCAGGAACTCCCGCAGGAGCATGTCCTCGGCGTCCATCGTCACGTTCGTCTGCAGCTCGGCCCGCCAGAAGCCCTCGCCGTCCTGAAGCGAGAGCAGCCGCCGGCAGGCGAGCTCAAGCGCCGCCCTGACCTCGCTGCGAGCCTCTACGGTTGTCGCGCCCATGCCGGAAAGCTAGCTCACGCGCCCGGCGTTGGCGGGCGCGGGCGCCCGGGCACGAGCACCTCCGGGTGGGCGAGCGTGATCACGTGGCGGCGCAGCGCGGCCTCGGAGACCGCACGCGGGAGGAGCGAGCGGAATCGGTAGACGATCAGCCCGTCGATGTCCAGGCGGTCGAACAGGCGAAAGCCGGGCGCCGGCGGGCGGCCGGCCGAGGGCCGCAGCGGCGCGTAGCCGGTCTCGTCCACCTCGGTGACGGTCACCGACGAACCGGCACCGCGGGCAAGGTTGTGGAGCGGCGCAAGGTAGTACTCGAGCGGCGCCGCGCCCAGCTCGACGGTGGTGATCACACGCTCGGGAGGCCCTCCGCGCAGCGCCCGCGCGACGTCGCGCCAGTTGCCCCGCTGCAGTCGTGGGCTGAGATCGACGTCGAGCGAGATCGCAAGCAACGCGATCGCGATCACCCCTGCGAGGACGGGCCCCGCACGCCCTGTCCGGCGCGCCGTGACCACCACGGCGATCACGGCGGTCACCGGAACCATCGCGGCGACGAGGTTGCGCGGCGCCAGATAGTCGGCTCCGAGCGCGACCAGCAGGAACGGCAGGAGAATCGCGCCCGCGGCGAGCGCCAGCGAGATCAGCGCACCGCGCTCCTCCCGCGGGGACAGGCCGCACCACAGACCCACCCCCAGGCCCGCGAGAATCGGCAGCGCGACGAGCAGCTCGACCCCATGCCCGAGCGGCGCGCCCGAGTAGCCGGTCAGGTAGTACTGCGGGATCGCCTGCAGGCGACTCGACAGGGCCCACCGGCCGATCCACTGCGTGCCGTGACCGCCCTGGGCCGAGATCAGCGGGACGAGGGCCAGGCACACGATCCCGAGTGCAACGATCGCCCCCAGCGCGCCGCGCCGGCGCTCGGGATCCCAGACGAGCCACAGCACCATCGGCACGAGCAGGAACACGGCGAAGTAGTGGGTGAGCACCGCCAGCGAGCCGCTCAGCGCGAAGGCCGCCATGTTGAGGGCCCTGCGCTCGCCCGGCGCAGGCTCACGCTCGACACGCAGGAAGAAGAGCATGGTCAGCGCCGCGAGCAGCACGAACAGCTCATACGCGCGCGCCTCCTGCGAGTACCAGACGAACAGCGGGTTGACGGCGACGAGCGCGGCACAGGCCAGCGCGGCCCGACGGCCCGAGAGCTCGCGGCCGATCGCCCACGCCACGGGCACCGTCGCCACCCCGGCGAGCGCGGAGAGCAGCCGCAGCGCCACCGCACCGTTGCCCAGCACGCGCGAGATCGCCCACTCGAGCACGTACCAGAGCGGCGGCGTGTTCTCGGTGTGGACCACCGCGTGCAGGGTCGCCCCGAGACCCGTATGGAGCACGTGGACGGGAGTGAAGGCCTCGTCGTACCACAGGCTCTGCTCGCCGAGCGTGGAGAATCGCAGCACCGCGGCGAGGGCCGTCAGCGCGACGAGCGGCCACCACGGGGACGGCTGCTCTGCCCGTCGCGAGCCCCACCGTGGCTACCGGTGCGGTGGCGCTCACCGTGGGCAGACCCCCGCCGACGCCGGCCCGAAGCAGGCATAGCGATAGGCACGCAGATCTTCGGCCTTCGCCGGCAGATACCAGCCGCCGTGGACCGTGCGCCTTCCGTCGACCACGGGCCCCCATATCGCCAGGCACAGCTGCGTGTGGGCTTTCGGCTCACCGGGGCTGGTGTTGCCGCAGACGACCTCGCGCCGGCTGTGTTCGCCCAGCAGCTTCTGGTCGAACGAGAGGTTGTGGTAGTCGTGACGGGTGTACGCGCGCCACGTGCGCAGATCGGCGATCAGGCGCTCGTTGACGTGGGTCTGACGAGCGACGTCGTTGACGGTCGCTATCGCCAGCAGCAGGCCCAGCAGCACGAGCAGGGTCGTCTCCACGAGCCGCAGGCGCCCAGATCCCGCCAGCTCCACCGTGCGCGGGCGGACCCAGGAGGGCAGTCGCTCCCAGGCGGTCCCCTCCACGGGTGTCGACGGGTCGCTCATGGATGGCGGAGCCTCGCTCATTGCACCCTCGCGAACAGGGGCGAGACCTGATGGGCGATGAACAGCGCCTGTACACAGAGCGTCGCGATCAATAGGCGCCGGTCGCGCGTGACGACAGCGAGCGGCAGCGGCCAGAGCGTGTACCAGGCCAACAGCCAGGTGCTGGTGACCGAGATCGCCAGCAGGGTCCACCCGGACGCGGCGACCCAGTCATAGCCGCGCCAGGTGCGCCACAGCAGGTGGAGCACGACCAGCACGAGCGCCGCCTTCAGAAGGTCGTGATCGACGGGGAAGACCCCCGGCTTGCCGAACAGGTGAGCTATCTCCGTCGCGAAGCTGTCGGTGGATACGAACGCGGCATCACGGTTGAGCGCGGACACCACGTCGATCCCGTGTATGCCAAAGGCGGCGTAGCCGATCAGTGCGCCCAGCGCGAGCGCCCCCACGGCTCCCAGCAGCGGCGCGAGCCGGCGCTTGGCGAGGATCATGAAGGGAAGCAGCACCGCGACGGTGGCCTTCACGAGCGCACCCGCCACGACTGGTTGCCGCCGCCGAGGCGTCCCTTCCGGCGAGCGTGAGGCTGACGGCGGCCATCATCAACAGCAGCATGACCAGGTCGTTGTGAGCCCCCCCGAGCCCGTATATGAGGTACAGCGGGTTGGCGCCCACCACGACCAGAGCCGTGACGGGGTTCAGCCCACGCACGCGCGCGCAATGCCAGGTGAGCGCGAGCGTCGCCACGCTCGCGAGCAGCGCCATCAGCTTCATCGCCCACAGGGCGCCCACCAGGCCAAGGGGTGCGAGCGGATAGGACAGGAGCGTGTACAACGGCCCGTAGGCGGTTGCCACGTGCTTCCAGTCCTGACCGACGTAGCGGAAGACGGGGTCGTTGGCGATCGCGATGGGACCGTGCAGGTATGGGTTGATCCCGTGCTCCACCCCCATGCGCGCGTATGCGATGTAGCTGAACACGTCGGTCGAGAGCAGGATCGGCCCGGCGAACACGATCGCGTGGAGCACCCCTATGAGCACGATCGCCCAGCGTTTGGAGATCGCGGGAATGCCGGCGCGGTCGGCCAGCGCGATGAGGCCCGCGTAGGCGGCCGTGAAGATGAGAATCGCGATCAGAAAGACGCGATAGCCGAGGCGCTCTCCGACGGCCTTCAGCCAGCCGGCGATCTCGGGCGATTTGGGAATCAGTGCCGAGTGGTCGAGCGACCCGTCGACGACGATCTCGGCGGTGGCGGCCACGATCAGCAGCGCAAGCACGGTGGCAAGCACCGGCACCCACTGCTCAGAGCGCGTGCGAGAGAGACCGAGCTCGCCCTCTGCGGCGACGCTCACGCCGCAGAACTCACAACGCCGCGGGGCTCACAACGCGGTCCAGACTGTCTTGGTCTCCAGGTATGCGTCGAGTCCCTCGTGGCCGTGCTCGCGGCCCATGCCGGAGGCCTTGAAGCCCCCGAAAGGTGCCGACGGATCGGCGAGCCCCCAGGCGTTGATGTAGACCGAGCCCGCATGCAGCATCGCAGCGAGGCGGTGCGCGCTGCCCACATCGCGCGTCCACACTCCGGCTGCCAGCCCGTATTCGCTGTCGTTGGCGCGGCGTGCAACCTCCTCCAGGGTGTCGTAGGGGGAGGCGACCAGCACCGGACCGAAGATCTCCTCGCGGGTGATCCGCAACTCGTCAGATGTGGCGCTGAACAGCGTCGGGGCCACGAAGTAGCCGCCGCTGTCGGTCAGTGCGGCCTGTCCGCCGGCCAGGAGCTCGGCTCCCTCGGCGCGGCCCGAGTCGATGTAGGCGATCACGCGGTCGTGCTGCTCGGCCGAGACGAGCGGCCCGAGTTGGGTCTCGGAATCGAGGCCCGGCCCTAGGCGCGTCGCGTTGGCCCGCGCGGCCAGAGCGTCCACGACCTCGTCGAAGCGCTCGGCCGGGATGAACAGGCGCGAACCGGCGTTGCACGCCTGGCCGGAGTTGAAGTAGATCGCCTGAAAGGAGCCCTTCACGGCCGCCTCGATGTCGGCGTCGGGCAGGATCACGTTGGGCGACTTGCCGCCCAGCTCGAGCGTCACGCGCTTGAGCCCGCGCCCGGCCTTGGCACCGATCTCCCGCCCCACCTCGGTCGACCCGGTGAACGCGATCTTGTCCACGCCCGGGTGATCGACGAGCGCCGCCCCCGTGGTTCCATCGCCCGTGAGCACGTTCAGCACGCCGGCGGGGAAGCCGACCTCGAGCGCCAGCTCGCCGAGCCGCAGAGCGCTGAGCGGCGTCTGCTCGGCGGGCTTCAGCACGATCGTGCACCCCGCCGCGAGCGCCGGGCCGATCTTCCAGGCGGCCATCAACATGGGGAAGTTCCACGGGATGATCTGGGCGCACACCCCGACCGGCTCGCGGCGGGTGTAGCAGAGCATGTTGGGCGCCGTCACCGGAAGCACGCCGCCCTCGATCTTGGTCGGCCAGCCGGCGAAGTAGCGCAGATGGGCGACCGTGCCTGCCACGTCGACGTACTGCGCGAGACCCACCGGCTTGCCGTTGTCCAGGGACTCGATCTGTGCGAGTTCCTCGGCGTGCTCCTCGATCGCCTCGGCCAGCGCGAGCATCAACCGCTCACGACCGGCCGCCGGCATCGAGGCCCACGGACCGTCGGTGAGCGCCTCCCGCGCGCCCGCGACCGCGCGGTCCACGTCGGCCTCGCCAGCCTGGGCCACCTGGGCGATCTCTCTGCCGCTGGCCGGATCCAGGGTCGCGAAGGTGCGCCCATCCTCGGCCTCTGGGCGCTCGGCGCCGATCAGGAGGCGATGAGACTGGGAGATGAACGCACGGGCCCTCTCGCTGAGCGCGTCGGGAAGGGCGGAGGCGTCCGGGGCTTTGGTGGCTGTAGTCATGAAAGGAGCCTATCTCCTTACGGTCGCAGCACGATCTTCAGCGCCTCGCGCCGGTCGTATATCGCGTACGCCTCGGCGGCCTCGTCCAGGCCCATGTGGTTGGTCACCAACGGCCCCGGATCGAGCAGGCCCGCCGAGATCATCGCCAGCACGCGATCGACGTGGGCGATCACGTTCGCCAGGCCGGCGCGGATCGTCAGGCCCTTGAGCCAGGCGAGGCCAAGGGGCACCTCGCCGCGTCCCGCGTAGGCGCCGATCCCGGAGATCGTGCCGGCGTCGCGGGCCAGGCTCACCGCGAGCTCGAGCGGCCCCGGATCGCCGACCGCATCGACTACCACGTCGACGCCGCGGCCCTCCGTCGCGGCGCGAACCACGCGCTTGGGCTCCTCGTCGGTCAGGTGGATGGGCGTGGCGCCGAACGTCGCGGCCAGGGACAGGCGCGCAGCGACCGTGTCGATCGCGAACACCTGAGTCGCACCGGTGGCCCGCGCGGCCTGCACGGCACACAGCCCCACCGGCCCGAGGCCGAGCACTGCGACGGTGTCGCCCGCACGCGTGCCCGCGTGAGCGATGGCGTGGTAGCCGGTGCCCATCACGTCGCCCGCGAACAGGGCGACGTCCGCGGACATGCCCTCGGGCACGCGCCTCAGCGTGAGGTTGGCCCGCGGCACGAGCAGCTGCTCGGCCTGGGCCCCCTGCAGATCGCCAAGTTTGGCGCCGTGTCCGAACGTGCGTCCCCGCAGACACCGGTGATAGTCACCCCTGACACACGCCACACACGTGCCGCAGGCGGTGTGGAAGCAACCCAGCACGCGGTCGCCCACCGCGGCGCGCTCGACATCGGCCCCCACGGCGAGCACCGTGCCGACGAACTCGTGGCCGATCGTGAAGCCGGGCTCGACCGGGACGCGGCCGTGATAGATGTGGAGATCCGAGCCACAGATCCCGCTCGCCTCGACCCGGACGAGCGCGTCCTGAGGGTGTTGAAGCTCCGGGTCGGCGACCTCCTGTACGAGCACCTCGCCGGGAGCCTGGAACGTAACGGCGCGCATCGGGCGCCCACCATAGACGACCACGGCACGCCGCGGATCCGGCGCCGGGCGCCGGGGTTTCAGCCGAGGGCCGCGAACCCCTATGCTGCGCGAATGTCCGAGCCCTCGAAGGCGGTGCTGATCACGGGCTGCTCCTCGGGCATCGGCCGGGCCACGGCCGCCCGCCTGTCCCGTTCGGGCTGGAAGGTGTACGCGTCGGCGCGCAGGCCGGAGTCGATCGCCGCGCTGAAAGAGGACGGCTGCGAGACGTTGGCGCTCGACGTGACAGACGAGCAGTCGATGCGCGCGGCGGTGGATACGGTCGAGCAGGCCGAGGGCGCGGTCGGTGTGCTGATCAACAACGCCGGTTACAGCCAGAGCGGAGCGATCGAGACGGTTTCGCTCGATGCGGCTCGGCGTCAGTTCGAGACCAACGTGTTCGGCGTTGTGCGTCTCACTCAACTCGTGCTGCCGAAGATGCGCGAGCAGCGCTGGGGAAAGATCGTGAACGTCGGCTCCATGGGCGGCCGGCTGTCCTTCCCGGGCGCGGGGCACTATCACGCGACCAAGCACGCGCTGGAGGCGATCTCGGATGCGCTGCGATACGAGCTGCGTGGCTTCGGCATCGACGTGATCCTGCTCGAGCCGGGCCTCATCTCCACGGAGTTCGGCGAGGCCGCTGTGGCGAGCATGACGCAGAGCCAGGTCGAGGCGGGCGAGAACGGGGAGGGCCCGTACGCACAGTTCAACGCAACCGTGGGAGCAGTCACCAAAGGCGCCTACGACGGTCCCATGCGCCTGCTCGGCGGCGGCCCGGATCGCGTGGCGAAGGTGATCGAGAAGGCGCTGGGACGCCGGCGCCCGAAAACCCGCATCAAGATCACGCCCTCGGCCAAGCTCCTCATCGCGACCCGCCGGCTGCTCTCAGACAGGACCTGGGACGCGGCGATGCGCAGCCAGTACCCTCAACCGAAATAGGCGGCGGCGCACACCCTCATCCGGTGGCCATGAGGGGCACGACAGGGTGCGGGCGGCCCACCTCGAAGCCCTGGGCGTAGTCGACGCCGAAGCCTCGCAACATGCCCATCGTCTGCTCGTCGCCGACGAACTCGGCGATCGTCTGCCCGCCCATGCCCGCGACGACACCCACGAGCGCCTTGACCACGAGCTGGTCGGTCGGCGAGGCCGGCAGGCTGCGGATGAAGTCGCCGTCGATCTTCAGGTATCGGAAGGGCAGGCGCTTCAGGTACTGAAAGGAGCCGAAGCCCGCCCCGAAGTCGTCGAGTGAGATCGCACACCCGAGCGCGTGGACGCCTGCGCAGAAGGCCGTTGCCCGCTCCATGTCGGAGATCGCGGCGGTCTCGGTGAGCTCGACCACCAGGCGCGAGGGATCCGCCCCGTGCCGGGCAAGACCGCGCCCGATGTGGGCGAGCATCCCCGGGTCGGTGACCGACAGCGCCGAGACGTTCACGGCGATGCTCACGTCGCGCTCGCAGTGCCGCGACCCCAGCAGGGCGGCAACCTTGTCGAGGACCATCCGGTCGATGTCCCGGATCAGCCCGTAGCGCTCCGCGGCCGGCAGGAACCTGCCCGGCGCCACCAGACGCCCGGAGGGATCATCGGCGAGGCGGACGAGCGCCTCGTAGTGGGACACGCGCCCGTCCCGCAGCGACACGATCGGCTGGTAGTGCAGGACGAAGAGGTCCTCGGCCAGGGCCCGGCGCAGGCGCTGAAGCCACGGCCGGCGGTGCAGCCCGGCAGGCGAGCACAGGCCGCGGGCGATCGAGCGGGCGTCGCTTAGTCCCCGGTAGCGGTTGTGCACCGGCAGCGCGCGCTCCTCGAGCAGCGTGCGCGAGGAGGCGCATGCGATCGTGGCGGTCACCATCTCCGCAAACCTCTTCGACGGGTTGCCACGGTCCCCTGCGAGATCGTGAGTTTGCCTATGCGGGCGGGCGCGGTGACCGACGCCGCCGCGCGCTCGCGCCAGGCCCGCTCAGGAGCGCTCGGATCGCCGATATGGCCGCCGTGCGCGATCGGACACCACGAGCAGCAGCGCGAGCAGCACGAAGTTCATGACGACGGACGATCCCCCGTAGGCGACGAACGGCAACGTGACCCCGGTCAGGGGGATCACGCGCGTGACGCCGCCGACGATCACGAATACCTGGATCGCCACGATGAACGACAGCCCGGTCGCGAGCAGCTTGGAGAACGAGTCGCGCGCGAGCACCGCTGTCTTCAGCCCACGCGCCACGAACAGCAGGTACACGAGCAGCAGGCCGGCTGCCCCGGCCAGCCCCAGCTCGTTGACGATGACGGCGTAGATCGTGTCGCTTTCGGGGACCGGCAGGATCGGCTGGCCCTGGTGGGGCAGGCGCAACAGGGACTGGTCGAAGCCCGTGCCCAGCAGCCCTCCGTCGGCCTGCGCGAACAGGGACTGCGCGAGCTGATAGCTGCCCCCCACCGGGCGGTTGTAGAGGACCGGATCGAAGGGGTGTTCCCACGCGAGCACGCGCGCGTGGACATGGCTGACGTGCCCGACGACGAGCCATGCACCCACGGCGAACAGCACGAGTCCGATCAACGGAAACGAGAAGCGCCCTGTGGCCACGTAGAGCAGCGCGAGGAAGGCGCCGTAGAACATCAGCGAGGTGCCCAGCTCGCGCGTGAGCAGCAGCGTCGCCATCGCAGCTCCCCACACGAGCAGCATCGGCCCGAACTGCTTCATCGGTGGAATGGTCACACCGAGGAATGCGCCGTCCGGCGGTGACGAGGATCTGGCGGTTGTCGCGAAGATAGCTGGCCAGGAAGATCACGATCGCGATCTTCGCGAGCTCGGCCGGCTGGAAGGACACGCCGCCTGCGTGGACGTCCAGGTAGGCGCCGTTGACCTGCTCGCCGATCACCGGCAGCCGGGGCAGCACCGTCATGCCGATCCCGACCGCGGCGATCGTGTAGCGGTAGCGCTCGAGCACGCCCACCCCCCGACGCCGCAGCGCGAGGATGCAGGCCGCGAACAGGATCAGCCCAAGCACCATCCACTGCGCCTGCTGGCGGGCGAGGACCGGATCGATGCGGTACACCATCACGACCCCGACGCTCGCGAGCACGGCGGCCAGGGGAAACAGGTAGGGATCGGCGTAGGGCAGCGCGAAGCGGATCACCAGGTGAGCCGCCAGGCACAGCCCCAAGAAGACGGCGCCATATGTGAACGACACGCTGGACGCGTGGTTGAGGGTGAAGTTGGTGGAGGCCCCCGGCGTGTTGTTCTCGGCCTGGATGAAGATCGAGGTGAAGCCGGTCGTGACCAGCAGAGCAGCCGGGATCAGGCCCAGCAGCTCGCGGTTTCTGGGGCTCAGCACGCCTGCGAGCGTACCTCGCCTCCCGGCGCGGACGCTCCGGTACTGCCGCTAGGCTTGCATTTACCCGGGCGCGGTCCGAGCAGTGGCGTCCTCCCCTTTATGAGCGGCTATCCCGTGAGAACCCATGACGACGAGCGCCCGCCCTCGCCGGGGTGGAGCATGTTCAAGCGCTTTCTCCTCGGGGGCCTGCTGATCGTGCTGCTCAGCGGTGGCGCGACGGCCACGCTCGCGCTGAACAAGATCACGGGAATCGCCGAAGAGGTCTTCCCCAAGCTCAACGAGATCAATGCGCCCAAGGGCGTGGTCACGCCGGAATACAACGGCGGCCCGCAGACGTTCCTGATCCTCGGCTCGGACAGGCGGGTGGGCTCCAAGGACGCGAGCGACCGCAGCAACCCGCCGCACAGCGACACGATGCTGCTGGTTCGCTTCGACCCCGAACACGGCCAGACCTCGGTGCTGTCGATCCCGCGCGATCTGCTGGTGACCATCGAAACCAAAAACGGCGAGAACTACCCCAAAGAAAAGATCAACGCCGCCTACACGATCGGCAACAAGCTCGGGGGCACCAGGGGCGGGATGGTGCTCGCAGCGGAAACCATCGAGCGTGAAGTCTTTCCCGGCCTGAAGCTGAACGGCATCGTCGACGTGAGCTTTCAGGGCTTCATCAGGGTGGTCGACACGCTGGGCTGCGCATATGTGAACGTCGACCGCCACTACTACAACCAGAACGTCGGCTCGACCGAAACGGACTACACGAGCATCAACCTGCAGCCGGGCTATCAGAAGCTGTGTTACGAAAACGCGCTCAACTACGTCCGCTACCGCCACACCGACTCCGACTTCGTGCGCGTCGCGCGTCAGCAGGACTTCCTGCGAAACCTGCGCCAGCAGATCTCGCCCGGCAACGAGCTCGGGCAGATCGACACCGTCGCCAAGGCCGTCGGGCATGCGATCAGCTCCACCTTCCACTCATCCGCCAGCGAGCTGATCGAACTGGCCAAGCTGATCGCGTTTTCGCAGACCAAGCCCCTGCGCCAGGTCAAGTTCCGAACCGCGAACGTCAACTTCCAGTTCAACCGAGGCTCCTACGTGACCACGACGCCTCTGCTCGCCGCCGCCACGCTCAATGACTTCCTCCATGGCCACG
The DNA here is from genome assembly GCA_963821655.1 of uncultured Solirubrobacteraceae bacterium. Classification (GTDB taxonomy): domain Bacteria; phylum Actinomycetota; class Thermoleophilia; order Solirubrobacterales; family Solirubrobacteraceae; genus Palsa-744. The sequence goes on from CAWGER010000003.1 coordinate 667,546, forward strand.
CCACACCGATCGTGTCCGTACCGGTGGCGCCGGCGCGATCCTCAAGCCACGGTCATCGCCATTCCCCCTCGCGCCCCTCGCCCCGTACCCTGAACCTGTACCCGACCCACGCGAGCAGTGACTCGGAACTGGTGAAAGCAGCGCTCGACGTGCCCTTCCCCGTCCTGTTTCCGGGCCTGGAAACGGGCCAGGCCAAGCAGCAGACGGTCCGTGCCTACACGCTCGATGACCAGCAGGGCAACCTGCACCACGCGTACGTCGTCGTGTGGGAGCAGAACACGCTCGGCGGCTACTACGACTTCGAGGGCACCGACTGGCTGAACCCGCCGTTGTTCGCCCATGCGCGAACGCAGAAAGTGGGCGGGCGCAGCTACCGGCTCGTGGACGACGGGTCGCACATCCACGTGATCGGCTGGCGCTCGGGCAGGGTTCTGTACTGGCTGACCAACACGCTGCTCGAGGAACTCTCAAACGCCCAGATGCTCGCGATCGCCGGCTCGGCGCAGCCGCTGCGCTGAGCGCTCCTCCGACGGCGCGGCCGGCCCTGGTGCTACCGGCCCGAGGCCGATGCCCGGGCCTGATCCAGGGCCGCGTTGACGAGCTCGTCCGCGCGTGCGTTCTGTGCCCGGGGCACGGTCCTGATCGACCAGCCGTCGAACTGCGCAAGGGCGGCCATCGCCGCCCTGTGCAGGGGCTTCATGGCCTCGTGCTTGACCTTGTAGACGCCCCTCACCTGCTTTGCGATCAACTCGGAGTCACCCACCACCTCGACCTCGTTCGCGCCCAGCTCTCGCGCCGCTTCCAATCCCAAGAGCAGGGCCCGGTACTCGGCCACGTTGTTGGTGGCGGTCCCGAGCAGTTGCGTGCGCTCGCCCACAACCTCGCCCGCGGACGAGGCGATCACGCAGGCGGCCGCCGCCGGACCGGGGTTGCCGCGCGCGCCGCCGTCGACGTGCACGATCAGCTTCATCGCGTCATCATCCCGATCCAGACCCCATGGGCGCAAAGAAGCTCGTCATCGTCTCAATATCACCACGATCCACAGCGTCCACTCGGCGGCGCCTAAGCTCCACCAGGTCGGGGGTCGTGGACTCTTCGGACATCACCCGGCGAGTATCCATCAATCCATGCATCAGGTGAGGGCCGGCATCTTGGACTCGCGCCGTTCGTAGCCATCGCTCCAGGCTCCTGAGTGCTTCTGAGCACTTCCCGCGCGTCTCTGTCCTCGACGGTGTCGTCGGCGGCCTCCACTCAGGGCAACGTATGTGCATCTACTCGACGGCGGCCGGGGCGAGTCGTTTGCCTTGTCAACCCCTTCCGCCGAACCAGCTGAGCGCCCCGAGTATGGTCATGTGAACATGCAAGTGCGACTGATCTTCGCGGCGCTGGCCGTGGGCGTATCCCCGCTAGCGGGATGTGGCAGTACGCCCAGCCATCGTCCGGCTGCACGTGACGGGCGAGAACAGGTGGTCACGGTCACGGGAGCGGTCGGACCCCCCGGAAGTCACAAGGAAGCGCAGTTGGCACGCGAACTAGACGGCGTCGAAGGCGCGTCGCGTCCACGTGACCGGCGAGAACAGACGGTCACGGTCACGGGAGCGGTCGGACCCCCCGGAAGTCACAAGGAAGCGCAGTTGGCACGCGAACTAGACGGCGTGGAAGGCGCGTCGCCTTAGCTTGCGACTCGGGTGACGCTCCTGCTAGAGCCAAACGTGGCTCTACAGAGCCGCCGCCCCACGATCAGCTTCATCGCACCGAAGTATGCAGCCCAGCTATGACGAACCGCTCGCGCGAGCCGGCCGCAGTCAGACGGCCCGCGCCAGCGGGGGAAGATCCCCTGGCACACGTGCCCTGCGACGGTCGCGTACGACGCGCCGCTGCTCCTCATCCGCGGCGGCGGTACCCGCGGCGGAACGCCCACGGCGCGCGCGCCGGTCGTGGTCGCGGCGGTCGATGATCACCGTCACGTTCTCCTCGTCCTCGTAGTGGTCGAGGAGCTTGGGATACAACGTATCGGCCAAAGGCTTGGGTACCACGCAATAGATCATCGCTTTTGATCTTACTCGCCGCACGCCCATAAGCAAGGAATCGGCCCCACTGCATCGACCCGTGCATGCCGGCTCGGGGCGTGGCGGCTCCCCGGCCGAGATCGCAGACGCGATCCCCGCGCTGGTCAGGCGGCGCTCAGGGACAGCACGCCGAACTCGTCGGCGACCGCGTTTGAGAGTCGCTCCTCACGATCGAGCTCTGTGAGCTCGGTCCCCTGCGCGAGGACGCGGGCCCCCGCGTCCTCATCATCGATATCGACGCCGTAGCGGTACCAGCACAGCTCCCAGGCGATGACGATCGACACGAGGCTCCCGAAATCCTTGTCGGGACGGACGCTCACGCCGGGTGCTCCCAGCGAGCGGGCGACCCCGGCCACGCGGCGCGGGTGCTCACCGGCGTTGAACAACTCGATCGCGCGCTCGACCCGGCCGCCGGAGCGAACGGTCGCCAGCGACGGGCCGGCGACGGCGGAGGCGCCATCCGTTGCCTGGCCGCGGTCGGAGCGCTCCGCGCCGGAGGTGGACAGCTCGCGCGTATGAAGCTCATCCGGCTCGGTCTGACCCAGGGGCTCATCCACGGCGCCCGAGGAGCCGTCGAGGAAGTCGTACTCCTGCGGCTCGCGCTCGTCGTGGCGGCTCCTGGCGGCCGCCTCGGTCGATGTGCCGTTCGACTTGCCCACCTGGCGCAGCCGATCGAACAGGTTGCGCCCGCGCCGGGGGCGCAGCGGAGGCAGGCTGACCGACGGGCTCCCCGTCTCGCGCAGCCATCCCTCGTGGGTGGCCCGCGGTGCGCACAGCTCACAAACCGTGCGACGCTGACCCGCGTCGAGGAAGGTCTCCGGGCTCTCGCCGCGCAGCAGTCGCCGGGCACACACATCGCACTCGATATCGGGCTGGGAGGTGACGATCGACCTTGTTGCCATCATGCGAGGGTAGCCGGGCGCGCTCAACGGCGCGTCCCGGTGCGCATCACGCGTGACTGGCCGCGCGCTCGTCGGTGGCCCGCTCGACCACCTTCTGTGCGAGGTGGTCGGGGACCTCTTCGTAGCGCAGGAACTCAAGCGTGTACTCCCCCTGACCACCCGTGATGGAGCGCAGGTCGGGCGCATAGGTGAGCATCTCGGCCATCGGCACCTCGGCCTTGATCTCGGTCAGCGAGCCGACCGGCTCCATGCCCTGGGGCCGCCCGCGCCGGCTGTTGAGGTCGCCGATCACTTCGCCCACGTCGGGCTCGGGCACGGACAGCGTCACCAGCATGATCGGCTCCAACAGCACCGGGTCGGCCTGCTCGAGTGCCTGCTTCATCGCTTGGATTCCCGCGAGCTTGAACGCGATCTCCGAGGAGTCGACGCTGTGGTGAGCACCGTCGAACAGGCTCACACGCACGTCCTTCACCGGGTAGCCGGCGAGTACGCCGACGTCCATCGCCTCACGGACCCCCTTCTCGACGGCGGGGATGAACGAGCTCGGGATCACGCCGCCCTTGATGCGGTCCACGAACTCGAAGCCGCCGCCCGGTGGGAGCGGTTCGATCTCGATGTGGCAGTCTCCGAACTGGCCGCGCCCGCCCGACTGCTTCTTGTGCCTTCCATGGGCGGTTGCGGACCGGCGGATCGTCTCCTGGTAGGGGACCCGCGGCGGCTTCAGCGTCACCTCGACGCCGAAGCGGTCGCGTAGACGGTCGACGACGACCTCGACATGCACCTGCGAGAGCCCGGCGACGATCTGCTCGCGCGTCTGCTGGTCGCGATGCAGGTCGATCGTGGGGTCCTCCTCCTGCAGGCGGCGCAGGGATGTGAAGACCTTCTCCTCGTCACCCCTGGTCTTCGGCTCAACGGCGAACGCCATCACCGGAGCGGGCAGCGCCAGGCGTGGCATCTCGATCGGCTCGTCGCGAGCCGCGAGCCAGTCGCCCGCGCGCGTCTCCTTGAGCTTGGCCACGGCGCCGATGTCGCCGGGGCCGAACTCCTGGACGTGACGGACCTCTTTGCCGGCGAACACCACGAGTTGGCCGATGCGCTCCTTGGCATGCGCGTGGGTGTTCAGAACGTGGCTGTCGGCGCGCATCACGCCCTGGTAGACCCGCAGAAGGTTGATCCGTCCCGCGAACGGATCCGCCCGGGTCTTGAAGACGTAAGCGAACAGCTCCGAGTCCTCGGAGGGCGTCAGCTCGATCTCCCCGACCTTCAGCGACCCGTGCTTGACGGGCGAGGGCAGGTCCTCGACGATCGCGTCCAGCAGGCGGGAAGTGCCGAGGTTGCGCGTCGCCACGCCGCACACCACCGGGAAGATCTTGCCGTGGTTGGTGCCCTCCTTGAGCGCCCCCACGATCTCCTCGTGGGATATCTCCTCGCCCTCCAGGTAGCGCTCCATCAGCGCGTCCGAGACTTCGCACACCTCGTCCATCAACTTCTCGCGGTACTCCTGCGCGAGCTCGGCCGCCGGCTCCGGGATGGGGATCTCGCTCCAGCCCCCGCGCTCGGGGGAATCCTGGCGAAAGGCCTTCATGTCGACGAGATCGATCACGCCTTCGACCTCGTGCTCTGAGCCGATCGGGATCTCGGTGGCCACGACGTGCTGTCCGAATGCCTTCTTGAGCTGATCCAGCGCGCGGAAGAAGTCGGCACGCTCGCGGTCGAGCATGTTCACGAACAGCATGCGCGCTATGTCCAGCTCGGCTGCGCGCGCCCACAGGCGGCTCGTGGAGACCTCTACGCCCATCACCGCGTTCACCACGAACACGGCCGACTCGCACACCCGCAGCGCCCCCAGCGCGTCGGCCACGAAGCTCGGCTCACCGGGCGTGTCGATCAGGTTGATCTTGCGATCTCGCCATTCAAACGAGCTCAGCGATGCCGAGATCGACATCTGCCGCGCCTGCTCGTCGGGGTCGGAGTCCGACACGGTGCTTCCGTCGGGTACCGAGCCCAGCCGGCTGGTCGCCCCAGCCTCGAACAGCAGCGCCTCGTGCAGCGAGGTCTTGCCGGACCCGCGATGGCCGACAAGGGCGACGTTCCGAATCTGATCCGCCGGTGGGCGGTCCCCATTGGGTCGCATGCCTTCTCCTTCCTAGCTGTGCGTCCACCATACCGCCCCACGCACGCCTGCGCTAGGGGCCGCGCAGGGGCACACGATCAGGTGACGGCCAGCAGCTCCCACTCCTCGGGCACGCCCTTCAGGCTGTGCATCCCGCGACTTTCGAATGCGTAGTCCGAGCCGGCCACGAGATCCTTCACGGTCCGTGAGGCGAGCAGCTCGCCGGACTCGGCCAGCCCAGCGACGCGTGCCGCGATGTGCACGCCGATCCCGGCGACGTCTTCGCCCCGAAGCTCGACTTCGCCCGTGTGCACGCCGGCGCGGATCGGGATCCCGGCGTCCGAAAGCGCCGAGCGCATGGAGTTGGCGCAGCGAAGCCCGCGCACCGGCGCGTCGAAGGTCGCGAGCATGCCATCGCCCGTTCCCTTCACGACGCGCCCGCCGCAGTCGGAAACGGTGCTCTGGGAGATCCTGTCGTGCCGGTCGAGCACATGCCTCCACGCGCTGTCGCCCAGTGCCGCGGCGCTGGCCGTCGAATCGACGATGTCCGTGAAGAGGACCGTTGCGAGCACCCGTTCCGTCGGCTTGGCCACCGCCTGGTGGCCGGTCAGGAACTCCTCGACGAACGACAGCACCGTCTCGACATCGCCCCACTGGGGTGCGTGGGTGTCGCCGCCGAGCTCCACCATCCGGGCCCCGAGGATGTGCTCGGCGAGGTAACGGCCGGCGGATATGGGAACAAGACGATCGCCCGTTCGATGCATGACGAGAGTCGGACACTGGATCGAGTCGAGCACCGGACGCAGGTCCATCTCTCTGATCCACCGCCAGGACGCGAGCAGCCCTCCCGGGGTCGTGGTCTGGCGCTCGAAGCGATTCATCCAGCGGAGGAAGCTGACATCGCCGACCTTGTCCGGCACGATCACCTGAACGCTGAGGGTCTCCGGGGTCCCCCACCTCTCCGCCCACAGCGGCATGAAGGCATCGCCGGCGGACACGGCCGCCCGCGCAAATGAGCCGTACATGATGAGATGGCTCACGCGCTCGGGGTAGGTGGCGGCGAACATCGCCGCTGTCGTCCCGCCCTCGGAGATCCCGCCGAGTGCAACGCGATCCACGCCGAGCGCGTCGAGCACCGCCTCGAGGTCGCCGAGCCGGTCGTCGAGAGTGGGAATCCCCGACTCGCGATCGGACATCCCCTGGCCCCGCTTGTCGTAGTGGACGATCCGTGCGAACGCACCGAGCCCCGTAAGCCATCGCCGAGACTCAGGGTCCTCCCACATCACCTCTACGTTCGAGACGATCCCCGGCAGGCCCACGAACGTGAGCTCGCCCTCACCGAACACCTGGTAGGCGATGTGAGCATCGCCGTTGCGCGCGTACCGCGTCTCGGGAACCCAGGTGGATGAGTCCGGCACCGCGCCCATGCGTACAACATACGGGGTCAGTCCTCGAAGGACTCCTCCTGCATGCGCGAACGGAGCCGCAGGACCGCCTTGGTGTGCATCTGCGAAACGCGTGACTCGGTCACGCCCAGGACCTCGCCGATCTCGCGGAGGGTGAGGTTCTCGTAGTAGTACAGCGCGATCACGAGCTTCTCCCGCTCGGGCAGCTTTGCGATCGACTCGGCGATCCTGTCCTTCAGGTCGCCCACGTCGAGCGCCTTCGCCGGATCGGGCGCACCGGGATCCTCGATCGTGTCCATCAGCGAGACCTGGTCGCCGCTGAGATCGGAGACGGTCCACAGCTCGTCGAGGGCGACCATCGAGGAGTGCGAGATCGCGATCAGCGATTCGTTCAGCTCGTCGACGGTGATGTCCATCTCGGCCGCTATCTCCTCGTCGGTCGGCGCCCGCTGGAGCGTGTTCTCGAGCTTTGCATTGGCGCGCTCGACTTCGCGTGCCCGTGAGCGCACGCTCCGGGGCACCCAGTCCATCGAGCGGAGCTCGTCGATGATGGCGCCCTTGATCCGCATGATCGCGTAGGTCTCGAACTTGATGTCCCGCGAGAGGTCGAACCGCTCGATCGCCGAGATCAGGCCGACCAGGCCGTAGGAGATCAGGTCGGCCTCCTCGACATGGGGAGGCAGCCCGGCAGCGGTGCGTCCGGCTACGTACTTGACCAGCGGCGAGTAGGCGACGACCAGCCGCTCGCGAACGCGGCTGTCGCCGTCGGACTTGTATCGCCGCCAGAGTTCGCGCAGCTCGATCGGTTTGACATTCGTCTCCAGGGTAAATTCCCCCCCTGTTCAGGCCCGAGGGTGACTGCGCGCATAGGCGCGTTTGAGCCGGGCGGACTCTACCCGAGTGTAAATCTGGGTGCTGGACACGCTCGCGTGGCCCAACAGCTCCTGGATGCTCCTCAGATCCGCTCCGCCGTCGAGCAGGTGGGTCGCGAAGCTGTGGCGGAGCGCGTGCGGCGAGGATCCGCCGCCCACTCCCACGCGTTCGGTCCACTTTCTGAGTCTCCGTCTTACGTCGCTCGTGCCCAGCGGCCGGCCGGTCTTCGAGAGGAACAGAGTCTCCTCGGGGTGCCCCGCAGGGGGACCGGTTGAAGAGGAGCCCGCCTGCCCCGAGCCTGCGAGACGTGTCGAGGGCGCCGCCAGCGCCTGCCGGGCACGGTCCAGGTAGAGCGCCACGGCCGCCATCGCGGGCTCCCCCACCGGCAGAATCCGCGTCTTTCGCCCCTTTCCCTGCACCCGCAGCTGCTCGGCGTCGTGGTCCATGTCGGAGCGCTTCAGCGAGACGATCTCCTCCGCTCGCAGGCCGCATGAGTAGGCCAGCTCGAACAGCGCGCGATCGCGCAGCTCGAGCGGACTCGCGGCCGGGATGCCGTCAAGCAGCTGGGCCGCCTCCCTGGCGCTGAGCACGCGTGGCAGATGCGATGGGCGCCGCGGCGTGGACACCAGGTCGGCCGGATTTTGAGATATCCGCCCGTGCTCGCGCTGGGAGCCGAACAGCGCCCGCAGCGCGGCCAGCTTGCGCGCCGTGGTAGTCGGGGCGAGGTCCTGCTCTGACAGATGGGCGATGTAGCGGCGCACGGCCTTCGGACCGACGTCTCCCGGCTCGAGGCCCTTGGCGGTGGCCCAGCGTGCGAACTGCCTGAGGTCTGTCCCGTATGCGCGCCTCGTCCGCTCCGCCGCGTCGCGACGATGCTGGTCCTGTTCGAACAGCTCGAGCGCAACCTGCCAGGCGGCCTCCATCGGCTCTAGTTCGCCGCCCCGGCCCCGGCGCCCTGCCTGAGCCGCCCAGGGACGCCGATCAGCGCGCAACGGCGCCCTCGGCGGCGCTGCCCACGAGCTTGGCGTACTTCTGGATCGCCACGTCCACGTGCTCCTCGGCACGGGTCCCGGGCGTGTAGGCGCGCACCCGCTCGGCAATCTGGCTGTCCGACAGCGCAACGTCGATGCGCCGGGAGTCCACGTCGATCCTGATCTCATCGCCGTCGGCGACCGCCGCGATCGGACCGCCCCTGACCGCCTCGGGAGCGATATGGGCGGCCATGAACCCGTGGGTCGCGCCCGAGAAGCGCCCGTCGGTGATCAGCGCCAGCGTTTCACCGATCCCCTCGCCCACCAGCGCCGCGGTAACCGAGAGCATCTCGCGCATGCCCGGGCCGCCGGCGGGGCCCTCGTTCCGGATGACCACCACGTCGCCTTCCTGGATCTCGTGAGCGAGCACGGCCGACATCGCCGCCTCCTCGCCGTCGAACACCCGTGCCGGGCCGGTGTGACTACGGCGCTCGTGGCCGGCGAGCTTGACCACGCAGCCGTCCGGGGCGAGGTTGCCCGCGCAGAATCGCGAAGCCGCCGGTGGGTTTGAGCGGATCCCCCAAGGGGCGCACCACCTGCTGCCCGGCCGTCTCCTTCGCCTGCTCGGCGTGCTCCCCGATCGTCCTTCCGGTGACCGTGCGAGCGTCCGCGTTCAGGATTCCCGCCTCGTTCAGGCGCTTGAGCACCAGCGGCACACCGCCGGCCTCGTACAGCTCTGTGGCGACGTACTTTCCGCCCGGGCTGCAGATCGCACAGCAGCGGCGTGCGCTCGGAGATCGCGTCGAACTCGTCGATCTCCAGGGGCACGCCCATTTCCCTGGCGACCGCGAGCAGGTGCAGCACCCCGTTGGTCGAGCCTCCACTCGTCGCGACCGCGGCGATCGCGTTTGCGAGCGCCTGTCGCGTGATCACATCGCTCGGCCGCTGCCCCCTGGCCAGCACGTCCATCACGAGTTCGCCGCACTGCACCGCCACCTCGAGCTTGCGTCCATCCTCGGCCGGCACCATCGAGGTCCCGGCGGGGGAGATCCCGAGCGCCTCGAACGCCATCGCCATCGTGTTGGCCGTGAATTGGCCGCCGCAGGCGCCGGCCCCCGGCGAGGCGACCTCCTCGAGATCGTGCAGCTCTTGCGCGGTGATCCGCCCGGACGCGTACTCCCCCACCGCCTCGAACACCTGCTGGATCGTCACCTCGGCGCCCTTGTAGTGACCGGGCCTGATCGATCCCCCGTACAGCATCAGGCCGGGGATGTCCAAGCGCGCGAGCGCCATCACGGTCCCCGGAATCGTCTTGTCGCAGCCCGAGATCGCGACGAGCGCGTCGAAGTGGTGGGCGCTGGCCACCAGCTCGATCGAGTCGGCGATCACCTCGCGCGAGACCAGCGACGCGCGCATGCCCGCCGTGCCCATCGTGATGCCGTCGGAGATCGCGATCGTGTTGAGCTCCATCGGCGTTCCGCCGGCGGCGCGAATGCCCTCCTTCACCTTGGCCGCGAGCACCCGGTTGTTGAAGTTGCAGGGCATCGTCTCGATCCACGAGTGCGCCACGCCGACGATCGGCTTGGCGAGGTCCTCCGCGGAGTAGCCGATCCCGTGCAGGTAGGCGCGCGCGGCGGCTCGCTCGGGTCCCTCGGTGAGGGCGCGGCTGCGGTGCTTGACGTCGAAGGCCGGTGAGGTGCTCACGTCGCGCGTACGCTGTCGGCCCCATGCGCGGCTCGCTCGCGCTCCCAGCGGGCGAGGCGGAGGAGATCGCGCCGGACGGTCTCCGGATCGATCTGGCGCCCGGGGAGGTGCATGTTGGCGTCGGCGATCAGGCGACGCTCGTCGGCGATGAGGGCCATCCACTTGGCCAGCACATCGTCGGAGTCCGGCAGGCGGGCGCTGCCGTAGGGCTTGGAGTGGTCGGGAAACGCCACGCAGTACTCGTTCAGCAGCGCGCCCGTCCGCGGCACGTAGGCGACGATCGGGCGGTGCGGGTAGATCAGGTAAGCGTAGGACGCGCCCTCGGCGTGCCCGCGCGCCCCCACGCCCGCGCTCGCCTCAAGGGCCGGCTCGGCACCCACACCCTCCGCGTCCGCCGCCGGACCGTGGGACTGTCCGTGATCGCCGCCGCCCCCCCACACGCACAGGAAGCCCAGATCGCGATACATCTCCCAGTCCTCCTCGTCGATGCACGTGCGCAGCAGCGCGCGAGCGCGCTGCTCTGCGCGACGCTCGCGGCCCGGGTCATAGCCCATCTCGGTGGCCTGGCGCCTGCGCGCCGATGAAAGCGCGCGGCGACGCGCCACCACACCGCTGAGCCGGGGACGGGTGAGCTCTGAGAGAAGCGCGACGAGGACGATCGCGGCGGTGCCCAGCGCGAGCGCCACGAGGACTACCGCGCCGTCCGTGGCGCTCCGCCGGCAGCGCGTGGAAAGAAGATCACGCGCTGGGCGTCCCGCGGCACCTCGTCAAAGCTCCGCACGAACTCGGCCTCACGGCGCCCACCACCGGTCTCGGTGGGAACGGCCGCCCACATGCCGGCGTCGAGCTCGCGGCGGAAGGCCTCGATCAGCTCTCGCTCCTGCTCGGGCAGTTCCACGTCGCCCTCCGCGAGCACGATCTCACCATGACCCGGCTTCAGACGCAACAGCTTCATTGCCTTGGATTATGGCAAACGGGCTCGGACGCGTCGGCCCGGCACACCCGCCGTGACGGCGAGTGAGCCCCGGGCAATGCGACACGCGTTTGAGCTAGGCTGAAGCGGAGCGATGAGGCTCGCTCCCTGGGTCGAGGACACGGTCTGAGACCCGCAACCGCGGCGGCGCCGCTGATGGCCTCTACGACAACGTCCAACGACGCATCGTGGAGGCACCCCATGGAAGTCATCCAACTCGCAGCGATCCTCGTCGGCGCAGCGCTGCTCGCCAGCATGATCTCGGTCGAGGTCGGCATCTCGGTCGCGCTGGTCGAGCTGACGTTCGGGGTCGCGCTCGGCAACATCTTCAACCTCGACCCCGACCAGGGCTGGCTCGTGTTCCTGGCCGGATTCGCCTCGGTCGTGCTCACGTTCCTGGCCGGAGCGGAGGTCGACCCGGATGACTTCCGCGAACGCCTCGCCGCCTCGATAACCATCGGCTTCGTGTCCTTCGCGGGACCTTTCGTGACGGCGACGCTCGTGGCCCTCGGCCCGCTCGGCTGGACGACCAAAGCCTCGTTGATCGCGGGCACCGCCCTGTCCACGACCAGCCTCGCCGTGGTCTATGCCGTGCTCGTGGAGACGGGCCTGAACACGGTCCGCGTCGGCAAGCTGATCATGAGCGCCTGCTTCGTGACCGACATGTGCACCGTGATCGCACTGTCGGTCATCTTCATCAAGCCGACCGCATGGCTGGGAGCGTTCCTCGTCGTGTCGGTGGCGCTGATCGTGCTCCTGCCAAAGATCTCCCCGTGGTTCTTCGCGCGCTACGGCGATCGCGTGATCGAGCCGGAGATCAAGCTCGTGTTCGCGATCCTCCTCGTCCTGATGGTCCTGGGCAAGCTGGCGAACAGCCAGGCCGTGCTGCCCGCGTTCATCCTCGGCCTGGTGATGTCGCGCCACTACCAGCGTCACCAGGAGGAGCAGCGGCGCCTGCGGGTCGTGGCGTTCGCGTTCCTCACCCCGTTCTTCTTCCTGCGCGGCGGCATGAACGTCTCGCTGGCGGCCGTGTTGGCAAATCTGGGCGTGCTCGGCGTGCTCCTCGCCGCGAAGATGGTGCCCAAGCTCAGCCTCGTGTACCCGCCGGCCCGCCGCCACACTGGCCCCAACGCGATCTTCACGACGCTCCTGATGAGCACCGGCCTGACGTTCGGCACGATCAGCGCCCTGTACGGCCTGACGGCGCACATCATCGACCGGACCCAGTTCTCGCTGCTCGTCACCGTCGTCGTGCTGTCCGCGATCGTCCCGACCGCCATCGCGCAGCGGTGGTTCTCGCCGCTGGGGCCCAGCGCGCACCCCCACGGCGCCGTTCCGCCGGAGCCCTCCGAGATCCTGATCGGGGAGCGGCCTGCGTCCTGATCGGGGCCCCCTACAGCGAGCGCATGCGGGCGAGAGGGAGAACGTCCACCGGGCCCGCCCCCTCGCCGAGGTCACGCAGGCCGTTCATCACCGCCTCGCCTGCGAGAGCGCGAGCCGTCCGTGCTGCCCGCAGCGGAGCGTGGCCCAGCGCGAGCTGGGCGGCGAGAATCGAGGAGTGCGTGCAGCCCGAGCCGTGAGCCGCGCCGTCGGAATAGCGCTCGCCCGCGATCTCAACGACCAGTTCCTCCTCGCCCGCCTGGAGGAACAGGTCGACCGCGCGCGTGCGATGGCCGCCGGTGACGACGACTACGCTCGGCCCCAGCGCGAGCAGTGCGCGGCCGACGGCCTCGGCTTCCTCGTCCTCCTCTTCATCGGCGTCGTTCCCCCAGCCGGCCAGCAGGCGCGCCTCGAGCAGGTTGGGGGTGAGGACCGTGGCACGCGGCAGGATCTCGGAAACGAGAGCCTCGCGGGCCTCTGGATCGAGCAGCCGCGCGCCCGACTCGGCCACCATCACCGGGTCCACGACCACCGGGGTGTGAGCGGGCAGCTCGTCGAGCGCGCGCGCGACGGCCAGCGTGACCTCGCTCGTGCCGAGCATCCCCACCTTGACGGCGTCCACGCCGATGTCCTCGATCACCGCACGCACCTGGGCGGTGACGACCTCCGCGGGCAGCGGGTGGATCGCCGACACACCCACCGTGTTCTGGGCCGTGATCGCGGTGATCGCCGTCATCCCGTGCACCCCGCAGCGCGCGAACGCCTTCAGATCGGCCTGCACGCCCGCGCCGCCGCCGGAGTCTGAACCGGCGATGCTCAGCGCCGTGCGCGTGCGCGCCGATCCTTGATCGGTCGCGCTGGGGCGGGCGGATGCGGGTCGGTCAGGGTAAGGCAACTCCACCCCTCGGTCGGGTGCTCAGCGGGGTGTCTGCGGGCGATAGGAGCGGCATCTGACCGCTACTCGGAGAGTCCCGCCGCCCGCAACGCATCGTCCATCGTCAGGTACTCGCGGCCTGGCACGATCTTGCTACCCTCGGCGGCTCGGTGATCGACGTCCTCCGCCCACACGTTCTCGTACCAGAAGTCGAGAGGGTCCTCGGCGAGGGCCACTTGCTCGGCCCACGACTGGACAAGCTGCACGTCGGCCTCGCCCATGGCGGTCAACCTACACCACGCGCACGGCGGCGATATCAGTCCTCATCACCGGGGAACGTCTTGCCGGTGTCCCCGCTCAGTAGTCCTCGTAGGCATCGAGCAGGGCCCGCAGCCTCATCCTCGTTGCCGGAGAACAGGTACCCATGGCGGTCGGTCGCATCTCACTTCCGGCGAGGGAGGATCGCATACGTTCCGATCGCGGTCGCCAAGAGCCTGGTGTCCTCGGCGAAAACCTCGGATTTCATTACCCCTACCGTCCGGTTTCGCCGGTCGAGAACCGACCGGCACACGATCTCTCCCTCAGTGGCGGTGGCGATGTAGTTGATCGAGATGCTGATCGTCGCGATGCGCTCGTCCCTGGTGGTCTGCGCCCACAGCGTCGAGCCCATGCAGTAGTCGACCAGCGCGTAGGTCACCACTCCCGAGAGCAGTCCGCCCGCGTTGATGAGCTCCGGGCGGATCTGAAGGCTGACCGTCTGGGGATCAGTCCAGCGCATGCCCATGAAACCGGTGACTCCGTCGATCGCCCCGGGGCCTCTCCCGCGGCCATCCTTTGCCGAGCCATCCGAGGCCCCGGTCGACTGATCGCCCGAGCCCTCGCGGTCCTCGGGGCCTGCAGCGGTCTCGCTCACGGATGGGAGGCTACGCGAGCGGCGGTCGGGGTGCTCCCGCGCATGCGCCTGACACGGGTTCGCCACGAAATGTCCACCGTCTCGTCACAAAGTGCACTGCCGTGTCACAAACATCGCCCTAGCGTGTCCTCGTCGTGCACGCCGCGCAGCCTCCACAGCGATTCACACGCCCGCCGTCCAGGGGCCGTCCCCCCGACGCACGCCGCACGCTCGGACGCCTCGGCGAGGAGCTGGCGGCCGCCCACCTGATCGGACTCGGCTACTCGATGCTCGCCCGCAACGTCCGCACCCGCCATGGCGAGATCGACCTGATCGTGTTCGACGGAAGCGCGCTCGTGTTCGCCGAGGTCAAGACCCGCCGCGTGAACGCCGTCGCGGGGCCGCGCCGCTCAGATCGGCAGCCGCTGGCCGGGCTGGGAGGGCGACAGCGAGCGCGCCTGCGGCGCCTGGCGGCGGCATGGCTGAGCGATGAGCAACGAATCCGCCCCCCTGCCCGCACGATCCGCTTTGACGCGATCGGTGTCACGGTTGATCACGGGGACACGCTCCTGCGCATCGACCACCTCGAAGGCGCATGGTGAGCGCTCAGCGGAGGGCATGCCCCTCCTCGGCTCATCCCAAGAACAGCCCCGACAGCACGGCATTGCCCCCGGCCAGGCAACTGACCGTGATCGAGACGGTGCCCCCGGCCGTGACGTTCACCGGCAGCGAGACCCATGCGCCTGCGCTGAAGTCGCTCGACAGCGCCACGCTCTGCCCGTTGACAGAGATGACCTCGCGGCGCCCGGTGGAGTCCCAGTCGAGCGCGTACAGGCGCAGGGTGCCGCTGTAGGCTGCGTTGAAGGTCAGTTTGAGCTTGATTTCGTTGGGGTCGTAGTAGGTGGCGGCGATGCGCGTGCTTTTGTCCGGGCTCTGCAGGGCGCGCGCGTCTGCGGTGGATCCGGCCCAGGTGTAGCGGCTGGCCTGTTCGACGGTCAGGGTCGCTTTGGGCAGTTCGGTCAGGTCGCTTTCCCCGTTCCATCCGGCCAGGGCATAGCCGGAGCCGCCGAAGGTGCCAGACCAGGTGCCCTGCGGGGCGCTCGCCACCGTCGCAGCGGGGGGAGCACCCGCGTTGCCGAGGAAGAGGCCTGAGAGGACGGCGTTGCCGCCGGTGAGCCGCGTGACGGTGATCGAGACCGTCCCGCCGGCCGCCACGTTGATCGGGAAGCCGACCCATGCTCCCTGGCTGAAGTCGCCGCCGAGCACGGCGCTCTGACCGTTGACCGTTATTACCTCGCGGCGGCCCGCGGCATCCCAGTCCACGGCGTACAGGTGCAGTTCGCCCGCATAGGCTTCTTTGAAGCTCAGCTGCAGCTGGATCTGGTTTGAGTCGTAGTAGGTGCCGGCGTTGTGGGTGCTCGCTGAGGCGTCGCTCAGCGCACGCGCGTCCGCCGTGTTGGCGGCCCACTCATAACGGCTTGCCTGCTGGACGGTGAGCGAGGCGTTGGGCATGTAGGCGAGGTCGCCCGCGGTCCCGTTCCAGCCGGCGAGGGCATAGCCCGCCGAGCCGAAGGTGTTGACCCATTTGCCCTGCGGAGCGCTTTCCACTTTGGGGGCGGGGGCAGGACCTGCAGTCGCCGAGGAAGATGCCCGAGAGCACAGCGTTGCCACCGCTCAGGCGGCTGACCGAGATCGAGACCGTCCCGCCCGCCGTGACGCTGATCGGGATGGAGACCCATGCGCCTTGGCTGAAGTCGCTCGAGAGCACAGCGCTCTGCCCGTTGACCGAGATCGACCTCGCGGCGGCCCTCGGAATCCCAGTCGACCGCGTACAGGTGCAGGTTGCCCGTATAGGCTTCTTTGAAGCTCAGCTGCATCTTGATTTCGTTGGGGTCGTAGTAGGTGCCGGCGTTGCGGGTCAGGCCATCCGGGCGCTGCAGAGCACGGGCATCGGTGGTGTTGGCGGCCCACTGCCAGCGGCTGCCCTGCTGCAGGGTCATGGTCGCGTTGGGCAGGTAGGCGATGTCGCCGTTCGCTCCGTCGAACCCGGCCAGGTCATAGCCGGCCGAGCCGAACGTGTTGAGCCATTTGCCCTGCGGAGCGCTTTCCACCGTGGGGGCGGGTGGAGAGCCTTCGTTGCCGAGGAGGATGCCCGACAGGACGGCGTTGGGGCCGGCCGTACGGGTGACCGTGATCGGAAGGGTCGCGCCGGCGGCGGCTTCGATCGGGAAGGTGACCCAGGCGCCTGCGCTGAAGTCGCTCGACAGCGTGGCGCTCTGCCCGTTGACGGAGATTACCTCGCGGCGACCCGCAGAATCCCAGTCCAGCGACGTACAGGTGCAGGTTGCCTTTGAATTCTTTCCGTGAAGTGCAGCTGCACTTCGATCTGGCTGGGGTCGTAGTAGGTGGCCGCGACGCGAGCGGAGCCCGAGGGGCTCTCAAGGGCCCGGGTTTCGGTCGTCTGCGGCGCCCACACGTAGCGGCTGCCTTTGCTCAGCGTGGCCGTCGCGCCCGGCATGTAGCCGACGTCGCTGGATCCGGCCCAGCCGGCCAGGTCGTAGCCGGACGAACCGAACGCGCCCACCCAGGTGCCTTCGGGCGCCGTCGTGATCGTGTAGGGCGGGTTTGCGTCCCCCAGCATGATCCCCGACAGCACCGCGGTGCTACCGGCGGTGCGTTTGACGCTTATCGGAAGGGTCGTCCCGGCGGCGACGTTGATCGGGACGGAGGCCCAGGCGCCCTGCGCGAAGCTGCCGCCGGTGAGGCTGGCGGTCTGCCCGCCTACCGTGATCGTCTCGCGGCGGGCGGTCGAGTCCCAGTCAACCGCATAGAGGTGCAGGTTGCCCTGGTAGGCGTTGGCGAAGTGCAGCTGCACCTGAACTTCGCTCGGGTCAGAGTAGGCGTCCGCGCTGCGCGACGCACCGCTCGGGCTTTCCAGGGCGCGCGGGTCGGTGGTCGGCGACGCCCAGACCAAACGGCTGCCTTTGACGAGCGTGGTCGTGACGCCCGGCATGTTGATCAGGTCGCTGGACCCATTGAATCCGGCCAGGTCGTAGCCGGCGGCGCCCTTGGCGCCCACCCAGTTGCCCTGCGCCCAGCAGGGCGCGTTCCAGGCTTCGAGTTCCTTGCCCTTCTGCATTGCCATCAGTCCCAGCGCGTTGGTTTCGGCGCAGAACTGGCTCGGCGTCTTCGCGTACTCCACCTCGAACACCGGCTTGCCCGCCTTGACGAACGGCTCCAGCAGACTGCACTCCGAGTACTCGACGCATTCCTCATCGACCGAGTAGTCGTAGTACGGCACGAGTTCGGGGATCTGTTGGGTGTCGCTCTTCAGAGCGATCGACAGCCCGAGCGAGTGCGCCGTGTTGGCAAGCCACTCGTTGTAGGTCAGCTGCTGGGCCGCCGTGATCGGGAAGCCCGTGTTGTTCTGCCACCCGTCGACGTTGTCGGCCTCGATGCCGTCGAACCCCTTTTCCTTGCACAGCTTGAAACGGGCTTCCATCAGCGGCTCGATGATCGACAGCTGACGGATATCGAGCCACTTCTCTTCGGACCACCCGGGGTCGGCTTTGCCGAGGACCGACGCCGGGAACTTGCTGGCGTCCGGACGCCAGCCCTCCCACGTGCCGGCGTCCATGTAGCAGATGACGTGACGGCCCTGTGCGTGCAGCGAGGCCACGACCGACGCTTCGTTTTCGAACAGGTCGATGTCGTATACCGACGCGTCCACGGTCTGGTCGATCGGCACGCTCAGCTGCCACTGCCACGTCGCGTTGACGGGTGCAGTCCAGTAGCCGGCGGCCCCTGCGAGCTGGGGTGCCGCGAATGCCGCGAGCACGAACACGCACGACAGCAGAGCGACAAGCCCGACGACCCGTCGCAATCGGCACTCAGCGGTCGCCGGTGTTGGATCGGGGGAGAAGGGTTGGATGGAGTCGAGCAGAGTCGCATGCCGTCGAAGAGGGCTAGATAGACATGAGTAGTCTCTCCACACCGAGCCCCGGCCGCAATGGGTCATGTGCCCCCTGCCCGTTCAGGTCCTGAACTCCGTAGCGGGCTCGCGACGCTCACATCAGCAGCCGCGCGCCTGCGGCGCGTGGTGAGCGCTCAGACAGCCGTGTTGAGCGGCAGCTGCTGATAGGCAAGCGACTGAAAGGACATCCTGTGCAGGGGCGAGACGCCCTGGCGGAGGATCGCATCGCGGTGCACCGGCGTGGAGTAGCCGACGTGCTCGGCGAAGCTCCAACCCGGGTGCAGGGTGTCGGCGTGGCGCATGTAGCGGTCGCGGGTGACCTTGGCCACGATCGAGGCCGCCGCGATCGCTGCGCTCGTTGCGTCCCCGTCCACGATCGCGCGCTGGGGCCGCCCGAAGTCCGCCACCGAGAAGCCGTCGACGAGGCACAGCACGTCGCCCGCGACTCCAGCGGTCACCCCGAGCATGGCATCGCGCAGGGCGGCCAGGTTGGTCTTGTGAAGGCCCCGCCCGTCGATTCCGGGCACGCAGCGGGAGACGACCACGACACGAGCGGCACTGAGCAGCACCAGCGGGTACAGCGCCTCACGCGCCTCGGGGGTGTGCTGCTTGGAGTCGTTGAGGCTCCCCAGCGAGCGAAGCTCACGGGTGGTCAGTGCCTCGTAGTCGAACAGGACGCCCGCCGCGACCAGCGGCCCCGCCAGACATCCCCGCCCCGCCTCGTCCGCACCGGCGATCAGACGAACGCCGAGGCGGCGGTCGAACGCGAACAGCCTGCGCCCGCTGCTCGCCCGGCGCGCGCGGCGTCTGGCCCGCGCCGAAGAGGAGGATGAACGGCCGGCCTGCTCGGACACCCCAGCAGCGCCGGCGGCCGCCGACGGCCTAGAGGATCCCGATCCGGTTGGGCGGCCAGTAGGTGGCGAAGGCTCCTCCGATGATCCAACTGGTGGGGACGGGTCCCCAGAACCTGCTGTCGTCGGATTCGCCACGGTTGTCCCCCATCATGAACCAGTGACCGGCGGGAATCCTGATGGGCGTGGGGAAGCTGCACTCGGGGCTCGAGCCGCACGGGCGTATGTAGGAGTCTTTCTCACGCACCCCGTTGCGGATGACGTGGCCTTCGATGATCGAGATCACGTCGCCCGGTCCCGCGACGATGCGCTTGATGAAGTTCACGCCGGCTTTTTCCTTCTCCGGTTCCGAGCACGCGGCCCCGCCGATTTTGATCACGTGCGGCGAGGGCCCGCAGACCTCCTGGGTGGCGTCCTTGGGGGGGTGGAACACGGCGATCTCACCGACGTGGGGTTTGCTGAACTGCATGCCGATGCGGTTGACCAGGACGCGCTGGCCGATCGACAGCGTCGGCTCCATCGAGCCGCTGGGAATGCGATACGGCTTGATCAGAGAACGCCTGGATGCCGAACGCAAGACCGAGTGCGACGGCGATGATCACGACCAGCTCGACGATCGAGCTGGTCGTCGACTTCGAGCGCTTTGTGCCGCTCGTCACGCCGGCTCGTCGCCGGCGTGAACGCCTCCCTGGGCGCCACCGGCATCGGAGGAGGGAGCGGCGTCGTCCGTTGCCGGGGCCTCGGGGTCGTCCGTGGCCGGGGCCGCGGAGGCCTCGGCGTCGGAGGCCTCGGGATCCTGCGTGGCCGAGGCCGCGGTCTCGTCGCTGTCCGGGGCCTCCGCCTCCTCCGCGGCTGAGGCCGAGGTGTCGTCACTGCCATCGCCGGCCGCGGCCGCGGTGTCCCCGGCCGAGGCCGTAGCGCCTTCGGGCGTCGGGGACTCGGTCTCCGTTGCCGAGGCGTCGAGGCCGGCCTGGTCTGCGGCCTCGATGACCGTCTCTCCAGCGGTCATGCCCTCGGCGTCCGTCGCCTCGGGGATCTCGTGGAGCAGGCCGGGCTCGATGGTCTCCTCGGGGCCGATGTAGCGGCGCTCGCGCACGCGAGCACGCTTGCCGACCCGATCCCTGAGGTAGTAGAGCTTCGCGCGGCGCACGTCACCCCGCGCGGACAGCTCGATGCGCTCGATCTTGGGCGAGTGCACCGGAAAGGAGCGCTCGACGCCGACGCCGAAGGACTGCTTGCGCACGGTGAACGTCTCGCGTGCGCCATGTCCCTGGCGCTTGATCACGACGCCCTCGAAGATCTGCACGCGGCGGCGCGAACCCTCGATCACCTGGAAATGCACCTTCACGCGGTCGCCCGGCGCAAAGCTGGGTACGCGGCGCAGCTGCGCACGCTCGATGGTTTCGATGACGCTGCTCATGATTGTGGGGGAGGGTGCGCCTTGGCGAAGGGAAATCGCGGAACGGTGTTGCGGCCGGCGCGGAGAGCCATGGTAGCGGACCGCCGTGGCAGTTCGCCTCACCAGGCGGCCTTTCAGGGCTCGCCCGCTCCCTGCTGGCCTTCCCCCCGTTCGCGGCTTCGCTCGCGCCGCCAGTCGTCTATCCGCTTGTGGTTCCCCGAGAGGAGGACCTCGGGCACCCGCCAGCCCCGGTAGTCGGCGGGCCTCGTGTAGTGCGGATACTCCGGGGCACCGCCGAGAGCCACGCTGAAGGACTCCTCGACCGCCGAGCGGTCGTCGCCGAGAGCGCCGGGCAGCTTGCGCAGCACGACGTCGCACAGGACCATCGCCGCCAGCTCGCCGCCGGCGAGCACGTAGCGCCCGACCGAGATCACGTCGGTCGTGAAGTGCTCGATGATCCGCTCGTCGAAGCCCTCGTAGCGCCCGCACAGCAGCGTGAGCGACGGCTCGGCCGCCAGCTCGTTCGCGAGACCGTCATCCAGCAGCCGCCCGCCGGGCGCCATCGCGATCACCCGCCTGCGGCCTCGCAGCTCGACCGGGTCCACGTTGTAGTGGGCGCGCAGGGCGCTGTCCAGGGCGTCCACGCGCAGCACCATCCCGGCACCGCCGCCGAACGGGGTGTCGTCGACCTGGCCTCCGCTGAGGGGGGTGTGATCTCGGAAGTTCACGTACTCGAGGTGCGATCCCGCGGCGAGAGCGTTGCTCACGTGGCGCTGGGAGGAGAACCACTCAAACCACTCGGGAAACAGGGTGAAGACGTCGATTCTCATGATCGCTCCCCGTCCGCAGGGCGATCCTCCTGCGCCGGCGGCTCCTCGGGGAGGGCCAGGAAGTCGAGGTTGACCTCGATGCGCCCCGCCGCGGGATCGACGCGGCGGATCGCGTCCTTCACCATCGGCACCAGCACCGGCTCGCCGCCGCCTTCGCGCCTGACCTCGAGCGCCTCGCAGGAGGGCAGCTCGATCAGCCGGCTGACCGTTCCAAGAAGCCGATCGCCATCCACGACCTCGCACCCCTCGAGCTCATGGGCCCACCACTCGCCCTCGGCGAGCACCGGCGCCAGGCGCTGCTCGACGGCCAGCGCCTGGCCGCGCAGGGCCTCAGCCGCGGGCCGGTCCTCAATCCCCTGCAGGCGCACGATCGGACGCTCGTCGGTCCCCGCTCGACGCACGATCGCGACTGTCCGCCCGTCCACGGTCACGCTCGTGCCGACCGTCAGCAGGCGGGGTCGCGGACCGGTCACGTAGAAGCTTCCGTCCAGGCCGTGCGGACGACCGACGCGACCCGCCTGGAGCTCGGGCGTTCCGCCATCGCCGGCCACCGTCGCCTCCGGATCCACGCTCGCCCTCGCTTCCGAGACTCCGATGCGGCGCGTCAATCGACGATGTCGACGAGCACGTGGGAGCCCTCGCCCGTAGCGGCGGCTTTCACCACGGCTCGCAACGCATGGGCGGTGCGCCCGCCTTTCCCGATCACCCTGCCGTAGTCATCGGCGGCCACGCACAGCTCAAGCACGATCGAGCCGTCATCGCCCTCGAACTGCTCGACCGACACCTCGTCGGGCTCATCTACCAGGCCCTCGGCAAGGTACTCGAGCAGCCGCCTCGGGGTCTCGCTTCCCATCGCGCGGCTCAGCGACCCCTAGCCGGTCTGGGTTTCGATGCCCTGGATACGCAGCAGCTTGCGCACCGTGTCGGTGGGCTGAGCTCCACGCGCCAGCCAGCTGCGCGCACGCTCCTCGTCGATCACGATCGTCGATGGGTCCGTCTGGGCGTTGTAATGGCCGATCGTCTCGATCACGCGGCCATCGCGGGGGGAGCGCTGGTCTGCTACGACCACTCGCCACATTGGTTGCTTCTTGCCGCCCACTCGCGTGAGCCTGAGCCTGACTGCCACTTTTTCCTCTCGGGCCGGGTGCCTGGGAGCTGCAAACAGAGAGCTTAGACGGTGCGCCTGCTCGAGGCCGGCCCCTGCAGCACGCTCACCGGGCGTCGCGCATCAGCGCGCCGATGTCGGGCATCTTGCCGCGGCCCACCCCGCGCATCACCTTGCGCATCTGCTCGAACTGCTTGACCAGCCGATTCACGTGCTGGACGTTCGTGCCGGAACCGCGCGCGATCCGGAGCCTGCGCGATCCTTTGATCAGCTCCGGTCGGCGGCGCTCTTCCGGGGTCATCGCCAGGATGATCGCCTGGATGCGGTCGAGCTCGCGCTCGTCCACGTCCGCGTTCTGCAGCTGCGCCCCCGCGAGGCCGGGGATCATCCCCAAGAGGCTCGTCAGCGGGCCCATTCTGCGGATCGTGCGCAGCTGCTTGAGGAAGTCGTCCAGCCCGAACTCGTTGCGGCGCAGCTTGCGCTCGAGCTCGATCGAGTCGGCCTCGTCGAACTGGCCCTCGGCCTTCTCGATCAGGCTCATCACGTCGCCCATGCCGAGGATCCGCTGGGCCATGCGGTCGGGATGGAAGCGTTCGAACTGCTCGAGCTTCTCCCCTGTGGAGGCGAACAGGATCGGCTTGTGAGTGACCGCCTTGACCGACAGCGCCGCGCCGCCGCGGGCGTCGCCGTCGAGCTTCGACATCACCACGCCGTCGAACTGCACGGCCTCGGCGAACCGCTCGGCGACGTTGACGGCGTCCTGACCGGTCATCGCGTCCACGACGAGCAGCACGTTGTGGGGTTTCACCGCGGCACGAATCCGTACGAGCTCGGCCATCAGCTCCTCGTCGACGTGAAGACGACCGCTGGTGTCGACGATCAGGACGTCCTTGCCCTCATCGCGAGCGCGCTCCAACGCCCAGGCGGCGATGTCCACCGGATCACGGTCGGTCCCCTGCTCATACACGGCCGCCCCTGCCTGGGCGCCCACCTTCATCAGCTGCTCCACCGCCGCCGGGCGATACACGTCGCACGCCGCGACCGCCACGGTCGAGGAGTGCTCCTCGCGCAGGTACCTGGCGAGCTTGGCCGTCGCGGTGGTCTTGCCCGAACCCTGCAATCCCGCCATCAGGATCACCGTGGGCGGCCGCGGAGAGAAGCTGAGGGTCGGCGGGGACTCAATCCGGGCCGCCCATCAGCGCGGTCAACTCCTCCGCCACGATCTTCACCACCTGCTGGCCGGGGTTTAGCGTGCCGATGATGTCCGCGCCGAGGCAGCGCTCCTTCAGCTGGGCGGTGAACTCCCTGACGACCTTGAAGTTGACGTCCGCCTCCAGCAGCGCGAGGCGGATCTCGCGCATCGCCGCATCGATGTCCGCCTCGGTAAGGGTGCCCCGGTTGCGGACATCGGAGAGCGTCTGCTGAAGCTTCTCGGCGAGCGAGTCGAACATGGACGTCTGATTCTCGCAGCCGCGGCGCGTGTGCCGGGCGCGGTCAGAGCCGCCGTCAGGCGTTCGAGCCGGATGACGGTGCCGGCGGACGGACGGCGGGCGGCCCGTCGCCTGCCTTGCCACCCCGCGCGAGTGCCTCGCCGATGCCGCCGAACGCCTGCGCAAACTCGGACGGCACCACGAACACCTTGTTCGCGTCGCCTTCGGCGAGCTGAGGCAGCATCTGCAGGTATTCGTAACTCAGCAGCTCGCGGTTCGGTTTGCCCGCGTGGATGGCTTTGAAGACCGTGTCGATCGCCTTCGCTTCGCCCTCGGCGCGAAGGATCGCGGACTGGCGCGCGCCCTCGGCGTTGAGCACCGTGGCCTGCTGGGCGCCCTCCGCGGTGAGCACCGCCGCCTGCTTCTCCCCCTCGGCCGTGAGGATCTGGGCCTGCTTCTCGCCTTCGGCCGTGAGGATCGCGGCGCGGCGGTCACGCTCGGCGCGCATCTGCTTCTCCATCGCCGTCCTGATGTCCGCGGGCGGGTCGACCGACTTGATCTCCACCCGGTTGATGCGTATCCCCCACTTGCCGGTGGCCTCGTCGAGGACCACCCTCAGCTCGGTGTTCACGTTCTCACGAGCGGTCAGCGTCTCCTCCAGCGTGAGGCCCCCGATCACGTTGCGCAGCGTGGTCACGGTCAGCTGCTCGATCGCCTGCAGCGGGTTCGCGATTTCATAGGTCGCCGAGCGTGGATCGGTGATGGTGAAGTACAGCACCGTCTCGATCCCCACTACCACGTTGTCGTCGGTGATCACCGACTGGGGCGCGAAGTTGACGACCTGCTCGCGCAGGTCCACGAGCGGCTTTACGCGGTCGATGAACGGGGTGATGATCGTGAGCCCTGGCTCGAGCGTGCGGCTGTAGCGCCCCAACCGCTCGACCACTCCCGCCCGTGCCTGTGGGATCACCCGGATCGTGCGCACGGCCGCGACGAGCACGAACACGACGACCACGGCGATGACGATGAGAGCGACCATTGGGGGATTTCCTTTCTAGTGCATCACGAGCGCCGTGGCGCCCCTTATTTCGACCACCTCGACCCGCTCACCGGCATCGATGACCTCGTCTTCGTCGTAGCTGCGGGCGGTCCACACCTCGCGCCGTCGATCTTCACGCAACCCACGCCCTCGTCATTGGCGATCCGCTCGAGCACGATCGCGGGACGGCCGATCAGTGCGGCGGCACCGGTGCGTATCGACGGCGGGAGCCGGCGGTGGCGGCGAGCGACGGGGCGCAGCGTTGCAAACACGATCGCCGAGGCGGTGAGGAAGGCAACAGCGCTCAGCGCGGCGCCCACCCCGAGCAGGCTCACGACGGTGGCGAGCGCGGCCCCGAGTGCGAACGGGGCAAGGTAGAAGCCGCCCTGGTGCATCTCGGCCACACCCAGGACGGCTGCCGCCACAAGCCAGATCACCCACACGTCCATGCCCTTGAGGTTATCCCTCCGCGATCATCGCACGCGCGAAGTCCTCCGCATCGAAGGGGCGCAGGTCCTGGACCGACTCGCCCACGCCGATCAGCTTCACCGGCAGGCTTAGCTCGCGTGCGATCGCCAGCGCGATGCCGCCGCGGGCGGTGCCGTCCAGCTTGGTCAGCACCACGCCGGTGACCTCCACGGCTTCGGCGAACAGCTTCGCCTGGCGCAACCCGTTCTGGCCCGTTGTCGCGTCGAGCGTTAGCAGGGTCTCATGCGGTGCGCCGTCAAGCTGCCGGGCGATCACCCTGCGCACCTTTGCCAGCTCGCCCATCAGGTCTCCCTGGGTGTGCAGACGCCCTGCCGTGTCGACGATCACAACGTCCACCCCGTCGCTGCGGGCCTTTGCGATCGCCTCGAACGCGACGGCGCCCGGGTCCGAGCCCTCCGGGCCGGTCACGATCTGACATTCCGCCCTCTGCGCCCAACCAGCGAGCTGCTCGCTGGCGGCGGCCCTGAACGTGTCCGCGGCTGCCAGCAGCACGCTCCGTCCCAGCTCCTGGCGCAGATGCCACGCGAGCTTTCCGATCGTGGTCGTCTTGCCCGTGCCGTTCACTCCCACCGCGAGTATCACCGTCGGCTCGGGCCGCAGATCGATCCGCCCGTCCCCCACGCGCGCGGTGTCCGCCAGCAGCCCGATCAGACGCTCGCGTCAGGGCCTCACCGCCCTCGATCTTGCCCTCGCTCGCCTCGGCCTCGAGCGTCCCCACGACCGACGCAGTCGTGCTCGCGCCCACGTCGGCCATGATCAGGGCCTCCTCCAACCGTTCCCAGGTCTGATCGTCCAGGACCCCGAACAGCGTCGCCTGGATCTCCGAGCCGAGCGCCTGACGTGTCTTCGCCA
The DNA here is from genome assembly GCA_963821655.1 of uncultured Solirubrobacteraceae bacterium. Classification (GTDB taxonomy): domain Bacteria; phylum Actinomycetota; class Thermoleophilia; order Solirubrobacterales; family Solirubrobacteraceae; genus Palsa-744. The sequence continues at coordinate 693,671 of CAWGER010000003.1, forward strand.
TGCTCTCGCGCAGGCGGCGGAAGAAGCCGCTGCGCCGCCCGCCTGCTGCGGACTCGTCCTGGCCGCTCGGCCCATCCGGATCGCCGGGCTCGACGGCCTCGGCGGTGATGAACAGATCGCTCCAATCGCGCGCCACGGGCCGGGCGACGATAGCAGCGGGCTCAGGCGACCTCTGCCACCTCGGACTCCTGCGCCTGCTCGGCGGGCAGGCGGCGGGAGAGCACCTTCGAGACGCCGTTCCCGCCCATGGACACGCCATACAGCGAGTCGGCGGCCTCCATCGTGCGCTTCTGATGGGTGATCACAATGAACTGGGCACGGTGTGAGTAGCGGCGGAGCAACGCGAGGAAGCGATCGAGGTTGAGATCGTCCAGCGCGGCCTCCACCTCGTCCAGAACGTAGAACGGGCAGGGTCGCGCGAGGAAGACCGCGAACAGGAAGGCGAGTGCCGTCATCGACTTCTCGCCGCCCGAAAGCAGCGACAGGCGCTTGGTCGCCTTGCCGGCCGGCGTGATCTCGATCTCCACGCCCAGCAGGTCCTCCTCGTTGTTCTGGAGAGACTCGGCCTCCGCCTCGGCGGCCGCTTCGATCGCATCGCCGTCGCCGGCATCCACCGTGGCCGCGTCCCCGTTGCTCGACGCGTCCGCCGCCAGGGACTGCCCGCCGAGCACCGGTCTGGGCGCCTGCTCCTCGCGCACCAGCCGCAACCGCCCCGAGCCGCCGGGAAAGACGTCGCCGAGCAGCTCCTCGAAGTTGCGCGCAGCCCGCTCGAAGGTCTCCTTGAAGGTCTCCTGTATCTGGCGGTCGGTGTCGGCGATCAGGGTGCGCAGCTCGCGCAGCGCCGTCTCGAGATCCGCACGGCGCCCCTCCATCTCCTCCACGTGGGCCACGGCCTCGGAGTGCTCCTGCTGCGCCAGTGGATTGACCGGGCCGAGCTGCTCGCGCCGTCGCTCCAGGCGCTCCACCCGGACGAGAAGGGCCTGCGTCTGCTCCTCATCGAGGGTCTCTGCCGGCTCTGAGGCATCGAGGCCCAGCCGCGCGGCGATGCCCCTCACCTCGAGCTCGGCCTCGCCCGCCTGATCGCGCAGGCGCTGGGCGGCGACCTCGGCGGCGGTCACGACCTCGCCGGCGCCACGCAGCCGCGCCTGGATATCGGCCTCCTGGCCGGCACACTCGCGCAGCTCCCCGGCCATCGCCTCGCCGGTGGCGTGGTCGCGGGCGAGCTCCCCCTCGAATGCCACGATCCGCTGCTCGACGGCCTCGGCTGCATCCGCCAGCGCCGCGGCGAGGCGCGTCGTGAGCGGCAGCAGCGCGGTGTCCGTGGCGTGCTGGGCACGCAGCCGTTCGGCGCGGCCGAGGCGCTCGGCCCGCTCGCGCGCCATGTGCTCGGCCTGGCGGCGCTCGGCGTCCAGCTCGCCCTGAAGTTTCGCGCGGCGCACCGCCAGCGGCCCCTGTTGGGATGCGGCGCGGCGCTGCTCGATCAGCCATTCGGTGCGATCCTGCTGCTCGCCGGCCTCGGCGCGGCGGCGCTCGGCCTCGCGCAGCGCCGCCTCGGCCTCCTCGCGAACATCCTCGGCGGCACGCACGCCCTTCAGCGCGTACTCGACCACGCCCCGGGCGACACGCTCGGCCTGGGCCGCCACCTCGCCGGCCGCCACCCGGCGCTCGCCCTCATCGCGCCCGGCGATGATGCGCTCGACGCCGTCCGCCAGCACCCGGCGGACCTCCTCCCAGGTCGTGGACCACACACTGCCCGCGCGCGCCTTCTCGATGAGCTCCTCGGCCCGCTCGCGCGCCTGACGGGCGGCCAGCAGCTCGCCCTCGAGCGCCTGCACGCGGGCACGCTCCGCCTCCCGCGCTCCTTCGAGCTCCTCGAGCTGCCCCTGCGTCTCCCCCCGACGCCTCTGCTCGATCTCGGCGAGCTCCGCCTCAAGCGTCGCGATGCGCGCCACGCTCACGCTCGTCGCTGAACGGTCCGCCTGCTCTCGATGGCCGTCCTGGCCGTGTTGAGCGGTCGCCTCCTTCAGTGACTCGAGCTCCAGCTCGACGCGCTGAATCCGTCCCGTGAGGGCCCCGGCGCTCGCGCCGGCCTGCTCGGCGCGCAGCCCGAGACGCTCGCGCGCGGAGCGAGCGTCGTAGACGCGGCGTGACAGGGCGTCGTGGCGCTCGGCCCGCTCCTGCAGCGCTCGCTCGGCCCGCCCCCGGCGCTCGACCATCGCCGCAAGCTCGGACTCGATCCCGTCCCGCGCCCGACGCGCGTCGGCGACGCCCGCCTCGGCTTCTGTCAGCTCTGCGGTCCGCGCCTGGAAGGCGTCGCGAGCCAGCTCCCAGCGCGCCTCGAGCACCTGGCGTTCCAACCGCTCGTGCAGCTCCGCCGCTTCGGCCTGGCGCTTGAGAGGCCGCAGGCGCGTGCGCGCCTCACGCTCCACGTCCAGAGCGCGGTCGAGGTTCTCCTGCGGTGTGCTCGAGCTTCAATTGCGCGCGCCGCCGGCGCTTGCGGTGCTTGCCCAGTCCCGCCGCCTCCTCGATCAGCAGCCGCCGGTCGCGCGGCTTGGAGGTCACGATCTGCTCGACGCGTCCCTGGGAGATCACCGAGTGGGCCTCCTTGCCGAGGCCCGTGTCGGACAGCGCCTCGACCACATCCGTCAGGCGGCAGCGGGCGCCGTTCAGCCAGTACCCACCTTCGCCCGTGCGATCCAGGCGCCGCACGATCGATATCTCCGAGAGCGGCAGATCGACGGTGCCGTCGGAGTTGTCGAGCACGATCTCCACCTCGGCCGCGCTCTTGGCCTGCACGCCCCGGCCCCCACCGAAGATCACGTCCTGCATGGACTGACCGCGGACCGCCAGCGGCGACTGCTCGCCCATCGCCCACAGCACTGCGTCGGTGACGTTGGACTTGCCCGACCCGTTCGGGCCGACGACTACGCTCACACCCGGGCCGAAGTCCAGGCAGGTGCGCTCGGGGAAGGACTTGAAGCCCTTCATCGTCACCGACTTCAGGCGCACGCCGGACCGCCTGCGACGAGCATCCTGCGCTCCGGCACTAGGCCTCGAGCGCCTCCACCGCTTCGCGCGCAGCCTCCTGCTCGGCGTGCTTCTTGCTCCTGCCGCTGCCGGTTCCCAGATCCTGCCCGTCGACCCGCGCCACCACCAGGTAGGTGCGTTCGTGCGGCGGCCCATCCTCGCTTGAGATCTCGTAGCTCACGGACGCACCGCGCTGGGCGAGGATCTCCTGCAGCGCGGACTTGAAGTCCACGGGATGCTCGAGCGCCTGCTCGATCTCCGGTCCGAACGCCTCCACCACCGCTTCGGCGGTTCGCTCGTAGCCCGCGTGCAGATAGCAGGCACCGATGACCGCCTCGATCACGGAGGCGAGCACGCGCTCGGTCTCCACCAGCGCCGCCGCGTTCTCCTGCACACCAGCGGGCGCAGCCGCGCGCAGGCGCTCGGGCAGCGCCAGCCGCTCGGCCACCGCCCGGCAGGACACGCCGGAGACCGCCTGTGCACGGATCTTCGTCAGTCGCCCGGCGCCGAACCGCTCGGCCTCCAGGCGCGGATACAGATGGGAGGTCACCGCCAGCGCCAGCACGCTGTCCCCCAGGAACGCCAAGCGCGCGTAGGAGTCGCTGCGCCGCTCGCTCCACGAGGCATGGGTGAATACCTGGCGCACGAGCTCCTCGGGCAACTCGTCCAGCAGCGCGTCGAGCAGATTCATCGCTCCACATCGGCCGTCCCCGGCTGGTGGGCGAGCACGAACTCGATGGCCTGTCCCACCGTCAGGATGTGCGCCGCCTGCTCGTCGGACATGCGCACGCCGTAGGTGTCCTCGAGCTCCTGCACCAGCGTGTACAGGTCCAGCGAGTCCGCCTCCAGGTCCTCCTTGAAGCGGGTGCCCGCGGAGATCAGCTCCGGCGCGACATCCAGCTCGTCCGCCAGATGGGCCTGGATCAACGTGAACACCTGGTCGCGGTCGTGCGCGGTCATCGTCGGCCATGCGCGAACGGGCGCGCGACCCGGGCCGTCTCTCCTACAGGCAGCTGCCACGCGGTCGGGGGCGCAGAGAAGCGGTTCATTCTGTGGGGCGCAGGCTAGCGGCCGGCTCGGACGCGGGCGCTCTCCTGAGCGCTCCAGCCTCGCCGAGCGCGTGGTGGGTCTGCCCGACGATGTCCTCGCGCGCGCCCCGCTCGGCTCGCACGATCGCCTGCGCGAAGCCCGTCCGCTGAAAGCGCCCATGCGGGATCACGCCCAGGCTGCGCAACCCGAGCAGGTAGGCGCCCCCGTGCGCTTCGGGATCGATCTCATCGCGGAACCCCCTCAGCGCCGGGCGCAGCAGCATGCCGCCCAGCTTCGCGCGCGACGGAGGACATCGCTGCGTCTCTGACGGCCCCGAGCATCGTCTGGGAGACGCCCTCCATCAGCTTCAGGGCGATGTTGCCGGTGAAGCCGTCGGTCACGATCACGTCCGCGACGCCCTCCACCACATCCCCTCCCTCGACGTTGCCGACGAAGTCGAACGCGCCGGTATCCATGCGCGCCCACTCGAGCAGCTCTGCGTGGACCTCCAGGACCAGGTTTGAGCCGCGCTCGGCCTCCTGGCCGTTCGACAGCAGTCCGACGCGGGGCCGCTGCACTCCGAGCACGATCCGCGAGAGCGCCGCCCCCATGAACGCGAACTGCACCAGGTGCTCGCGCCTGGCCTCGACGCTGGCGCCCACGTCCAGCAGCGTCACCGGCCGGTGCGGCACGGGCAGCGCAATCGCGAGCGCCGGGCGGTATATGCCACGCGCGCGCTTGACGTTGAACGAGCCGGCGGCCAGTGCGGCACCCGTTCCACCCGCGCAAACGAGCGCCTGCGCCCTACCGTCGGCGACTGCGCGCGCGGCCTGCACGATCGAGGCCTCGGGCGTCGTGCGCGCGGCACTCGCCGGATCGGGGCTCTTGGCGATCGAGACGGGTGCGTCCACCACCTCCACGCCTCCAGGCAGCTCGCCCAGCTGCGCGGCCGGACCGAACAGGATCACGCGCACCCCCTGCCCCGCTGCGATCGCCGCGCCCGCGGCGACCTCGGCAGGACCCAGGTCCGCACCGTTGCAGTCGACGGCGACCACCGGCGGATGCGAGCTCTCGGCCGGGACGGGCGAGGAGGTGCCCGCGGACGCCACGTCCCCGTTACTCGTCGTCGTGCTCGTGCTCGTGGCTGTGCCCCCCGGGCGTCACGACCTCGCGGCCCGCGTAGGTGCCGCAGACCGGGCACACCCGATGGGGCCTGCGCGGGCTGTGGCACTGGGGACACGCGTTGATCGAGGGCGGGCCGATCTTGTGCTGCGCCCGTCGCTTGGCGGTTCGGCTGTGGGACTGCTTTTTCTTGGGGACTGCCATCGCGAGCAGTAGGCTACCAGCCCGCCGAGCCCCTACTGGAGCTTCAGCTCGCGCAGCTTCGCCCAGCGCGGATCCGGCGGGGCCTCGTGGTGGTGAGCGAGAGGGAGCGTCGTTCAGATCGGCTGCGCAGATGGGACACAGCCCGGCGCAGTCCTCGCGACAGAGCACCTTGACCGGCGCGGCCAGCGCGAAAGCATCGCGCGCCCACGACGCCAGGTCGAGCACCTCGTCGCGCACATACGGGCTCTGCAGCTCCTCACCTCCGCCGGGTCTGTCGACCTCGCGGCTGTCCACTTCGACAAGCGGCGCCGCGTCCTTCAGGCAGCGCATGCACGCTCCGGCGAGCGCGGCCTCGAAGCGCAGTCTGAGCGCGTACCCGCCCCCCATCATCCGCGAGACGTCGAGCACGACGGGCACGCGCGCCGGCGCCGCGGCGTAGGGCTCGTCGCCCAACAGCAGCGGCTCGATCCGCACGTCGAGCTCCAGGCGCCGTCCCTCGCCGGCGCTCAGCCGCAGCCCTGCAAGATCGAAATCATGAGTCTCTGCCGCCATTCTCCCCCCAAGGCTAGCGACGGTTCCGTGAAGCTAGGGCCGCGCCCCGAGCTCGCGCTTGACGACCTTGCCGGTCGCGTTGCGGGGCAGCTCCTTGAGGAACACCACCTCGCGCGGAACCTTGTAGCGGGCGAGGTTCCGCTTGACGTACTGCTTGACCGCGTCCTCGCTCAGCTCGTCGCCCGGGCGCACGACCACGAACGCCTTCAGCCGCTGGCCGAACTCCTCGTCGGCCACCCCCACGACCGCGGCCTCCTCGATCTTCGGATGGCTCGCCAGCAGGTCCTCGACCTCGCGCGGGAACACGTTCTCTCCGCCGCTGACGATCATCTCGTCGTCGCGCCCGTCGACGAACAGCCGCCCAGCGTCATCGAACCGGCCCATGTCACCGGTGCTCATCAAACCCTCCTACGATCTCCTTGCCGCCACCGTCGGTGTAGCCCTCGAACATCATCTCGTTGCCGACGAAGATCCGTCCCCCGCTCGCCCGGCCTTGACCTCGTGGCCGTCGGCATCCAGCAGCTTGACGACCGTCCCCATCGGCGGCCGCGCCGGCGGTCCCGGGCGCGGCGCGCATGTCGGCGGGCGTGGCGATCGTCGCCCACGCCACCTCTGTCGAGCCGTACAGGTTGTAGAGGACATCGCCGAACGCATCCATCGCGCGGGTCGCCAGCTCACCGGGCAGCACCGATCCGCTCAGCGCGATCACCCGCAGGGAGTGCAGGTCATAGCGCGCGATCGTCCGTTCGCCCAGATCCATCATTCGCTGCAGCATCACCGGCACGACCGCCAGCGTGCTGGCGCGGTGTTCGGCGATCGCCCTGAGCGTCTCCTCGGGGTCGAACTTGCGGCGCAGCACGAGCGTAGAGCCCAGCAGCAGGCCAACGTTGAGGTGGGCGAATCCCCACGAATGAAACATGGGCGCGGCGATCATCGTCGTCTCGCCCGCCCGCAGGGGGATCTTCGAGAACAGAGACGCCGCCGGTTCCATCGAATCCGTGGGCGTCCGCGGCGCGCCCTTGGGCGTACCCGTGGTGCCGGAGGTGAGGAGCACCACGCGTCCGCGTGCCAGCGGCGGGTCCAGATCGGAGTCATCGCCGCGCGCGATCAGCTCCTCCAGGCGGGGCTCGGCACGGCTCGCCCCTCCATCACCCTCCGCCGGGCCCTCGCTCCAGGCGAGGAAGCGAAGCTTCTCCGAGGCCCCGTCGCGCACCAGCCCGGCGAACTCCTCGTCGTAGATCACCGCAACCGGATCTTCCCGCTCGATCACGTCGGTGATCTGCGGGCCCGCGAACGCCGTGTTCAGGTAGAGCAGGCCGGCCCCCAGCTTCGAGCACGCGACCGTCGCCTCGATGAACCCCCGGTGGTTGCGACACATGATCGCCACCCCGTCCTCTTCTCCGATCCCGGCCCTGCCCAGCTCGCAGGCAAGCGCGTTGGTGCGCCTGTGCACCTCGGCGAACGTCAGGGTCCCCCGCTCGTCGACGATCGCCGTCCGATTCGGGTGACGGGCAGCCTCTGCGGCGTATGCACCGGCCGCCGTCGGCCCCCATCGGCGCAGGCGTGCCAGCGAGCGCACCGCCCGCGACGGGCGCACGGGCTGGATAATCCCGGTGTCCAGAAGCGTCTTTGCGACCTTCAGCCTGTGCCTGGCCTGTTGCACGTCCATCGGTGAGCTGACCCTACCCAAAAACACCCGCATGGACGGACTTTGGAACGACGGTCGCAGCTAGCCGACTTCGGCCGGTTCGTCCTTCCCCTGCAGCCGCTCGCGTCCGCGCTGGACGGCGGCGATGAACTTCGACAGGTTCACCTCGAGCGTGTTCAGGATCTCATCGGCATAGTCCTCGGCGCCCAGCCTGATCTCGCGCTCCCGCGCGCGGGCGTCCTCGACGATGTCCTCGGCGGCGCGCTCGGCCTGCTTGGTGACCTCCTCCTCGCCGACGAGCCGCTCCTGGCGCTCGCGCGCATCCTTGATGATGCGCTCGGCCTCCTTCTTGGCCTCGGCGAGCATCTCCTGGCGCTCCTTCACGATCCACCGCGCCTGCTTGATCTCCTCGGGGATCGTCGCGCGCATCTGATCGAGGATGTCGTAGATCTCCTCCTTGTCGACCCTCACCTGGTCGGTCAGGGGCACGGGCTTGGCGTTGTGCACCAAGTCGTCGAGCTTGTCTATCAGTACGAGGACATCCATCTAGCGGTCACCTCCATGGGGCCCGCGGCCCCGCGTTCTGTCGAGGAGATGTCGACATCTTCTCTACACCCCCCAATTTCGTCAGCGCCTTAGCTCTTCCTGCAAGCGCACGGCCACCTCGTCGGGAACCAGATCGTCGATCCTCCCCCCGAACGTGGCTAGCTCCTTGACGCCGCTTGACGATAGAAAACTGTACTGCGGGCTGGCCATCAGGTAGACAGACTCTATCTGGGGATCCTGGCGACGGTTGAGCTGGTTCATCTCCAGCTCGTACTCGAAGTCCGAGATGGCTCTGAGCCCCTTCACGATCGCCTTGGCCCCCACAGCCCTCGCGAACTCGACCACCAGCGTCGAGAACGGCTCGGCCCGAACCCTGTCGAGGTCGGCGATCGAGCGTTCGATGAACCCCATCCGCTCCTCGATCCCGAACAGTGCCGCGTCCTTGCGCACCGAGCGATTGACGACGGCCACCACCACTTCGTCGTACAGCCCCGCCGCGCGCCGGATCACGTCCAGATGACCGTTCGTGATCGGGTCATAGGAGCCGGGACATACGACTATCGACTTCTCAGATTGGGTCATGGATACCGATGGATTCGAATCGAAGTGTCGCCATAGCGCCGTTCCTGCTCGACCTCCATTCCGAGCTCGAGCGGCGTTCGCCGATCGCTCTCGACGACCACGCGCGCTCCGGTCCGCAGCAACGACGGCAGCACCATCGACAGCTCGGGTCCCCAGTCGTGCGCCTGTCCGTACGGAGGATCGATGAACACGAGATCGTATGTCTCTTCGCGCGTCCGTGCACTCCGCAGCGCCCTGAGTGCGTCCGCGCGCCGCACCTCCGCCTCGATCGGCTCGATCCCGAGCGCGGCCAGATTGTCCTTCAGCGCGCTCACGGCGGGCGCGTCGCGCTCGACGAACACGACGCTCGAGGCGCCCCTCGACAGCGCCTCGACGCCCAGTGCGCCGGTGCCCGCGAACAGATCGAGCACGCTCGCCCCCTGCATGTCGCCCAGCATCGCGAACAGCCCCTCCCTCACCCGGTCTGACGTGGGCCTTGTGACCCGGCCCTTCGGCGCCTTCAAGCGCCTGCCCCCGAGGCGGCCCGCGATCACCCGCATATCACCACGGTATGGGTTCCGGCAGCGACGCGAGGGCCGCTCGGCGCTATGCGGCGATCGGCTCGAGCGCCTCGGCGCCGAACCACCGCTCGAGCGCTGCGGCGAGCAGCGCGTGCTCGGGCGCACCGAGCTCAGGGTCGACCGCGACGATCGCCTCCGCCCGTGCCCGCGCGCGCTCCAACAGCCGGGCGTCCTCGGGCAGGCTCGCGACCTGGAACTGGCTGAGGCCGGACTGGCGGGTTCCCACCAGCTCGCCCTCCCTGCGCAGTCCGAGATCGATTTCAGCCAGGCGGAAGCCGTCGGCGTGCTGCTCGAGCGCACGCAGCTTGACCGAGCCCGCCGCCGTGGGCGGCCCGATCAGAAAGCAGCGCGCCCGGTGCTCGCCGCGCCCGACCCGCCCGCGCAGCTGGTGCAGCTGGGAGATCCCGAAACGCTCGGCGTTCTCAACCATCATGACGGTCGCATTGGGCACGTCTATGCCGACCTCGACCACCGTCGTCGCCACGAGCACATCGGCCTTGCCGGAGGCGAATCTGGACATCGCCTGCTGCTTCTCGCGGGGGCGCATGCCGCCGTGGAGCAGCACCAGCTCGTATCCCTCGAGCTCGCCCTCGCGCAGACGCTCGAGCTCGGCCGTGGCCGCCCGCTGGCCGATCTCCTCCTGCCCGCCGTCCCCCTCCTCGGCGCCCACGGGCTCATCGATGAGCGGGCAGACGACGTAGGCCTGCCTGCCGGCCGTGAGCTCTTCTCGCAGCTCCTCATACGCGCGCCGGCGCGCGTCCTGCCCGACGACGATCCGGGTATCGATCGCCTGCCTTCCCAGCGGCAGCTCGCGCAGCGCGCTCGAGTCGAGGTCCCCGTACCCCGCCAGGGCGAGCGTGCGGGGAATGGGCGTGGCGGTCATGTGCAGCATGTGCGGCTCGCGCTGCGTCTGCTGCTGTGCGAGCGCTGCCCGCTGGCGCACGCCGAACCGGTGCTGCTCGTCGACAACCGCAACCGCCAGCGAGCGGAAATGAACGTCGGGCTCGATCAGGGCGTGCGTCCCCACGATCAGCGACAGCTCGCCGCTGGCCAGCTTGCCCAGAATGTCACGGCGCCTGCCCGCGGGGGTGGAGCCCGTGAGCAGCGCAACGGCCACCGGCTCTGAACCGAGCAGCCGCTGCACGGTGGCGAAATGTTGCTCGGCGAGCGTCTCGGTGGGCGCCATCAGCGCGGCCTGATGGCCATGCTCCACCGCGCGCAGCATCGCATGCAGCGCCACCACGGTCTTGCCGCTGCCAACCTCGCCCATCAGCAGCCGCTGCATCGCTCGCGGCTGTCGAAGGTCCTCTTCGATCGCCTCGATGGCCCGGCGCTGGTCGCCCGTGAGCGAGAAGGGCAACCCGTCCGCAAGCCAGCGGGCGCTCAGCGACGGCTCCTCGGCCAGCGTGACCGCGCCCTCGTGCGCGCGGCGGCGGGCGCGGCGGCGCAGGAACACCAGCTGCGTCAACAGCAGCTCCTCGAACGCGAGCCGTGCGCGCCCGGTCTCCGAGTCGGTGTGATCGGCCGGGAAGTGCATCGCGGCCAGCGCGCTCGCCCGGTCGGGCAGCCCCTCCGCCACGCGCATCGCCGCGGACAGCGCCTCGGTCACGTCTGCAAGCGCGCCCCTCGCGCCCTGCACCAGGGTGAGGATCTGCGTCGAGGAGACCCCCTCCCCCGCCGGGTAGTGCGCGACCGCACCCGTTTCGCCGGATGCGGACGTGCCGGCGCCCTCGGGTTCCGAGCCGATCGCGTGATGGGACACGCGAAAGCCCCCCCGCTTCTCAGCCTTGCCGTGCAGCAGCAGCCTGGTCCCCGGCGGGTAGCGCTTCGCCAGCCAGGGCTGGTTGAAGAACGTCGCGCGCATGCTGGCGGTGGCGTCGGCGACCGTCGCCTCGACCAGCGGGCGCATACCCCGGCGGCGCACCGCCCGCATGCCTATCGTCCGCACCTGCACCGCCACCGTGGCCTGCTCGCCGGCCTGCAGCGCGGCCACGGTGCGCGTCTCGCGGCTGGCCCTGGGCAGATGTTCCAACAGCTCGCCCACGGTGTGCAGTCCGAGCGCGTGCAGCGCGTCTGCGGTCTTCGCAGAGGCGAGCCGCAGCGGGGCGTCCAGGCGCGACGGTCGCGGCCAGCGCACGGGCGCTCCGATCATTTCTCCCCGGCTGAGGCTCCGGGCTGACGCGAACGCGCGTGCATCCGGTGGCCGATGCTCCGCCGCGGAGGAACGCGCCACAGCCGGCGCGTGGGTCTCGGTCGCGGGCATTCGCGGTGCATGATGATCGGGGTGGCGGTCGTAATCCTCAGATCGCCGAGGCCGAGGGTCCGATTGGCGGGCCGGGCCGCCTCGCTGCCGCAGCGGGGGCGCTACTCGGCGGTGAGCAGCCACCAGTAGGCCGGCTGGCCGCCGTGGCGCAGCTCGAGCTCGACCTCGCCGTTGACCATGCCCTCGATGTCTCCCAGCCCCAGCGGGGCGTCGTGGCCGGCGAGCACGCTGATCAGCTCCGGCGGTCCCGAGCCGTTCGCCCCGGCGGCCAGCGCCTCGAGCACCTCTCTCAGGGTCTCGCCGGGCTCCCCCCAGGCCAGCACCTCCTCCTCCACGAACCCCACCGCCTGTCCGCGCTCGAAGCGTCCCTGTCCGTCGTCGCGGGCCGCCGGCGCGACGGCGCCCGTGCGCACGTGCACGAGCGCCTCGTTCAGCGCCCGCGCGTTCTCCTCGACCGAGCGCTCGGGCGCCAGCGCGACGGCCGCGGCGAGACCCGCCTGCTGGCTCGTGGTGGGCGCCACGTGCACCTGCTTGTCCGACAGCTCCGCCGCCCGCTCGGCCGCCATGATCACGTTGGCGCTGTTCGTCAGCACCACCACCTCCTCGGCCGGGACCTCGTGGATGCCGGCCAGCAGGTCGTAGGTGGAGGGGTTCAGCTTCGGTCCCCCGTCGATCGTGTGGACGCCAAGCTCGCGGTACATCTCCGCCAGGCCGTCGCCGCTGACCACCGCCACGGCCCCGCAGCGCGCCCACCCGGTTGGCGGAGGCGGGCATCACAGGTGAGACGCCCGCGTCGACGCCCCCCTCCTCGGGAGAGGCCGCCTCGCTCAGGCGCTCGCTGCGCTCGGCCAGCTGCAGGCGCATGTCGGCGACGTCCAGGCGCGAGACCTCGCCGGCCCCGGTGAACACCGCGGTGGCCTGCTCGGGCTCGTCGGTGTGCAGGTGCACCTTCAGGGTGGTCGTGTCGCCCACCACCAGCACCGAGTCGCCGAGCGCCTCCAGCGGTGCGATGAAGCGGCCGGGGCTCAACCCCTCGCCGGTGACCGCGAAGTTGGTGCAGAAGCGATAGGTGCTCGAGATGTGCTCGGGGTGGGTGATGCGGGCCGGGGCATGATGATCGAGCTCCGGAGGGTCGTCGCCTCGCAGGGCCGCCACCACCCCCGCGAAGATGATCGTCAGGCCGTAGCCGCCCGCGTCGACGACGCCCGCGTCGCGCAGCGCCGCCAACAGCTCGGGACCGCGCTTGACCGAGTCCTGCCCCGCGTCGACGGCGCTGGCGAGCGCCTTGGCGATCGCCCTGTCCTGCACCTGCGGCTCGGTGGCCGGCCCCAGGCGCGGGTTCTCGGGGCTGTGAGCGACGTCGGTCACGATCCTGTGGGCCATCTCCCGCGCCACCGTCAGGATCGTGCCCTCGGCGGGATCGCGCACGGAGGAGTAGGCGCGGTCGGCGGCGTTCGCGAGGGCCGCGCCGATCAGCGTCGCGTCGATCAGCTGGCCCGGCCTGGACACCAGCTCCTCCGCCGCACCGCGGATCAGCTGGGAGAGGATCACGCCGGAGTTGCCCCTGGCGCCGAGCAGCGCCGCGCGCGCGACCGACTGCACGATCTCCTCGCGCCCGATCTCGTCGATGGTGCGCTGGCCGTCGACGCCCTGCAGGCGGTCGAGCTCGTCGAGGACAGCGCGCAGCGTGAGCGCCATGTTGTCGCCGGTATCGCCGTCAGCGACCGGAAACACGTTGAGGTCGTTGACCTCCTCGCGACGCGATTCCAGATGCGCGAGCGCCCCCGCCACGGCGACGCGAAAGCGCAGAAGATTGGTGTCCGTCACGACGACACGTCTATCACCTACGGGCAACGGACTCTCCGCCGCCCCGCTCTCGACGCGGTCGGAGAAGCTGCTCAGAGTGCCTTCGTGACCTTGCCCGCTTTCAGGCAGCGCGTACACACGTACACGCGCCGGGGGGCCTTGCCCACGAGGATCCTGACCTTCTGCAGGTTCGGATCGAAGCGGCGCTTGGTCGCAACCATCGAGTGGCTGCGGCTGTTCCCGAATGCCGGTCCCTTGCCGCAGCTGTGGCATACCTTGGCCATCGTGGAGCCGAGTGTAGATGATCTCTGATGAGGACCCCTCCGGGTCCGGCCGGATGGGTGGGCGCGAGACTCAGTCGGGCAGGCGGCGCCGCAACGCTGACATCGCGAGCACGGCCTCGGCCGCGTGGCGGCCCTGATCGCGCTTGTCGCCCCCCGAGCGCGCGAGAGCCTGCTCCATCGTCTCGCAGGTGAGCACTCCGAAGGCGCAGGGAACACCGGTGTCGAGCTGCACCTGCATGATCCCCCTGGCGGCCTGTGCGCAGACGAAGTCGTAGTGGTCGGTCTCACCCCGGATGACCGCCCCCAGGCAGGCGACGCCCTCAAAGCGCCCCGATCTCGCCGCGTAGCTCGCGGCGAGCGGCAGCTCGAAGGCGCCGGGCACGTCGAACACCTCGACATCGACCTCGCCGGCCTGGGCGAACGCGGCGTGCGCGCCCGACAACAACCGCTCGGCCAGGTCTTCATAGAAACGGCCGACGGCGATCGCGAAGGAGCGGCTCACCGCTCGCGCCGCTCCTCGGGGCCGCCCTCTTCACGCTCGGAGCGGAGCATTTCCTCGTCCAGATTCAGGCCCTGGTGGTGGAGGGTGTGCCCCATCCGCTGGGCCTTGGTGCGCAGGTAGGACTCGTTGTGCTCGTTGGGGGCATGCTCGATCGGGATCTGCGCGCTCACCGACAGCCCGTACCCCTCGAGGCCCTTGATCTTCTTGGGGTTGTTCGTGAGGATCCGGATCGAGCTGAGCCCGAGATCGGCCAGGATCTGGGCGCCGATCCCGTAGTCGCGCAGGTCCGCGGGAAGCCCGAGGCGCTCGTTGGCTTCGACCGTGTCCAGGCCCTCCTCCTGCAGCCGATAGGCGCGCAGCTTGTTCAACAGGCCGATCCCCCGGCCCTCCTGCGACAGGTAGAGAAGGACCCCCAGACCCGCGCGCTCGATCATCGCCAGCGCCGAGGTCAGCTGCTCACCGCAGTCACAGCGAAGCGAGTGGAAGACATCTCCGGTGAGGCACTCCGAATGCACCCTGACGAGCACGTCCGGCTTGCCCGACACGTCGCCCTTGACGAGCGCCACGTGGTGCTTGTCATCGACAAGCGAGCGGTAGCCGACAGCCTGAAACTCGCCGAAGCCCGTAGGCAGCGCGGTGCTGACGACCCGTTCGACGAGCTTGTCGTGACGGCGGCGGTAGGCGATCAGGTCGGCCACGGTGATCATGCGCAGCCCATGACGCAGGCAGTAGCCGACCAGGTCCGGGACGCGGGCCATCGTGCCGTCGTCGTTCATGACCTCGCAGATCACACCGGCCGGGTTCAGGCCGGCGAGACGCGCCAGGTCGACGGCCGCCTCGGTCTGGCCGGCCCGCTCGAGGACCCCTCCGGCACGGCTCTTGAGGGGAAATACGTGGCCCGGCTGAACGAGATCCCGGGGACGGCTTTCCGGATCGATGGCGACCTGGATCGTGTGCGCCCGATCGTGCGCGGAGATGCCCGTGGTCACGCCCTCGCGCGCCTCGACCGAGACGGTGAACGGGGTCTCGAACGCCGACTCGTTCTTGGCCGCCATCAGGTCCAGTGAGAGCTCGTCGCAACGCTCGGATGTCAGCGACAGGCAGATCAGGCCGCGCCCCTCCTTGGCCATGAAGTTGATGGCCTCGGGCGTGGCGAACTGCGCCGCAAGCGTCAGATCGCCCTCGTTCTCGCGATCCTCGTCATCGCACACCACCACCATCTTGCCCTGGCGGATCTCCTCGAGCGCCTCCTCGATGGTGGCGAACGGAGTGGTTGTCTGCTCACCGATGCTGGATCGCTCGCTCATGTCCTGGCCTCCATCAACCTCTCGACCTGCTTGGCAAGGATGTCCACCTCGATGTTCAATAGCCCGCCCTCCTCGACCGTTCCCAGGTTGGTCCGCCGCAGGGTCTCTGGAATCAGCGACACCTCGAAGCCATTCTCCGTGATCGCGCTCACGGTCAGGCTCACGCCGTCGAGGGCCACCGAACCCTTCTCGACCAGGTAGCGCGCCAGGCGCTCGGGGACCTCGATCTCGAGGATGCGCGCGACGCCGTCCTCGCGGATCGCCCTCACCGTGCCCGTGCCGTCGACGTGGCCCTGCACGATGTGTCCGCCCATGCGCTCGCCCGCCCGCAGGGGCAGCTCGAGGTTCACCTTCGTCCCCGCCTCCAGGCCGGCCAGTGAGGAGCGACTGAGCGTCTCGGTCATCGCATCGGCCTGAAAGCTCTCACCGTCGATGGCGGTCGCCGTCAGGCACACGCCGTTCACGGCGATCGAGTCGCCCTCACACAGATCCGCTGCCAACCGCGTGCGGATCTCGATAGTGGCGCCCGCACCATTGTTCTCCAGGGCGCTCACGCTTCCCAGGTCCGCTATCAGTCCCGTGAACACGCGATCGCCCCGATCCCGCCCGCTTGCACCGGTCACCACTCGCGCAGGCGAGCGGAGATCAGCAGGTCCTCGCCGACGCTCGTGCACTCGAATGTGAGGGCGCGCAGGGCCTCGGAGATACGCTCGACCCCCTTGCCCTCCAGGGGGTCGCGGGCCGCGCTCCCGCCCAGCAGCAGGGGCGCCAGGAACAAACGGATCTCGTCGATCTCACCGACATCCAGGAACGCACCGGCGAGGTGGGGGCCGCCCTCCAGGAGCACGGAGGTCACACCCTGCGCACCCAGCTGGTCCAGACCCGAGCGCACCCGCGCCGGCTCGTTTTCGCCGGTGGCCACGAGCACCTGGACGCCTGCGGCTTCGAGCGCATCGGTGTCCGCGCGGGCCGCTGCCCGCGAGGCCACGACCGTGAGCGGGATCTCCGCGGCCGCGACGACGAGCTGGGAGGTGGGCGGCAGGCGCGCGAGCGAGTCGAACACGACGCGGCGCGGCTGGGCTCCCGGCGCCGCGGGGGGGCTGTCCGGACGCGCGGTCAGCTGCGGGTCATCTGCCAGGGCGGTGCCGATGCCGACGACCACCGCGTCGACCGAGGCCCGCCAGCGATGGGCCAGCTCGCGGCTGTCCTCGCCCGAGATCCACTTGGAGTCGCCGGTGCGGGTCGCGACCTTGCCGTCCAGGGTCATCGCCGACTTGAACAGCACCCACGGGCGGCCCACGCGGGCGTGCTTGCGGAAGGCCTGGTTGAGCAGCCTCGCGCTCGCGGCGAGCTCGCCGTCGGCGAGGATCACCTCGACGCCCTCGTCGCGGAGGATGCCGAGGCCGCGGCCGGAGGCCTTCTCGGTGGGATCATCTGAAGCAACGACCACGCGCCTGATGCCGGCCTGCAGGATCGCCTCGGTGCACGGTGGCGTCTTGCCCTCGTGACAGCACGGTTCGAGCGACACGTACAGCGTCGCGCCGCTCAGGTCCTCGAGTCCGCATGCCTCGATCGCATTGACCTCGGCGTGCAGCCCGCCGAACTCTTCATGCCAGCCCTCGCCCAGGGTCGCGCCGTCGCGAGCCACCACCGCACCCACCACCGGATTGGGCTTGACGGCGCCCAGGCCGTTGCTGGCCAGCTCTATCGCCCGCATCAGGTGGACCCTGTCGGTGTCGGTGCCTATTGACATCCCATCCAGAATATCCCCGCCCACGCCTGCACCCGGACGTCAGCTCCCGCAGCGGCCCCCGTGCAGCCTGTAGATGGTCATTTCGGGCCCGGGCCGGTGGTAGGCGAGGGGGTAGTAGTCGAAGCTCCAGTCGAAGCCGAACGCGACCGGGCCCTGCCCGCGCGAATACGGCGAGGCGGTGTAGACGACCTCGCCCTGACGCCCGAGCGCGCGGTAGTAGGCGAGCGCCAGCGGCACCGCCTTCGGGTCCGCGAACGCCCGCCCGGACTGGGTGGAGCCGCGCACGACGAAGCAGTAGCCGTGGCGCCGGTAATAGCCGAGCAGCGCCGGCGCGAGCGTGCGCTCGTATTCCTCGATTCCCACGACGTGCGTGGCATCCGGCGTGAGCGCGCCGCGAGCGGAGATCTGCGAGACGAACGAGTTGTACTTCCTCCAGCGCGTCGCCCACCCGTCCGGCGCGACCGGCTCGACCACGATCGGGGCCCCGGCGGGAATGTGGGCGACCATCCACGCCCGCGTCAGAGCGCGGGTGTCGGCGCGCGCGAGCACGCGGTCTGAGTGGATGCTGTACACGAGTCCCTGGGCGCACAGGGCGAGCGTCACCGCGGCGATGAGACCGGCGCGCAGGCCGCGCGCGCCCCGCCCTTCGCGTGCGGCCGGATCCTCCGCGCCGGACCGGAGCCGGCGTGCCACCGCCTCGGCGCAGAGCAGCGCGAAGTACGCCGCCAGGAGGCACAGAATGGGAAACACGGGCAGCACCCAGCGGCCGAAGTAGCGCCCCTGAAGGCCCATGAACAGGAGGTACGCGACGACAGGCGGCACCAGCAGCCAACCGAGCCTGGGCTGGAAGCGCCACACCGTCAACGCCCCTCCCAGCGCGGCCAGCGCGGGAACCCAGCCGAGGCCCCAGGTGAGCGACCACAGGTAGTAGATCAGGCCGCCCTGTTTGGGGGCGCCGAGCTTGCCCTGGGCTTCGGCCGACAGCGACGACTGGTGAACGAGTTCTGAGTGAAAGGTGGTGTAGTCGAGCGCCGCGTAGGGATTGGCGATGAGAAACGACGCGAGCGCCGCGGAGGCTGCGAGCGCGAACCCGATGAGCGCGCGCCCGCCGGCGCCTTCCTCCCCGTCCAGGTAGCGCAGGATCCCCGCCGCCACGAGCGGCACGAGCACCAGGCCGGCCGTGTACTTGGTGGCGCAGGCAAGGCCCAACCCGATTCCGGCGAGCAGGTAGTCGCGCGCACGGCCTTTGCGCAGCACCCCTGCCGTGCCCAGCAGCGAAAGTGTCAGCGGTGCGAGCGTCGGCACGTCGTTGAGTGCGAGATGTGAGTAGAAGACGGGCAGGAACGCGACTGCCTCGATCGCCGCCGCCAGCAGTCCCACGCCGCGGCTGAACAGGCGCGCGCCCGTCGCATACAGAAGCCAGACCGCAGCGACGCCGAGCACGGCGGCGCCTGCCCGGGCGAGCGCGTACACCTCGCGGGGGTGATGTTCGAAGGCATGCACAACCGCTGCCGCGTTGCCGTAGGCGAGCGCGAGCAGGAAATACAGCTCATAGGTGAATCCCGGTGGGTTTGCGAAGTAATGGGGATTGAGGCTGTGCTGCTGGAACATCGCCACCGCGTGCGGCAGGAAATGGTCGGCCTCGTCGGTGTTGTATGCGTAGGGCAGTCCCTGCCGAAGGCCCCACAGGCGCAGGCCGAGGCCGCCGAGGAGTATGGCCGCGAGCGCCGGCCACGCCCACCGGCGGGAGATCTCAGCAGTTGGCATAGATGGCGTAGTAACCGCTCGTGTAGATGCGTTTGAACCCGGCCAGGGGAACCTGGTCGCGGGGATCGTCGCCGACATCGACGATCGCCTCGACGAATACTGCGCTGCCCAGCGGGTAGATCGCGATGCTGCCGCGGCGGATGCGGTCCTCGAGCGTGTGTGACCCCTTCGCGACGTCGGCGCGCGCCTGGCTGCGGGCCACGATGTCGTGCTGCCCGACGGTGTCGAGAATCCAGCGGGTGTCGGGGATCAGCTTGTTGTTCGGCAGCGACAACAGCGGACAGCGCTTCAACGCCGTCCTGACGCGCGGATTTGCCAGCGCGACCGCCAGGCCCTTGTGAAAGTCCTCGTGGTAGGCCAGGGTCGTGCGCAGGCTCGAGAGGCTGAGGGTGGTGGCGGCCGAGACGCCGCCGTAGAGGATCAGCACACCGGCGCCCACCATCCATACGCGGCGCAGGGTGGAACCGGGCACGAGCATCGACCAGCCCCCCAGCGCGACCGCGCAGAACAGCAGCAGCACGGTCGCCGCGCCCATCAGATAGCGCCCGACCACCGATGCCCCGACCGCACCCTCGGCGAGGAACACGAACACCAGCAGGGCCAGTGCCGCCAGGGGCGTGGCCACGCGTCTGGGCGCCAGCCATATTGCGAGGGGCAGGCCGGCGATCGCGCCCAGGATGACCGGCAGCTTGTCGATCCGCACCCCGAACGTCCACAGCGAGGCCACCACGCTCGAGAACCCCTGCGTGCGTTCGAGTTCCTGCGCAAGGCCCGCGGTGGCCGTCAGGGAGTACAGCGGGTCGCCGGTTACGACCGTGTCCACGCACGCCCACACGACCGGTCCGATCGCGGCCATCGCGAGGTAGACCACCCGCGTGCGGTTATCAGCCCGCCACGAGCACCACAGCCAGTAGGCGCCGCTCAGCACCCATGCGTCCGGGCGCAAGAGCCCGGCGGCCGCCAGCATCAGGAAGACGGGCGTGCCACGCCGGGGCCGTTCGACCTCCAGCACGATCGCCCACACGATCAGCGCGACGTAGGAGATGTCGAGATAGCCCTGCGCGGCCAGGTTCTCGACGAAGAAGCGGCTGAGCACGAGCAGGGCCGCGAGCAGCCCCACGACCGGCCCGAAACACAGGCGTCCCAGCCGGTAGACGCCGGCGACGACGGCTACGAACGACGCGATCGAGCCGAGCACCATCAGCCGCGCACCGCCCTGACCGAAGATCGAGGAGATCATCCCGAAGGCGATCGCCAGCGGATGCTCGGTGGGCGCGCGGTACACCCTGAAGTCGGGCAGGTGCAGGTGCAGCAGGTCCCGGCCCCACAGCAGTGCGTAGAAGGAGTCGTAGGTCGGATACGTCGGGAACGCGAAGTACCCGATCACGGCGCCGACGCACAGGACCACGAAGCCAGTCACCGCCCATGCACCGGGTCCCGCGGCGCGCAGCCTCGCCAGCCGGATCGGGCCCGGTCGGTGCCGGGTGAGCGTCGCGCTTTCCATCGAGCCTTGGCCGTCGCGGGCCGGCACTGGCGCCGCCCCCGCGCTTGGCGCCAAAACCCCGTCTCGCGCTTTGGGATACTGGCGGTAGCAAGTCTAGGCAATCATCGCCCATGAAGCTCATCATCCAGATCCCCTGCTTCAACGAGGCCGACCAGCTTCCGCAGACGCTCGCGGACCTGCCCCGCGCCGTGGAGGGGTTCGACGTGGTCGAGTGGCTGGTGGTCGACGACGGCTCGACCGATGCCACGGTAGCGGTGGCGCGGGCTCACGGCGTCGACCATCTCGTACGGCTTACCAACAACAAGGGCCTGGCCGCCGGATTTCAGGCGGGCATCGACACGGCCCTGAAGCTGGGCGCGGATGTGATCGTGAACACCGACGCCGACAACCAGTACTACGGCGCGGACGTGTCGAGGCTCGTCGGCCCGATCCTGGACGGACGGGCCGACATGGTGATCGGCGACCGCGAGGTGAACCGCATCGAGCACTTCTCCCCGCTGAAGAAGGGACTGCAGCGTCTCGGGTCCTGGGTGGTGCGCCAGGCCTCCTCGACGTCGATCCCCGACACGACCTCGGGGTTCCGCGCGTACAACCGCGAGGCGGCGATCCAGATGCTGGTGGTCTCGAAGTTCACCTACACCCTGGAGACGATCATCCAGGCGGGGAAGCTGCTGGTGGCGGTCGACCATGTCCCGGTGCGCACCAATCCGAAGACGCGCGAGTCGCGGCTGTTCCCGTCGATGGGTGCGTACGTGCGCCGCAACGCGGTGTCCATCTTCCGCATCTACGCGCAGTACGAGCCGCTGCGCGTCTTCTGGAGCCTGGCGGCGCTGATCGGCATCATCTCGATCGGCGTGTGGATCCGCTTCGCCGTGGCATACGCCGAGGGCAACGGCAAGGGGCATGTCCAGTCGCTGATCCTCGGCGCCGTACTGTTCATCGCCGCGGTCGTGCTGTGGGCGCTGGGGGTGATCGGCGATCTGCTCGCCGCGCAGAGGGTGATGACCCAGAAGACGTTCGAGCGCGTGCGGCGAATCGAGTTGGAGCTCGGTGTCGCGCCGTCGCACTACGAATCGAACGCCGCGCCCACCTCCGCGCAGAAGCAGAAGCAGGAGCACGAGCAGGAGCAGGAGGCGGTGCGGCTGTGAGCGGTGTGACCGTCTCCGAGGACGGGATCGTCACCGGGAACACCTTCGACAAGTACGGCTCCACAAACCCGGTCGTGCGCAGGCTGATGGGTCGCTTCGAGCATGACCTGGACGAGCTGTTCGAGCGCGCCGGAGCGGAATCGCTCCTGGATGTGGGCTGCGGCGAGGGAGTGCTCGTGCATCGCTGGGCGCGGCATCTGGGCGAGGGGCGCGTGGTGGGGATCGACCTCGAGGAGGAGTCGATCCAGGCCGGCTGGGCCGAGCGCCAGGCGCCCAACCTCGAGTACCGCGTGATGGAGGCCGAGAACCTGCCGTTCGCCGACGGCGAGTTCGACCTGGCCAGCGCCATCGAGGTGCTCGAGCACGTCCCGGACCCCGAGCACACGCTCAGCGAGATGGCGCGGTGCGCCGAGCGCCACCTGCTGGTCTCGGTGCCCCGCGAGCCGCTTTGGCGGATGCTGAACATGGCCCGCGGCGCCTACTGGTCGCAGCTGGGCAACACACCGGGTCATCTCAACCACTGGTCCAGGCGCTCATTCGTGCGGCTGCTCTCGCGCCACGGCGACGTGATCGAGACCCGCTCGCCGTTTCCCTGGACGATGCTGCTTGTCCGCCTCTAGGAGTTCGCGCAGCTACGGCAGCGGCGCGCGGATCCTGTCGGTGGGGATCGCCTGCACGGGCCTTCTGACGCTTGCGTACTTCTCGATCTCGAGCCATGTCCTGGGAGAAGAATCCGCGTCGCGAATCGCGCTGTTGTGGTCGATCATGTTCGTGATCATCTCGGTCATCTACCGGCCGATCGAACAGCTGCTCTCGCGCACGATCGCCGAGCGCCGAGCACGCGGACAGGCAGAGCACTCGGTGCGCGTGCCGATCGCGATCCAGGCAGGCTTCGCGCTCGCCTTCCTCGTCGTCGCGCTGGTCCTCAAAGAAGAGCTGATCAACAACGTGTTCGACCACTACGCGGCGCTCTACGACGTGCTGGTGGTGGGCACGCTTGCCTATGCCGCCAGCTACTTCGCGCGCGGCTGGCTGGCCGGGCACGAATACTTCGCACTGTTCGGCGGCCTGGTCATGATGGAGTCGATCTCACGCCTGTGCTTCGCGCTGGCCGCCGCACTGGGCATCACGAGCGGCCAGACCGCCGTGGCCATGGGCATCGCCGCGGCGCCGCTCGTGTCGCTGATCGTCGTGCCCGCCGCGTTCGCGCGTCGGGGCGAGGAGCAGCGCGAAGCCCTGGGTGAGGCTCCGCACGCCGACCACAGCGTCGACGCGGCGCTGGCCGGGCCGATCACGCCTGACGAGGCGGACGCGGCGCTGGCCGGGCCGGGCACCGAGGGCGTCCAGGAGGCCGCCGCCCACGAGGAGCTCTCGCTGCGCCGCGGCACCGGCTTTGCGGGCTGGGTGTCGGGCATCATGCTCTCCGAGCAGACGTTGCTGAACGCCGCGGTGCTGACCGTGGCCGCCACCTCGCCCGACACGGCGCTCGTGGGAATCGTGTTCGAGGTGCTGCTGATCGCACGTGCCCCCCTGCAGCTGTTCCAGGCGATCCAGACCTCGCTGCTGCCCCATCTCACGGGCCTTGAGACGACCGCGGGCCACGAGGCGTTCGCGCGCGCCATCCGCGTCACCGTGCTCGCGATCGCGGTCTTCGCCAGCGCCGTCGCGCTGGGACTGCTGGCGATCGGCCCGTTCGTGATGGAACACCTTTTCGGGCAGCACTACACCTACAACCGCGTCGGCCTGGCGCTCGTGGGAGTGGGCATGGGACTGCACCTCGCCTCCGGCGCGCTCAACCAGGCCGCGCTCGCGCGAGACCGGGCACGCGGGGCGGCCATCTGCTGGCTCATCGCCGCCGGCGCGTTCCTCGCGTGGATGCTCAGTCCGGCCGTCGCCAATCAGCTGACGCGCACCGAGATCGGCTACGCGGGTGCCACCTGCCTGCTGGCGCTCCTGTTGTGGGCGCTCTACCGCCAGGGCTCGCGGTCGATCGACCGCGACGCCGCTCAGTCCGCGCCCACGGCGCGCGCAATCGCCAGGTAGGCCTCGCCGGGGTCGCCGCGACCGAAGATCGCCGAGCCCGCGACGAACACGTTCGCGCCGGCCTTCCTGCATGCGGGTGCGGTCTCGAGGTCGATGCCGCCGTCCACCTGTACCGCCACCTCCGCGCCGACGATCGCCGCGACGCGCTCGACCTTGTGGAGCGAGTGGGCGATGAACTGCTGTCCGCCCCAGCCGGGATTGACCGTCATGCACAGCGCCATGTCGATCGCTCCGGCCACCTCGGCCAGCACGCCCACCGGGGTCGCCGGGTTGATCGCCACGCCGACGCCCGCGCCCTGCTCACGCAGCAGGCCGGCGGTGTAGGAGATATGCGCGGTGGCCTCGGCGTGAAAGGTCACCGTGTCCGCGCCCGCCGCCACAAAGTCACCCACGTGACGCTCCGGTCGCTCGATCATCAGGTGCACGTCGAGCAGGGCCCCCGCCCCGTGCGCCTGCTCGCGCAGCGCGGCCACCACCAGCGGACCCACGGTGATGGGTGGCACGAAATGCCCGTCCATCACGTCCACGTGGATCACCTTCGCCCCCGCATCCAGCACCTCCCCGACCTGCTCACGCAGCTCCGAGAAGTCAGCCGACAAGATCGAGGGCGCCACATGCACGCCCTGCCCCAGCGATACAGCGCTCATGTCACCCGCGAGACGTGGCGTCCAGCACTCATATTGGCTGCAGCATGGACTCGCCGCAGCTGTTGCACTTGAGGATCGCGGTGGAGGACATCCTCACGATCGTGGAGTGCTCACCGCAGTTGGGGCAGACCGAGGTCAGCTCGAAGCGATGCAGGCAGTAGACGCAGCGGTAGCGCCCGGCCAGATTGGTCGGGCGCAGCCAGGGCTCGCCGCAGTTCGGGCATTTCGGCCCGAGGTCGACGGGCGCCCTCACCGAGGCCTCGGGCTCGCCCTCCATCCCTCACCTCCGGCGCAGGCGCGCGATGAAGAAGCCGGCCGTGCGGTCGCGGTGGGGCAGCGTCAGCACGAAGCCGCTCCCGAAGCGCAGGGCGGGCAGCTCAGCGGCGAGGTCATCCAGGGCAAACCCGGGGTTGGAATCAAGGAATGCGGCGATCAGGCGCTCATTCTCGGTCGGGGAGATCGTGCAGGTAGAGTAGACAAGCACGCCGCCCGGACGGAGTGCGCCGGCGCCGGCGGCGAGGATCGCGGCCTGCGCACGCGCCATTTCGGGCAGTTTCTCTGGAGTCACACGCCAGCGAAGGTCCGGGCGAGCCTGCAGCGTTCCCAGTCCCGAGCAGGGCGGATCGACGAGCACGCGGTCGAACACGGGACCCTCCGGCCGGGCGAGCGCCGCGTCTGCGACCTCGACGCGGACGTTCCGGGCGCGAAGCCGCTGTGCCGTGCGCACCAGCGCACCGGCTCTGCGCGGGTTGCGCTCGACCGCCACGACCTCTCCGGCGCCCTCCATCAGCGCGGCCAGATGGGTGCTCTTGCCTCCGGGCGCCGCACACAGGTCGAGCACCCGCTCACCCGGGAGAGGAGCCAGCGTGCGAGCCACGAGCATCGCCGCGCGCGACTGCGCGATGAACGAGCCCGCACGCCAGGCCGGGGAACCGTGGACGTCGAACGGGCCGTCCAGCACGATCGCCTCGGGGAGCAGGGCATCAAGGCGCGCGGTGACGACATGAGCGTCATGCCCGGCGCCGGCGGCCGCCTGCGGCTCGCCCGCGAACAGCTCGTCGGCCAGCGTGGGGGCGTCGGTGAGAAGGGTGTTGGCGCGCAGCGCCAGCTCTCCCGGCTCGTTGTCGCTCACCATCAGCGCCCGGGCTTCGGCAGGGCCGAGCTCATCCCACCACAGGCGCGCGAGCCACTCCGGGTGGGAGTGCTTGACGGCCGCATGCTCGGGCGTGTCGTCGGTGAGCGCGTCGAGCAGGGCTGCCCCCTCGCGCGTGGCCCGGCGCAGCACGGCGTTGACGAGGCCATGGCCTCGTCCCTGCGCCTTCGCGAGCTCGACAGCGTCAGCCACGACCGCGTAGTCCGGTGAGCCGCGCAGGTACAGCAGCTCGTACAGCCCCAGGCGCAGCGCCGCGAGCACGGACGGGTCAAGGCGCTCCGCCGGGCGCTCGGCGAGACGCTCGATCAGGTGGTCGAGCGTGCCCCTGCGCTGCACCGCGCCGTAGGTGAGGCGCATCGCCAGCGCCCTGTCGCGGGCGTCGAGCGGCGCCGCCTGCGCCTGCAGGGCCTCATCGGCATAGGCGCCGCGCTCGAACACGCGCCGCAGGACCGCATAGGCGCAGCGGCGAGCAGGAGCGATGTCATGACGCGGGCGGAGCGGATATGGCTCCCATCATCGGCTATCCGCTGCGGGCGGCGCGAGCCGGAGCGAGGACGTCCGCCAGATCCGCCGCCAGTCGCCCGGCCTCCTGTTCGCGCAGCGTGGAGATGGTCACACGGATCGCGCCGGCACTCCCGGGCAGCCGGTATGGGGCCCCGGGGGCCACCACCCAGCCCCGCTGGAGCAGGGCTCCCACGACGCCCGTCTCATCCCCGACCGGCACCCACACGTTCAGACCGGAAGCTCCGCTCGCCCTCACGCCGCGCTCGTGCAGCCGCTCGAGGAAGCCCTGCCGCCGTTCGGCGTAGATGAGCCCTGCACGGCCGATGAGCTCCTGCGTGCCGGAGTCCGTCCACAGGCTGAGCACCAGCTGCTGCAGGATGTGGCTCACCCAGCCCGGTCCGCACTGCTGGCGCCCCTGCACGCGGGCGAGCGTGTGCGGGTCGCCGGCGAGGATCGCAAGGCGCAGGTCCGGCCCCAGCGCCTTGGCCACCGAGCGGGTGGCCGCCCAGCGCTCCAGGCCGGTCACGGTGGTGTGCATCTCGCTGCCGGCCACCGGCCCGAGGTGGTCGTCCTCGATCACCAGGGTGTTCCGAGCACGGGAGAAGACCCTGCGCAGCTCCTGCGCGCGCGCCGCATCGAGCACGGCCCCTGTGGGGTTCTGACCGCGGGGAGTGATGATCGCGGCGCTCGCGCCGCGCGCCATTGCATCGCGCAGCTCTGCGGGACGCATCCCGCGCTCGTCCACCGCGACCGGCTGAAGGACGAGCCCGCGCGCCCGCAGCAGATCGAACAGGGCCGCATAGCCCGGGTTCTCCACGGCCACCCGGTCACCCGGGCGCAGGTGGGCCTCGAGGACCCGCTCGATGCCATCGAGCGCGCCGCTGAGGACGCACAGCGACGTGGTCGGGATGCCGTCAGCCCGCAGCTGCTCGCTCGCGAGCGCCGTCAGCTCCGGCAGTGCGGCCGGCTCGCCATACAGACGCACGGGTAGCGTCAGCCGCGACAGGGCATGCTCAAGGTCGGGCAGGAGCGCGGGATCCGGATTCCCGCGCGAGAGATCACGGGCACCGGCCGGGACCGGCAAGAGCGCCCGCGAGGATCCGACCGGCGGCCCTTCGCCGATCCGCGTGGAGCGCCGTTGCTCGGTCAGTACCACCCCGCGCCGGCGCAGCTCCGCGAGGCCAGCGGCCACCGTGGCGGGGCTCAGGTGAACCTCGAGCGCCAGCCGCCGCACCGAGGGCAGGCGCTGCCCCGGGGTCAGCGCCCCACTGGCCACCCCGGCTTCGATGTTCGTCACCAGCTCCGCCGCACTGCGGGCCTCGATTCGATACTGTCTTAGGTCACTCATCTATGTGTACTATGACAGAAGGAGGAGATCGTGGCGCACGCCCACCCGCCCAGCCGATCTGAGACCCCGGTGGCACCCATGGGCCGCGCGGATGCGCCCGAGAAGCCCCTGCCCCACGCACCGCCGGCATCCGATCGCGTGCGGCTGCGGCGCAAGCGCGAGCGTGGCAGCTACGACCGCTCTGTCATCGACGCGATCCTCGACGAGGCCCTGATCGCGCACCTCGGCATCACCGCGCAGGACGGGCAGCCGCTCGTGATCCCGACTCTGCACGCGCGTCGCGGCGACCTCGTGTACCTGCACGGATCGGTGGCCGGCCGTACCCTGCGCGCGCTCGCCCAGGGCGCTCCGGCGTGCCTGACGGTGTCGCTGCTGGACGGGCTCGTGCTCGCCCGGTCTGCGATGCACCATTCCGCCAACTACCGCTCGGTGATGCTGCTGGGAGAAGCCAGGAACGTTGACGGGCGCGAGGAGAAGCTCGCGGCATTCGAGGCGATCGTCGAGCACATCGTGCCGGGCCGCTGGCGCGACGTGCGCCCGCCCTCGGACAACGAGCTCAAGGCCACCGCCGTGCTCGCGATCGAGATCGACGAGGTTTCCGCCAAGGTCCGCACGGGACAGCCGGTGGACGACGAGGAGGACTACGCGCTGGAAGCGTGGGCGGGGGTGATCCCGCTCACCGCCCGGCCCGATGCACCCGAGCCCGATCCGCTGCTGCGTGCCGGCATCGAGCTCCCGGGCTACGTGAGCACCTACAGGCGTCCCGGCGATTCGCGGCCGCGCAGGTAGTCGGCGGCATCCATCGCGCGCCGGCTCGGCGGCTGCACCTCGAGCAGCTCGAGCACCCCGGGCGTGCAGGCGAGCAGCAGGCGCCCGTCGCGCGCCATCACCCCTCCTGCAAGCCCTCCGCGCTGCGCCTCGGCACCGCCCGGATCGGCGTCACCGCCGGTCGGTCCGCTCGCGAGCAGCGACGCGCGGTGCACACCCAGGAACGTTCCGTCGGCGAGCCCAACCCGCGCCCCGATGTGCGGGGACAGGGCACGCACGACACGCTCGAGCTCCACCGCGGGCCTCGATGGATCGAGCAGGCGGTCGGCCGCACCGATCTTCTCCGCGTAGGTGGCGCCCTGCTCGGCCTGCTCGACAAACGGAGGGGCCTCCTGAAGGGCACGCACGAGTAGCTCGCCGCCGATCTCCGCCAGCCGTTGCGCGAGCGAGCCATATGTGTCCCCGGGCCTGATCGCATCGCTGGAATGGAGACAGACGGGCCCGCTGTCGAGACCGGCTGTCAGGCGCATGATCGACACGCCCGTGCTCTCGTCGCCGGCCATGATCGCTCGCTCGATCGGGGCCGCGCCGCGCCAGCGCGGGAGCAGTGAAGGGTGGACGTTCAGGATCTCGTGCTCTGACAGCAGCGGCTCCTTGATGAGCGCGCCGAACGCGCACACGACGAGCGTCTGCGGGCCGCCCTCCGCGCCCGCGCCCGCATCCTCGGACCGGCCGGCGCGGGCGATCAGCGCCCTGGCCTGCGGATCGTTCACGCTCTCGGGCTGCGCCAGCGGGATCCCGAGGGCCCGCGCCTGCGCGGCGACAGGCGGTGAGCTCAGACGACGTCCACGACCGCGGGGGCGGTCGGGACGGGTGAGCACGAGCGCCGGGCGGTGGGCGGCGCTGGCGGACAGGCGGGCGAGGATCGTGGCGGCGAACTCGGACGTGCCCAGGAAGACCGTGGCCACGGTGCGCGAGCAGCGGCGGGCGCCCGCTAGGCGGCGCTCGCCGTCTCCTGAGCCTCGCGCATGGCGCGCATTGCCTCCTTGCGGGCCTCGCGCGAGATGCGGTCGAGGATGAGGACGCCGTCCAGATGGTCGATCTCGTGCTGGATCACCCGCGCCTCGAGTCCCTCGGCCTCGATCTCGAGGGTCTTGCCGCCGGGGTCCTGAGCCCGCACCCTGACCTGTGCGGGGCGCTCCACGTCGACGTGCACGCCGGGCAGGCTCAGGCATCCCTCTTCGGCGACCTCGAGCTCCTCGCTCTGCCACTCAAGCTGCGGGTTGACCAGCGCGGTGACGGGATCCTCGCTGTAGGCGCGGTAGACGAGCACACGGTGAAGGATCCCGAGCTGGGTGGCGGCCAGCCCCACGCCGAGCGCGTCGTGCATCAGCTCCCCCATCCGCTCGACCTCCTCCTTCAGGGTGTCGTCGAAACGCTCCACCGGCAGCGCGCTGGCACGCAGCACGGGGTCGCCGAGCTTGCGCACGTGGCGCAGCGCCGCGTCGCGCCGGGCACGCGTCTCGAGGTCGAGCTCGGCGGCGGCCGGTGCGTCCTCCTCGCGCTCGACCTCGACATCGGCCTCCTCGGAGGCCGGGGGCGGAAGCTCCGTCAGCGCGTCCTCATCGACGGTGTTGTCCTCTGCGGCCACGGTCGGTTGAGTTTATGAGGACGGGCGGACTCTCGGCGCCGCCGCGCTGAGAACGCCGCGTCCGCGCGCCCGCTACCGTCAGCGTGTGGCGTGCCTTGAGGTGCGCGCGCGCAGCGTGGCGACCGTCCGGGTGGTGTGCGCGGCGCCCGTCTCATCGTGCGCGATGAGCGTCACCCGCACGTGCAGCACGTGCGAGCGCGCGAGCAGCGCGCGCGCCCTTCTCGACAGGTGCAGCGTCACCGTCCTGACCCTGCCGCCGGCGACGCTGAACGAGCCCGTGGCAATGGTCAGGATCGCGGCCTTCCCCTTTGCCCCATGCCCGGCGCCGGCGACGACCGCGGCGAGCGTGCGCAGCGTCACCGTCCCCGTGCACCTGCTCTCCCCGGCCGGGCAGCTGACCCTGAGGCCCACGGTGCCCGACGCGCTCGCCGTCAGCGCCGTGCTCGTCAGTCGGGCGATGGGAACCGCGGGCGAGCCCTGGATCTTGAAGGTGATGACTCCCGGAGCGCCGCTCGGTTGTGCATTCACGGTGACCGAGGCCGCGCTCTGAGAGCTCGTCAGGCCGTAGTTGTCGGTGACCGTGAGCGTGACGGTGTAGGTGCCCGGTGCGGCGTAGGAGTGCGCCGGTGAAGCGCCGCCGCTGTTGGCACTGCCATCGCCCCAGCTCCAGGAGAAGCTCGCGATCGAGCCACCGGGGTAGGGATCGCTCGACGAGCCGGCGCTGAAGCCCGCAGGCGTTCCGGCCGTTAGCGAGCCGGGCGGGGTGATCACGGCTGTGGGCACCAGGGCCTTGAACAGCCCCAGCCCGTTCGGCGTTCCCACGCCCGAGGGACCGTCGAAGCCGGGGGCCGCGTTGCACGCGGTCGTGCCTGCGCAGTCGACCAGGCCGAGGGAGGGTTCGGGATCGCATGGCGGACTGGACGCTCCGCCGCAGTAGCCGTTGCCGCCGCTCCTCACGTCGAAGCGCGAGGAGGCGTCCGCGGCGGGGGCATAGAGCGTGAGCGCCGGGTATCTGACCCCGCCGCCACCGCCGGCGAGGGCGTACATGGCGGTGATGATCGGCGTCGACAGCGAGGTTCCTCCGAACGTCGCCCAGCCCCCTTCGACCCGCTGGAATTCGCACGCTTCGCCACATTCGTAGCTGTCGTACAGATCAAAACCGGTGAAGGGGTCGCCGACGGCCGAGACATCGCCGGCAAGGCGCGCATCTCCACAACCGGTCGCCGCGAAGCCCGATACGCCGCTCTGCCACGGCTGTGCCGCGAACAGCTGGCTGCAGCCCCCGCCGGTCGCGCCCCTGGCCAGTTCTTCGGGCCCACCGGATCCATCGTCCGGCCCGTTGCTGTTCCACACCGTCTCGGAGGCACGCGTCCCGTCCGGGTTGAGTTTGAGCGAGGTCCCGCCGACGGCGACGACCGTCGGAAGTGACGCGGGCGCGGCCGGCTCTTCTTCTTTGTTTTCGAAGGGGGGTTCGTTGACGAGGTCCCAGCCGTAGTAGCCGTCGTCGCCGGTGGCGGCCGCGATGGGGACCCCGAGGTGGTCATACGCCGCCTGTTCGGCTTCTCCCAGTTCGGACTCGGGCGTATCGTAGGAGTTGGAGACCTCGGTCGCTCCTAGGGCCACGGCCTCGTCCACGGCCGCCGCCAGGTCTTCATCGGAGTCGCTGTCGGCCTCGACCAGGAGGATCTTGCAGTTCTCACAGACCGAGTGCACGGCCTCCACGTCGAGCGAGATCTCGACCGACCAACCCTTTTCGTCCGCTTCTGGAAGCGTCACCGTGCTTCCGCTCTGCCCGACCTTCTTGAAGCAGCCGTTCGCGGTCGTGCATGCTGTTAGCCCGTAGTGTTTGTCGAATTCGCCGAGGTCCGCTTCGATGCTGGGGTCGTCGAAGGCGTCGACGATCGCGACCGTCTGGCCCGCTCCCCCGGCCGTCGGGTCGTATCCGTAGGCGCTGGCCAGCTGTGCGGGGGTGAGCCCGCCCGCCGGGCCGGAGGCGGTGGCCCCGTCGTTCAGCGCGTACGGCTTGGCGCCGGCCGCCGCGGCGGCAGAGGCAGCGACGGGAGCGCGCAGCAGCGCCAGACACGTCGCCCGCCCTGGCGCGGGCGGGGGGCATACGGGCCGCAGGAGCGCGTAGCGCGTCGCCGCTGGAGCCGTGCGTGCCTGCGCGGTCGCCGGTGTGGCGGCCATGCCCGCGGCCAGCACCGTGATCACGGCCGAGCAGACCACCGGCCGTGCGGCAGACAGACCGCGCATGCGCCTCCTATTGGTAGAGCCCTCGCGGGTTTCGCTACGAGGTCCGAGTCTACCCGGCATCGACGGTTTTCAAGCCCGCTACTGCGGATCGACGTCCACGCTGAAGTTGACGCCCGCGTGGGCTCGCGTGCCTGCCACGAGCCGGACGGCCTGATCCACTGCGTGCACGGCTGCGCGACGCTCCGAGGCCTTCACCACGAGCACCTGGCGCTCGCGGCCGCGCAGCCGAAACAGCGTCGCCGGGCCGAGCACGGCCTGCCTCTCCCGCGCCAGACGCTCGCGCACGGCGGTCGCGGCGGCGTACGCCGGCTGGGACTCGACGGCAGAGCAGACGATCCTGATCAGGTGGGAGAAGGGCGGGTAGCTGAGAGCCCGGCGGCGCTCGAGCTCGCCGGCCAGGAAGCCGTCTGAGTCGTGCCCGGCGGCGTGAACGATCGATCGCGCCTGCGGAGCGATCGTCTGCACGAGCACGCGTCCCTCGCTCCCCCGCCCCACGCGCCCGGCGAGCTGGGCGATCAGCGCGAACGTGCGCTCCTCGGCGCGAAAGTCGGGGAAGCGCAGGGTGGCGTCGGCGTCGAGCACGACGCCGAGGGTCACGTCGGGGAAGTCGTGTCCCTTGGCGACCATCTGGGTGCCGATCAACACCCCCGCCTCGGCAGCCTCGAAGCGGCGCAGAAGCGCACCGGCCTCCGCGCCCTCCGCGGCGACGGCGTCGGCGTCCAGGCGGAAGATCGGGAAGCTCCCGTCATCGAGTACCCGGGCCAGCTCATCGGCCAGGCGCTCGGTGCCGGCACCGTGACGTGCGACCGACATCGAGGAGCAGTCGCCGCAGCGAGCGGGCGCGGGCTCGCGGTGGCCGCAGTGGTGGCATGCCAGGTAACCGCCCCTGCGGTGAAGGACGAGCGCGACGTCGCAGTCGGGACAGCTCCACACCCGCCCGCATGAGCGACAGGACAGGAAGTTCGACCAGCCGCGGCGGTTGAGCAGCACGATCGCCTTCCCGCGCGCGCCCCGCACATCCGCGAGCGCCTGCGCGGTGAGCGGATGCAGGCCCTGGGTTTCGCCGCGCATGTCCAGCACGCGGACGTCCGGCAGCGGACGGCCATCCACCCGGCTGGGCAGGCGCGAGGAGGACAGGCGCTCCACGCTCTCCGGCCGGGGTGTCGCGCTGCCCAGCAGCAGCAGCGCATCGCTCCTGCACGCGCGCTCGGCGGCGACGTCGCGGGCGTCGTAGCGTGGATCGCCCTCGTGCTTGTAGGAGGCGTCGTGCTCCTCGTCCACGACGATCAGGCCGAGATCGTCGATCGGCGCGAACACGGCCGAGCGCGGACCCACGCAGACCCTGGCCTCGCCCTCGCGCAGCCGGCGCCACTCGGCGTAGCGCTCGGCCGGGCGCAGCCGCGAGTGCAGCACGGCGACCGTGTCGCCGAAGCGTTCGATGAAGCGTCCGACGATCTGCGGGGTAAGCGCGATCTCCGGCACCAGCACGATCGCGCCGCGGCCCTGCTCGAGGGCTGCGGCGGCCGCGCGCAGATAGATCTCGGTCTTGCCCGAGCCGGTCACACCGTGCAGCAGCCGCTGCTCGGATCGCCGCGCCGCCAGCGCGGCGACCAGCGGATCGAGCACGTCCTGTTGGTCGCGTGTGAGCTCAGGCGCGCGCGGCCTGCGCGTTCCCACGGCCAGATGGCGCGGGCGGGCGACCGCGCGACGCCGGCGCCCGCTGAGCCGTCGCGCGGCACCGGGCGGCAGCACCAGACCGAGCGCACGGGCGATCGTCGAGCAGTACTCGCCCGCGATCCATTCGGCCAGCACGACCAGGTCGACGGGAACGCCCAGCTCCAGGGCCCGCAGCGGAGCCAGCAGCTTCTCTTCGGCGACCTCGCTGGAGTCGGCCAGGCCGACCACCACCCCGAGCACCTCCCGCCGGCCGAACGGCACCACCAGCATCGAGCCGACATCCACACCCTCGCTCAGCTCCTCGGGCAGCCGGTAGTCGAACGGCCCGCGCAGAGCGCGGGCCGTCGTCATCGGCTCGACCTGAGCGATGGAGGGCACGGCTGGACACTAGAGCGAGGGGCGGACTAGAGCCCGGCGGCGGAGCGCAGGGCTGGGGCCTTGTCGGTGCGCTCCCAGGTGAAGTCGTGGTCTTCGCGGCCGAAATGGCCGTAGGCGGCGGTCTTCTGGTAGATCGGCCGGTGCAGGTTGAGCTCCTCGCGGAATGCTCCGGGGCGCAGGTCGAACACCTCATCGACGGCCTTTGCGATGCTCGCACGGCTGACCCCGTCGCGCTCCGTGCCGAACGTCTCGACCATCACCGACACCGGATGGGCGACCCCGATCGCGTAGGCGACCTGCACCTCGGCCCGGTCGGCCAGCCCGGCGGCGACGATGTTCTTGGCGACCCACCGCACGGCGTAGGCGGCCGAGCGGTCCACCTTGGAGGGGTCCTTGCCCGAGAAGGCCCCGCCGCCATGGCGGGCCATGCCGCCGTAGGTGTCGACGATGATCTTGCGGCCCGTGAGGCCGCAGTCGCCCATCGGGCCGCCGATCACGAAGCGCCCGGTGGGGTTGACCAGGAAGTTCTTCACAAGCTTCTTCTCGTCGTAGAGGTCGGCGGGCAGCACCGGTCGCAGGACGTGCTCCAACAGGTCCGGCTTGATCAGCGACTCGGCGTCGATGCCGTCGGCGTGCTGGGTGGAGATGAGGATCTTCTCGACCTCCACCGGCCGTCCATCCTTGTAGCGGACCGTCACCTGGGTCTTGCCGTCAGGCCGCAGATAGGGGATCACGTCACCCTTGCGGACCTCCGA
Source organism: uncultured Solirubrobacteraceae bacterium (assembly GCA_963821655.1). GTDB lineage: Bacteria > Actinomycetota > Thermoleophilia > Solirubrobacterales > Solirubrobacteraceae > Palsa-744. The sequence continues at coordinate 728,452 of CAWGER010000003.1, forward strand.
AAGGCGCTTGGCGAGCTTGTGGGCGAGTGAGATCGGCAGCGGCATGAGCTCCTCGGTCTCGTTGGAGGCGTAGCCGAACATCATCCCCTGATCGCCCGCGCCGGCGACGTCCAGCTCATCCTCGTCGGCCGGATCGTGGCGGGTCTCGTACGCGGCGTCCACGCCCTGGGCGATGTCGGGCGACTGCTTGTCGATCGCGTTGATCACGGCGCAGGTGTCGCAGTCGAAGCCGTACTCCGCGTTGTCGTAGCCGATCCGCCGCACCGTTTCGCGGGCGACGTGCTGGATGTCGACGTAGGTGTCGGTGGAGATCTCCCCGGACACCACGATCAGGCCGGTGTTGACCAGCGTCTCACACGCCACACGGCCATAGCGGTCGTCGGTCAGGACCGCGTCGAGGACGCCATCGGATATCTGGTCGGCGATCTTGTCCGGATGCCCCTCGGTGACGGACTCGGAGGTGAACAGGAACTCGTTGTCGGAAAGCTGGGTCATGGATTCGTGGTTCGCTCCGTGCGGTCATGCCCCCCGGGAGGGGCAGGCAGGGTTGGCAAAGTTGCAGAAGTCTACGCGGCCCGGACGCGGCCGCGCTGGCCGCGCTCGACGAAGTCGATGATCAGCGGCACGCCGTCCATCGCGTAGCGGGCACGCAGGCGGTTCTCCAGGAAGTAGGCGTAGTCGCGGGTGACCCGCGCGCGGGAGTTGACCTGGATGGCGAAGCGTGGCGGGCGCTCGCCGATCTGGGTCATGTAGATCAGCTTCAGGCGATGCTCGGGCGAGCCCCGGCGCGTACCGATCGGCGGCTGGCGGGCCTGGACGGCCTCGGCGAGGAACCTGTTCAGATCCGGCGTGGGAATGCGCCCGGCCATGCGATCGCCGAGCGCGATCGCCTCGGTCAAGAGGCGTGAGACGTGGCGCCCGGTCTTCGCGCTGGCGGTCAGCACGCGCGGGCGCAGGCGCAGCTTGTCGGCCACCCGCCCGCGCTCGTGATCGAGGTCATCCTCGTTGGCGCCGGTATCCGCGAGCAAATCCCACTTGTTGAGCACGATCGCGGTCGCGCACCCCGCCTTCATCGCCAGCTCGGCGACGCGCAGATCCTGAGCGGTGACGCCATCGGTGGCGTCGCACACCACGAGCGCCACGTCGGCGCGTTCGGCAGCGCGGCGGGAGCGCAGAGCGGTGTAGTACTCGACCGAGTCTGCGACCTTCGACTGGCGGCGCATGCCGGCGGTGTCGACGAGGATCAGCCGGCGGTCGCCCACCAGCAGGGGCATGTCGATCGCGTCGCGGGTGGTGCCGGCGTGCTCTGAGACGATCACGCGCTCCTCGCCGAGGAAGCTGTTGACGAGCGAGGACTTGCCGACGTTGGGCCGGCCGATCACCGCCAGGCGCACCGCGTCGGACTCGGGCTCCTCCTCACCCGCCGGCAACTCCTCGACGATCCTGTCGAGCAGGTCTCCCGAGCCCAGTCCCTGCGTCGCGGACACGGCGAGCGGCTCGCCCAGGCCGAGGCGGTGGAACTCGCCGGCAAGGTGCAGCTCGGCGACGCTGTCGCACTTGTTGGCGGCCACGATGCAGGGCAGCGGCGAGCGGCGCAGCAGGTCCGCCATCTCCTCGTCCCCGGGCCGTACGCCGGCGCGCGCGTCGACGACCAGCACGGCCACCTGCGCGTCCGCCAGGCCCGCGCGCGCCTGGTCGCGGATCGAGCCCGCGAGCGGGTCCTCGTCCTGGAAGTCCATGCCACCGGTGTCGATCAGCTTGAACTGGCGTCCGTTCCACTCGCACTCGAGCTCCTTGCGATCACGGGTCACCCCGGGGCGCTCGTGCACGACCGCCTCGCGGGTGCCCGTGAGGCGGTTGATCAGCGAGGACTTGCCCACGTTCGGATAGCCGACGATCGCAACCTTCATGGTGGCCAGTATGACCGGGTGGGCCAACCGGTCAGGGCGAGCCGGACGCCGGCACCGCGTCGGCGAGCGCGGCGATGCGCGCCACCACCTCCTGCACGCCGAGGCCGGTGGTGTCGATCGTCATCGCCCCCGGGGCGGCGCGCAGGGGGCTGTGCTCGCGCTGTGTATCGCGCTCATCGCGCAGCGCCTGCTCGGCGAGCACGGTCGCCGGATCGGCGCCCAGCTCCGCCGCGCGCCGGCGCGCGCGCTCGGCGGGGCTCGCGGTCAGGAAGATCTTGAGCGCCGCCTCGGGCGCGACGACCGTGCCGATGTCCCGCCCCTCGGCGACCCAGTCGCCGCCGGCGATCAGCCGGCGCTGGGTGACCACGAGCGCCTCGCGCACGCCCGGGTCGGCCGCCACCCGCGAGGCCGCCTCGGAGACCTCGGGGGTGCGGATCTCCTCGGTCACGTCGCGACCGTCGAGCACCACCTGAAGGGCCGCGTTCGCCCCCGGGCGGCTGCCCAGCTCGATCCGGGCCGCGCGGGCAAGGTCCGCCGGCTCGGCGGCCGGCGAGGCGAGCCAGAGCAGAGCCACGCAGCGATACATCGCGCCGCTGTCGAGGTATGTGAAGCCCAGAGCCTCGGCGAGGGCGCGGGCGACCGTCGACTTGCCCGCGCCGGCGGGGCCGTCGATCGCGATCAGCACCGGAGCCCGCCGATCAACCGGCGAGGCTCCTCAGATCATCCACGAAGCCGGGGTAGGAGACCGCTGCCGCCTCCATCCCCACGACCTCGACCCCCTCGCTCGAGGCCAGGCCGGCGACGGCCCCCAGCATCGCGAGCCGATGATCGCCGCGAGCGTCGATCGTCCCTCCCGCGAAGGCCACCTGTGCCCCGCACCGCGAAGCCGTCCCCGGTCGCCTCGATGTCGGCGCCGAGGCCGCGCAGGCCCTCGACGACCCCGGCGATGCGGTCGGACTCCTTCACGCGCAGCTCCTGAGCGCCGCGCACGACGGTCTCGCCCTCGGCGAAGCAGCCGAGCAGGGCCACGAGCGGCAGCTCGTCGATCGCCAGCGGCACCTCCTCGGCCTCGACCACGGTGCCCTCGAGCGCGCCGTGGGCGACGTCCAGGTCCGAGACCGGCTCATCGGACGCGAGCTCCCCGGTCTCATCCTCGAGGTCGCCCAGCACGATCCCCTGCATGCGGCGCAGGATGCGCAGGAAGCCGGTGCGCGTCCAGTTCACGCCCACATCCTCGAGCAACAGGCGCGAGCCCGGCTACGAGCACGCCCGCCGCGACGAGGAACGCCGCCGAGCTGAGGTCGCCGGGAACGTGGACGCTGTGGAGCAGCAGCTCGTCGGTGTTCACGACCGTGACGTGACGCCCGTTGCGGTGGATGCCCACGCCGGCGCGCAGGAGCATTCGCTCGGTGTGATCGCGGCTGCGGGCCGGCTCGCCCACCGTGGTCGCGCCGTCGGCGGCGAGCGCCGCCAGCAGCACGCACGACTTCACCTGGGCTGAGGCCACGGCCAGCTCGTAGGAGATGGCCCGCAGCCGCGCGCCGTGCACGCGCAGCGGCGGCAGGCGCCCGTTCCTGGCCTGCAGGTCCGCGCCCATCATTCGCAGCGGCTCGATGATCCTGTCGACCGGCCGGCGGCGGATCGAGTCGTCGCCGTCGAGCGTGAACGAGCGCCCGTCCTGAGCCGCGAGCCAGCCCGGCAGCAGGCGCAGAAGGGTGCCCGCGTTGCCCACGTCGATCGGGCCGTCCGGCTCGAGCGCCTCGCGCAGGCCGGTGCCGCGGACGACGACCTCTTCGCCGCGCACCTCGACCAGCGCACCGAGCAGGCGTATCGCCTCGAGCGTCGATGACGTGTCCGCGGCATGCAGGTAGCGCTCGATTCGCACGGGCTCTGAGGCCATTGCCCCGATCAGCATGGCCCGGTGGGAGATCGACTTGTCGGCCGGTACACGCAGCCGGCCGGAGAGCGGGCGCGCGGGCTCGAAGCGCATGTTCACGGCAAGCCCCTCATGCCCGGACGACCGGGAACCCCAGCCCCGCGATCAGCTCCTGGGCACGGTCGGAGTGCTCGTCGCCGCCGATCCACAGCGCCACGACCCCCTGGCGGTTGTCCTCGGAGGGAGCGAGGGCCATGTCGACGATGTTCACGCCCTCGCCGCCCAGCGCCAGCGCGATGTCGGCCACCACGCCCGGGCGGTTGGGGACCGAGGCGCGCAGCTCGTGCACGGGACCGCCGTCGGTGCCGGTGCCGAGCAGCGTCTCGCGGTCGGAGCGGGCGTGCTCATTCCAGGCGGTGACCGCCGCCGGTCGGCGGCGGTGAGGGTGGAGCGCACCTGCACGAGCCGGTCGACGAACTCGTCGATTCCGGCGATCAGCGCGTCGCTGTTTGCGATGTAGATGTCCGTCCAGATCGCGCTGTTGGCACCCGCGACGCGCGTCGCGTCGCGGAAGCTGGGACCAACCGCCGGCAGGCGCGGGAGGCTCTCCCGGCTCAACAGGCCGGCGGCCTGGGCCACGAGCAGGTTGGCCAGCACGTGCGGGAGATGGGACACGCAGGCCATCAGGCGATCGTGGGTCTCGGGGTCGATCGCGGTCGGCTGCGCGCCGAAGCTCGCCAGCAGGCGGTGCAGCCGCTCATACAGCACGCCGGCGGTGCTTCCCCGGGCCGGGGTGAGATACCAGGTGGCCCCCTCGAACAGGTCCTCGCGCGCGTGCTCCACGCCGGCCGTCTCGGCGCCGGCCAGAGGGTGTCCGCCGATGAACCGCTCGTCCGCCCCGGCGTCGGAAAGAACGCGCTTGGTCGAGCCCACGTCTGTGACCACGCAGTCGGAAGGAGCGCATTCGAGGGCCACGCTCACCAGCTGCTCCAGGGCGCCCACCGGCCCGGCCACGAACACCACATCGGCACCCTTCACGGCCTCGGCCGCGCCGGGCGCCGGCACGTCGATCGCGCCGAGCCCGAGCGCCGTCTCGAGCACGCGCGGATCGGAGTCGTAGCCGTGAACCTCTGCGTCCCCGCGCCGGCGGGCAGCCATGCCGATGGAGCCGCCGATCAGCCCCACGCCGAGGACGGCGATCCTCACGCGGGGCTGAGCGCCTTGCCCGCGAGCTGCGTCGCCCGCTCGACCGCGGCCGACGAACTCCGCGAACCCGTCCGCCCTCAGGGCCTGCGGCCCGTCGCAGATGGCCTCATCCGGGTTCGGGATGGACCTCCACGATGATCCCGTCGGCGCCGACCGCGGCGGCCGCAAGCGACAGCGGCAGCACCAGCTCGCGCCGGCCCGCGGCGTGGCTGGGGTCGACGATCACGGGCAGGTGGGTCAGCTCCTTGAGCACTGGCACGGCCATCAGGTCGAGCGTGAACCGGTAGGCCGTCTCGAACGTGCGGATGCCGCGCTCGCACAGCATCACGTTGGGGTTGCCTTCCTTGAGGATGTACTCGGCCGCCATCAACAGCTCGTCGAGCGTCGAGGACAGCCCCCGCTTGAGCAGCGCCGGGCGCCCGGAACGGCCGACCTCGGCCAGCAGCGGGTAGTTCTGCATGTTGCGTGCGCCGATCTGCACGACGTCGGCGACCTCGAGCACGGGATCGAGGTCGCGCATGTCCATCAGCTCGGTGACGATCGGCAGCCCCGTCTCGGCCTTGGCCTCGGCGAGCAGCCGCAGCCCCTCCTGCCCGAGGCCCTGGAAGGCGTAGGGGGAGGTGCGCGGCTTGTAGGCGCCGCCGCGCAGCAGGGTGGCGCCCGCGTCGCGCACGACGCGCGCGGTCTGCATCATCTGCTCGCGCGACTCGACGGTGCACGGCCCGGCGATCAGCGCGAAGTTCTCGCCCCCGACCTTGCGCCCCTCGATATCGAGCACGGAGCGCTCGCCATGGGTGATCTGCGCGGAGGCGAGCTTGTAGGGCTTGAGGATCGGCACCACCCGGTCCACGCCCGGCTGGCCCTCGAGGCCGATGCCCTCGACCGTCACGTCCTGCTCGACGTCGCCGATCGCGCCGATCACGGTCACGCGCGCTCCACGGCTGCGATGCGCGAGCGCGCCGGCGCGCTCGATCTTGTTCGACTACCGCGTCGATCTCCTCGTCGGTCGCGGTCTCCTTCATGACGATCATCATCGATTCATCCTTTCACTGACGCCTGGGAAATGGTAGAGATGCTGAGAACCGGCTCTGCCGGCGGTGGAACGTGAGGAGAGCGCGCTACGCACCCTGGGAGTTGGCGCTCGGTCCCGTCAGGGGACCCGCTGCGAGCCTCAGAACCCGCTCACGCACGGGTTCGAGTGCAAGCGCCTAGATAAATCGCCAGGCGAAATAGGTACGGCAGGACGGCCGGGTGCTGAGAGATGTCAGAGCAGTTGCGTTCATGGCCGTCCTTAGGGTTTGTAGCAGACTAATGGCTCGAGGTCCATGGATGGGAGGCAACTTCGCAACCTCATCCGAAGGACGGCGAGTGTCGCCGGCCTCACCGCCCGGTGTCGCTCAGCGCACGCCGGGAGCCTCGAGGACGGCGGTGAGCGCGTCGAGAAAGAGTGCGTTCTCCTCGGCGGTGCCGTAGGTGACGCGCAGCGCGGGCACCTCGGAGCCGAGGGCGGCGCCACCGCGCACGAGCACGCCGCGCTCGCGCAGTCCGGCCATCACCTGCTCCTCGTCGCGCCCGGAGCCGAGCTCGAACCAGCAGAAGTTGGCCTGCGAATCCGCCGGCTCGATCCCCAGCGCACGCAGCCGCTCATCCACCGAGATGCGCTCGGCGACCGTCCGGGTCACGCGATCGAGGACGGCGTCCTGGTGGGCGAGCGCCTCCACCGCGGCGGCCTGGGCGAGGGCGTTGCAGTAGAACGGCTGGCGAACCTGGTCGAGCGCCCGCGGCAGATCCTCTGAGCCGCACAGCGCGAAGCCGACGCGCAGCCCGCACAGGCCGTGGACCTTGGAGAAGGTGCGCAGCAGCGCGAGGTTCGGGTGGTGTGCGAGCAGCTCGATGGATGCGTCGGGATCGTCGAGCAGGTTGAACTCGCAGTAGGCCTCGTCCACGATCACGCACACGTGCGCGGGCACCTCGGCCAGGAACTCGGCGATGCCCTCGAGCGGGATCGCGGTGCTGGTGGGGTTGTTGGGGTTGCACACGATCACCAGCCGCGTAGCGACGGTGATCTCTCGGAGCATCGCCGGCAGGTCATGGCGGTATGAGCTGTCGAGGGCGACCGTCACCGCGCGCGCCCCCGAGGCGGCGCCGAGGTGCGGGTAGACCGAGAAGGACGGCCACGAGTACACGACCTCCGCGCCCGGCTCGAGCAGCGCCTCGCCGGCGGCCAGCAGGATGTCGCACGATCCGTTCCCGATCGCGATCCTCGTTGCAGGTACTTCGTAGCGGTCCGACAGACGCCGGCGCAGGAGCGCGTTGGACGGGTCGGGATAGCGGTTGAGCTCTGAGCTCGCGCGAGCTATCGCCTCCCGCACCTCGGCGAGCGGCGGATAGGGAGTCTCGTTGCTCGCCAGCCGCACCAGGGGTGCCTCCTCCGCGTAGCCGCCGGCCACCGGATAGGAGGGAATGCGCGAGATGCGCTGTGAGAACTCCATCGGCACGCGCCCATTGTGCCGCTCCCGACGCACGGTTGCCGAGCGCTGCAAGGCGGCCCGAGCCGGAAGGCTCGCCGATCAAGCCTCTTACGCGCTCGCTACTGGGCGGCCTGCAGGTCGGCGCGCAGCGCGGTTGCCTCCTCGAGGTAGACGTGCCTGGGCTCGTGGCTCTCCTCGGCGTGGTAGTGGATCAGCACGCGGATGATGCGCGGCATCGAGCGGGGCACGGCGATCTCGCGGGCGCACAGGAGCGGCACGCCCTCGAAGCCGAGCGCGCGGGCAGCGACGGCCGGAAACTCGGCGTTGAGGTCGTTGGTGGCTGTGAAGATGCAGCTGACCACGTTCGCGGGATCGAGCGCATTGCGCTGCATGATCGCCTGCATCAGCTCGGTGGTCGCGTCCAGGATGTCCTGGGCGTCGTTGCGGTTGACGCTGATGGCCCCGCGCAGGGCGAAGAGTCGCATGGTGGGCGATTCTGTCAGAGCGCGCGCAGGCTTTCGACCTCGGCCGCGCTCAACCGCCGGTGCTCACCGGGCTTCAGGCCGGTGAGCCGCAGCGGGCCGAAGCCCACGCGCCGCAGCTCGAGCACGGGGTGATGAACAGCCGCGCACATGCGCCGCACCTGACGGTTGCGCCCCTCGCGGATCGTGAGCTCGATCAGATTTCCCTTCAGCAGACGCACGTCGGCGGGCGCGGTGAGGCCATCCTCGAGCTCGACCCCATCGCGCAGGACGTTCAGGCTCTTCTGCCCAACGGGCCCGCCGCCGACCTTCACGCGGTAGGTCTTCTCCACCGCGAAGCTCGGGTGGGTGAGCCGGTTGGCGAGCTCGCCGTCGTTGGTCAGCAGGATCAGGCCACTCGAGTCGGCGTCCAGCCGGCCGATCGGGTACAGGCGCAGCCCCTGCGCGGGCACGAGCTCGACGACGGTCGGGCGGCGGTGGGTGTCCTGCGCGGTTGAGAGGACGCCGACGGGCTTGTGGACGGCGTACAGGACCCGCGGCTCGGGCCCCGCCAGGGGACGGCCGTCGACCGCCACACGGCTCTCCTCGCCAACGTCGCGGGCCGGGTCGGTGACGATCTCGCCCTCGACGCTCACCCGCCCAGCGCGTATGAGCGTCTCGGCCGAGCGTCTGGAGGCGACGCCCGCGTGGGCGAGGTACTTGGCCAGCCGCATCCGCTATCCGATCGGGTCCGTGGTTGGGCTCATGTGGTGCAACGATAGGAACATCGCCCATGGACCTGCAGCTGCTCGACACCACGCTCGCCGACCGCGGTGAGCCCCGCTTCCGCGCCCGCCAGGTGTGGGCGTGGGCGGCCCGGGGCGCGAACGGCTATGAGGAGATGACCGACCTGCCGGCCTCCCTGCGCGACACGCTCTCCCGCGATCTGCCCTTCTCGAGCCTCGCCCTGGGAGAGGAGGCGCACTCGAGCGACGGCACGGTGAAGGCGGTCTTCGCGACCGCTGACGGCCGGCCGCTGGAGGCGGTCCTGATGCGCTATCGCGACGGGCGGCGCTCGATCTGCGTGTCCTCGCAGTCGGGCTGCCCGCTGACGTGCACGTTCTGCGCGACGGGCGCGATGCGGTTCGCCCGCAACCTGACCGCCTCTGAGATCGTCGACCAGGCGCTTCACTTTCGCCGTATCGAGCCGATCGACCACTGCGTGTTCATGGGCATGGGCGAGCCGATGATGAACCTCGACAACGTGCTCGCCGCGTGCGAGCGCCTGCCCGACATCGGCATCACCCACCGGCGTATCGCGATCTCGACCGTGGGGTGGATCCCCGGGATCGAACGGCTCGCCGAACAGGACATGCCCCTGCGCCTGGCGCTGTCGGTGCACGCCGCCGACGAAGCGCTCCGCTCGCAGCTGATGCCGGTCAACGAGCGCTACCCGCTGACCGACGTGATCGAGGCCGCCCGCGCGTTCTACGCGAAGAAGCGCCGGCGGGTGTTCGTCGAGTACGTGATGCTCGACGGGGTCAACGACCGCTACGAGCAGGCGCTAGCGCTGGCCAGGGCCCTGTCGAACGGATTCGAGGACGGGCCCCCGATCTTCAAGGTCAACCTGATCCCCTACAACCCCACCGCCGCGGACCTCTATGACGGGTCCACCCGCGAGTCGATCGCCGCCTTCCGCGACGCCCTGCTCTCCCGCGGCATACCCGCCACCGTGCGCCTCACCCGCGGGCGCGACATAGATGCCGCCTGCGGCCAGCTCGCCGCGCGGACGGCCTAGAGGCGTCGGCCGTCCTCAGGACGTCGCCGCAGGGCCCGCGCGGGCCTCGCCCGCCCGCAGCAGGCGCTCGCGCAGCTCGGCCTGCTCCTCCGGGGTCGGGTCCCAGCGGGCGACGTCGGGCAGCTCCTGCAGGGTGCGCAACCCGAACAGCTTCAGAAACTGGTTGCTCGTGCGGTAGAGGATCGCGCCGAACTGGGAGTGGCCGGCCTCCTCGATCAGGCCCCGATCGAGCAGGGTCGCGGCGGCGGAGTCGGCGCTGACTCCACGGATCCGGGTGATCTCCGGTCGCGATATCGGCTGCAGGTAGGCGACGATCGCAAGCGTCTCGGCCTGGGCGGGCGTGAGCGTGGAGGCGCGGGCGCGACTGAACAGCCTGCGGGCGGCGTCCTCGGCGGCGGGGTCGCTCGCGAGCGTCCAGCCGCCGGCCAGCTCGCGCAGCCTGATCCCGCGGCGGCCGGGCGCGTACTGCTCGGCCAGGAGCTCGAGCGCGCCAAGCACGGCCGGCCGGCCGGCCTGCACGGCCTCGGCCAGGTCCTCGGCGCTGAGCGGGTCGGTTGACAGGAACAGCAGCGCCTCGATCGTGCGCGCGAGCGAGGGCGCGTCGGCGCCTGTGCCCGGCGCGCCCGCCGGCACGCCTGTGGGCTCCTGCCGACCATCCCCCGGCGAGCGGCGAATGGCGTCGAGCACATCCACGGGGTCGCTCACCCGGCCGTCCCGCCGGCGCGCGCCGCTGCGGTCAGCGGAGCCTCTTCAGAGAGGGCGCGGACCGCGATGTCTCCGAAGCTCTCCTGCTGCTCCCACTCGGCTTCGCCCCGCTTGTAGAGCTCGAGCAGCGCGAACAGCGTGACGGCGACGGTCATCCGGTCGGCGCCGCGCACGGCCTCATCGAAGCTGAAGGCCCCGCGCCGCAAGAGCCCGCGCAGGTGGGCGAGGCGCTCGGACAGCGAGACCCGGGGCGCCGCGATGTGGCGCAGGCTGATGGTGGGTGGCATCAGCAGCAGCCTGCCGATCGCCTCTCCCAGCGCCTGCGGATCCTGAGAGGAGTCGGCGGGCTGCACGATCGTGCGGCGCAGCTTCGCCGGCAGCGGGGCCGTGCGGAAGCGAACCCCGTCCTCGCTCGCGAGCAGCTCGCCGAGGTGCGCAGCGGCAGCGCGGTAGCGGCGGGCGTCGAGCATGCGCGCCAGGAGCTCCTCGGCGGCCTGTTCGGGCTCGATGTCGAGCAGCTCGTCCTCCTCGCCGGTGAGCATCAGCCGCGACTTCAGCTCGAGCAGGGCGGCGATCAGCACGATGAACTCGGTGGCGGCCTCGAGATCCAGCTCGCCGCGCTCCTCGAGGTGGTCGAGGTAGGCGAGCACGACCTCTGCCAGCTGAAGCTCGAGCAGGTCCACCTCTTCGCGCAGCACCAGCGTCAGCAGCAGGTCGAAGGGGCCGCTGAAGACCTCGAGGTCCAGCTCGAGCGCCGCGACGCTCATCTGCTCACCGCGATATGGATGTCGGCACCTCGCCCATCCGCGCACGGTATCGAGCGATCCCGACGGGGTGCGCGCTTCATGCTGCGCCCGGCCCCACGCCCATGCGGTCTTGCACGTCGGACAGGGTCTCCTCGGCGATCGCCTGCGCTTGATCTCTGCCGACGCGCAACATCTCCTCGAGCGCCTGCTCGTCGGCGCGCAGCTCCGCGTAGCGCTCGCGAACCGGGGCAAGGTAGTCGACCACAGCCGCCGCCACGGCCGTCTTGAACTCGCCGTAGCGCGTCTTGGCGAACTCGGACTCGACCGCCGCCGGATCGACCCCCCGCACCGCGGCGAGGATCTCGATCAGGTTGCCGATGCCGGGCTTCTCGGGGTCGCGACGCACCTCGCTGCCCGAGTCGGTGACGGCGCTCTTGAACTTCTTCTCGATCGCCTTGGGCTCGTCGAGCACGTAGACGGTGCCCTGCTCGGAGTCGCCGGTGGTCGACATCTTGCGCGTCGGATCCTGCAGGTCCATGATCCGCGCCCCGACCTGCGGTATGCGGTGCTCGGGCACGACCAGCACTTCCTCGCCGTCGCCGAAGCGGGCGTTGAAGCGCCGTGCCACGTCGCGCATCAGCTCGAGGTGCTCGCGCTGGTCCTCGCCGACGGGCACCTCCTCGGCGCGGTAGGCGAGCACGTCGGCGGCCTGCAGCACCGGATACATCAGCAGCCCTGCCGAGACGAGCTCGCGCTGAGCGACCGACTTGTCGCGGAACTGGTGCATCCGCTGCAGGCGCCCGAGCTCGGTGACGCTGGACAGCAGCCAGGTCAGCTCGGTGTGCTCGGCTACGTCGCTCTGGCGGAACAGGACGCAGCGCTGCGGGTCCAGCCCCGCCGCGAGCAGGATCGCGGCCGTGTCGTAGAGACGCTCGCGCAGCTCGGCCGGCTCGTAGTCGACGGTGATCGCGTGCAGGTCGACGATGCAGAAGATGCCCTCGCCGCGCTCCTGGCTCGAGACGTACTGGGCGATCGCGCCGATGTAGTTGCCCAGGTGCTTGCGCCCTGTGGGCTGGATGCCGGAGAAGATGCGCACGGCTAACGGCGCCGCAGCGAGCTGTCGGTGAGCCAGGGCGGGTCCCAGCCGCGGTCGTTCGGGTTGACGTTCCACCCGGGCGGGACGATCTCGTCGATCCTGTCGAGCACGTCGGTGCTCAGCGACGTCTCGAGCGCCGGAAGCTGGCTGTCGAGCTGCTCCATCGTGCGCGGTCCGATGATCGCCGCGGTGACCGCCGGGTGACGCATCACGAACGCCAGCGCCATCTCGATCAGCGAGATGCCGGCCTCCTCGGCGAGCTCGCCGAGCGCCTGCGCGGCCTCGAGCTTTGCCTGGTTGCCGGGAATCGACATGTCATAGCGCGACGGGAGCATCTGCGCGCGCCTGCTCGAGCCGGGCGAATCGCCGTCCTTGCGGTACCTGCCGGACAGCCAGCCGCCGGCGAGCGGGCTCCACGGGATCACGCCCATGCCGTAGCGCTCACAGACGGGCAGCACGTCGGCCTCGATCCCGCGTATCAGCATCGAGTAGGGCGGCTGCTCGCAGACGAAGCGCTCACGGCCGCGCCTCTCGGCGACCCACTGCGCCTCGACGATCTGCCCGGCGGGGAAGGTCGAGCTGCCGATGTAGCGCACCTTGCCGGCGCGCACGAGGTCGCTCAGGACGCCGAGCGTCTCGTCGATGTCGGTGTCGGGCTCGGGGCGGTGGATCTGGTAGAGGTCGATCCAGTCGGTTTTCAGGCGCCGCAGGCTGTTCTCGAGCTCCTGGACGATCCAGCGGCGCGAGTTCCCGAACTGGTTGGGGTCATCGCCCATCGTGCCGTGCACCTTGGTGGCGAGCACCACCGAGTCGCGCCTGCCGCCGGCGAGCGCCTTGCCGACGATCTCCTCGGACTCGCCGCGCGAGTAGACGTCGGCGGTGTCGATGAAGTTGATGCCGGCGTCGAGCGCCCGGTGGATGATCCCGATCGAGTCCTCGTGATCGGTGTTCCCCCAGGCGCCGAACATCATGGCCCCCAGGCACAGCGGGCTGACCGTGACCCCGGTGCTGCCGAGTTTGCGGTACTCGATCGCCATCGCCGCCGCCCTAGTCCAGCGCCTGGCGGATGACGGGGTGCTTGGCGGCGGCGACCTCGTCCAGCCGCCGCACGGGCGTCGTGTAGGGGGCGTTCCGCGCGATCTCCGGGTCCTCGGCGGCCTCTTCCAGGATCGCCGCGATCGCCTCGGCGAACGCGTCGAGCGTCTCCTTGGTCTCGGTCTCGGTCGGCTCGACCATCAGCGCCTCATCGACGAGCAGCGGGAAGTAGACGGTCGGCGGGTGAAAGCCGAAGTCGAGCAGCCGCTTGGCGAGGTCGAGCGTCTTGATCTCAAGGGCGCGCTTCATGGGGCCGCCGGAGAGCACGAACTCGTGCATGCACAGCTCCCCGTAGGCGAGCGGCAGGTACTCGGCGACACCACGCTCGCGCAGGCGGGCGAGCAGGTAGTTGGCGTTCAGCACGGCCGTCTCGGAGGCGTCCCTCAGCCCGTCGGCGCCGAGCGAGCAGATGTAGGCGTAGGCGCGCACGAAGCAGCCGTAGTTGCCCTGGAAGCCGCGCAGCCGGCCGATCGACTTCGGCCGGTCGTAGTCGAGGTCATACACGACCGTGCTTCCGAGCGCGGGGGCATCGCCGTTGGCTGCCAGGACGTCGGCGTGATCGTGCTGACGCTCGTCCCGGCCCGCGCCACCGCCACTGATGTGACGCTCGCGGCGCACGACGAGCGGCCGCGGCAGGAACGGGGCGACCCGCTCGGACACCGCGATCGGGCCCGACCCCGGCCCGCCGCCGCCGTGGGGCTGGGTGAAGGACTTGTGCAGGTTGAAGTGGACGATGTCGAAGCCCATGTCACCCGGCCGCGAGAGCCCCATGACCGCGTTGAGGTTGGCGCCGTCGTAGTACAGCGTCGCCCCCACCTCGTGCACGATCTCGGCGATCTCCTCGATGTTGGGGTCGAACAGCCCCAGCGTGTTGGGGTTCGTGAGCATCAGGCAGGCCACGTCCGCGTCGGCCTTCGCGCGCAGGTCATCGACGTCGACGCCCCCGTCCGCGTCGGTGGCGAGCTTGACGACCTCCAGCCCGGCCATCGTCACCGTCGCCGGGTTGGTGCCGTGCGCCGTGTCGGGGGTGAGCACCTTCAGGCGCGTCTCGCCGCGATCCTCGTGGTAGGCGCGGGTGAGCAGCACCCCCGCGAGCTCGCCGTGGGAGCCGGCCGAGGGCTGCAGCGAGACGTGGGGCAGGCCCGAGATCTCCGCCAGCGCGCCCTGCAGGTTCCACATCAGCTCGAGCGCCCCCTGCGCGCGCTCGGGGTCCTGCAGCGGGTGCAGCCGCGCGTGGCCGGGCAGCGCCGCCACCCGCTCGTGCAGGCGCGGGTTGTGCTTCATCGTGCACGAGCCCAGCGGGTAGAAGCCGGAGTCGAGGTCGAAGTTGCGCTTGGAGATGCCCACGTAGTGGCGCACGATCTCGGGCTCGGAGACCTCCGGCAGCCGCGGCGGCTCGGCCCGGCGAAAGCGCGCGGGCAGGAGCTCCTCGGGGTCCGCCGCCGGCACGTCGAGGGGCGGGCACACGAACGCGCGCCGGCCGGGTGCCCCCTTCTGGAAGATCGTTCTCGCCTGCTCGGCGGCAGGGCGTCCTCTCGGCCAGGGCGCTCGTCGCTCATGCCGCCACCGTTTCGCGCTCGGCCGCCACGGCGGCGCCCAGCACCTCGGCGAGGCGGTCGATGTCGGCGCGTGAGCGCCGCTCGGTGATCGCCACGAGCAGCCCGCCCTGATCCTGCGGGCGCCCGCTGAGCGCGTGCAGGTCGACACCCGGGTTGACCCCCCGCTCGGCGCAGCGCCGGCACACCGCGGCGACGTCGGCGTCCAGGCGCAGCGCGAACTCGCGGATGACCGGCTGCTCGTGGAGCTTCTCCACGCCCTCGAGCGCGGCGAGGGTCTCGCGCGCGTAGTGCGTCCGGGCGAGCAGCAGCTCGCCCAGCTCGACGATTCCGCGGCGCCCGAGCCACGCCAGGTAGACGACGCCGGCGAGCGCGTTGAGCGCCTGCGCGGTGCAGATGTTCGAGGTCGCCTTCTCGCGGCGGATGTGCTGCTCGCGGGTCTGCAGCGTGAGCACGAAGCCGCGCCGTCCGTCCACGTCCACGGTCTCCCCGGCGATGCGCCCGGGCATGCGCCGCAGGTACTCCTCGCGGGCGGCGAACAGGCCGAAGGAGGGGCCGCCGAAGTCCAGGCGGTTGCCCAGCGACTGGCCCTCGCCGACGGCCACGTCGACGCCGCACTCGCCGGGCGGCTTGAGGATGCCGAGCGTGATCGGGTCGACCTGGCAGACGACGACCGGAGGCCCGCCGGCGCTCGCACCCGCCTCGGCCGCGGGCGCTGCTGCGGCCTTTGCGGCGGCGCTCAGCGCCTCGGCGTCCTCGATCGCGCCGTAGAAGTTGGGCTGGGCGAAGATCGCGGCGCTCCTGTGCTCCGGGGCCTCGATCGCCTGCGCCCACGCCTCCGGGTCGGTGACGCCGTCGCGCAGCGGCACCTCGACGACCTCCATCCCGTAGCCGTGCGCGTGCGTGCGCAGCGTCTCGATCGTGTGCGGGTGCAGGCCCGCGCTGACGACGAACCGCTGCCGGCCGTTGTGCAGCTTGGCCAGGTAGCCGGCCGCGGCCACAGCCGAAGGCCCCTCGTACACCGACGCGTTGGCCACCGGCAGGCCGGTGAGCTCGGAGATGGCCGTCTGGTACTCGAACATCACCTGCAGGCCGCCCTGGGAGATCTCGGGCTGGTAGGGCGTGTAGGGCGTGAGGAACTCCGAGCGCTCGGTCAGCATGTCGATCAGCGCGGGCACGTAGTGGTCGTACATGCCCGCCCCGAGGAAGCTCAGCTCGTCCTCGGCGCTGCGTGTTGCGGGCGGCCAGCTCGCGCAGGTGCTCGTAGACGTCCTGCTCTGGCGAGCCCGTCGGGCAGCTCGAGCGTCCGGCCCAGGCGCACGCCTGCGGGAATCTGGCGGTCGAAGAGCTCCCGCACGGAGCCGACGCCGATCGCGGCGAGCATCGCGTCGAGGTTCGCTTCGGTGATGGCGGTGTAGCGACTCAAGTGCCTGCAGTCAGCCTAGCCATCCAGGGTCGCCACATAGGAGGCGGCGTCCATCAGGCGCGTCGCGCTCGGCGGGGTCTGAGAGGCGCACCTTCACCAGCCAGCCCTCTCCGTAGGGGTCCTCGTTGATCGCATGGGGATCGTCGGCGAGGGCCTCGTTGACCTCGATGATCTCCCCGGAGAGCGGCGCGATGACGTCGGAGACCGCCTTGACCGACTCGACCTCGGCGTAGGAGGCGTCCTTGGTGGTGCTGGCCCCCACGGCCGGCAGCTCCATGAAGACGACCTCCCCCAGCGCGTCCTGCGCGTACCACGTGATGCCGAGTGTGGCCGTCGCGGGATCGGCGGGGTCGATTCGCGCCCAGTCGTGCTCTGCGTGGTAGAGCAGGTCCGGCGGGTAGCTGGCCTCAGCCATTCACGAGCCCTTTCGGTAGAGCGGCTTCTTCTTGACCACGGCGGGGCGCATCTTGCCACGAACGTCGATCTCGAGGTGCGTGCCGACCGTGGCGCGCCCGGCGGGCACGTAGGCGAGGCCGATACCCATCTCGAGGCTCGGCGAGAGCGTGCCGCTCGTGACCTCGCCGCCACCGACCACCGGGTTGCCCTGGCGGGCGATCCCGGGCCCGTCGATGGCGAAGGCGACGAGCTTCTCGCGCGGCCCGGACTCGCGGACCGCGCGAACCGCGGACGCGCCGATGAAGCCGGTCTCCTCGCGGCAGCACCAGCCGAGGCCCGCCTCGATCGGGCCGCGATCGACGGTCAGGTCGTTGCCGTACAGGTGAAAGCAGACCTCCAGGCGCAGCGTGTCGCGCGCGGCCAGTCCCGCCGGGACGGCGCCGCGCCGGACGACCTCATCCCACAGCGCGGGGGCATCCTCGGGACGGCAGAGCAGCTCGACGCCGTCCTCGCCGGTGTAGCCGGTGCCGCACACCAGCACCTCGCTGCCGGCCAGTCGCCGCGGCGCGGCGGTCATGCGCTCGGGCAGCGCCTCCTCGGAGATGGCCTGCGACGATCTCCCGCGCCTGCGGGCCCTGCACGGCGAGCATCGCGTTCTCGTCGATCCTGTCGGTGACCTGGACGTCGGCGAAGTGCTCCGCCTGGGCGCGGAACCAGTCGAGGTCCTGCGCGTGGTTGGCGGCGTTCGTGACCGTCAGGTAGCGCTGGGCGTCCAGGCGGTAGGTGAACAGATCGTCGAGCACCCCGCCGTCCTCGCGGCAGAGGAGGCTGTATTGAGCCCCACCCACCCTGGAGCCCCGCCCACCCCATCGTCGAACGGGATGGCCGAGACATCGTTGGAGAGCAGTCGCTGCAGCAGCTCGAGCGCCTGGCTGCCGGACGTTTCGATCTCGCCCATGTGCGAGACGTCGAAGACCCCGCAGCCCTCGCGCACCGCCATGTGCTCCGCGCGTATCCCCGTCGCCTCGTAGGAGACCGGCATCTCCCAGCCGGCGAACTCCACGAGCTTCGCGCCGGCGGCCCGGTGGCGCTGGAAGAGGGGTGTTCTGTTGAGCGCCTGCGGCGTGGAGGTGGCCACGACGCGCAGGCTAGCGAAGCCTGCAGGCGCCTCCTCCGCGCTCAAGCCCAGGGGCTCGGCTCAGCGCAGGAACGGCGGAACGTCGATGTCGTCGTCTGAGATCTCGAGCGTCGAGCGCTGGCGATCGTCGATGTGAGGACCTCGGTCCGGCCGGCGCGCGCGGCTGTCGCGGCGCGCGCTGCGGCCGGGACGATGGTCGAAGCCCGTGCCGATCACGGTGACGCGCACCTCGTCGCCCATGCTCTCGTCGATGACCGCGCCGAAGATGATGTTGGCGTTCGGGTCGGCGGCGTTCTGGATGATCTCCGCGGCGTCGTTGACCTCGAACAGGCCGAGGTCCTTGCCCCCGGTGATGTTCAGCAGGATGCCCGTGGCGCCGTCGACGGACTCTTCCAGGAGCGGCGAGGAGATCGCCGCCTTGGCCGCGTCGGCGCAGCGGCTCTCGCCGCCCGCGGTGCCGATCCCCATCAGGGCCGAGCCGGCGTCGTGCATGATCGTGCGCACGTCGGCGAAGTCGAGGTTGATCAGGCCGGGGATCGTGATCAGGTCGGTGATCCCCTGCACGCCCTGGCGCAGGACGTTGTCGGCCTCGCGGAAGGCGTCGAGCATGGAGGTGCGCCGCTCGACCACGGCGAGCAGCTTCTCGTTGGGGATCACGATCAGCGTGTCGACCACCTCGCGCAGGCGCTCGATGCCCTCGGTGGCCTGACGGGCCCGCTGCGAGCCCTCGAAGTCGAACGGGCGCGTGACCACGCCGACGGTCAGCGCGCCGATCTCGTTCTTGGCGATCTCGGCGATCACGGGAGCGGCGCCCGTGCCGGTGCCGCCACCCTCGCCCGCCGTCACGAACACCATGTCTGCGCCCTTCAGCGCCTCCTTGATGTCGTCGCGCGACTCGGAGGCCGCGGCGAGGCCGACGTCGGGGTCGGCGCCCGCGCCGAGGCCCTTCGTCGACTCGTGGCCGATGTTCAGCTTGATGTCGGCGTCGCACATCGCGAGCGCCTGGGCGTCGGTGTTGGCGGCGATGAACTCCACGCCGCGCAGGCCCGCGTCGACCATGCGGCTGACCGCGTTGGTGCCGCCGCCTCCGACCCCCACGACCTTGATGACCGCCAGATAGCTACCGCTGCTCTCCATGATGGCTCTGTCCGAACCCTTCAGTAAGAAATTAGGGTTCGGAGCATACCGGTCTCCGAACCGCCGAGATGTGCACGTTATGCAGGGAACTTCGCCCTGTCAACGACAACGTCGATTCTCGCAACGTTCGTTGCAGATCCCGGAACTCTCGACCATCACATTAGGATTGCCCTCGCGATTGCCATCAACCTAAGGTTCAGGTTGAGGCTTGCTGAGTCTTGTTCAACCTCCCGGTGCGGGTGCCGTGGTCGATGCTTCCGGCGCGGTTTCCCCGGGGGCCGTGGATCCCGTCTGGGCGGGGGCGCTCTGCGCCGCTTCCGCAGGCGCGCCGCTCGAGGATTCGCCACCGGAGCCGCCTGTTCGGACGGCGACGAGATGCCGGCGGCCGCCGTCGAGGCCTGCGGCGAGTTCGGACGCCGAGGTCGGGTCAGAGGCGCTGCCCGGTTCGGCGGCGGACGTGCTCGTTTCGGGGGCGGACGTGCCGGAGAAGCCCGCGGCGGGCCGTTCGGGCAGGCGCACGTCGACGTAGGAGGCGCCCTGCGAGCTCGGATCGGTCGAGCACCCGTGCGAGGGAGAGCCACTTGGCGTGGGGGCGTGTGGCGTCGCCGAAGTAGACGATCAGGCCGTTGCGCATCGCCGC
Organism: uncultured Solirubrobacteraceae bacterium; assembly: GCA_963821655.1. Lineage (GTDB taxonomy): Bacteria > Actinomycetota > Thermoleophilia > Solirubrobacterales > Solirubrobacteraceae > Palsa-744. The sequence goes on from CAWGER010000003.1 coordinate 748,109, forward strand.
GGTGAGGCCCTTCGGTCCCGTGAACATGCGCACGACCGCTCGTGCCATGGGGGCGGGCGCGGCGCCCAGCACGGTCAGGGAGGCCAGCAGCGAGCCGTGCACGCGCTGTCGGAGCGGCAGTCCGGCCGCCGAGCTGTTCAAGCCGCCTGCGAGCGCGGGCAGCGAGCCCGACAGCAGCGCGGGACCGAGCACCACGCCGTCGGCGGCCACCGCCGTGCGCTCGCCGTCCACGGTGAGCGCGGCCACGGGCAGCTGCTCGATCACGCGAATGTGCAGGCCGTGGGGGAAGCTCGCGGTCGCCCGCACTTCGCGCACCACCCGGTAGGGCGCGACCGCGGCGTTGAGCGCACCGGTGCGAACGTCCAGCGTGCTCATCTGCCGCGCGGCCCGGGCGAGGGCCGCGTCGATCGCCTTGGCCTCGGGGCCGTGCACACCGCTGACCCGCACGTGCTCGACCGCCACGAGCGATGAGTGCCGCAGCCACAGCCAGCCGCCCGCGAGCACGATCAGCGAGAGCAGGCCGGCCAGCAGCGCCGATCCGCAGGCGGCGACGGTGCCAGACGTGCGAGCAGCCTGCTCGAACGAGATCGACGGCTCGCGCGAACGGCCACCACCGGCGCTGCAGATGCGCGTAGAAGCGCCGGGCCCGCTCGCGCGCCATCCCCGCGCGGTGAGTGCGGGCGCGACCCGTGCCGCGGGCACGGCGCGGCGAGGGGTCGAACAGGCGGCCGATTCCGGCGCGGCCGGCAAGAGAGCGATCCATCGCCCATGTGTTCGACCTCCGCGCCGGAACCCCTACATCCGCGGCAGAACCCCTACGACCAGGGAAAGCGGACGTCCCCGAGCGTCTGCACCTCGGGCTCGAGCTCCACGCCGAAGCGCTCGAGCACGCGGCGGCGGCCCTCGGCCATCACGGCGACCACGTCGGCGGTCGTGGCCGTCGCCGGTGTTCTCGATGAAGTTGGCGTGCTTGGGGGCGAAGCGCGCGCCGCCGACGGCCAGGCCGTTGCAGCCGGCCTCGCTCAGGAGCAGGCCCGCGCTGCGCCCCTGCGCGCGCGGATCCTCGGGGTTCTTGAAGGTGGAGCCGAACGTCCTGATGCCCTGCGGCTGCGCCTCGTGGCGGCGCGCGCGCATCTCGGCGAGCGTGGCCTTGACCGTCTGCGCATCCATGGGAGCGAGCAGCAGGCCGGCGCGGGTGACGATCTCCCCGTCCCTGAGCTCTGAGCGGCGGTAGCCGAGGCCGAGCTCCTGCGGCGAGCGGCGCTCCACGCCCGCGCCGGTGGCGATCTCCACCCACTCGAGCACCCGCTCGAGCTCGCCGCCGTAGGCGTTCGCGTTCATGCGCACGGCGCCGCCGACCGTGCCGGGGATGTTGACGCCGAACTCGATCCCGGACAGCCCCGCGCGGGCCGCGCGGGCCGCCACCGAGGGCAGGCGCGCGCCGCCGCCACACACGATCCGGGACTCGCTCGATGGCGATGGCGGCCAGCCCGCGGTCGAGCTTCACGACCAGCCCGCGGACGCCCGCCGTCGGCGACCAGCAGATTCGAGCCCGACCCCACCACGCTCACCGCCTGGCCCGCGGCGCGCCGCCCAGGCCAGCAGCTCGAGCAGCTCGGCCTCGCTGCCCGCGCGCGCGAAGAACTCCGCGGCGCCGCCGGTGCGCACGGTCGTCAGCCGCTCGAGGGCGAAGTTCGCTCTCACCGTCGCGGGCGGGACGGCGCCGTTCACGGCGACACCTCCTCGCGCGTCCGCCGGCGTGCCCGTACCGGCCAGCGTGCGCCCCAGCTCCTGGACGTCCCCTGCGCCCATGACCAGACACAGATCGCCATCCTCGAGCAGCCATTCGAGCACGGGCTGGGCATCCGCGAATGCGGGCAGCCAGTAGACCGGCCTTCCCTGAGCCGCGTCCGCCGTGGCCTCGGCGATCGTGAGGCCGCTCACCCCGGGATGCTCCTCGGCGCGCTCGCGGGCCGGATACACGTCGAGCAGCACCATCACGTCGGCATGCGCCATGGCCACGGCCGAACTCGCGCGCCAGCAGAGCCGTGCGCGAGTACAGGTGGGGCTGGAATACCGCCACCAGCCGCCGGTGCTCGAGCGTGCGCGCCGCCTCGAGGGTGGCGGCGACCTCCGTCGGGTGGTGCGCGTAGTCGTCGTACACGGCCGCACCCCGCGCGGTGTGGCCGAGCAGCTGAAAGCGCCGGCCGGCTCCGTGGAAGCCGGCGAGGCCGGCGATCGCGGGCGCGGCCTGCGCGCCGGCCAGCCGGGCGGCCTCGCAGCGCGCCGGCGGCGTTCGACCGCGTTGTGCACACCGGGAACGGCCAGGCGCACCTCCTCCTGCTCGCCAGCGGAAGCATGAGCCCCCGGCGGTCAGGGTCACCTCCTCGGCGTCGTAGGGGTCGACGGGCCCGGCGCGCAGCTCCAGCAGCTCGGGCCGGTCCCAGATGACCGCGTGCGGAGGGCCTTCGAGGAACGCGGCGGAACGCCTCCCGCAGCTCGTCCAGCGAGGCGAATGTCGCGTGGTGATCGAGCTCGACGTTGGTCAGCACGGCGATCTCCACGTTCAGGCTGAGCATCGAGCGATCGGACTCGTCGGCCTCCACCACGAGCCACTCGCCGCTCCCCCACTCCGCGTTCGCCAGACCGGCTCCGACCGAGCCGCCCACCAGCCAGCCGGGATCGAGGCCGGCACCGCGCAGCGCGTGTACGAGCATCGAGGCGGTGGTCGTCTTGCCGTGCGTGCCCGCCACCGCGATCGTCCTGCGCAACCCCGTCAGCTCGGCCAGGAGCTCCGCGCGCGGGCGCTCGGGGATGCCCCGCTCACGCGCCGCCGCGCGCTCGACGTTTTCCGCCGGTACGGCCGAGGAGTAGATGAGCTCCACCCCGTCGCCGGCGGGCACGTTGTGAGCGCGCGTGGCCGATGCTCGCCTGCAGCACCCCGTCGGCCGACAGGCCCTCCAGGTAGGCGGCTGGCAGCGGCGTCGGACCCGCTCACCTCGGCCCCGAGCGCGTGCGCGACGCGCGCGTAGCCGCTCATCCCGGCCCCGCCGACACCCACGAAGTGCAGGCGGCGCCCATTCCACGGCCCGCTCGCCGCGTCCGCTTTCCCGGGCTCTCTCATGCGGCCGCCTCCAGCAGCTCCGAGGCCACCTCCAGAGCGGCCTCGGGGCGCGCGAGGCTCCGCGCGGCGGAGGCCATCGCGTCCAGGCGGGGACGGTCGGCGAGCAGCGCGAGCGTCTCCGCGCTCAGCCGCGCGGCGGTGAGCTCGCCGTCGGGGATCGTTATCGCCGCGCCCGCCTCGGACATCCAGCGGGCGTTCTCGCTCTGATGGTCGCCGGAGGCATGCGGATAGGGCACGAGGATGGCCGGCAGGCCGTGCGCGGCGATCTCGAACACGGACCCGCCGGCGCGGGCGACCACCAGGTCGGCGGCCGCGAGCGCATCGGCGAAATCCGTCATGTCGAGGTACTCGCGCAGGTCGTATCCGGGTCCGGGCTCCCGCCCGGCCAGCTCCGGGTAGTCGCGGCTTCCGCAGACGTGCAGCACGCGAAACCCGGCGCCCGTGAAGGCCTCGAGCGCCGTCCGGTTGATCGAGCGGGCTCCCAGCGAGCCGCCGAACACGAGCACGCACGTCTCATCGGGCGCGATGCCCAGGCGCTCGCGTGCCGCGACGACGTCGTCGTGGACGGAGGGGACCGGCCGGCCGGTGACGCGGTAGCGGCTGCCGTTACGACCGGCAAGGGGAAAGGCGAGGCACACGCGCCGGGCGAACGGGGCCAGCATGCGGTTGGTCAGCCCGAGCCGGCTGTCCGCCTCGGTGAGAACCACCGGAATGCGCAGCGTGAGCGCGGCCAGCCCCACCGGTCCGGCCACGTAGCCGCCGCCGCCCATGACCGCCTGCGGGTCGATCCTCGCCAGCATCGACCGCGCGCGCGGTAGCGCCGCCGCGGCCAGCGCGAGCGCGCGCAGGGCCCGCAGCGGGCTCGAGCGGCTCAGGCCTTCGACGGAGATCGTGTGCAGCGGAAAGCCCGCGGCGCGCACGAGCTGCGCCTCGGCGCGCACGCCGCCGATGAACGTGACCTCGGCGCCCTCACCCCGCAGCGCCTCCGCCACCGCCAGCGCCGGCACGACGTGCCCGGCGGTCCCGCCCGCGGCGATCACGATCCTCCTCGGCGCTCGACTCACGGCTCCATCGTGGCGGTTCGCGCCCGGAAGCGTCGCCAGAACGCGTGCGCGAGGGCGCCACCGCGCGCACGTGCGCGGTGCCCCCGGCCGCTACGTTGAGCAGCAGGCCCATCGCCGCGAGCATCACGATCAGGCTGCTGGAGCCATAGGAGACGAAGGGCAGGGTGACGCCGGTGAGCGGCGCCAGGCCGAGCACGGCGAACACGTTCAAGAGCGCCTGGGAGACGATCAGCGCGGTCATCCCGACCGCGAGCAGGGCGCTGTAGAGGCTGCGCGCGGCCTTCGCCGCGCGCATGCCCGCATAGGCGATCAGCCCGTACAGGAACAGCAGCGCACACACTCCGACCACCCCCAGCTCCTCGGCGATCACGGCGAGGATGAAGTCGGTGGGGGCCTCGGGCAGGTAGAAGATCTTCTGCACCGACTCGCCGGGGCCGACCCCGAACAGCCCGCCCGAGCCGATCGCGATCTGGCCCTGCACCGCCTGAAAGCCGCTGCCCGCCGCGTGCGCCCACGGATCCATGAAGGAGGTCAGCCGCGCTCGCGCATACGGCCGAGCCAGTGCGTAGAGGAACACCACCCCCAGCACGCAGCCGGCAAGGAGCGCCAGCTTGCGCGGCGGGATACCGGCCGCTACGAGCAGCGCCGCGGTCGTGAAGGCGATCACCATCGCGCTGCCGAGATCCGGCTGGGTGCCGACGAGCAGGCAGGCCGCCCCCACCACGACCAGCAGCGGATTGGTCAGCTCGCGCAGATCGTGCACCCGCCGCGGGCGCCTGGCCAGGAGCGTGGCGGCATACAGCACGAGCGCGAGCTTCAGGAGCTCCGAGGGCTGGAACTGGAGCGATCCCGGCCCGATCCAGCGACGCGCGCCGTTGACGCTCACGCCCACGTGCGGCACGTGCACGGCCAGCACCAGCACGAACGACACGATCAGCAGCGGCGCGGTGATGGCCTGCACTTTGGCGACCCCGTCGCGTGCGAGCACGCGCATCACGATCAGGCCGACGCCACCGTAGAGGAGGTACTTGATCAGGTAGGAGCTGCCGTTGCCGCGGCCCTGAAGCAGCGTCGTCGCCGAGGAGGCGCTGTAGACCATCACGGCTCCGAACGCGAGCAGGCACAGCGTGGCGGTCAGCAGGATGCGGTGCTCCAGCGACTGGTTCGCAGCGGCGGCCGCCACCCCCTTCTCGCGCGTGGGAGAGCCCGGCTCCTGACGGGCCCCGGAGGCGCGGACGCGCCGTGCTGCGCCTGCTGGCATCCACTCTCACTTCGACGCCGCCCCGCTGATGCCTCTATCCCCGCACGAGCTCGGAAAAACGCTCGCCGCGGGCTTCGAAGTCGGTGAACTGGTCGAAGCTCGCGCACGCCGGTGACAGCAGCACCACCTCACCGCTCCTGGCCGCCTCTGCGGCCTGCGCGACCGCCCGCTCGAGCTCACCGCATTCACGCACCGGGATGTCCCCGCCCGCCAGCGCACGCGCGATCACGGGCGCGTCCTCTCCGATCAGATACACCGCCTCACAGCTTCGCCACACCGCGTCGCGCAGGGCGCTGAAGTCCTGGCCCTTGCCCTGGCCTCCGAGGATCAGGTGGATCGGGCCTCTGTCGATGAACGCGTCCAGCGCGACCCTCGTGCTCGCGATGTTCGTCGCCTTGGAGTCGTTCACGTAGAGGACGCCGTCGCGGGATGCCACCTCCTGCAGGCGATGGGGAACGCCCGTGAACGAGCGCAGGCCCTCCCGGACCGCGTCGAGCTCGACTCCGCGCGCCAGGCAGACCGCGGCCGCGGCCATCGCGTTCTCGATGTTGTGCGCGCCGCGCAGGCGCAGCTCGCTGACGGCCAGCAGCGCGCGCTCCTGCCACCACAGCTGCCCGGCCCGCTCGGACAGGGCGGCGTCTGCACCGGCGCCGAAGCGGACCCGCCGTGCGCAGCCGCCGAGATCCTCGACCCCGAGCCCGAGTGGAGCCACGGCCACGTCGTCGTTGCCCTGACGGGCGAACACGAGCAGCTTCGACTGCACGTAGGCCGCGAACGTGTCGTGGCGATCGAGGTGGTCGGGGGAGATGTTCAACAGGACAGCCGCCTCGGGGGCGAAGGCCAGGGTGTCCTCGAGCTGGAAGGAGGACGCCTCGCACACGATCGTCACGTCCCGCTCCACCGCGCCGACGAGCGAGCTGGCGGCCGTGCCCACGTTGCCCGCGACCGCAACCGGCAAGCCCGCCTCGCGATGGATGTGCCCGATCAGCTCCACCGTGGTCGTCTTCCCGTTGGTCCCGGTCACGGCGATGAATTCATTCGGAAGCATCCGCCACGCCAACTCGAGCTCGCCCAGCACGGGCAGGCCACGCTCGAGCGCCGCCACGATCACGGGCGCCTGCGCAGGCACCCCCGGGCTCTTGACGACCGCGTGCACCCCGGCGAGAAGGCTCACGCCCTGCTCGCGCACGTGCACGTCCACGCCGGCATGCTCGAGCATGTCCGCGCCCTCCGGCGAGCCCGAGTCCACGCCGATCACCTCCTCGCCAACGGCGCGCAGGGCGAGCGCGGCGGCCATTCCCGAGCGCGCCAGACCGACCACGAGCTTCCGACCAGTGGGGATCTGGGGCCGCGGCCTGAGCTCCACAACCGCTCGCAGCCGCTTCAGCCGATGCTCTGGCGGTAGATCGTGAAGCCGATCGCGCAGCAGACCGCCGCGACTATCCAGAAGCGCAGGATGATCTTCGTCTCAGACCACGCCCGCAGCTCGAAATGGTGGTGAATGGGCGCCATCAGGAACACCCGTTTACGGGTTGTCTGGAAGGAGATCACCTGGATCACCACCGACACCGCCTCGATCACGAAGATCCCGCCGAGCAGGATCAGCAGCAGCTCCGTCTTGGTCATCACGGCCAGCCCCGCGATCGCGCCGCCGAGCCCGAGTGAGCCGGTGTCCCCCATGAAGATCGTCGCCGGAAACGCGTTGAACCAGAGAAAGCCGATGCACCCGCCCACCAGACAGCCGGCGAGCATCGCCAGGTCCAGCTCGCCGGTTATGAACGTGATGCCCGTGTACGCCAGCAGCACGATCGCGGCACAGCCCGCCGCCAGGCCGTCCAGCCCGTCGGTCAGGTTGACGGCGCTGGTCGTGCCCGCCACGACGAGATAGATCAGCAGGGGGTAGAAAGGCCCGAGATCTATCTGGTAGTCGACGAACCGCAGTCGCAGCGTGCTCGCCAGATGCGCCTGGTCCTTGGCGATGTACCACAGCCCCAGCGAGATCGCGATCGTGACGGCGAGCTTCGTCCGCGCCCGCAGCCCGAGCGAGCGGCGCTTGACGAGTTTCGTGTAGTCGTCCGCGAAGCCCAGCAGCGCACACGCGATCGCGGCGCCGAACACCCCCACCGAGCGCCATTCGTAGTCGGTCAGGATGAGGAAGGCGACGGAGACCGCCAGGAAGATGATGACCCCGCCCATCGTCGGGGTGCCCGCCTTCTGATGGTGGCCCTCGGGACCGTCCTCGCGGATGTGCTGCCCGAACTCGCGCTCGCGCAGAAACTCGATGAACTTGGGGCTCAGAAAGATGCAGATGAGCAGCGCCGCGGTCCCGCCGATCAGCACCCTGCCCATCAGGGCCGCCCCGGCCCGGCGCAGGGCTCGAGCACCGACGCGCCGGGCGAACGCACCCTCGAGGGCTCCGATCCGGCCCCCAGCGCCTCGGCCACCAGCTCGAGGCCGACCCCCCGCGAGCCCTTCACCAGCACGGTATCCCGCTCGCGCAGGAGCTTTTTCAGAAGCGCGGCGGCCGCCGGGGCGTCCGAAACCGCGTGAGCCTCCCCGCTGAACGCGGCCGCGGTCTCGGCGGCCAGCGGGCCCACGGTGACGAGCAGCTCGACCCCGCGGGAGGCGGCGTGCTCGCCGATCTGGCGGTGCAGACGCGGGGCTCCCGGGCCGAGCTCGAGCATGTCGCCGAGCACGGCCACGCGCCGCCCGGCGGCCGAATCGGCAAGGTCGTCTATGGCGGCGCGCATGGACATCGGGTTGGCGTTGTAGCAGTCGTTGATCAGGACCACCTCGTCGGGGAGCTCTATCCGCTCCCCGCGCAGCCGTGAGAAGCGCACCTCCACCCTGCCGCGGGGGGTCACCCCCAGCATCCGTGCGGCGGCCACGGCGGCGAGCAGGTTGCGCATGTTGTGCGCCTGGCGGAACGACGGCTCGAGGGTGATCAGCTCACCGCGCTCGGCGCCGGCTCCCGCGGTCGCGCTCGCCGCCGGCCGCTCGGATCGGACGCAGGCGCGAATCACGACCTTCCCGCTCGGTCGGGTTGCCCTCCAGCGAGAAGTCTCCACCGTCGCCGAACGTGACGGTGCGCAGGTCGCCGCGAAGGTGCGGCTCGAGCAGCGGCTCATCGACGGGGATCACCGCGGCCGCGCCCGGCGCAAGACCCGCGATCAGCTCGGCCTTCGCGGCAGCGATCGCCTCAACGGTGCCGAGCAGCTCGAGATGCACCGGGCCGACGTTCACGATCACGCCCACGTCGGGTTCCGCGATCGCCGTCAGCTCCGCGATCTGGCCGGCGCCGCGCATCGCCATCTCGAGCACCAGCACCTCAGTACCGCCGGGCGCTGCGAGCACGGCGAGCGGCAGGCCGATCTCGGTGTTGAAGTTCTCGGGGCTCGACACGGTGCGCAGCCTGCCGCAGAGCACGGCGGCGAGGATGTCCTTGGTGGAGGTCTTTCCGGTCGAGCCCGTGATCGCGACGACCCTCGCCCCCGCGGCGCCGAGCTCCCGCCGCCACGCCCGGGCCATCGCCTGAAGGGCCGCGAGCGGATCGGGGTGCGCGAGCACGGCTCCGCTCGCACCGGCCTCGACGGCGGCGGCGTGGTGTGGCGTGACGAGCACCCCCCAGGCTCCCCTTTCCAGCGCCTGCGCCGCATACTCGCCGCCATCTGCGTTCTCGCCCGCGCAGGCCGACGAACAGATCGCCCGTCCCCACCTCGCGCGAGTCGATCGTCACGCGCCGCGGGCCCGGGCCATCCGCTGCCGTCGCGGGCTCGACCACCATGCGGGCGCCTGCGGCCGTAGCGACGCGCTGGCCGTCCCAGTCCCTCACGCGCGAAGCTCCCCGGCGGTACGCAACACGGCCGCCCCTCCCTGCGCGATCACGCGGTGGCCCCGGCTGCAGCGCCCAGGCGGGCGCGCAGGGCCTCCCTGGCGACCGCGACGTCGTCGAAGGGCACCTTGTGGCCACCGGCCAGCTCCTGCCCCTGCTCGTGGCCCTTGCCCGCGATCACGAGCACATCCCCCGCCCGGGCGCAGGCGACGGCCTCGGCGATGGCCGCCGCCCGATCGGCGATCGACCGCACGGCCGGCGCTCCCGACTCCCGCTCTCCGGCGGGGAGTGAGCGATCGACGCGGGCGACCCCTGCCATGATCTCGCCGATGATCTGCTCGGGGTCCTCCGAGCGGGGGTTGTCGGAGGTGACCACCGCCACGTCCGCCATGCGCGCCGCGATCTCGCCCATCAACGGCCGCTTGCCGCGATCACGGTCGCCGCCGGCACCGAACACGCACAGCACGCGCCCCTTCCCGCGCGCATCGGAGCTCGCCAGCTCCCGGGCCGCGCGCAGCACGTTCTCCAGCGAGTCCGGCGTATGGGCATAGTCGACGAGCACCGCGAAGTCCTGGCCCTCGTTCACCGGCTCAAACCGGCCCGGCACGCGCACTCCCCGCTCGAGCGCGGCCAGGAGCGGGTCGAGCTCGCCCGTCAGCGCATGCACCGCCGCAAGCGCCCCGAGCGCGTTGGCGACGTTGAACCGCCCCGGCATCCTCAGCACCACCTCGCGGTCGCCCTCCGGGGTGTGCAGCCTGAAGCTGCACTCCTCGAAGCCACAGCGCAGGGCGGTCGCCCGGTAGTCGGCTCCCTCCTGCTCCACGGCGAACGTGCGCGCGCCGTCGATCTCATTCGCCAGTCGCCGTCCGTAGGGTCGCCCACGTTCACCACGCTGACACCGGGAGGTGCGAGCGCGGACGCTGCCATCGCGTCCGCGTGCCCGGACCACTCCCCCCCGAACAGGCGCCGCTTGGCCTGGAAGTAGTCCTCCATCGTGTCGTGGAAGTCGAGATGGTCCCGGCTGATGTTGGTGAACACCGCCGCGGCGAAGTGAATCGCCTCGGCGCGCCCCAGCGCGAGCGCGTGCGAGGAGACCTCCATCAGGCAGGCGCGATCGCCGCCGTCGAGCATCGCCCGGAAGTCGGCCTGCAGGTCGATCGCCTCGGGCGTCGTGCGGACCACCGGACGCTCGACGCCCCCCACGACCGACTTGACCGTGCCCAGCAGCCCGCACTGCTCGCCGACCGCCTCGAACAGCGCGCGCGCCAGGTAGGCCGTGGTGGTCTTGCCGTTGGTCCCCGTTACCCCCACCACCCGCAGCTGCGAGGTCGGATCACCGTAGAAGCGAGCCGCGATCGGGCCCATCGCCGCGCGGGCGGACTCGACCACCACCTCGGGCACGCCGAGGCCGAGGGGTCGCTCGACGACCAGCGCCGCCGCGCCGCCGTCAACCGCCTGCGCAGCGAAAGCGTGACCGTCCTCGCGAAAGCCGCTCACGCAGAACATGAGATCACCGGCCCGCACCGTGCGACTGTCATAGGCAGAGTCCCGTGATCTCCACCGCACCGCTCGCAGCGGGGGCCTCGGTGGCGATCAACTCGTCGAGCCGCATGGGCTGATGCTATCCAGGCGGGATGCGCAGGTAGGGCAGCGCGAAGGACATGATCTGCCCGAAGGCGGGCGCCGCGACGGTCCCTCCGAATATCGAGCCCGACTGCGGTTCATCGACGATCACGGCGCACAGCAGCTTCGGGTGGGATGCCGGCGCGAAGCCGATGAACGAGGCGACATACGCGCGTCTGGGAGTACTGGCCGGTGGCGGGGTCGATCTTGCTGGCGGTGCCCGTCTTGCCCGCCAGCTGATAGCCGGGGATCGAGACCTCGCTGGCCGTTCCCCCGGGGGCGAGAACTCCCTCGAGCATCTGTCGAAGCGCGGCGGCGGTCGTCGAGGAGATCACCCGATGGCCCGGGGGCAGCGGTCGGGAGCGACCCCCCACCGCGCTCACGATGTGGGGCTGGCGCAGGATGCCGCCGTTGGCGATCGCCGCGTATGCACTGGCCATCTGGATCGGCGTGACGAGCTCGCCCTGGCCGATCGGCAGGTTGCCCATGGAGGAGCCGGAGTAGTGGGCCAGCGGGAGCACCTCGCCCACTTCCTCGCCGGGCAGCTCGACGTTCGTTCGCGCCCCGAACCCGAAGCGGTGCACCCAGCTGTTGAACCCGCTCGCCCCCTCGAGCATGCCGATCTTGATCGCGCCCACGTTGCTGGACTGGGCCAGGATCTGCGCCGTGGTGAGCGTCTCCGGGGAGTGTTCGGTGTCGTCGTGGATCGTCCTGTCGGCCACCTGGATCTCGTTGGGCACGTAGAAGGGCGTGGAGGGCGTGACCAGCCCCTGCTGGAGAGCGCCCGAGACCGTCATCGCCTTGAACGTCGAACCCGGTTCGTAGTCGAAGCCGACCGCCCGGTTCTGCATCGCGCCGGCGGGGGCGGCGCCCGGGTCGTTGGCGTTCACCTGGGGCCAGTTGGCCATCGCCAGGATCGCTCCGCTGTTGGGGTCCATCACGATCGCGGTGGCGTCTTTCGGGCTGAACACGCTTCCCACCGCGCCCAGCACCTGTTCGGTGCGCTGCTGGATGTTGGCGTCGAGCGTCAGCGACAGCGACGTGCCGGGCTCCTCGCGGCTGGGTTCGGTGATCGACACCGGCTGGCCGATGGCATCGCTGACCACATGCCGCCTGCCCGGTGCGGCCGTGCAGGAGCGAGTTGCGCGAATACTCGAGTCCGGCGAGCCCATTGCCTTCGGTTCCCACGACGCCCAGCACCTGCGCCGCCAGCGTGCCCCGCGGGTACACGCGGCGCATGACCGGCGCGCCCGCCACACCCGGGATCTTCAGGGCGAGGACCGCGCGTGCTTCCTTGGCGGGGAGCGCCCGCGCGAGATACACGAAGCCCGTGCGCTCCGACAGCTTCCTGAGCACCGTCGCCTGCGACTGACCCAACAGCGGAGCCAGCCGCTGCGCTGCGCTCAGCGGATCGGTCAGGAGGTACGGCGTCGCCGAGATGTCCTCGGCGGGCTCGGACACGGCGAGGTCGACCCCGTTGCGGTCGGTGATCGTGCCGCGCTGGGCCGGCACGGCTTCGTCGGTGAGCTGCTGGGTGCGAGCGGCGCTGCGCAGCGCCCCGCCGTGCAGAACCCCCAGGTACACGGTGCGTCCCGCCGCCAGGACGAGGAGCAGGAAGAACAGCGCGAAGATCGCTCCTATCCGGTGTTGGACGACGTCCACCCGGCTACCCCGACGGGCTCGCGCTGGTCCCGCCGGCCGGCGTGCCTTCAGCCGAGCTGCTCGGAGCTTCTGCCGGCGGGGCTTCGGTCGCAGGCGCGCGCGTGGATTCGCCGGACGCTCTTGTCGCTTCTCGCCGACGCCGGCGTCGTGGCTGACCCCGCCGAGGGTCCACCGGACCCCGTTGTGGCGGAGGATCCGGCCGTCGACGGTTCGCTGGACGCGGCGCTCGTGGCCTGCCCGCCCGTGGATTGTCCGGCCGACGCCGAGGTCGACGAGGACGCCGTCAGCGCGGAGGATTCGCCGCGCCGGCGCTTCGCCTGAGCCCGTCGCCGAGCCCGGGGTCATCGTGCTCAGCGAGGCCGCGGTCCGCGCCAGGTCGAGTCGCGGACGGACGAGAAGGAAGTGCAGGGCCGCCGTCGGAACGGGCTGCATGCCCAGCCCCGCCGCCAGCGAGGTGACGCGATCGCTGGTGGCCAGTTCAGAGTTCTCGATGCTGAGCGTCGCGTTCTGGCGTTGCAGCAGGGCCTCGCGCTCGAGCGCGCGCCCGATGCCCGCGTTCAGCTTGAGCAGCCCGAGTTGCAGCGTCACGATCCCGATCAGCGCGAACGCGACCAGGCCGATCCATGTGCGTCCGCCGAACACCCGCAGGCGCGACAGGCGGTCCACGGCGGAGATCAGAGCAGGCGCGAGGCCGCCCTGCTCGCTCGAGCGCCTGCGGGCCGGTCGGTCCTCGACTCTTCGCCGCGTCGGGCCGGAGACGCGCCGGGGCCTCGGAGGGACGGTCAGCGGACGGGCCGGCGCGGCCGTGCGTCGAGGCCGGACCGCCGGAGCCGCAACGCCGGCGGGTGGGCTCATGCCGGATCCCCGGTCTCGGTGAGCTTCCTGGCCGCACGCAGCCGCGCCGAGGCCGCGCGCGGATTTTGGGCGATCTCCTCCGCGGTGGGCACGATCGAGCGGCGTGCGATCAGCGCCGCCTGGGGCTCACGGCCACACGCGCACACGGGCAGGTCGGGCGGGCAGATGCACCCGCGGGCGCGCTCGGCCAGAAAGCGCTTGACGCGCCGATCCTCAAGCGAGTGGAACGCGATCCCCGCCAGCACCCCACCTTCGCGCAGAAGCTCCCACGCCAGCGGAAGCGCGCGGTCCAGCTGCTCCAGCTCGTCGTTGACGGCGATCCGCAGCGCCTGGAAGGCCCGCTTGGCGGGATGACCGCCGGCGAAGCGGGCGGGAGCGGGAATCGCGGAGTTGATGGTGTCCACCAGCTCGAGCGTCGTCTCGATCGGTGCCTGTGCGCGCCGGCGCACGATCGCCCGTGCGATCGCGTTGGCGTGCCGCTCCTCGCCGAAGTCCCGCAGCGTGCGCGCCAGCCGGCGCTCGTCCCAGTCGGCGACGATCTCGCGAGCGCTCAGCTCCTGCGCCGGGTCCATGCGCATGTCCAGCGGCGCCTCATAGGAGTATGAGAATCCACGCTCGCGGGTGTCCACCTGCATCGAGGACATGCCCAGGTCGAAATAGGCCGCGTCGGCACGCACGCCCTCGCGCATGAGCAGCTCGAGACCCTCCGCATAGCCCGCCCGGATGAAGCGCACGGAGCAGGCCATCTCCGGCGCCAGGGCCGCAAACCGCTCCTCGGCGAGCGGGTCTCGGTCGATCGCCACCAGCGTGCCCGATGAGCCCAGCCGCTCGGCCACGAGCCGGGCGTGGCCCCCATCTCCGAAGGTGCAGTCGATGGCCGTCTGGCCCGGCTGGGGATCGAGCAGTTCGAGCAGCTCGGCGGCGAGCACCGGCACGTGTCCGCCACGCTCACCCGGCAGCGTGTCCTCGGCGGCTGCGCGCACGGCACCACCGAAGGAACGCCCGCGTGGAGGGCGTCGTGAAGATCGTTTCATCTCAAGCAGTGTCATCGACCCTCGCGGTGATGTCAGCGACGCCGCCCAGCAGCGCCGGTCGATGCTCGTCCCAGCTGCCCCTGTCCCACAGCTCCAGGCGGTCCCCCACCCCAACGACCACCACGTCCTTGTGAAGCTTGGCGTGATCGGCGAGGAAGCCCGGAACCATGATCCGTCCGGCCGCATCGAGGTCGGCGTCATGGGAGCTGCCGAAGAAGAAGCGCTCCAGCTCGCTGCGCCGCGGGGAGAGAGGCGGCAGATCGGCGAGAGCGCGCTCTGAAAAGCGCTCGTAGTCCTCGGGACGCCACACGCCCACGCACGGCTCCTGGTCCAGCGGCATCGCAAGCACCACCCCTTCGGCAAGGGTCGCGCGGTAGCGCGCCGGCACCGTGAGGCGGTTCTTGGCGTCGAGCGTATGGTCGAAGGTGCCGCGGAAGGGGACCACTGTTGAGCTCCAAGCTTGTTTACCGAGCCGAGGTGGAGGAGTGGGAGGAGCCCCTCCACCACGGCTCGCTGGTGCGAACTTACCCCACTTCATCCCACAATGCAACCCTGCGTGCACATTTTCTCCCACCAGACCCTCCCTGCGCGCTCGATCCGGCAAGAACGCCTGCTCCGAGCCGCTTTTCCGAGAGGCGCCGCACGAGCGCCCGCGGGGCGTCCGGCTGAAACCTCGCGTGCAGATCTCGGATGTGGGAAATCTCCTGCAGCCGCGCCCGCCTTCCGGACGGCTGCCAACCCCGCTCGGCGACGGCTCGCAAATGGCGCCTCACGCCCGCGCCAGCCGCTACGATCGCCTCCCATGCCCGTCCAATGCGATCACAGGCCGGGCAGGCGATCCGGTCTCGGTGCTGCCCTGCTCCTGCTGGGGGTCTCCGCGCTGATCGCAGGCTGCGGCTCCTCCCACGCCACCGGCACGGGCGCCGACCCGGCGGGGGTCGTTCCGGCGTCCGCGCCGCTGTACGCCGGCGCGGTCGTGCGGCCCGAAGGCTCCCTGAAGGATGCAGCGTCGGGCGCCGGGAAAGCGCTAACCCGCCAGGCCGACCCCTATCTGCGCCTCCTGTCGGCGCTGCAGACGCCCGGGAGCCCGCCGCTGGACTTCAACAGCGATGTCGCGCCCTGGCTGGGGCCCAGCGCTGGGATCTTCATCAGTTCGCTCGATGCCTCCACGGAATCAAAGATCGGCGGCCTGCTGTCGGCGCTCGCGCGCGATCTGCTGGGCGGCTCCTCGACGGCCAACGCATTCCCGTTCACCACGAACGGTGTCCAGGGCGCGATCGTGCTGGATACCACGAATGCCGGCAAGGCACGCTCCTTCCTGAACTCCCAGGCCGAGCGCGCCGGCGCGCATGCGGTCAACTACCGGGGAGTCGCCTTCCAGGCCACACCCGCAGGCACTGCCTTCGCCCTCGTCGACGGGTTCGCCGTGATCGGCAGCGAAGAGGGGGTGCACAGCGTGATCGACACCACGCTCGGTGGATCCTCGCTCGCGCGTGCGGCAGGCTACTCCAAGCTGACCGCGGTCGCTCCATCGGGAACCCTCGCCCACATCTTCGTGAACCCGGCCGCATCCGGCTCTTCGGGGTCTTCGGGTACATCGCTCGGGTCGACCGGGCTGACGGGCCTGCTCGCGGGCAAGCGGGAAACGAACATCTCGCTCGTGCCCTCCGCGACCTCGATCGCGCTCGACGCCGACGCCCTCGGCTCCGGCACCTCCGGCGGGCTGTTGGCCTCCAGTGCGCAGGGCGCCCAGGCCGCGGGCGAACTGCCCGGGGACTCCTGGCTCGCCATCGGCCTGGGCAACGTCGGCAGCACATTCGGGGAGGACATCCAGGGGCTGCACGCCCTCGCGTCGCTCGGAGCATCCCTCGCGGGCTCCGGCGCGGAAGCTCCGGCGACTGGAGCGCTCAGCCTGAGCGGCCTGCTCGGAGGAATCCTCAAGCCACTCAGCGTGTTGGGCGCGGACACCGCGGAAGCACGGCGCGACTTCGCGAGCTGGATGGGCTCGGCCGGGATCTTCGCCAGTGGCACCGGCATTGTCGATCTGAAGGCGGGAATCGTCATCTCCTCCACGAACCCCACCCTCTCCCGCGCTGCCGTCTCAAAGCTCGGGGCCGCCCTGGGCAGATCGGGCGCATCCGTTCAGCCGGTCTCGATCGCGGGCGCCGAGGCAGCGGTGTCTGTCGCGCTCCCCGGGCTGCCGGTCACACTCGATGTCGTCGATGCTCGCGCCGCGAACGGACAGACGAAGTTCGTAATCGGCCTCAGCGAAGCCTCCGTGGCCGCCGCGCTCGCGCCCTCGAGCACGATGTCCGGGGCCGCCTCCTACGGCGCGGCGAGCACCGCCCTCGGCGAAGGCATCCGGCCGAGCCTCGTGCTCGACTTCCCGACGTTCCTCGGGCTGCTGGAAGGACTGGGCCTGAGCGAAGAACCCACCATCTCAAAGCTCGTTCCCTACCTGCGCACCCTCACCACCCTCGCCGGCGGCGGCAAGAGCCTCGGCGGGGACGTCGAACGTCTGCGCTTCGTGCTCGGGCTGCGGCACGCAGGATGAGACTCAGCGGGTGTTGATCGCGCGGTAGAACAGCGGCCGGCCGTTCACGACGCGATCGACCCCGTAGCGGGCGAGTGTCGTTTCGCCGTCGGCTTCGATCGAGTAGGGGCCCAGCACCGAGTTGGGATTCCTGAGCGCGAAGAACCGCTCGATCACGCGCTGGCGGTCGTTCCCGTGCGCGCCCGCCGCCCGGATCGCGTCCAGGACCACGCTCATCGCCTCAAAGCCATACAGCGCGTACGGCCCCGCTTCGCCCCCGAACTCGCGGCGATAGTCGGCGAGCACCCGTCCTGATGGGGGCGGGTAGAGGCCGGTGGCAAGCACGGGTGTCGTCAGATAGGTGCTCGCCGCGGCTGCTCCGATCTGCGAGGTGAACGGTTCGTTGACCATCGTGCTCGAGCCCAGCAGCAACAGGCGCGGATCGGCAGCGTGCAGCTGCCGCCACAGCGCCACGGCGCCCGCTTCGCTGCCGCCGGCGAAGAACACCGCCTGCGCGCCGCTCTTCGCGACCTTCCCGACCTCGTTCGTGAACGCCGTGGCACCGGCCACGTCAAGACTGTCGTGCCCGGCCACCGCGATGCCCGCCCGTTCGGCATCGCCCGCCACGATCTGCGCGAGCGGAACCTCGAATGGATCCTGGTCGTCCAGCACATAGATCCGGCTCACGTGCATTTCCTTCATCAGCTCGACCTGCGCGGCTGCCTGCGCCGGATCGCCGGGCTGCAACCGCCCGAAGTTGCGCTGCCCGCTGGGGTAGAAGCGTTCGGGCTCGTCCTGCCCGGCGTCCAGTGACGATGTGAGCCCCACGTACGGGCTGGCCGGGCTGACCTGCAGGATCCCCGCCGCGTTGATCAGCGGCAGCGACACGGCGGTGGCCGCCGAGTTGTAGTCGCCGAGGTAGGCGATCGTCGTGGTGTCGTTGGCCGCCGCCTTGGCGTTCGTGGCGGTCACACCCGGGTTCCACTGCCCGCTGGTGCTGCTCGAGTCGTCCTCGGAGACGTAGCTGACCTTGAAGTGACCCACCTGGCCGCCCGCATCAGCCAGCGCGAGCTTCTCCCCGTTGACGATCTGCTGGGAGATGGCTCCCGAGGTCCCCTGCAGGGGCAGGCTCGAATAGATCGTCAGCTGGTTGCCGACGGCGCTGGCCGCGCCGGAAACCCCCACTCCCCCGCAGCCGGACACGGCGAAGGCCAGGGCGGCAAGGGCGGCGAGCGCGACGAGTGCCGAAGGCAGTCGCGTCACCGGGCACAGCCAGCGCGCGCGCACCGGCCGTCTAGCTGCGCCGACCGGGCAGATAACCGGCGAGGATCTTCAGCGAGGCGCCCACCAGGATGATCGCCGCCGAGAGCATGAACGCGTCGAAACCCTTGGTACCGAGGGCCCACAAGACGATCCAGACGATCAGGCCCGCCGTGACTGTGAGGATCAATCCCATGCCGGCGCAATCCTACCGAAGGCGGCGTCCACCGACGTGGTTTGACCGCCTCCTCGCCGCGCGTCAGCGCTCGAGCGCCGCGGCGAGCTCCCCCACGACCGCGCCCGCCGCCGCCGCCGGATCCTCAGGCGCCTCGCTCACCGCGCGCACGAGCCTCGTGCCCACGATCACGCCGTCCGCCCCTGCGTCCGCAGCCATCCGCGCCTGCTCAGGCGTGCCGATGCCGAAGCCCAGAGCCACGGGAACCTTCGTGCTCGCCTTCGCGCGCGCGACGATCTCGGCGAAGCGAGGAGCCAGCGCCTCGCGCTCGCCGGTCGTGCCGACGACCGAGACCGTGTACAGGAACCCCTTCGCCTGTGCCCCAATCGCCGCGAAGCGCTCGGGCGTGGTCGTGGGCGCCACCAGCGGCACGAGCGCCAGGCCGTGCGCATCGCACGCGTCAAGGACCTCGGGCGCTTCCCCCATCGGCAGGTCGGGGACGATCAGCCCACTCGCCCCCGTCCGTGCGAGGCGCTCTACGAATGCCTCCGCCCCGGGCGCCAGCACCATGTTCGCGTAGCACATCAGCACCACCGGGACGCTCGCCGAAAGCGAGCGCGCCACCTCGAGGACCCCCGCGATGCTGCTCCCCGCCGTCAGCGCGCGCGTGCCGGCCGCGTGGATCACCGGGCCGTCGGCCAGTGGGTCCGTGTAGGGCACGCCGAGCTCGATCAGGTCGGCGCCGGCCGCAACGTATGCCTGACCGATCCGGGCCGACTCCGCGAGCGTGGGAAAGCCGCCCATCAGGTAGGGCATCAGCGCTGCGCGCTTGCTCGTGTGAGCGAAGGCCTCTGCGATGCGCTCGACCCCGCTTGCGCTCGCAGCGCTCACGGTTGGCCGAGCACCTCGGCGAGATCCTTGTCGCCGCGGCCGGACAGACACACGAGGTCCAGCTCGCCCTCGGGCTCGGCGAGCACCCAGGCGAGCGCGTGCGCGGTCTCGAGCGCCGGGATGATGCCCTCGAGGCGCGCGAGCAGCTTGAAGGCTTCGAGTGCCTGCGCGTCGGTCGCCGCCGCATAGCGTGCACGACCGCTATCGCGCAGAAACGCGTGCTGGGGTCCGGCGCCCGGGTAGTCGAGGCCGGCCGAGATCGAGTGCGCCTCCACGATCTGCCCCTCCTCGTCCTGCATCACCGCCGAGCGCGAGCCGTGCAGAATGCCCGCGCGACCGCCCACCGTCAGCGGGGCGCCGTGCCGCGTGGTGTCGATGCCCTCGCCGCCCGCCTCCACGCCGATGAGCTCCACCTGCTCGTCGGCGAGGAACGCCGTGAACATGCCTATCGCGTTCGAGCCGCCCCCCACGCATGCCACCACGCGCGCAGGCAGTCTTCCCTCGCGCTCAAGCATCTGCGCGCGCGCCTCGTCGCCGATCACCCGCTGCAGATCACGCACCAGCGCCGGGTAGGGTGCCGGGCCGACGACCGACCCGATCACATAGTGCGTGCTCTGCACGTTCGTCACCCAGTCGCGGATCGCGGCGGAGGTCGCCTCCTTCAACGTCCTGGCACCCGCGTCCACCGGGCGCACCGTTGCGCCCAGGAGCTCCATGCGCTGCACGTTGGGCCGCTGCCTGAGCGTGTCCTGCACGCCCATGTACACGACGCACTCGATCCCCAGAAGGGCGCACACGGTCGCGGTCGCGACACCGTGCTGGCCGGCGCCGGTCTCGGCGATGATCCGCCGCTTGCCCATCCGCTTGGCGAGCAGCACCTGACCGAGCGCGTTGTTCAGCTTGTGCGAGCCGGTGTGGTTGAGATCCTCGCGCTTCAGATACACCGGCCGTCCCGCCCGCTCGGAGAACCTGCTCGCGCGATAGAGCGGCGTCGGGCGTCCGCCGAAGTCACGCAACAGACCGCGAAGCTCAGCCCAATATCCCTCATCCGCGCGGGCATCGGACCATGCCCGCTCGAGCTCCTGCAGGGCGGGCATGAGGGTCTCGGGGACGAACTGTCCGCCGTACTGCCCGAAGCGGTGCTCGACGGCCGGGCTCGGGGTAGGAGCGCTCACGCCGCCCCCCCGCCTGCGGCGGGGGTGCCCGAAATCTCCGATCGATCCACCGCTCCCCGCTGCACGGCGTCGAACAGAGCCCGCAGCCTGCGCGGGTCCTTGCGCCCAGGGGCGGCCTCGGTGCCGCTCGCCGTGTCGACCGCATAGGGCCGTGCCAGGGCGATCGCCTCAGCCACGTTCTCCGCCGTCAACCCACCGCTGAGGATCAGCGGGACCTTGGAACGCCGCTCGCGCCAGGAGCGTCCAGTCGAACGTCTCTCCGGTGCCCCCCCTGAGCTCCCGCTTGCCAGGCGTCCTCGAGCGAGAGTCCAGCAGATGGAAGTCCACATGAAAACGCTCCAAGTCCCGCACATCGCCGGGACCCGACACCTGCGCCGCCTTGATCACGCGCGCGCCGTTGCGGCGGGCCGCCTCCGCACAGAACGAGGGTCCCTCGTCGCCGTGGAGCTGCAGCATGCTCAGACCAAGATCCTCGCTCGTGTGCACGACCTCCTCCAGGGGGGCGTTCATGAACACCCCACACAGCTCCACCTTGCGCCGCAGCGCACCCACGATCCGCTGCGCCTCGGCCAGCGAGCAGCGGCGCGGGCTGTCCGGGACGAAGATCATCCCCAGCGCCCATGCCCCCAGCTCGAGCGCCATCTCGGCGTCATCCAGGTTGGTGATCCCGCAGATCTTGACCTTCGGAGGCGTCAGGCCGCGCACGCGCGCGTCCACCTCGGAGTCGGCCTCTGCCGCGCGGGGCACCTCGACGGAGAGGGAAGGCTCGGCGGCGTGGGGGTGCGTCTGTGCCATGCCCCAACGGTAGCGGGCGGTGGCCGGCGCCAACGGGCGGTGGAGCTAGCCTTCGGGAGTGCTTGCGTTCGGCACCGAGTTGGGTCGGGTGCCGAGCGTCACGCTCACCGTCTTGTGTTCGTAGCCGCCGTGCCCGGTTGCGCGCAGCAGGCCGATGCTGACCGTCTGGCCGGGCTTCTTCGCCTCGATGTCGCTGGCGAGGTCTTCTGAGCCCCCGACGGTCTTGCCGTCGATCGAGGTGATGATGTCACCGCCGACCGCAACCTGCCCGTTTTCGGTGCTCCCAGTGATGTTTCCGCCGCGAATGCCCGCCTTCTGGGCGCCGGTGCCCTTCTGGACGCTCTGCACGAGCGCGCCGCTTTTCACCGGCAGGTTGAGCGCCGACAGCGACTCGTCAATCGTGAGTGAGGTCAGCCCGAGGTAGGCACCACGAACGGTCCCGCCTTGCTCGAGCTGGGATAGCTCGGACTTGGCCGTGTTGATCGGGACCGCAAAGCCGATCCCCACGCTACCGCCCCCGGTTCCACCTGTCTCGATCTGCGAGTTGATGCCGATCACGCGACCTGAGGCGTCGAGCAGGGGTCCACCGGAGTTCCCGGGGTTGATCGGCGCATCGGTCTGCAGGACGTTGTTGATCGTGAAGCCGTTCGGTGCTGTTATCTGTCGCTGCAATGCCGAGATGACTCCCGTGGTGAGCGTCCGTTCGAGATCGAACGGGTTGCCGATCGCGAGTACCGGATCTCCCACCTGGACGCCGCTGGAATCACCGAGCGTGAGCGGATGGAGCGTCAGGCCGTCGGATTGGATGCGCAGCACGGCGAGGTCGTTGGAGGGATCCTTTCCGACCACCTGGGCGTCGACCGTCTGGCCCTTTTTGAGGCTCACGGTGACCTTGATCGCATTCTGGACGACGTGGTAGTTGGTCAGGATCGTGCCCTTGGCGTCGATCACGATGCCGGAGCCGGTCGCCACGCCCTGGCGCTGGGTTTCCCCACCGCCGAACAGATTGAACGGCGATTCCGTCTTCTGGACGATCGTCGAGGTCACGAACACGACCCCGGGCGCATCGCGCACATAGATGTCGTGCGGGGTGGGTCCCGGGTGCTGCTGGGAGGCGTTCGACGGCGTCAACGGAGTCGCCTGAATCGTGGTGACGGTCTTCTGGGCATCGCCCAGGCCGCCGAACGCGGCGATCACCGCGACGACGACGGCGCCGCCGAGCAGGGCGGCCACGAAAGGGATGGCGAACGTGCGGTTCATCTGCAGAGAGGATGATCGGCCGCTATGAAGGCCGTCTAAACACCAACATGAGCGTCGCTAAATGTTTTGCAGCGCCCTCAGCGCCGCCTGAGGGTCCTGCGAGCGCATCAGCGACTCGCCCACCAGCACCGCATGCACGCCCGCCTGCTCCAGGCTTTCCAGCTGGGCGGCCGTGGCGATCCCCGACTCGGAGACCACCGTCACCGAGGCCGGGATCCTGCTCATCAGCTGCTCCGTTCGCTCCACGTCCACGCTGAAGTCTCTCAGGTCGCGGTTGTTGACCCCGACGATGTCCGCCCCGGTGGCGAGCGCGCCTTCAAGCTCCTCGCCGTCGTGAACCTCCACCAGCACGTCCAGCCCCATCGCGCGCGCGTCATCGTGCAGCGATCGAAGCTCCCGGGGCGCGAGCACGGCCACGATCAGCAGCACCGCGTCGGCTCCTGCGGCCCGCGCCTCGTGCAGCTGGTAGGAATCGACGATGAAGTCCTTGCGCAGGATCGGCAGAGCGCAGGCGGCGCGAGCATCGCGCAGATCCTCCAGCGAGCCGCCGAAGTTGGGACCCTCGGTCAGCACGGACAGGGCGACCGCCCCGCCCCGCTCGTAGGCCTCCACCATCTCGTGCAGATCGGGATCCTCGCCCAGGGCGCCCGCGGAGGGAGAGCGGCGCTTGAACTCCGCGATCACGCCGATGCCGGGCCCGGCCAGCGCATCGCGAAAGCGTCGCCCGGCGATCGGCGCCCGCCCAGTGAGCGCGAGCGGCTGATCGCGCTTTCTGCGCTCGACCTCCTCGCGCGTTTCGGCCACGATCCGGTCGAGGATCGTGGAGCTCTGCCTGCTCATCCGGCCACCTCGGCGGGCCCGTAGGTGTGGGTGGCCTGCACGTAGCGCTCGAGCGCGGCCGCCGCGCTTCCGCCGGCGAGCGCGGCGCGAGCCGCGTCGACGCCGGCCGCGACCGAGTCCGCACGCCCCGCGGCGTAGATCGCGGCGCCGGCGTTGATGAGCGCCAGATCGACGGCGCCGGGCCGCTTTGCCCTCGCTCCGTCCTCCTCCAGGATCGCGCGCGTGACCAAGGCGTTCTGGGCAGGCGTGCCTCCGAGGCAATCCCTCTCGAAGCTCCGATCGTCGGCGAGCTCGATGCCGACGTCGCCCGGGGTCAGTGTGTAGCGCGTGATCTCCTGGCCGTTCACCTCCACCACTTTCGTCGCCGCGGCAATCGAGACCTCGTCCAACCCGTCCTCACCGGCCACGATCAGCGCCCGGTCCACGCCCAGCCTCGCCAGCGCGCCGGCAATCGTCTCCAGGAACCCCGCATCGGAGACGCCGATCAGCTGCCGGCGCGCCCCCGCCGGGTTCGTCAGCGGCCCGATCAGGTTGAAGATGGTCCGCACCCCCAGCTCGCGCCGGACGGGCACGACGAAGCGGGTGGCCTGGTGATGGGCGGGCGCGAACATGAACCCGAAGCCGGCCTCGTCGATGCAGCGGGCCACTCCCTGCCGATCGAGATCGATGCGAGCACCGAGCGCCTCGAGCAGATCCGCCGAGCCCGAGGAGCTGGTGGCCGATCGATTGCCGTGCTTGGCAACGGCGCAGCCCGCCCCGGCGGCGATCAGCGCGGCGGTGGTGGACACGTTGAAGCTGCTCCGCCCGCCCCCCGTACCGGCCGTGTCCAGGAGATCCTCCCGCTCGGTCGGCACATGCGCGGCCAGGGCGCGCATCGTGCGAGCCAGGCCGGTGAGCTCGTCGACGGTCTCGCCCTTGGTCCTCAGCGCGATCAGGAAGCCAGCGATCTGCGTGTCTGAGACCTCGCCGCGCATGATCTCGGCGAGCACCTCGGCGGCCTCCTCGGCACTCAGATCCCTGCGCGAGGCCAGCGCGTCCACAGCCCGCGTGAGGACGGGGTTGGGCATCAGTTCGGCCCCAGGAAGTTGGAGAGCAGCTTCTTGCCCTCGTCGGTGAGCACCGACTCGGGGTGGAACTGCACGCCCTCGGCCGCCAGCTCGCGATGGCGCAGGCCCATCAGCACACCGCCGCCGCGTGCGGACTCCTCCAGGCAGTCGGGCAGCTCGGAGTCGACCACCAGGGAGTGGTAGCGCCCCACCGTCAGTGGCGATGACAGACCCCGGAAGATCGTGCGCCCGTCGTGCTCGATGCTCGTCGCCTTGCCGTGCACCGGCGCGTTCAGCCGCCAGCGACCGCCGAACGCCTGCGCGAGCGCCTGATGACCCAGACAGACTCCGAGAGTCGCTATCCCGGCCTCTGGCATCCGCCTTGCCACCTCCAGGGTGATGCCCGCCTGATCAGGCGTGCACGGCCCGGGCGAGATCACGCAGCGCTCGTAGCCACCCTCGAGCAGCTGCTCAACCGTGCCGCGATCGTTGCGCACCACGTGCATCTCGGCGCCCAGCTCGCCCAGGTATTGGACGAGGTTGTAGGTGAACGAGTCGTAGTTGTCGATTACCAGGACCTTCATGCCCAGTCCGGCTGTTCGCAGGCGAGCTCAATCGCCCGCATGACCGCTTGGGTCTTGGCCACCGACTCCGCGTACTCGTACGCGGGCTGTGCGTCAGCCACGGTGCCGCCCCCGGCCTGCACGTGGCCCACGCCGTCCTTCACGACGACCGTGCGGATGTGGATCGCCGTGTCGAGATCACCCGCGTAGCTCAAATAGCCGACGGCGCCGCCGTAGCCCCCTCGCTTCACCGGCTCCAGCTCATCGATTATCTGCATCGCCCTGACCTTCGGCGCGCCCGAAAGGGTTCCGGCCGGGAGCACCGACCGCAGTGCATCCATCGCGCCGATCCCATCGAGGAGTGTGCCCGAGACCGAGGAGACGATGTGCATGACGTGGCTGTAGAACTCGATCTCCATCAGCTCGTCCACGACCACGCTTCCGTACTCGCACACCCGACCCAGGTCGTTACGCCCGAGGTCGACGAGCATCACGTGCTCGGCGCGCTCCTTCTCGTCATCCAAGAGCTCCCCTGCGATGCGACGATCCTCCTCGGGGTTTGCTCCTCGCGGTCGGGTTCCGGCGATCGGCTTGGTGCTCACGGCGCGCCCGCTCACGGTCAGGAGCGGCTCGGGGCTCGCACCGGCCACCTGAAAGTCTCCGAAGTCGAGGAAGTACATATAGGGACTCGGATTGATCGCGCGCAGGCCGCGGTAGATCGAGAACGCCTCGACGGGCACGGGAGCCGACCAGCGCTGGGAGGGCACCACCTGGAAGGCATCCCCGGCGTAGATGTACTCGACGATGCGCTCCACCATGCCTTCGAACTGCGCCCGCTCCATGTTCGGGCGGAAATCGGGCATCTCCCGCCCACCTGCCGGGTACTGTGCGCTTCGCGGAACCGGACCGGCGAGCACGGTTCGCACCTCGGAGATCGTGCGGGCGGCCGTCGCGTAGGCGCGCTCGATGTCGGGCTCCGCGGCCAGATCAGCGTTCGCGAGGATCGTGACCGTGTGCTTGAGATGATCGAACACGACCAGCGAGTCGGAGAGCATCAGGGCCATGTCGGGCAGCCCGAGCGGATCGGGGCCCGGCTCGCCCAGCGGCTCCACCGCCCGCACGAGGTCGTAGCCGAAGAAGCCCACGGCCCCCCCTGTGAACGGAGGTGCGTCGGCCATCGGCGCCTGGCTGAAGCGGGCGACGTGCTCCGCCGCGAGCGCGTAGGGATCACCACCGTCGCCGAGCGACCACCGCAGCACGGCGCGCGGGCGGAAGCCGATGAACGACCAGCGCCCCACCCTCTGGCCCTGCTCGGCGGACTCGAGCAGGAACGCCGGCTCGCCCGGCGCGAGCGCGCGCAGCTTCAGAAACGCCGAGACGGGCGTCTCGCAATCGTCGACGAACGTATGCCCGAGCGGAATCAGGCTGTGTCCGTCCGCGAGGGTGCGCGCCTGATCGAGGCCGGGCTCAACAGCGGGGGCCGTCTGCGCCGGAGAGCGTGACCCGGGCGCGTTAGGAGCGACGGCCATCGAGCACCCGCTCGGCGTCGATGAGCGAGCGTCCCCGGCTGCGCAGAAGGACGAGCAGGTGGTAGAGCACGTCGGCGGTCTCTTCGTCGACTCGCTGCTCGGACTCCTCGCGCGCGGCCCTCGCCACCTCCTCGGCCTCCTCCATCACCTTCTCGCCGATCCGCCCCGGATCGTCGAGCAGCTCGACCGTGTAGGAGCCTGGCGGGCGCTCGCGCGCGCGCTCGGCCAGCGTTCGCTCGAGCGACGGGAGCGTCTCATAGGGAGCCCCGGGGTCGAACTCGCCGCGGTGAAAGCAGGTGCGTTCGCCGGTGTGGCAGGCCGGCCCGGCAGGCTCAACGAGCGCGAGCAGCGCGTCGCCGTCGCAGTCGAGCCGCAACGCCCGCACCTTCTGCACATTCCCGCTCGTAAGCCCCTTGTGCCACGGTTCTTCGCGCGAACGGCTCCACAGGTGGAGCTCGCCTGTCTGGCGCGTGCGTTGCAGGGCCTGCTCGTCCATGTAGGCGAGCATCAGCACCTCGCCCGTGCTCCAGTCCTGCACGACACAGGCCACGAGGCCGCGTTGGTCATATGCAACCTCCTCATCGATCGGCTGGCCGTCCCGTGCGCTCATCCGCTCGATTGTAGGTCGAGCCCGTCACCCCGCGGTTTCAGACAGACTCTGATCCACATGACATCCATGCTCGACCGCAAGCTGCTCGTGGTGACCGGAAAGGGAGGCGTGGGCAAGACGACCGTGGCCGCCGCCCTGGGCCTCCTCGCCGCCGAGCGGGGGTCGCGCGCGATCGTTGTCGAGGTGGGAGACCAGGCCCGGCTGCCCGAGCTGTTCGGTATCGCGGGGGGTGACACCGGTCTGGAGATACGCCTCGAGGAGCGCCTGTGGAGCATCTCGATCGACCCCGATCGTGCCCTGCTCGAGTGGCTGCAGAAACTCGGCGGTCGCGTATCAGGACGCGTGCTGGCCTCAAGCAGCACCTTCCAGTACTTCGCCGCCGCGGCCCCCGGCGCCAAGGAGCTCGTGAGCATGGTCAAGATCTGGGAGCTCACCCAGGGCGAGCGTTGGCGCAGGCGCGCCCGCAGCTACGACCTGGTGGTGATCGACGGGCCGGCCACGGGCCACGCGATGGGAATGCTCCGCTCACCCACGACGTTCGGCGCGATCGCACGGGTCGGTCCGATCGCCGGGCAGTCCGAGCAGGTGCGCGAACTGCTCGAGGACCCGGCGCGCTCCGGCTATCTGGCCGTGGCTCAGGGAACGGAGATGGCCGTGACCGAGACGCTCGAGCTGAAGGACGATCTCGAGCGCCACCTCGGCCGCGCCCTGGAGGCGGTCGTGGTCAACGGAGTCCTGCCGCAGCGCTTCACGGCAGCGGAGCTCAAGCGGATCGCGCAGCTCAACGGGAGTGGTGTTCCCGCTGGCGCGGCGAAGGCTCCTCGTGCCGGCAGGGGTGCCAGGCAGAGGGCGAGCGACCACGTCGTGCACTCGGCCGCGCTGGCCGCCCGCGCGGTGCACGACCGGGCCCGCTTTCAACACAACCAGGTCGCACGCCTGCGCCGCCGCCGCTTCGAGGTGCTCGGCGTGCCCTTCGTGTTCGCCGACGAGCTCGACCTGCCGGCCATACGGCGCATCGGCGAGCAGCTCGGGCGGAGGCTCTGAGGGGTCTCTAGGTAATGCCCAGGCGATCGAGCAGCCCCTCATCGGCACGCCAGTCGCGGCGGACGCGCACGGACAGGTCGAGGTAGACCTGGCAGCCGAGCTCGCGCTCGGCCTCGCGCCGCGCGGCCGTCCCGATCGCCCTGATCATGCGCCCGCCGGCGCCCACCAGTATCCCCTTCTGGGATTCGCTCTCCACCCAGATCAGCGCGCGTACCCTGGCGAGGCCCTCGCGGGGTCGTTCCACCTCCTCGACGATCACGTCGACCGCGTGCGGCACCTCCTGGAAGGTGCGCCTGATGACCGCCTCCCTCACCAGCTCCGCCAGCACCACCTCCAGCGGCTGATCAGAGGTCGTGCTCTGGGCGAACATGAAAGGTCCCTGCGGCATCAGCGCGAGGAGGTGCTCGACGAGCGCCGGCACCCCGGCTCCGGTACGCGCCGAGATGGGAAAGATGTCCTCGCTGACCTCGAGCTCGGCCGCCAGCTGGAGCGTGATCAGCGTCTCAGCCCGGGACAGCCGATCGACCTTGTTCACCGCCACCGTCACCGGGGCCTTCGCACTGGATAGCGCCTGCGCGATAAAGCGGTCCCCTGGACCCACCCCCTGCTCGCCGTTGAGGATCAGCAGAGCGACGTCGCAGCCCTCGAGCTCCTGCTGCACGCGCCTGGCCATCCGCGAGGTGAGCTCATCACGCGGACGCTGGACACCGGGCAGGTCGACGAGGATGAGCTGACAGTCGCCCCTGGAGTGCACCCCGCGAATCGCCCGCCGTGTGGTCTGCGGCCGGTCGGAGACGATCGCGACCTTCTCTCCGACGATGAGGTTGACAAGCGTCGACTTGCCCACGTTGGGCCGGCCCGCCAGGGCCACGAAGCCGCTGCGGGTCACCGCATCTCCGGGCCGAGCAGCTCACGCTGGAGCACGAGCATCTCGCCGTCGTCGGTCTCGTGATCCATCCCGAGCAGATGCAGCAGCCCATGAATGATCGCCTCGCGCAGGTCGGCCGTGTGCTCGGGGCAGATGACGACGTCGCCGAGCTCGCGAGCGCCCGTCAGCGGCGCGGCGCCGTCGATCGGAAAGGAGAGCACATCGGTCGCGGTCGGCGTGGCGCGATGGTCGGCGTTGAGCCGGGCGATCCGCCCGGAATCGACGAACTCGATCGCCACATGCCCGTCGCGCACCCCCGCGGAGGCGGCGGCCAGTACGCACAGGCGCCGTATCTCCGAGACCGGCGGCGCATCGCGGGCAAGCTCCGCGCCGAAGACCTCAACCTCAATCATCGGGCCTCAGGTGCTGGGCTCGGCGGAGGGGCGGTCGATGTCCGCACGGTCGGACCCATTGCGCTGGGAGTGCACGCCGTAGGCCTCGACGATCCGCTGCACGAGCTTGTGCCGCACGACATCCTCGGCGCCGAAGCGCACGAACTCGATGTCCTCGATCTCGTCCAATATGTCCCCGACGACGATCAGTCCGGACCGCTGCTCGCGAGGAAGGTCCACCTGGGTGACATCGCCGGTCACCACCATCTTCGAGCCGAAGCCCAGCCGCGTGAGGAACATCTTCATCTGCTCGGGTGTCGTGTTCTGGGCCTCGTCGAGAATCACGAACGAGTCATTCAACGTGCGTCCTCGCATGAAGGCAAGCGGAGCGATCTCGATCACCCCACGGTCGATGTACTGCGAGACCTTCTCCGGATCGAGCATGTCGTGCAGGGCGTCGAACAACGGGCGCAGGTAGGGATCGACCTTGGCCATCAGGTCGCCCGGCAGGAAGCCAAGGCGCTCGCCGGCCTCGACGGCGGGCCGCGTGAGGATGATCCGATTGACCTCGTGCCGCGCGAGCGCGGCGGACGCCATGGCAACCGCGAGAAACGTCTTGCCGGTGCCCGCCGGTCCCACGCCGAAGGTGACGGTGTTCGTGCGGACCGAGTCCACGTAGGACTTCTGGTTGACCGTCTTGGGGGCCACCCGCAAGCCACGATGGCGCCACACGACATCCTCGAGCACGCGTGCGGGCGACTCGTGCGCGTCCAGTGCGCCCGTCACGGCCGCGATCGTTCCCGGCCCGATCTGATGGCCGCGGGAGATCAACTCCGAGAGCTCCCGCACCACGCGCTCGCCGGCGTGCGTCTCCGCCTCCTCACCGTCGAACGTGAGCAGATTCCCGCGCAGGAACACCTTGCACTCCAGATGTGACTCGAGCGCGCGCAGCACGGCGTCCTGACTGCCCGCCAGCTCGACGGCGACGTCATTGGGAAGCTCTACCTGCGTCCTCATCCGCTCAGTGACGCCCGCACCAGCCCGGACACGCGGCTGCCGTCGGCACGGCCGTCGACGGCGGCCATCGCCTGCTTCATGACCATTCCCATGTCCTTGGCCGACGCCGCCCCGCTGTCGCGCACGGCCTGCTCGACGATCGTCCGGAGCTCGTCTTCTGAGAGCTCCGCAGGGAGGTAGGAGCTGATCAGCTCGGCCTCGGCCTCCTCACCGCCGGCGAGATCATCCCTTCCGGCCTCGCGATAGGCCCTGGCGGCCTCGACGCGGCGCTTGCGCTCGCGGCGGAGCACTGAAAGCTCGTCGTCTGAGCCCTCCTTGGCGGCCTTCTGCAACTCGGACAGGATCAGCCGCAGCGCACCGACCTTCTCCTTCTCGCCGGCCCGCATCGCGCCCTTCAGGTCGTCCTTGATCTGCTCGAGTATCGCCATCCTCAGATTAGGATACGCCGGTCCGCCGATATCGTGGCCGTCTGCAGCGGACGCGAGCGCGGATGCGAGCGCCGGGCAGGCTCCCTCGGATTGCAGCAGCGGGCAAACGCGCCGCTCAATCGGGCTCCAGCGGGGTCGGGCTGCCGAGGCGTCCCGGCGCGGAGGCATCCCGGCCAAACGCCAGCGCGACATTCCAGTCCGCGAGCAGGCGCAACCTCCGACCCAGGCCGGGCATCAGCAGCAGGTGGTAGGTGCGCGCGATGAACCACGCCGGAAAGCCGCGCCAGCGTATGCCGAGCGTTATCGCAACAGCCTTGTTGTGCCCGAGCTCGGCGACCACCCCCCGCGTCCGGTAGCGGAACGGACGCACCCTGCCGCCGCCCGCCGTCGCGACCACGTTGCGGGCCACCAGCTGTCCCTGGCGGATGGCGTGCTGGGCCGTCGGCGGGCACGGCCGCCCCTGCCGGGAGGAGTCGGGAACCGCGGCGCAGTCGCCGATCGCCCACACCCCGCCGCGTCCCGCGGCGGCGGTAGCGTCCCCGCCCCGCGCCTGTCCAGCCCTCACGCGCATCGCTCGATCCACGAGGAGCCGCCCGTCCCGGTCCAGCGGCAGGCCGAGCCTCGAGACCGCCGGGCTCGGCTTGACGCCTGCCGTCCACACGACGGTACGTGCCGGAATCGCCCGGCCGTCGGACAGGACGGCGCTGCGCGCGGACACCTCGCGCAGCGTCGTACCCGTGCACACCTCGATCCCGCGTCCGCGCAGCTCGCGCTCGGCGAACCCCGACAGGCTCTCCGGCACCTCCTGCATGATCCGCTTTCCCGCCTCGACCAGAACCCAGCGCATCCCCGCGGCGCGACAGCGGGGATAGAACTCGATCACCTGCGTGGCGAAGTCCTGCAACTCTGCCAACCCCTCGACGCCCGCGTAGCCGGCCCCCACGAAGACGAACGCCAGATACTCGGCGCGTGTGGTCTCATCGTCCATCGACTCGGCGATGTCCAGGCAGTTGAGCACCCGGTTGCGCAGCGCGGTTGCGTCCCCGAGGGACTTCAGCCCCGTCGCATGCTCGGCCAGGCCGGGGATGGGGAGTGTGCGCGAGACCGATCCCAGCGCGATCACGAGCTGGTCGTAGGCGAGGTCGAGCCGCACACCGTCGATGCGCTCGACCGCAAGCGTGCGCTGCGCGAGGTCGGCGCCGAGGATCTCTCCGATCACGAGATCCGTCCGCGTCAGCTGGGTGCGCAGCGGCACCACCACGTGACGCGGATCGAGCGTGGCCCCGGCGGCGCCCGCGAGCAGCGGCGTGTACAGCATGAAGTTCGCCCTGTTGACCAACGTGACGCGCGCGCCGTGTGCGGGCAGCAGCCGCTCGAGCGAACGTGCGGCGTAGAAGCCGCCGAAGCCGCCGCCGGCGATCACAACTTGCCAGGACACCGGGACAGAATAGGGTCCCGGGGATGAGCACCTCTCTGTACGCCGATGCCCTCTCTCCGTTCCTCGCCGAGGTGCAGCGCCTGCGCCCCGCGGATGCTGAAGTCATAGATGCCCACACGCACCTCGGACTGGACGAGGACGGGCGCTCGCTCACCCTGGATCAGCTGCTGTCGCTACTCGACGCTGCGGGGGCGCGCAGGGCGTGCGTGTTTCCCCTGCACGACCCAGAGCGCCATCCCGCCTACCGCGTGCCCAACGACCGGGTGCTCGCATGGGCGGGCGAGAGCGACGAGCGACTCGCGCCGTTCTGCCGCCTGGACCCGGCCGAAGATCCGCTCGCCGAGAGCGAGCGCTGCCTGGCGGCCGGCGCACGCGGTATCAAGCTGCACCCGCGCGCCCAGGACTTCGTGTTCGACGGCAAGGACATGGACGGGGTGTTCGCCCTCGCCGAATCGGCACGGGTGCCGATCCTGATCCACGCCGGACGCGGACTGCCACCGCTGGCGGAGGGCCTGGTCGATCTCGCCCTGCGCCACCCCGATGCCGTCCTGATCCTGGCGCACGGTGCGATCTGCGACCAGGGCATCCTGACAACGCGCCTGGCCGACCATCCGGGCGTGCTGTATGACACCTCCTGCTTCTTTCCCCTCGACGTCATCGAGCTCCTCGCGCGGGTGCCCGCCGAGCGGATCGTGTTCGCCTCTGATCCTCCCTATGGCCTGCCCGCCACCTCCCTCTACATGGTGCTGCGTGTGGCCCACCATGCGGGCCTTGACGAGGCAGCGACGAGGGGTTTGCTCGGCGCCACGATGGCGAAGCTCCTGGACGGCGAACCCCTGCCTCGGATCTCGCCCCCACGCCGGGGGTCCACGATCACGCTCTCCGGCCGGCTCGCACGCGTGTACGGCTACGCCAGCCTCGTCGGTCCGGCTTTGTTCTCCGGGGCGATCGAGCAGGCTCGCGCAATGCTCGACATGGCGGTCGCCGCCTGCCGCGACCCCGATCCGGGGTCCGACGGGGACGCGCTCGAGACGATCGGCGCGGCGCTGACCGCCGCTGACGCCCTCCTCCAAACCGAGAATGGCACGCGTCCGGCCATCGATCTGGTCTATCGCGCGATCGTCCGCGCCGCCACCGAGATTCCCGACGCGAGCTGATCGAGACGATCACGAGGCGGTGAGCCACACCGCGGCCCACCCTTCGCTCTGGCGTTCCTCGCGTGCGCGCAGGCCGAAGCGGTCGCCGAACGCGCGGACGATCTCGCCAACCTCCTCCCTCAGGAGCCCCGAAGCCAGCAGATGTGACGGAGCGCGAGGCGTCGTGCGCGCGAGCTCGAGCAGCAGGGGACGCAGCAGGTTCGCAACCATGACGGTCGCTTGCGGGGAATCCTCCGCCGCGTCCATCCAGGGCAGCGTGTCGGTGCGCAGGTCGAAACGACGCACCTCGATGTTCACACCGTTCACCGCCCCGTTCTCCCGGGCAGCCGCGACGCTCTCGCGCTCGTGGTCCAGCCCGAGCACTGGCGTGAACCCCAGCCGCGCGGCGGCAATGGCCAGCACCCCCGAGCCCGTGCCGACGTCCAGCAGGGGCCCGGCCGGGCGCTCATGCGCCGCCACTGCCAGGAGCAGCTCGAGGCACATGCGGGTGCTCGCGTGCGCACCCGTGCCGAACGCCTGCCCCGGGTCGATCACGATCTCCTGCACCGCCTCGGTGCGCTCGCCACTCTGGGGCTCCCACGGCGGCCGCACGTACAGCGACGGCACGCGGCGGTCGCCTCCGGGGGGCTGCCGCGAGGCCTCGATCAGAACGGGGCGATGAAAGCGCTTCCAGCGCTCCTGCCAGTCATCGGAGGTCACGCTGGTTGAGATCTCCACCAGCGCATCACCCACCGCGGCGTCGAGGTCGGGGAGGCTGGGGAGCTCGCCCGGCGCCCCATATACCGCGTACTCGATCGTCTCTGCTCCCACCTGCACCTCCTCCACCCCGGCCGGCACGAGCTCGAGCAGCTCCGCCAAGACGAGCTCGGCCTGCTCGCGCCGAACGCGCACGGCCAGACGGATCACGCCGTGTGGCTGCCCAGCGCGCGGCGCAGCTTGGCGAACATCGACTCCTCCGAGCGTAGGTTCTCCGGGGTGAGCGTGGCGTTCAGCTGCTCGAGCAGCTCTCGCTGCTCCTCGCTCAGCCGCCGCGGGATCACGACATTGACGACCACGCGCAGATCGCCGCGACGACCGCGCCTGAGCGACGGCATGCCCTGGCCGCGCAAGGTGAGCGCATCGCCGGGCTGGGTGCCGGGCGGCACCTCCACGGTCAGCGTGCCCTCCAGACCGGGAACCTCGAGCGTCACGCCGAGCGCCGCCAGGGGTGCGGGCACGTCCACCGCCGTGAGGAGGTGGTCGCCTTCACGCACGAACCGCTCGTCCTCGCGCACCCGGACCAGCACGTACAGGTCGCCCGCGGAGGCGCCCATCTCGCCGGCATGCCCGCGGCCGGACAAGCGGATTCGCTGACCGTCGGCGATGCCCGGAGGTACCTCCACCTCGAGCTTGCGCGCGCTGGCCACACGCCCTCTGCCGCGACACTCGTGGCAGGGATCCGTGGGCACTCGACCGTCGCCCTGGCAGACGTCGCAGACCACGGCTCGCACCATCTGCCCGAAGGGCGTGCTCGTCGTCGCCTGCAACTGTCCAGCTCCGCCGCAGCGCTCACATGTCTCGATCGCAGTTCCCGGCTCGGCGCCGTTGCCGCGGCAATGCTCGCAGCGGTCGACCGCCTCGAAGGCGACCTCCATCTTCGCGCCGTTGGCAGCGTCGATCAGATCCACTTCGACCGCGACCGCGACGTCCGCGCCCGGGGACGGCCCCGAGCGCCCGCCGAACGCCGCCCCTCCGAAGAACGCGTCGAACAGGTCTCCGATCGATCCGAATCCATCGAAGTTGGGGGCATACCCCCCAGACCTGAGCCCCTCGTGACCGTATCGGTCATAGGTCGAACGGCGCTCGGCGTCCGACAGGATCTCGTACGCCTCCGCCGCCTCCTTGAACTTCTCCTCGGCGTCGGGGTCGTGCGCGTTGACGTCGGGGTGCAGCTCTCGGGCCAGCTGACGGAAGGCCTTCTTGATCTGGCCCTCTGAAGCGTCGCGCTCGACCCCGAGCACCTCGTAGGGGTCGCGTGGCGTGGAGGTGCGGCTCATTGCCTGCCTGCCTGCGGGCGCTCGTGCATCGCGGAGATCCGCTTCAGCTCTCGGAGTAGGCGTCTTGCAGGTAGCGCGACAGCTCGTGGGCAGCCTCGCGCACGGTGACGATCGCACCGGCATAGTCCATACGCACGGGCCCGATCACCGACACGGCGCCAACGTTGTGCCGGGCCATGCCGTAGCCGGCCGCGACCATCGCCAGCGACTGCATCGCCGGGATCTCGTTCTCGCGACCGATCCTCACGTAGACCCCGCGCTCGCCGAGCGCCGCTCGCAGCATGCGCAGGAGTGCCACGCGACGCTCGAGCAGGCTCATCAGCTCGTTGATCTGACTCGAGTCCTCGATCTGACCGGCGGAGAGCAACCGTCCGGTCCCCTCCACGTACAGCGAGTCCTCCGGCCGGGAGGCGAGGTCGCTGAACGCCGGGATGAGATGCTCGAGGAATGCCAGCTCGATCGCCGACAGGCTGGGCTCGACGAGTCGCATGTGGAGCGTGCGCGTGCCCAGCCCCACACCGACGAGTCGCTCGTTGAGATACTCCCCGGCCCATGTCACGAGGCCCTGGTCGACGGCGCTGTCGAACGTGGCGAGCATCTTCGACACCCCGCCCGTGGAGGTGATGATCACAACCATCACCACCTGCGGCTGCAGGGCAAGCACCTCGACGTGCCTGATCGTGGCCGTGTTCAGCGACGGCGCCGAGACCACCGCAAGCAGGTTGGTCATCTTGGACAGAGTTTCCGTGGTCGCACGCATCGCCTCCTCCACCTCCCGGCGGATCAGCGAAAGCCCCATGCGCCGGTGCGGCTCGAGCCCGTGGCCCGAGCTGAGCATCGAATCCACCACATAGCGATGTCCGGCGTCGGTGGGGACGCGACCGGCCGACACATGGGGATGCGCAAGCAGGCCGAGCTCCTCGAGCAGCCCCAGTTCGTTGCGCACGGTCGACGG
This sequence comes from uncultured Solirubrobacteraceae bacterium, assembly GCA_963821655.1. Taxonomy (GTDB): domain Bacteria; phylum Actinomycetota; class Thermoleophilia; order Solirubrobacterales; family Solirubrobacteraceae; genus Palsa-744. Next base: position 784,576 of record CAWGER010000003.1, read on the forward strand.
GCCGCAGTCGAGCTCCGGGTCGGCGGCGATCGACCTCGACGCCACCGGCTGGCCCGTTCGCAGGTAGTCGTTCACCACCTTGCACAGGATCAGCTCCTGACGGGAGGTGAGCGTTTCCTTCAAGGCCGATACTCCTCGGATTGTTCGAGACGAGCCCTGGGCATGGGTTGAGTGTAGGGGCGGACCGGCGCCCAGCCGGAGCCCCGGGGTCCGCTACATCTGCAGCTCGGCCTCGGCGTTGCGAACGATCTGCTTGCCCCCCTGCTCGGCGACGGTGTCGATCACAACACGCCCGTCGCCGGCCTCGCGCACCGTACCGCTCACGAGCAACTCCTGCTCGGGCACGCCCATCCCGCGGAACTGGACCGAGAGGCGCTTCAACTGCTCGGGACCTCCGGCCGCCTCGGTCTGGGCACGGGCCACCTGGGCCATCGTCCACAGCCCGTGCAGGATCCGCCCGGGCAGGCCGACGGCACGGGCGAACTCCTCATCGATGTGGATCGGGTTGAAATCGCCCGAGGCGCCCGCATAGCGCACCGTGACGTACTTGTCGGGGGTCACCCTCACCTCGGGAATGCTGTCTCCCGGCTTCAGATCTGCCATCGCACTCACACTCCTCTAACTATCTGCGTCCATGTTCCGCGGCAGACCTGCTCGCCGCGCTGGTTGGTGGAGACCGACTCGAACACGTAGTAGCCGAGGCCTCCACGCTCGGAGATGTCCTTGACGCTCACCGTGGTCGTGATCTCGTCCCCGGCCACCACCGGCGGGCCCCACTCGAACTCCTGGCCGCCGTGGACCATCATCGCGAAATTGATCGCGATGTCGGGGTCCAGGATCGCCGGGCCCAGCGCGGGGCTCGAGTAGACGACGGTGAACATCGGTGGCGCCACGACATCCGCGTAGCCGGCCGCGCGCGCGGCCTCCAGGTCGAGATGCACCGGGTTGGTCTCGCCCACCGCACGGGCGTACTCCCTGATCTTCTCCCTACCCGCCGCGTAGAGCGTGGGCTCGTAGGTCTTGCCGACGGCTTGGCTGTTGACTGGCATCTGGCTGGGCTCCTTGCAGGGCGGGCTGTTCTGGGGCTGTTCTGGCGCGCCAGTCTACGCGGACGCATCGCCTGGCGCGCGAACGCTCGTGCATCTGCCCGCGAAAGAGCGCAGTCACGTCCCCGATCGGCGCAGTCGCCGCCCCCGGCGGGGGCGACACTGCGCCGTTGCCCACCCGCGGGCAGGCCGCCCAACTGCGCCTGGCGGTACTGGATTTCGGCATCGCAGAGCCGAACAGCGCCCGCCCGTGGCAGGCGACTGCACCGACGCCGGGCAATCAGGGCGTGATAGGCGATACGCCTCCCCCCGAGGGACTACGCTCACGATCTCGATTTCTCCCTTCCCCTGATTCGCACCGCTCCAGCCAGCCCTTTGCAGCTGTAGACCGGCGCCCCCGACGCAGATGGGCAGCCGACCTTCGCCACCGTCACGTCCCGATCGACGGTTGACCCGCGATGGCGTTTTCCCGCCAACCTGCTCTTGCCAGGGCGCTGGAAATCGAGATTTCCGAGACCCCCTTAGGGGTTCTCGGAGCACCACTCCGCATCGATCGGCGGCGATTCACTCGGCTTGACGCGCACCCGATCTGCTCCTAGAAGCCTCGCGGTCAACTGCCACCACCGACCGCGGCAACGGTGCCCTACCAACGCCGGCCAGGAGATCGCCATGACGTCAACCCTCTCATCCCCCAGCTCCGGCGCGCGCCGATCCGCTCGCCGCAAGACCCACGCGTGCACAGCGTGTCGGTCTCGCCCGCACCCACCCCGAGCCCGGCGTGCATCCGAGCTGTGGCGTGCTCGGCCGCTACACCGACTGGAAGGGCCGCCCGCGCGAGATCGTCGCCCAGCAGGGCTCGGGCGGGAGCGTGCTGGTCGTGGATCGCGACATCACCGATCGCGCAGATCGCCGACTGGTGGCGCATCTGGCGGCCGATGAGCCCGCAGCGAACGCGGCGCTCGTGTGCGAGCCACTATCTCGAGGAGGCCCGCTGCGGTCGCCCTCGCTGCCGGCCGTTGACCGAGGAGGATCTCCGCACGGCGCCACTCGCCGAGGACTTGGCGGCGGAGCTGTGGGCGGCTTCAGTCAAGGCAGATGGGAGCACGCTCGAGGATCGGCTCGACCATGCTGGTGGCCTGTATCGACTGGAGCATGTCCACACCGGGATGTCTATCCCGGAGCTGCGCTGGTGTGAGCATCCACCGAGCGACTCGTCAGGAGCGCGCAGCGGTCGGTGAGCATGCGCGAGGCGATCGCGAACCTGGAGGCCTATGAGCCTGTGCGCACGATCACCCTGAGGGCGCTCGCACTCCACCGCGGCGAACACCGATCTGTCGACAACGGTGCTGAGAGCTGAGCTCGAGCGAGTGCTCAGGAGCCCGATCGTGCTCAACCGCGGGCTGCGTATGACCGTGCTCGCGGCGATTCAGGCGGCAGGAGCTCAGCCTGAGCGAGATAGCCACCCGCTGCGGAAGGGTCAAGCGCGACAGGAGTGGCAACGAGAGCGGGGAGACGAGCTGGCTCGCTCGCCGGCTGGGGATCCTTCCGGAGGGCGGACGGGACGCACCCACTCCCTGGATCCACAGCGACGTACTCGCACTGATCGCCCGTCGTGGCCTGGGGGTCAGTCCACGCGAGGTGGAACTGGGGTGAGCTCCGAGGCCATCGCGGATCGTGCCGTGCGGCGAGCAGATCCTCGTGGTCGAGTCCGATCGCGAGGTGGGCCTGTTGATCGTCGAGCAGCTCACCGCCGACGGCTATCGGGCGGCGCTCGCGCAGCACCGCCGAACACGCACGCATCCGGGCGGGCGCGAGCACGCCCGGGCTGGTGGTGCTTGGAGCTCTTGACACGCCGCGCGGCACCCTGGATCTGCTGGAGGAGATTCGCGAGCCTGCTCGCGCCGACACACCCTGGCTCGAGGGGACTCCGGTCATCGTGATCGGCACGGGCGCGGAGCTCGATTTGCTGCGGGCGTTCGACGCCGGGGCGGACGACTACCTCGCTCAGTCCCGCACGCTATCTCGAGCTGCGGGCACGCTGCGTGCGCTCTTTCGCCGCGCCGGGAGGCGCCGCCGTCCACCGGCAGGGCGCTCCGGGTTGGACCGCTCGCGATCGACTCGGACGCTCGCACGGTGAGCCTCCACGGCCGGGCGGTCGATCTGCGCCGGACAGGAGTTCCAGCTGCTTGTGCACCTGGCGCGCGAGCCGGAACGCGTGTTCAGGAAGGACGAGCTGCTTCGGGCCGTGTGGGGGTACCGCGCGCGCGGATCGACGCGCACCCTCGACAGCCACGCCAGCCGCCTACGCCGCAAGCTCGATCGTGGACGGGGGCCCGCGCTGGGTGACCAACGTGTGGGGAGTCGGCTACCGGCTGATCTGAGCTCTCACTGCCCTGCCGCGGTGTGAGCGCTGGGCGGACGCCGGTCAATCCTGACGGCCCTAACGGCCGCCGTTGTCAGCGAACTCTTGCCGGGCGCCTGAGACGGCCCGCCACGCAGAGCAAGCAGTGCGACGGCGGGCCTTGGCTCGCCGTCGCGCGCCAACAGCAACCGCCGGCCCGCGCCGGCACCACCGCCGGCGCAGCCGGCTCGTTGGACCGGGCCCTGAGCCCCGGTCCCAGGAAAGGAGCGAGCACATGCGCTCGTCGAACTCGCCTGTCGAACCGGAGGTCGACCCCCTGACGCCCGTGCAGCACCTCTTTCACTGGCTGCTGGGCGCGACCACCCACGTGGTACTCGGGCTCGCGATCGGCATGATCGCGGCACGGCTGATGCGCAGCAGACAGCTGCACTGGAGCTGGCCCGCGTCGGGCCTTGCGATTGGTTCTACTGGCGCGGCCCGCGTTCGCGGGTTCGATCTCGATCCTCGCGAGTGGCCGCCCTTGCCGCCACGGCATGGAGTCGGCGCTGGCACCGTGAAGACATCGAGGCGGGCGGCGACCTGGCTCAGATCGCCGCCGGCCGCCGGGGACCACTGGACGTGCTGCGTTCGGCCATCCGGCGGGCAACGCTTGCCACGCGCGGCAGATCCTGCGCACGGGCGGCGGGCTGCGCGGCGGGGAGCTGATTCTCGGCCACGACGAGAACAGCCGGATCGTCTCGATCCCGTTCGGTGGCGCGAACGGCGGCACTCACACGCTCGTGGTCGGAGCGACGGGCTCCGGCAAGACGGTCACCCAGACCTGGATGGCGGTGCAGGCGATCGAGAACGGGATGGGCGCTGTCGTGGTCGACCCCAAGGGTGACCGCGGCATGCGCGAGGAGCTGTCCCGTGCGGCCCGGAGGAGCGGGGAGGGCGTTCATCGAATGGACCCCGGACGGCCCATCGGTGTACAACCCGCTGGCACGGGGAAGCGAGACCGAGATCGCCGACAAGGCCCTGGCCGGCGAGCATTTCACGGAGCCGCACTACCTGCGCCAGGCTCAGCGCTACCTCGGCCACGTCGTGCGCGCGTTGCGCAGGGCCGATCTGGAGGTGAGCCTCCAGCTGATCGTGCAGCACATGGACCCGGCGCGGCTCGAGAGCCTCGTACGGAGCCTGCCCGAGGCCGAGGCCGGACGACCCATGACTATCTGGATTCGCTGAGCAGCCCGTCAGCGGAGCGACCTGGCAGGCGTCCGCGACCGTCTGGCGATCCTGTCCGAGTCGGACGTGGGGCCGTGGCTTGATCCGCAGATCCTCGGACGGAGCGCGATTCGACCTGCTCGAGGCGGTGCAGGCGCGAGCCGTGGTGTACTTCAACCTGGAGTCCGACCGCCGGCCGCTGCTCACGCAGATGCTCGGCGCGGCGATCGTGCAGGACCTGCAGACGACGGTGGCAGCGCTGCAGGGGCGGCCGACGCCCACGCTCGTGGTCATCGACGAGTTCTCCGCGCTGGCGGCCGCGCACGTGGTCCGGCTGTTCGGCCGTGCGCGCTCGGCGGGGTTCAGCCTGCTGCTGTGCACACAGGAGCTCTCCGATCTGCGACTGCCGGGACGCGAGAGGCTGCTCGAGCAGGTGATGGGCAACCTGTCCGTGCTGATCGCCCATCGCCAGGTGGTCCCCGAATCGGCGGAGCTGATCGCGAGCGTGGCCGGGAGGAGGGGTGCCTGGAGAACGTCCCGCCACAGCGATGGCGCGAGCACCCGCACCCGCATTCGCGAGGGCGTGCTCGATTCGACCGGGATCGTGAGCCTCGACACGGGCTGGGCGGCGGTGATCGTCCTCGCCGGCGGGGTCAGGGTGCGTTTCGCGCGCATCCTCTCGCGCCGCTGCGCGGCGCTGAGACAACGAGTCCCTCGAGTTCCACAGACAACGAAAGGAGGACCAATGGTCCAAGCAAGGCACACGCCCTCGCCCGAGCGGGAGGCGATCATCGGATGGACGGCGCGCATGGGTGCGATCACGGCGGAGGCCCTGGCGTACCGGCAGGCATGTCGGTCGCCTCGGCACGCGGGCGCCTGCTCGCCGCAGAGCGCGCGCGACTTCTATCTCGCAGCCACCCGCTGCGGGGAGCGCCGGCGCTGTACACGGTCACGCGGGCCGGCCTGCACAGCTGCGGCCTGCAGCGGGCTCGATCCGTGTCGCGTGACCGCGTCCAACGCCCTGCACGCGATCGTGTGCGCCGACGTCGCCGCCGCGCTCGAACGCTGCTACCCGGATCATCAGGTGCTCGGCGAGCGTGAGCTCCGCCGCGACGAGCGCGAACGTGGCCGGTCGCTTGCGAGCGCGCATCTGGGCAGCGCGGGATCCGGCGGTCCGCGGCTGCACCGTCCGGACCTCGTCCTGTGGCCGAAGCGGCCCGAGGAGGGACTGCCGGTCGCCGTCGAGGTCGAGCTGACGATCAAGGCGCCGCGGCGACTGCTCGGCATCTGCCTGGCCTGGGCCCGATGCCGCTCGGTCGCGGGGGTGCTCTACCTCGTCGTCACCCAAGGTCGAGCATGCGGCCGGACGGGCGATCGAGGCGGCGGACGCGAGCGAGCGGATCGCCCTGGTTCCACTCGATGCGCTGCCGGGGCCAGGAGCACCGCGATCGTACAGGCCGAGAGAACCGTCCCAGGCGATGCGTAGCTTTGCTCGCGGGGGGCTACAGCCAACAAGGAGACCAGTCATGTCTTACTTCAGCATCAACCGCGTCGTTCTGGTCGGACGGCTCACGCGGGACCCCGAGCTGCGGGCGCTGCCCTCGGGCGTGAGCGTGTGCGGCCTGCGCATCGCCTGCAACTCCAGCCGGCGCGACGCTGATGGCAGCTACAAGGAGAAGCCGAACTTCTTCGACCTGAGCGTCTACGGCCCGTCGGCGGAGAGCGTCAGCCAGTACATGCGCAAGGGCAGCCGTGTCGCGGCGGATGGCCGGCTGGAGTGGCGCGAGTGGGAAACCGCCGATCAACAGAAGCGACAGGCGGTGAGCGTCGTCGCCGACACGATCCAGTTCCTGGACAGCCCCGGTGAGCGCTCGGAGACCGGACAGCGAGGAGACGACGAGCCGAGCGGCGAGCTCGTCGGCGCCGGCACGGGCGCCAGCGGAGGATCTCGTCTTCTAGGAGGTCGTCGTAGGTTCGGCCCAAGGACCGGTCGAACGACTCGGAGGACAGCGGAGGCGCCTGGCACGGCGCCTCCGCTGTTGGCCTCGAGGCGCTTTTTGTGTTTAAGGACCCTGGCCTGGCGACGGGGCGCCGCGCGGGATCTCCCTCGGCTCCGCCACCGCCTCGCCCGCGCCAGGGTCGCCGTTGGCCACGGCCACGCGCACCTCGGACGGCAGTCGTGGCACCCCGTACGCGCGTGGCAGCCCCTCGTGCATGTCGCGCTCTGACGCGAACAGGATGTGCTCCCTTCCGGGATATTCCCAATCGAACGGATACTCACCCGCGTAGGCACGGCAGGCTCGCAGCAGCGGGTCCGCTCGTCTGGCGCACTCCCGTGCCCGCGCTCGGTCGCGGCATACGAAGACCACGAGCGGCACCGCGTCCATGCGCCCGCCGTACCGTCTCGTGTGCACCGACCAGCCGGCCAGGAAATGGTCGTACCGCTCGAGCTTGCCCGCTCCCCCGTTGCCGGCAAGACGGTCGTCGAGCTCGATCATCAGGTCGAGGCCCCCGGAGACGCTCCACGATCGCGTCCGGGCGCACCGTCTCAAAGCGCTCCACCTCGACGCGCTCGCCCGAGCCGTCGATGCGCAGGAAGTCGTGGGCCGCGCGCCCCCCCGGCAGGCGAAGATCACTCGGGCCGAGTCCGACCCTCCCGTCGGAGGTCGCACGCATCGGCGGCGAGAGCACGCTTTCCTCGGGTCCGCGCAGCGTCGGAGACGCGCCGGCCGACGACCCGTTCCAGCGCGAGCACCCAGCCCGTCACATGCACGTCGTGACGCGCCTGGCGCAGCCGACCCTTGCTCTGCGGCGATGAGGCCGGGAACGGAGCGCGGGCGAGGTCCGCTTCGCTCTCGGCGGAGGCCAGCGAACGGTCGCCGGCCCGCAGGAGCTCCAGGCCGGCGGCGGTGATGACGTAGCACATCGGCACGCCTCCGCCGTCGCGGCGATGGAACTGGAAACGCTCCACCAAGCCGGCGTCCGACAGGCGCTTGAGGCGCCTCTGGGTCGTGGTGGAGGCGCGCCCGGGGTTGAAGCGACGATGCACCTGGCTGGTCAGCACATGTCGCATGCGCGCGATCAGCGTCAGGATCTCCAGGTCCAGGCGGTCAGGCTCGAGCGACCTGGGCGACTCGATCCGCTTGGCCCACCGCACGCTGTGCGCGCCGTCGAGCTCGACCAGCTCGCGATAGCTGTCCGATGGACTCGCCGGAGGCTCGCCCGCTTGCGGGCTCGCCGCTACGGGAGTGATGGGCTCGGAGGCGATCGAGCCCTGCCCGTCGCTCTGAGCGTGCTGAGCTCCCCGGCGACTGCGATCCCAGTGGGGCTGGCGCAGGTCGCTGCGATGGCGGCCGCCCCGCTCGCGCTGGCGCGCGGCGTGCAGGGCGAGGCGCTCGTTGTCGACGTGCAGTGGAATCGTCTGCGCGATGAACGGTGGCTGACGTCCTTCCGGGGTGGTCCAGCTGGCGATCGCGTGGTGCTTGGGGAGATGCAGGCGAACGTCGGGGTGACCGAGTGCGGAGAGGTGTGCGACGCCGGGCCGCACCGTGTCGGAGAACTCGGCCATCGTCAGCTGGACCGCGGTCCTCGCATCGCGCGTCGAGGCCGTCGCGAAATACACGCGGTGCGCAAACAGGGCGTCCAGCTGGTCGCGGACCTCGCGATCGGTCCACTGTGCGTCGGTCTGCCAACACGCCACGGTCTCAAGGCCCGCGGAGCGCTTCAGCGCCAATGTCTCGGCGAACCCACGGTTGAGAACCAGGGGCGCCTCGTCGACCTTCAGCGCCACAGCCACGCGGCGCTCGGCGGGCACGAGATCCTGTTGACGACCGAGTGCCGCGTCGAGCATGCCGACGAGCAGCTGCATCAACACGGACGTGTTTCCCGCGCCCATCGCACCGAGCGCTCCCTTCACCACGAGCACCTCTTCTCCGGAGATCACGCGGTCGAAGTCGACCCGCAGCGAGTCGTTGAGGAGCACATGCTTGATCGAGGGGGAGTTGAGCAGCCGCGCGAGCTTGTTGACCGGGGCATCGAGCTTGGCCGTCGTCATGCTGCGCGCATCAGCCAGCTGTGCCGTGAGCTCCGCGGTGAAGAACTGAGATATCTCCTTGAACTCGGGCAGGGTGCGCACCCTCGCGCCAACGCTGCTCCGATACGAGTAGCCCTCCTCGCCCACCGACAGTAGCCGCGCGGCATCCCACAGGGTCGACTCGCGGTCGTAGGCCAGCACCGCGATGATCGCATTGCGCAGATAGCGGTCTGAGGAGGCTCGGATATCCGCGTCGGTGAACAGGTTCTTCAGCGCAGCCACCACGTAGTCGGCGATCACGTCCGCCGGCGCCTCCACCGCGAGCGGGTTGAAGCCGCAGGTCGGGCGCGAGAAGTCAAGCAGGGTGCATGTCCGCCCAGTCGGCACGAGGCTTACCGCCGCCTCCGCCGCGTCCCCCTTCGGGTCGAGCACGATCACCGCGCAGCGCTCCCTGCAGAGGTCCTCGGCGACGGTCGCCACGAGATAGCTGGACTTGCCCTGCTCGACGGCTCCCGGCACAGCGGTGTTCTGCCTGCGTAGCTCGGGGTGGATCGAGACCGCTCCCAACGCGTCGCGCAGGGTGCCGGGCCCGCGGCGGGGACGGAGGATCGAAGGCGACGCGGGCGCGAGCGGAAGCCCTGCACGCGCAAAGGGAACGGTCATGTAGTCGATCGAGGGCAGATGCCAAAGCGCGGCCAGCTCGGTCGAGGCGAGCACCCCCTTGTGAAATGACGGCAGCGGGTTGCCCTCCCCTCGCTCCACCCGGCGTGCGTAGAGGCCGAGCAGGCCGTGGCGCACAGCCGTCCCACGCTCGATCAGACGGTTCTCTCTGCCCTCCGCACGCAGCTCTGAGGCAATCCGCTCGCAGACACGGCGGTTGGGAGCGACCACGCGCAGGTCCAGGAAGAACAGCGGCCTGTGCTGTATCTCGAGGGCCCCCCGAAGCTCCGCGTCCTCGACCATCGATCGATCACGCATCGGTGAACGCTCTCTGCGCTCACGCGACAGACGCTGCTCGTGGCGCTTGTACAGACGCTTGGCGAACCGCTCGAAGAACGCGGGCGTGGGCGTCATCGCCAGCTGCACGAACGCCGGCTCGCGGCACGCGCCCATGACTGTCATCAGTCGATTGATCGGCGGCTCTCGGTCGTGCTCGTAACGGTCGAGGACCTTGACCCGCTTGATGAACTCGGTGTGCTTCTTCAGCCGCAGCACCGCCGGCGGCGGCGTGCCGAGAAGACGGCCTGCCGGCCGCACACGGCAGTTTGGATAGGCGGTCTGGAGCGCAGACTCGACCATCCTCTCGTGCCCCACCGGGCAGGAGACCGCCAGCCAGGCGGAGTTGGGACCGCTCGCCTGGCCGCCGTGGAGGTCGGCCGGCGTCGTTGCGTCGGCCGATTTGGCCAGGCGATGGTTCGCTCGGGTGGCTCCCATCGCCTGCGACCCGCCCGTGTGATGGACCTCGAGCGCCACAGCCGGCTGACCGAGGAGCAGTCGCCGCCACCAGCGGCGTAGGAGACGCTTGTGCAGCACCTCGAACATCGTCACCACTGCCTCGGCGCTGGCCCGGTCGGTGCGGTAGGCCTCGACCCGAAGACGTACATAGCGACGTCGCCGTCGAGCTTGCCAGCGCACGAGCCCAACCGGGACCGCGAGTGCGAGCCCGAGCCCGAGTGCCAAACCCGGCTGCGAAATCCCGTCGAAGGGAGCCCAGCTCCAGCTTGTCCGCGCAGCCTGGGAGAGCATGTTCCCGAGAGCGGGGACCCCCTCGAACGCGCCCGAGGTCGACGATCCGCGGAGCACCTTGCCCAGCCCGCCGGCCAGGCACCATCCGATCAGCGCGGAGCCCGCCAACGCGGCGAGCACGCCCAGTAGTCGCCACAGCAGGAAGCGAAGCACCCTCTCCCTGCTCCGACCGCGAGAGCTCGACGTGACATCCGCGTCCGGCGGAAACCTGCATCTCCGCCGCACGACGGCGGGTGGACGGAGTTGCGGCCTAGCGCGACCTGGTCGGCCTCAGGCGATCAACGGGAGCGGGTCGCGCGCTCTACCTGTTCGCCACGCGCCGTCAGATGCCATGCGTTCGACGCCCCCTTCTCTTGGCCGTCGCCCGTGTTGTGGACCAACTCAAGCCGGGCAAGACGAGTCAGGAGCTTTGAGATCTGGCCCTGATCTGCGATGCCCGAGCCTTCGGCGATCTCCCGGTTGCTCGCCCCGGGCCGCTCGGCGATGACCATCAGCACGCGCACGGTTCGGTGGGTGAGACGCATGTTCAGCCCATCGAGCGGGTCCTTGGTCGTCCGGGGCGCGGGCGGAAGGCTGGGCCGGCGCGGCTCGAGCGCAGGCCGGCTCAACTCAGCGCTCGCGGCACGCGCCCCGAGGTATGGCAGCACGACCATGCTCATCAGCGACCCGAGCAGCCCGGTGAGCGGCTCTTCACTGCCCTCGAGCAGTCGCGTATGCAGCACGGCGAAGATTGCTCCCACGACACCTTCGGCCGTGACCTCGGGCAGCTGTTGCGGTGGTGCTCGCCAGCGCACGTCCACGATCGACGACCTCGGCCAGTTCCTCAAGGACACGCGCGCGATGCTCGAGGACCTTCGGGCCCGCACCCAGCGCCTCGACCACGCAGACCTTTGCCATGCCCGGCTCGTCGTCCAGCAGGATCAACAGCCTCGCAAGACCCGCGCGGATGCTCTCGCGCCAACCCGACTCCTGCACGTAGGCCTCCCCCACCAGCTCGCGCCATGAGCGATCGCCTGGTCGAACGCCGCCAGGAAGCAGTCCTCGCGGTCCGCGAACACGTCGTAGAAGGTCTTCCGG